>JASJPM010000005.1:0-622477 GCA_031426695.1 Caulobacter sp.
AGCAAAATCAGGCGATCTTGAAGTCAAGCGGCAGGCCACTTGGGGAATGTCGGCTGAAGACAATAGTGGAACCCACCTTCCTTGAGTTTCAGCAGAATCCGACGTCGCTTCGCCATGCATATCTTGCATGTGCCGCGACATTTCACGCCGTCGATCGCGCGGCTTACCCGAGAAGGACAGCGGGTCTCAGAGAAAAATGGAGCAAAGAGTCTCCGGATTTTTTCCTTGTCGACCTCGTCGCGCACGATTTCAAACACATCAAAAGCGATCTGCATGGGCGACGACATAATCTTCCTCGTCATGGAATCCCGATATCTTTTGCGGTGTATGGAAAGTCTGGATTTAACACGCACCTTCTAAATGATTCCGGAGAGATTGCGGCGCTCCGAAATCTCGTGTTTGTCGTTCGCGATGCCATCAAGTTTCTGTATGCGCAAACTCGCTGAATTCGACGCGGACGGCGCTCGCCGGAGCTGAGCCTTCCTGAAATTCACCCACCCCACTTGCCTTCCCCTACGTCCCATAGCATTATCCGGCCCGCCTACTGACATTGTTGAAAGCTGCTACGGAGCGCGCCATGCCGAGCTATAAGGCCCCGGTTGAAGACTTCCTGTTTCTGTTTCATGAGCTTCTCCAGATCGAGAAGCGGACCGATCTGCCGGGCTTTGCCGAGATGACGCCGGACATGACCTCGGCGATCCTCGAAGGCGGCGCGAAGTTCTGCGAGGAAGTGCTGCAGCCGCTGAACCAGTCGGGCGACGAGGAAGGCTGCCATCTCGAAAACGGCGTGGTGCGCACGCCCAAGGGCTTCAAGGAAGCCTTCAAGGCCTATGCCGACGGCGGCTGGAACAAGCTGGGCGTGCCCGAGGAACTGGGCGGCGCCAACCTGCCCTCCGTCATCACCTTCGCCTTTTCCGAAATGGGCTCGTCGGCCAATCAGGCTTTCGCCATGTATCCGGGCCTGTCGGGCGCGGCGCTGGGCGCGCTCTGGGCGACGGGCGAGGACTGGATGCGCAAGCACGTGGCGACGCGCATGGCCGACGGCGACTGGGCGGGCACCATGTGCCTGACCGAGCCGAATTGCGGCACTGACCTGAAGCTGATGAAAACCCACGCCGTGAAGCAGGCGGACGGCACCTACCGCCTGACGGGGACGAAGATCTTTATCTCCGGCGGCGACCAGGACATGACCGAGAACATCATCCACATGGTGATCGCGAAGATTCCGGGCGAGGACGGCAAGCTCGCCGACGATCTCTCGACCGTGAACTTCTTCATGGTGCCGAAGCTGCTGGTCGACCCGGAGACGGGCGCGATCACCGGCCGCAACGGCGTATCGACCGGCGCGGTCGAAAAGAAAATGGGCATCAAGGGCAACGCGACCTGCGTGCTCAACTTCGACAACGCCGTCGCCTATCACCTGAAGGGCCGCCCCTCGACGGTGAAAACCGAAACCGGCGAAGTGAAGAAGTCGAAGTCGGCTGGCATGGCCGGCATGTTCGGCATGATGAACGGCGCGCGCATGGGCGTCGGCATTCAGGGCATCGCGGTGGGCGAAGTCGCCTATCAGAACGGCGTCGCCTATGCCCAGGAGCGCCTTGCCGGCCGCGCGCTGACCGGCGCGAAGAACCCGTCGGGCCCCGCCGATCCGATCATCGTTTTCCCGGACGTGCGCCGTCTCCTCATCGGCGCGCGGAGCTTCGTCGAAGGCGCCCGCGCACTTGCCATGTATGTCTCGTTCCTCTTCTCGGTCTCGCGCTCGAGCCCCGATCCGAAGGAGCGCGAGGAGGCCGAAGACCTGAGCCAGCTTTTCACGCCGGTCATCAAGGCCTATTTCACCGACAAGGGCTTCGAGGCGGCCAACGCCTCGATGCAGGTCTATGGCGGCCACGGCTATATCCGCGACAACGGCATGGAGCAGTTCGTGCGCGATGCGCGCATCAACCAGGTCTATGAAGGCGCCAACGGCATTCAGGCGCTCGACCTCGTCGCCCGCAAGATGACCTCGAAGGGCGGCCGCGCCACGCTGACCTTCTTCGGCAAGCTCGACGCCTTCATCAAGGAGAACGAGGGCATCGAGGAGATGAAGCCTTTCGTCGGTCCGCTGAAGGCAGGCTATGGCCGCCTCGGCGAAGCCGCCGGCTGGCTGATGCAGAACGCGCCGAAGAACTACGACAATGCGGGCGCCGCCTCCTACGACATCCTCAACATCTTCGGCACCGTGACGCTCGCCTGGATGTGGGCGCAGATGGCCAAGGTGTCGATGGCGAAGCTGAAGGCCGGCGAAGGCAATCCGGAGTTCTACAAGCGCAAGCTGACGCTGGCGCGCTACTGGATGGAACGCGAAGTGCCGCTGACGGCGGGCTGGCTCGAACGCTCACGCGCCGGCGCCGACGGGCTGATGGAGCTCGACGCTTCGGGGTTCTGAAGAGGCCACCCTTCGAGACGCGGCGCTCGCGCGCCGCTCCTCAGGGTGAGGGTTGTTGTTGAAGAAATTCTTCATCCTGAGGAGGCCCGCAAGGGCCGTCTCGAAGGATGAGGCCGCGATGGAAAGGGCATCTTCGGATGCCCTTTTTATTTGCGCCCCTATCCCCCGCGCAGGCTTCGCGGCAGAATGCGGCACCATGCATGCGCTCCATTCGACACCGCTCCTCTATCCGCTGATCTTCCTTGCCGCCGCCGTCATCGCCGTGCCGGTGTTTCGCAAGGCGGGGCTGGGGCCTGTCATCGGCTATCTGGCGGCGGGCATCGCCATCGGCCCGCATGGCGCGGCGCTCTTTGCCGACCCGGACTCGATCTTCGGCCTCGCTGAACTGGGCGTCGTGCTGCTGCTCTTCATCATCGGGCTGGAACTGAAGCCCTCGCGGCTCTGGACCATGCGCCGCGACATCGTCTGGCTGGGACTGAGCGAACTGATGCTCTGCGGCGCGGCGCTGGCGGGCCTTGCCATGCTGGCGGGGCTCGGCCCCCGCGCCGCGATCATCGCGGGCGCGGGCCTCGCGCTCTCCTCCACCGCCTTCGCCGCGCCGCTGATGGAGGAACGCAACGAGCTGACGAGCCCCTACGGCCAGCGCGCCTTCTCCATCCTCCTGCTGCAGGACCTCGCCATCGTCCCGCTGCTGGCGCTTGTCGCCCTGATCGCGCCCGGCGAAAAGGCGATGAAGGCGCTGCTCGACGGCCTGATCGAGAACGATACGGAGTTGGCGCACTATGCTCGCGCGGCCCGGATCGCGGTGACGGGTGAACCGGACTGAAAAGCGGTCTTGCGGAAAGCCGGTGATCCGCCTTTGCGGTTCGACGTCGATACGTATTGAGAAAAGGCGGCGCTCACGCGCCGCCGAACTTCCAGACCGGGATGCCGAGCTTCTTCGCCTTGTCGGCGAGGTTGTCCTGGATGCCGGTGCCAGGGAAGTGCAGGACGCCGATCGGCAGGGTCTCCAGCAATGTGTCGTTGCGCTTGAACGGTGCGGCCTTGGCGTGCTTCGTCCAGTCGGGTTTGAAGGCGATCTGCGTGACCTTGCGGTTGTCGGCCCATTTGGCGGCAATCAGCTCGGCGCCCTTGGGCGATCCGCCGTCAAGGGGATGACCCTGGCCGACGTGGCGGCGGAGGTCGGGCTGATCACCACCTCGGTGACCTACTACTACCGCAAGAAGGACGATCTGGCGGCCGCCTGCTTCATGCGCGGCATCGACATCTTTACCACCCTGGCTGTGGAGGCCGGGGCCGTCAGCGGCGCGCGGGCGCGGCTGGCGAAGTTCCTCGAGCTGTTCTTCGACATGGCGGCGAAGATCCGCCTGAAGGAGGCGGCGCCGATCGTCGCCTTCAGCGAGATGCGAGCCCTCAATGAGCCGCTGCGGGGCCAGGTGGCGGCGGCGTTCAATGACCTGTTCCGCACCATCCGCGGCTTCTTCGACGATCCGGAGTTCGCCGGCCTGTCCCGGCTGGAGGCGACGGCGCGAACCCATCTGCTGCTCGAGCAGGCTTTCTGGACCGTGACCTGGACGCGCCGGTACGATCTCGAGGACTACCCGCGCATACGCGACCGTATGTTCGACATTCTCTGCGGCGGCCTGGCGGTCGGCGCACGCGCCTGGGACCCGCCGGCCCTGCCGGACCCGACGCCGCCGGAAGCGGCCAGCACCGACGTCTCACGCGAGACCTTCCTGGTCGCCGCTACGCGGGTGATCAACCAGAAGGGCTATCGCGGCGCATCGGTCGAGGACATTTCGGCGGCGCTGAACGTCACCAAGGGCAGCTTCTATCACCACAACGACGCCAAGGATGATCTGGTCGTCGAATGCTTCGAGCGCACCTTCACCATCCTGCGCACGGTGCAGTTCGCCGCCCGGGACCTGAAAGCCGACCAGTGGACGCGGCTGACCGCGGCGGCGGCGGCGCTGGTCAACTATCAGCTCTCGGACCACGGCCCGCTGCTTCGCGCCTCCTCGATGGGCGCGCTGCCGCAGGACATCCGGCCCGACATCGTCGACAGCTACGCCCGGATCTCGGCGCGTTTCGCCGGCATGATCTCGGACGGCATCGCCGAGGGCTCGATCCGGCCCGTCGACCCTCTGATCGCCGCCCATATGCTGAGCTCGATGATCAACGCCGCCGCCTCGCTGCAGGTCTGGGCGCCGTCGGCCGAGCTGGACGAGGTCGCCGCCCTGTTCGCGCGGCCGCTGCTGCTGGGCGTGTTCACCCGGTAGAGGGCCCGGCCAGCGAGTCATCCCCGCGGGAGATCAGGGACTGCTTCCGGCGATAGCCGGTAGCTGTCCTTCAACGCTGTCCGACGCTGTTGGGGGACAGCTACGCTTCGCGAAGCAGTCCCCGAGCGTTCGCCGGGATGGGCGGCTTTGAGTGCGCACCCCACCCAGGAAAAAAGGGGCGGCCCGAAGGCCGCCCCCAAGGGACAGATCGTTTCCTGAGGAAATCTAGAACTTCTTGGTCAGGCTGACCTTCCAGTTCCGGCCCAGGCCGCTGGCCGTGAACGGATCGTAGTTCAGGTCCAGACGGGCGAAGGGCGGATCCTCGTCCAAGATGTTCTCGACGGTCAGCGCGCCGGTCACATCCCACGGCAGGAACACCCGGTAGGTGAAGTCGTGGGTGGTGAAGGAGTCGACCTGCTTGCCGGCCGCGACGGTGAACGGCGTGCCGGCCGGGTCGGAACCGCGGTAGGAGCCGGTGAACGGCGCGGTGCGCTGGTCGGTGTAGCCGTCGATATACCGGATGGTCCAACGGGCGTTGTGCGCCCCGCTGTTCCATTCGAAGTACAGGTTGCCCTTCTTCTGCGGCAGCGGATAGGCCGTGGTCTGGTAGTTGAGCAGGCCCACGGCGTCGAAGCCTGGCGCAACCAGGGTGCCTTCGACGAAGGTGTCGTCGGTCACATACTCGATCACGTAGGTGGCGCTGGTCCCGATGGTCAGGGTGCCACCGAGCACATCGTCGATGGTGTAGTCGGCCAGCAGGTCGATGCCCGAGGTCTGGACCGCCGCGCCATTGACCGTTCGCGTCTGCAGGCGGGCGATGTTGGCGACCGAGCAGGTGTTGTTCTGGAACGTGAACCGGGTGGCCAGCGGATGGGCGCAGTTGGCGACGCCACCCGGGAACACCGCGTTGACCAGGCCGGCCACCGGTTCGGTGGTGATCGGATCCTGGAAGTCGAAGTTCCAGTAGTCGAGCGTGGCCTTGAAGTTACCCAGCTCCAGGATGGCGCCGACACTGTAGGTGGTGGCGGTTTCCGGCTGCAGATCGTCGTTGCCGTAGATATCCACGGCGCGGAACACACCGAGGATGGCCTGCAGCGAGGTGACGAAGTTGGTGCCGTTGACCTGGCCGGCGGTCGGGGCCCGGAAGGTGGTGCCGATCGACCCGCGCAGGGCCAGGGGTTCGATCACCTGCCAGCGGACCGACAGCTTCGGGTCGAAGGTGTGGCCGACAGAGCCGCCGTAGTCCTCGATCCGCGCCGCCAGGGTGGCGTTGAACGTGTCGCTGAACGGCAGGACCAGTTCACCGAACACCGACCGAACGTCCTGTGTGAGATCCACCGGGCTGCCGACGCCGAGGAAGGCGAACGGACCCTGGGGGGCCGTGCAGGTCGTGCTGCCGTTGATCGGGGTGTTGAGGCAGGGATTCAGGTCACGGTTCGAGATGTCATTGTACCAGGTCTCGAATCCCGACTTGCGGAACTGCACGCCGAGCGCCCAGGCCGCATTGCCCCCGCCCAGTTGCAGGGCCTCGAGCTGACCCGACAACAGGCCCTCGACGACGAACAGGCTGGAGGTCTGCTCGGTCTCGAGCTTGGGGAAGATCCAGGCCGCGAGTTCCTTGCTGTCCGCCAGGGCGGGGTTGAAGTTCGGGTTGGCCGTGCCGGTGATGGCGTTGCCGGGGACGCCGTTCGAGAACGGATTGGCCCATTCACAGGTCGAGCCGGCGAGGCCGGCGCGAATGCCGTTGCAGTTGGCGCCGCCGAGGCCGCGCAGCGCGAGCTGGTAGCGGCCCACGATGGTGTCGTAGCCGGAGCGGTAACCCTTCTCCTCGCTGTACTGGGCGCCGAAGCTCCAGTTGACGCCGTTGTCGAACGTGCCGCTCAGGTCGGCCGCGAGGCGGTAGGCGTCATATTCCCGCTCACCGGTGGACGCCCCGTAGTCGAACGCCGGATTGCCGCCCATGGCGTAGGGTCGGTTGGCGACGACCAGGGCGCCGAAGGCCATGTTGTAGCCGGGGTTGGCCGCGGCATAGGCGATCAGACCCGGGTTGGTCGGCGGGATGTAGTAGCGGCCGGGAACCGGAGAGGTGACCCCGTCAGGCACGGCCAGCAGGGCGTAGGACGGCGACGTCTTCCATTCCGGCACTTCGGTCTTCGAGTAGAAGGCCTCGGCGTGGAACTTGGTCGTGTCACTCAGATCGACGTCGATCTGGCCATAGAGCTGCCAGCGATCTTCCTTTTCGACCAGGTTGTCCCACTCGGTGTACTGCCACTGGCAGACCGGCGTGGCGCCGCTGAAGCCGGTGCGGCCGCCGAGGGCGGCGCAGCCGGTGTCGCGGTGAATGGTGGCGGTGTTGGCCAGCGGGATGATGGTGGAGGGGTTGCCCGCCGCCGACCAGCCGCCTTCCGGGTTGACCTCGTAGGGCTGGGTCGCCCAGTCCCGCTCGAGCAGCGGTAGTTCGGACCGGCTCTGGTAGCCGGCGGCGACCATCACGCTGAAGCGGTCACTGTTCCAGCCGCCGATGACGCTGAAGGTATAGTCGCCGTCGGAGCCGTCGATGTTGCGGTAGGAGGCGCTGGCCTCAAGCCCCTGGAAGCTCTTGCGGGTGATGAAGTTGACCACGCCGCCGATGGCGTCCGAGCCGTAGGTCGCCGCCGCGCCGTCCTTCAGGACTTCGATCCGGCCGATGGCCGCGACCGGGATGACGTTGGTGTCGACCGCGCCGGCGCCGGCCAGGGCGAACGGGTTGATCGCCATCCGCTTGCCGTTGATCAGCACCAGCGTCCGCGTCGGGCCGAGGCCCCGCAGGTTGACCGAGCCGGAGCCTTCCGAGCCCTGGGCGCGGGAGTCGAACTGGTTGGTGTCGCCGAGCACGCCGTTGGACACCGACAGGCCCTTGATCAGGTCGACGGTGGTGGGCGAGCCCTGCTTGGCCAGTTCTTCGGCCCCGATCACATCGACCGGCAGCGCGGCGTCCTCGGGGGTGCCCCGGATCAGCGAGCCGGTGACGATGACGGCTTCGACTTCGGTGGTTTCCTGCGCCAGGGCCGTCGACGACAGACCCAGTGACAGCGCGATGGCGAGGGCGGACCCCCCGGCCAGATAGCCAACTCTTCGCATACTACCCTCCCTGTTGTTCCCTGTGCCGCGCCGTCTTTTTTGTTGAGCGACGGTCGCGACGGTTTTCGTGAGCGTCTACGGCCCCCCTTCGGCGGTCGTGGACACACGCACTTCAGCCGCCCGCCCGGTGGGCGCCGCGGATGATCTTGTTGAGATATTGGAGAGTGACAGGACCTCGCGGGCGGAAACCGCCCGGTGGTCAGGTCCACAAAGGGTCACCGCGATCCGCGCCAACCAGCCCCCGCAACGCTCGTTCAGCCGCCCTTGCCGACACACCCCGAAACCCTGACGGAGCGCGACAATCCCAAGCGGCCAACAGAATTCGATGATGCGGTATGATCTGACCCCGCGTCAACCGATGTTCGGCCAAGCCGTCCAACTAATGGGCAGCCTCCGCCCGGACGCGCAGCGGGCGGGAAATGCCCTGCAAGACCTTGTTGGAGCACGGTTTTGACCCCGAAGCCGCCGGATCCCGCGGTTATCGCTGATAAGGTGCGTTTGTCGCCGCACAGCCGCCCGGCCCGGTTCGACGTGGCGGTTCGCCGCAGGCGGAAGATCGGGTCAGAAAATCGACGCACCGGCGTCGGACGCCCCGACCGTGTGGCGGAACGCGGCGAAGAGGTCGCGGCCGTAGCCGGTCCCCGACGGCGGCGTTGCGGCGTCCGGACGGACGGCCAGATCTGCCTCGATCGTCAGGGTCCCGGCCACGGCGTCCAGGGTGATGAGATCGCCGTCGCGCACCCGGGCCAGTGGCCCGCCGACCGCCGCCTCAGGCGTTACATGGATGGCCGCCGGCACCTTGCCCGAGGCGCCGGACATCCGCCCGTCGGTGACCAGCGCCACCCGGTGTCCCCGGTCCTGCAGCACGCCCAACGACGGGGTCAGGTTGTGCAACTCCGGCATGCCGCTGGCGCGCGGTCCCTGGAAGCGCACCACCACCACGACATCGCGGTCCAGTTCGCCCCGCTTGAAGGCTTCCACCATCGCTTCCTGGGTCTCGAACACAGCCGCCGGCGCGGAGATCACCCGGTGCTCGGGCTTGACCGCCGAGACCTTGATCGCCCCCCGGCCTAGCGGCCCGGTCAGCTGGCGGATGCCGCCCTCGGCCTCGAACGGGGCGGCGACCGGCCGCAGGATGTCGGTGTCGAGGCTGACGCTCGCACCGTCCTTCCAGACCAGCTCGCCGTCCTGCAGGTGCGGCTCGCGGGCGTAGCGGCTCAGACCCCGGCCGGCGATGGTCAGCACGTCGTCATGCGCCAGACCCGCCGCCAGCAGCTCGCGGATCACGAAGGCCATGCCGCCGGCCGCGTGGAAGTGGTTCACGTCGGCGCCGCCGTTGGGATAGACGCGCGCCATAAGCGGCGTCACCCGCGACAGGGCGTCGAAGTCCTCGAGCGTCAGGAGCACCCCGGCCCCTGCCGCCATGGCGACCAGGTGCAGCAGGTGGTTGGTCGAGCCGCCGGTGGCCATCAGCCCGACGACGCCGTTGACGATGGCCTTCTCGTCGACCACCTGGCCGGCCGGGATCCAGTCGTTGGAGCGGGGCCCGATCTGGGCGCAGCGCCGCGCCGCCGCCTTGACCAGTGCGTCACGCAGGTCGGTGTTGGGATGGATGAAGGCCGAGCCGGGCAGATGCAGGCCCATCATCTCCATCAGCATCTGGTTGGAGTTGGCGGTGCCGTAGAAGGTGCAGGTGCCCGGGCCATGATAGCTGGCCTGCTCGGCGGCCAGCAGCTCCTCGCGCCCGATCTTGCCCTCGGCGAACAGCGCCCTCACCCGGGCCTTCTCGGCGTTGGGCAGGCCGGAGGTCATCGGGCCTGCCGGCACGAACACCGCCGGCAGGTGGCCGAACGCCAGGGCGCCGATCACCAGCCCGGGCACGATCTTGTCGCAGACCCCGAGGAACAGCCCGCCGTCGAAGGCGTCGTGGGTCAGGGCGATGCCGGTCGCCATGGCGATGACGTCGCGGCTGAACAGCGACAGCTCCATGCCCGGACGCCCCTGGGTGACGCCGTCGCACATGGCAGGCACGCCCCCGGCGAACTGGGCCGTGGCCCCGACCTCGCGCGCCGCGTCCTTGATCAGGGCCGGGTAGCGCTCCAGCGGCTGGTGGGCGCTGAGCATGTCGTTGTAGGCCGAGACAATGGCCAGGTTCGGCGCGTTCGGGTCCAGCGCCCGCAGCCGGTCCTTGGGATCGGACGCGGCGAAGGCGTGGGCCCAGTTGGCGCAGGAAAGCTTGGCGCGGCCCGGCTCCGCCCCGCGGGCGGCCTCGACCTGGGCCAGATAGGCAGCGCGTCGATCTCTCGAGCGGTCGATGATGCGGTCGGTGACCTGCGCCACGACGGGATGCAGCGGGACGGCCATGGGCGTCTCCTTGTTCACGACGGCGACCAGAGGATCCGGACCGGGGTCTCTCCAACGGCGTCGAGCAGCGCGTGGATGGGCAGACCCGTCTGCTCCTCGATCACCCGCCGCTTGGCCTCGCCGCGGATCAGCACAAGGATCAGATAGGACTGTCGCAAAGCATATAACGTCAGGCTGAGGCGATCCTGCGGCGGCGCGGGTTCGCCGCTGGGCGCGGCGATCACCAGGCTGCCACCCAGCGGGTCCAGCCCCTCCTCCAGCACCGGGCTGCCGGGAAACAGCGAGGCGATGTGGCCGTCCTCGCCCATGCCCAGCAACACCACGTCCGCCGGCAGCAGGTCGGCGATCATCGCCTCGGCGGCCTCGGCCGCGTCCTCGGCGGTGGGCGCGTCGGACCACAGGGGCACGAAGACCGCGTCCGCCGCCGCCCCGACCAGCAGCCGCTCGCGCAGCAGCCGTTCATTGGAGTCCGGCGAGTCGGGCGGTACCCAGCGCTCATCCGACAGGGTGACGCTGATATGTTCCCACGGCAGCGGCAGGGTCGACAGCAGGTCATAGACCTCGCCCGGCGACGTCCCGCCGGTGGCGATGAAGCTGGCCTTGTCGTCCTCGGCCAGACCCGCGACCAGCCAGTCGGCGATGGCCTCGGCCGCCGCCCGCGAGACGTCCGAGGCGTCGGCGTAGGCCTCGATCATGTAGCGGTCAGTCATTCCACGCCCGCCCGTTGCGCTCGATGAGCGCGAAGGCCCCGGCCGGGCCCCAGGAGCCGGCGGGATAGGGCCTGGGCGCCATTCCCGCCTCGTTCCAGGCGTCGGCCACCCCGTCGACGAAGGTCCAGGCCGCCTCGACCTCGTCGCGGCGCACGAACAGGGTCTGGTCGCCGCGCAGCGCGTCGAGCAACAGCCGCTCGTAGGCGATGCGCCGCCGGCCGCCGTCCTCGCCCAGCGTCCGGGTCAGGCTCAGCGACAGCGGCAACGCCTGCAGGCGGATGTCGCCCAGGCCCGGCCGCTTGTTCATCACCGTCAGCGAGATGTCCTCGTCCGGCTGCAGCGCGATGACCAGCCGGTTGGCGACCAGGTCGCCCTCCGCCGCGCCGCCGAAGATCGAGTGGGGCACCGGCTTGAACTGGATGACGATCTCGGTGCGCCGCTCCGGCATCCGCTTGCCGGTGCGCAGGAAGAAGGGCACGCCGGCCCAGCGCCAGTTGTCGATATGGGCGGTCAGGGCCACGAAGGTTTCCGTCCCGCTCGGCTTGCCCACCTCGTCGAGATAGGCGCTCGCCACCTTTCCCTCGACGGCCCCGGCCGTGTACTGGCCGCGCACGCTCTCCTGCGCCGCCGAGGCGCGGGTGAAGGGTCGCAGCGAGCGCAGCACCTTGACCTTCTCGTTGCGGACCGCGTCCGGCTCCAGGTCCGACGGCGGCTCCATGGCCACCAGGCACAGCATCTGCAGCATGTGGTTCTGCAGCATGTCGCGGATGGCGCCGTAGTCGTCGTAGTAGGGCCAGCGGTCGCCCACCCCTTGCGTCTCGGCCACCGTGATCTGCACATGGTCGATGGTCTGGCTGGTCCACAGAGGCTCGAACAGGCTGTTGGCGAAGCGCAGCGCGATCAGGTTCTGGACCGTCTCCTTGCCCAGGTAGTGGTCGATGCGGAAGATGTTGCGCTCAGCCGCCACGGCGCCGACGGCGTCGTTGATCGCCCCGGAGGTTTCCAGATCGCGGCCGATCGGCTTTTCCAGCACCAGCCGCGTGTGGTCGGCGATCACACCGCCGGCCCGCAGGGTCTCGCAGGCCGCTGTGAACAGGCTGGGCGACAGCGAGAAGAAGATGAGCGACGCTCCGGCCTCGCCGACCACGCCCTTCAGGCAGGCGGCGCCGTCGGCCTTGGTGACATCCCCGGCGCAATAGTCGAGGCGGGCGGCGAAGCGGTCCCAGGCTGCGGCCTCGAAGTCGCTGCGCTGGCGAATGGCCGCCTCCGCGTCAGCCCGCCAGGCCTCGAGATCGCCGCCGCGCGCCACCCCTACGATGCGCAAGGCCTCCGGCAGCAGCCCGTCAGCGTCGAGGTTGTACAGCGACGGCAACAGCATCCGCTTGGCCAGGTCGCCCGAGGCGCCGAGGAGGACGAAGGTGGTGGCGTGGGATGTGGGCATTGGGTCCCTGGCGGTCACGGCGGCGTCGGACGGGAGGCCCCCGTCATAGCGACCCGGCGACCCTACGTCAGCGCCTGGGGACGCAATGGGTTCAGAATTCGGCGGTCAGACCGCCGCGGGGCGCCGGTCGGGCCGGCTGATCATGCCGACGCGGCGCCCGGCAGATCGAGCACGTCGCGCACCCGCTGGCTGACCGGGCGGGCGACGACCTCGGCCGGGGCGCCGACCTGGAGCAGGCCGCCGTGATCCAGCACCGCGAGCCGGTCGGCCAGCCGGACGGCCTCGTCCAGATCATGGGTGACCAGCACGATCGGTATCCGCACCGCTTGGCGAAGCTGCTGCAGCGCGTCGTGCAGACCGCGCCGGGTCGGGCGGTCGACCGCCGAGAACGGCTCGTCCAGCAACAGCGCGAGGGGATCGCGCGCCAGCGCCCTGGCCAGCGCGACCCGCTGTTGCTGTCCGCCCGACAGTTCGCCCGGCCGGCGGTGTTCCAGTCCGGTCAGATGAACAGTCTCGATCAGCGCTTGGGCGCGCGCCTGGCGCTCGGCGCGCGGACGATGGCTCATCGCGGCCATGATGTTGCCCAGCGCCGTCATGTGCGGAAACAACGCATAGGCTTGGAACACCAGGCCCGCGCGGCGTCGGTGCGCCGGCAGGTTGATGGACCGCGGGGTGTCGAGCCAGACCTCTCCGTCACAGGCGACATGGCCGTCCTTCGGCCGATAGAGGCCGCAGATGCTGCGCAGGAGGGTCGACTTTCCGGCCCCTGACGGACCCACCAGCGCCAGCAGTTCGCCGGGCGGGCAGGCAAACTCGACATCGAGCGGGATCGGCCCCGTCTGATGCAGCCGGACCAACAGACCACTATGGGCGACGGGCTCACCCACGATGCCGGCCCACCCGTGCGCCTAGGGCGTGGACGATGACGATCGCCGTGATCGAGAAGGCCAGCAGCGCCGCCGACATGGTCCCGGCCGACACCGGATCGAAGGCCTGGGTGCGGTCATAGATGGCCAGGGCGATGGTCTTCGTCTCCCCGGGGATCCCGCCGCCGACCATCAGCACGACCCCGAACTCGCCCATGGTGTGGGCGAAGGTCAGCACCAGGGCCGACAACACCCCGGGCCAGGCGAGCGGCAGCTCGACACGCCAGAAGGTCGCCCAGGGAGACAGGCCGCTGACCTGGGCCGCCTCGCGCACGTCGCGCGGCAGGGCCTCGAACGCGCGCTGCATCGGCTGCACGGCGAACGGGATGTTGACCAGCACCGAGGCCACGAGCAGCCCCTCGAAGCTGAACACCAGACCCTGGCCGAACAGCCGCGCCCAGGCCTGACCGATGGCCGAGTCGCCGCCCAGGCCGACCAGCAGATAGTAGCCCAGCACGGTGGGCGGCAGCACCAGCGGCAGGGCGACCAGCGCCTCCAGAAGGCCCTTGCCGCGCCGGACCCGGAAGGCCAGCGCCCGGGCGGTGAGCAGGCCGAGCGGCAGCAGGACGACCGCTGTCCAGGCGGCGAGCTTCAACGACAGGGCAAACGCGGTCCAGTCCATCGGTGCGACCCTCAGCGCCCTTCGTTCGGGAGTACGAAGCCGTGGCGCCGGAAGACGCCCCGCGCCGGCGGGCCCTGCAGAAAGTCGTAAAATGCGCGCGCCGTGGCGCCCGCCCCCTTCAGGACAACGGCGCGCTGGCGGAGCGGCCCGTGCCAGTCGGCCGCGATCAGCGCGAAGTCGCCCGCCCCCTTTACCCGCGGGGTGAGGGCCAGCGACAACGGGATGATGCCGCCCTGCGCCGAGCCTGAGGTGGCGAACTGCGTCGCCTGGGCGACGTTCTCGCCCAGCACCAGCTTCGGCGCGATCGCGCGCCAGAGCCCGGCATGCTGCAGGGCCTCGCGGGCGGCCCGTCCGTACGGCGCATGCTCGGGATTTGCGATGGCGAACTTGCGCAGCCGGCCGTCGCGCAGGGCGGCGGCGAGGTCCGCAAGCCGGCTGTCGGCGCGGATGCGCGAGCCCTTGGGCTGGAAGAGCCCGATCCTGCCGATGGCGTAGAGCGCGCCGCCGCCCTCGGTCCGGCCGGCGGTCGCCAGCGTTCGCACGTAGCCCTCGTCGGCCGACAGGAAGACCTCGAACGGCGCGCCGTTGCGGATCTGCTGGGCAAAGTTGCCCGACGAGCCGAACGTCAGGTTCACGGCCTTTCCCGTGGCCTGCCGGAACAAGGACGCCACCTCCGGCAGGGCGGCGTTCAGGTCGGCGGCGGCGGCGATCGGCGGCGGCTCGGCGGCCAGGGCCGGATGCCGCGAGACAGCGGCGGCCGTGACCGCCGCGCCGACCCATCCCAGAAGCCGGCGGCGGCGGGGCGCGAATTCGAACAACATGACCTCCCGCCCCAACGATATAGCTGACCGACTATATCGATAGAGCCGGCCTTGCGCGAGGCTGTCGGTCAGGCGTCGGGCGTTTCGACGACGAGGGCGGCCAATCTGTCCAGGTCCTCGGCCACCGCAGCGGCGGCGCGCGCTTCCATCGCCCGGTAGCGGTCAAGCACCGCCTGGCCCATCACCGTCAGCCTGGCCCCGCCGTGACCGCGACCGCCCTTCACCGTCTCGACGACCGGCGCGCGGAAGCAGCGGTTCATCGTGTCGATCAGGTACCAGGCCCTTTTGTAGCTCATGCCCATCTGGCGGGCCGCGGCGGAGATCGAGCCGGTCTCGGCCAGCGCCGTCAGCAGGTCGGCCTTTCCGGGCCCCATGGCCACGGTGCGTCCAAGCAGCAGGCGGAATCGGAATCGGAGCGGATCAGCCATGGCGTATCCTAGCCCGGTCGGCCCGGTTTGGCGGCGCCCTTCCCGGCTCGCCAAGCTGGCGCTTTGGCGCGATCCTGTGCGGCGACATCGCTTCATGACTTTCCGGGGACAGCAGACCTTGAGCACCGCGACCCTCAACCCGTTCGGCCCCGGGATCTGGATCACCGGCGGGCCGACCGTTTCGGTCGCGGGCTTCGCCTACCCGACGCGAATGGCGCTCATCCGGCTGTCGGACGGCGGGCTGCTGGTCTGGTCGCCGGTGGCCCTGACCGATGCGGTGCGCTCAGAGATCGCGTCGCTGGGCGAGGTGCGGGTGCTGGTCGCGCCCAACAGCCTGCATCACCTGTACCTCGCCGAATGGCGTGAAGCGTTTCCGTCCGCGCGGCTTCACGCCGCGCCGGGCTTTCGCCGTCGCTGCCCGGACGTCGCGGTCGACGCCGACCTGGGCGACGCGGCCGGGCCGGACTGGGCGGACGACCTCGACCAGGTGGTCGTCGCCGGCAACGCCATCACCACCGAGGTGGTGTTTTTCCATCGCCAGAGCCGAACGGTGCTGTTCACCGACCTGATCCAGCAGTTCGATCCGGGCTGGTTCACGGGCTGGCGGGCCATCGTCGCGCGGCTGGACCGGCTCACGGGCCCGGAAGCTGCCGTGCCGCGGAAGTTCCGGGTGGCCTTCACCGACCGCCGCGTGGCGCGGGAAGCGATCCGGCGCGTCATGGCTTGGCCGGCCGAGAAGGTCCTGATGGCGCATGGAGCGCCGGTGCTGGAGGACGGGGCGGCGGTCATCCGGCGCGCGTTCGGGTGGCTGAAGGTTTAGGCACCGCCCGGCGTCATTCGACACCACTGGACGGTGCGTCCTTCGCGACGCTCGCAAAGGGCTCGCTCCTCAGGATGACGAAGGTGGGTTGGCTGCAACAGAGTTCGTCATGCTGAGGAGCGGCGCAGCCGCGTCGCGAAGCACGCAACGCTTCACAGCGCGCAAAGAAAAAGCCCCCCGGCGTTTCCGCCGGAGGGCTTGATCGTGTCAGTCAGCTGTCGCTGATCGGTGAGTAGGTCCTACTCGACGATCTTGGCGACGACGCCGGCGCCGACCGTGCGGCCGCCTTCGCGGATGGCGAAGCGCAGGCCCTGGTCCATGGCGATCGGGGTGATCAGCTCGACGTCCAGCTCGGCGTTGTCGCCCGGCATGATCATTTCCACGCCTTCGCGCAGCTTGATGATCCCGGTCACGTCCGTCGTGCGGAAGTAGAACTGCGGACGGTAGTTGGTGAAGAACGGCGTGTGACGGCCACCCTCTTCCTTGGTCAGGATGTAGGCTTCGGCCACGAACTTGGTGTGCGGCGTGATCGAGCCGGGCTTGCAGAGAACCTGGCCGCGCTCGACGTCTTCACGCTTGGTGCCGCGCAGCAGCACGCCGACGTTGTCGCCCGCCTGGCCCTGGTCCAGCAGCTTGCGGAACATTTCCACGCCCGTGCAGGTCGTCTTCTGAACCGGACGGATGCCGACGATCTCGACTTCCTCGCCGACCTTCACGATGCCCTTCTCGATACGGCCCGTGACCACGGTGCCGCGGCCCGAGATCGAGAACACGTCTTCCACCGGCATCAGGAACGGCAGGTCGACCGGACGGTCCGGCTGCGGGATGTAGGTGTCCACCGCGACCATCAGCGCCAGGATGGCGTCCTCGCCGATCGCCGGATCACGACCTTCAACCGCCGCCAGGGCCGAGCCCTTGACGATCGGAATGTCGTCGCCCGGGAACTGGTAGCTCGACAGAAGTTCGCGAACTTCCATCTCGACCAGCTCGAGCAGCTCTTCGTCGTCGACCATGTCGACCTTGTTCATGAACACCACCAGGGCGGGCACGCCGACCTGGCGGGCCAGCAGGATGTGCTCGCGGGTCTGCGGCATCGGGCCGTCAGCGGCCGACACCACCAGGATCGCGCCGTCCATCTGCGCCGCGCCCGTGATCATGTTCTTCACGTAGTCGGCGTGGCCGGGGCAGTCGACGTGGGCGTAGTGACGGTTGGCCGTCTCGTATTCCACGTGCGCGGTGTTGATCGTGATGCCGCGGGCCTTCTCTTCCGGCGCCGCATCGATGTCCGCGTAGTTCTTCGCCGTCGCGCCACCGGACTTCGCCAGCGTGATCGTGATCGCAGCCGTCAGCGTCGTCTTGCCATGGTCAACGTGACCAATCGTGCCGATGTTGCAGTGCGGCTTGTTACGTTCAAACTTTTCCTTGGCCATGTTCTAGCTCCTGGTCCCCCAAACGGGGTCCTCGTGTTGGGGGATTTGTTAGGCGTACTTCTTGATCACTTCGTCGGCGACGTGTTGCGGCACCGGATCGTAGTGGTCGTATTGCATCGTGAAGGCGGCGCGGCCCTGTGACATGCCCCGCAGGGTGTTCACGTAGCCGAACATGTTCGCGAGCGGCACGAAGGCGTTCACCACCGTGGCGTTGCCGCGCATGTCCTGGCCCTGGATCATGCCACGACGACCGTTCAGATCGCCGATGACCGAGCCCAGGTACTCTTCCGGGGTCACGACCTCGACGGCCATGATCGGTTCGAGCAGCTTGGGAGCGCCCTTTTCACGCAGTTCCTTGAACGCGGCGCGGGCCGCGATTTCGAAGGCGAGCACCGAGGAGTCGACGTCGTGGTAGGCGCCGTCGATCAGCGACGCCTTGACGTCGATGACCGGGAAGCCGGCCAGCAGGCCGTTTTCCTTGGCCGACTCCAGGCCCTTGATGACGCCCGGGATGTATTCCTTGGGCACCGAGCCGCCGACGACGGAGCTTTCGAACACGAAGCCCGAACCCGGCTCGCCCGGCTCGAACACCAGCTTGATGCGGGCGAACTGGCCCGTACCGCCGGTCTGCTTCTTGTGGGTGTAGTCGATCTCCGCCCGCTTCCCGAGGGATTCACGGTAGGCCACCTGCGGCGCGCCGATGTTGGCCTCGACCTTGTAGGTGCGCTTGAGGATGTCGATCTTGATGTCCAGGTGCAGCTCGCCCATGCCCTTCAGGATCGTCTGGCCCGACTCGTGGTCGGTCGAGACGGTGAAGGAGGGATCTTCCGAGGCCAGCTTGGCCAGGGCGACGCCCAGCTTTTCCTGGTCGGCCTTGGACTTCGGCTCGACGGCGATCTCGATGACCGGCGCCGGGAACTCCATCTTCTCCAGGATGACCGGCGACTTCAGCGGATCGCACAGGGTGTCCCCGGTGCGGGTGTCCTTGAGGCCGGCCAGGGCGACGATGTCGCCGGCGTAGGCTTCCTTGATGTCTTCGCGGTTGTTGGAGTGCATCAGCAGCATGCGGCCGACGCGTTCCTTGCGGTCGCGGGTCGAGTTCAGCAGGCCCATGCCGGTTTCCATCTTGCCGGAATAGATGCGGCAGAAGGTCAGCGAGCCGACGAACGGGTCGTCCATGATCTTGAACGCCAGGACCGACAGGGGCTCGTCGTCCGACGCGCGGCGCACGACGGGCTCTTCGGTCTTGAAGTCGATGCCCGGGGTCGGCGGGATGTCCACCGGCGAGGGCAGGTAGTCGACGACGGCGTCGAGCAGGGTCTGGACGCCCTTGTTCTTGAACGCCGAGCCGCAGAGGATCGGGTAGAAGGCGCCGGTCAGCACGGCCTTGCGGATGCACTTCTTGATGGTCGCTTCCGACGGCTCTTCGCCGCCCAGGTAGGCTTCCATCGCCTCGTCGTCGAGTTCGACGGCGTTCTCGATCAGGTAGTGACGGGCTTCATTGGCCTTCTCGACCAGGTCAGCCGGGATTTCCTCGTCGCGGAAGTTCGCGCCCAGGCCATCGTTGTCCCAGATCACGGCCTTCATGCGGACCAGGTCGACCAGGCCGACCAGGCTCGTTTCCGAACCGATCGGGAACTGGATCGGCACGGCCTTGGCGCCCAGACGGTCACGGATCGACTCGACCGACTTGTCGAAGTCGGCGCCGATCTTGTCCATCTTGTTGACGAACACGATGCGGGGCACGCGGTACTTGTCGGCCTGGCGCCAGACGGTTTCGGTCTGCGGCTCGACGCCGGCGTTGCCGTCCAGCACCGTCACGGCGCCGTCGAGCACGCGCAGCGAGCGTTCGACTTCAATGGTGAAGTCGACGTGCCCGGGGGTGTCGATGATGTTCAGACGCTTGCCTTCCCAGAAGGCGGTCGTCGCGGCCGAGGTGATCGTGATGCCGCGTTCCTGCTCCTGGTCCATCCAGTCCATCGTCGCGGCGCCGTCGTGGACTTCGCCGATCTTATGGTTCTTGCCGGTGTAGTACAGGATCCGTTCCGTCGTCGTCGTCTTGCCCGCGTCGATGTGGGCCATGATTCCGAAGTTACGGTAGTCTTCGATGTTGTGATTGCGGGACATGAGATCGCCTATCGGCCTGCATAATGTAAGCGCGGGCGTGTCTTTCGAACCGCCCGCGCCCAAAAGGTTTCGGGCTGGGTGTTACCAGCGGTAGTGCGAGAACGCCCGGTTGGCTTCGGCCATCTTGTGCGTGTCTTCGCGCTTCTTGACCGCGGTGCCGCGGTTGTTGGAAGCGTCCAGCAGCTCGGCGGCCAGCTTTTCGGTCATGGTGTTCTCACCACGCTTGCGCGCGGCGGTGACCAGCCAGCGGATGGCCAGGGCGCGACGACGGTCCGGACGGACCTCGACGGGCACCTGGTAGGTGGCGCCGCCGACCCGGCGCGACCGGACTTCGATCGCCGGGGCGACGTTGTCCAGGGCCGAGTGGAAGGTTTCCAGGGGACCCTGGTCCTTGCGCTTGGACTCGAGGATGTCGAAGGCGCCGTAGATGATGTTCTCGGCGACGGCTTTTTTGCCTTCGTACATGACGTAGTTCATGAATTTCGTGACGATCAGGTCCCCGAACTTCGGATCGGGCAGAACCTGACGCTTCTCGGCGCGACGGCGACGGGACATTCTTCTTTTCCTTACTTCGGACGCTTGGCGCCGTAGAGCGAACGACGCTGCTTACGATCCTTGACACCTTGGGTGTCGAGGACGCCGCGCAGGATGTGATAGCGGACGCCGGGCAAATCCTTGACGCGGCCGCCGCGGATGAGCACCACCGAGTGCTCCTGCAGGTTGTGACCTTCGCCGGGGATGTAGCAAACGGCTTCGATGCCGGTCGTCAGGCGGACCTTGGCGACCTTACGAAGCGCCGAGTTCGGCTTCTTCGGGGTCGTCGTGTACACGCGAGTGCAGACGCCACGACGTTGCGGGCAGCCCTTCAGGGCGGGCACCTTGTTCCGGGCCGGCTTGGGTTGGCGCGGCTTGCGGATGAGCTGGTTGACTGTAGGCATCTATCTCTTTTTGCTCGTGGAGGCGTGTGCCTTTCGGCCGAAGCGCCTCGGGGGTCCTGGTGAAAGTACTTTCCGGCTCTGAACGCCCGGTCGGAACGCGAAAACTCGCCGGCGCGCGTATCTGTGCGTTCCGGCGGGCCTGATCGCCCTCGATAGGGACTTCAGCTTCAACGGGCGACGGGCGCAAACCCGGCCCCCGAAAGAGGCGCGCTAGATACTCGCCGGGGCGTGCAAGGTCAAGGGTTTGGAAAGCCTTGACGCAAACTGGCGTCGATCGGGGATCGCCTTGCCCTTCACCGCCCGGTCCGCGCCCTCGACTCACGATCGACTCTGGGTCGACTCGCCCTCGATTCCGCCCACCGGCGTTCAATCGAAGATGTCGAACAGATCGAAGCCGCGCTGCTTCTTCTTGTAGTCATAATCGTCGTCGCAGCGATGCCGTATCTCGTGGTCGTCGTAGGGGTGGCTGCGGCGTCAGGCCTCCGGGTCGCGTTCGCCAGCCCCGGAGAGAACGAACCTTGGTCACGTTTTCGCCGCCCGGCCGCGAAAGCCTGAAGGCGTAACGAGGGGAGCCCGTACGTCTTGTCCGCCGTCCGACGGGAACGGGCCCTGAAGGCCGTCCTCCTCGCGGGCTCCGCCGCGGGGCATGCGCTGGTGTTCGCCCTCATCGGGCTGAACGTCCCGCAGGTGCGCGAGCGGGTCGTCGATGAGGCGGAGCAGGCGATGATCATCGACCTCTTCCGGCCGCCGCCCCCTCCCCGCGCGCAACGCCCCGACGCGCCCGCCGCGCCGACGCCGCAGGTGTCAGCCGTTCGCCCCCGCACCGTCGTCGCCCCCGCCCCCTCCGCGGTCCTGCCGCTGCCCATGGCGCCGGTCCCCGCGCCCGCCGCACCCTCTCCTGCCCCGAAGGCCGGCGGCGGCTCCGGCGGCGCTGTGGGCGGCCCGGGCGCGGGCCCGCCGAGCGGCGACCTGCGCGGCGCGCTGCGCGGCTCCACGGTGGGCTGCGCCAACCGCGCGGCGGTGGGGCTGAACCGCCGCGAGGTGGAGGGCTGCGACGAGGCGCTTGGAGCCGGGGCGAAGGACGCGCCCTTCATCGAGGCCCCGATGGACGGGGCCAAGCGCGCCGGCTTCGACGCCCGCGCCGCCAGACTCCGCCGAGACCGCGAATGGCGCGAGCGCCCCGTCCCGTCGGGTCTCGCCCCCGGCTCCGGCCCGGGCCAGATGACCGGCCTGGACAGATAGAGGAGGAGATAACGCCCGAGCTGGACCCGGGGGTCACGACGCCGGCGGCGACTCGAAAAGCGCCCGCACCGACCCGCCGTTATCCCGAAGGGCCCGTTCGACCCTCTTGCGGCTCTGGTAATAGAAGAGCGCCGGCGTCTTGCGACCCTCGGAAACCAGCCGCGAAGCCTGCTCGTCGGACAGGCTGCTCGAATTGGCGACATGGTCGCAATAGCCTTCGCGAAGCCATGTCGGAAACCGCCTGTCCGCCAGCATTCCAAACCGTATCCGAATAAGCACGTGGGTTCGCTCGTGCGTGATGACGTCGGACAGGACGCGTTCGCCGGCGACGGGGGCCCCGCGCCAGACCCTGTCGCGCGCGATATCGGCGCGATTGACCACGATGTTCTCGCCCAACGGTCTCGTCTGGGCGAAGGCGGCGGCGGTGTCGAACGCCAGCAGTCGCCATCTCCAGCCGCCACGGGTGATGAAAATCGGACGACTCAAAGCCTGGGATTCGAAGAGCTCGCTTGTTCGGAGCAGATCGTCCGAACGGCGGACCAAGGCGTCGATGTTGTCCGGGATGGGCGCCTCGGAATAGACAACGGTCTTCCCCACACGGCGCTCATGGGGAAACAGCAGCAGGACCGGCCAGAGCAGGCTGGCCGCAAGGTAAGTGACCGACAGTCCCGCGAGCGCGGCGATCACCCCAATCGACCGCATTATCATCCTGAAACCCGTCCTTCAGCGTCGGTCCGCACAGGATGGCCGAATGGCCGCCCGAGCCGCGACTGTCCCCGATCCCTCCGTCACCGCCCGGCCGGGCGTCCCTTGAAGAGACGAGAAACCAGGTTGCGGAGGCCCTGCCCCAGGCCCGCCCCGACGGCGCCGACCACCACGGACAAGGATATCCAGAAAAGCCAGGCCGCCGGGGTCAAGTCCCTCCCGCGGCTGAACAGCACGACTATCGCCACCATGCCCCCGGTCAACGCGCCGGCCATGGTCGCCGAGACGACGCGGTAGGGTCTGAACATCTGGCGGTCTCCCGACCGGAGCGGACGACGGTGCGGAGAACCGGAACGCCATCAGGCATTCCGGTTCTCCGCGGGCGGCTTGCGTCAATAGGCCGGGCTGGGCGTAAACACGACGATCGCGAATACCAGAACGGGAAGCGGGATCATCGCGGTGGCGATGGTGGTCGCGACGGTGATCGCCAGCCTCTGATCTGAGCTAAGCTCCCCTCCCCCCGACACCAGGCCAATCTCTTCCAGACTCAACTCACGCACGTCCAAGGCCAGAGCCGTCATGGCCTCCTCGCTAGCTGTTCATGATGAGTGCAATCCGGACTGCTATGTGAGGCTGTGGCCGACGATCCGCTGAGTCAATGCACAACTCAGAGTTTTATGCGTGGGATATATCACCAGTCCATGTCCGCGCTGTGCGCCAGGAAGCCGTCTCCCACGCCACCCGCCACCTGAAACGAAAACGGCCCGGGATCGCTCCCGGGCCGTCTCGTCTTTGGGTCAGCCGGAAGCGACCAGCCTTACGACTCGGCGTCCGCCGTCTCGAGGGCGATCTCGACCGGCAGCGGCTCCATCGCCTCCTCGCGAGCGGCCGAGAGGGCCTCGTCGCGCTTGGTGGCGATGCGCTGCAGGCCGCGCAGGTAGGAGCCGGTGCCCGCCGGGATGAGCCGGCCGACGATGACGTTCTCCTTGAGGCCTTCGAGGGTGTCGACCTTGCCGTGGACCGAGGCGTCGGTGAGGACGCGGGTGGTCTCCTGGAACGACGCCGCCGAGATGAAGCTGCGGGTCTGCAGCGACGCCTTGGTGATGCCCAGCAGGACCGGCTGGGTGAGCGCCGGGCGACCCTTGCGGGCTTCCGCCTTGGCGTTCTCGTAGTCGACCTCGGTCTTGTCGAGGTGGTCGCCCTTGATCAGGCCCGTATCGCCCGGCTCCAGGATCTCGACCTTCTGCAGCATCTGACGAACGATCGTCTCGATGTGCTTGTCGTTGATCGGCACGCCCTGCAGTCGGTAGACCTCCTGGATCTCGTCGACCAGGAAGTTGGCCAGAGCCTCGACGCCCAGGATGCGCAGGATGTCGTGCGGATCCGGGTTGCCGTCGATGATGTACTCGCCCTTGTGGATCACGTCGCCGTCGTGGACCGCGATGTGCTTGCCCTTCGGGATCAGGAACTCGGCCGCTTCACCACCGTCTTCCGGCGTGATCTTGATGCGGCGCTTGTTCTTGTAGTCCTTCCCGAATTCGACGCGGCCGTCCATCTCGGCGATGACCGCGCAATCCTTCGGACGACGGGCTTCGAACAGCTCGGCCACCCGCGGCAGACCGCCGGTGATGTCGCGCGTCTTGGCGCCTTCGGTGGGGATCCGGGCGATGACTTCGCCCGCCTTCACCTCGTCGCCGTCGCCAACCGAGAGAATAGCCCCGGCCGACAGCAGGTAACGGGCTTCACCGCCGCTGGCGAGGCGCTTGTAGGCCCCGTCCTCGTCGATGACGGCCATGGCCGGACGCAGGTCCGAGCCACGGGCGGAAGCGCGCCAGTCCACGATGACGCGGTTGGCGATGCCGGTCGCTTCGTCGGTTTCCTCGCGGACCGAGAAGCCGTCCACCAGGTCCTCGGCGCGGATGCGGCCGGGGACTTCGGTGATGATCGGGGTGGTGTAGGGGTCCCACTCGGCCAGACGCTGGCCGCGCTTCACCTTGTCGCCATCCTTGACCTTCAGGCGCGCGCCGTAGGGCGGCTTGTAGGCCTCGCGATCCTTGCCATCGACCTGAACGGTGATGGCCGTGTTGCGGCTCATGACGATGAAGTCGCCGTCGGCGCCCTTAACCGTCGGGCCGACCACGCGGGCGACGCCGTCGTTGCTGCTTTCGAAGAACGACTGCTCGGCCACCTGGGCGGTGCCGCCGATGTGGAAGGTCCGCATCGTCAGCTGGGTGCCCGGCTCACCGATCGACTGGGCGGCGATGACGCCGACAGCTTCACCGATGTTGACCGGGGTGCCGCGGGCCAGATCGCGGCCGTAGCAGGCGCCGCAGACGCCGGCCTTGGCTTCGCAGGTCAGGACCGAACGGACCTTCACCGACTGCACGGCGGCCTTCTCGACGAGGTCGATCTGGTCTTCCACGAGGTAGGTGTCGGCCGGCACGATGACTTCGCCGGTGTTCGGGTCCTTGATGTCCTCGGCCGAGAAGCGGCCCAGGATACGCAGCCCGAGCGAGACAAGGACGTCGCCGCCCTCGACCACCGGACGCAGGGTGATGCCCCGCGTGGTGCCGCAGTCTTCCTCGGTGATGATCGAGTCCTGCGCCACGTCGACCAGACGGCGGGTCAGGTAACCCGAGTTGGCGGTCTTCAGCGCGGTGTCGGCCAGGCCCTTGCGGGCGCCGTGGGTGGAGTTGAAGTACTCCTGAACGGTCAGGCCTTCCTTGAAGTTCGAGACGATCGGGGTCTCGATGATCTCACCGGACGGCTTGGCCATCAGGCCGCGCATCCCGCCGAGTTGCTTCATCTGGGCCTGGGAGCCCCGGGCGCCGGAGTGGGCCATCATGTAGATGGCGTTGATCTCGCGCTCGCGGCCGTTCTCGTCCGTGTGCTTGGTCTGCAGCTCGGCCATCATCTCGTCGGCGACGCGATCGGTGGCCTTGGCCCAGGCGTCAACGACCTTGTTGTACTTCTCACCCTTGGTGATCAGGCCGTCGGCGTACTGCTGCTCATATTCCTCGGCAAGCTTGCGGGTCTCGTCGACGATCGCCGTCTTGCGCTGCGGAATGATGATGTCGTCCTTGCCGAAGGAGATGCCGGCCTTGGCCGCTTCCTTGAAGCCCAGCGCCATGATCTGGTCGGCGAAGATGACCGTCGCCTTCTGACCGCAGTGCCGGTAGACGATGTCGATCAGATTGCCGATTTCCTTCTTGGTCAGCGCCTTTTCGATGAGGCGGTGGCCGATCTGGGTGTGACGCGGCAGCAGGGCGGCGATCTTCATGCGGCCCGGCGTGGTGTCGATCACCTTGCGCAGGGTTTCGCCTTCCGGAGTCATCTCCGTGAAGCGCGCCTTGATCTTGCTGTGCAGGGTCACGACGCCGGCGTCGAGCGCCATCTCGATCTCGCCCAGGTCGCCGAAGATCTTACCTTCGCCCGGCTCCCCGTCGCGCGATTGCGACAGGTAGTAGAGGCCCAGGACGATGTCCTGCGACGGCACGATGATCGGGCGGCCGTTGGCGGGGCTGAGGATGTTGTTGGTCGACATCATCAGCACGCGCGCTTCCAGCTGGGCCTCGAGGCTCAGCGGGACGTGCACGGCCATCTGGTCGCCGTCGAAGTCGGCGTTGAACGCGGCGCAGACCAGCGGGTGCAGCTGGATGGCCTTGCCCTCGATCAGCTTGGGCTCGAACGCCTGGATGCCCAGGCGGTGGAGCGTCGGCGCGCGGTTCAGCAGGACGGGGTGTTCGCGGATGACCTCTTCGAGGACGTCCCACACCGCCGGCTGCTCACGCTCGACCATGCGCTTGGACTGCTTGACGGTGCCCGACAGGCCCTTGGCGTCAAGGCGCGCGTAGATGAACGGCTTGAACAGCTCCAGCGCCATCTTCTTGGGCAGGCCGCACTCGTGCAGCTTCAGCTCGGGACCGACGACGATGACCGAACGGCCAGAGTAGTCGACGCGCTTGCCGAGCAGGTTCTGACGGAACCGGCCCTGCTTGCCCTTGAGCATGTCGGCGAGGGACTTCAGCGGACGCTTGTTGGCGCCGGTGATGACCCGGCCGCGACGGCCGTTGTCGAACAGGGCGTCGACAGCTTCCTGCAGCATCCGCTTTTCGTTGCGAATGATGATGTCCGGCGCGCGCAGCTCGATCAGGCGCTTGAGGCGGTTGTTGCGGTTGATGACCCGGCGATAGAGGTCGTTCAGGTCCGACGTCGCGAAGCGGCCGCCGTCCAGCGGCACCAGCGGGCGCAGCTCGGGCGGGATGACCGGCACGACGGTCAGGATCATCCACTCCGGCTTGTTGCCGGACTCGATGAAGGCCTCGATGATCTTGAGGCGCTTGCTGTACTTCTTCTGCTTGATCTCGGACGGCGTGCCGGCCAGCTCCTCGCGAAGCTTCTCGGCTTCCTTCTCGAGCTCGATGCCCTTGAGGAGGTTGAAGATGGCCTCGGCGCCGATCTCGGCGGTGAAGCTGTCATCGCCGAACTCGTCCTGGAACCGCATCTGCTCGTCTTCCGACAGCAGCTGGTGCACCTTCAGCGGGGTCAGGCCCGGCTCGGTGACGATGTAGTGCTCGAAGTAGAGGACGCGTTCGATGTCCTTGAGCGGCATGTCGAGCATCATGGCGATGCGCGAGGGCAGCGACTTCAGGAACCAGATGTGGGCGACCGGCGAGGCCAGCTCGATGTGGCCCATCCGCTCGCGCCGGACGCGGGCGAGGGTGACTTCCACGCCGCACTTTTCGCAGATGATGCCCTTGTACTTCATCCGCTTGTACTTGCCGCACAGGCACTCGTAGTCCTTGGTCGGACCGAAGATGCGCGCGCAGAACAGGCCGTCACGCTCGGGCTTGAACGTGCGGTAGTTGATCGTTTCCGGCTTCTTGATCTCACCGAACGACCAGGACCGGATCTTTTCCGGCGAGGCCAGGGCGATGCGGATGCGGTCGAAGGTCGGAGCGGCCTGGACCGGGTTGAAGATGTTCAGGACTTCCTGGTTCATCTTGGTTCCTTCAGTGCGGGGTGACCCGCGAAAATGTCTGGATGGAGAGGCTGGCGGTCGCCCCTCCCCCGCCGGGCGGGAGAGGGGTCAGAAAACCGTCAGGTGTTCTCCAGCTCCACGTTCAGGCCCAGCGAGCGCATTTCCTTGACGAGCACGTTGAAGCTCTCGGGAATGCCGGCTTCGAAGGTGTCGTCGCCGCGCACGATGGACTCGTAGACCTTGGTCCGGCCCGCCACGTCGTCCGACTTCACCGTCAGCATTTCCTGCAGGGTGTAGGCGGCGCCGTAGGCTTCCAGAGCCCAGACCTCCATCTCCCCGAAGCGCTGACCGCCGAACTGCGCCTTGCCGCCCAGCGGTTGCTGGGTGACGAGCGAGTACGGGCCGATCGAACGGGCGTGGATCTTGTCGTCGACCAGGTGGTGCAGCTTCAGCATGTAGATGTAGCCGACCGTGACCGGACGCTTGAACTGCTCGCCGGTCTGGCCGTCGAACAGGATCGACTGGCCCGACGGGTCGAGACCGGCCATGCGCAGGTGATCCTCGATGTCCCCGATGTGGGCGCCGTCGAAGACCGGGGTCGCGAAGGGCACGCCCTTGGACAGGTTGCGGGCGAGCTCGATGAGCTCTTCCTCGTCGTCCGGCAGCTCCTCGTCGGGACCGTAGATGTCCCGCAGACGATCCTGCAGCGCCTTCTTCTGGCCGCCCTGTTGCCAGGCTTCCAGGAGGTTGGCGATCTGCTTGCCAAGGCCCGCGGCGGCCCAGCCCAGGTGGGTTTCGAAGATCTGGCCGACGTTCATGCGCGAGGGCACGCCCAGCGGGTTCAGAACGACGTCCACGGCGGTGCCGTCGGCCAGGTGCGGCATGTCCTCGATCGGCAGGATCTTGGAGATAACGCCCTTGTTGCCGTGACGGCCGGCCATCTTGTCGCCCGGCTGAAGCTTGCGCTTCACGGCCACGAAGACCTTGACCATCTTCATCACGCCCGGGGGCATCTCGTCGCCGCGCTGCAGCTTGTCGACCTTGTCCTCGAAGCGACGATCCAGACGCTTGCGGGCCTCGTCGAACTGGCGGCGCAGGGCCTCCAGCTCGCCCATGGCCTTCTCGTCATCGAGCGCGATCTGCCACCACAGGCCCGGCGCGATCTCCTCGAGCTTGTCGGCCGAGACTTCGCCGCGGCTCAGGCCCTTGGGACCCGAGACGGCGGTCTTGCCGACGATCAGCTCGCGCAGACGCGAGGTCATGTTGCGATTCAGGATGGCGAACTCGTCGTCGCGGTCCTTGCCCAGGCGTTCGATTTCAGCCCGTTCAATGGCGAGCGCGCGTTCGTCCTTGTCGACGCCGTGCCGGTTGAACACCCGCACCTCGACGACCGTGCCGGCGACGCCCGGGGGCAGACGCAGGGAGGTGTCGCGGACGTCGGAAGCCTTCTCGCCGAAGATGGCGCGCAGCAGCTTCTCTTCCGGGGTCATCGGGGACTCGCCCTTGGGCGTGACCTTGCCGACCAGGATGTCGCCCGGCAGGACCTCGGCGCCGATCGCCACGATGCCCGCTTCGTCGAGGTTGCGCAGGGCTTCCTCGCCGACGTTGGGGATGTCGCGGGTGATCTCTTCCGGGCCCAGCTTGGTGTCGCGGGCCATGACCTCGAATTCCTCGATGTGGATCGAGGTGAAGACGTCATCGCGCACGATGCGCTCGGAGATCAGGATCGAGTCTTCGAAGTTGTAACCGTTCCAGGGCATGAACGCGACGAGGGCGTTGCGGCCCAGCGCCAGTTCGCCCAGGTCGGTCGAGGGGCCGTCGGCGACGATGTCGCCGGCGTTGATCCGGTCGCCCACGCGCACCAGCGGACGCTGATTGATGCAGGTGTTCTGGTTCGAACGCTGGAACTTCGACAGGCGGTAGATATCGACGCCGGACTTGGTCGGGTCGGTTTCCTCGGTGGCGCGGATGACGATACGCGTACCGTCGATCTGCTCGACCACGCCCTTGCGACGGGCGATGACCACGGCGCCGGAGTCCCGGGCCACGACATCTTCCATGCCGGTGCCGACCAGCGGCGCATCCGACTGGACGAGCGGCACGGCCTGACGCTGCATGTTCGAGCCCATGAGGGCGCGGTTGGCGTCATCGTTTTCAAGGAAGGGGATCAGCGCGGCGGCGACCGACACGACCTGCTTGGGCGAAACGTCCATCAGGTCGACCTGGTCGCGCTGGAGCAGGCCGGGTTCGCCGTTGATGCGGCCCGGGACCAGATCCTCGAGGATCGAGCCGTTCTCCATCTTGATGTTGGCCTGGGCGATGACGTGCTTCGCCTCTTCCATGGCCGACATGTAGACCACCTCGTCCATCGGCTTGCCGTCGGACACGCGGCGGTACGGGCTCTCGATGAAGCCGTACTTGTTGACGCGGGCGTGGGTGGCCAGGGAGTTGATCAGGCCGATGTTCGGGCCTTCCGGCGTTTCGATCGGGCAGATCCGGCCGTAGTGAGTCGGGTGCACGTCGCGGACTTCGAAGCCGGCGCGCTCGCGAGTCAGACCGCCCGGGCCAAGCGCCGAAAGGCGACGCTTGTGGGTGATCTCCGACAGCGGGTTGGTCTGGTCCATGAACTGCGACAGCTGCGAGGAGCCGAAGAATTCACGCACGCTGGCCGCGGCCGGCTTGGCGTTGATCAGGTCGTGCGGCATCACGGTGTCGATGTCGACGGACGACATGCGTTCCTTGATGGCGCGCTCCATGCGGAGCAGGCCGACGCGGTACTGGTTCTCGAGCAGCTCGCCGACCGAACGCACCCGGCGGTTGCCGAGGTTGTCGATGTCGTCGATTTCGCCGCGGCCGTCGCGCAGGCCCACCAGGACCTTCAGGACTTCCAGCACGTCGTCCTTGCGCAGGACGCGGACGTCGTCGGAGACGTCCAGTTCCAGGCGCATGTTCATCTTCACGCGGCCGACCGAGCTGAGGTCGTAGCGCTCCTGGTCGAAGAACAGCGACTTGAACATCGCTTCGGCGGCTTCGACCGTGGGCGGCTCGCCCGGACGCATCACGCGGTAGATGTCGAACAGCGCGTCCTCGCGGACGACGTTCTTGTCGACCCGCAGGGTGTTGCGCATGTAGGCGCCGACGGTGACATGGTCAATGTCGAGCACGTCGATGGACTTGAAGCCCTTCTCTTCCAGGGCCTCGATGACCGCCGCGTCGAGCTCGTCGCCGGCTTCGGCGTAGATCTCGCCGGTTTCCGGGTTCACTTCGTCACGGGCCAGGTAGCGGCCGGTCAGGGCCTCCGGGCCGAGCAGCAGCGTCTTGACCGTGTCGCCAAGCTTCTTGGCGGCGCGGGCGCTGATCTTCTGGCCGGCCGGCGCCACTTCCTCGCCGGTGTCGGCGTCGATCAGCGGGAACTCCGGCTTCACGCCGCGCCAGCGCTCGGGCTTGTAGGGGGTGGCCCAGCCGCCGGTGCGGCGCTCGAACGGCACGACGTCATAGAAGGTGGTGAGGATTTCCTCGCCGTCCATGCCCAGGCCGTAGAGGAAGGTCGTGGCCGGCAGTTTGCGGCGGCGGTCGATGCGGACGTAGACGATGTCCTTGGCGTCGAACTCGAAATCGAGCCAGGAGCCGCGGTAGGGAATGACGCGGGCGGCGAACAGCAGCTTGCCCGAGGAGTGGGTCTTGCCCTTGTCGTGGTCGAAGAACACGCCGGGCGAACGGTGCATCTGCGAGACGATGACCCGCTCGGTGCCGTTGACGATGAAGGTGCCCTTGTCGGTCATGAGCGGGATGTCGCCCATGTAGACGTCCTGCTCCTTGATGTCCTTGACGGACCGGGCGCCGGTTTCCTCTTCCATCTCGAACACGATGAGACGCAGCTTCACCTTCAGCGGCGCCGCGTAGGTCATGTCGCGCTGGATGCACTCCTCGACGTCGTACTTGGGCTCCTCGAACTCGTAGGAGACGTATTCGAGCACGGCGCGCTCGTTGAAGTCCTTGATCGGGAACACCGACTTGAAGACCGCCTCGATACCCTCGTCCCGGCGCTCGCCGGCGCGCACTTCGCGCTGGAGGAACTGTTCGTAGGAGGAGCGTTGAACCTCGATGAGGTTCGGCATCTGCACAGCTTCGGGGATGCGGCCGAACGACTTGCGGATCCGCTTCTTGCCGGTGAAGGATTGCGCCATCTTTTTCCCTGCGTGCGCGGAGGGACTCCGCGCGTAAATGTGTCTTGTCGCGTCCACCCTCGGCTCTTCCGGCGGTGCCGGAAGCGGACGCAAGACCTTGCCCCTGGCGTGTCAGGGGCGCCCCATCGCACCGGTCGGAGGGCATTGACCGGGCTGTCGGGCACGCGCGCGGAAAGTCGCGTCTCAGTTGATCGGATTTTCCGCGAGGGAGCGGATATAGGGGAAAGCCGTGGATAAGGGAAGAGGCCCCGCTTGACTTTCGTCACGCAGCGTCACGGCCCGGCCGAAGCGGCGCGGCTCAGCCCTTGCGCAGGGCCTTGATCGCCAGCGTGCCGGCCAGGCCGATCAGGCAGACGAAGAAGGCGATCTTCGCCAGTCCCCCGGCCACATCGACGACGAATCCGAGGATCCCGGCGATGATCATGACAACGAGGAAGACGCCTGCGAGCTTGAGCATTCGATCCTAACGCGATTTCTGTCGAGGCGGTTCCGGCGCGACATGCGCCATCTCCGACCTGGCGCCAAACGAAAACGGGCCCGGAGGTTTCCCTCCGGGCCCGCGATCGTGGTGCTGGTCCTGATCCCGGCGCTAAGGCCGGGATAGTCCGAGCCGGGCATGGCCCGGAGACGAACTACTTGATCTGGACGGTCGCGCCGGCTTCGGTCAGCTTCTTGGCGACTTCTTCGGCGGCCTGCTTGGAGACGTTCTCGACGACGTTCTGCGGAGCGCCTTCGACCAGGTCCTTGGCTTCCTTCAGGCCGAGGTCCGGACGGACGCCGCGGACTTCCTTGATCACGTTGATCTTCTTGTCGCCACCGGCGGTCAGAACAACGGTGAACTCGGTTTGCTCTTCGGCGGCTTCGGCCGGAGCAGCGGCGGCGCCGCCGGCGGCCATCATGGCGACCGGAGCGGCGGCGGAGACGCCCCACTTTTCTTCAAGCATCTTGGAGAGCTCGGCGGCTTCCAGGACGGTCAGGGAGGACAGGTCCTCAACGATCTTTTCAAGCTTCGACATGGTGCGATTTTCCTTGGGGAGTTGGGAGGTAGGCGGAGATGACCGGGACTAGGCCGCGTCCTTCGTGGCGTAGGCGTTGAAGACGCGGGCCAGCTGGGCGGCCGGAGCCTGAATGACGCCAGCGACCTTGGTCGCCGGAGCCTGCAGAAGGCCGATAAGCTTGCCGCGGAGTTCGTCCAGCGACGGCAGCGTGGCGAGAGCCTTCACCGCGTTCTGGTCGAGAACGTCCTTGCCCATGATGCCGCCAACGAGGGTGAACTTGTCGTTCTCCTTGGCGTACTGGGCAGCGACCTTGGCGGCGGAAACGGGGTCCGGGCCGTAGGCGATGGCGACGGGGCCGGTGAAGAGGGCGTCGCCCGCCTCACCAAGCGAACCACCAAGAGCCTTCTGGGCCAGAGTGTTCTTCACCACCTTGATCGACGCGCCTTCCTTGCGGAGGCGGAGTCGAAGGTCGGTCATTTCCGCAACGGTCAGACCCATGTAGTGGGTCACGACCACGGCGCCGGCATCGGCGAAGACGCCCTTGAGCGTCTCGATCGATTCCGCTTTTTGTGCGCGGTTCATTGCGGTCTCCTGGTTCACGACGCCCGGACCATCCGGACGCCGAAAGCATGCCGCCCGCGCGCGGGATCGCTCCCGAAGGCGGGTGACGGTAGACCTGTCCCAAGGAAAGCATCGGCCGCGCCCGCAGCTTGTGCGGTGATGCGGCGTCTCGTTTCCCCGTCTCCCTACGCTGAAGGGGGGCTCCCCTTCTGTTACGACGCAGGTGACCCCGACGTCGCGTAGCTCTCGGACAGGACCAGCGGCGGGCAAGCCCGTTCGCTGGAAGAGCGCGCGTATAGATCAAGGCGCGGAGAAACTCAAGCGGGGGCGGGAACTGATCCGCCGGCCAGGCCTTGGCGTAGGGCTGTTATCGCCGCCACCCGGGGTCCGACCATGTCCAGCTTCCGCGCCGCCTTCCTGATCCTCGCCCTGGCGCTCGCCGGCTGTTCCTCCGGGCCCAGCGGCAACGCGTCCGTGCCGCAGCCCGCCAAGCCGGTGGAGCTGGAGCGGTATCTCGGCCGCTGGTACGAGCTGGCCCGCTACGAGCACCGCTTCGAGAGGGGCTGCGAGGGCGTGACGGCGCAGTACAGCAAGCGGCCGGACGGCATGATCGCGGTCCTCAACACCTGCCGCGACGGCGCGCCCGACGGAAAGGCGCGCGCGGCCGAGGGCCGGGCCAAGGTGGTCGAGGGCAGCGACGGCGCCAAGCTCAAGGTCTCCTTCTTCGGCCCCTTCTTCGGCGACTACTGGGTGCTGGACCGGGCCGACGACTACAGCTGGGCCATCGTGGGTGAGCCGTCGGGCAAGTACCTGTGGATCCTCAGCCGGGACCCGACGCCGGGCGAGGCGGTGATCGCCGGCCACATCGCCCGGGCCGCCGCCCTGGGCTACGACACGGCGATGATCAAGCGCGTGGCGCAGCCGCCAGCCTGAGTTGTTAACCAACCATGTCACGGAATTAATTGGGAAACACTGGAACTATCCACAGGCCACCCCATTTAAGGGGCTGATCGCGGACGACGATCGCACGCCGGACCGGCGAGGCCGAACGCCTCAGCTTCCCGCCTGACGGAAAGACCAAGCCCATGTTGCTGGGCCCCATCCAGACCAGCCCCGACCCCTGGACCGCCGCGCAGATGCGCGACCTTCGGTCCGTCGCGCCACAGCCGTTGCAGACGCCGCGCGGCCGCCACGCCCAACTGCTGCAGATCGCCGCCGCCCGCCGCCTGCGCTGCGTCGAGCGCGCCGGCCTCGCCCGCTTCGAAGACGCCGGCTACTGGAAGGCCGTCGCCCCCACGGCGGTGTTCAAGGCCGCCGAACTGCGGGCGAGCGACGATTTCCTGACGCTGCCCTGCTAGCCCCGAAAACGCGAAACGGGCGGGCCCTTGCGAGCCCGCCCGTCCGATTGTCTTGCGACAGGTCCGGCGTTTAGACGCTGACCGAACCGGTGTCGATCCGGAAGCCCGGGCCCATGGTCGAAGACAGCGAGATCTTCTTCACATAGGTGCCCTTGGCGCCCGACGGCTTGGCCTTGTTCAGCGCGTCCACGAGGGCGCGGACGTTGGCCAGCAGGGCGTCCTCGGTGAAGGACACCTTGCCGATGCCGGCGTGGACGATGCCCGCCTTCTCGACGCGGAACTCGATGGCGCCGCCCTTGGCGTCCTTGACGGCCTGACCGACGTTGGGCGTGACCGTGCCGACGCGCGGGTTGGGCATCAGGCCGCGCGGGCCCAGCACCTTACCCAGACGACCGACGAGGGCCATCATGTCCGGCGTCGCGATGACGCGATCGAAGTCCATGAAGCCGCCCTGGATGCGCTCGACCAGGTCCTCGGCGCCCACCACGTCGGCGCCGGCGGCGAGGGCTTCCTCGGCCTTGGCGTCCTTGGCGATGACGGCGACGCGGACGTCACGGCCGGTGCCCGAGGGCAGCGAGACCACGCCGCGGACCTGCTGGTCGGCGTGGCGCGGGTCGACGCCCAGGTTGACGGCGATCTCGACCGACTCGTCGAACTTGGCCGTGGCGTTGGCCTTGACCAGCTTCACGGCGTCCTCGACCGAGTGCGTCGCGTCGCGATCGCCGGTCCAGGCCTGAATGCGCTTGGCTTGCTTGGGCATGGTCTTAAGCCTCCACGATCTGCAGGCCCATCGAGCGGGCGGAGCCCTCGATGATGCGGGCCGCGGCGTCGATGTCGTTGGCGTTCAGGTCCTTCATCTTGCCTTCGGCGATCTCGCGCAGCTGGGTGCGGGTGATCGTGCCGGCGCTGTCGCGGCCCGGCTTGGTCGAGCCGGACTTGAGGCCCAGCGCTTCCTTGATGAAGTGGGTGGCGGGCGGGGTCTTGGTGATGAAGGTGAAGGACTTGTCCTGGTAGACGGTGATCACCGTCGGCAGGGGCGTGCCTTTCACTTCCTTCTCGGTGCGCGCGTTGAACTCCTTGCAGAAGCCCATGATGTTGACGCCCCGCTGACCCAGAGCCGGGCCGATGGGCGGGGAAGGCGTGGCCGAGCCGGCCTTCACCTGCAGTTTGATGTAGCCCAAGATCTTCTTGGCCATCTCTGTCTCCGTTTAAGCGGCGCTAGTCAAAGCGCCTATGCGGCCGTGGTGCGGGCAGACCCCTCCCACGGATTTGGCGCCCGATCGTCTGGGCGAGGCGCGCGTGTAGCAGAGAAGGTCCCGGCGGACAACCGCTTCGCCCACCCCTGAACCGTCATCCTCGCGCTTGTCGCGAGGACCCATGCGCGGTGAGCCAAACGAAAAGGGCGCGGATCGCTCCACGCCCTTCCTGCTGTTCCCGTGTCCATGGGTCCTCGGAACAAGTCCGAGGATGACGGCGGGTGGTGACGCCGTAGGTCAGACGACCTTTTCGACCTGGTTGTATTCCAGCTCGACCGGGGTCGCGCGGCCGAAGATCGAGACGGCGACGTGCAGGCGCTCGCGGGCCTCGTCGACCTGCTCGACCGAGCCGTTGAAGCTGGCGAACGGACCGTCGGTGACGCGAACCTGCTCGCCGATCTCGAAGCGCACGGTCGACTTGGGACGCTCGACGCTTTCCTCGACCACCCCGATCATGCGGGCCGCTTCCTTTTCGGAGATCGGCTGCGGCTTGCTGGCCGAGCCGAGGAAGCCGGTGACCTTCGGCGTGTTCTTGACCAGGTGGTAGGCCTCGTCGCTGAGGTCCATCTTAACCAGCACGTAGCCGGGCAGGAACTTGCGCTCGGCGTTGACCTTGCGGCCGCGGCGGATCTCGACGACCTCCTCGGTCGGCACGAGGATCTCGGAGAAGGCGTCTTCCAGACCCTGGGCCTTGGCCTGGTCACGGATGTGGTCGGCCACCTTCTTCTCGAAGTTCGAGTAGGCGTGGACGATGTACCAGCGGTGGCGCGGGTTGGACGGCCGGGCTTCGACTTGAGCGTTCATGGATTATCCGGCGTTCGCGAGCTTCAGGACCTGGGACACGATGAACGACAGGCTCGTGTCGACCACGAAGAAGAACAGGGCGGCGATGATCACCATGATGAAAACCATCACGGAGGTGATCCAGGTTTCCTTGCGGCTCGTCCAGGTGATCTTGCGACCTTCGGCGCGGACCTCCTTGGCGAACTGCACGATGTTGAAGGGCTTCTTCGGCGCGGCGGCGGCGGCCGCCTGACCGGCAGGCGCGGCGACAGCGGCGGCGCTCTTGGCGGCGCGCTGTTTCATCGCTGAGAGATTGCCCGTTTTCTTGGCCATCGGACGGGTCTGAAGCTCTTTCAACTGGCCGAAGCGCGACCATCGCGCTCCGGATATAGGAAGAAGGTGGCACGAGTGGAGGGATTCGAACCCCCGGCCCTCGGTTTTGGAGACCGATGCTCTACCAGCTGAGCTACACTCGTAGACGTCCACCCTCTCGGGCAAATGCCCTCCCGCGAACCGAACAGCGAACCGTAGGCGGTGATACCCGCCGGTCAGCATGCCAATTCACCGGAAGCGGGCCGTTTAGCAGGGACAGCGGCGGCGGGCAAGCAAGCCGGCGCCGGATCGAACCCTCTTCCACGACGTTTTTGTCGGGAAAGGGAGACTCCCATGACCGAACGTCCCAGCAACCGCGAGACCGAGAACGAGAACCTGCGCCCGGCCGGCGACGGGAAGGCCCCCCGCCCGGCCACCGAACCGGCCGGGTCGAAGGGGTCGGTGCAGACCGAGAAGACCGAGACCGATCCGGGAAGCGGGGAGGACACCTGAAAAGGGGGACAGTCACTCATTTCGCGGGCGAAATGAGTGACTGTCCCCCTTTTCGATCCAGCATCACTCAACCCTCCCCCAGTCTTCCTCGCGTTGACATCATGCTGCGCCGCATCACATGAGGATCAGCATCGGCCCCCAAGGGTCGCGAGGAAATCCAGAGACATGTCGACAGCCGCCGTCGAGGCCGCGCCGGTCAAGGCGAGCCCCTTCTTCGAGGAGAAGGTGCTGTGGGTGAAGCATTGGACCGACCGCCTGTTCAGCTTCGCCATCACCCGTCCGGAGAGCTTCCGCTTCCGGTCCGGCGAGTTCGTGATGATCGGCCTGCCCGGCGTTGACGGCGCCAAGCCGATCCTGCGCGCCTATTCGGTCGCCTCGCCGTCCTGGGCCGAGGAGCTCGAATTCTTCTCGATCAAGGTCGAGGACGGCCCGCTGACCAGCAAGCTGCAACTCATCCAGCCCGGCGACACCGTCCTGCTGGGCAAGAAGCCGACCGGCACCCTGGTGCTGGACGCGCTGAAGGGCGGCAAGCGCCTGTTCCTGTTCGGCACCGGCACCGGACTGGCCCCCTGGCTGGCCGTGGCCCGCGACCCGGACGCCTACAGCCGCTTCGAGCAGGTCTACGTCTGCCACGGCGTGCGCGAGATCGCCGAGCTGGCCTACCGCGACTTCTTCACCGCCGGCATCCATGACGACCCGCTGGTCGGCGACGAGGCGAAGGCCCAGCTGCACTACTACCCGACCGTCACCCGCGAGCCGTTCGAGCGCCAGGGCCGGTTCACCGACCTGATCGCCTCGGGCCAGCTGTTCCGCGACCTCGGCCTGCCCGGCGACAAGTTCAATCCGGCGGAAGACCGGATCATGCTCTGCGGCAGCATGGACTTCATCAAGGACATGGGCGCGCTGGTCGAGACTCACGGCATGGTCGAGGGCTCCAACGCGGAACCCGGTGACTATGTCCTCGAACGCGCCTTCGTCGGCTGATCCCGCGCGCAAGCTGAAGGGCCTGAGCGTCGAGGACGCCCGGGCCCGCATCCTCGCGCGGGCCGCCGCCCTCCCCTCCGAAGCCGTTCCGTTGGCCCAAGCCGACGGCCGCGTGCTGGTCGAGACCGTGGCCGCGGTCCGCGACCAGCCGCCGTTCGACGCCTCGGCCATGGACGGCTGGGCCGTCCGCCGCGCCGACCTTGGCGAGACCACGACCCTGCGCATCGTCGGCGAGAGCGCCGCCGGGCGCGGCCACGAGCCGGTCCTTCAGCCGGGCGAGGCCGTCCGCATCTTCACCGGCGCCCCCGTCCCGGCCGGCTCCGATCTGGTGGTGATCCAGGAAGAGGCGTCGCGGGAGGGCGATCAGGTTCGCCTCGGCCCGGCCGGCCCCAACAACAATATCCGCCCGCGCGGCGGCGATTTCCGGGCCGGAACGGTGCTGCTGGAGGCGGGGCTGCGGCTCGATCCCTGGCGCCTGTCGCTGGCCGCCGCCGCCGGCTGCGCGCAGCTGACCGTGGCGCGAAGGCCCCGCGTGGCCGTGCTGGCCACCGGCGAGGAACTGGCCGCGCCCGGGTCCGCCGCCGGCCCCTTCCAGATCTACGAGTCGGGCAGCGTCGGCCTGCTGGCCATGCTGGTCCGCTGGGGCGCCGCCCCGACGCGGCTGGCGCCGACCGGCGACGACGCGGCCGCCATCGCCGCCGCCGTCCGCGATATCGAGGCCGATGTGATCGTCACAGTCGGCGGCGCCTCGGTCGGCGACTACGACCTGGTCAAGCCGGCGCTGGCGACGTTGGGACTCGAACTGGACGTCGAGACAATCAATGTCCGCCCGGGCAAGCCGACCTGGTTCGGACGGCTCTCTGACGGCCGGCTGGTCCTGGGCCTGCCCGGCAACCCGGCCTCGGCCTTCGTCTGCGCCGAGCTGTTCCTCAAGCCGCTGGTCCTGGCCCTGCAGGGGGCGACCACGCCGCATCGGATGACCACCGCCCGACTGGCCACGCCCCTGCCCGCCAACGGCCCCCGCGAACACTGGATGCGCGCCCGGCTAGGCCCGGATGGCGTCACCCCCTTCCCCGACCAGGACAGCTCCCTGGTCACCGTCTTCGCCGCCGCCGACGCGCTGCTGCGGCGGTTGCCGGGGGCCGAAGCGGCGGCAGTCGGGGATGAGGTGGACGTGCTGCGGCTGGAGCGGGGGTAGGGGCGCGTCCCCAAAGCTCGTCATCGTCGGACTTGTTCCGACGACCCATGAACACGAGCAACGGTGAGGGTGCGTCGGAAACGCAGAGTCCCACTGGACGGGCCCACCACGCATGGGTCGTCGGAACAAGTCCGACGATGACGGTGAGGTTGATGCTTCCCCCTCCCCTTCGCATCCCCCCAACCCGTGCTAGCCTCCTCCGCAAGCAGGGGGAAACACCATGGACCTCGAACTGATCTTCTCGGCCATGACCGGCGTCGCGGTGCTGGGCTGGCTGTGCCTGGTGCTGGCGCCGCTGCGGCGGCCGGCGCTGGTGACGGCGGCGCGGGGCGCGGCGGCGGTGCTGAGTCTGGCCTATGCGATCCTGATGATCCGGGCCATGGGCGCGCCGGACGCGCCGCAGGGCGGCGGCTTCGACTCGCTGGCCGGGGTGATGATCCTGCTGTCGACGCCGATGGTCATGCTGCCGGCCTGGATTCACTACCTGGCCTTCGACCTCTGGGTCGGGACCTGGCAGGTCGAGGACGCTCCCAAGGCCAGCGTGCCGCACTGGCTGCTGATCCCGATCATGGTCCTGACCTTCATGCTCGGCCCGATGGGCCTGTTGGCCTATCTGATCGTGCGGGTGATCGTGGGGCGGTTGCGGAAGCCGAAGGCGGCGTAGAGCTTACCCCTCCTCGTCATCGTCGGACTTGTTCCGACGACCCATGCGTGGTGAGCGCGATCAGTAAGGCTCAGTGCTTCCCATGCCCCCTCATACGCCGTCTGTGTTCATGGGCCGTCGGAACAAGTCCGACGATGACGGGGAATTGGAAGCAACTACCAGCTGTCCACCCAGCGCCGCGCCGGCCGGGTCCGCGCCGGGCAGCTGTCCAGCCCGCGCACGACCCAGCGGCGCGTCTCGGCGGGGTCGATGACGGCGTCGATCTCCAGCGCGGCGGCCATGCTGGTGGCCTTGCCCGCGGCGTAGAGGCGGCCGACAAGCTGCTCGAACAGGGCCTTGTTCTTCTCCGGGTCGGTCTCGGCCGCCAGCTCCTTGGAGTAGCCGAGGCGCACCGCGCCTTCGAGGCCCATGCCGCCGAACTCGCCGGTCGGCCAGGAGGCGATGAAAACCGGCGCGTGGAACCCACCGCCGGCCATGGCCTGGGCGCCCAGGCCGTAGCCCTTGCGCAGCACGATGGTGAACAGCGGCACGCCCAGCTTGGCCCCGGCGATGAACATGCGGCTGACGCGGCGCACGGCGCCGGCCGCCTCGCTGTCGGGCCCGACCATGAAGCCGGGCGTGTCGCACAGGCTGAGCACCGGCAGGTCGAAGGCGTCGCACAGCTGCAGGAAGCGGGCGGCCTTCTCGGCTCCGTCGCAGTCGATGGCGCCGCCCAGGTGCCGCGGATCGTTGGCGATCAGGCCCATCGGCCGGCCTTCGATGCGCACGAAGCCGGTGATCATCCCCGGCGACCAGCCGCGCCGCAGCTCCAGGAAGGAGCCGTCGTCGACCAAGGTCTCGATCAGCGGCCGGATGTCATAGACCCGCAGACGGTTTTCCGGGATCGACCGGCGCAGGCCCCGCTGGTCGGCGGCGGTCCAGTCGGCGACCCGCCCCTGGAAGCTGGACAGGGCCTGCTTGGCCAGAGCCGTGGCGTGCGCCTCATCGTCGGCGAGGATGTCGATGACGCCGTTGGCCCACTGCACGTCGCTGGGACCGATGTCGTCGGGCTTGAACACGCCCAGGCCCCCGCCCTCGATCATGGCCGGGCCGCCCATGCCGAGATTGGAGTCCTTGGTGGCGATGATGATCTCGGAAAGGCCGGCGATGGCCGCGTTGCCGGCGAAGCAGCGCCCGGCGACGATGGCGATCTTGGGGACCTCGCCCGACAGGGCCGCGAACTTGCCGAAGGTGGTGACATCGAGGCCCGCCACGCCGGTGCCGTCGGTGTCGCCCGGCCGGCCGCCGCCGCCCTCGGCGTACCAGACCACCGGCAGCTTCTGCTCATCGACGATGTGCAGCAGCCGGTCGGTCTTCTTGTGGTTCATGTGGCCCTGGGTGCCGGCCAGCACGGTGAAGTCGTAGCTCAGTGCCGCCACCCGGGCCTTGTCCGGCGTGAACAGGTGGCCGTTGATCGCCCCGATGCCGGCGATCAGCCCGTCGGCGGGCGTATTCTTGATGAGGTCGTCCATCGTCCGGCGGCGGCGCTGGGCGGCGATGGTCAGGGCGCCGTACTCGATGAAGCTGCCCGGATCGAGCAGGTCGTCCAGGTTCTCCCGCGCGGTCCGGTGCCCGGTGCGCCGGCGCTTGGCCACCGCCTCCGGACGGTTGGCGTCCAGGGTGAAGGCGTGGCGGTCGATGACCTCCTGCAGGTCGGGGCGGACGTGGTCCGAATCGACCTCCGCCGCCGCGGCCTGCGCGTCGGCGGCGACGTCGGCGGGTTCGAGGATCAGGATCGCGGCGCCCTTGAGCAGGGTCACGCCCTTGTCGGCCAGGATGCGGACCACCCGGCCGCCTTCGGTGGCGGTGACGACATGCTCCATCTTCATGGCCTCGAGCACGGCGACGGTCTGGCCGGGTCGGACCAGATCACCCTCGGCGACCTCGATGGCGCCCACCGTGGCCTGCAGCGGCGCGGTGACGGCGACCGTGCCGTCGTCGGGAATCGGCGCGATCTCGGCGGGTCTCACCGAACTCACAAGATTTGCAGGAATCTCGCCGGATTTCACCAAAACTCGCGGCGCTTTTCGCTGAATTTGACCGGATTTTTCGAGCAGTTTGGCGAGGTTGGATTCGAGGAACTTGGTGGTCGCCGCGCCGGCCGTCACCACCGGCTCGGCCAGCACCGCGCGGAGCAGGTCGGCGTTGCTGTCGACGCCCTCAAGCCGGAACTCCGCCAGAGCCCGGGCCGTACGGGCGCAGGCCTGTTCCAGGCTCGCGCCCCGCACGATCACCTTGGCCAGCAGGCTGTCATACGAGGGGCTGGTGACGTAGCCGGCGTAGCCCGCGCCGTCGACCCGCACCCCCGGCCCGCTGGGCGGCTCGTAGGCGGTGATCAGCCCCCCGCCGGGCAGGGCGCCGCCGTCGGCCGTCAGGGTCTCCAGGTTGACCCGCGCCTGGACCGCGAACCCTTGCACGGCGGGGGTTTTCGTCAGGCCGACCTGGGCCAGGGTCTTCCCCGCCGCCAGCTCGATCTGGGTCCGGACCAGGTCGACGCCGGCGACCTCCTCGGTGATCGTATGCTCGACCTGCAGCCGGGCGTTGGCCTCGATGAAGGCGAAGCCGCCCTTGCCGTCGACGAGGAATTCGATGGTCGCCAGGGTCCGGTACTTGGCCGCCGCGCACAGCTTCTCCGCCGCCTCGTGCAGGGCCTTGCGCAGGGCGTCGGGCAGGGTCGCCGGGGCGATCTCGACCAGCTTCTGGTTGCGCCGCTGGACCGAGCAGTCGCGGTCGCCCACCGCCACCACGGCCCGGCCGTCGGCGGCGACCTGGACCTCGATGTGGCGCGCGTCCTCGACCAGCCACTCGGCGTAGACGGCCCCATCCCCGAACGCCGCCAGGGCCTCGCGGGAACAGGCCGCCAGCGCGAACTCGATCTCGGCCTCGGTGCGCACCAGCCGCATGCCGCGCCCGCCGCCGCCGGCCACGGCCTTGAGCATCATCGGACCGTTCTTCTTGAAGAATGCCTTGGCGCCGGCCAGGTCGATGGGGCCCGTCCCGGCCAGCACCGGCACCTTGGCCTTGGCGGCCATGGCCCGAGCTTTCGCCTTGTCGCCGAAGGCTTCCAGCGCGTCTGGCGAGGGGCCGATGAAGGCGATCTTCGCCGCCGCGCAGGCCCGGGCGAACGCCGCGTTCTCCGACAGGAAGCCGTAGCCGGGATGGATGGCGTCGCACTTCGCCGCCCTCGCCGCCGCGATCACCCCGTCGATGTCGAGGTAGGCCTTGGGGCCCGCGCCCTTCAGGGCCACGGCCTCGTCGGCGGCCGTCACATGCGGCGCGGCGGCGTCGTCCTCGCCATAGACCGCCACGCTCGCGATCCCAAGGTCGGCCGCCGCGCGAGCGATGCGGATGGCGATCTCGCCCCGGTTGGCGATGAGGATGCGCTTGAAGGCCACGATGGTCCGATCCCTGAAGTCATACAGTCGTTCGAAGCGGCCACCTTAGCGGCGTTCGCGGGGCCGCCATAGCTTGCGCCTTGACTCTCTCGCCACGGCGGATGAGAACAAAAGTAGAACATCGGAGAACATCATGTCCGGGTCGCGCGCGGCGCGTCTTGCGGTCCTGAGAGACCAGGTCGCCGCTCTCGAAGCGGGGACTCGGACTCCATCCCTGGTCCAGCCGTTCGGCGATCCGCGCGTCGACGACTGCCTGCCCGGCGGCGGGCTGCCGCTGGGTCGCTGGCACGAGATCGTCGCCGAGGGGATGGAAACCGAGGTCGGCGCCGCGGCGGCCGGCTTCGGCGCGATGCTGGCGCGGCCGCTGGCGGCGACCGGCGCGGTGATCTGGGTGATGCGCCGCGATGATCTCTATGCGCCCGGACTGGAGAGTCTGGGGTTTCCGGCCCGCCGGCTGATCCAGGTCCGGGTGCGGGACGAGGCCCAGGCGCTGATGGCGCTGGAGGACGCCCTGGGTTCGGCCGGCGTCGCCGCCGTGCTGGGCGAGACCGAGGACGTCGACCTGACCGCCGGCCGGCGGCTGCAGCTGGCCTGCGAGAAGCACGGGGCGACGGGGCTGATCCTGCGGCGAAGACCGTTCGGAGGGGCCTCGCGCAAGGCCGCCACCGGCTCGGCGGCGGCGACGCGATGGCGGGTCAGCTCCGCCTCCAGCCACCCTCCGCCGGGCGAGCCCGGGTTGGGTCCGCCGCGCTGGGCCGTGGCGCTGGAGCGGTGCCGGGGCGGTCGTCCCGGCGCCTGGATTTTCGAGTGGAACGAGGAGGCCGACCATGGCCCGCATCCTCTCCGTCTGGCAGCCGGACTGGCCGGTGACGAACTGGCGGCGGCGGAGCGCGTCCGCAGGAGGGCCTAGCGCCCTCCCTCCCCGTATGGGGAGGGTGGATCCTGCGCAGCCGAAGGCGAAGCAGGAGACGGGTGGGGCAAGCAGCGATCCTCGGTCAGCGCCGAAAGCGGCCATCACTTGCCCCACCCTGGCCGCTTCGCGGCCTGTCCCTCCCCACAAGGGGGAGGGAGGCGCCCCCCTCGCCCTCCTGACGACCGACCGCGGCGTGCGGCGGCTCTACGCCCTCAACGTCGAAGCCCGGGCGCTCGGCCTGTTCGCGGGGCAGAAGGCCACGGACGCCGCCGCCCTGGTTCCCGAACTGGTCACCCATGAGGCCGACCCGGCCGCCGACGCCGCCGCGCTGGAGGCGCTGTGCGACTGGTGCGTGCGCTTCTCCCCGGCCGTGGCCGTCGACGGACTAGATGGTCTGCTGATGGACATCAGCGGCGTCTCCCACCTGTGGGACGGCGAGCAGGCGATGGCCGATGACCTGCTGGCCCGGCTGGCGGCCAACGGCATTGCGGCCCGGATCGCGGTCGCCGACACGGCCGGCGCGGCCTGGGCTTTCGCGCGGTTCGCCGCCGCCGAGGAACCGGCGCTGGTCGTCCCGCCCGGCGCCCAGGCCGGGCCCCTGGCCACCCTGCCGGTCGCCGCCCTGCGTCTGGACGAGGCCGCGGCGGCCCAGCTGGCCCGGCTGGGCCTGACCCGTGTCGAGCGGCTGATCGGTCTGCCGCGCGCCCAGCTGACCCGCCGCTTTGGCCCGCAGGTCGTGCTGCGGCTGGATCAGGCGCTGGGCCACGCGCGGGAGGCCCTGACGTTCCGACGGCCGCCCTCCCCCTGGCTTGACCGACTGGCTTTCGCCGAACCGATCAGCCAGCTGGACGATCTGGTCCGCGTCGCCGGCGACATCGCCGGGCGCCTTTGTGAACGGTTGCGGGCAGAAGGGCGCGGGGCCCGACGGTTCGAGCTGACCTATCACCGCCTCGACGGCAGGGCCTTCCCGGTCCAGGTCGGCCTGTCGGTCGCCGGCCGCGACGCCCGCGTCCTGACCCGGCTGTTCGCGCCCCGGCTGGAGACCATCGACCCCGGCTTCGGCATCGAGGTCGTCACCCTGTCGGCCGACGACGTGGAGGTGCTGTCCGCCGCCCAGGGCCGGCTCGACAACAGCCGCGCGGCCATGGCCGAGGAGGGCGTGGCGGCCCTGGTCGACCGGCTGGCCAACCGGCTGGGCGAAGGCGCGGTCTGGCGGGCCGAGGTGGTCGAGAGCCATGTGCCCGAGCGGGCCTCGCGCGCCGCCCCGGCGATCAGCGTCTCCGTCACCGCCGGCTGGGACCCGGACCGGCCCCGCCCGATCCGCCTGCTGGCCCACCCCGAGGCCATCGCGGTGATGGCCAAGCTGCCCGATGATCCGCCGCTGCTGTTCACCTGGCGCGGCCAGCGCCGGCGCGTGCGGCTGGCCGAGGGGCCCGAGCGCATCGCCGAGGAATGGTGGCGCAAGCCGGTCGGCGACATCGGCCCGGGCTTCGTGCGCGACTACTACCGGGTCGAGGACGAAACCGGCGGCCGATACTGGATCTTCCGCGCCGGCCTCTACGACGACGCGCAGCATCCCCCGCGCTGGTGGCTGCACGGGGTGTTCGCGTGACCCGGTACGTGGAGCTGCAGGCCACCAGCAACTACAGCTTCCTGCGCGGGGCCTCGCATCCGGGGGAGCTGGTGCGGACGGCCCACGCCCTGGGCATGCCGGCGCTGGGCGTCACCGACCGCAACAGTCTGGCCGGCGTGGTGCGCGCCTGGGCTGCGGCGCGTGACCTGGGCGCCCGCAGCCTGACCGGCTGCCGCCTCGACTTCGCCGACGGGACGCCCAGCCTGCTCTGCTACCCGTCCGACCGCGAGGCCTACGCCCGGCTGACCCGGCTGCTGACCATCGGCCAGAGCGGCGCGGAGAAGGGCGAGTGCGTCCTGCTGCGCGACGACTTCCTCGACCAGTCGGAGGGGCAGCTGATCCTGATCGTCCCGCCCGACCGACTGACCGAAGCCTTCGAGACCCAGGCCGCCGCCCTGGCCGCCGCCCTGCGCGGCCGCGTCTGGCTGGCCGCCTCGCGCGCCTATGGCGCCCGGGACGCCCGGCGCATTCACCGGCTGGCGGGGCTGGCCGAGCGGATCGGCGCGCCGATGGTCGCCACGGGCGATGTCCTCTACCACGGCCCCGAACGGCGGCCGCTGCAGGACATCCTGACCTGCGTCCGCGAAGGCTGCACGATCACGGAGGCCGGGTTCCGGCTGGAGGCCAACGGCGAGCGGCATCTGAAGACGCCGGCCGAGATGGCCCGGCTGTTCGCCCGTTGGCCCGGCGCGGTGGAGCGCTCCATCGAGATCGCCGACCGCATCGGCTTCGACCTCGGCGACCTGCGCGAGGAGTATCCCGACGAACCCGTGCCGCCGGGCAAGACGGCGATCCAGCACCTGACCGATCTGGCCTGGGCCGGCGCCCACTGGCGCTATCCCGACGGCGTGCCGAAGAAGGTCGCCGACCTGCTGCACAAGGAGCTCAGGCTGATCGCCGAGCTCAACTACCCCAACTACTTCATCACCGTGCACGACATCGTCCGGTGGGCGCGGGCCCGGCCGCAGCCGATCCTGTGCCAGGGGCGCGGCTCGGCGGCCAATTCGGTGGTCTGCTTCTGCCTGGGCGTCACCGCCGTCGACCCGACCAAGAAGGACCAGGACCTGCTGTTCGCCCGCTTCCTGTCGAAGGAGCGCGGCGATCCGCCCGACATCGACGTCGACTTCGAGCACGAGCGACGCGAGGAGGTGATGCAGTACGTCTACCAGCGCTACGGACGGCACAAGGCGGCCATCTGCGGCACGGTGATCCACTACCGCCCGCGCAGCGCCATCCGGGACGTCGGCAAGGCGCTGGGCCTGACCGAGGACATCACCGCCGCGCTCGCGGGTACGGTCTGGGGCAGCTGGGGCGGCGAGATCGCGCGGGACCACATCCGACAGGCCGGGCTGGATCCCGACAATCCCGAGATCGTCCGCGCCGTCACCCTGGGCAGCGAGCTGCTCAACTTCCCCCGCCACCTGTCGCAGCATGTCGGCGGCTTCGTCCTGACCAAACGCCGGCTGGACGAGACGGTCCCGATCGGCAACGCGGCCATGAAGGACCGTACCTTCATCCAGTGGGACAAGGACGACATCGACGCGCTCGGCCTGATGAAGGTCGATGTGCTGGCGCTGGGCATGCTGAGCTGCCTCAAGCGCGGCTTCGACCTGCTCAACCAGCATCACGGCGAGACCCTGACCCGCGAGCACGGCGGGCTGTTCAGCGACATCGCCCACATCCCGCAGGAGTGCCCGAAGGTCTACGACATGCTCTGCCGGGCCGACTCCGTGGGCGTGTTCCAGGTCGAGAGCCGGGCCCAGATGTCGATGCTGCCCCGGCTCAAGCCGCGGCGGTTCTATGACCTGGTCATCGAGGTGGCCATCGTCCGGCCGGGGCCGATCCAGGGCGACATGGTGCACCCCTACCTGAAGCGGCGGGACGGCATCGAACCGGTCGTCTATCCCGCGCCGTCGCCCGAGCACGGCCCGGCGGACGAGCTGAAGGTCGTGCTCGAAAAGACCTTCGGCGTGCCGCTCTTCCAGGAACAGGCGATGCGCCTGGCCATCGAGGCGGCGAAGTTCTCAGATGACGAGGCCAACCAGCTGCGCCGGGCGATGGCGACCTTCAAGAACCTGGGCGACCTCAACGACCACCAGGACCGCTTCATCGGCGGCATGACGGCCCGGGGCTATGAGCTCGCCTTCGCCACCCGCTGCTTCGAGCAGATCAAGGGCTTTGGCCACTACGGCTTCCCCGAGAGCCACGCGATCAGCTTCGCCCTGCTGGTCTACGCCTCGTCCTGGATGAAGTGCTGGTATCCGGACGTCTTCTGCGCGGCGATCCTCAATTCCCAGCCGATGGGCTTCTACCAGCCGGCCCAGTTGGTCCGCGACGCCCGCGAGCACGGCGTGACGGTCCGCGAGCCCGACATCCTGCATAGCGACTGGGACTGCACGCTGGAGCCGGACGCCGATCCGGCGGCGCGGCTGAAGGCGGTTCGGCTCGGCCTGCGCCAGATCAAGGGGCTGCGGCAGGACGAGATTCTCAATCTCATGCAGGCCCGCCGGGACGGGGCCCGTACGCTTCTGGAGCTTGCCCGCATGGCGCGGCTGTCACGCCGGACGCTGGAGCTGCTGGCTGAGGCCGACGCCTTCCGGTCGCTGGGCATGGATCGCCGCGCCGCCCTGTGGGCGGTGAAGGGCGAGGCCGCGGAGGTCGCGGCGGACCGCGGCTCCATGCTGGACGGGCTGCCGCTGTTCGAAGCGGCGGTGAACCTGCCGAAACTGAACCTGTCCCAGCATGTGGCCGAGGATTACCGCACCACCGGTCTGTCGCTGAAGGCGCATCCCTGCCGGTTCTTCCGGCCGCTTCTCGAGCGGCACGGCTGCGTTCCCGCCGGTGAGCTGGGACGCCTGCGGGACGGGGACCGGGTCTCGGTCGGCGGGCTGGTCCTGATCCGGCAGCGGCCCGGCACCGCCCAGGGCATCGTCTTCATCACCATCGAGGATGAGACCGGCCCGGCCAACGCCATCGTCTGGAAGGACGTCTTCGCGGCCAACCGGCGCACGGCGATGGGCGCCAGCTTCCTGATCATCCAGGGTCGGCTCCAGATCGCCCACGGCGTCATCCACGTCGTCGCCGAGCGCTTCACCGACCTCACGGACGAGCTCGGCCGGATGCGGGAGGAGCCACGACCGACCCGGGCGGGCGAGGCGGTGCGAACCCGACTGGTGCGCAGTCGCGACTTCCACTGACCGCCGATGGGCTGTCCTGTCTAGGCCGCCTCGGCCTCGGCGGGCGCATCCACCCGGGCGGCGGCCTCGGACAGGGCCGCGAACAGCTCCTCCAGCGCGATCGGCTTGCGAACGACGCCGTCGGCGCCGGCCGCGCGATAACGGCTGACGTCTTCCTCATAGACGTTGGCGGTGAGCATCCAGACCGGGATCGCCGACCCGGAGGCCCGGATGGCGCGCAGGGCGGTCAGACCGTCCATGACCGGCATGTTGGCGTCCATCAGGACCATGTCGTAGGACCCGTTCGCCAGCGCCTCCAGAGCCTGGGCGCCGTCCTCGACCAGGGTCAGTGAAACGGCCAAGGGCTCGAGCAGCGCCTGGAGCACATGGCGGTTGCCGGCGTTGTCCTCGGCGGCGAGAACCCGCAGCGGGCGTTCGGCGTCCAGCCCCTCGGCCTCGATCGCCTCAGCCTCGGCGTCCGTCAGCAGACAGGTCGGAGCCTCGAACGAGGCCTGGAAGACCGCGCCCCGGCCGTCGGGGGCGTCGCCGACATCGATCCCGCCACCCATCAGCGCGAGATTGCCGGCGCAGATCGCCAGGCCCAACCCCGCGCCGCCCAGCGCCCGCCCGGCGTCGGTCTGCTCGAACACCTGGAAGATGCGCTCCCGGTCCTGGGCCGTTACGCCCGGCCCCTGGTCGATCACCTCGATCCTGACGGCCAGGCCGACCCCGGAGGGCGCGCCGGACGCACTGACGCGGATGACGACCCTGCCGCCCCGCGGGCTGAACTTCAGGGCGTTCGACACCAGGTTGATCAGCACCTGCTCGACCTTGCCGCCGTCGGCGACCAGGCCGCAGGGGGTCGGCAGTCGGTCCAGATCGGCGATCAGGGTCACACCGTGGTCGCGGGCGCGCGGCGTCCAGACCCGGACCACCGTCTCGACGGCCTGGCGCAGGTCGAACGGCGCGACGTTGAGCGTGGTCTTGCCGGCCTCGATGCGGCCGATGTCGAGCATGGAGTCCAGCAGGCGCTTGAGCAGCGCCCCGGCGTCGACGACGCCCCGGGCCATGTCCTTCTGCCGCACCGTCAGACGCGACCGGTTCAGCGCTTCGGCCAGGCCCAGCACGGCGTTGAGCGGGGTCCGGATCTCGTGGCTGGTCATGGCGAGGAAGTCGGACTTGGCGCGGCTGGCGGCCTCGGCCTGGGCCCGGGCGGCCTCGGCCTCGGCGACCAGCGCGGTCAGGGCGGCGTTCTTCTCCTCCAGGGCCAGACGCACGTTCGCCAGCGTCCGGTCCGTGGCCTGCTGGCGCCAGCTGGCCGCCACGACCGCCGCCACGAACAGGCAGACGGCAATGGCGAAATGCCCGCTGGCCATGCCGGTGCTGCCGTTGACGGCAATCCAGATCATCGAACCGATCGAGGGCGCGATGGCGGCGGCGTAGCCGAGCCGGCTCATGTGAACCTGTAGAGCCGTGAACATCAGCACGCCGATGATCAGCAGGCCGGTCTCGAGCCGCACGACCGTAGTGGTGGCGGTCTCGCGAACCTCCAGCGCCATGGCGCAGGCCTGCAGCGAGATCAGGAAGGTGATGAGGCCGGTGCGGATGGTCAGCTTGCGCAGCGCGAGCTCCTGATCCGGATCCCGCGCGGCGACCTCCACGGCCCAGAACAACACGCCATAGAGGGCCAGATGCAGCAGGCCAAAGCCGATCGCATAGGTCCCGCCGGCCACGATACCGACAATCGCCGACAGGCCGAACGCCATGGCGAACCGAACCACGGCCATGCCGCGGTAGTGGCGGACGTAGCCGTCCAGTTTCAGCGCTGCCGCGGTGCGTTGCTGGGTTCCCATGGTCGCCTATCCGACCACGGGTGTGTGAAGATGCGCCTAAACGCCCCGTCCCGTTCGTCGGAAGCCAAGCCGAAGGATCGCGGCCGCGAGGGCGCGCCTCAGGCGATGATGTCGGGCGTCAGCTGGTTTTCCAGCTTGGTGATCTGGTCGCGCAGGATCAGCTTCTGCTTCTTGAACCGGGCGATCTGCAGCTGGTTGGGAAGCGGCTGCGACTCAAGGGCGGCGACGGCGGCGTCCAGGTCCTGGTGTTGTTGACGCAGTTCGACCAGGCGCGCGCGAATCTCCACGTTGGGCAGCGTGATCAGCCCCGGATCATCGTCGTTCATGCGTCACGCTCCCTCGCCCATGCCAAGGAATACAGCCGGGCACGGCGCTACGCCAAGGCCTTCGCGAGACGATCGAGCGCGGCGGCCGGCGCCGCCCCGCTCCAGGCCATGGCCGCGCGGCGCAGGGCGGCCGACGCGTCGACGTTCGCCGCCGGACCGGCGAGCGATTCCAGCGCCTCCATCAGGACCCGCTCGGCGCGCAGTTCGGCGGCCTTGACGTCCTCGCGCAGGCCTTCCCGCGCGGTATCCTCGAAGGGGCGGCGAGGGGCCTTCAGCACCCGCCGAACGTTACGAAGCGGCCAGAGCACGGTCTCGTCCCAGGCCACCGTGGTCTGCACCCCGTTGGCCAGCGTCTCGGGATCGGGATCGGCCCACACGGCCCAAAGCAGCAGGGCGGTGCTGAAACCGTGCTCGTCCTGCAGCGCCAGGGTCGCCTCCGGCACGCCCGGACGGGCGTAGGCCGCTAGGGTCCAGTCCCACAGCGACCCGCTCACTGGCCCGACCCCGTGATCGGCGCGATATCCTCGCCCCAGCGCCTGACCGGCGTCCAGGACAGGCCGAACAGATCAAGCGCGCGGCCGACGGACTGGTCGACCATCTCCTCCAGAGACTGGGGCAGGGCATAGAAGGCCGGCATGGGCGGGGCGATGATCGCCCCCATCTCGGCCAACCGCACCATGGTGCGCAGATGGCCCAGATGGAGCGGCGTCTCGCGCACCATCAGGACCAGCGGCCGGCGCTCCTTCAGCGTCACGTCGGCGGCGCGGGTCAGCAGGGACGAGGTCACACCGGAGGCGATCTCGCTCATGGTGCGGATCGAGCAGGGCGCGATGATCATGCCGAGCGTCTTGAACGACCCCGAGGCGATGGCGGCGCCGACGTCGCCGACCTTGTGCGCGACGTCGGCCCTCGCGCCGACTTCGGCGACGGTCAGGCCTGCCTCCTGCGACAGGGTCAGGGCCGCGGCGCGCGACAGGATCAGGTGGCTTTCGAGGCCAAGGTCCCGGCAGGCGTCCAGCGCGCGCAGGCCATAGGCCGCGCCCGAGGCGCCGGAAATCCCGACGATCAGTCTGCTGGGTGCGGCTGCGGTCATGGTTCCTTCCGACGCGGGCGCGTGAACGTCCAGATCGCCCTTTCGATCATTCGGCGCAAGCGCAAGGATATGTGATCTGACTCTTCCGCCGCGCGGGTGTTCACTTGTCTCCGCCCTTTGAAGAGGAGACGTACGTATGGCGCTGGATGCCCGCATTCGCGAACTCGGTAACCGTCACCAGACCCTGGATCGGCTTATCGAGGACGAATTGAGAAGGCCCGCCTCCGACGACATCCGACTGAAGGAACTCAAGCGACAGAAACTCCGCCTGAAGGAAGAGATCGAAAACCTCAGGATGCGGGTCCACTAGCAAGACAAAGGGCGCTCACGGCCAGGCCGGAGCGCCCCTTTTTCATTGGGGACTGCTTCGCGTAGCGTAGCTGTCCCCGACAGGCCCCGAGATCGGGGACAGCTACCGGCTATCGCCGGAAGCAGTCCCCGGTCAGCCTAGTCCTCGTCGTCGTTGTCATCGCCGAAGTTGGCGAACACGTCGGAGTCGGAGACCCGGCGCTTGAGAACGTCTTCTTCGGGCTCGAGCTCGGGCTCGGGCTCGGCGGCGGGCCGCAGGGTGTCGGTCGGCAGGATGCCCTTCTTCAGGTCGTCCTTGGCCTTCTTGTCGGCCGCCTTGCGGACCACGCCGTCCAGCTCGATCTGGGTGGTCAGGCCGAGCGTCACCGGATCCACCGGCTTGATGTTCGCGCTGTTCCAGTGGCTGCGGTCGCGCACCGATTCGATCGTCGACTTGGTGGTGCCAAGCAGTTTGGAGATCTGGGCGTCGGCCACTTCCGGGTGGTTGCGGACGAACCAGGCGATGGCGTCCGGACGGTCCTGGCGGCGCGACACCGGGGTGTAGCGCGGCGCCTTCTTGACCGGCTTCAACAGTTCGGCATGACGGCTCTTCTGGGCCTGCATACGGTACTTGGCATCGGCGGCGGCCTTGTCCAGCTCCTCGCGGTTCAGCTGGCCGTTGGCGATCGGGTCGGCGCCGCGGATGTCACGGGCGACCTCGCCATCGGCGATGCCGCGGACTTCCAGCGGGTGAAGGCCACAGAAGGCGGCGATCTGCTCGAAGGTCAGCGAGGTGTTGTCCACGAGCCAGACGGCGGTCGCCTTCGGCATCAGGATTTGGTCGGACATAACGGGCTCCAGAAACGACGGCGCCCGGCCTTTCGGCCGGGCGGGGTATTGGATTCCATCTATAAAGCCGATCGTTCACAAAGGAAACGGCGTTCCTCTACGAAGGACTAAGCCGCCTCCACCCCGAACTGCAGCTGCGCCAGCCGCGCATAGAGGCCGCCCTTTTTGACCAGGGCCGCGTGGGTGCCCTGCTCGACGACGGCGCCGTCCTCCATGACCACGATGCGGTCGGCGCGCAGGACGGTGGCCAGGCGGTGGGCGATGACCAGGGTGGTCCGCTCGCCCATGGCGCTTTCCAGCGCCTTCTGGACCAGGCGCTCATTCTCGGCGTCCAGCGCGCTGGTCGCCTCGTCGAGCAGCAGCACCGGCGCGTCGCGGACCAGGGCGCGGGCGATGGCCAGCCTCTGCTTCTGGCCACCGGACAGGGTCTTTGCCCGCTCGCCAACCGGGGTGTCGAAGCCCTCCGGCAGCGCCTTGATGAAGCCCTCGGCCTCGGCGGCGCGGGCGGCGGCGAACACCTCCTCCAGGCTGGCGTCCTCGCGACCGAAGCGGATGTTCTCCAGCGCCGAGCCTGAGAACAGCGCTGAATCCTGCGCCACCAGCGCCAGTCGGGCGCGGACCTCTTCCGGGTCGGCGTCGCGCAGATCGACGCCGTCGAGGATCACGCGGCCCTCCTGCGGATCATAGAAGCGCAGCAGCAGCCGCAGCACGGTGCTCTTGCCGGCGCCCGACGGGCCGACCAGGGCCACGGTCTCGCCGGGCGCCACGGTCAGGTCGAAGCCGCGAAGGGCGGGCAGATCCGGGCGGCCGGGGTAGGCGAAGGTGACGCCTTCGAAGGCGATCTCGCCCCGGGCCGGCGACGGCAGGGTCCTGGGCTTGGCCGGCGCGGCGATGCCGGGCTTGGCGTCGAGCAGTTCGCCGATGCGCTGCATGGCGCCGGCGGCCTTCTGGACATCGCCCCAGACCTCGCCCAGGGCGCCGGCCCCACTGGCCGCCATCACCGACAGGAAGACGAACTGGATCAGGTCGCCGGGCGTCATGCCGCCGGTGAGCACCGAATGGGCGGCGCGCCAGAGTACGAAGGCTACGCCGCCGAAGATCAGGCCAATGACGATGACCGTCATCAGGGCGCGGGCGCGGATACGGCTGGCGGCGGCCCTGAAGGCGACCTCGACCGAGTCGCCGAAGCGCCGGTCGGCGGTCCGCTCACGGCCGAAGGCCTGCACGGTCTCCAGCGCGTCGAGGCTCTCGCCCGCGAAGCCGACGGCGTCGGCGAACCGGTCCTGGGCGGTGGTGGACAGCGTCCGCACCCGCCGGCCGAAGATGAACAGCGGCGCGATGATCACCGGCGCCAGCGCCATGACGGCCAGAGTCAGCATCGGCGAGACCGTGAACATCACGATGGTCGCGCCGATGGTCGACAGGATGTTGCGCAGGGCCACGGAGGCCGAAGTCCCGACCAGGGTCTCGATCAGGGTCACGTCGGTGGTCAGGCGCGACAGCACCTCGCCCGTGCGGGTCTTGAGGAAGTAGGAGGCGTCCAGCGTCAGGATGTGGCGGTAGACGGACTTGCGCAGGTCGGCGACCACGCGCTCGCCCAGCAGCGACACGAAGAAGAAGCGCCCGGCCGTCGCCAGGGCCAGCACCGAGACCACGCCCATACCGATCAGAAAGGTCTGGTTCAGCTGCTCGGCCGAGCCGGAGCCGAAGCCCCGATCCACGATCAACCTCGCCGCGGCGGTCAGCCCCAGGGTGGCGGCGGTGGAGAACAGCAGGAAGAAACCGGCGGCGGCGGCATAGCCCCAGTGCATACGGACAAAGGGCAGCAGCCGGCCCAGCGTGCGGACGTTGCGGCTGCGGGGTCGTTTGGCGGCAGCCTCGGCGATGCCGGCGGCCAGCTCAGCCCCCGCGCCGGGCCGGCCGTCAGCGACCGGATCGCTCGCGGCTATGTCAGTCATAAGCTCGGCCCCTTGCCTTCCACGCGCCCGTTCTGTATAGCCGCGCGTCTTCGACCGCACCGACTTTCTCGGCGCGCGTCACATCCATTTCCTCTAAGTCGGTTGGACCGCCCGATGAAACAAGACACCCATCCCGACTACCACTTCATCACCGTGGTGCTGACGAACGGCGAGTCGTATCAGACCCGTTCGACCTTCGGTAAGGAAGGGGCGACGCTGAACCTCGACATCGATCCGTCGACGCACCCGGCCTGGACCGGCGGCAACGCCCACATGCTGGACCGCGGCGGCCGCGTGTCGCGCTTCAACGCGAAGTTCGCCGGCTTCACGACCAAGAAGTAGGCGTCACGCCGCTTCGAGCAGACTTGAAAGGCCGGCCGCAGCGATGCGGCCGGCCTTTTGGCGTTTTCTCCCTCCCTCTCGTGGGGAGGGACAGACCCGCGCAGCGGGCCAGGGTGGGGCAAGAGCTGGCTGCCCTCCGAGTCAGGTGAGGATCGCTGCGCTCGTCGAGCCACCCTCCCCACAAGGGGGAGGGAGAGCATCTAGGCCCCAATCCCCCCGAACGCGCCCTTCAGGCGGTCCATCTGGCTGAGGACGGCGTTGGGCGTCTCCTCGACCGACGGCTCGACGTACATGCGGCGGTCAAGGTGCCGGACGCGGTCGTACAGCCGGCCCGACCGGTCGAGCAGGTGCAGCAGGGACAGCGGCAAATCGTGCAGGGCTTCGTTGTCGCCGGGGTCGGCATCTTCCTGGTCGACGCGATAGCGTTCTTCACAGGCGGCTTCCGGCGCCATGTCGCCTTCGCGCACCGCGCGCTGCACCAGCAGCCAGGAGGCGACGCGCATCAGCCGGGTGGTCAGACGCATGCTTTCAGACGCGTAGGCCAGGGCGGCGCTGCGTGACAGCAGCTTGGAATCCTGTCGCCCGCCGCCATCCAGATAGGCGGCGGTCTCCTCGACCAGGTCCATGCCCTCCTGGAAAGTCCGGTCGAACAGCTCCGAGCGGGCGAAATCGCTGATCACGTTCGCACGCCAGGGCGTCGAGGCCGACGCACCAAAATCGCTCATGGACACATTCGCCCCTTAATCTCATCCGCGGGACGAACTTTCCCGCCTGGCCACAACGGCTGCAACGCCCGTGCCAAGCTGTCCGTCCGCGGACCGCCCCAATCTCAATATCAGGTCTTGCCCAGATTGAAGAAGGCGTCCGCCGCCGAGCGGCCGGCCCGCTTCTTCTCGATCTGCCCCCGCACGCGGGCCAGTTCAGATTCCAGCAGCTCTATGCGTTCCTCAAGCTCGGACACGCCGAAGAGGTCGAGATCCTCGCGGGTGACCGCCAGCAGCGCGTCACCGCGCCCTCCGCGAGGGCCTGCCGGTTCTTCCAGCATGATCTGACCTCCCTATCGCCAAAGCCGTGTTTCACATATCTGACGCCTGCAAGCGCCAGGGCGCAACCCCGCCGGAGAGAGCGACCATGTCCCAGACCATGATGACCGCCATCGCCATCGACGGCGGCAAAGGCCCGGCCGAGGCGCTGAAGCCTCTGCAGACGCCTGTCCCGGTTCCGGCGAACGGCGAGATCCTGATCCGGGTCAGGGCCGCCGGCGTCAACCGGCCGGACATCGTGCAGCGCCTGGGCTTCTACCCCGCTCCGCCGGGCGCGCCGGAGACCCTGGGCCTGGAAGTCGCCGGCGAGGTGGTGACGGCCGCGGGCCGATGGAAGACCGGCGACCGGGTCTGCGCCCTGCTCGGCGGCGGCGGCTACGCCGAGTACGCCGTGGTCGACGCCCGCCACGCCCTGCCCATCCCCGAGGGCATGAGCTTCGAGGCGGCCGCGGGCCTGCCGGAGACCGTCTTCACCGTCTACGCCAACGTCTTCGAGCACGGCGGACTGAAGGCTGGCGAGACCCTGCTGCTGCACGGCGCCACCTCCGGCATCGGCACGACGGCCATCCAGATGGCCAAGGCCGCCGGCGCGACCGTGATCGCCACCGGCCGGGGCGCCGACAAGAAGGCCCAGGCCCTGGCGCTGGGCGCCGATATCGCGGTGGACAGCTCGACCGAGGATTTCGAGGCCGTCGCCAAGGCCCATGGCGGCGTAGACGTCGTGCTCGACATGGTCGGTGCGGCCTACTTCGAGAAGAACCTCAACGCCCTGAAGACCGGCGGCCGTATCGTCTACATCGCCTCGCTGGGCGGCGGCACGATCGAGGTTCCGATCATGAAGATCATGATGAAGCGGGCCACAATCACCGGCTCGACCCTGCGCCCCCGCTCCGCCGACGAGAAGGCCCGCATCACCGCCGAGGTCGAGCGGGTGGTCTGGCCCTGGGTGGCGGCCGGCAAGGTGAAGGCGGTGGTCGACGCAACCTTCCCGCTGGCCGAGGCCGCGAAGGCTCACGCGCACCTGGAAGCTGGCGCCCATGTGGGCAAGGTGCTTCTGATCGCCTGACACGCACAGGTTGACGCCGAGAGCGGCGACCCCGAAGCTGGCCGACCAGGGGGACCCCATGATTCAACACCTGAGCCTGCTGAACCCGTTCATCCGCATCGATGACGAAGCCACCGCCCGCGCCGCGGCCCGAGGCGGCGCCGTCGCTCTCTTGATCGGCGCGGCGTCGATGGTTTTCGGCATCATCTACCTCCTGTCATCGCCGGAAACGATCACCAGCGCCATGGAGGCCGGCATGGCCAATGCCGCCGCCACCGATCCCGAGGCCGCGAAAATGGCCGAGGCCATGCTCCCCGCGCTGCTCAACTTCTCGATGATGTTCAACGGTGTCCTGGCTGCGGTGATGCTGGTGCTCGCTGTGATTCAGTGGCGGAAGATGACGGGAACTATCCCGCTGATCTTCCTGCTGCTCTGCGGCCTGGGGGCGCTGAGCATGGTCTGGGCGCTGACGATGACCGCCACGGGCATGGCGCCCAAGGTCCCGGTCCCGCCGCTTCAGGTCTGGATCGGCCGGATCATTACGCTTCTGCAGATCCTGCTGTTCATCAGCGCCTATCGCGGCGGCAGCTTCTTGGCGCGAGCCGGGAAACCAGCCTAGTCAGCTAGGTCCGCCGGCGTGCTCGGTTCGCTCAGCAGCGCCTGCATCCGCGCCCAGCGCTCCGGCTGGCCTTGCCCCGCGCGTTCGACATAGTCGCGCACCATCTCCAGGCCCAGGCCGTAGTTGATGACGTAGCTGCGGTACTGTTCGGCGAAGGACACGATCTGGTCGGCGCGCTTCTCCGAGACGAGGCCGTACGTCTGGGTCATCGCCACCGCCCTGGCCCGGTCCATGCGGCCGGCCAGATACTCGGCGGCGATGGTGAAGCGCGCGCCCGACAGCGCCTGCTGCGCCGCCTGCAGCGCCAAGTAGCGACCAGCGTCCTTCGGATCGAGTCCGGCCAGCGGATAGAGCACCTTCGCCTCGAACGCCGCCCGCTCGTCGCCCGGGAAAGCCAGCTCGATGCCGTAGTTGGCCGAGCCTTCGGCCAGCAGCGACTGCGGGGAATAGAGCGGATAGACGGTGAACTCGACCCAGCCCCGCGCCTTGGCCAGCCGCTCCTCGAGCAGGACGTTGTAGACATGGTGGCCGGGGTAGCCCTCGTGGCAGCCCAGGTCGACGGCGCGGCCCAGCCGGACCGGCAGGTCGGTGTTCACCTGGATCAGGCTTTCGGCGCCGCCCTTGTACCAGTTGTAGCCGGACCAGCTCTTGCCAGTGACGAACTCCAGCGTGAAGCGCTCGTTCGCGGGCAGCGGGATGACGGCGACGGTGCGGCGACGGCACTCGGCGATGGCGGCGTCCATCACCGCCTTCAGCCGGTCAGCGGGGACCACGAAGCGGTCGTTGAAGGCGTCGACGCGCTGCCACAGCGGCCCCTCGCCCGGAACCAGCGTCTCGATGTCGGCGAGGACCGGGTCGTAGGCGGCGAGCGGCTTCAGCACCGGCCGCACCCCGAACAGCCCTTCCGCCTCGTCCTCGAAGCTGAGCTTTTCCCCCTGCATCATGCGCAGGCGGGTCCGGGCGGCGATCAACTGGCCGCGCAGGAAGGCGATCCGCTCGTGGGTGAGCGATCCGCTGGTGTCGCCGGCTGTGTCAGCGCCCGCCTCATCCTCGGCCAGTTCGGCCAGCAGGAAATCGACATCCCGCGCCAGTTCCGGCAGCGTCCGCTTCGAGGCCTTCGCGGCCGCCTGCCAGGCTGGCGGGCCATAATAGGCGTCGATGTAGCCGTCCTCATGCTCGCCGATCTCGAGGCTGAGCTGCACATAGCGCGCGGCGATGTCGCCGACGTGGGCATGGGCCGGAGCCGGACCGGTGATGAGGGCGAAGGCCAGGGCCGCCGCGGCGGCGAACTGTTTGATCATGAGAACATCCAGGCCTTGCGGGCCTCGTCGGCCAGGCCCGGGAAATCGGTGAACAGGCCGTCGACGCCAGCCTTGAAGAGCGCCTCCAGCACGGCTTCCGCCTGGCCGTGGCGGGGCATGTCCGCATCCGCCGTGGCGCCGGGCGGCGTGCGCAGCCCCTTGGGCAGGAAGTAGTTCTCCGCCCTTACCGTCCAGGGATGCACCTGCAGGCCGACGGCGTGCGCATCGGGCACGAAAGTGGTGGCCGGCAGCAACGCCTGCCCGTCCGTCGGCAGGATCCAGGACTTGTCGGGCCCGACACCGTCGGCGTAGGCGGCGATGGCCTTCAGGCCGGCGGCGGTGGTCATGTCGGCATAGGTGAAGCCCGGCGCGTCGGCGGGCGCGCCCTCGCTATCGATCAGCTGCACCAGCTTCGCCTTCGTCAGCGGCCGCAGCGTCTTCAGCGGCGCGACCTCGAAGCACTGGACGAAGACCTTGGCGGCGGCGCTGTCGAGCCCGTTGGCCTTCAGGGCATCGGCCATCCGCTGCTCGAACGGCAGACCGGTCGAGGCGAAATGGCGAGGATGCTTCATCTCCGGATAGACGCCCACGCCCATGTCGCGGGCGATGGCGCAGACCTCGTCGAACGTCGGGATCGTGTCCTGTCCGTCGTAGGCGGTGTTGCCGGGCCGCAGCTGCGGCAGACGCTCACGACAGCGCAGGGTCTTCAGTTCGGCCAGGGTGAAGTCCTCGGTGAACCAGCCCTCGACGGACTGGCCGTCGATCACCTTCGTCGTCTTGCGCGAGGCGAACTCGCCCTTGCCCGCCACATCCGTCGTGCCGCCGATCTCGTTCTCGTGCCGCGCGACAAGGTGGCCGTCCTTCGTGATCACCAGATCCGGCTCGATGAAGTCGGCGCCCTGCTCGACGGCCAGCCTGTAGGCTGAGCGCGTGTGTTCCGGCCGCTCGCCGCTGGCGCCGCGATGGGCGATGACGATGGGGCGCGGCTTGCTGCGTGCAAACGCGGGCGTGGCCACGAGGGCGAGGGCGGAGGCGGCGAAGGCGCGTCGGGACAGGCTCATGAGCCGGGATTAGCCACGGCTGGTGACGGACTCGTCAAGCACCGACGAGAATTCGACGAACGGGGGTCTTGCGAACCCGCGACGGCGCCCCTACTTGCGCCTCGCGGCCCGGGCCCCTCTGGCGATGCAGGTGCATCGTGATGTCGGACCGCATCGGGTGCGCTCGATGCCAGGGTCCGGTTCCCCAGCCCCCCTCGCCCTGCGTCGAGCGCACCCATCCTGCATCAAGGAGGGCGTTTGCTTGGATAGTCTCGAATCCCTGTTTCTGGGTCAGCCGGTCTGGATGTGGCTGACCTTCCTGGGGGCCGTCGCGGCTCTCCTTTCGCTCGATCTCGGCGTGCTGCATCGCAAGACCCGCGAGATCGGCGTGCGCGAGAGCCTGCTGATGTCGGCGGGCTACATCGCGCTGGGCCTGGCCTTCGGCGGCTTCATCTGGGCCTCGCTCGGCGCCCAGGCCGGTGTCGAGTACCTGACCGGTTTCGTGGTCGAAAAGAGCCTGGCGATGGACAACGTCTTCGTCATCGCGATGATCTTCACCTACTTCGCCGTACCCCGCGAATATCAGCACCGCGTGCTGTTCTGGGGCATCCTGGGCGTCATCGTGCTGCGGGCGATCATGATCGGCTTCGGCGCGGCGCTGGTCTCCGAGTTCGGCTGGGTCCTCTACATCTTCGCGGCCTTCCTGGTGTTCACCGGCGTGAAGATGCTGTTCTGGAAGGGCCAGGAGAGCGACCTGGGCGACAATCCGCTGCTGCGCCTCGTGCGCGGCCGGTTCCGCGTCACCGAGCAGCTGCACGGCGAGCGCTTCTTCATGCGGGCGCCAGATCCGGCCAGCGGCAAGCTCGTCACCTGGATGACCCCGCTGTTCCTGGCGCTGGTGATGATCGAGATCGCCGACCTGATCTTCGCCGTGGACTCGGTGCCTGCCATCTTCGCCATCACCACCGACCCCTACATCGTCTACACGTCCAACATCTTCGCCATTCTGGGCCTACGGGCGCTGTATTTCGCGCTGGCCGCCGTGCTGCACCGGTTCGCCTACCTCAAGCAGGCGCTGGCGGTGCTGCTGATCTTCATCGGCGGCAAGATCTTCGTCGCCGACCTGATGGGCTGGTCGAAGTTCCCGGCCGAATGGTCGCTGGGCGTCACCTTCGCCATCCTTGCCGCCGGGATCGCCTACTCCATATGGCGGACGCGGACCCCTGTCCCCACCGTCGATTCCGCCACCTGACCGCCTGAAACGGAGCTTCTCATGGACAAGCTGTTTGATGGATATCGCCGGTTCCGCGACGAGGTCTGGCCTGCCGAGCGCGACCGCTACGAAGCGCTCTCCAAGGGTCAGAGCCCGCACACCCTTGTGGTCGCCTGCTCGGACTCCCGCGTCGACCCCCAGACCATTTTCGGCGCAGCGCCGGGCGAGCTGTTCGTCGTTCGCAACGTCGCCGCCCTGGTCCCGCCCTATGAGCCCGACGCCGGCTATCACGGCACGAGCGCGGCGCTGGAGTTCGGCGTGCGGGTGCTGAAGGTCGCCAAGGTCGTGGTTCTGGCCCACGCCCAGTGCGGCGGCGTCCGCGCCATGGTCGAGGGCGCGCCGCCGGAGGCGCGCGACTTCGTGCCGAAGTGGATGGAGATCGCCGAATCCGTGCTCTGGCCGGACGGGGCGCCGAACGAGCCGGAGGCGCACCTCTGCCATTTCGAGACCGAGGTGGTCACCCTCACACTGCGCAACCTGATGACCTACCCGTGGATCCGGCAGCGCGTCGAGGACGGCGACCTGACGCTCCATGGGCTGCGGTTCGACATTCACACCGGCGTGCTGTCGCGGGTGACCGAAGCGGGGCTGGTCCCGGTCAGCTGACGGGCGCGATCAGCCCGCCGCGTCGAGCTTGTCGAGGATCAGCGGGTGCAGTTCCAGGTTCGAGGCCAGGATGCTCCCGGCGCCGGGGACATAGGGCTCGCCCCGCAGGTCGGTGACCTTGCCGCCGGCCTCGGTGACCAGCAGCAGACCCGCGGCCGTGTCCCAGGGCTTGAGGCCCCGTTCCCAGAAGCCGTCGAAGCGGCCGGCCGCGACCCAGGCCAGGTCCAGCGCGGCGGCGCCGTAGCGGCGAACGCCGGAGACCCGCTGGCTGATCTGGTGCAGCTCCTTGAGGAACTGGCCGTGGCCCGGCACGCCCATGAACGGGATGCCGGTGGCCAGCAGGCTCTCGTCGAGCGAGCGGCGGGCGGCGACGCGCAGGCGCTTTTCGTTGCCCAGCCAGGCGCCGCGCCCCTTCTCGGCCCAGAAGGTGTCGTGGGTGATCGGATTGTAGGTGACCGCCGCGACGATCTGGCCGTCCCGCTCCAGCGCGATGTTGACCGCGAAGTGGGGGATGGCGTGCAGGAAGTTGGTCGTGCCGTCGAGCGGGTCGACGATCCAGCGGTGGGTCTTGTCCGTGCCCTCGATCTCCACCCGCTCCTCGCCGAGGAAGCCGTAGCCGGGGCGAAGCTTGGTCAGGGCCTCGAACAGCACCTGCTCGGCCTTGATGTCGGCGGCCGAGACATAGTCCGCCGCGCCCTTCTTCGAGACCTGGAGTTCGGTGACCTCGCCGAAGTCGCGGGCGAGGCCCCTGGCCGCCTTGCGGGCGGCGTCGATCATCGAGGCGATAAGGGAGGAGGCGGCGGACATTTGTGATCAGTCGGCGCGGCGCACGTATTCGCCGGTCTCGGTCGAGACCAGCACCCGCTCGCCCGCTTCCATGTAGGGCGGGATCAGGATGCGCATGCCGTTGTCGGCCTTGGCCGGCTTGTACGACGAGGACGCCGTCTGGCCGTTCACCACGCCGTCAGCCTCGACGATGGTCAGCACGACCTGTTCAGGCAGCTCGATGCCGATGGCGCGGTCCTCGTGGAATTCCACCACCACGGTCATGCCGTCCTGCAGGAAGCGGACCTGGTCCTCGCCGACGAAGTCCTTGTGCAGGGTGATCTGCTCGTAGTTTTCCTTGTCCATGAACACCAGCATGTCGCCCTCGGCGTACAGATAGGTGTTGTCGCGCTGCTCGAGCGTCACGCGCTCGACCTTGTCGTCCGAACGGAAGCGTTCGTTGAGCTTGCGGCCGTCGATGAGGTTCTTGAGCTCGACCTGGGCGAAGGCGCCGCCCTTGCCGGGCTTGACGTGCGCGGCCTTCACGCAGACCCACAGCCCGTTCTCGTGCTGGAGAACCATGCCGGGTTTGATGGTGTTGCCGTTGATCTTGGCCATGGGATTTGGGTTCGCGCGAAGGGGCTGGAAATTGGGCGCGGAACCTAGCGATGAGGGGGGGCAATAGCAAGGTGGGGGGCGAAGGCGCCTCACCGGGGCCGCTCCAGCAGAACCTTCAGATCATTCGCGAACAGCATCGCCCCGGCCGGGCTGAGGTGGTCGTCGTCGCGATAGAGCAGTGTTCCGTCCCGCCAGGTGCGGCAGGTCCGTTCATCGCACAGGCCATTCATCAACGGCAGAATCTCGACTTTCAGCCGAGGCGCCAGCTCGGCCAGCACCGCGTCGGAGCGGGCCCGCCTGTCGGCGTTGAGCGTCCGGTCGATGCTCTCGCAGGCGCTGGCGGACAGGCGCAACATGCGGCGGAAGGCAATGCATTCGCCGGCGTCGAAGCCGGGCTCCGGCGGCTGGCCGACGATGATGATGCGGACGTCCTCACCCAACGCCTGGCGGATCGCCGCGACGCTGGCGGTCAAGCCGGCGGCCATGATCCCGGCGTTGTCGCCGCCGGGGCCGCTGAGGAACGTGTGCCTGGCGCCGTCCGGACCCAGGCCCGCGCCGGTCTCATACTTTGACCAGCGGCCGACCAGCACCACGGTGTCCAGCCCCGGATTGTCGCGCATCACCCCCACGACCTGGTCCGCCAGCGTCCTGCAGCCCCGGTCATCGCCGCCCCACGGTCGGGCCGCGACGCCGACACCGACCATCGGCGGACAGGAGGCCCGGCTGATCAACAATCCGCCCAGGCCGAGTTCCGTCGCGGTCGTCTGCACAACTGGCGAGAAGGCGGCGGCGTGGGAGTCGCCCCAGACGAGGATGCGCGGCGGACCCGGCGGGCCGAACCGACAGCCATCGGAGGCGGTCCGGACGTCGTCCTTGTGCGTCGTCTGGCAGCGCCGAGCGAGGTCGCGCCATTCGCTGGCGGCGGTGACTTTTGCCCGGACATCGGACGGAACCCGTCCGGGCACGCCCTTGGTCGCCCACAGCCCCGTCCCGACCACGACAGCGGCGATGCAGCACAGCAGGCCGACCAGGATCGCGCGGCCCCTGGCGCCGGGCGCGGCTGCGTTGACGCGGAAGGGCCGCTCGACGAAACGCCACGAAACCCAGGCCATCAGCAGCGCCGGGATCATCAGACTCAGCCCGACCGGCCAGGACGGCGCGCGCATCAGCAGGTAGTTGGCGAAGGCCAGCACCGGCCAGTGCCAGAGGTAGAAGGAGTAGGACACCAGTCCCAGGCCGCGCATCGGCGCGACCGACAGAAGCCGCGCGGTGCTGACCTGCGGACTGGCGTTGGCCGCCAGCAGCAGGGCCGCCCCGATGCAGGGCGCCGCGACGGCGTAGCCGGGGAAGGCGACCGCCTCGTTCAGCAGAGTGATCGAAAGGGCGATCAGCAGCAGGCCGGTCCAGCCCATCGCCTCGGCGACCTTGCGCGGCAGGACGCCCGGCGGCCGGATGACCAGCACCGCGCCGAGCAGCAGCTCCCACAGCCGGGCGAAAGGCAGGTAGAAGGCCGCCTCACGGCTGACGCCGGTCAGCCAGACCGACAGGCCCAGCCCCAGGACGGCCAGCACCGTGCAGATCAGGGCGGCATGCCGCCGCAGGCCGGGGCGGAACAGCAGCCAGACCGCCAGCGGCCAGAGGACGTAGTACTGCTCCTCCACGGCTAGCGACCAAGTGTGCAGCAGCGGCTGCTGGGCGGCGTTGCCGGCGAAATAGCCGGTGTCGAGGAAGAAGATGAAGTTGGACGCGAAGAAGCCGGTCCCGGCCAGGCTCCGGCCATAGCTGATCAGGGCCTGGGGCGAGAGCAGCGCCACCGCCGCCAGCGTCGTCAGGCCCAGCATCAGGAACAGGGCCGGGAATATCCTGCGGATCCGTCGGTTGTAAAAGTTCAGCAGCGAAAAGCGGTCGCGCTCGATATCCTCGATCAGGATGCTGCTGATGAGGAATCCCGACAGCACGAAGAAGACGTCGACCCCGACAAAACCGCCGGAAAAGCCGGGGACCCCGGCGTGGAACAGCACCACGGCCAGCACCGCGACGGCGCGCAGGCCGTCGATGTCGCGCCGGTAGGCTGCTTTGGCAGGCGCTTCCATGGCGACGACTTGTGGGGTGGGCCGCGCCGGGGCGTCAAGACGCCGAGCGGGCGGCAAGTCCTTGAGCGATGGCCGCATTCAGCGCCGCGACCGCCGCCGCCGGGCCGTCCGGATGGGCCCAGACGCCGGCGCTGACGGCCGCGAAATCCGCGCCGGCCGCCGCCACAATCGCCACATTCTCCGCCGTGATGCCGCCGATGGCGACGCAGGGGACCTCCATGGTCTCCTGCCAGATGGTCAGGATCTCCGGCTCGGCCCGGGTGCTGGCGTCCTTGGTCGTGGTCGGGAAAAAGGCGCCGAAGGCGACGTAGTCGGCGCCGGCCTCGGCCGCCTCCATGGCCAGGTGCCGGCTGTCGTGGCAGGTGACCCCGACGATCCGCTCGGCCCCGACCAGCTTGCGCGCCTGGGCGTAGCTGACGTCGCCCTGGCCGACATGGACGCCGTCGCAGCCATACTTCGCCGCCAGGTCCGGCCGGTCGTTGAGAATGATCGCCACGTCGCGGGCGTGGGCGATCGGGGTCAGCACGTCGACGGCCGCGGCGACGACATCATCCGGAACATCCTTGAGGCGGATCTGCAGGGCGGACACGTCTCCGGCGTCCAGCGCCTGCGCGAGCGTGCGGCCGAACACGGCCAGGTCGTCGATCCGGGGCGGGGTGATCAGATAGAGGCGGCAGGTCATGGGCCGTCTCTACACGAGCAGCGCCTTCAGCGCATAGGCGACGACCGCGGTGGCCAGCGTCGAGGCCAGCGCGATGCCGAGAAACCAGCCGAGCCGCCTCCACAGCGGCGGCTGCGTCTCGTCCGGCCCGGGCGGCGGCTCAATGATAGCCGGCATCGGCGCTGACCTTGCCCCGGAAGATCCAGTAGACCCAGACGGTGTAGCCGAGGATGGCTGGCAGCAGGATGGCGATCCCCCACAGCATCAGCCCCAGCGCGTTATCGGCGTTGGCGGCGGTCCGGAAGTCGATGTCGTAGGGCACGATGCTGGGGAAGAAGCTGACCGCCAACCCGATGTAGCCGGACAGAAAGACCAGCGCGCCGCCGAGGAACGGCCAGCCGTGCGAGCGCTTCCACAGGCCCAAGGCCACCACCCCGAGCCCCGCCGCGCCCAGCAGCGGGATCGGCAGGTGGGGCAGGAAGGTCGCCATATCGAACCCCTCGCCCGTGAAGCCCCAGCGGTCGGCGATGCGCGGATGTACGAACAGGGTGGCGAGGCTGACCGCGAACAGCAGCACCCCGACGGCCGCGGCCGAGATCGCCGACCAGCGGCGGGCGTCGCCGTGCAGCTGGTCCTTCGTCTTCCACATCAGCCAGCAGCCGCCGAGCAGGGCGTAGCCGGCGACCAGCCCCGCCGCGACCAGCAGGGTGTAGGGCGTCAGCCAGTCGAACGGTTGCCCCGCGAAGCGGCCGTCGGCCACCGTCACGCCCTGGATGAAGCCGCCGAGCACGAAGCCCTGCGCGATCGTCGCGCCAAGCGATCCGGCGGAGAAGGCGAAGGTCCAGAAGGCCTTGCCCCGCTTGCGGCCATGCAGCCTGAACTCGAAGGCCACGCCGCGCAGGATCAGCGCCAGAAGCATCAGGATCAGCGGCAGATAGAAGGCCGGCGCCAGGATGCCGTAGGCCAGCGGAAAGGCGGCGAACAGGCCGCCGCCGCCGAGCACCAGCCAGGTCTCGTTGCCGTCCCAGACCGGGGCGATGGAGTCCATCATCACATCCCGCTCGGCCGGCGAGCGGGCGAAGGGAAACAGGATGCCGACGCCCAGGTCGAAGCCGTCGAGCAGGACGTAAAGCAGAACCGCCGTGGCGATCAGGCCGGCCCAGATGAGCGGAAGGTCCAGCGTCATGGTCACACCTCCCTGGGTTCGGCCGGCGCGGCGGCGAGCGGCGATCCCGGCGCCCTGCCCTCGCCGCCCGGCGGCGGCTCGGCGAGAACAGGGGCCGGTCCGCGGGCGATGAGCCGAAGGATGTAGAGCCCGCCGGCGCTGAACACGATGGCGTAGATGACCATGAAGGCCAGCAGCGAGGCGCTGATCTGCCCGACCCCCACGGGCGACACGGAATCGGCCGTCCGCAACACGCCGTAGATGGTCCAGGGCTGGCGGCCGACCTCGGCGACGATCCAGCCGGCGATGACGGCGATGAAGCCGCTGGGGCCCATGGCCACCGCCGCTCGCAGGAACCAGCGCTGTTCCTCGACCTGCTTGCGCCAGATCAGCCAGACGCCCCAGGCGCCCAGCGCGATCATCGCCAGGCCCAGCCCGACCATGATCCGGAACGACCAGTAGACCAGGCCGACGACCGGCCAGTCCTCTCGGGGGAAGTTGTCGAGCCCCTGGAGGACGGTATCCTTCGGCACACCCTGGATCAGGTTGCCGATGCCGGGAATCTCGATCTCGTAATGGGTCTTGGCCGCGTCGCGATCGGGGATGCCGACCAGGCTCTGCGGCTGGTCGGCGCGGGTCTGCCAGTAGGCCTCGATGGCGGCCAGCTTCAGCGGCTGATGCACGCGCACCGCCTCACCGGAAAAGTGGCCGGCGACCAGCTGCAGCGGCGCGACGATGGCGAACATGCCGATCGCCATGCGCAGGGCCATGCGCGATTCAGCCTGGGTGCGGTCCTTGAGCAGCTGCCAGGCGCTGGCGGCGCCGACCACCAGCGAGGTGGTCAGGAAGGCGGCCAGCGCCATATGCGCCAGCCGCGACGGGAAGGTCGGCGAGAAGATCACCGCCATCCAGTCGGTGGCGCGCAGCGTGCCGTCGGCCAGTTGCTCGAAGCCGGTCGGGTGCTGCATCCAGCTGTTGGCGGACAGGATCCAGAAGGCCGAGATGAAGGTGCCGATCGCGACCAGCACCGTCGCGGTGAAATGGAGCTTCGGCCCGACCTTCTTCCAGCCGAACAGCATCACGCCCAGGAAACTGGCTTCCAGGAAGAAGGCGGTCAGCACCTCGAAGGCCAGCAGCGGGCCGATGACCGGCGAGGCCATCTTGGAGAACTCGCTCCAGTTGGTGCCCAGCTCGTAACTCATCACCACGCCGGACACGACGCCCATGCCGAAGCTGAGGGCGAAGATCTTGACCCAGAACAGGTACAGGTTGCGGAACACCTCGCGCCGGGTGCCCAGCCACAGCCCCTCGAGCACGGCCAGGAAGCTGGCGAGGCCGATCGTGAAGCTGGGAAAGATAATGTGGAAGGCGATGGTGAAGGCGAACTGCAGTCGCGCCAGCAGGATTGCGTCGAAGTCCATCTTCCACACCCGTTCTCGCCGTTCGGCGTCGTACTGCGCCTCTAGATGGTCCGGCTCAACAGGTAATCCAGCCTCATCCGGCCGCGGAGGCAGGACTCCGGCCCGTCGAGATGCAATTGAGTTGCAACCACGGTCGTGACGCGCTACATGCGACGCATTCGCGTTGAAGGGCGAGTCCACCCGTGTACGTCTGCAACTGTAACGGCATCCGCGAGCGTCAGGTCCGCGCGGCGATCGAAGGCGGCGCCAGCAAGCCGGCCGAGATCTTCCGCGCGCACGGCTGCAAGCCGCAGTGCGCCCGGTGCGTCTGCGAAATGCGCGAGATGATCGACCAGTCCCGCGAAGCCCTGCGCCACGCCGCCGAATAGGCGCCCGGCCCTCGACAGGGGCCCATACGAAATCCTACCAAAGTCCCGGACGGTCACACGGCCGCGCGGAGGGGGCTATGCAGCACATCATGGGTTCGGGCGATCTGCTCGACGCGCGCGGCCGATTGGCCGAGCCCGGCTACGCGACGCGCGAGGCCAGACGTTATCGCCGGGCGGCGGTGAAGGCCCATCCGCTGCGGACCAAGGAATGGGACTACTACGCGGTCCTGACGCCCGAGTTCGGCCTGTGCCTGACCGTCGCGGACAACGACTATCTGGGCGTGCTCGCCGTGCATTGGCTCGACTTCCGTACGCCGAAGGCGCTGCAGGGCGGGGTCATGCTGCCTTTCCCCAGGGGCCGGATGGGCTTGCCCGAAAGCGCCGACGCCGGTGACGTGGTCCAGAGCCACGAGCGGCTCTCCATGGCGTTCCGGCACGAGACCGGCGGCCGGCGGCTGACCGTCGACTTCCCGGGCTTCGCCGGCGGCCGCGGCCTGAAGGGCGATCTGTTCCTGGCCCAGCCGGAAATGGACCGCATGGTCATCGCCACGCCGTTCCCGAACGCGCCGCGCGCCTTCTACTACAACCAGAAGATCAACTGCATGCCGGCCTCTGGCGAGGTCGTCGTGGGCGGCGAGACCCACCGGTTCGAGCCGGCCTCGGCGTTCGGCATCCTCGACTGGGGCCGCGGCGTCTGGACCTATGACAACACCTGGTACTGGGGCTCGGCCTCCGGTCTGCACGAGGGGCGGCCGTTCGGCTTCAACATCGGACACGGCTTTGGCGACACCGCGGCGGCCAGCGAGAACATGGTCTTCCTGGATGGCCGCGCCCACAAGCTGGACCAGGTGACCTTCCACCTGCCGAAGGGAACCTTCGACGGCGCGCCCTGGCGGTTCACCAGCAACGACGGCCGCTTCGAGATGACCTTCGAGCCGATCATCGACCGGGCCTCGGCCAGCGACGTGTTCGGCCTGGTCCGGTCGATCCAGCACCAGACCTTCGGCCGATACTCCGGTCATGTGGTCCTCGACGACGGGACCCGGCTGGAAGTGCGCGACCTGCTGGGCTTCGCCGAGGAAGTCGCCAACCGCTGGTGACGCGGGCGGGTCAGCCTCCGCAAGCGGCGCGGCGGCGGAAATCCCTGTAACCGCGATACACTTGCAGTCATCGGTGTTGCGGCGGCAAGAACATGCGTTCAGGGTCGCATCGACTCAATCCTGAAAGGAGCGCGCCATGAAGGGCGACCCCGCCATCATCCGGCTTCTGAACGCCGTGCTGACCAACGAGCTGACCGCGGTGAACCAGTACTTCCTGCACGCGCGGATGTACCAGGACTGGGGCTTCGCCCGGCTGGGCAAGATCACCTACGAAGAGTCGATCGGCGAGATGAAGCACGCCGACAAGCTCATCAAGCGCATCCTGTTCCTCGAGGGTCTGCCCAACCTGCAGGACCTGAAGAAGCTGAAGATCGGCGAGACCGTGCCCGAATGCCTGGCCGCCGATCTGGCGGTCGAAGTCGGGGGGCGCGTGGACCTGATCAACGGCGTCACCGCCGCCGAGATCGCCCACGACTACGTCAGCCGCCAGATCTTCAAGGAGATCCTGTCCGACACCGAGGAGCACATCGACTTCCTCGAGACCCAGCTGTCGCTGGTCAAATCGCTCGGCGAGCAGAACTACCTGCAAAGCGCGCTGGGCGAGCTGGAAGGCGGCGAGGGCCACTGATCCTGCCCGCCATGCCGCCGCTGGAGCTGCTCCTGCCGTTTCTGGCCGCGGTCCTGCTCGTCGAGCTGACCCCCGGGCCCAACATGGGTTACTTGGCGATCGTCGGCGGTCAGTGGGGCCGGCAGGCCGGCTTTCTGACCATCCTGGGCGTCACGGCCGGGCTGGCGGTCTACATGCTGGCGGCGGTCTTCGGGCTGGCGGAGATCATCCTGCGGGCCGACTGGCTTTACCAGCTGCTGCGCTGGGCGGGGGTCGCCTTCCTGCTGTGGCTGGCCTGGGACACCTGGCGCGGCGCGGCGACCGACCCGGCGGCGGTGGACATCGCCCGCCCCTCCTCCGGCGCCCTGCTCACCCGCGGCTTCCTGGCCAATGTCCTCAATCCCAAGGCGGCGGTGTTCTACATCGGCCTGCTGCCGGGCTTCACTGATCCGGCCAGGCCCTTCGCCGGTCAGGCGCTGACCCTGGGCCTGATCCATATCGCCGTCGCCCTTGCGATCCATACGGTCATCGTCCTGGCCGCCGCGCGGGCCATTCCGCTGCTGGCGGCGACCACAGACGGCGCCGGGCGGCAGATCCGGACGACCTTTGCCCTGGTTCTGGCGGCCATCGCCCTGTGGCTCGCCTGGGAGACGCAGCGTTAGGCTCCGCTCCGGAACCGGAGGCCGCTCCAACCGGTTCAGGGTGCTGCAGCCAGGAGACCGCCATGCAGATCGCGCAATCGGCCAGGGACGCCATCGACGGTTTCGCCAACAGCAAGGGCCGGTCGACCCGCCACCTGCTGATCGGTGTGGGACTGACCGCCGGCGCGGTGCTGGCTTCGGCGTTGATCGCGCGGGCCAACGCCCCGACGGCCGATAACCCGGCGATCAAGCGGCAGTACGACCAGCTGGAAAAGCCGCCGATCACGCCGCCCGGAGGCGCCTTCAGCGTGATCTGGCCGCCTCTGTTCATGGCGCTGACCATCTCGGGCCTCCGCGTCTGGAACGCCCCGCCCTCGCCGGCTCGCACCCAGGCGCTGACCCTGTGGGGGCTGGTGCAGGCGCTGAACGCCTTCTGGATGGCCATCGGGCCCCGCCACCTGGGCGGTCAGCTGGCGACCTCGATCGCCTCCTTGGGCACCTCAGCCGCCTACGCCTGGCGCGCCCGAGCCGTCGACGGACCGGCCGCGGGGATGGTCGCGCCCTACGTCGGCTGGCTGGGATTCGCCAACCTGCTGACCGAGGAACTGTGGCGGCGGAACAGGACCCGGCCAACCATCCATTGAGCCCGAACCTCCCGCCGCGCTAGCTTCGCCCAAACGGCGGGGGAACGGCGATGGCGAGCGACGGCGAGGCGTTGAAGACGCGGCACGGGATGGTGATCGGCGGGGCGTCGGTCGGCACCATCTTCGAGTGGTACGACTTCTACCTCTACGGCTCACTGGCCGGGTTCATCACCAAACACTTCTTCAGCGGCGTGAACGAAACGACGGGGTATATTTTCGCCCTGCTCGCCTTCGCGGCCGGCTTCGCGGTGCGGCCGCTGGGCGCCATCGTCTTCGGACGGCTGGGCGACCTGTGGGGCCGCAAGAACACCTTCCTGGTCACCATGCTGCTGATGGGGCTGTCGACCTTCGTGGTCGGGCTGCTGCCGTCCTACGAGGCCATCGGCGTGGCCGCCCCCATCCTGCTGATCCTGATGAGACTCATCCAGGGCATGGCGCTGGGCGGCGAGTACGGCGGCGCGGCCACCTACGTCGCCGAGCACGCCCCGCCGGGACGCCGCGGCTTCTACACCAGCTTCATCCAGACCACCGCGACCCTGGGCCTGTTCCTGTCGTTGATCGTGATCCTTCTGGTCCGCACCCAGGTCGGCGAGGAGGCGTTCGGCGCCTGGGGCTGGCGCATCCCGTTCCTTGCCTCGATCCTGCTGCTGGGCGTGTCGCTGTGGATCCGGCTGCGGCTGAACGAGAGCCCCGTCTTCCAGAAGATGGTCGACGAGGGGAAGGGGTCGAAGAAACCGCTGACCGAGTCGTTCCTCGAGCCCGGCAACCTGAAGCTGGTCATCCTCGCCCTGGTCGGCCTGACCGCCGGACAGGCGGTGGTCTGGTACACGGGCCAGTTCTACGCCCTGTTCTTCCTGGAGAAGACGCTGAAGGTCGACGGGGCGCTGACCAACGTGCTGGTCGCCATCGCCCTGCTGCTGGGCACGCCGTTCTTCATCGTCTTCGGCTGGCTGAGCGACCGGATCGGCCGCAAGCCGATCATCCTGACCGGCTGCCTGCTGGCGGCCCTGACCTGCTTTCCGCTGTTCAAGGCCCTCACCGTCGCCGCCAATCCCGCGCTGGCCGCCGCCACCGCGTCCTCGCCGGTGACGGTGATCGCCGACCCGGCGACCTGCAGCTTCCAGTTCGATCCGATCGGCAAGACCCAGTTCCGCTCGGCCTGCGATGTCGCCAAGTCGGCCCTGGCTTCGGCGGGCGTCTCCTACGAGACCCGCGCCGCCGGCCCGGGCGAGGCCGCCGCCGTCCGGATCGGCGCGGCCACCGTGGCGTCCTTCGACGGTACGGCTCTGTCGTCGAAGGCCTTCGCCGAGCGGCAGACCGCCTGGCGCAAGGACCTGGGCGCGGCGCTGGCCACGGCCGGCTACCCGGCCAAGGCCGACCCTGCGAAGGTCGACCGCCCGATGGTGGTGGCCATCCTGTTCGTGCTCGTGCTGCTGGTGACCATGGTCTACGGCCCCATCGCCGCGGCCCTGGTCGAAATGTTCCCGGCCCGGATCCGCTACACCTCGATGAGCCTGCCCTACCACATCGGCAACGGCTGGTTCGGCGGCTTCCTGCCGACCACGGCCTTCGCGATGGTGGCCGCCACGGGCAACATCTACTACGGCCTCTGGTATCCGGTGGTCGTCGCCGCCGCGACGGCGGTGATCGGCGCCCTGTTCATCCGCGAAATGAACGGCGCCGACATCGAGGCGTGAGTGAGCCATAGGGGACAGTTTAAGGTGTCCCTGCAGGGACACCTTAAACTGTCCCCGCGCCTCCGGACCCGACAGCGCCTTGGCCAGCACGCAGGGGGAGGCCTGACGCCGGAGGCCCCCGTTCGGGGGAAACGCCACGGTTACACAGGTTCTTCACTTGCCAAGGCGCGGAACCCGGATCACGGTTCCGTGACTTTGATTTGAGGGATTTGGGCATGCGCAACCTTGGACTGGCGGTCGTCATCGGCGCGCCCCTTCTGCTGCTCAGCGGCTGCGCCAGCCTGAACGAGGACCAGTGCCGGGCCGGCGACTGGAACGGCATCGGCTACACCGACGGCGCCAACGGCTACACCACCGGTCGCTTCGGCGACCATGTGAAGGCCTGTGAGAAGTTCGGCATCATGCCGGACCAGGCCCTCTACCTGCGGGGCCGCGAGCGTGGGCTGCCGGTCTACTGCACGCTGGAGCGCGGCTTCCTGGTCGGCCGGCGCGGCGACACCTACCAGGGCGTCTGCCCGGCCCCGCTGGAGGCGAGGTTCCTGACCGGCTACGCCGACGGCCGCGTCGTGCTCGACGTCCAGTACCGGATCAACCGGGCCGAGACCGACATCAACGCCGCCCAGACCCGCTGGAACGACGCCGACAGCCGCCTGCGCGAGGAGGAGCGGCGCCTGGCCGATCCCAATACGCCTGACGCCGACAAGCCGGCCATCCGCGAGGTGCTCAAGCGCCTGCGCGACGACCGCCGCCAGGCCGACGACGACCTGCGCGCCGCCCGCTTCCGCCGCGACGACGCCGAACGCGAAATGAACCAGCTGCGCTACCGCTTCGGCCCGACCTACGGGACGTGGTGAGGCGATATTGATGAGGGTTAGCTAATGTGCTTAGCTAACCCTCATGATCGTCACCATCCATCAGGCGAAGACCCAGCTGTCCAAGCTCATCGCGCAGGCTGAAGCCGGCGAGAAGATTGTCATCGCGCGCGGCTCCAAACCCGTGGTGACGTTGACACCCGTCGCTGAACCCGCACCAAAGGCGCCTCGCGTACCGGGGCGCCTGAAGGGTCAGTTCAAGTTGACCGACGCCTTCTTTGAACCCCTGCCCGAGGAAGAACTCGCGGCGTGGGAAGGCAATTGAGCCTCCTGCTCGACACCCACGCGCTGATCTGGTGGCTGCTGGCCTCGTCCCGACTTTCGTCAGTCGCGCGCGATGCCATCGCCGACCCTGACAATGCCATCTGGGTAAGCGCGGTGTCCGGCTTTGAAGTCACCCGGAAGTTCCAGCTTGGGAAGCTGCCGGAGGCGGACAATTTCGCTGGCAATGTTGGTGGCTTCGTCGTCGGCGAAGGGTTTCAGCTGATGGACATCGCCATGGGACATGCGGAACTGGCGGGACGATTTTCGCATCCGCACCGCGACCCGTTCGACCGTCTGCTGATCGCCCAGGCCCTCATCGAGGACATGACCCTCGTCTCGAATGAGCGCCTGTTCGACGGTTTCGGCGTCAAGCGGCTCTGGTAGGCTGCCGCAGCAAAAAGGGCCGACTCCCGAGGAGCCGGCCCTTCGCATCTTCGATTCTATGAAGCCCTACTCCGCGGCTGCCCGGCTGACGCCGATCTTGGCGTCCAGTTCGCCGGCGGCGTAGCGCTTGGCCATCTGGGCGGTCGACAGCGCCTTGATCTTGCTCGCCTGGCCCTCGGCCCAGAACTCCTTGAAGCGCTGCTCGCAGACCTGGCGCATCGCCTCCTTGGCGGGCTTGAGGTAGGCGCGCGGGTCGAACTCGCCCGGCTTCTCGGTCATCAGCTTGCGGATGGCGCCGGTGATGGCCATGCGGTTGTCGGTGTCGATGTTGATCTTGCGCACGCCGTGCTTGATGCCGCGCTGGATCTCCTCCACCGGCACGCCCCAGGTCTGGGGCATCTGGCCGCCGAACTGGTTGATGATGTCCTGCAGGTCCTGCGGCACCGAGGAGGAGCCGTGCATCACCAGGTGGGTGTTGGGCAGGCGGCGGTGGATTTCCTCGATCACGTTCATGGCCAGCACGTCGCCGTCCGGCTTGCGGCTGAACTTGTAGGCGCCGTGGCTGGTGCCCATGGCGATGGCCAGGGCGTCGACCTGGGTCTCGCGCACGAACTCGACGGCCTGGTCGGGGTCGGTCAGCAGGGCGGAGTGGTCCAGCTTGCCCTCGAAGCCGTGGCCGTCCTCGGCCTCGCCCATGCCGGTTTCCAGCGAACCCAGCACGCCCAGCTCGCCCTCGACCGAGACGCCGCAGCTGTGGGCCATCTGGACGACGCGGCGGGTGACGTCGACGTTGTAGTCGTAGTCGGCCGGGGTCTTGGCGTCCTCCTTCAGCGAGCCGTCCATCATCACCGAGGTGAAGCCGTACTGGATCGCCGTGGCGCAGGTGGCCGGGCCGTTGCCGTGGTCCTGGTGCATGCAGACCGGGATATGTGGATAGATCTCGACCAGCGCGTCGATCATGCGGGCGAGCATGATGTCGTTGGCGTAGCTGCGCGCCCCGCGCGAGGCTTGGATGATCACCGGCGCGTCACAGGCCTCGGCGGCCTCCATGATGGCCAGGCCCTGTTCCATGTTGTTGATGTTGAAGGCGGGCAGGCCGTAGTCGTTCTCGGCGGCGTGGTCGAGAAGCTGTCGGAGGGTGATACGGGCCACGGTCGGACTCTCTTGCGCTGATATTGTTCTGGGTTTTGGGGCGTCTTAGCACCGGATCACGGGAACGTCAGCCCGTGGAGCCACCGTTCTATCCTCCCCGCTCGCGGGGAGGTGGCCCGGCGGAGCCGGGTCGGAGGGGTAGCGCGGGCGTGTCAGGATCGGGCGTTGTGCACGGCGGTCAATCTTCCGGCGCCTGCGCTACCCCACCACCATGCTCCGCATGGTCCCCCTCCCCATGAATGGGGAGGAAGGTTAGACCTCCAGCGCCTTCACGCCCGGCAGCGTCTTGCCTTCCATCCACTCCAGGAACGCCCCGCCCGCGGTGGAGACAAACGTCATCTGCTCGGCGACCCCGGCGTGGTTCAGGGCCGAGACGGTGTCGCCGCCGCCGGCCACGGCGGTGATCTTGCCGGCTTCCGCCAGCGCGCCGGCCTTCTTCGCGGCGGCCACGGTCGCCACGTCGAAGGGCGGCACCTCGAACACGCCCAGCGGGCCGTTCCAGATCAGGGTCTTGCTGGCGTCCATGGCGGCGAGCAGGCGCTCGACCGTCTTGGGGCCCGCGTCGAGGATCAGGTCGCCGTCGCCGACCTCGTCCAGGCCGAGCGTACGGGTCGCCGTGCCCGGCTTCACCTCGCGGGCCACGACCACGTCGACCGGCAGCAGCAGCTCGCAGCCCGAGGCCGCCGCCTTGGCCATGATCTCGCGGGCGGTGTCGCCCAGGTCGTGCTCGCACAGCGAGCTGCCGACCGGGTGGCCCTGGGCGGCCAGGAAGGTGTTGGCCATGCCGCCGCCGATGGCCAGGCGGTCGAGCTTGGCGACGAGATTGTTGAGCAGGTCCAGCTTGGTCGAGACCTTGGCCCCGCCGACGATGCCCAGCACCGGCTTGACCGGCTTGCCCAGCGCCGCGTCGAGCATGTCGAGCTCGCGCCGCATGGCCAGGCCCGGGTAGGCGGGCAGCAGGTGAGCCAGACCCTCGGTCGAGGCATGCGCGCGGTGGGCGGCGCTGAAGGCGTCGTTGACGTAGAGGTCGCCGTTCTTCGCCAGTTCGGCGGCGAAGGCGGGGTCGTTCTTTTCCTCGCCGGCGTGGAAGCGGATGTTCTCCAGCAGCGCGACGCCGCCGTTCGGCAGGCCGTCGATCACCGCCGCCGCCTCCGCGCCGATGCAGTCGTCGGCGAAGGCCACCGGCTGTCCGACCAGCGTCGACAGCGCCTCGACCACGGGCCTGAGGCTCATCTCCGGCACGCGCTTGCCCTTGGGCCGGTCGAAGTGGGCCAGCAGCACCACCTTCGCGCCCTTGCCCGACAGGAACTGGATGGTCGGCAGGGCCGAGCGCAGGCGCGTGTCGTCGGTGACCTTTCCGCCTTCCATGGGGACGTTGAAGTCGACCCGAACGAGGGCGATCATGTCTTCAAGGACGGCGGTGTCGAGGGAGCGGAAGGTCATCTCTTGCTTTCGTTCTGTGCGTCCTTCGAGACGCCCGCCAGTGCGGGCTCCTCAGGATGACGAACTCAGCAAAACGCTCGTCATGGTGAGGAGCGGGCCATCAGGCCCGCGTCTCGAACCACGCAATGCCTACAGGAACTTCGCCATCACGAGCGCGGTGTCGCTCATCCGCGTCGCGAAGCCCCATTCGTTGTCGTACCAGGTCAGCACGCGGGCCAGCTTGCCGTCGACGACCTGGGTCTGCGGCAGCGCGGCGGTGGACGACGCGGCGACGTGGTTGAGGTCAATGGAGACCAGCGGGTCGTTGGTGACGGCCAGCACGCCCGACATCGGGCCTTCCGAGGCGGCGACCAGGGCCTTGTTGATCTCTTCCACCGTCACGTCGCGGCCGGCCACGACCTTCAGGTCGACGACCGAGACGTTCGGGGTCGGCACGCGGATCGAGGAGCCGTCCAGCTTGCCCTTCAGGGCCGGCAGCACGAGGCCCAGCGCCTTGGCCGCGCCCGTCGAGGTCGGGATCATGCTCAGGCCGGCGGCGCGGCCGCGGTAGAGGTCCTTGTGCATGGTGTCGAGGGTCGGCTGGTCGCCGGTGTAGGCGTGGATCGTGGTCATGTAGCCACGCTCGATGCCGAACAGATCGTGCAGCACCTTGGCCACCGGGGCCAGGGCGTTGGTGGTGCAGCTGCCGTTGGAGACGACGATGTCGTCGGCGGTCAGGGTCTCGTGGTTGACCTTGTAGACGATGGTCTTGTCGGCGTTGTCGCAGGGCGCGCTGACCAGCACGCGCTTGGCGCCGGCGGTCAGGTGGGCCGACGCCTTGTCCTTGGCGGTGAACAGGCCCGTGCACTCGAACGCGATGTCGACGTTGAGCTCCTTGTGCGGCAGCTCGGCCGGATTGCGGATCGCGGTGACCTTGATCTTGCCGCGGCCGATGTCGATCCAGTCCTCGCCGGTCGTCACCGTTCCGGGGAAGCGGCCGTGCACGCTGTCGTAGCGCAGCAGGTGGGCGTTGGTCTCGACCGGGCCCAGGTCGTTGATGGCCACGACCTCGATGTCCGTGCGGCCATGCTCGGCGATGGAGCGCAGAACCAGACGGCCGATCCGGCCAAATCCGTTGATGGCGACGCGAACAGTCATGGTTTTGGGGCTCCCGACCACGTTTTTGTGAGTGCCGGGGGTTTTCAGGACGGGGGCGCGGAAGTCAACCCCGCGACGCGGCGGAAGGGGTCACATCGGGTGAGGGTTTGTGACCGTTTTCGCCAATCCTCCCCGCTTCGCGGGGAGGGGAGGACTGATTACTTCACCACCCGCACCCGGCTCGCCGCTTCCCGCGCATTCGCCCGCGCCGTGTTCACGTCCGCGTGCCGCGCCAGGGCCACGCCCATGCGGCGGCGTTCGAAGGCTTCGGGCTTGCCGAACAGGCGCAGGTCGCTGCCGGGGACGGACAGCGCCTCGGCCACGCCCTCATACGCGACACCGACGGCCTCCATGCCGCCATAGATCACAGCGCTGGCGCCCGGCTCGCGCAGGCTCGCGTCGACCGGCAGGCCGAGGATGGCGCGGGCGTGCAGCGCGAACTCGCTCTGCACCTGGGTGGCGAGGGTGACCAGGCCGGTGTCGTGCGGACGCGGGCTGACCTCGGAGAACCAGACCTCATCGCCCTTCACGAACAGCTCGACCCCGAACAGGCCTCGGCCGCCGAGCGCGGCGGTGACTTTGCCGGCGATCTCCTGGGCCCGGGCCAGGGCGGCGGCGCTCATCGGCTGCGGCTGCCAGCTTTCGACATAGTCGCCCTTCACCTGACGGTGGCCGACCGGGGCGCAGAACGAGGTCTCGATTTCGCCGGAGGCCCCGACCGCGCGGACGGTCAGCAGGGTGATCTCGAAGTCGAAGTCGATCCGCCCCTCGACGATGACCAGCGCCGTCTCCACCCGTCCGGCCGACAGGGCGTAGTCCCAGGCCGCGCCGATGTCGGCCGGCGTCTCGACATAGGACTGGCCCTTGCCGGAGCTGCTCATCACCGGCTTGACGAAGCAGGGGTAGCCGACCGCCGCCGCGCCGGCTTCCAGCGCCGCGCGGCTGTCGGCGAAGGCGTAGGGGCTGGTCGGCAGGCCGAGTTCCTCGGCGGCCAGCCGGCGGATGCCCTCGCGGTTCATGGTCAGCTGCGCGGCGCGGGCGGTCGGGATGCAGACAGCGTCGCCCGCCGCTTCCACCTGCGCCAGCACCTCGGTGGCGATGGCCTCGATCTCCGGCACGATCAGGTGCGGGCGTTCCAGCGCGATGACCGCCTTGAGCGCTGCCGCATCGGTCATGGTGACGACGTGCGAGCGGTGCGCGACCTGCATGGCCGGGGCGTCGGCGTAGCGATCGACGCCGATCACCTCGACCCCCAGCCGCTGGAGCTCGATGGCCACTTCCTTGCCGAGCTCGCCGCAGCCCAGCAGCATGACGCGCGTCGCGGAGGGGGAGAGCGGGGTGCCGAGTTTCATAGCGATCTCCGCGCAAGGTGGGGGGACAGTTTAAGGTGTCCCTGCAGGGACACCTTAAACTGTCCCCGATCCTGATCAGCCCAGCTTCGCCTTGGCCGCCTCGGCCACCGCTTCCGCGGTGATGCCGAACTCCTTGTAGAGCCGCTCGAAGGGCGCCGAGGCGCCGAAGCCCGTCATGCCGACGAAGACGCCGTCCTCGCCGATGAAGCGCTCCCAGCCGAACTTCACCGCCGCCTCGACCGCCACGCGAACCTTCGCGTTGCCGATGACCTCGGCGCGATACTTCGCGGGCTGGGCCTCGAACAGTTCCCAGCAGGGGGTGGAGACCACGCGGGTCGGGACGCCGCCGGCCTGCAGCAGCTGGCGGGCGCCCATGGCGACGCCGACTTCCGTGCCGGAAGCGAAGATGGTGACCTGGGCCGCGCCGCCCTCGGCCGCCGCCAGCTCATAGGCGCCCTTCGCTGACAGGTTCTCCGTCGACGCCGTGGTGCGGGCCACCGGCGTCTTCTGGCGCGACAGGGCCATGATCGAGGGCGTGGTCTTCGTCTTCAGCGCCATCTGCCAGCACTCGGCCGCCTCGACCGCGTCGGCCGGGCGGTAGACGTTGAGGTTGGGCATGGCGCGCAGGGACGCCAGGTGCTCGACCGGCTGGTGGGTCGGGCCGTCTTCGCCCAGGCCGATGGAGTCGTGGGTCATCACATGGATCACCCGCACGCCCATCAGCGCGCCGAGGCGGATGGCCGCGCGGCTGTAGTCGGCGAAGCACATGAAGGTGCCGCTGTAGGGGATGACGCCGCCGTGCAGCGCCATGCCGTTCATCGCCGCCGCCATGCCGTGCTCGCGCACGCCGTAGTGGACGTAGCGGCCGGCGTAATCGGGCGCGTCGAACGGGGCCATGCCCTTGACGTAGGTGTTGTTGGAACCGGTCAGGTCGGCCGAGCCGCCGATCATCTCCGGGATGGCCGGGGTCAGGGCGGTCAGGGCCGCGCCGCTGTGGATGCGGGTGGCGTTGGCGGCCGGCTCGGCGATGTTGGCGGCGATATGGGCCTCAAGCGCCTCGAAGGCGTTGGCCGGCAGGTCGCCCTTCATGGCGCGGGTGAAGTCGGCGCCCCTGGCGCTGGCCTTCAGGCGGGCGTCCCACTTGCGGCGCTGCGAGCCGCCCTTGCGGCCGGCCTTGCGCCAGGCGGCCTCGATGTCGGCCGGGATCTCGAACGGCGGCGAGGTCCAGTCCATGGCCTTGCGCGCCTCGACCGCCTCGGCGTCGAACAGCGAATAGCCGTGACCGTGCACGTCGCCTTCCTTGGGGCCCGCGCCCTTCGAAATCTTCGTGCGGCAGGCGATCATGGTCGGAACCGACTGCTTCGTCGCCCAGCGCATAGCGGCGGCGATCTTGCCGTGGTCGTGGCCGTCGACGGCCTTCACCGCCCAGCCGGCCGCCTTGAAGCGCAACATCTGGTCGCCGGTCTCGGAGATGGTGGCGGCGCCGTCGATGGTGGTGTTGTTGTCGTCAAACAGCACGGTCAGCTTGGCGAGCTTCAGGCGGCCGGCCAGGCTGATCGCCTCCTGGCTGACGCCCTCCATCAGGCAGCCGTCGCCGGCGATGACCCAGGTGCGGTGGTCGACCAGATCGTCGCCGTAGCGGGCGTTCATCGAGCGCTCGGCCATGGCCAGGCCGACGGCGGTGGCGATGCCCTGGCCCAGCGGGCCGGTGGTGACCTCGACGCCGGGGGTGTGGCCGTACTCCGGGTGACCGGCGGTGTTGCTGCCCCACTGACGGAAGTTGCGGATCTGGTCCATGGTCACGGCCTTGAAGCCGGACAGGTGCAGCAGGCTGTAGATCAGCATCGAGGCGTGACCGGCCGACAGCACGAAGCGGTCGCGGTCGGCCCAGTCGGGCTTGCTCGCATCGTAGCGGAGGAACTTGGTCCACAGCACGGTGGCGACGTCGGCCAGGCCCATCGGGGCCCCCTGGTGGCCGGACTTGGCGGCGTGGACGGCGTCCATCGAGAGGACGCGGATGGCGTCGGCCATCTTCACGGGGCTGACGGTCATGGCGGGGCCTTCGGACTGAGTCTGTGTTGCGCGGATGGCGCCCGTTCGCACGGGAGGGCGTTTCTTTCAACCCGCCTTCCTGTCGCGTCCCGGCGCAGGCTATAGAGATTCAGCAGATCAAGGAGCCGCCGGAATGACGGGAGAGGCTGAAGGAAGCGCCCTCGACCTGGCCGTGCGCCGGCTGGAGCGCGCGGTCGCCATGCTGGAGAGCCGCATGGCCGAGAAAATGGCCGTGGCCGGCGCCGAGGCGGGCGGCCTGTTCGACCAGGACCGCGCCCGGCTAGCCGCCGAGCTGGACGCCGCCCGCGCCCGCGAGCGCGCGCTGGAGGAAGCCGGGGCCCAGGCCTCCGAAGCGCTCGGCCGCGCCATCGAGGAAATCCGCGCCGCGCTTGGCGAGCCCGTCGAAGCGGAGGCCTGACCGATGGCCCAGGTCACTGTTCACATCAATGGAAAGCCCTACAGCGTCGGCTGCGAGGACGGCCAGGAACGCCACCTGACCGAGATCGCGCGGCTGTTCGACCAGCAGGTCCGCCAGGTCAGCCAGGATGTCGGCCAGCTGGGCGAGACCCGGCTGTTCCTGATGGGCGCCCTGCTGCTGGCCGACGAGATGGCCGACCTCAAGCTGCGCCTCGCCCACCTGCAGGGCGAGGTCGCCCGCCTGCAGACCGACCACGCCAAGGTCGAGGTCAAGGCCGTCGCGGCGCTGGAAAGCGCCGCCAAGCGGATCGAGAAGATCGCGGGGGGGGTAGGGTCATTCTCCCCGCCAAACCCACGTCATCCTCGCGCTCGTCGCGAGGACCCATGAACACTGCGATGGCGGGCGTAGCGCGGACTGCACGGAGCCCCACCTTGCCGGCTCACCAGGCATGGGTCCTCGCGACGAGCGCGAGGATGACGGCTTTGACAGCCGTCCCTTTCTTTCGCCCCCCCGACCCCCTATCTTGTCAGGCGGCGGGTCTGCTGCGGCTCTCGTCGAAGGCAAACTAATCCCGGGGACCTTAATTCACCTCTAGGGAGCTGTCCCTGCTTGGGTCCGTGGACCCCGGCAAACGGCGCCCACCTGTCCACGACAGGTCCGAGGGGATTGAAACGCCTTCACGGCTCTACGCGGCGCCGCCACCCTTTTCCGGGCTCATGGCGTGGTTCGACACGCACCCTTTGGGTGCTGCTCACCATGACTATTCTGAGCTAGTCATCCTGAGCAGGCGGCGCAGCCGCCGTGTCGAAGGACGCATTGCCCATGACCGATCCCCGCCTCGCCGCCGCCAAGGTCACGCTGCGGCTCGACGCGCGGGCGCGGCGCAAGGCGCTGATGATCGAGCATCCCGAGGCCGACTGGATGGCCGCCGACCACGCCCACGCCATGCTGGCGGCGATCCGGCGCCAGAGCCCCGGCGTCGTGGCGCTCTACAAGGCGCTGGGCGCCGAACTTGATCCCCGTCCGCTCGGCGAGACCCTGCGCAAGGCCGGCTGGTCGCTGGCCCTGCCGGCGGCGGTGGCCCAGGACGCGCCGCTGGTGTTCCGCGCCTGGAGCCCCGGCGAGCCGCTGGCCCACGACCTGTCGGGCATCGCCGCGCCTCTGGCGACGGCGGAGGAAGTCCGCCCGGACCTGGTGATCGTCCCGCTGCTCGCCTTCGACCGCCAGGGCGGGCGGCTGGGCCAGGGCGGCGGCCACTATGACCGGACGCTGGAGGCCCTGCGCGGCGAGCCCTCGCCGCCGCCCTTCATCGGCCTGGCCTACAGCGGCCAGGCGCGCGATGACCTGCCCCGCGAACCGCATGACCAGCCGCTCGATGGGATTCTGACCGAGGCGGGGTATATAGGCGTCCGAAAGGACTTCTGAATGCGCTTTGCTTTCTTCGGCGACGTCGTCGGCAAGTCGGGCCGCGACGGCCTGGCCGACCACCTGCCCGGACTTCGCCGCCGCCTGGGGCTCGAGTTCGTCATCATCAACGCCGAGAACGCCGCCGCCGGGTTCGGGATCACCGAGAACACGGCGCGGGAGCTGTTCGACGCCGGCGCCGACTGCCTGACGCTCGGCAACCATAGCTGGGACCAGAAGGAGGCGCTGACCTACATCGTCCGCGAGCCCCGCCTGATCCGGCCGGCCAACTACCCGATCCTGTCCGACGCCCCGGGCCGCGGCGCCAACCTGTTCCAGACCCAGAGCGGCAAGACCATCTATGTCGTCAACCTGCTGGGCCGGGTGCACATGGACGCCATGGACGACCCCTTCGCCGCCGCCGACCGCGAGCTGGACAAGGCGCCGCTGGCCCAGGTGGCCGACGCGGTGGTGGTCGACATGCACTGCGAGGCCACGAGCGAGAAGATGGCCATGGGCCACTACTGCGACGGCCGCGCCTCGCTGGTCGTGGGCACCCACACCCATGTCCCGACCGCCGACTGCCAGATCCTGCCCGGCGGCACAGGTTACCAGACCGACGCCGGGGCCTGCGCCGACTACGACAGCGTCATCGGCAACCAGAAGGAAGAGCCGCTGCGCCGGTTCACCACCAAGATCAGCCAGGGCCGCTACCAGCCGGCCTTCGGTCCGGCGACCGTCTGCGGCGTGTTCGTCGAGACCGACGACCGCACGGGCCTGGCCCGTCGCATCGAGCCGATCCGCATCGGCGGCCGGCTGAGCGCGACCGAGCCGGTTGTGGAGATGGCGACGGCGTGACCTAGGCGCCGCGATTTCGGGGCGCTAGAAGCCCGCAACCTGTTTTGAACCGACGAGACCAACCCGACCCATGGCCGGCCACTCAAAATTCAAGAACATCATGCACCGCAAGGGGCGCGCCGACGCGGTGCGGTCCAAGCTGTTCTCCAAGCTGTCGCGGGAAATCACCGTGGCCGCCAAGCATGGCCTGCCCGATCCGGCCATGAACCCGCGCCTGCGTCTGGCGGTGAACAACGCCAAGGCCGAGTCGGTGCCGAAAGACGTCATCGAGCGCGCGATCAAGAAGTCGCAGATGGGCGACGCCGCCGACTATTCCGAGATCCGCTACGAGGGCGTCGGCCCCGGCAGCGTCGGGATCATCGTCGAGGTGCTGACCGACAACAAGAACCGCGCCGCCGCCAACGTGCGCTCGCTGTTCTCCAAGCTCGGCGGCAACATGGGCGCGACCGGCTCGGTGGCCTTCAACTTCGACCGCATGGGCGAGATCACCTACCCCGGCAAGGTCGCCGGCGAAGACGCGATGATGGAAGCGGCCATCGAGGCCGGCGCCGCCGACGTCGAGTCTGACTTGGGCGAGGACGGCTCGGGCCACACCGTCTACACCGCCTTCGAGGACCTCAACGAGGTCGCCACCGCGCTGGAGAAGGTGTTCGGCGAGGCGTCCTCGACCAAGGTCATCTGGCGTCCGAAGTCGACGGTCACCGTCGAGGGCGAGACCGTCGCCACCCTGATGCGCCTGCTGGACGCCCTCGAAGACGACGACGACGTCCAGAACGTCTACTCGAACGAGGACATCAGCGAAGCGGACATGGCGAAGCTGGGGTAGTCGCAGCGGTCGCCTGGCGTCAGGGCGACCTCCATCAGTTCTGCTTGTCCAGGTAACCGGACAGTTCGTCCACCAGCCTGCGCGAGGCGCTGAAATCGGCGTCTCCCGCCGCCTGCTCCAGGCCGGCGCCCAGGTCGGTGATCGCCAGGAAGCCGAACGCGCCGCCCGAGCCGCGCATGTTGTGCCCCAGGATCGTCACCGCCTCGAAGTCGGCGCGATCCAGCGCCGCCCGCATCGTGAGGACATGCTGCCGGCAACTGTCCAGGTAGGCCGGTATCCGGGCCGCCAGCCTGGCGTTCGGCCGCCAGGACCGGGACTCGTCGACGGGAACATCGCCCGCCGGAGGCCGCGGGGCGATCACGGAGTAGTCCCGGATCGCCTGAAGCAGAACATCCTGCTTGATGGGCTTGGTCAGATAGGCGGTGCAACCCGCCGCCAGACAGGTCTCGCGGTCGCCCTTCAGCGCTGACGCCGTCAGGGCGATGATCGGGGTCGGGGCGCGATGGTTCGCCTCCTCCCACGCCCGGATCATTCGCGTGGCGGTCAGACCGTCGCGGACGGGCATCTGCCGGTCCATCAGCACCAGGTCGTACTGGCCGGCTTCGAACATCTCGCAGGCGATGAGCCCGGTCTCGGCGACATCGACGAGGTAGGGCGTGTCCTCGAGATAGGCCAGCGCGATGGTGCAATTGTCGGGCGAGTCCTCGGCCATGAGGATGCGCAACGCCGGCAGCGGCGCCTCGGGCCCGGCGCCCACCGGCGCGCTTCTGGCGCGCCTGGCGCCGGCCCAGACTTCGAAGGGGACGGCGAAGGCGAAGACGCTGCCTCTGGCGACCCTGCTGGTGACCCAGATCCGGCCGCCCATCAGTTCGACCAGACGCTTGGAGATGGTCAGGCCAAGACCCGAACCGCCGAACCGGCGGGTGGTGGAGGAGTCCGCCTGGGTGAAGCGTTCGAAGATGCGGCCGAGCTTGTCGGCCGCGATGCCGATGCCCGTGTCGGCGACCAGGAACCGCAGCGCCGTCGGCATGGACGGATCCCGATCCAGCTCGACCTTCAGGGAGACCTCGCCGGTCTCTGTGAACTTGATGGCGTTGCCAAGCAGATTGAGCAGCACCTGACGTAGCCGGGTCGGATCGCCGACCAGATTGTTGCTGACGCCCGGCGCGATCTCGCAGATCAGGGTCAGCCCCTTCTCCTGCGCCTTGGGCGCCACCATCTCGATCACCTTCTCGAGGTGGTCGCTCAGCGAGAAGCCCGTCCGCTCCAGGTCGAGTTGCGAAGCCTCGACCTTGGACAGATCCAGGATGTCGTTGATCAGGTTGAGCAGGTTGTCGCCGGAGCGGCGGAAGATCTGGACGTACTTGTCCTGCTCGGACGTCAGGGCGGTTTTGGCCAGCAGGTCGGCGATGCCCATGATCGCGTTCATGGGCGTGCGAATTTCGTGGCTCATGCTGGCCAGGAAGTCGGACTTCGTCCGGCTGGCGCTCTCGGCGTCGGCCTTGGCCTGCTGCAGCTCCGCCTCGACGCGCTTGCGCTCGGTGACGTCGCGCGCCGCCGCGAACACGCCCTGCAGCGTGCGGCTTCGATCATAGAAGGTGGTGGCGTTGTAGGACACGACGGTCTGCTTGCCGTCGCGGCTGCGGACGGTCAGCTCGTAGTCGGTGAGCGACTTTTCGCCGAGCACGCGCTTGATCCCCGCCTCGGCCCGTTCGGGGTCGGTGAAGCAGTCCTTGAACGGCGCGCCGATCAGCTCGTCGCGGGTCGAACCGGTGAGGGCCTCGGTCTGCTTGTTGACGTCGGTGATGATGCCGGCCGGATCGGTGGTGATCAGCGCGTCGATGTTCGATTCGATCAACGAGCGGGTGTAGAATTGCTGGTCCCGCAGCCGCTGGTCCGACCGCTTCTGTTCTTCCTCGACCAGCTTGCGCGCGGTGTTGTCGGTGCCGATCAGCAGGTAGCCGATGATGGAGCCGACCGCGTCCCGCAGCGCCGTCACCGAGACGACCGCCGGAAACCGGGTGCCGTCCTTACGGATGTAGGTCAGCTCGTAGATGTCCTCGATGCCGCGCGAGGCCTTGAACACCAGCGCCTCGAAGCCCGGCTCGATCGGAGTGGCCAGTTCCGCGCTCAGGGCGCGGGCGCGGACAACCAGTTCCTGGGGATCGGAAATGTCGGCCGGCGTGATCGTGTTCATCACCTCGGCGGCCGTGTAGCCGAGCATCCGCTCGGCCCCGACATTGAAGATCTGGATCACGCCCCTGGCGTCGGTCGCGATGCTGGAAAAGTTGGCGCTGTTGAAGATCGCGCTTTGAAGGGCGCCGGTCTTGACGATGGATTCCTCGGTCTGGCCGTCAGCGGTGACGCCGACAGCCTGGGCGAAGGACTCCTCGTCCGACTCCGTCTTCGAACTAGAGATGGAGGTTCCTAACGCTGGTTGACCGTACGTGACGGCTTCGGGAGCGACGGCGTAACCTGGACCTAGTGCAGGAGTTTGCCGACGGAGACTTCAAGCTGCGACGGCGAATAGGGCTTCTGGATGAACTGCCCGCCGCCGACGAACCGCGCGGACATGTCTTCGTTCAGCGGTGTTCCCGAGGTGTAGAGCACCGGCAGATTCGGCCTCAGTCCCACAGCCTGGTTGGCGATGTCGTAGCCGCCCAGCGCCAGGGACCCGAGCCTGATGTCCACGAAGAGGCCGTCGATATGGCGAGGGTCGGACAGATACACGAGCGCGCTGGCCAGATCGTCGGCCATCAACGGCGTATGACCCAGGTCCTCGATCGCCCATTCCGCCGCCTGGCGAATGAAAACCTCATCTTCGACCACGAGAATAACCGCCATCAGGGCGCAACCCGTTGCAGCCACGGCATTTCGGAATCCCCCTTGTGTCTCGGGGATGTCCCCTTGACCCGTGCGCAACCCCCTGGGGCCACGATGGTTCCCGCCCGACCCGAAATAGTTTTCGCACCGCCTACCCGGCCGCCTATTTCTGATCCGCGTAGTCTTTCACCAGCAGGTGCAGGAAGTCCCGCGCGTCATAGAGCGACTTCACGCGGATGCGCTCGTTGAGACCGTGAGTCCCGCCGCCGTTGGCCTCGGCGAAGATGCCGGTCAGGCCGTAGGTCGGGATGCCGGCGGCGTTGGTGTACTTGCCGTCCGTGGCGCCCGTGGTCTGGAAGGGCACGATCGGCACGCCCGGCCAGAACTGCGCGCCCCGCTTGCGCAGGGGGCCCATGACCGCATCCGACAGCGGCGGCGGCGGCGGGGTGCGCAGCGAGGTGGCGTCGGCCACGATGGAAACCTTGTCGTCGCCGATCACCTGGACCAGCCGCTGGCGGGTCTGCTCGGCGGTGGTCCCCGGGAACATTCGGCAGTTCACATTGGCCCAGGCCCTTTGCGGCAGGGCGTTGGGCGCATGGCCGGCCTTGACCAGGGTCGGCACGCAGGTCGTGCGCAGCATGCTGTTCCACATCGGATTGCGCGCGATGATCGCCGCCGCGGCCGCGTCGGTCGGATCAGCGACCAGCGCTCGCATCGCCGCACCGTTCTCCGCGTCGACGAGCGGGGCCGTGGCGGTGAAGTAGGCCCGCGTGGTTTCGTTCAGCTGCACCGGAAAATCGTCGACCATCACCTTGTTCAGGGCGACGGACAGGCGCGCGATGGCGTTGTCCTTGTAGGGCCGGCTCGAGTGGCCGCCGGGGTTGGTCACCTCGAGATGGAAGTCCTGGTAGACCTTCTCTCCCGACTGGATCGACAGCGAGATCGGCTTGCCGGCCGCGTCCATCAGCCCGCCGGCGCCCTCGTTCAGCGCCAGGCCGGCGTCGATCAGGTCGCGGTGCTTGGTCACCAGCAGGTCGGCGCCGTTGAGGGCGTCGTCGCTCTCCTCGCCGCAGGTCAGGGCCATCTTGATGGTGCGGCGCGGCCTGTAGCCCTCGGTCTTGAGGCGGATCAGCGTGTCGACCCAGATCGCCGCCTGAGCTTTGTCGTCGCTGGCGCCGCGGGCGTAGAACCAGCCGTCCTCCTCGATCAGGGTGAAGGGGTCGCGCGTCCAGTCGGCGCGGTTGGCCTCGACCACGTCGATGTGGGCCAGCAGCAGCAGCGCCTTGGCCTTGGGATCCTTGCCGGGAAGGATGGCGACAAGGTTGCCTTCCTTGGGATGGGTCGGCTCGACGATCAGGTGCAGGTCGCTGTCGGGAAAGCCCGCCGCGCTCAGCCGCGCCGCCATGGCCTTCGCCGCCGCCGTGCAATCGCCGGCCGACAGGGTGGTGTTGATCTCGACCAGCTCCTTGTAGAGGCCCCGGAACTGGACCTGGTCCGGCCGCGGCCCCGATCCCTGGGCCCCGGCCAGCCCGGGCAGCGCCGCCGCCATCACCGTCGCCGCAAGCGCCCGTCGCCAAACTCGCATCACCCGTCCTCCGCTTCGCGCCGGAGTGTCGGACGGACACGCCCGGGCGCGCAAGACGGCAAACGACTTGCGAACCGCCGCCAATCGCCGTCACCTGCATGGTCCCGCCAATCAGGGACGACGCCTCATGGACTGGACGCAGGCCCTTCTCTTCAAGCCGGAATACTTCCTGCCGCTGGTCGGCGCCCTGGTGGCCGGCAGCCTGGTCGGCATCGAGCGCGGGCATCGCGGCCAGCCGGCCGGCTTTCGGACCCATGCGCTGCTGGCCCTGACAGCCGCCATGCTGATGGTCGGCGCCAATCACCAGTACGACTGGATCAACGCCGCGACGCCCGAAAGCGTGGTGCGCATCGACCCGGTGCGCATGGCCCACGGCATCCTGACCGGCGTCGGCTTCCTGTGCGGCGGCGTGATTTTCCGCCAGGGCTACTCGGTGCATGGTCTGACCACGGCCGCGTCGCTGTGGACCACCTCGGCGCTTGGCGTGATGTTCGGCATGGGCATGTGGAGCGTGGCCATCGGCGGCACGGTGCTGTCGCTGATCGTGCTGGCCGTGCTTCGGACCGTCGACGGCTGGCTGCCGCAGCAGCAGGTCGCCGAGGTGACCATCCGCTACAAACGCGAGGGCGCGCCGGACGCCGCCGAGATCCGCCAGAGGCTTTCAGCGCTCGGCCTCTCCCCGTCGCCGTTCAGCAATCGTCTGATCAAGAAGGGTGAGCTGATCGAACACGGCGCCACCGTGCGCTGCGGCTCGCTCAAGCAGATCGACGCCCTGGCCCTGGCCCTGCGCGAGGACAAGAAGGTGGTCGAGTTCGAGATCCAGCCGCGGAACCACTGAAGACCTCCGGGCGCCCTTTCCGCTTCGTTCAGGATTCCGGTCATTCTATAGAACACATGATGAACACGCCGATTCGCATCCTCGGGCTCGACCCCGGCCTGCGCCGCACCGGCTGGGGCATGGTGGCGGTCGAGGGCTCGCGCCTGACCTGGATCGCGCACGGCGTGATCGCGCCCCGCGAGGCCGCGCCCCTCTCGGACCGCCTGCTGGCCCTGTTCGAGGGCGTGGCCGCCATCGTCGCCGAACACGGCCCGCACGAGGCGGCGATCGAGGAGACCTTCGTCAACACCAATGGCCAGTCGACGCTGAAGCTCGGCCACGCCCGCGCCGCCGCCATGCTGGCCCCGGCCCGGGCTGGCCTTGTGGTCGCCGAATACGCCGCCCGCGAGGTCAAGAAGGCCGTGGTCGGGACCGGCGGCGCCGACAAGGACCAGGTCGCCTTCATGATCGCCCGGCTGCTGCCAACCGCCGGCTCGCCGACCCAGGACGCCGCCGACGCCCTGGCCGTGGCCATCGCCCACGCCCATGCCCGCAAAGCCCCGCGCCAGCCGGGCGGAACCGCGGCCGCGACCGCCCTGGCCGCCCTGCTGGCCCGCGAAAGGAAGTCCGCATGATCGGCCGGCTGCGCGGCATCGTCGCCGAGGTCGGCGAGGAGGAGATGCTGATCGACGTCGGCGGCGTCGGCTACGTCGTGCGCTGCGGCTCGCGGACGCTGGGCCGTCTGCCCGCGGTCGGCGACGAGACCCTTCTGCACATCGAGCACACCTGGAGCGAGGCCCAGGGCCCGCGCCTGTACGGCTTCGCCTCCCGCGACGAGCGCCGGGCCTTCGTGCTGCTGACCGCAATCCAGGGCGTCGGCCCCAAGGCGGCCATGGCGGTTCTGGACATCGCCTCCCCCGCCGAACTGGCCGGCGCCGTGGCGCGCGACGACAAGGCCCTGGTCGGCCGTGCCAACGGCGTGGGGCCCAAGCTGGCCCAGCGCATCATCACCGAACTCAAGGACAAGCCGATCACCGACGGCCCGGTCGCGGCCTTCCATGCGTCGATCCCGTCGCAGGATCCGGTCAGGCCGTCGGCCGCCGGCGAGGCCGTGGCCGGCCTGATGGGCCTTGGCATCGCCGAACCGGTCGCCCGCCGCGCGGTCGAGCAGTCCGCCCTGCGGCTGGGCGAGGAGGCCGATGTCTCCGCCCTGATCAAGGCGGCGCTGCAGGAGATCGGCCGTTGACCGACCGCATCATCTCCGGCGAGGCGCAGACCTTCGAGCCCACCGACAAGGCGCTGCGGCCGCAAACCCTGGCCGAGTTCGTCGGCCAGGCGCAGACCAAGGCCAACCTCAAGGTCTTCATCGACGCCGCCCGCGACCGCAACGAGGCGCTGGACCACGTCCTGCTGTTCGGGCCGCCGGGGCTGGGCAAGACGACCCTGGCCCAGATCGTCGCCCGCGAACTGGGGGTGAACTTCCGGGCCACGAGCGGACCCGTGCTGGCCAAGGCCGGCGACCTGGCCGCCATCCTGACCAACCTCGAACCGCGCGACGTGCTGTTCATCGACGAAATCCACCGGCTGGCCGCCAACGTCGAGGAGATCCTCTATCCGGCGATGGAGGATCATGTGCTGGACCTGATCATCGGCGACGGGCCTTCGGCGCGGTCGATCCGCATCGACCTGGCGCCCTTCACCCTGGTTGCCGCCACCACCCGCGCCGGCCTGCTGGCCACGCCGCTGCGCGACCGCTTCGGCATCCCGCTGCGGCTGGAGTTCTACACGCCCGCCGAGCTGCAACAGGTGCTGCTGGGCGCGGCCCGCAAGATGGGCGCGCCGCTGAGCGAGGACGGCGCCGCCGAGATCGCCGCCCGGGCCCGGGGCACGCCGCGCGTCGCCGGCCGCCTGCTGCGCCGGGTCCGCGATTTCGCCGCCGCCGACGGCGCGCCGCTGATCGACAAGGGCCACGCCGCCCGCGCGCTGGCCCGGCTGGAAGTGGACGAGGCGGGGCTCGACAGCCTCGACCGCCGCTACATGCGCGCGCTGATCGAGAACTACGGCGGCGGACCGGCCGGGGTGGAGACGCTGGCCTACGCCATCGCCGAGGCGCGCGACGCGGTCGAGGACGTCATCGAGCCATTCCTGATGCAGCAGGGCTTCATCCAGCGCACGCCGCGTGGCCGCGTCGCCTGCGGCAAGGCCTATCTGCACCTGGGCCTCACCCCGCCGCCGAACGCGACCGGCGGGCAGACAGGGCTGTTCGAATAGGGGGTGAGTCTCAGGCCGCCGCCGCGGGCGGACTGAACACCTGAAGCCCCCGGGGACCGGGCCGGGACTCGTCCCCGGCCAGATGTCGAAAGACGTAGTCCACGGCAAGGACCATGTCCTCGGGGCTGTAGGGCTTGGGCATGGAGGCGATGGCCGCCTCGCGGGACGAGTCGATGCGCGACGTCTGGCCGCTGATGAACACCACCGGAATGCCCATCCCTGTAAGCTCTCCGGCCAGCACGGCGCCGTCATCGTCATCGGCCAGCTCGATGTTGACCAGCGCCAGGTCCGGGCGGGTCTCGGCGACGGTGTCCAGCGCCTCCTGATGCCGGATCGCCAGCTCCAGCACGCGGTAGCCGTGATCCTCGAGCGCGTCGCGCACGGTCATGGCCAGCAGCAGCTGATCCTCGACAATCAGCACGGTCCTGGTCTCGGGCGTGGTCATGGGCGTGGTCATGGGCGTGGTCATGGGCGAACTCCGGTCGGAGCGGTAACCGACAGGAGCGGTCGGTAGTTCCGGCTTCACGGCGCCGGCGGCATCCAGAGCGGGCCCGGCGAGCGCCTTGCGTCCTTCGACACGCCCCGGCAAGAGGCCGGGGCTGCTCAGGATGACTAGCTTTGTTTGCGTCTAGCTCAGAGAAGCTCTCTCTTCTAAGTCATCCTGAGCAGGTCGCGCGGCGACCGTGTCGAAGGACGCAGGGCCCAAGGTGACAGCCACCCCCGACTCCCCCTCCGCCGGCCGTTTCGACGGCCGCGAGCACATCCTGCCGGTGCGGGTCTACTACGAGGACACCGACTTCACCGGCGTGGTCTACCACGCCAACTACGTCCGCTATTTCGAGCGCGGGCGCAGCGACTTCCTGCGGCTGGCGGGAGTGTCGCACAACGCGCTGGCGGGCCGCGAGGACCCGGCCGCCTTCGTGGTCACCCGCATGGAGATCGACTTCCGCAAGCCGGCGCGCATCGATGACGCGCTGCGGGTCGTGACCACCTATGACGCGGTGAAGGGCCCGCGCCTGTTCATCAGCCAGAAGATCCTGCGCGGGGAAGAGCTGATCGCCACGGCCGACGTCACCGCCGCCTGCATCACGATGGATGGCCGGCCCAGAAAGCCGCCATCGGGCCTCGTCGAGGCGGTGAAACCGTTCTTGCGTGAGGCGAATGGCTAACGACCGTTAACGTCTGCGCCTTAGTTTCACCAAAGCCGCCGACAAGATCGGCCTTGGACCAGACCAACCCGGGGGTTGCCGCTCGCATGGACGCTTCGACCATATCCGCCGACACGTTCTCGCTCGTCTCGCTGTGGACCAACGCCGACTGGGTGATCAAGGGGGTCATGGTCGGCCTGGCCCTGGCCTCGCTGTGGTCCTGGGCGGTGATCATCGACAAGGCCTTCCGCTTCACCACCCTGAACGCCCAGGCCAACAGGTTCGAGGACAAGGTCGGCTCGGGCCGGCCGCTCGAGGAGATCGCCGCCGAGTCCGGGGCCGACAACAAGCAGCCCCTGCCCCGCCTGCTCAACGCCGCCCTGCGCGAGTGGCGCGACGCGCGCGGCAAGGGTCCGCTGGGGGACACCCAGACCGCCCTGCTGATCCAGCGCATCGACCGCGTCCTCGACAGCAACATCGCCCGCGAAAGCCAGAAGGCGGAGGATGGCCTGGGCAGCCTGGCCATCGTCGCCACGGCCTCGCCGTTCATCGGCCTGTTCGGCACGGTCTGGGGCATCATGCACGCCTTCCAGAACATCGCACTGGAGAAGAACACCTCGCTGGCCGTGGTCGCTCCGGCCATCGCCGAGGCGCTGTTCGCCACCGCCATCGGCCTGGCCGCCGCCATCCCGGCCTACATCGCCTACAACAAGTTCTCGACCGACGCGGGCAAGTTCGGCGCGCGGCTGGAAGGCTTCGCCGACGACCTGTCGACGGCCATCCAGCGCCGGCTGGCGGAGAAGGTCTGAGCCATGGCGCTCTCCGCCAACGACGCCTTCGCCGCCGGGGGACGCCGGGGTCGACGCCGGGGCCGGCGCGGCCGCGGGGCCCTGAGCGAGATCAACGTCACGCCGCTGGTCGACGTGATGCTGGTGCTGCTGATCATCTTCATGATCTCCGCCCCGCTGCTGACCAGCGGCGTGCAGGTCGAGCTGCCCAAGACCGAAGCCGGCGCCATGCAGGACCAGGCCGAGCCGATCACCCTGACGGTGAAGGCCGACGGCAAGCTGTTCCTGGCCGAGACCGAGATCCCGTTCGCCTCGCTCAAGCCGCGTCTGGAGCGCCTGTCCTCGGCCGGCTACGACAAGCCGATCTACGTCCGCGCCGACGGCAAGGCGTCCTACGAGGTGGTCGCCCAGGTGATGGCCGCGCTGTCGACCGGCGGCTTCACCAAGATCAACCTGATCACCGACACCGGCGGCCCCACCTCCGGTGAGAGCCAGAAGGCGGCGACCACGGAGGGACAGTCGGGGTGAACCGCCGGGAGAGGACAGGCATCACGCCGGCCCTCGCGGTCTCGGTCGCGCTGCACGCGGCCGCGCTGGCGGCTGTCGTCTTCCTCGGCGGCCTGTTCCAGGAACCCTTCAAGCTCGGCGGCGGCGTGCCGGTGACCCTGGTCACCAGCGGCCCGCCCGAGTTCATCCAGGCCGAACTGTCCGATGAGGTGCAGGAGGCCCAGACCGAGGAGCCGGACCCGCTCGTCGAGCCCGAGCCCGTCCCGCTGCCCGCCCCGGCCGCCGCCCCTGTCCCCAAGCCGGACGTGAAGAAGCCTGTCCCGACCCCGGTCAAACCGGGCAGGACCGGTCCCCGCGCCGAGCTCGACCTCGACCGGCTGCTCAGCGACGTCGAGACGACCAGCAAGGCCGCCAAACCCCCGAAGAAGGGCGGCGGCAAGAAGGGCCCGAAGAAGGACGCGCTGACCGTCCAGATCGGCTCTGGCAAGCGCGTCTCCGCCGCGACCAAAGGCTATCTGCTGAACCTTGGCAACGACCTGAGCCGCCGCTGGAACCCCAACTGCCTGGTCGAGGGCGGCGCCGACATCCGCGCCGAGGTGACGTTCCGCGTTTCGTTCGGCGGGAAGCTGCTGGGCCGTCCCAAGTCCTCGGAAGCCGGCACGAAGGACCCGATGGTCCGCGTGGCGTCGGAGCGCGCCATCCGCGCCGTCTACGCCGCCGAGCCGTTCAACGACTTCCCGCCGGAACTTTATGGCGAGGAACTGATCTATCCTTTCGACGCGCCCGCCGCCTGCGCCAACCGCTAGTCCCGGAGAGCCCCGATGATCTTCCGATCCGCCCTCGCCGCCGTCGTCGCCTGCGCCGCCCTGTTCGCCGCTCCGATGATCGCGATGGCCCAGCCCCAGGTCGGCTCGACGGTGAGCTCCGGGGTCGTCGAACCGCTGCCTATCGCCGTGCCCGCCTTCAGCGGCGCCGGCCAGGGGGCGGAGATCGCCCAGGTCATCACCGGCAACCTCGAGCGGTCGGGCCTGTTCAAGACCATCGACCCGGGCGCCTTCCCCGAGCGCAATCTCGATATCGGCGTGCAGCCGACCTTCGACAGCTGGAAGACCATCAACGCCCAGGCCCTGGTCAACGGCCATGTGACGATCGAGGGAGACGGTCGGCTGCGCGTCGACTTCCGGCTGTGGGACGTGTTCTCCGGCGAACAACTGCTGGGGCTTCAGTTCACGTCCACCCCCGAGAACTGGCGCAGGGTGGCGCACAAGATCAGCGACGCCGTCTATGAGCGGATGACCGGCGAGAAGGGCTATTTCGACAGCCGGATCGTCTTCGTCGCCGAGAGCGGCCCGCGCGACAACCGCGTCAAGCGGCTGATGATCATGGACCAGGACGGGGCAAACCCGTCCAGCCTGACCGATGGCAGCTACATCGTCATGACGCCGCGCTTCTCCTCGACCAGCCAGGAGATCACCTACATGGCGCTGCGGCCCACCGGCTCGGCGATCTACCTGTTCAACATCGAGACCGCCCGCCAGGAGACGCTGGGTCGCTTCCCCGGCATGGTGTTCGCGCCGCGCTTCTCGCCCGACGGCAACCGCGTCGCCTTCTCGGTCGAGCGGGGCGGCAACAGCGACATCTGGGTCATGAACCTGACCAGCCGCTCGCAAAGCAAGCTGACCAGCGACCCGGGCATCGACACCTCGCCCAGTTTCTCGCCGGACGGCTCGCGCATCGTGTTCAACTCCGACCGGGGCGGCAGCCCGCAGCTCTACGTCATGGGCTCGGACGGCTCGGGCGCCCGGCGCATCTCGCGCGGCGGCGGCATGTACACCACGCCGGTGTGGAGCCCGACCGGCGACTTCATCGCCTTCACCAAGCAGCAGGGCGGCATGTTCCACATCGGGGTCATGCGGCCCGACGGCAGCGACGAACGCATCCTGACGACCAGCTATCTGGATGAAGGTCCGACCTGGGCGCCGAATGGCCGCGTTCTGATGTTCTTCCGGGAAACAAGGGGCGGGTCGCCGCGTTTGTGGACCGTGGACATCACCGGTCGCATCCTGCGCCCCGCTCCGTATCAGGGCTCCGGTTCCGACCCGGCGTGGTCGCCGCTGCTCAACTGAGCGGTGAATTGTGGTTCTGGGGCTTCACGCTGACGTCATTGTGAGGCCCGATAAGAGTTTCCCGTCGCGTATTTCCGTTATCTCACGTCACTATTGACCTGAGGGACCCATATCCAAGGAGGAAGCCTGCATGAGCTTCGACGCAAAGCGCGCTGTTAGACTGGCGCTTGTCCTGGCCGCCACCGCCTCGATGGCGGCCTGCGCCTCGACGAAGCCCCTGCCCGAGCCCGGCCCGGGTCCCGGCACGCCTCCCGGCCCCGGCACGGGCTACCAGCCCGCCCCAGGCGGCGGTCCGGTCGATACGCGCGCGATCCCCGGATCGACGCAGGACTTCGTCATCAACGTCGGCGACTTCGTCTACTTCGACCTCGACAGCTACGACATCCGCTCCGACGCCATGTCGGTGCTGGACGCGCAGGCCGCCTGGCTGGTGCGCTATTCGTCGGTGCAGATCCGGGTCGAGGGCAACTGCGACGAACGCGGCACCCGCGAGTACAACCTGGCTCTGGGCGCCCGCCGCGCCAACGCCGTGCGCGACTATCTGGTCAGCCGCGGCGTGGCCTCGGGCCGCATCTCGACGCTGTCGTGGGGCAAGGAACGGCCGATCGACCCGGGCACGGGCGAGGACGCCTGGTCCCGCAACCGCAACGGCCACACGGTGATCATCGCCGGCGCCCGCTAGGCGCCCGACGATCGCAAGCCGGCGGAGGGGATCGCATCGCGCGGTCCCCTCTTTGCTTTCGGCCCATTCCTTGCTTTGGGTCAGACGCCGTAATTTCGTCGCTGACACAACCGCATCATCGAGCCCATGACGCGCAAGATCCTGATCGCCTCCTCCCTGGCCCTCACCGTCGCCCTCGCCGGCGGCGCGGCCTGGTCGCAGACCCCGATGCCCGACCCGCTCGACGACCGCTCCGTGAAGCGGCTGGAGCGGATGGAAAAGGTCGTGCGCGAACTTCGCGCGATCGTCTTCCAGGGCCGCGACAGCGGAAAGCCCGTCGTCGTCCAGCCGGCCGACACCGAGGGCCAGCTGCAGGGTCTCGCCCAGCGGATCGTGGATCTTGAAGAAACCCTCACCTCGCTGAACCGCCAGAACGAGGCGGCGACCTTCGAGCTGGAACAGACGCGCCGCGCGCTGACGGACGCCCAGGCGGCGAACCGCGCGCTGGCCGACCGCCTGACCGCGCTGGAGGCCCGCACCGGCAAGATCGAGGCCGACGCCCAGGCCGTCGTCGAGGACGAAGAGGTCGCCGAGGCGGCGGGTGATCCGGACGCCGACTTCGCCGCTGCCCGCCAGCTGATGCTCGATGGCGACTATGACGCCGCCTACGTCGCCTTCGACCGCTTCGTGAAGCAGTACGGCGACACGCCCAAGGGCGCCGAGGGACGGTACTGGCTGGGCAAGACCCTGTCGGTGCGCGGCGACCACGGCGGCGCGGCCGGCGCCTACATCGGCGCCATCCGCGGCTGGCCCAAGACGACCTGGGCGCCGGACGCGGTGCTGGAACTGTCGCGGTCGCTGATCGCGCTGAAGAAGCCCGCCGACGCCTGCCAGACCCTGGACGAACTCGTCCGCCGCTATCCCAAGGCGCCCGCCGGCGTGCTCAACCGGGCCCAGGCGGCCCGGGTGCAGGCGAAGTGCGCGGCGTAAACGCCGTCTTCGAACGCAGACTGCGGCCCAACGCACCGGCCCCGCTGGCCGTCGCCTTTTCCGGCGGCGGCGACAGTCTGGCGCTTCTGCTGCTGGCGCTGGACTGGGCGGGCGCGCGCGGCCGGACGGTGACGGCGCTCACGGTCGACCATGGGCTGAACCCCGACAGCGCCGCCTGGACCCGCCGCTGCGGCGAGATCGCCGGACGGCTGGGCATTCCCTTCCACCCGCTGCGCTGGGACGGCGCCAAGCCCGCGACCGGCCTGCCCGCCGCCGCCCGCGCCGCGCGCCACGCGCTGCTGGCCGACGCGGCGCGGGACATCGGCGCGCGGGTCATCCTGCTGGGCCATACCGCCGACGACCTGATCGAAGCCGCCGCCATGCGGGACGAGGGCTCAACCGTCTCCGACCCCGGCGAGTGGGGACCGTCGCCCGCCTGGCCGCAGGGACGAGGCGTCTTCCTGCTGCGCCCGATGCTGGGCGTTCGCCGCGCGGAAATCCGCGGCTGGCTTCAGGAAAGGGACGAGACCTGGATCGACGACCCGGCGAATGAGGACCCGCGGTTTGCGAGGGCGAGGGCGCGCTCAACTCTGTCCTCTCCCGACGGGAGAGGGGGAGCATCCGAAGGATGGTGGAGAGGGCCGCGGCCAGGAGCGTCGGAAGCTTCGGGGCCCGAGTCCATGCCACCCCTTCCGCCTCCCTGCACCGAACCCTCTCCACCACGCTCCGCGTGGTCCCCCTCCCCCTGCGGGGGAGGATTATCGTTGGGCATCACCGCCCCCGCCGCCCACATCGCCGCCGCCTGCCTGTGCGCGGCCGGGACCACGCGCCCGCCGCGCGGAGAGCGGCTGGAGCGCCTCGTCGCCCGCCTGCGATCGGGAGAAACCTTAACCGCCACCCTGGCCGGCGCCCGCATCGTGTCCGACGGCGAAACCGCCGTCTTCACCCGCGACCCCGGCCGCGCCGGACTGCCGGAGACGGCGATCGAGCCCCGCCGACCCGTCGTCTGGGACGGCCGGTTCGAGATCCTGTCCGACGCCCCCGGGACCATCCGCGCCCTCGGCGGCCTGTCCAGACGCCTGCCGAAAGCCGAGCAGGCCACGCTGCGCGACGCGCCGGCCGCGATGCGGCCGACCCTGCCGGTCATGGTGTCCCGGGACGGCGCCGTCTCTTGCCCGATCCTTGCAGAACACCCGTCGGTTCGCGCAACCGCGCTGGTTCTGCCCCGTTTCGAGGCGGCGATCGGCGTCGTTGACGGCGAATCCGCCGTGTGACGAATGGCGCGCATGGCGAAACCGGCCCGGCCGCCCTATGTTCCGGGGTGACTGGCACAGGAAGAGTTTGAGCGATGAACCTGCGTAACATGGCCATCTGGGCGGCGATCGTCGTCGTCGCCTTCGGCGTCTGGAGCATGATGAACCAGGGCTCGGCCGGCGCGCGCGCCACGAGCAGCGAGATCAGCTACTCCGAGCTGGTCAGCAAGGTTCAGTCCGGGGAAGTGACCCGCGCGGTCTTCCAGGGCTCGGCCGTACAGGTCACCGGCGCCGATCCCAAGGTGGTGTCAACCGCCGTGGTGCCCGCCGACTCCAGCGACCTGATCAAGGAAATGCAGGCCCGCAACGTCAATGTGACGATCAAGCCGGCCGAGCGGCTGTCGCTGATCGCCATCCTGCTGAACGCCTTCCCGGTGCTCCTGCTGATCGGCGTCTGGATCTTCTTCATGCGCCAGATGCAGGGCGGGGCCCGTGGCGCCATGGGCTTTGGCAAGTCCAAGGCCAAGCTGCTGACCGAAACCAAGGGCCGCAAGACCTTCGAGGACGTCGCCGGCGTCGACGAAGCCAAGGAAGAGCTGTCGGAGATCGTCGACTTCCTGAAGGACCCGGCCAAGTTCCAGCGCCTCGGCGGCAAGATCCCCAAGGGCGCCCTGCTGATCGGCCCTCCGGGCACCGGCAAGACGCTGATCGCCCGCGCCGTCGCGGGTGAGGCGGGCGTGCCCTTCTTCACCATCTCCGGCTCGGACTTCGTGGAAATGTTCGTCGGCGTCGGCGCCAGCCGCGTGCGCGACATGTTCGAACAGGCCAAGAAGAACGCCCCCTGCATCATCTTCATCGATGAAATCGACGCCGTCGGCCGTCACCGCGGCGCGGGCCTGGGCGGCGGCAACGACGAGCGCGAGCAGACCCTCAACCAGCTGCTGGTCGAGATGGACGGCTTCGAATCCAACGAAGGCATCATCCTGATCGCCGCCACCAACCGTCCCGACGTGCTGGACCCGGCGCTGCTGCGTCCGGGCCGCTTCGACCGCCAGGTGGTGGTGCCCAACCCCGACGTGACCGGCCGCGAGAAGATCCTGCGCGTCCACATGCGCAACGTGCCGCTGGCCGCCGACGTCGACGTGCGCACCCTGGCGCGCGGCACCCCGGGCTTCTCGGGCGCTGATCTGGCCAACCTCGTCAACGAGGCGGCGCTGATGGCGGCGCGCAAGAACCGCCGCATGGTCACCCATCCCGACTTCGAGGAAGCCAAGGACAAGGTCATGATGGGCGCCGAGCGCCGGTCGATGGCCATGAGCGAGGACGAGAAGCGCAACACCGCCTACCACGAGGGCGGCCACGCCCTGGTGGCGATCACCGTCCCCTCGTCCGACCCGGTGCACAAGGCGACCATCGTCCCGCGCGGCCGCGCCCTGGGCATGGTCATGCAGCTGCCCGAGGGCGACCGCTACTCGATGAACTTCACCCAGATGACCAGCCGCCTCGCCATCATGATGGCCGGCCGGGTCGCCGAGGAGATCATCTTCGGCAAGGAGAACATCACCTCCGGCGCCAGCAGCGACATCAGCGCCGCCACGGGCCTGGCCCGCAACATGGTGACCCGCTGGGGCTTCTCCGACGAGCTGGGCACCGTGGCCTATGGCGACAACCAGGAGGAGGTCTTCCTGGGCCACTCCGTCGCCCGCACCCAGAACGTCTCGCCCGAGACGATGATGAAGATCGACGCCGAGGTCCGCCGCCTTGTGAAGGGCGGCGAGGACGAGGCCCGCCGGATCCTGACCGAGCGCCTCGACGACCTGCACGCGGTCGCCAAGGCCCTGCTCGAGTTCGAGACCCTCTCGGGCGAGGAGATCAACGGCGTGATCAAGGGCGTCATGCCCAGCCGCGACGACGCCGAGACCAAGCGCCCGACCGGCCCCGCCGCCTCGGTGCCCCTCTCGCCCCGTCCGGGTGGCGTGACGGCGAAGAGCGCGGAGTAACGCCCTGCGTGGTTCGAGACGCGGGTCCTGACGGACCCGCTCCTCACCATGACGAGCGGTTGTGCGTTCTCCTGAATTCGTCATCCTGAGGAGCCCCGGACCTGTTCCGGGGCGTCGCGAAGGACGCAAAGCCGCCGTGCCATCCCCCCTCGTCATGGGCATCGTCAACGTCACGCCCGACAGCTTTTCGGACGGCGGACGCTACCTGGGCCACGACGCGGCGCTGGCCCACGCGCGCCGGCTGATCGCCGAGGGCGCCGATATCCTCGACATCGGCGGCGAGTCGACCCGGCCAGGCGCGCAGCCCGTCGACGAAGCCGAGGAGATCGCCCGCACCGTTCCGCTGATCGCCGCGATCCGCGGCGAAAGCGCCATCCCGATCTCCATCGACACCATGAAGCCCACCGTCGCCCGCGCCGCCGTCGCGGCCGGCGCCGCGATCTGGAACGACGTCGCCGCCCTGCGGTTCTCGCCGGACGCCCCGGCCGTCGCCGCCGAGCTCGGCTGCGCGGTGGTGCTGATGCATATGCTGGGCGAACCGCGCACCATGCAGGACGCGCCGCGCTACGACGACGTGGTCGGCGAGGTCGAAGCCTTCCTGCTGGCCCGCGCCGCCGCCGCCGAGGCGGCCGGCGTGGCGCGGGAGAAGATCTGGCTCGATCCCGGCATCGGCTTTGGCAAGACGCTGGACCACAACCTGGCCCTCCTCGCCGCCCTGCCCCGCCTTTGCGGCCACGGCTACCGCGTCCTTCTCGGCGCCAGCCGCAAGCGCTTCATCGCCGCCCTGGACCCGCTTGCGAAGGAGGCCGACGACCGCCTCGGCGGCTCTCTTGCGGCGGCGCTGCACGGCGCGAGATCAGGCGTGGCGGCGGTGCGGGTCCACGACGTGCGCGAGACCGTGCAGGCGCTGGCCGTTCAGGCGGCGATCGAGACTGGACGATGACCGCCACCCTCGTCGTCTTCGGCGGCCTGCCCGGCGTCGGCAAGACGACGATCGCCGGCCGGCTGGCGGCTGAGACGGGCGCGGTCTTCCTGCGCATCGACGTCATCGAGATGGCGCTGCATGACGAGGGCGTCGAGGTCGAGGGACAGGGCTATGCGGTGGCCTATGCGCTGGCGGAGTCCAACCTGCGGCTGGGGCTGACCGTGGTCGCCGACAGCGTGAACCCGATCGCCCTGACCCGAGGCGCCTGGCGCGCTGTGGCGACGCGGGCGGGCGCGAAGCTCGTCGAGGTGGAGGTTATCTGTTCCGACGCCGCCGAGCATCGCCGCCGGGTGGAAGGCCGCGTCTCCGACCTCGTGGGCTTCGTCCCGCCGACCTGGGACGAGGTGGTCGGGCGCGACTACCAGGCGCGGGACGACGATCGGCTGGTCATCGACACGGCGGTGGTCGAGCCCGACGGTGCTGTGGCGTTGATCCGGTCCGCCCTCCCCACGCGGAGGCCGGGAGGCTAGAAGGTCAACATGACTTCCCCCGATTCCTCCGCCCCCGTCTTCCGCGGCCGCGTCCTGATCATCGCGGGATCCGACAGTGGCGGCGGCGCGGGGATCCAGGCCGACATCAAGACGGTCACCGCGCTGGGCGGCTACGCGGCCACGGCGATTACCGCGATCACGGTGCAGAACACCCTGGGCGTCACCGGCGTCCACGCCATCCCGCTCGACATCATCGCGGCCCAGGCCCGCGCCGTGCTGGACGACATCGGCGCCGACGCCATCAAGACCGGCATGCTGGGCGACATCGCGACGGTGGAGCGTGTGGCCAGGATCCTCGACTCCGCGCCGGGCGTCCCCGCCGTCATCGACCCGGTGATGGTGGCCAAGGGCGGGGCCTCGCTGCTGGCGCCGCGCGCGGTCGAAGCCGTTCGCGAACTGATGATCCCCCGCGCCGCCCTGCTGACGCCCAATGCGCCGGAGGCCGAGGCCCTGACCGGCCTGCCGGTGCTGACCACCGACGACCTGCGCCGCGCGGGCGACGTCCTGCTGGGCTGGGGCGCGAAGGCGGTGCTGATGAAGGGCGGCCACATCGCGGGCGAGCGCCTGACCGACCTGCTGATCACGCCGCACGGCGAGACAGCCTTCGAGGGCGAGCGGATCGACACCCGCCACACCCACGGCACCGGCTGCACCCTGGCCAGCGCCTGCGCCGTCGGCCTGGCGCAAGGCCTGAGCCTGACCGACGCCGTGGCGCGGGCCTGGAGCTATGTCCACGAGGCCATGCTGCGCGCGCCGGGATTCGGGGCCGGCCACGGTCCGCTGGACCACGGCTGGACCCTGCGAGGCGACCGATGAGCGACACACTCGAAGACCGTCTGGAGGCCATCGTCCGGGGCTCGGACTCGCTGACGACCGTGCTGCGGCTGACCCGGGACCTCGACCTGCCCGACTGGCTGATCGTGTCGGGCGCTGTCTACCAGAAGGTCTGGAACCACCTGACCGGCCGCGACCCCGACTACGGGATCAAGGACTACGACATCGCCTATTTCGACGCGGCCGACACGAGCTACGAGGCCGAGGACGTCCACATCAAACGCGCCGCCAGCCACTTCCCGCCGCCGTTCGACCAGCAGGTCGAGGTGCGCAACCAGGCCCGCGTCCACCTGTGGTTCGAGGACCATTTCGGCGAACCCTACGAGCCGCTGCACAGCAGCGCCGAGGCGCTGGGCCGCTTCGTCGCCCCCTGCTTCGGCGTCGGCGTGCGGCTGGAGGCCGACGACCGCCTGACCATCGCCGCGCCGTTCGGGCTGGACGACCTGTTCTCCATGACTATCCGGCCCAACCCGACCCGGGGTCTCGCCAAGGGCTGGAACAAGGTCATCGCCTCCGCGCGTGGCCGCTGGCCGGAGATCACGGTGGTGGAGGCGGGCTGACGGGCCTTGCGTCCTTCGCGACGCTCGCCCGAGAGCTCGCTCCTCAGGATGACGACCTCTGTTGCAGCCCCAAACCTTCGTCATCCTGAGGAGCGGCCGCAGGCCGCGTCGCGAAGGACGCACCGACGTTGCGCCCACCTTGCGTCCTTCGACACGGCCCTACGGGCCTGCTCAGGATGACTTAGTTGGAAGACTACCCCTCATAGTCATGCTGAGCAGCAGCCAAAGGCTGCGTGTCGAAGCACGCACGACCGCTCCCCCTCACCGCCCGCGCGTGTAGAGGGTCGAGTCCCGGATCTCCATCCAGCGATCGACGCCGGTCAGCTCGGTGAACCCGAACTGGCGGTAAAGCTCGTGGGCGTCGGCGGTGGCCAGGTGCATGCGGCGGAAGCCCTGCAGGTCCGGATGCACCTTCAGATAGGCCATGAGCGCCTTGCCCAGCCCCTTCCCACGATACGCCTCGTCCACGAAGACGTCGCACAGCCAGCCGAAGGTCGCCCGGTCGGTGACCACCCGGGCCATGGCCGCCATCTGCCCGTCGGGCGCGTAGGCGGCGAAGGTCAGGCTGCCCCGGACCGCGGCGGCCAGGGTCGCATAGGGAATGCCCTTGCCCCAGTAGGACTGCTCGCTGATCCAATGGTGGGCGCGCGGCATGTCGAACCGGGCCGGGTCGTCGCTGACGGTGAAGCCGTCGGGTGTCGTGGTTTCGAAGGTCATTTGCGCCTCCCCGCGTGCAGCCGGCGATAGTCGCCGATTTCCCTCTTGAGCCGGCGGGCGCCGCCGTCGCCGAACACGCAGAGCAGGCGTCGGCCGATGACGCCGCTGACGGCGGATCCGATACCGCCGCCGCCGTTGTAGGCAAAGCGCAGCGTGGACGGCGAGATCAAGTCCAGCCCGGGCACGCCGTCAATGGCGATCTCGCCCATCCGGTCCCACTCGAAGCGCTCGGTGCGGCCCAGCGTGTGATGGATGAGCGCCGTCGGCGTCAGCTCCAGCCGCCAGCGTCGGCGGCCGAAGCTCCACAGCAGGCCGGTGCCCAGGAACGGCAGCCCGCCGACCCAGGCCAGGGTCAGCGGCTTGTCCTGCCAGTCGGCCCAGTTCACCGTCAGCGACAGGGCCAGCAGCACCCAGAGCGGCGTGAACAGTCCAAGCAGCTTGCCTGCGTTGAGTTCGAGCGTCATGACCACCACCTTTGGCGATCCTGTTATCCGAGGAGTTCCTTCATTGCGCCAGTGGACCGTAGACGCTTTCGCCACCGCCCCCTTCCGGGGCAACCCGGCCTGTGTGACCGAGCCCCAGACTGCATGGCGCGAGGACGCCTGGATGCAGGCGCTGGCGGCGGAGAACAACCAGGCCGAGACGGCCTATCTGCTGACCACCGAAGATCCGGCCCGCTTCGGCCTGCGCTGGTTCACGCCGTCGCTGGAGGTGCCGCTGTGCGGCCATGCGACCCTGGCCGCGGCCCATGTGCTGTTCGCCGAGTTGGGGCTGGACGCGCCGATGGTCACGTTCGACACGAAGTCGGGCCCCCTCACGGTCGCCCGCCGCGGCGACGGCTACGAGATGGATTTCCCCGCCAACCCGCCCAGGCAGACCGCCGTCCCTGAGGGCCTGACCGAGGCGCTGGGCGCCACGCCGTCCGAGGTCTGGGCCGGGTCATACCTGGTGGCGGTGTTCGAGGACGAGGCGACGATCCGGGCCCTGACGCCCGATCTGTCGGCGCTGGAGAAGATCGCCGGCGAGGCCACGGGCGGGCGGGGCAACCTGTCGGTCGCGGCTCTGGCGGGCGCCAGCGCGCCCTATGACGTGGTCAGCCGCTTCTTCGCGCCGGGCTCGGGTATTCCGGAGGATCCGGCGACCGGGTCGGCGCACTGCATCCTCTCGCCCCTGTGGTCGGCGAAGCTGAAGCGCAATGTGCTGACCTTCCACCAGGCCTATCCGGGTCGCGGCGGCGACCTGGAATGCGAACTGCGCGGCGACCGGGTGCTGCTGCGCGGACAGGCCGTGACCGTGGTCGAGGGCGTGCTGCGCCTGTAACGCGAAAGCGCCCCCGCCCCGGGGGAGGGGGCGAGGGCGCTCGTCGCGCTGCTGGTCGGGGGGATTACCAGCGACGCGGGTCGTGGGGGAAGCGGTCGGCGCGGTCGGGACGGCCGTCGCGATCGGCGTCGTAGCCGGCGCCGGGGCCGTAGCCGCCGCCGCGCCGGCGGTCGTCACGGTCGTGGCGCTCGATGCGGATCTTGCGGCTCAGGACGTCGAAGCGACGGTCCAGGTCAGCGCGTTCCCAGCCCTGCAGGCCGCCGGTCCGGCGGTAGCGGACCTCGAGTTGCGCGATCTGGCGGAATTCGGTGCGCAGGCGGGTGGCTTCGTAGCGGGTCAGCGAACCGTTGCGGACGCCCACGTCGATGCGGCGGTCCAGCTGGGCCTGACGCTGGTTGATGTTCTGCCACGGCGCGGCCATGGCGGGGACAGCGGCGGCGGTCAGCGCCGAGACCGCCAAGACGGAGATCAGGATCTTTTTCATGGTTCGGTTCCTCTTCGCCAACGCCAGTGGCTGCGGCGTTGAGGAGAGAAGAACACTTTGAACCTGAAACGGTTCTGAGCGGCTCGTTATGTTCTGTTCAGGTTGGAGGCCGTCGTCAGGCCGCCTGTGAACGGGCCTGGGCGGACTGGGCGACGGCGGTCTCGATCGCGTCATAGAGTCGCTTCAGCTCGATCGGCTTGGACACATGGCCGTCCATGCCGGCCGCCAGATAGGACTCGACCTGGTGCACCAGCGCGTTGGCGGTCAGGGCCAGGATCGGGATCCGCGGCAGGTGTTCGGACTGTTCGGCGGCCCGGATCGCCCGCGCCGCCTCGACGCCATCCATGACCGGCATCTGGATATCCATCAGGATCAGGTCGAACCCGCCGCCCCGCCAGGCGTCGACCGCCTCGCGGCCGTCGGGGACAATCTGCAGGTGAACGTCCAGCGGCTCCAGGACGGCCTGCAGGACCTTCTGGTTGGTGGCGTTGTCCTCCGCCGCCAGGATGCGCAGGCGGCGCTGGTCCTGGGGCTGTGCGGTCGTCTCGGCCGGTTCGGCCGGTATCGGCGCCGCGCCGCGCGGCAGCGGCAGGTCGACGACGAAGGTCGAGCCCTCGCCCTCGATGCTGCGGGCCGCGATGTGGCCGCCCATCAGCTGCGCCAGCTCCCGGCAGATCGCCAGGCCCAGCCCCGTGCCGCCGAACCGTCGGGTGGTGGAGTTGTCGGCCTGGATGAACTTCTCGAACAGGGTCGGCAGCTTGTCCTGGGCGATGCCGATGCCGGTGTCGGACACCGTCAGCCGCAGGCCGCCCGTCGGGCCGAGCGAAAAGCGGACGGCCACCGCGCCCTCGACCGTGAACTTGATGGCGTTGGACACCAGATTGCTGAGCACCTGGCGGATCCGGTCGGGATCGCCCGTCCACCAGCCCGCGGCGCCGGGGTCGACGGCGATGCCGAACCGCAGGCCCTTCTCGGCGGCCATGACCTGGAAGGCGCTGACCGCCCCCTCCGCCATCTCGTCCAGCGAGAAGTCGCAGACAGCCAGCTCGAGGCGGCCGGCCTCGATCTTGGACAGGTCCAGCACGTCGTTAATGACGCTGAGAAGCAGTTCGCCGGACTCGCGGATCACACCCAGTCGCTCGCGCTGGCGGGCGCCCAGCTCGTCGCGGGCCATCACGTCGGCCATGGCCAGCACGCCGTTGAGCGGCGTGCGGATCTCGTGGCTCATGTTGGCCAGGAACTGGCTCTTGAGCACGTTGGCGGCGTTGGCCTGGTCGCGGGCCACGACCAGCTCGCCCAGGGTGGCGCGCAGGTCGCGATCGTTGGCGTCGAGCTTGCTGATCAGCTGGTTGAAGCTGCGGGCCAGGCTGCGGAACAGGTCGTCGTCGGCGTCCTCGGCCACCAGGGTGAAGCGACCGCTCTGCGCCACCTCGGTCATGGCCTCGGACAGGCGGTTGACCGGCTGGGTGATGCGGCGGGCCAGGGTGGTGGCCACGAACATGGCGATGCCGGCTGCGCCGAAGAACAGGGCGAAGGTCAGCGCCGCGTAGCGCGGGGCCAGGTCGGCCAGGGTCGGCGCCTCGACGGTGGTCACCAGGGCCCCGACCGTCCGGCCGTCGAGGGTTACAGGCGTGCGGACGACATGCTCGTCGTCGCCCGCGGGTCCGGGGTCGCGCCGGATGGCGATGATCCGCCCCCGGGCGTCGATCAGGCTGGCTTCGCGCACGCCCGGCGCGCCGATGATGGAGTCCATCGCGCGGCCGGCGGCGTCGTTGTCCCCGGCGACCAGCGCCGGCGCGGCGATCCGGGCCACCACAGCGTTCATCGCGCCGGTGGCGGCGCGGGACTCCTGCAGCGAGACGGCCCACTGCTGAATCATGAACGTCCCGCACGCGGCCAGCAGAACAGCCACCGTCGTGATCAGCGCGACGCTGGCGATTCTCGCCTGGAACGGCGCGTGGCTCGAAGCCTGGCTGGTGTTTGCGCTGTGGTCCATCTGCCCGAAAAACAGCCCCGTGACGGATCGTTATCGCGCAATTCCCCTAACGCTTCGCTTCCGCGACAATTTAACCCTCTGTTTACCTAGTCGCGGCTTAAGGTTTCGTTTACCATGAGCTCGCCTAAGGGCTGATGGAGAGTGAAACGTGGAAAAGGTTTTTGTGGTCCAGAAGGTCGCGCGGAAGCTGTTCGCGACTGAAGCCGCCCTCGACGCGGCGATGACCGAAGCGGCCGAGCTGATGGCCGAAATGCTCAAGGCCCGTAAGGATCTGCACCTTTCGGCCGTGGTCGGCGACAACGCCTCCGCGAAGCTGGTCGAAGCCCTCTCGGCGCTCGGCGAAGCCCGCTCGGCCATTGTCGGCGCGCACAACGAGCTGAACGAGGTGAAGCTCCGCATCGGCGTCCGCACCAAGATGACCGGATGGGAAGACAAGCCCCCGCAGTTCGCCCAGGAAAGCGACGACCTGCGCCAGGTCAGCTGATCTGCTGACGTTGCAATAGTTTAATGCTCATGCGCCTCTAATTCCGTTAGAGGCGCATGAGATGTACCAGTCACCACTCCCGATGATCGGATGGGCCGCGACCTTGGCGGTCCTAGGGTTCGCTTGGTGGAAGGGTGGCTCGGCCGAGCGCTACGGCGCCAGCTTGAAGCTCATCACCTCCCTCGTGGCCTTCGCGGTGCACCATCTGCTCAACAAGGAAGCCATCTCGGTGGCCCTGCTGATCGCCGATGGCGTTCTTGCGGTGGGTTTCCTGATCCTGGCCATCCGCTACGCCAGCCTGTGGATCGGAGCGGCCATGCTGCTGCAGGCGGGTCAGTTCAGCCTCCACGCCTACTATCTCGTCGCTGAATTGCAGCGCGACCGGCTCTACGCGATAGTCAACAATCTGGTCACACTGACGATTCTGCTCTGCATCCTGACGGGCACGGTCATCGCCTGGCGAGCCCGGATGCGCGCTCAGGCCTGAACCTCACGCCGTCCGCCCTCGCGTATTGGTCAGCGCCACGCCGCCCAGGATCAGGGCGAGGGCCGCGAAGGCGCTCCAGCCCGGTCGCTCGCCCATCAGCCCGACGCCGATGATCGTCGCCCAGACCGGCAGCAGGTAGACGGTCATGCTGGTGAACACCGCGCCGCGACGCTGCAGCAGCCACACCCAGCCCACCGTCCCCAGTCCGCTGGACGCGACGCCCAGCGCGAGGGTGACCAGCAGCGGGATCAGCGGCGGGACCGGCGGCGGACCTTCCAGAACCAGCGCGCCGAACGTGGCGAACACCGCCCCGGTCAGGCACATCATCAGCGCCCCCACCGTGGAGGCGAAGGGCGGGGCCTTGCGCATCAGGATGTTGGACGCCGCGTAGAAGGCCGCCGCCCCGATCGCCAGGACCAGGAAACCGACCTCCAGGGTCGCGCCGCCGATCAGCCTGGGCCCGACCAGGGTCAGCAGGCCGGCGAAGCCCAGGCCCACGCCCGCCGCCTTGCGCGCTGTCAGTCGCTCGTCGGCCAGGAAGACATGGGCCAGGGCGACGGTGAACACCGGCGAAGCGCCGTTGCAGATGGCGTTGACCGCGCTGGGCAGGCTCTGGGCCGCGGTCGAGAACATGAAGAAGGGCGCGGCGAACCCGACCAGACCGACCAGGGCATAGGCCGGCCAGGGCGAGTCCCGGCCAAGCGTGAAGCGGGGCATCTGCTCGCCCCGGGCCGACGCCAGCAGCCAGAGCGTCAGCGCCGCGACCCACAGCCGGATGGCCGAAACCCAGAAGGGATGGATGCCGCCGACGGCGATCTTCAGGCCGGCGAAGGCCGAGCCCCAGATGATCACCAGGATGCCCAGCACCAGCCAGTCGAGTTTGTGATTTGTCCCGCCCATGCGCCTTCCTACGGGATCGGGGCGGCGCGCGCCAAATCACGGGCTGTAAGAGAAGATTTTTGCGCGGGCCCCCGCGACGCAGCGCCGCGCGCGAAAAACTTCACTTGTGCGGCGCAGCGAAATCGGGTTCTTCGGCGGCGGGCCACGCCCCCCCAACGGGGCGCAGTCCATCTGCAAGGATGGGAGACATCGCAGTGACCACGACTCCGCAGAAGCCGGCTTTGCGCCCGGCGCGCCCCGAATTCTCTTCAGGCCCGTGCGCCAAGAGACCCGGTTGGACCCCCCAAAGCCTGAACGACGCCGTCCTTGGACGCTCGCACCGCGGCAAGCCCGGCAAGGCGAAGCTGAAGCTGGCCATCGACCGCACCCGCGAGGTGTTGGGCGTTCCGGCCGACTTCCTGATCGGCATCGTCCCCGGCTCCGACACCGGCGCCGTCGAGATGGCCATGTGGTCGATGCTCGGCCCCAAGCCCGTCCAGCTGCTGGCCTTCGAGTCGTTCGGCAAGGACTGGGTCACGGACGTCACCAAGCAACTCAAGCTGCCGGATGTGGAGGTGCTCGACGCCCCCTACGGCCAGCTGCCGGACACCAGCAAGGTCCGCCCTGACGCCGACCTGGTCTTCACCTGGAACGGCACCACCAGCGGCGTGCGCGTGCCCAACGCCGACTTCATCAGCGCCGACCGCGAAGGCATCGTCATCTGCGACGCCACCAGCGCCGCCTTCGCCCAGGACCTCGACTGGGCCAAGCTCGATGCGGTGACCTTCTCCTGGCAGAAGGCGCTCGGCGGGGAGGCCGCCCACGGCGTGCTGATCCTGTCGCCCCGCGCGGTGGCCCGCCTCGAGAGCTACAGCCCGGCCTGGCCGATGCCCAAGTTGTTCCGCATGGTCGACAACGGCAAGTTCAACGCCGCGATCTTCGAGGGCGCCACGATCAACACCCCCTCGCTGCTCTGCGTCGAGGACGCCCTGGACGCCCTGGCCTGGGCCGACACGGTTGGCGGCGCGGCCGGCATGAAGGCCCGCTCGGAAGCCAATCTGAAGGCGCTCGAGGACTGGGTCGCGGTCACGCCCTGGGTCGCGTTCCTGGCCGAGGACAAGGCCATGCGGTCCAACACCTCCGTCTGCCTGAAGGTCGTCGATCCGAAGGTCACCGCGCTCTCCGCTGACGCCCAGGCCGACTTCGCCAAGAAGCTGGCGTCCCTGCTGGAGAAGGAAAAGGCGGCCTATGACATCGGCGGCTACGCCAAGGCCCCTCCGGGCCTGCGCATCTGGTGCGGCGCGACGGTCGACACGGCCGACGTGCAGGCCCTGACGCCCTGGCTCGACTGGGCCTTCGCGTCGGTCTCCGCCGAGCTGGCCGCGGCCTGACGCTTCCGGGCGGAGCCTGGCCTCCGCCCACCCTGCCTCATTCCCATTCCACCGACCCCTCGCCGCGCAGCCGGGAGGGGAGAAGGAACACCCAAATGCCCCGCGTTCTCATCGCTGACAAACTCAGCCCCGCCGCCGTCGACATCTTCAAGAATCGCGGCGTCGACTTCGACATCAAGACCGGCCTGACCAAGGACGAGCTGATCGCCGTCATCGGCGACTATGACGGCATCGCCATCCGCTCGGGCGCCAAGCTCGACAAGGACGTGATCGCCGCCGCCAACAAGCTGCAGGTCATCGCCCGGGCCGGCATCGGGGTCGACAACGTCGACATCCCGGCCGCCACGGCCAAGGGCATCGTGGTCATGAACACCCCGTTCGGCAACTCGATCACCACCGCCGAGCACGCCATCGCCATGATGTTCGCCCTGGCCCGCCAGCTGCCCGCCGCCGACGCCTCGACCCAGGCCGGCAAGTGGGAGAAGAACCGCTTCATGGGCGTGGAGCTCTACGCCAAGACCCTGGGCCTGATCGGCGCGGGCAACATCGGCGGCATCGTCGCCGACCGGGCGCTGGGCCTGAAGATGAAGGTCGTGGCCTATGACCCGTTCCTGTCGCCCGAACGCGCCATCGAGATGGGCGTGGAGAAGGTCGAGCTGGACGACCTGCTGGCCCGCGCCGACGTCATCACCCTGCACACCCCGCTGACCGACAAGACCCGCAACATCCTGTCGGCCGAGAACCTGGCCAAGACCAAGAAGGGCGTGCTGATCGTCAACTGCGCCCGCGGCGGCCTGGTCGACGAGGTCGCCCTGCGCAAGCTGCTGGACGAGGGCCATGTCGGCGGCGCCGGCTTCGACGTCTTCGTCACCGAACCGGCCAAGGAAAACCCGCTGTTCGGCAGCGACAAGGTCGTGGCCACCCCGCACCTGGGCGCCAGCACCAACGAGGCGCAGGAGAACGTCGCCCTGCAGGTCGCCGAGCAGATGAGCGACTACCTGCTGACCGGCGCCGTGACCAACGCCCTGAACAGCCCCTCGATCACGGCGGAAGAAGCCCCGCGCCTGAAGCCGTTCGTGGCCCTGGCCGAGAAGATCGGCGCCTTCGCCGGCCAGATGGTCGACTTCGGCATCACCGCCATCGACATCGCCTACGAAGGCGACGTGGCGGCCCTGAACGTCAAGCCGATGACCAGCGCCGCGCTCGCGGGCGTGCTCAAGCCGATGCTGGCGGAGATCAACATGGTCTCGGCCCCGGCCGTGGCCAAGGAGCGCGGCATCACCGTCTCCGAGAGCCGCCAGGAGGTCAGCCCGACCTATGACAGCCTGATGCGCATCACCATCACCACCGAGATCGGCAAGCGCTCCTTCGCCGGCACGGTGATCGCCGGGACGCCGCGCATCGTCGAGGTCAAGGGCATGGAGCTGGACGCCGCCTTCGGCCCGGCCATGCTCTACGTCAACAACCTCGACAAGCCGGGCTTCATCGGCGCCCTGGGCACGATCCTGGCCGAAGCGGGCGTCAACATCGCCACCTTCAACCTGGGCCGCGTCAGCGCCGACGCCGACGCCATCGCCCTGGTCGGCGTCGACCAGGCTCCGGACGACGCCCTGCTGGCGAAGATCCAGTCCCTGCCGCACGTCAAGGAAGCCCGCGCCCTGCGGTTCTAGGTGAGAGGGGACATGTACCGTCTTCCGGTACGTGTCCCCTGCAGCCTTTAGGCCGATGAGGGCACGCACTGATGGGGACGCGCACTGAAGTGCATGTCCCCGCGCGCCGCCTCATGGAACAGAACAGCCAAGCAAGCGCTTAACCCTGCGAACCGCGACCAAGGTCGCCGCAGGAACTCGCCATGTCTCTCTTGATCTTCGCCATCATCGTTCTGGTCGTCGCCGCCCTGATTGCCTGGGCCGTGCAGAAGCTTCCCCTGCCCTCGCCGTTCGGCTCGATCATCCAGGCTCTGATCCTGATCGCGGCCGCGGTCGTCATCGCCCAGCGGGCCGGTCTGTTCTAGGCGAGCGACCAGCCGTGGGGACACGTACCGGAGAGGTACATGTCCCCGCTGCCCTCACGCCGCCGCGATCGCCCTGGTGATCTGGTCGGTGGACTGACCGGCAAGGTCCTTGGCGATCTCGCCGACCAGCTTTTCCTGCAGAACCTTGTGCCAGTGCTTGCGCAGCTCGCCGAGCGTCCTGGGCGCGGCGATGACCAGCAGCTTGTCGAACTTTCCGTCCAGCGCCTTCCTGTTCAGCAGCGCCGCGACGCCGCCTGCGAAGGCATCCTCGGCCTGGGTGTCGTTGTCGGGATTGGCGCCGCTGGAGTGGTGTCCCCGCGACGCGGTCCCCGGCTCGACCGCCGGCAGGTCCATGGCCGTCAGCTCGACTTCCGTCGCCTGGCCGGTGTTGTGGAACATCACCAGCTTCTCGCCGTCGACAACGGCAACCACGGCGCCTTGGGGAAGTATCATCGCGCATATCCTCGGATTTCTGTGAGCCTTGGTAACGGTCGCCGAGAGGGGCGGTTGCGCGGACCGCTGGCTAGGCTTGGCGATCCCGCCGGAACCGCACGAACACCTCCACCCCGCCGGGCCGTTGCGCCAATGCGTCGCGGATCATGGCCAGCAGGGTCTCCTCGGACACATGCATGTCGATGATCTGGTCGAAGTCGCCGTAGACGAAGTGGGCGTGAGCCTCGGGCACCAGGTCCCAGGTCACCTCAGCGGCCGGCGTCGGCAGCCGGGTGATCAGGCCGCCGGCGGCGAGGATCTCCAGCTGGTGGGCGAGTTCGGCCAAGGTGATGGCGACCCCGCTCCGGGCCAGCAGGTCGGCGACGTCCGGCGTCGTCAGATGGGTGTCCGGCGACTGGCGCAGGATGGCCAGCAAGCGCGGCAGCGTTCCCTGGGCGGCGAGGCCCGCGCGGCGCAGTTCCTCACGGATGGCCGCCTCAACGAAGGTAGGCATCAGACCGTCCTCCCGAGCAGGCGGGACGGCCGCGGTCATTGAGGAGCGCCGCGGCCTGTCCCGTCGTGACCCCGGGCGCGATCCGGCTCGAACCGCGCCCGGCCGTCCCGTGACCTCAGGCGAGGTCGAAGCGGTCGGCGTTCATCACCTTGGTCCAGGCCGCCACGAAGGCCTCGACGAAGGCGCCTTCCGCGTCGGACTGGGCATAGACCTCGGCCAGGGCCCGCAGCTGGGAGTTGGAGCCGAACACCAGGTCGACGCGGGTGGCCGTCCACTTCAGCGCGCCGGTGGCCCGGTCACGGCCCTCGAACTGCGCCTCTTCCTCGGACGTCGCCGTCCACGTCGTGCCCATGTCGATCAGATTGACGAAGACGTCGTTGCTCAAGACGCCCGGCCGATCGGTGAGCACGCCGTGCCGGCTGCGGTCGGTGTTGGCGTCCAGCGCCCGCAGGCCGCCGACCAGCACCGTCATCTCCGGCGCCGACAGGGTCAGCAGCTGGGCCCTGTCGATCAGCATCTCCTCGGCCGTCATCGCCTGGTTCGGCTTGAGGTAGTTGCGGAACCCGTCGGCCGCCGGCTCCATGACGGAGAAGGACTCGACGTCCGTCTGGTCCTGCGAGGCGTCGGTGCGACCCGGGGTGAAGGGGACCTCCACCGCATGGCCGCCGTCCTTGGCCGCCTTCTCGATGGCCGCGCCGCCCGCCAGCACGATCAGGTCGGCCAGCGAGATCTGCTTGCCGCCCGTCTGCTTGCCGTTAAAGGCCGACCGCACCGCCTCCAGGCCCGCCAGCACGGTGGCCAGATGGGCCGGGCTATTGACCGCCCAGTCCTTCTGCGGCGCGAGGCGGATGCGGGCGCCGTTGGCCCCGCCGCGCTTGTCCGAACCCCGGAAGGTCGAGGCCGAGGCCCAGGCGGTCGAGACCAGCTGCGGCACGGTCAGGCCCGAGGCCAGCACCGCCGCCTTCAGCTCGGTGATGTCCGAGGCGTTGACCAGCGGGTGGTCGACGTCGGGGACCGGATCCTGCCAGATCAACTCCTCCTGCGGGACCAGCGGGCCGAGGTAGCGGGCGCGCGGTCCCATGTCGCGGTGGGTCAGCTTGAACCAGGCGCGGGCGAAGGCGTCGGTGAAGGCGGCGTGGTCGTTCAGGAACCGGCGCGAGATCGGCTCGTAGATCGGGTCCATCCGCAGCGCCAGGTCGGTGGTCGCCATCATCGGCGCGTGGCGCTTGGTCGGGTCGTGAGCGTCCTCGACCAGCACATTGGCGGCCGGGTCCTTCGGCTTCCACTGGTTGGCGCCGGCCGGGCTCTTGGTGAGCTCCCATTCGTGGCCGAACAGGGTCTCGAAGTAGCCGTTGTCCCAGGTGGTCGGCTTGGGCTTCCAGGCGCCTTCCAGGCCGCTGGTGATGGTGTCGCCGGCGTTGCCGACGCCCTGGCTGTTCTTCCAGCCCAGGCCTTGTTCAGCGAGGCCCGCGCCTTCCGGCTCGACGCCGACCTGGGCCGCGTCGCCGGCCCCGTGCGCCTTGCCGAAGGTGTGGCCGCCGGCGATCAGGGCGACGGTCTCCTCGTCGTTCATCGCCATGCGGGCGAAGGTCTCGCGGATGTCGTGCGCCGAGGCCAGCGGATCGGGATTGCCGTTGGGGCCTTCGGGATTGACGTAGATGAGGCCCATCTGCACGGCGGCCAGCGGGTTATCGAGCTCGCGCTCGCCCTTGTAGCGGGTGTCGCCCAGCCAGCTGTCCTCGGCGCCCCAGTAGACGTCCTCCTCGGGCTGCCAGACGTCCTCGCGGCCGAAGCCGAAGCCGAAGGTCTTGAAGCCCATGGTCTCCATGCCGACGTCGGCGGCGAAGATCATCAGGTCGGCCCAGCTGATCTGGTTGCCGTACTTGCGCTTGATCGGCCAAAGCAGACGCCGCGCCTTGTCGAGGTTGCCGTTGTCGGGCCAGCTGTTGAGCGGCGCGAACCGCTGGTTGCCCGAGCCCGCGCCGCCGCGGCCGTCACCCGTGCGGTAGGTGCCGGCGCTGTGCCAGGCCATGCGCACGAACAGCGGACCGTAGTGGCCATAATCGGCCGGCCACCAGTCCTGGGAGTCGGTGACCAGGGCCTGCAGGTCCTTGCGCAGGGCCTCGACGTCCAGCTTGGTCACTTCCTTGGCGTAGCTGAAGCCGACCGGCATCGGGTTCGAGGCCGGGGCGTGCTGGTGCAGGATGCCCAGGTTGAGCTGGTTGGGCCACCAGTCGCGGTTCGACCGGCCGCCGAAACTCGTGTGGAATCGAACGCCGTGCTTGAGCGGGCACTTCGACGTCGGTTCGACGATATCGCTTCCGTCCATGGTGTCTCTCCGTCCCTGACGTGTTCTGCGTCGCGCGCGACCGGGAGTGATCGGCGACATCGACGGCTTCAGCTTGTCATGGCGTCGTGATAACCAGAAGCACGAAGACCCAATCACCTTGATAGGCAACGCCTATGATCCGGCCGCCCGTGAAATGAACTTGCGAGACCTCCGCTACCTGCTGGCCGTGACCGAGCACGAGCACTTCGGCCGCGCCGCCAAGGCCAGCGGCGTCAGCCAGCCGACCCTGTCGGTGCAGATCCGCAAGCTGGAGGACCAGCTGGGCGTCATCCTGTTCGAGCGGTCGAGCAAACAGGCCGCGCCGACCGCCGCCTGCCTGCAGATCATCGACCACGCCCGCGACGCGGTGGCCGCCACCGAGGCGCTGCTGGCCTCGGCCCAGAGCCTGCGCGACCCGCTGGCCGGGCGGTTCCGGCTGGGCATCATCCCGACGCTCGCCCCCTACCTGCTGCCGTTGATCTTCGCCCCGCTGCGCGAAGCCCTTCCGGCGCTGGAGCTCGAACCCTGGGAGGACCAGACCGAGGTGCTGCTGGAGCGGCTGCGCAACCACCAGCTGGACGCCGCCCTGCTGGCCACCGAGGTCGACGGCCCCGACCTGGTCAGCCGCGCGCTGTTCGACGAGCCCTTCCTCGCCGCCCTGCCACCCGACCATCCGCTGGCGGCGCGGGCGACGGTGGCGGAGGCCGACCTGACCCAGGACATCCTGGTCCTGTCCGACGGCCATTGCCTGCGCGACCAGGCGATGGAGGCCTGCGGCCAGGCGGCGGCCCTGGGCGGCGCGCTGCGCGCCTCCAGCCTGCCGACCCTGATGAACATGGTCGCCGCCGGCTACGGCACGACGCTGATCCCCGGCCTGGCCGCCGGCGCGGCGCAGGACGCCGGCCTGGTGCTGAGGCCGCTGGTGGGCAGGCCGGGCCGCACCATCCGCATCGCCTGGCGGGCCCACTTCCCCCGTCGCGTCGCGGTCGAGGCGATCGGCGACGTCATCGCCGAGCGGATGAGCAGCTTCGCCCGCGGCGCGGCGTCAGGCGCGGTGTAGGGGCGGGACGTGACTCTGGGTGAAGACGCCCGCGATATTCGTGGTTAGAAGAGTCGTCCGACCGACCGCGCCGGAGCAGCGATCCCCCGATGACTGACGCCCCCCGCCCCGACCGCCAGCGCGGCTTTCTCGGATTCGTCGAGCGCGCGGGGAACCTGCTGCCCGACCCGACGATCATCTTCGTCTATCTGATCCTGGCGCTGATGCTGCTGTCGGCGCTGGGCGCGACGCTCGGCTGGCAGGCGTCGCTGCCCTACTCGGGCGAGAAGGCGCCGCAGTTCGCCGACCTGGCCGACGGGGTTCTGACCTATCGCGCCTCGAGCCTGTTCTCCGAGGAGAACATCGCCCGGCTGTTCACCGAGATGCCCAAGACCTTCGCCGGCTTCGCGCCGCTGGGCCTGGTGCTGACCATCATGATGGGCGCGGCGGTGGCCGAGCGGGCCGGCCTGTTCTCGGCCCTGATCCGCGCTTCGCTGCGCAACGCCCACAAGGGCCTGCTGACCCCGATCGTCGCCATCATCGGCATGGTCTCGCACCATGCCTCCGACGCCGCCTACGTCGTGTTCATCCCGCTGGCGGCGATCATCTTCGCGGTGGCCGGACGCCATCCGCTGGCCGGGCTGGCGGCCGCCTTCGCGGCGGTCTCGGGCGGCTATGCCGGCAACGTCATGCCGGGCCAGATCGACGTGCTGCTGCTGGGCTTCACCCAGGAGGCGGCCCGCATCGTTGATCCGGACTGGACGATGAATCCGCTGGGCAACTGGTACTTCATCCTCGCCATCGTCATCCTGTTCACCCCCATCGTCTGGTTCATCACCGACAAGGTGGTAGAGCCGAGGCTCGGGCCCTGGGGCGGGGTCGTCGACGCCGAGCTGCAGGCCGACCTCGACAAGGCCGACGTCACGCCAGACGAGCGCAAGGGCCTGCGCCACGCCGGTCTGGTCGCCCTGCTGGTGGTCGGCGTCTTCGCGGCCCTGGCCCTGTGGCCGGGCTACACCCCGTTCATTGACGAGGAGGCCGAAGGCACGACGCGGCTGCAGCCGCTCTACGCCTCGCTGATCGCCGGGTTCTTCGTGCTGTTCCTGGCCACCGGCGCGGTGTTCGGCCGGGCCGTCGGCGCGATCCGGTCGCCCGGCGACGTGGTCGAGATGATGCAGCACGGGGTGCGCACCATGGCCCCCTACCTGGTCTTCGTCTTCTTCGCCGCCCACTTCGTGGCCATGTTCAACTGGTCGCGGATCGGCCCGATCATCGCCATCAACGGCGCCGAGGCGCTGCAGGCCATGGCCCTGCCGGCCGCGCTGCTGCTGGTCTGCGTGCTCTTGCTGTCATCGTTCCTCGACCTGTTCATCGGCTCGGCCTCGGCCAAGTGGAGCGCGCTGTCCCCGGTCGTGGTGCCGATGTTCATGCTGCTGGGCATCAGCCCGGAGATGACCACCGCCGCCTACCGGATGGGCGACAGCTACACCAACATCATGACCCCGCTGATGAGCTACTTCCCGCTGATCCTGGCCTTCAGCCGGCGCTGGGACGGCACCATGGGCGTCGGCTCGCTGCTGGCGCTGATGCTGCCCTACGCCCTGTGCTTCATGGTTGTCGGCATCGGCATGACCGTCGGCTGGGTGATGCTCGACCTGCCGCTGGGGCCCGGCGCGCAGGTGCACTACACGGCGCCGTAGAAGGGTGAAGGCGAGGCTGGAGCTGGGCTGCGCGCCCGGCCACGCCCCGCCTCCACTCAGTGCGAGAGCAGTACGGGAAGGCGCAGATTCGCGAAGACGCCCTTGGTCGCGCCGCCCAGGATGAAGTCCCGGATGCGGGAGTGCCCAAACCCGCCCATGGCAAGGAGGGTCGCCCCGGCCTGAAGCGCTTCCTCTTGAAGCGCCTCGCCGATCTTCCGCTTTCCGAGTGAGATGCTGTGCGCCTGGGCGACAAGCCCGCGCTTCTCCAGCACTGTCGCCAGGGTCTCGGCGAGCTTTCCTGCGAGCGGCTTCTCATCCTGAACCGTCAGGACGGTAACGCGGCCGCCTTCCGGAAGCAGCGCCAGGGCGTCTCCCAGGGCCCGGGCGGCGACCCGGCTTCCATCCCAGGCGATCGCAAGATGGCTGACCGGGTCGGGGCCGGTCGATGGCGGCACGATGATCGTCGGCCGGCCGGATCCGAAGACAACCGACTGGGTCACGTCCTGGGGCGCGACACTGGCGTCAGACCAGGGGAGTATGGAGAGATCATAATAGCGCGCTTCATGGGCGGCGGCGTCGAAGACGGCGCCCAGTTCGACTTCGCGGCAGGTGACGTGCGACGTGACAAGCGCCCCCGCCGCGGCCTGCACGAGTTCGCCCAGGCGGCGGCATTCAGCGCGACTGGCCTCCTCGGCCGTCCGCGCCAGACCCGGAACATCCAGAAGCAGGCCGCCGAGCGGCGAGGACAGACGCGGGATGTTCACGGCGTAGGTCGTCACATGCAGCGAGCAGCCGAGAGACGCCGCGAAGCCGACGGCCGGGCGGATCGCCTCATCCGCCATGACGTTCGGATAGGTATTGAGAGGCATGAAGGCGATACGGGTCTTCGGCATGACGGCTCCTCATCAGGACCCTTTGGCGCCGGGCGAGGAAATCCGCCTCCGCCGCTACCCCAGGGACGACGTCAGCAACGCACAGACCGTCAAACTCCAGCTTGATCCAGATCAACAAAACATCACCAAACATCGCCATTCTAGGCTAAACGCCACTATAGGAGAGGAAACGCGTGCCGAGCGACCGCTACCAGACCGTGCATGAGATTTCCGAGCGGCTCGAGGTGTCCGATGCGACCGTGCGCCTCTGGATCAAGTCCGGAGAGCTGCGCGCCGTTGATATCGGCAAGGGCTGGCGCATCGCCGACACCGATCTGGCGCGATTCCTCAAGGCGCGTGAGACGGCGCCGCGTGAGTAGAAGCAGAATCTGAGGCGATCATACGCCGCAGCCGGCGCAGGCGGCCGCGGCCGCGGCCTGCGGATATGCCGGAGCCTGGAGATGCCGGCCTCACCCCTCGCCCCACATGCGCAGCAGGTTACCGATCGTCTTGTCCAGAATCAGGGACGCATCCCCGGTCGCCTCGTCCCGCAGGCCTTCGAGGTCGAAGAGGATCTCCCGCTGGTCGGGCCGCCGGACAAGGCACTGGACCCACCCCACGCAGGCGAGCCGCTCGCCCGCCGTCACGGGCGTGACCCGGTGGAGCAACCCCGTCGGGTAGAGAATGGCCGATCCCGCCGGAGGGCGGAACATCCGCCCACCCGCCCGGTCCTCGATGAACAGGTCGCCGCCCTCGTAGGTCTCCGGATCCGACAGGAAGACCGTGAAGCTGACATCGGTGCGCAGCGGTCCGCCGTCGGCCGCGTACATCCCCGCATTGTCGGCGTGGAGGCCGTACTGTTGGCCGGGCCCGTAGCGCGAGAAGATCAGGCTGGACCAGCGGATCGGACGCACAAGGCGACGCATGACCGGGGCGCCCTCCAGGGCGAGACGCACGCGACGGCCCGCGGCGATGACGGCCGGGTCGTCGCCGCGGGCCTGCTCATTGTGCTTGACCGACATGGCCGCCGCGCCGGCCGTGGCCCGGCCGTCCGCGAACCGCGCCGCCTCCAGCGCCTCGCGCAAGACCTGCACCTCCGTTCGGCCCAGCACTTCCTCGACGACGATCAACCGCGCCTCCTTCAACCCGGCGGGCCGCCGGCCCGCGCCTCGACAGACTAGCCGATCCCGGCGAAGCGCCCTCGGAAAACCCCGCGCCGGACAGCGCCATTCTGGCGCGGCGGAACCTTGTTCCATCGCCCGACGTCACCCATGTTGGGACTGCGGACCGGGCCCCTCTGGCGGCGACCCCTTCGGGCGGTCGCGGCGATGTCGGACGCACCACAGCTTGAACCCGAGGCCGATCGCCTGTCACGCGATCCTGCTTCCGATCATTTGAAGGGACGCCCCATGCCACTTCTGCTTTGCCCCAACGACAACGGCCCCATGCAGACCGTCGACCGCGCCGGTGTGCAGTTCGACATGTGCCCCACCTGCCGGGGCGTCTGGCTCGATCGCGGCGAGCTGGAAAAACTCATGGCCGCCAGCGCCCAGGAAGCCGCGGCGGCGCCGCCGCCCCCGCCCGCCCCGCAGGCCGCGCCCTACGCCCCGCCGCCGCGCCCGCAGGGCCTGAACCCGGGCTATGGCGAGCGGGGTGAGTACGGCGAACGCGGCGAGTACGGAGAGCGTGGCGAATACGGCCACGGCGGCTACCGCAAGCGGCGCGGTTCGATCTTCGACATCTTCGACTGAGACCAGCGCCCGGGGGACATCGTCCGGCGAGAGCCAGGCGTGTCCCCGATGTGAACACAGTCGACACGCGGCCTGTGACCGCTGCTCAGCATGACCATGCTGGGCAGCCTACCGATCCAGTCATCCTGAGCAGCCGCGTGTCGAAGGACGCACAACCCCAGCTTCGCGCGCCGCCCCTACGCCGCCAGCGACGCTTCGTGCTGGACGAGCCGGTCTACGACCAGTCGGCTGATCATCCGCCCCTCCAGCGGCAGGATGGCGTCCACGACGCCGCCGACGCCATCCCGTTCGCACACGGCCGGCGGCGACTGCAGCTGGGCGGCGGAGACGTGGAAGGTCTCCTGCACGCTGTCGACCAGCAGACCAGCCAGCTTGTCGCCGCACTGGGCCACGACAATGACATGGCGGCTGGTCGGCTCGGTCATCCCCAGATCCAGCTGTGCGGCCAGGTCGAGCACCGGCATGACGATGCCCCGCAGATTGATCACGCCTTTGACGTAGGAGGGTGAATGGGGCACCGGCGTCGCGGGCGTCCAGCCCCGGATCTCGCGGACGGCCTTGATGTCGACGCAGAACTCCACGTCCTTCACCACCAGGGTGATGACCTCGATGCGGTCGTCATCGCGGGCGAGGACGTCGATCAGGTCGGCGGCCATCAGAATTCTTCCCAGTCGCTGGAGGGCTTGAGGGCGACGGCCGCGCCCGAGCGGCCGAACGAGGCCAGTCGCGCGCGAGCGGCGTGGACCGGATTGTCGTCCCTGTGCGAGGCGGGGGCGGCGGCCGGCGCCGACGCCGGCCTGACGTTGGGGGCGGTCCTCGCCCGGCCGTCGATCTCGAAGGTCGAGATCAGGCTGGCGAGGCTCGACGCTTCGTTCCGCAGACTCGTCGCGGCGGCGGTGGCCTGCTCGACCATGGCGGCGTTCTGTTGCGTGACCTGGTCCATCTGGTTCACGGCGGTGTTCACCTGACCCATGCCGGTGGCCTGCTCGTGGGTCGAGGCCGCGATCTCGCCGACCAGGGCGTCGATGTTGGCGATCGCCTCGACGATCGCAGACAACGCCTTGCCGGTGTCCCCGACAAGCTTGGCGCCGCGGTTGACCTGGGCGCTCGAGGTGCTGATCAGGGCCTTGATCTCCTTGGCCGCCTCGGCCGAGCGCTGGGCCAGCGCCCGCACCTCGGAGGCGACGACCGCGAAGCCCTTGCCGGCGTCGCCGGCCCGGGCCGCTTCCACGCCGGCGTTGAGCGCCAGCAGGTTGGTCTGGAAGGCGATCTCGTCGATCACGCCGATGATCTGGCCGATCTGCGACGATGAACTCTCGATCTCGGTCATGGCGCCGACAGCGTCCCGCATGACGTTGCCGGACTTCTCAGCCTCCGAGCGCGCATTGGTGGCCGCATCCGATGCCTGTTTCGCGCCCTCGGCGGTGCGTCTGACCGTCTGGGTGATCTGGTCCAGCGCGGCCGCCGTTTCCTCGAGGCTGGCCGCCTGCTGCTCGGTGCGCTTCGACAGATCGTCCGAGGCGCGAGCGATCTCGTTGGAGCCCCCGTCCACGCTGTCGGTGGCGGCCTTTACCGCCTCCATGGTGCGTTGAAGATTGGCGACCGCGTTGTTGAAGTCGCCCTTCACCTTCTCGAACGCCGGATCGACGGCCCCGGAGATGCGGTGGGTCAGCCTGTTCGCCGCGAGCTGGGCCAGACCTTCGGCGATCTGATCGACCGAACGCACACGCCCGGTGACGTCGGTGGCGAACTTCACGATCTTCACGACGCGGCCGCCGGCGTCGAAGATCGGATTGTAGGAGGCCTGGATCCAGACGGAGGAGCCGTCCTTGGCGCGCCGTTCGAACTCGTCGGCGACAAACTCACCGGCGTTCAGCCTGCGCCAGAAGGCGGCGTATTCGGCGCTCTGGGCGTGGGCGGGATCCACGAACAGACGGTGGTGGCGGCCCTTGATCTCGTCGAGCCGGTAGCCCAGCACCTTGAGGAAGTTGTCGTTGGCGGTAATGACTTCGCCGCCGGTCGTGAACTCGATGACGGCCTGCACACGATCCAGCGCCACCATCCGGCTCTCGGCCTCGGCGGCCTTCAGCTTCGCCTCGGTCGTGACCGACGCGACCTTCACGACCTTTTCGACGACACCCCGGCCGTTCATGACCGGGTTGTAGGAAGCCTGAATCCAGACCTCCTCGCCGCTCCTGGCGATGCGGCAGTATTCGCGGGCGTCGTATTCGCCCCGGCGAAGCTTGGCCCAGAAGTCGGCATAGTCGCCGCTCTTGGCGTAGTCCGGAGCGACGAACATGCTGTGATGCCGGCCCCGGATCTCACTCTCGGCATAGCCCAGGGCCGAACAGAAATTGGCGTTGGCGCGCAGAATATTGCCGTCGCGATCAAACTCGATAATCGCGAGCGACCGATCAAGTGCACTGAGTACGGCACCCTGCCCTCGAGACGATTTGAGAAAATCAATCACAGCAAGAGTCCTTCCATTGCATTCTGACAACGTTACCCGCTTCTACTTACGAACCATTAACCCAGTTTGGGGATTTGACTGGCCGATGGGGCGTTTGCCGCCAACTGGCGAGTAATATCCTTTATTCATCCCACGCGGGATCGGCGCTATTCTTCACGATGTTGCACTGTTTCTGTCTTGAGACTTCAACGGCCGAACCAAGGCTCCAGGAGCGCTTCGGAGACACGCCGAATTTCCCTGTTGCCATCCCCGCCATGAAGCCTCGCAGGGCATCCCGCGCCTTGGCGGCTGACGGGGCAGGCATCCTTGGCGGCAGCGAAGCCGGGCGGCGAAGGACTCGGTGCGGTTGAGCGCAGTGGCGACGTCGGCGTGCGTGCCGCGACACCCGCCGCCCGTCGCCGGAACCTGTTCCCGCCAGAGACTCCCGGGACACATACTCTGGAGACAAAGCGGGACAATGGGGGACAATCGGCCCCTGCCTCACGCCTGCCCCGCACTCCATCCATCCCCGCCCCGCCGGACGGGCGCAAAATGGGTCATGAGCCAGCAGCCGCGACTCTCAAAGCCATGCCCCACATGGGTTCACCCCGGTGGCCACGGCCGCGCGCGGGCGCTCTCCGCCCCCTGGCGTCAAATCCATCCCCCGCACACCACAGTGAGGCGCGGGCTCTAGCGCCGAAAAAAACGGATGGAAGACACTGGAGACGATCGGCGGAATTTCGCGCGATTTCGTGAGAACCTGGCCGGATTTTGGCGGTCTTTGGCGCGATTTCGCGGGCTTTCTCCGCCCCTTTACGCGCCGCCCTTCTTGCGCACGAACATGCGGGCGTCGGCCTCGGCCAGGGCTTCCTCGGGGTCCATGCCGGGCTCCACGGCGCGGACGCCGTAGCTGATGCGCAGCGGGGCGGACCAGTCGCCGAGGTCGACGGGCGTGGCCTGGATCACCTGCTTGAGGCGTTCGGCCTGGACGCCGGCGTTGTCGAGGTCGGTCTGGACCAGGATGACCGCGAACTCGTCGCCGCCCAGCCGGCCGACGATGTCGGTCTCCCGCGTGTTGGCCAGCAGGCGCTCGGCGACGACCTTCAGCGCGCTGTCGCCGGCGGCGTGGCCGAAGCGGTCGTTGACCGCCTTGAAGCCGTCGAGGTCGAAATACACGAGGGCCGCCGGGCTGCCGTAGCGGGCGGCGAAGGCGCCGATGCGGTGCAGCTCGCGCACGAAGGCCCGGCGGTTGAGGAGCGGGGTCAGCACGTCGCGGTCGGCCAGGGCCTCGACCTCGGCCAGCCGGGCCTTGAGGCGGGTCACCTCGCCGCGCAGATCGTCGATCTCGGTCAGCAGGGTCTTCACCGCGCCCTGCACGGCCGGCGTCAGGTCGGTTTCGGCCAGGCCGAGGAAGGCGGTCTTGTCGGCCGGGGCGGCCTTGTCGGCGGTCACCTGCGCGCCTGCCCGGGCCAATGCGCGCTTGCGCATGGCCGAGAACGCTTCCGCACGCGCGCCGCCGATCTTCATGTGAGAATCATAGCCCAGTTGCCCGACCGGTGGAATCTGACGCATCGGTTGCGGCGCCACAAGCGGCGCCTATACTCCGCGCCTTTCTGGCGCAGGGAATTTCCCGCCGCCAGGCAGGGGATGACTACGTCATGAGCGCAAGCCCGCCGGTCGCCATCATCATGGGCAGCCGCTCCGACTGGCCGACGCTGAAACACGCGGCGGACAACCTCGACGCGCTCGGCGTGGCCTGGGAGGCCAAGGTCGTCTCCGCCCACCGCACGCCCGACCGCATGTACGCCTTCGCCAAGGGCGCCAAGGCGGCGGGGATCAAGGTGATCATCGCCGGGGCCGGCGGCGCGGCGCACCTGCCGGGCATGACCGCCTCGATGACCGACCTGCCCGTGCTGGGCGTGCCGGTGGAAAGCAAGCTGCAGAACGGCTTGGACAGCCTGCTGTCGATCGTCCAGATGCCCGGCGGCATCCCGGTCGGCACCCTGGCCGTCGGGGTGGCCGGGGCCAAGAACGCAGGGCTGATGGCGGCCCGCATCCTGGCGCTGTCCGACCCGGCCCTGGCCGAGCGGGTGGCGGCGCACAGCGCGGCCCAGACGGCTTCGGTCGCCGAGACGGTCGAGGACTGATGGCGACGACCTTCCCCCTGCCGCCCGGCTCGACCATCGGCATCCTCGGCGGCGGCCAGCTGGGCCGCATGCTGGCGCTGGCGGCGGCGCGGCTGGGCCTGGACGTCGTCATCCTGACGCCGGACGAAAGCTCGCCCGCCGCGCGCGTCGCCAAACACACGATCGTGGCAGCCTATGACGACCCGGCGGCGCTGCAGGCCCTGGCGCAGGCCGCCGACGTGGTGACCTACGAATTCGAGAATGTGCCGGTACGGGCGGTCGAGGCGCTGATGGCGCTGGGCGCGGCGGTCGCGCCGGGGCCGGACGCGCTGCGCGTGGCGCAGGACCGGGTGGAAGAGAAGAGCTTCCTGAACGCGGCGGACGCCCCGACCGTGGCCTTCGCCCAGATCGACAGCGCCGCCGACATCGCCGCCGCCCTACCCCGCATCGGCCTGCCCGCGCTGCTGAAGACGCGGCGCGAGGGCTATGACGGCAAGGGCCAGGCCTGGATCCGCGACGCCGCGCAGGCGGCGGAGACGTTCGGGGCCGTGGGCGGCGTGCCCTCGGTGCTGGAAGCCCGCGCCGCCTTCCGCCGAGAGCTGTCGATCATCGCCGCGCGCGGCCGCGACGGCGAGCTGGCCTTCTATCCGCTGTCGGAAAACATCCACGAAGGCGGCGTGCTGCGCACCACCCTGGCCCCGGCCGAGGTGACGCCGGCGGTGCAGGATGAGGCCGAGCGGATCGCCCGCGGCGTGCTGGGCCGCCTCGACTACGTCGGGGTGATGGGCATCGAGCTCTTCGACCTGGGCGAGGGCGGGCTGCTGGTCAACGAGATCGCGCCCCGCGTCCACAACACCGGCCACTGGACCCAGGACGGCTGCGAGGTCGACCAGTTTGAACTGCACATCCGCGCCGTGGCCGGCTGGCCACTGGGCGGCACCACCCCGATGGTCCGGGTGGAGATGACCAATCTGCTGGGCGACGAGGCTGACGACTGGCTGGCCATCGCCGCCGAACCGAACGCCCGCCTGCACCTCTACGGCAAGGGCGAGCCCCGCCCGGGCCGCAAAATGGGCCATGTGAACCGGGTGAAGCCGCGTTGAGGGGGCTGTGACCTAACCGAACCGCAGCCGCGCCAGCGCCCCGGCCACGTCCTTGGCGAAGTCGCTCGGCTTGACGCCGGCCTTCCACTTCTCGAAGTCCATGACGTTCTGGATGCGGGCGTCCAGCGTCTCCAGCGCCGCGGCCCGGCCAGCGGTCAGATCCTGAACCAGGGTCCCGATCAGGATGCCCGAAAGGATGGCGCGCTTGGAGTAGTGGTTCTCGTCGGTGGCGGTGTCGCCGGCCCAGCGCCACAGCTGGTCGGCGCTTTCCCAGACCAGCCTCAGGGCCAGCGGCAGGTTCGTGGGCAGGGCGAGGAACCCCAGCCAGCGGCGCAGGGCGGCCTGGTCGACGGCGGCGGCGTCCAGCCGGGCGACGACGGCGGCGCGGATGCGCTCGCGAATCTTCAAGCTCGCCGGATCAGGCAGGGCGGCCAGCGCCGCCGCGTCATGCCGGCGCGACAGCAGCGCGGCCAGGTCGCGCCCGCCGTTTGGAAACAGCAGGTCGGCCTCGGCCGGCGACAGGCCGCAGGCCTTCGCGGCGGCGACCAGCGTCGCTCGCCCCCAGCCCTGGCGGGGCGCGATACGCAGGGCGGCGTCCAGCACCTGCTGTTCAGTTTCGAGGGCCCAGGCGTCCGGAGCGGTCATGACGCTATTCTATACAAGGCCTTGGCGGCGTCATCGATAGACTCTCGCCGATAGACAACGCCCCGCGCCTCTGCTATCTCGCGCGCCTCGCCAAGGGAGCTGTCTCCCGGGGCTAATTCATTTTTTGATTTCGTCCGCCACGCCGCACGGCTAGCGGCGGGCCGTACGAAGGAGAGAGTCCCCTGGTTCAGATTTTCGTCCGCGACAACAATGTCGACCAGGCGCTGAAAGCCCTGAAGAAGAAGATGCAACGCGAAGGCTCGTTCCGCGAGATGAAGCGTCACGTCGCCTACGAGAAGCCCTCGGAGAAGCGCGCGCGTCAAAAGGCGGAAGCTGTCCGTCGCGCCCGCAAGCTGGCCCGCAAGCGCGCCCAGCGCGAAGGCCTGATCGCCGCGCCGAAGAAGCCCACGCGTCCGTAGGACCGCTGGTTTCAAGCAAAGTTCGAAAGGGCCGTCCGGGCGACCGGGCGGCCCTTTTGCTATGGGCGGCTACGCCTCCCCGCCCCGGATCTTCGCGATCAGACCCTTGAGATCGATCTTGCCGGTCGACAGCGCCCCGACCCGGAAGGCCCGGCCCGCCAGCCAGACGACCAACCCGACCGTGGCCAGCATCAGCACGCCGGTGCCAATGACCTGCCACAGCGGCGGCTGGCTCGCAGCCCGCGCCGTCATCAGGAACGGCGTGAACGGCGGGATCCACGAGAGCGCCTCCAGCAGCGGCGAATCGGGCCGGCGGATGGCCTGGGTCATGAACACGATTGGAATGGTCAGCAGCGCCATCACCGGCCCCAGCAGGGTCTGCGCCTCGCGCGTGGTCTCGCAGAACGCGCCCACGGCGATGAAGATCGCCGCGTACAGCAGGTAGCCGCCGATCAGGTAGAAGCCGAAATAGAAGACCAGCCCCTTGCCGAACAGCACCGCTCCGATGTCGGCGGCCAGCGCCGGCTGGGACAGGGTCAGGGCCGTGCCGCCGACGCTGGCCCAGACCGCCATCACCGTCAGGGTGACCCCGGCCACGCCGAGGATCTTGCCGAACATGATCTCCGAGGCGGAAGCGGAGGCCAGCAGCACCTCCAGCACGCGGTTGGACTTCTCCTCAATGACGCTGTTGAGCAGGATGCCCGCGCCGGTGAGGATCATCGACCAGAGCAGGAAGGCCGCCGCGAAGCCGACGATGCCGGGCAGCCGGTCGCGCAGGGCGACCTGCCCCCCGCCCTCGGCCCGGGGCGAGAAGGACGTCACCCTGGGCGACAGCGCCTGCGCGGCCTCCAGAGCCTCAGGAGGGACCCCGAGCGCGGCCAGCCGCCGGTCGCGCATCACATCGGCCACCGCGCCGCTGATGGCCCGCTCCAGGGATTGGTCGGTGAGGGTGTTGCTCCAGAAATCGATCGAAATCGCTTCGCCCGAGCCGCGAATGACCGCCACGGCCGTCAACGGATCGTCGCCGGAGAGCCAGGCCCGGATCTGGTCGTCCAGGGGCTGGGCGGCGCTCGGCGCCCTGTCGACGACCCGCGCCCGCGCGCCGTCGCCGCTGCCGGCCTTGAGCGCGCCCAGCACCGGCGCGGCGAAGGCCTGGCCGGTCTGGTCGATGACAGCGATCGACGGCGGCGGCGATCGGCTCTCCAGATAGGCCGGCGCGCCGAACGCCGCCGCGCCGATCAGCGGCATCAGCAGCATCGACAGCCAGAAGCCGACCGTGCGGACGTAGGCGCCGTACTCGCGGGCGGCGATCTTGAGAAGGCGGCTCACAGGGCGCTCTCCCCGCCGGTCAGGGTGATGAAGGCGTCGTGCAGAGTCGGCTCGCGCAGCTCGAACCGGGATACGTCCAGCCCGGCGGCGAAGGCGGCCTTCAGCGCGTCCTGGCCCGCCGCGCCCTTCGGCAAGGCGGCGGTGAACCGGCGAACGCCGTCCTCGGTCATCTCGACCGTGACATGGCCAACCCCCGGCAGCGCCGCGACGGCCGCCTGGTCGATGGCGCCCTCCAGCACCAGAGCGCGCGGCGCGTGGCCGCGCGCCTGGGCCACGGTGCCGTCGAACACCTTCTTTCCCCGGGCGAGCAGGACGACGTGATCGCAGAGCCGCTCGGCGTGTTGCATGACGTGGGTCGAGAACACCACCGTCGCGCCTCGGGCGGCGAGATCACGGATCACCGCCTCGAGCGTGAGTTGATTGACCGGGTCCAGACCGCTGAACGGCTCATCGAGGATGACCAGTTCCGGTTCGTGCACGATGGCGCTGATCAGCTGGACCTTCTGGGCCATGCCCTTGGACAGATGGCGGATCTGGCGGCGGGCGGCCTCGCCCAGGCCCTGGGCCTCGAGCAAGGCCAGAGCCCGCTTGCGGCACTCGGCGCGAGGCACGCCCTTCAACCCGCCCAGGAAGGTGATGGCGTCCAGCGGCGTCATCCGGCGATAGAGACCGCGCTCCTCGGGCAAAAAGCCGATCCGCTCACGCACCGAGCGGGCGTCCGGCGCCCCCAGCACGTCGATACGGCCGGCGGTCGGCGCCACCAGGCCCAGCACCATGCGGATGGACGACGTCTTCCCCGCTCCGTTAGGGCCCAGGAATCCCAAGATTTTGCCACGTCGGGCGGAGAAGGAAAGATCGTCCACGGCGGTGAAGGCGCCGTAGCGCTTGGTCACCCCTTCGAGCTGCAGCGCCGCGTCCATACCCACCCCGAATCGCTGTCGTGACCTACTCAGTAGCCGGGCCGTCGCCGCGCACGAAGAGCACCGCCTTCACGATTTCGTCCGCGAAGCCTTCGCCGAGCAGGGTGGCGTGGCCGGCGCGGTCCACGTGGCGGACGTAGCCACGGGCCGAGGCACGGGCTGGGGCGGTCTGGACAGCCTTCCATTGCTCGCGACCCACTTCGGGCCCCGCGGTGACCACGGCGACCGGCAACGATGGATCATAGGCCGGAAGGTCGCCTGCCTGCTTCGAGGCGGCCATCCACTGCTCGACCTCCCGCGCGGACCAGCGATTGTGCGCGCCGGACGCAAAGGCGCGGCGTTTGTCGCGCGCCGCCTCAGCCGGAAGGCCGATGCGGTCGCCCATCCAGGGCGACACCGGTTTGAAGAAACCGATCGAGGCTCCCCAGCCGGCGACTCGCGAGGCGGTGGCGAAACGGCCGATCCACTTGCTGGCCATCGGGATGTCCGCCGCCGCCGGGGTGGCGGCGTCGACCAGAACCAGTCCAGCCACCTGGTCCGGATTGCGCCCGGCGAACAGGCGCGCGTAGAGGCCGGCCATCGAATGACCGACGTAGATGTAAGGGCCCGGCTCTCCGGACGCAGCCAGCATGGCCTCGAAGTCGCTCGCCACCGCCACACCATCCCTGGGGGCCGGACCCGGATCGGACCGTCCCAGACCCGCGCGGTCATAGGCGCAGGACCGGATGCCCCGGGCCGCCAGGCGCGCCTGGACAGCGCCCCAGTCGGCCGACAGGCCGAAGGCGCCCGCCTCCATGACCACCACCGGCCCACCGCCGGCCGGGCCCAGGCAAACCATGTGCAGCGAACGGCCGCCGATATCGATCATGCGGCCGCGCGCCGGCGGCTGGCTGGCGGCGGACATGAGGCCTCCGATGGCGATGAAGCAGAGAAGCGCGAGGGTCAGACCCGCCGCCCCCCGCAGGACGAGCTTGAGCATGCCTCCAACCTAGTGGAAGCTCGCGCCACGGGAAGAGCGGGGGACCGTCTAAATGCTGCGTCTGATCCTGGGCATCATCGTCGGCGTGGTCGTCGGCTTCACAGTGATCTATGCCGTCGAGCAGATCGGTCACCAGATCTGGCCGGTCTCCACGACGCTGAATCTGAAGGACAAGGCCGCCGCAGCGGCCTTTCTGGCCAGCATGCCGATCGGGGGCCTCCTCACCGTGGTGGCGGCCTGGGTTCTCGGAGCCTACGCGGGCGCGATGGTGGGTCTTCTGGCGTCCGACAGACGGCGCATCGGCGGGATCGTTCCGGCGGCGCTGATCTTCGCGGCGACCGTGCTGGTCCTGTTCATGCTGCCACATCCACTTTGGATGGCAATCGCTGGCCTGGGCGGCATCATCGCCGCCGCCTGGCTGGCGGACCGGTTGTTCGCCAGGGCGGGCTAACGCCTAGCTGGCGGTCGAGATGGCTTCGCCGGGGGAAGCCTCCGCCGCACTCCGGGCGGATGGGGGAACGATGGACATCGTCCGCGGTCCGTCCACGCTCGGACCGAGCACCGGCGCGGCGGGCTTGATCATCGCCCGGACACGACCGTCAGCCTTGGCGGCCGCGATGACCGAGGCCTCCCCGGCCCCTGCCTTCTTGCCCAGAACCCGATCCGGCCAGTTGGACACCTGCGCCACGCGCACCCGACGCGGGAATTGCGCCGCCAGCGTCAGCGGCAGGTCCGCCTCGGTCTTGAAGGCGCGGCCAAGGAAAACCACCGGATTGAGCGGCTTGCCGTCGTAGCGGATCTCGAAATGCAGGTGCGCGCCGGTCGACCGGCCGCTGGAGCCGACATAGCCCACCACCTGGCCCGGCTTGACCACGGCCCCGGCCTTCAGCGGCGCCAGACGACCGAGATGGCCGTACAATGAGGTCAGGCCGCTGGCGTGGCGCACTTCGATGAACCGGCCATAGCCGCCGTCGACGCCACTGCGCAGGACGACGCCGCCCATGGTCGCCCGCACAGCCGAGCCGGCCGGCGCGGCGATGTCGACGCCTTCATGGAGCCGACCGCCCTCTTCCCACGGCATCTTGCGCAGGCCGAAGGGCGAATTAACCGCGTGGCCGGCCAGGGGAGAGACGAAGAAGAATTTCGGCACGCTCGCGTGTTCCACCGCAGCGGCGTCGGCGGTCCTCGCCTCGATAACGGCAGCCTTCTCGGCGGCCATGCGTTCCTGGCGCGTGGGCAGGCTGGCCTGGGCGGTCGCGACGGCGACCGAACCCATCAATATGGCTGCGAGACCGACGCCGAGGATCGGCGGCAAGCGGGTCTCGCGGGAAAGCAATTCACGGAACAATGATCGGCCTCGTATCGCGCTGTCGAGCTTTCTGCAGGGCGCGACGAGGTCTGACGCACCAGCTTCGACGTTCGGGGGTGAACAAGGGCCCGATATGCTGGCCCATCCCGGCGATATTGTGTCCGGGAGCGCGGCTATCTACTCGGACAAGGGTTAATATTCAACCCTGTCGTCGCGACTGGATTGTCAGCTGCCGTCGCTGATCTGTCACAGAGATTGTTCCGGGTCGACGCCTCAGGCCGGACTGCGCCGCCAGCCCAGCCAGCAGAGGGCCAGCATCACCAGGTTGCCGACGCCATCCAGTAGGATGAATTCGTTGAAGACCGGTTCAACGGAGTGGCGACGTCAGGCGGGATATCTGTGCCGCATGATCGAGACGCTGAGCTCGGCCAGCTTCCGCAGCACGCCCATGTCCACGTTCGACAGTTTGCCGATGTAGAGGCAGGACCTGCCGGTCTTGTGCGGTCCGAGCCTGTCCAGCAGGTCCAGCTCTTCGGCGACGCCGCTCAGGACGTAGAGCGCCAGATTGGCCTTGCGCGGCGAGAAGCCGACGATCGGCCAGTCGCCGGTGGGGCCCTTGTAGCTGCCGTAGCCGACGATGCTGGGACCCCACATCACCGGCGTCTCGCCGCTGACCTCGGCCAGCATCTTCGCGATGACCTTGCCGTCCTCGCGGCGCACCGGGTTCTCGACGGCGTCGAGGAAGGCCTCGACCGAGGCGTCGGTGGGCTTGGTCTTGGGTTCGGACGGCATGGAATAGCTCAGGGTTGAGTCAACGGAAAATTAATCATAGATTGTGTCTGGGCGGTACACTCGGAGGCCGCTCGTGCCGACTATCTCATGGTTCTACGGCATCTCGATCCGGATGTTCTTCTCGGATCACTCACCACCCCATTTCCATGCGGTCTACGGGGATGAGGAGGCATTGATCGCGATCGACACCGCAGATGTCATCAAAGGCTCTCTGCCGCCGCGAGCCATGCGTCTCGTCCGGGACTGGGCATTGATGTATCGTGACGACTTGAGAGCCAACTGGAAGCGTGCGGAAGCACGGCCACGGCAGCCACTGGAAAAGATCCCCGGCCTGGACACCCAGATATGAAAGACGTCGTGCATGTTCGCCGCTTTCAACGCCTCGGCCCCTACCGGCTGAAGCTCTGGTTCACAGATGGACGAGCTGGAGAGTGGGACTTCAGTGAACTCGCGCTTGAGGAAGGCCCGGTGGTGGCCCCTTTCCGCGATCCCGCCTTCTTCGACCGGGTCTTCCTCGACTTCGGCGCCCTCACCTGGCCCAACGGCTTCGACTGGAGCCCCGAGGCGCTGCACGCCGACATGCTGGCGGCCGGGGTGCTGAAGTTCGAGGAAGCTGCGGCTTAGCTAGAACCGACGCCCCCGCGGCTCGGCAACGACCTGATGCTCATCCTGCCAGACGATCAGGCCTGGATCGCGGGTGGTCAGCATCTCAAGGTGCAGGCCGCAGGCCTCCAGAGCGACCTTCAGCTGATGCATCCGCTGGATATGCTCAGTCGCCGCTGGCTTGAACCACGACAGGCCTGGCTGGCCGAATCCCTTGTGGCCACCGACCGAGAACTGTTGCGGAATCGCGAGGTTCTCTTTGAACCAAGCATAGACCTGCCTCGCCTCGACAATCGCCCACCCGGGTGCATGCTCGCTCTCGACCGCCTCGTCGAGCGCCGAGAACAGCCCGAGCCGCGACCGCTGGCGGCCGAGGGTCTGGAAGCAGACGAACCGGACGTAGACGCGATCTTCGGCCTTCACGGCGCCCCCGATAACGCGAAACGGCCGCCATCCAGCCGGACAGCGGCCGATCGAGGCGAGTGGATGTATGTCGTCCCTAGAGGTTCTTCACGATCCCCTCGACCATCTTCTTGGCGTCGGCGAACAGCATCATGGTGTTGTCGCGGAAGAACAGCTCGTTCTCGACGCCGGCGTAGCCCGAGCTCATGCCGCGCTTCACGAACAGCACCGTCCGCGCCTTCTCCACGTCGAGGATCGGCATGCCGTAGATGGCGCTGGTGGTGTCGGTCTTGGCGGCCGGGTTGGTGACGTCGTTGGCGCCGATGACGAAGGCGACGTCGGCGGTCGGGAACTCGGCGTTGATATCCTCGAGCTCGAAGACCTCGTCGTAAGGCACGTTGGCCTCGGCCAGCAGCACGTTCATGTGGCCCGGCATGCGGCCGGCGACGGGGTGGATGGCGTACTTCACCTCCACGCCCTCTTCCTTCAGCTTGTCGGCCATCTCGCGCAGGGCGTGCTGGGCCTGGCTGACGGCCATGCCGTAGCCGGGGACGATGATGACCTTGGAGGCGTTCTTCATGATGAAGGCCGCGTCCTCGGCGCTGCCCTGCTTCACGGGGCGGGTCTCGACCTTACCGCCGGCCGCGGCGGCGCTGTCGTCGGCGCCGAAGCCGCCGAGGATCACCGAGATGAAGCTGCGGTTCATCCCCTTGCACATGATGTAGCTGAGGATGGCGCCCGACGAGCCGACCAGGGCGCCGGTGATGATCAGGGTGACGTTCTCGAGCGTGAAGCCCAGCGCCGCCGCCGCCCAGCCGGAGTAGCTGTTCAGCATCGACACCACCACCGGCATGTCGGCGCCGCCGATCGGGATGATCAGGGTGACGCCGATCAGCAGGCTGAGCGCGAAGATGGCCCAGAAGGCCCAGATCGCCGTGCCGCCGCTCATCACCAGCACCACGGTCAGGGCGACGATGCCGGCCAGGATGGCGAGGTTCAGCAGGTGGCGGGCGGGCAGCAGGATGGGCGCGCCGCTCATGTTGCCGTTCAGCTTGGCGAAGGCGATCACCGAGCCGGTGAAGGTCACCGCGCCGATGGCCAGGCCGATGGCCAGCTCGATCAGCGACTGCAGGTGAATGTGGCCGGTCGCCTCGTCGGCGATGCCGTAGGCGGCGGGCGTGTAGATGGCGGCCACGGCCACGAGGCAGGCGGCCATGCCGACCAGGCTGTGGAAGGCGGCGACCAGCTGCGGCATCGAGGTCATGGCGACCTTGCGGGCGATCACCGCCCCGGCGATGCCGCCGATGGCGACGCCGCCGCCGATGAGGCCCAGCGTGATGACGTCGAGCTTGCCGTCACCCCACAGGGTGGCGAGCGTGACGCCCACCGCGATGGCCATGCCGATCATGCCGTTGCGGTTGCCCGCCTGGCTGGTCACCGGGCTGGAAAGCCCGCGTAGCGCCAGGATGAAGAGAACGCCCGAGGCGATGTAGAGCAGGGCGGCGATGTTGGCGTTCATGATCTGATTTCCCCCGAACGCGCGCTCAATGCCCGCTCTTGCCCTTGGCGGGCTCTTTCTTCTTGTACATGGCCAGCATGCGCTGGGTGACCAGGAAGCCGCCGAAGATGTTCACGGCCGCGAAGGCGGCGGCGAGCGCGCCGGCGCCCTTGGATATCCAGACGTTGGTCGTCGGCGCGGCTTCGCCGACCCCGCTGGCGGCGGCGGCCAGCAGGGCGCCGACGATGATCACCGAGGAGATGGCGTTGGTGACGGCCATCAGCGGCGTGTGCAGCGCCGGCGTGACGCTCCAGACCACGTAGTAGCCGACGAAGATGGCCAGCACGAAGATGGCCAGACGGAAGACGGTGGGATCGACAGCGTCCATGTCAGTGACCTCTACTTCTTCTTGGGAGCGGGCTTGGCGGCCGGCTTGGCGGGAGCCTTGGCTTTGGCGGGAGCGGCCTTGGCGGCGGCTTTGGGAGCAGGCTTGGCCGGCGCCTTCGGGGCGGCGACCGGCTTCGCAGCGGGCTTCGCAGCCGCCTTTGGCGCGGCGGCGGCCTTGGCCTTCGGAGCCGGCTTGGGCGCGGCGGTCTTGGCCGGGGCCGGAGCCGACGCCTTGGCGGGGGTCGCCTTCGCGACAGGCGTGGGAGCCGTCTTCAGCTGCTCATGGACAATCGCCCCGTCCTTGGTGACCAGCGCCGCCTTGAGGATCTCGTCCTCGAAGTCGGGGGCCAGCTTGCCGTCCTTGTCGAGCAGCAGGCCGGCGAAGGCCATCAGGTTGCGCGCGTACAGGGCCGAGGCGTCGGCGGCGATGCGGCCGGGCAGGTTGGGAATGCCGAGGATCTTCACGCCGTTCTTCGTGACGGCGACCTTGCCCAGCTCAACGCCCTCGACGTTGCCGCCCTGCTCGACGGCCAGGTCGACGATGATCGAGCCGGCCTTCATCGACGCCACCTGGGCGGCGCTGACCAGCTTCGGCGCAGGGCGACCCGGGATCAGGGCCGTGGTGATGACGATGTCCTGCTTGGCGATGTGGCTGGAGACCAGCTCGGCCTGTTTGGCTTGGTACTCCTTGGACATCTCCTTGGCGTAGCCGCCGGCGGTCTGGGCGTTCTTGAACTCCTCGTCCTCGACGGCGAGGAACTTGGCGCCCAGTGATTCGACCTGTTCCTTGGTCGCCGGCCGCACGTCCGTGGCCGTGACGACCGCGCCCAGGCGCCGGGCCGTGGCGATGGCCTGCAGGCCCGCGACGCCGACGCCCATGATGAAGACCTTGGCCGCGGCGACGGTGCCGGCGGCGGTCATCATCATCGGCATGGCCTTGCCGAAGGCCTCCGCGCCCTCGATCACGGCGCGGTAGCCGGCGAGGTTGGCCTGGGAGGACAGCACGTCCATCACCTGGGCCCGGGTGATCCGCGGCACGAACTCCATGGCGAACGCGCTGGCCTTCGCCCTGGCGAGCCCTTCGAGCGTAGCCCTGTCCTGGTAGGGGTTGAGCGTCGCCAGCACCATGGCGCCGGGCTTGAGCGCCGCGATCTCCTCGGCGTCCGGGCCGCGCACCTTGAACAGCACGTCGGCCTTGGCCAGCGCGTCCTTCAGGGTCTTGGTGATGGTGGCGCCGGCGGCGGCGTAGTCGGCGTCGAGGTAGGAGGCGGCCGTTCCGGCGCCGGCTTCCACGGTCACGGAGAAGCCCGAAGCGATCAGCTTCTTGACCGTTTCCGGCGTCGCGGCGACCCGGGTTTCGGCTGCCCGGCGTTCCCGGGTGACGGCGACGATAGCCATGAAGCTCCCCTCCGGACGCAGATTGACGTCGCGTCCTTGGGGACCTGTTTAGGGGATGATCTTGCCCGTTGTCGAGCCCATGGCGCCGCGCCGCGAAAAGCTATTCCCGCAACGCAGCATCCAACGCGGCGGCTAGTGCCCGCCGCTCTTCTTGTCGCGCAGGAAGAGAACGCCCAGAACCGCCAGCACGACGCCCGGGATCAGGCCGCCGACAAAGCCGGCCGGGGTGCAGAACCAAAGGGTCAGGACCACCAGCGCGACGGCCAGCGCCAGCGAGCCCCACTTGGTCAGGCCCATGACCGCGCCATAGGTCGCGGTGTGCTCGGAGATGTCCATTTCGCCGCGGTGATATTCGGAAGCCATCGTCAGATCCTGCAATCGAGTTGGTCGCGCTTTACAACGGCCCGCGTCACGGCTCAAGCCGCCAGCCGGCCAGAAGACCGCGCAGCGCGCCGACGAAGGCCAGCGGCTGGTCGATCATCACGTGATGGTCGGCGTCGGGGATGGCCATCTGCGGCGAGCCGGGCGGCAGCAGATCCTGCATGTAGGCGAGGATCTCGTCGTCGACGAGCCCGGACCGGTCGCCCCACATCATGGCGATCGGGCAGGTGGCGGCGCTGAGCAGCGGCCCGCGGTCCTCCATCATGAAGGCCTGCCACATGAAGGGGTCGAACCGCCAGGTCCAGCCGCCCTCGACCTCCTTCAGCGCGTTCCGGGCGATCCAGTCGGCGATGTAGAGGTTCTCGCATCCCTGCGGCGGGGCCAGCCGGAAGCGGGCCAACGCCTCGGGCAGGGTGGCGTAGACCCGGTTTGGCGAGACGCGTTTGGGGGGGCCGCGCCACTCGCGCTCGGGCGGCCGGACCACCGAATCGACCAGCACCGCCGCCCCCATCCGGTCGCCGTACTTCGAGGCGGCCAGCATGGTGGGAAAGCCGCCGAACGAATGGGCGACGAACACCGGCTTGCCGGCGGCGTAGAGACCGGCAGCCTCGGCCGCCGCGAAGCTTTCGCGGGCGAAGGCGTCGCCCGTGTAGGTCTTGCGCCAGTCGGACCGGCCCATGCCGCTCCAGCTGAAGGCCGCGACCCGGTACTCCTGCGCGAAGAAGGGCGCGATGAAGGTCCACCAGTCGGCGCTGGCGCCGTTGCCGTGCAGCAGCAGCAGGCCGGGCTTGCCGACCTCGCCCCAGGTCAGCAGCTCGATGGCCGCGCCCTCGAACTCGAAGAAGGTCCGCTCCGGCGCGTCGGCCAGGGCTCTGTCGAACCAGGCGGGCGCCTCCGGCTTCTCGCCGTTGAAGCGGGCCAGCGGCGCGGCGATTTCGGGGGGCAGGGTCTGACCGTCAGCCACGGGCCGCCTCCACGAACGCCTTCTCGCCGGGGCGCGGCTCGCGTGGCCCGATCACCTTGTAGACGGCGGTGCCGGTCATCAGCAGCCGGTCGCCCGACCACAGCTCGCCCCGCACGGTGTAGAGGTCGTCCTCTTCCGACACGATCTGTGAGCGCCCCTCGACCCATTCCCCCAGCTTGGCGCTGGACAGGAAATCGCAAGTCAGCCGGACCGTGACCCAGAAGTGCGACTTGTGCACCGAGATCACCCGGCCCCAGGCGACGTCGGCCACCGTCATCAGCATGCCGCCGTGGCAGTTCTTCATGCCGTTGGTGTGGTGCTCCTCGACCCGGAAGCCGAGCGAGCAGTCATAGCCCTCGAACTTCTCGTACAGAGGACCGATCTGGCGGCCAAAGCCGCGGGTCCAGTTGAGCGGCTTGAACCCGGCTGGGATATCGCCCGTCTGGGCTTCGGTAAGATCGTCGGACATGCGGCGGACTCTAACAAGCGTTTGGAAGCGGGGGAACGGGTTTCCTGCGGCTGTCGACGGGTCGCGCCCGGGACTGGCGGCCAGGCGGCAACCTCGCATAGTTTCGACAGCCGCCAGCGGGGCGGGGAAATCGGCGCGGACAAGCTCATGACCCTCCACAGGCGCACCCTGATCGCCCTCCCCGCCGCCGGTCTGCTCGCCGCCTGCCGTCCTCGACCCGTGCGGTCGTCCGAGGCCCCGGCCGGATCGTTGCAGCGCATCGTCGACGAGAGCGGCGCCCCGGCCCTTGGCGGCATGGTGGTCACCCCGACCGGCATCGCCTTCCTGGAGGTCGCCGGACTGCGTCGCATGGACGGCGCAGATCGCGTCACCGTGCAGGACAAGTGGCACCTCGGCTCCAACACCAAGGCGATGACGGCAGCGCTCTACGGCAAGCTGGTCGAGGATGGCGCGGCGAAATGGGGCGCGACCCTGCGCTCGCTGTTCCCGGACCTGACGCTGGATCCGGCTTGGGCGGCCACCACCCTGGAAGACGTGATGAGCCATCGCGCCGGCCTGTCGGACAAGGGCCTGATCGGCATCCCCTGGCTGATCGCCGCCCAGGGCGACAAGCGCGCCCTGCCGGAACAACGCACCGCCCTGGTCGCCAAGGCGCTGGCCGCTCCGCCCAACGGCAAGCGAGGCGCCTTCGAATACGCCAACATCAACTTCGTCGTCGCCGGCGCGGCCATCGAGCGGCTGGTCGGCGGCGACTGGGAGACAGCGATCACCGAGCGGCTGTTCAAGCCGCTGGGCATGGCCGGCGCGGGTTTCGGGGCGCCGACCGGCGCCCAGCCCTGGGGCCACCGGGCCCTGCCCTTCGGCATCGGCGGTCTCAAGGCCGTCGACCCGGCCGGGCCGGCCGACAACCCCGCCGCGCTGGGCCCCGCCGGCACCGTCCATGCGCCGCTGGAAGACTATGCGAAGTTCCTGCGCCTCTTCCTGACCGGCGGCGACGACTATCTGAAACCCGAGACCATCGCCCGCCTGACAACGCCCGCGCCGGGCGCCGACTACGCGCTGGGCTGGGGCGCCGCCACCGGCAAGGCCTGGGCGCGGGGACCGCGTCTGGGTCACGAGGGCTCCAACACCATGTGGCATGCGACAGCGATGGTCGCACCGGCGCGGGGCGTGGCGCTGGTCGCGGTGTCCAACGCCTATCCGCCGGGCGCGACCAAGGCCGGGCTGACGCTCATCGAGCAACTTCAGGCACGGTTCGCCCCGGCCTGACGCCACGTTGAGCGCGGCTCGCGAGACCGCCGAAACGCGTCTAAGGTCATCCGACGTCAGCTTTCGGGGGAGAGCCGGATGACCGCCAAAACCACGCCTGCTGCGACGGGGCGGGCCGCCGCCTTCGCCATCGGGCTCTGCCTGCTGGCGGCGATGCTCGAGGGCTTCGACATCGCGTCGATGGGCGTGGCCGCGCCGAAGATGGCCCCGGCGCTGGGCCTGTCGAAACCGGAGGCCGGCATGGCCTTCAGCGCCAGCCTGTTCGGACTACTGTTCGGCGCCGCGATGGCCGGCCCCCTCGCCGACCGCTTCGGCCGCAAGCCGGTGCTGCTTTTCGCGGTGGTGACCTACGGCCTGTTCTCGCTGGCCACCGCCTACGCCGCCGGGCTGGAGGTCCTGCTCGGCGTGCGTTTCCTTACCGGAGTGGGCCTGGGCGGCGCGATGCCGATGCTGATCGCCATCGCCTCGGAGCTCGCATCGCCCCGGCGCCGCGTGGCGGTCGTGGCCTCGGTCACCGCCGGATTGCCGCTGGGCGGCGCGCTGGTCGGGCTGCTGGCCCGCACCGACCTGGCGCAGGCCGACTGGCGGCTGATCTTCATCGTCGGCGGCGTCCTGCCGCTGCTGATGGCGATGATCCTCTGGCTGTGGCTGCCCGAGACGCGCCAGACGACCACGCCGGCGAAGGGCGCCGGGCTGGCGGCCCTGTTCGGCCCGGATCGCATCGGAACCACCGCCGGGCTGTGGATCTCGTACGCCGCCATCGCCCTGGTCCTGCACCTGTTCCTGAACTGGCTGCCGTTGCTGATCGTCGACCGGGGATTCGCGCCGAAGTCCGCCGCCGGCATCTCGACGCTGTTCAATCTGGGCGGCGTCGCCGGCGGAGTACTGGCGGGACTGGCCATCGACCGGCTGGGCGCGCGCCGGCCGCTGGGCGTGGTGTTCGCGGCGCTGGTCGCGGTGCTGTTGGCCATCGCCTCGCCGACGTCGAGCCTCGGCCTCACCGCCGCGTTGTCGTTCGCGGTCGGCTTCCTGATCATGGCAGCGCAGTTCGGCCTCTACGGGATGGGCCCGGCCTACTACGCGCCGGCGGTGCGCGGCGTCGGGGTCGGGGCGGCCATCGCCGCGGGCCGCTTCGGCTCGGCGCTGGGCCCCCTGGCGGCCGGCCAGCTGCTCGGCGCCGGGGCCAGCGGCGCGCAGGTGGTCTGGTTCACCGTGCCGGTGGTGCTGCTCTGCGCGGCGGCGGCGATGGCGCTGACGGTGGTGGGAAAGCAGGCGGAGGGCTGACGGACGCGCTGCGCTGCAACAATCTCAACACCGGTCCGAAGGCGCCTGGCGACGCGCAGATCGACGAGTTTTTCTCGCCGGTTTCCAAAGATTCTCGCGCCGGATTCTCACCGTTTTCAAAGGAGGGTAGTTTGGGCCAACGCCCCCTTCCTCCTCGATGGAATGGGAGCGCGAGCGGTCGCCCTGGTCAAGGACGGCCGCCCGCGCAATGCTCCGCCAAGGCGTCGGGGCAGGGTGCGCCTGAGCGGAAGCCGCCTCTCCGGAGGACGGCCAAGGGTGGGAAGCTGGCGGCAGCCCTCCGGCTGAACCGCTCATCGGGAGGGTTGCCATGGGAAAGGTCCAGGTTCGCCGCGCCGGCGACGGCGATGAATATCAGATGGCGACCTTCATGGGCGCGTTGTCCATTGAAGCGCCGGACACGGTGACCCGCCGGCCTCCGCCAACCCCGGAAGATCAGCGCCAGTTTCTCGAAGGAGCGCGGAAGGCCGAGCGCGCCTTCATCCTGCTCGCCCTGGATGGTGACGAGGTGGTTGGTCAGCTGGATATATGGGCAGGCGGCAAACCCGAAACCCGTCACGCCGCCAGTTTCGGCATGTGCGTCGCAGCCGGGCGGCGCAACCAGGGCATCGGGCGGCAGCTCTTGCAGGCCGCGATGGAGCAAGCCTTGCTCTGGGACGGCTTCCGGCGGATCGAGTTGGAGGTGACCTCGTGGAACGGCCCCGCCATTCGCCTGTACGAGCAACTCGGCTTCAGTCACGAAGGCCGCAAAGTGAAAGCCGTGAACCTGAGGGGCGAGCCTGAAGACACGCTGATTATGGCGCGAACCTGGTAGTCCAACAGTCGACTTCCTCATGCGACCTGTGTCGTCAGTACGTCAGCGTCCGCAGAGGTGTCGCAAATCGAGTCGGGCTTGCAAGCCGCCATTCAAACGCGAACCGGCGGCTTCCTCGCGAGAGCTGCCGTTTGAAGCACATTCCTGACGTTGAGCGCCATGGAAAGGGACAGACACCTTCAGATGTCTGTACCGCCCCGGGGATCCCCTCCCTTCCTCCTCGATGGAGGAAGGGAGGGGGATGGTGGTGTGGCTTCGGCGGCAGCGGTCGCCCTGGTCAAGGACGGGTCCTGCGGACCCGCCGCAGAGCGGCAGGCGTAGCCGGTCCTTGAGCAGGACGCCCGCCCGCGCAATGCTCCGCCAAGGCATCAGGGCGGGGAGTCCAGGTGGCAGGATCGGGCGGACACCACCGGGTAGCGACGACCTACCGCCGTCGAGCCCTGTCCCGCCGCTTCGCCTCAGTCACGCTTTCGGATTTCCGATACTCGGGCGGAAGCTTGTACTTGGTTTCCTGGTCGAACTTCCGGTCTACCTTAATGGCAGTTGCCCTGAACAGACGCCAACCTCGCCACCCGACGAAGACAAGCCAAATGGCTGAGATCAATGCGGCCCCGGCCAGCGACGCCGCTCCGACATCGTAGGCCGGTTTCGCGGCGCCGACCGCCAGCGGCGGAAGCATGGCGATCAGCAGCGACCCCGCACCTCGTCTGACGCCGCCGGTCTTGCTGAGGTCCCAGTCTACAAACCGGCAAAGGCGCGAGAGAATGGCCATAGTGGATCAGACTGACTCACGTCGCGAACGGCGGCAACGGTTCGAAGGTCTTCCTTCGGCTCCACGACGCAAAAGCGGCGGCCCCCTCGCGAGAGCCGCCGCCTGAAACACGTCGCAATCGGGACAGACACCCGAAGGTGTCTGTCCCTGATGCCTAGCTCCCCATCTCCGCCGAGATCTCCTGGACCTCCTCGAAGGTGCGCAGGCCGGGGCGCTGGGCGCAGACCAGGACGCCCATGTTGCCGGGAAGGTGCTTGTTATCGAGCATCTTCTCGTGGGCGTCGGGGATGGCGTCCCAGGTGAAGACTTCCGACAGGCAGGGGTCGACGCGGCGGTCGATGACCAACTGGTTGGCGGCGCTGGCCTGCATCAGGTTGGCGAAGTGGCTGCCCTGGACGCGCTTCTGGCGCATCCACAGGAAGCGGGCGTCCATGGTCAGATTGAAGCCGCTGGTGCCGGCGCAGATGACCACCATGCCGCCGCGCTTCACCAGGAAGACCGAGACCGGGAAGGTCTGCTCGCCAGGGTGTTCGAACACCATGTCGACGTCCTTGTTGCCGGTGATCTGCCAGATCGCCTTCCCGAACTTGCGGGACTCCTTCATGTAGTCGGAGAATTCCGGCCCGTTGACGGTCGGCAGCTGGCCCCAGCAGTTGAAGTCCTTGCGGTTCAGCACCGCCTTGGCGCCCTGGCTGAGCACGAAGTCGAACTTGTCCTCGTCGCTGACCACGCCGATGGCGTGGGCGCCGGCCACGGCGGCCAGCTGGGTGGCGAAGACGCCAAGGCCGCCCGAGGCCCCCCAGACCAGCACGTTCTGGCCGGGCTTCAACTCATGCGGCTTGTGGCCGAACAGCATGCGGTAGGCGGTGGCGAGGGTGAGAGTGTAGCAGGCGCTCTCTTCCCAGGTCAGGTGCTTGGGGCGCGGCAGCAGCTGGCGCGACTGCACCCGGCAGAACTGCGCGAAGGAGCCGTCCGGCGTCTCGTAGCCCCAGATGCGCTGGCTGGAGGAGAACATCGGGTCGCCGCCGTTGCACTCCTCGTCGTCGCCGTCATCCTGGTTGCAGTGGATGACCACCTCGTCGCCGAGCTTCCAGCGCTTCACCTTGGAGCCGACCTTCCAGACGATGCCCGAGGCGTCGGACCCGGCGATATGGTAGGGGTGCTTGTGGCCGTCGAGCGGGCTGATCGGCTCGCCGAGCGCGGCCCAGACGCCGTTGTAGTTGACGCCGGCGGCCATCACGAGGACCAGAACCTCGTCCTCGCCGATCTCCCAGGTGGGCACCACCTCGACCTGCATGGCCGTCGCAGGGCGGCCGTGGCGCTCCTTGCGGACGGTCCAGGCGTACATGTTTTTCGGGACGTGGTACGGCGGCGGAATCTCGCCGATCTCGTACAGGTCCTTCACGGGCGTCTTCTCGAGCGTGGCGGTTGTCATGTCGTCAGTCCCGTGGCGCGTTTCTGTTGCAATGCGGTAGCGCCGGTTTGCGTTCCGGCGTCTGGCGGACCTTCCGCAACGTACAACTCCACGTCGCCTCCGGCCCGCTGTTTTTCCCGCGTCAGGCGCAAGACTGTGCCCTCAGACACCGCCGTTCATCCGCCGCAGGGGCATGATCGTGTGACAGGTGTGATATGGTTGCAAGTGAAATGTTGCGCCGCAGCAAGTCCGCGCGCATGATCTCGCAAAAGCACAAGAAACGCCGGGACGCGCGAGACCACGATGAGCACCAAGCCTTTCCAGCATGCGCCGGACGCGCCCTGGATCTTCCGCACCTACGCGGGCCACTCCACTGCCGAGAAGTCCAACGCCCTGTACCGCCGCAACCTGGCGGCCGGCCAGACCGGCCTGTCGGTGGCCTTCGACCTGCCGACCCAGACCGGCTATGACGCCGACCACATCCTCAGCAAGGGCGAGGTCGGCAAGGTCGGGGTGCCGATCAGCCACCTGGGCGACATGCGGACGCTGTTCGACGGCATCCCGCTGGACAAGATGAACACCTCGATGACGATCAACGCCCCGGCCGCCTGGCTGCTGGCGATGTACGTCGCCCTGGCCGACGAGCAGGGCGCGCCGCGATCGGCGCTGCAGGGCACGACCCAGAACGATCTGATCAAGGAATACCTGAGCCGCGGGACCTACATCTTCCCGCCCGGGCCCAGCCTGACCCTGATCGGCGACATGATCGCCTGGTGCTATCGCGAAGTTCCCAAGTGGAACCCGATGAACGTCTGCAGCTACCACCTGCAGGAAGCCGGGGCGACGCCGGAGCAGGAGCTGGCCTTCGCGCTGGCCACGGCCATCTCGGTGCTCGACACGGTGAAGGCCGGCGGGCAGGTGCCCGAGCAGGACTTCGAGATCGTCTGCTCGCGGATCAGCTTCTTCGTGAACGCCGGCGTCCGCTTCGTGACCGAGCTGTGCAAGATGCGCACCTTCACGGTGCTGTGGGACGAGATCCTCGCCGAGCGCTACGGCGTGCAGGACGCCAAGGCCCGCCGCTTCCGCTATGGGGTGCAGGTCAACAGCCTGGGCCTGACCGAGCAGCAGCCGGAGAACAACCCCTACCGCATCCTGCTGGAAGCGCTGGCGGTGACGCTCTCCAAGGACGCCCGCTGCCGGGCGCTGCAGCTGCCGGCCTGGAACGAGGCGCTCGGCCTGCCGCGTCCGTGGGACCAGCAGTGGTCGCTCCGCATGCAGCAGGTGCTGGCCTATGAGACCGACCTGCTGGAATACGAGGATCTGTTCGCCGGGAGCCATGTGGTCGAGGCCAAGGTCGCCGAGCTGAAGGCCGGCGCATTGGCCGAGCTGGCTAAGATCGACGCCAATGGCGGGGCCGCCGCCTCCATCGACTACATGAAGGGCGCGCTGGTCGGCTCCAACGCCGCCCGGGTGCGGGCGGTCGAGACCGGGGACCTGACCGTGGTCGGCGTCAACCGCTGGACCGACACCGAGGCCTCGCCCCTGTCGGCCGGCGAAGGCTCCATCGAGACCGTCGATCCCAAGCTGGAAGCCGGCGTCGTCGAGCGGCTGAAGGCCTGGCGCGCGGCGCGCGACCACGCCGCCGTCGACGCCGCCATCGCCGACCTGAAGGCCGCCGCCCGCGAGGGCCGCAACATCATGGAGCCCTCGATCGTCGCGGCCAAGGCGGGGGTGACCACCGGTGAATGGGCCTTCGCGCTGCGCGAGGTGTTCGGCGAGTACCGCGGTCCGACAGGCGTCGCTGTCGTGGTGGCTGCCGGCGAGGACGCCGAGGATATCGAGGCAGTGAAGCGGGACGTCGAGCGGGTTTCCGAAGTGCTGGGCCGCACCCTCACCTACCTGATCGGCAAGCCGGGCCTGGACGGCCACTCCAACGGCGCCGAACAGATCGCCACCCGCGCCCGCGCCGTCGGCATGGAAGTCCACTACGACGGCATCCGCTCGACCCCGGACGAGATCGTCCGCCGGGCCAAGGAGACGAAGGCGCACGTCGTGGGCCTGTCGATCCTGTCGGGCTCGCACCTGGACCTGGTGCAGGAGGTCGTCCGCGTGATGCGGGCCGAGGGGCTGGGCGACGTGCCCGTCGTGGTCGGCGGCATCATCCCGCCCGACGACGCCCTGGTGCTCAAGCAGATGGGCGTGCGCCGCATCTACACCCCCAAGGACTTCAAGCTCACCCAGATCATGGCCGATGTGGTCAAGGTCGTGGAGGAAAGGGCGCTGGCGACGGCGTAGACACCACGCGCGAGTTGGCGGTAGGCTCGCGGCATGGTCGAGCCGGCGCCCAAGTCATCTGAATGGTCCACCTGGGCGGCGCTCCGCGCGGTCGGCGGACTGTTGCTGGTCGGCGCCGTCATCGCCGGCTGGCTCTGGGCCACTGCGGACGTTGATACGACACGACGCGACGACGCCGTGCTCGACTCCATCAGCGTCACGGCTTCCTTCGCGTTCTTCGTCTTCGGCATCCCGGCAGGCTATCTCTGGATCCGGGGCCGCCGGAGAGCCGAGAACGAAGCCGAGAGGGCCGGCCGCGCCATCAAGGACGCCCAGGACGACTACGACAGCCGCCCTCGGCCAGTCCTGGCCTTTCTCCTATACAGCTTCTGTGCCGTATGGCCGTTGCTGTACTTGGCCCCGAAGCTTCTCGCGCTGATCGAGAACGGCCCGTGGCTGAAGGCGGCGGTCGCGGGAACGGTGACCGCCATCGTCGTTCTCATCGCGGCGCTTTTGCTCATTCGCTCTGTTGCCGAGGCGCTCGTAGCCGCCCGCAAGGCTCTGGCCGGCGGGGAGCGCTAGAGTCCTTCGATGGCGCAGTCCGCAACCCGACCGGAAGACCAGCGCGACCGAGTCGGGCCTAAAGCCTAACCCCTCCGCCCCACCCGCCAGGCCGCGGCCAGCCCCAGCAGGGCCACCGGGATCATCGCGCCGAACAGCTTGAGCCCCGCCGCCGGGCCGGCGGCCGGGTCGACGCCCTCTGACAAGCCGAGCAGGCCGGCCAGCGCGCTGGCGCCGGCCGCCCCGACCGCGCCGCCGATCATCTGGGCCGTGGGCACGGCGGAGGAGCCCAGCGGCCGCTCGGCCTCCGACAGGCCGCCGATGATGGCCTTCGACAGGAAGGCCCAGGAAAAGCCGAAGCCGAGGCCGGTCAGGGTCATGGCCGCGACCGTCACCCAGATTCCGCCGTAGGGCAGCGACCAGGCGCCCAGCATCAGGCCGGCGACCACGCAGACCGCGCCCAGCCGGATCATGACGCCGTCGCGATCTTGAACCCCCGCCACCAGCATCGCCGTCACGGTCCAGCCGGCGGCGATCGCCGAGATCACATAGCCCGCGACCAGCGGCGAGGCGCCCTGCAGCCCCTGCAGGAAGGCCGGTCCATAGACGGAGAAGCCGATGGTCGCCGCCTCCAGCGCGAAGATGGTGAAATAGCCGGCCCCGACCAGCGAGGTCAGGTCGCCCGCCGACCTCGGCAGCAGCACGCCGCCCGCCCGGCGGTCTAGCCTCAGCAGCAGCGCCATCCCGCCCAGTCCGCCGACGCCCAGCGCCCCGTCAAGCAGCGGCGTCCCGGTCGTGCCGGCCGCAGCGATCAGCGTCACGCCGACGATCAGGGCTCCCAGCTGCGGCAGCGGGATGCGCGGGCGCGGCTCGTCCCGCTGCACGCTGGCCGGGACCAGGGCGAAGGTGGCGGCGATGAACAGCAGGCTCTGGACAGCGAAGAACCAGAAGGCGCCGCGCCACCAGTCGGCCTCCGCGAACAGGCCGCCGATGAGTGGTCCCAGCAGGGTGGCGACACCCCAGACGCCGGCCAGTCCCGCCAGCACCCGCACCCAGAGCCGCTGCGGGAACATGCCGTTGATCGCCACGTAGCAGAGGGCGGCGATGGCGCCGGCGCCCAGCCCTTGCAGCAGCCGGCCCATGACGAAGATCAGGAAGTCCGGCGCCAGCGCGCTGACCACGCAGCCCGCCGCATAGGCGACGCCCCCGACGGCGATGGAGGGCCGCAGGCCCAGCTCCATTGACAGCCTGCCCGAACAGACGCCGGCCACGATGGCCCCCAGCAGGAAGGCCGCCACCGACCAGCCGAAGAACTGGAAGCCGCCGATCTCGCCGGCGATGGTCGGGGTCAGGGTGATGGTCACCAGCGCGTCGGCGGCGTTCAGCCACATGCCCAGGCACAGGAAGGCGAACCGCGAGATCAGCGCGGGACGCATCAGCTCCCGCCAGCCAGTGCCGGTTTCGGCGTCGGAGGTCATGGGCGCTAGATGAACACTTTGACGCGCGGCGCCAAGTCGTCGCTTTTCCCTTATTTTTCTGCGGTTTCTGGAGTGGTGGCGACCTGGGCCTGTTTGCGCCAAGCTGCGCTGAACCACACTCGGGAGCAGCCCCATGACCATCCGTTCCGCCGATCCAGGCGACGTCGAAGCCTGCGTCGGGATGATCGAGATGCGGCGCCGGCTCTACGAGACGTTCGAGCCACGGTTCTGGCGGAAGGCGGACCATTCGGCCGCGATGAGCACCGCCTTCTTCGGCCATCTCGCCACCGACGCGGGCGCGCTGTTCCTGGTCTCGGAGTCCGAGGCGGGGATCGACGGGTTTCTGATCGCAATGAGTATCCAGAATCCGCCCGTCTACGCACCCGGCGGGCCGACGGCCCAGATCGACGACTTCTGTGTCGCCAATCCGGCGCTGTTTCCCACGGTCGGCGCGGCGCTGCTGGACGGGGCGCGCGCAAGACTGAAGGCCCGCGGCTTCACGCAGATGGTCGTTGTCTGCGCGGCCCGGGACACGGCGCGGACCGCCTTCCTCGAAAGCCAGCCCCTGTCCCTCACCACGACCTGGTGGACGACCTCCCTCTGATCTTGGCAAGCTGTCGCCAACCAGACCAAAGGAAACGCACCATGGCCCTCGTCCCCTTCGCCGACATCGACGCCCTGCCGCCCAAGGCGAAGGACTACTGGGGCAAGCTGACCGCCAAGCTGAACATCTTCCGGATGCTGGCCAACGCCGACACGATGATGGAGCCGGCGCTGCGGTTCGGCGGGGCGATCCTGAGCAAGCAGGATCTGGGCGCGGACCTGCGCGAGCTGGTCATCCTGCTGGTCGCCGAGCTCGAGGGCGGCGAGTACGAGTGGAACCAGCACGTGCCGATCGGCCTCGCCTGCGGCAACACCCAGGCCCAGATCGACGCCCTGGCCGCCCGTCGGTTCGACGATCCGGCTTTCAACGCCAAGGAAAAGGCGCTGGTCGCCTTCGCCAAGGAGGTGATCGAGGACGTCAAAGCCAGCGAGGCGTCCCTGGCCGAGGCCCAGAAGCACTTCAGCCCCAAGGAGATCGTCGAGATCATCCTGACCTGCGGCTTCTACATGACCATGGCGCGGCTAACCGAGACCACCCGCACCGACATCGACCCGCCGGCCGGGGGGCGGATCGTCGAGTCCCTGAACCGCCAGGGGTGACAGCGCCGCCGTCAGGTGGTTAACGGCGGTCATCTTCCTGACGCAGCCCCGCGCCAGGCTGTGCAGCAGCGATCATGGCCGGATACCGCGTTCCACACCCCGAGAAGCCGCACATTCAGCGGCACGCCCGCAAGCAGACCCTGACCGCGCGGGTGGTCGGGTTCGTGCTGATGTGGAGCATCATCGGCGTCGTCGCGCTGACCGCCAACCGCGCCATTCCGCGCGAGCATCTGCCCTGGAAGACGCTGGCCCTGGTCGACCCGATCGGCGCCGCGACCAAGATCAAGGCCGCCCGAACGGGCGAGGATCCCGCCGCCTGCCGCGAGGTGCTGCAGCAGGGCGGCGTCGAGTTCCTGGAGGTCGCGCCCCGGGCCAGCGGCTTCTGCGACATCCATGACGCGGTGCGCATGGAGGCCGGAATGGCCCCCCTGTCGCCGCGGGACGCGCCCATGACCTGCAAACAGGCGCTGGCGGTCAGCATCTGGGAGCGCCAGGTGGTGCAGCAGGCCGCCTTCGATGCGTTTAGCCAGGCGGTCGTCGGCATCGATCACTACGGCAGCTATGCCTGCCGGCGGATGTACGGCCAAGACGACGCGCCGGTCAGCGAGCACGCCACGGCCAATGCGCTGGACGTGGCCGCCTTCCGGCTGGCCGACGGCACGGTAGTCTCCGTCCAGAAGGACTGGACCGACGCGGGGCAGAAGGGCCGATTCCTGCACGCGGTCCGCGACGGCGCCTGCAAGGTGTTTCTGACCACGCTGAGCCCCGACTACAACGACGCGCACCACGACCACTTCCACCTCGACATGGGCGGCCTGACGAAATGCGCCTGACCTGTTGCCTTCCCTAGGGGAGGCCGCGAGAGCCTTCCCGAAACAGATCATTCCGGGGAAACAGATGGCCGACTTCAGCGCGTTCGCGGGCCGACCCGTACCGGAGTGGTACGCCGAGCCGCAGCTCGGGATCTTCATCCACTGGGGCATGGCCTCCGTGCCGGCCTTCGCGCCGGCCGGCGTGTCGATCAGCGACCTGTTCGTGAGCGACTACGACAACGCCTTCGTCCTTGGACCGTATGCGGAGTGGTACGACAACGCCCTGCGTGATCCGACCAGCCCGACCGCCGCCTACCACCGCGAGCGCTGGGGCGACGCGCCCTATGCCGCCTTTCGCGAGCCGTTCGAGGCCGCGGCAGCCGCCTTCGACGCCGACGCCTGGGCCGACCTGTTCCAGAAAGCGGGCGCGAAGTACGTGGTCTTCGTCACCAAGCATCACGACGGCTTCTGCCTGTGGCCGACCGACGTCCCCAACCCGCACCGGCCCGGCTGGCACTCGAAGCGGGACTTCGTCGGCGAGCTGGGCGAGGCGGTGCGCGCGCGGGGCATGCGCTACGGCCTCTACTACTCGGGCGGCCTGGACTGGACCTTCCGGCCGAGCCTGATCCGCAACATGGGCGAGATGTTCGCCTGCGTGCCGACCGACGACGCCTACCGCGCCTATGCCGCCGCCCAGGTGCGGGAGCTGATCGACCGCTACAAGCCCTCGGTGCTGTGGAACGACATCGCCTGGCCCAATATCGAAGACCTGCCCGGCCTGTTCGCCGACTACTACGCCGCTGTCCCCGACGGGGTGATCAACGACCGCTGGATGGCGTCCGCCCCGCTATTCGAAAGCCTGCGCGACCCCGCCGCCTGCGCCGGCTTCAACGCCATGGTGAAGGCCCGGATCGCCGAGGTGGGGGTCCATGGCGGCAGCACCTCGACCCCGCCGCACTGCGACTTCCGCACCGTGGAGTACACCACCGGCGAGCACATGGTCGGCCGGGGCAAGTGGGAATCAACCCGCGGTCTGGGCCTGGCCTTCGGCTACAACGCCGCAGAGGCGACCGACGACTACATGACCGGCGACCAGCTGCTCGACCTCTATCGCGAGGTCACGGCCGGCGGCGGCAACCTGCTGATCAACGTCGGGCCGAAGGCCGACGCGTCGATTCCGGAGGTCCAGCAGCGCCCGTTGCTCGAGATCGGCCGGGCGCTGGCTTGACGCCACGTCGCCCTGCCGTCACGGTGCGCGCCAATCAAACAAGCGTTTAAAGGGAGGCGCGCGAATGTCGGCTGCTCAAGGAACCCTCTTCGATCTGACCGGCAAGGTCGCGATCATCACCGGCAGCTCGCGCGGCATCGGCAAGGCCATCGCCGAGCGCATGGCCCAGCACGGCGCCAAGGTGGTGATCTCGTCGCGCAAGGCCGGGCCCTGCGAGGAAGTCGCCGCCGCCATCAACGCCGCCGAGGGTGAAGGCACAGCGATCGCCGTCCCGGCCAACATCTCGTCCAAGGAAGACCTGCAGCGCGTCGTCGACGAGGCCCGCAAGGCGTTCGGCAAGGTCGACATCGTCGTCTGCAACGCCGCGTCCAACCCCTACTACGGCCCGATGGCCGGCATCGCCGACGACCAGTTCCGCAAGATCCTCGACAACAACATCGTCTCCAACCACTGGCTCATCAACATGGTGATCCCGGAGATGATCGAGCGGAAGGACGGCGCGGTCATCATCGTCAGCTCGATCGGCGGCCTGCGCGGCTCGCCCGTCATCGGCGCCTACAACATCTCAAAGGCCGCCGACTTCCAGCTGGCCCGCAACCTGGCCCACGAGTACGGCAAGCATGGCATTCGCGTGAACTGCATCGCGCCCGGCCTGATCAAGACCGACTTCGCCAAGGCGCTGTGGGACAATCCCGAGACCCTGAAGCGCTCGACCGAGACCGTGCCGCTGCGCCGCATCGGCGAGCCGGACGAGATCGCCGGCGCGGCGGTCTTCCTGGCCTCGGCGGCCGGCACCTTCATGACCGGCCAGGCCGTGGTCGTGGACGGCGGCGCGACGATCTAGGCCGCGAGCGCGGCGGCTTCGGCGAGGGTCAGCACCTCGGTCTCGCCGAAGCCGGCCGCCCGAAGCTTGCGGACGAGGGTGAGGTCGGCCGTGACAAACGGCGCGGCGCGCTCAGCCGCCAGCGCCAGGTAGAAGCAGTCGTAGGCCGGATGGTCGAATGAAACGGTCATCGCTCCGGCCGAGACGGCCAGCTTGTCTGTTCCAGCGTAGATCACTCCGGCGCGGCTGAGAGCCTGACAGGCCGCGATGACGTCATCGACCGTCATTTCACCTCTCCGCCACTTCTTCCAGAACGCGTTCACGCACTCGGACACCAGAAGGTCGGGTGCGACAAGTTCGAAGCCTTGTCGCAGCCGGTCCGCGTCATCGGAATCCGGCTCGCTGGCGAACCATTTGATCGCGACACTGGAGTCGACGACCAGCTTCAATTCTCCTCACGTCCCTCGCGTACCAGAACCTCGGCAGGCGTCTGCTTCCGGTTCGCCGTGGAGGCGCGCACCCTGGCCGCCAGCTCTTCGAAGCTCAGGTCCCGAACGTCCTCAAGCGCGCGCTTGAGGATCTCGCGGTGTTCAGCCGCAGCGGACCGTCCGTTTTCCGCAGCGCGGACCTTGAGCTTCGCGATCAGCTTCGGGTCGATATCTCTCACATGAAGGCTAGCCATCTATAAATGATAGCATTTTCAACCCATAGCCGCAATCCTTGCCGCCGCCAGCCGCCCCGCGCCCTCATCCAGCGTCTCGTCCCGCTTGGCGAAACACAACCGGATGAGGTTGGTCGGGGCATCCTGCTCATAGAAGGCTGAGACGGGGATGGCGGCGACGCCGTGGTCCTTGACCGCCCGCAGGCAGAAGGCCCGGTCGTCCTCGGCGATGCCCGAGGCGGCCAGGTCAACCAGCAGGAAGTAGCTGCCGCTCGCCGGCAAGACCCTGAACCCGGCCGCCTCCAGCCCGCCGGCCATCCGGTCGCGCGAGCGCTGCAGGTCGACGGGCATGGTCTCGAACCAGTCATCGCAGTTTCGAAGCCCCCAGGCGTAGGCCGCCTGCAGGTTGGGCGCGGTGGTGAAGGTCAGGAACTGGTGCGCCCCGGCCAGCGCCTTCGTCAGGGCAGGCGCCGCGCAGAGGAAGCCGACCTTCCAGCCGGTCAGGGCGAACATCTTGCCGGCCGAGCCGATCTTCACGGTCCGCTCCCGCATGCCGGGGAAGCTCATCATCGAGCGGAAGCGACGGCCGTCGAACACGATCTGCTCCCAGACCTCGTCGCAGATGGCCACCGCGTCGTAGCGCACGCAGTACTCCGCCAGCAGCGCCAGCTCCTCGTCGCTGAAGATCACCGCCGCCGGGTTCACCGGATTGTTCAGCACCACGATGCGGGTCTTCGGGGTGAAGACGTCGTCGAGGATCTCCCGCGTGATCCTGAAGTGCGGCGGGTCCAGGCGCGCCAGCCTCGGCACACCGCCGCTGCGTCGAATCATCGGCAGATAAGAGTCGTACAGCGGCTGGAACAGCACGACCTCGTCGCCCGGCGAGATCAGGCTCAGGAAGGCCGCCGCCAGCGCCTCCGTCGCGCCGGAGGTTATGGTGATCTCCTCGGCCGTCAGGTCCAGGCCCTGCCAGGCCGCGTAGTGCTCGGCCACCGCCTGGCGCAGGTCCGGCAGGCCGCGCATCGGCGGGTACTGGTTGTAGCCCTCGACCGACTCCAGCGCCGCGCGGCGGCGCAGGGCTTCGGGCCCCGGCTCCTCTGGAAAGCCTTGGCCAAGGTTGATCGCGCCGGTCTCGCGGGCCAGGCCGCTCATGACCTCGAAGATCGTCGTCGGCAGATCGGCGTAGACGGGGTGGACCAAGGCTCAGGCCTCCTTGCGCGGAATGGCCGCGCTTTGCACAGTCATGCCATGCGCATCGTCGATTTCGAACCCCGTCACGCGGCCGCCTGGAAGGCGCTGAACGAAGCCTGGATCAGCCGGCATTTCGCCCTTGAGCCGGCGGACGAGGCGGTGCTCGGCGATCCGGTCGGCAAGGTGCTGGCGCCCGGCGGTCACATCTTCATGGCCGAGAGTGACACCGGCGAGCCGATGGGCTGCGTCGGACTCAAGGCCATGGATGACGGCGGCTTCGAGGTCGTGAAAATGACCGTCGCCGAGGCCGCCCGCGGGACGGGTCTGGGGCGGCGGCTGATGCAGGCCTGTATCGAGCGGGCGAGGGCGAGCGGCGCGCCGCGTCTCTACCTGGAGACCAACGCCGCCCTGGGGCCGGCGCTCGGTCTGTACCGGGCCGTCGGCTTCACAGACATCCCGCCGCGCGACACGGAGTACAGTCGCTGTGACGTCTGGATGGAGCTGGTCTTCTTGGCGGAATGAGTCGGCAGGCCGCCGCGCCCAGCGGCGAACGACCGCGAACGACGGCGATCAAATCATCGCCGCCAGGCCAGGCGGGGGTTGCATTGCGGTGGATTTTTCGGTCTTAAGCGAACCTCTCCGACTTGCTGAAAGACTCTATGAAAGACCCGTTGCGCACGGGCTTTGCTGAACGCCAGAAGGCGGCGGCCGAAGCCAAGAAGGCCCTGCTGGCCAAGTTCAAACCCAAGCCCACCGTCACCGCTTCCACCTTCGTCAGCCGCGAGGAGCGCCTGGCCGCCGAGCGTGAGGCGGCGCGCCTGGCGCGCGAGCAAGCCAAGGAAGAAGCCCGGCTGGCCGCGGAGGCCAAGGCCGAAGCCGATCGCATCGCCGCCGCCAAGGCTGCGGAAGAGGCGCGGCTGGCCCTGCTCAACAACGAGGAGGCCCAGCTCGCCCTGAAGCGTGAGGAACGCAAGGCGCGCAAGGCCGAAGCCAAGGCCGAAGCCCGCGCCAAGCGGGAAGCCAAGCGCCGCTAGACTCCGGGCCCAGATCTCGTGTCACCCACTAAAGCGACGGTTGCAATCTGCGACGGTCGCCTCCACGCTCCCCCTGTGAGTGAAGCGTTCGCCCTGGGAAACACTGGCGCCCGGCGCCCCTGGACCGAGGTCATCGCCCTGCGGCGGCGGGGCCTCTGGCCCGGACTTGTGCTGACGACCGTAGCGGCGCTCGGCGGCTGGGTCTGGCTCGGTCCTGGTTTCGCGGCCGTCTGGGCCGCCGTCGCCTTCGGGCAGATGGTCTTCAACCGTGTGTTTTTCTGGCGCTGGGTCGAGCGGCATCCGCCCACCCCCGCCATGGAATGGACGGTGGCGGGCGTGACCCTCCTCTACACGATCGCCTACTGCGCCCTGCCCTTCGGGCTGACGACGCTGGCCGACCGCACCACCGCGGAGCTGGCGGGCGTGGCCATGCTGGCGGCCATCGCGCTCAGCAGCACGACGGAGTTCGTGATTTCGCGCCGGATCGGCCTGGCGTCCCTGGCCGGCATCTTCGTGATCTGCATGGCGATCACCGTGTGGCGCGCGGCGGACGAGCCGATCGCCAATCGCCTGTTCGCGGCCCTGGCCGTCGCCGGCTTCTTTGCCGGGCTGATCCAGTACGCCATCAACCGCGTGCGGGCCGACGAGCAGCTGCGCCGCGCGCTGGCCCTGGCCGAGGCGGCGAATGTCGCCAAGGGCGCCTTCCTGGCGACCATGAGCCACGAGATCCGCACGCCTCTCAACGGCGTTCTGGGGATGGCCCAGGCGATGGCGGCCGACGAGCTGACCGACCGCCAGCGCGAGCGCCTGGCGATCATCCAGGAGGCCGGGGCGACCCTGACCACGGTCCTCAACGACGTGCTCGACTTCTCGAAGATCGAGGCCGGCAAGCTGGACCTGGTGTCGGTCGAGTTCGACCTCGCCGCATGCCTGCGCGTCGCCGCCGAACCGTTCGGCGCGCTGGCGGCCGACAAGGGGCTGCTGTTCACGGTCGAGCTGTCGCCCGAGACGTCAGGCCGTTTCCGCGGCGATCCGTCGCGCGTGCGACAGATCATCGGCAACCTGCTCTCCAACGCGGTCAAGTTCACCGAGACCGGCGGGGTGACGCTGAAGGCCGTCTGGCGGGACGGCGCGGCGCGGATCGTCGTCGTGGACACCGGCCCGGGCCTGCCCTCCGACCAGATCGACCGGCTGTTCAGCCGGTTCAGCCAGCTGGACACGTCGACGACGCGTCGCCATGGCGGGACCGGTCTTGGCCTGTCGATCTCCCGCGACCTCAGCCGGCTGATGGGCGGCGACATCCTGGCGATGAGCGAGCCGGGCCAGGGCGCGACGTTCACCGTCATCCTGCCGGTGGAGCGACTGGGCGACGCCCTGCCCGCCGCCCCCGCCGAAGCCAGGGACGAGGTCGTCGAGCACAGTGGCCTTCGGGTGCTGGCGGCCGAGGACAACCGCGTCAACCAGATCGTGCTGGAGACCCTGCTGGCGCAGGTCGGCATCACCCCGGTGATCAAGGCCGACGGCGCCCAGGCGGTGCAGGCCTGGGCCGACGGGGACTGGGACCTGATCCTGATGGACGTCCACATGCCGGTGCTGGACGGGGTCGGGGCGGTGCGCGAGATCCGGGCGCGGGAGGCGGCGAGCGGCCGACGGCGGACGCCGGTCATCGCCCTGACCGCCAACGCCATGACCCACCAGGTCGACGAGCTGCTGGCCTGCGGCATGGACCTGCACGTCGCCAAGCCGATCGATGCGGCGATCCTGTTCAGGGCCATCGAGACGGCGCTGGACATGGCCGAGGCGGCTCAGGCGGGGACATGACCGCGCCCGCCGACGCCATCCGCGCCCGCCGCAAGCTGACCAACAAACTGATCGCCGCCCATGACGCGGCGCGGCTGGCCCCGTTCCTGTTCGCCGACGCGACGATGATCACCGGCGACGGCAGCCTGATCGTCGGCGCCCGGGCCATCGTGGACGCCTTCGCCGGCCAGTTCGCCGATCCGGCCTTCGTCCATTATGTGCGGACTTCGGGCGAGGTGGAGATCGACCAGGCCGGCGCGCGGGCCGCCGAGCAGGGCCGGTGGACCGCGCTGTGGCGGGGGCCGGACGGCGAGACCGCCATGGCCGGGACCTATCTCGCCGTCTGGCGGAAGGTCTCCGGCCAATGGGTGATCGAGAGCGAGCTCTACGTCACCCTCCAGCAATCGGCCTAGGGGCGCGGCTTGCCCTTGAAGGGCTTCTTGGGACCGCCGGGGCCGGCCGGCTTGAACGGCTTGGAGCCGCCGCGGCCGTCGGCCGCCTTGGGGCCCTTGAAGGCGCCGCCCTTGAACTCGCCGCCGGGCTTGAAGGCGCCGCCGGTCGCGCGCGGCTTGCGGAACGGCTTCTCAGGGGCCGGCGCGGCGGGGTTGTAGGGCACCGACTCGCGGGCGGCGACATCGCGCGGCGCGCGGGCCGGAGCGCCGGCGGGACGGGCGTCGTCGCGGGGCGGACGCGGCTTCCACTCGGGCTTTTCAGCATAGGCGGGCTTGTCGGCGCGGGCGGCGGGCGCCGGACGGTCGGAGCGGGGCGCGGCGCGTTCGGGCTTGTCCTTCCAGGCCGGGCGGGCGGCGCCCTCGGCGCGCGGGGCGGACGGACGCTCGGCGCGAGCCGGCTTGTCCTTCCACTCCGGGCGAGCCGGGCGGTCAGCGCTGTCGGCGCGCGGAGCCGGACGCGGCGCCTTGTCCTTCCACTCGGGACGGGCCGGACGGTCGGCGCCGGCGTCGGCGCGCGGGGCCTTGTCCTTCCAGGCGGGACGTTCGGTGCGCTGCGGACGGTCGCCGCGATCCGGACGGTCGCCACGCTCGGCGCGGTCGCCGTAGCCGGCCACGCGCGGCTTGCGCGGCGCGAAGTCCTTCGAGGTCGGCGGAGTGGTCGTCTCGACCCGGACGTCCTTGTCGGGGTGCGCGAGCACCGCCTCCATGAACTTGCCCGACATCTCCTCGGAGATCTGGAACTTGGTCTCGTTGTCGAAGATGCGGATCTGGCCGATGTCCTTCTTGGTCACCACGCCGATCCGGCAGATCAGCGGCAGCAGCCACTTGGGGTCGGCGTTCTTGGCGCGGCCGATCGACAGCTTGAACCAGGTGGCGTCGGCGAACTCGGTGTGGTCGCGCGGGCCGCGATCCTCGAACGAATTGCCCAGACCGCCGCGGTCGCTGTCGCCCTCGCGGGCGATGCGCGGCTTGGCGCCGTGTTCCTTGAACGGGCCGCCGTCATAGAGGTCTTCCGGCTCCGGCAGGCGGGCGCGGTACATGCGCAGCAGGGCCACGGCGATGGCCTCGGCCGGGCTCTGGTCCATCAGGATGCGGGCGAGGCCCAGGTCTTCCTCGGTCGCCGGCTCGGTGAGGGTCGGGTCCTCCAGCATGCGGCGCTGGTCGCCGGCGCGGATCTCGTCGGCGCTGGGCGGGCCGACCCATTCGGCCTCGATGCTGGCCGAGGCCAGCAGCGACTCGGCCTTGCGGCGGCGGGTGTAGGGGACGAGCAGCACCGAGGTGCCCTTCTTCCCCGCCCGGCCGGTGCGGCCCGAGCGGTGCAGCAGGGTGGCCTTGTTGACCGGCAGGTCGGCGTGGATGACCAGGCCGAGATCCGGCAGGTCGAGGCCGCGGGCGGCGACGTCGGTGGCGACGCAGACGCGGGCGCGGCGGTCCCGCAGCGCCTGCAGCGCGTCGTTGCGCTCCCGCTGGCCCATCTCGCCCGACAGACCGACGACCTCGAAGCCGCGCTCGCGCAGGCTGGCGTACAGGTGGCGCACCGCGTCGCGCGTCGAGCAGAACACCAGCGCCCCGCCGGCGTGATAGTGGCGCAGCACGTTGACGACGGCGTGCTCGATCTCGTTGGGGGCCACGCGGATGGCCTTGTACTCGATGTCGCCGTGCGGCTCGTTGCGGGTGGTGGTGTCGATCCGCACCGCGTCGCGCTGATAGGTCTGGGCCAGGCGGGCGATGTCCTTGGCGATGGTCGCCGAGAACAGCAGGGTGCGGCGCTCGGCCGGGGTGGTCTCGAGGATGAACTCCAGGTCCTCGCGGAAGCCCAGGTCCAGCATCTCGTCGGCCTCGTCGAGCACCGCGACCTTCAGGGCCGAAACGTCGAGATAGCCGCGCTCCAGGTGGTCGCGCAGGCGGCCGGGGGTGCCGACCACGATGTGGCAGCCGTTGGCCAGCAGGCGCTGCTCGCGCCGGGCGTCCATGCCGCCGACGCAGGTGACGATGCGGCCGCCGGCTTCCTTGTAGAGCCATTCCAGCTCGCGGCTGACCTGCAGGGCCAGCTCGCGGGTCGGAGCGATGATCAGCGCCATCGGGGCGCCGCTGACGCCGCCCAGGTACTGTTCCTCGCCCAGCAGGGTCGTGGCCATGGCCACGCCGAAGGCGACGGTCTTGCCCGAGCCGGTCTGGGCCGAGACCAGCAGGTCGCGGTCGACGGCGTGCTCCTCGAGCACGGCCAGCTGGACGGGGGTGGGGTCGGCATAGCCTTGCGCGGCAAGGGCCCGCTCGATGGCGGGATTGAGAGGCGGAAACGCCATTTTTCGGTAGATCCTGACAGGGGCGAAAACGCGTTCGGCGCCCGGTCTGCTCGCGTTGGCGAGGGCGTGTATCAGCGCTTCTGAGGTAGTGGAGGCGCGCTCATACAGCGAAACCTGTGGAAAAGCCAGCGTTGCGTCCTTCGCGACGCGCCCTGCGGGCGCTCCTCAGGATGACGAAGGTTGGTGGGTGGCCCTACAGACTTCGTCAGGGTGAGGCGCGCGAAGCGCGTCGCGAACCCCGCACGGCTTCGCCGCCTCACGGGCTCGCGCCGGTGAAGGTGGGGAGGGGGCGGAGCGCCGGGCCTTCGCCCGGCATAGGGGTAGTTTTGGGCCGTTTCGACGAAGGTCAGCGCTCCGCGTGGTCGTTCTCCCGCAGGCCCGGGACGCGCGGAGCTGTTCACCCCTTTTTCCCGGACTCTCCCCGCCTGGCCTCTCCAGACGGTTTGAATTGCTGCCCACGAACGGGCGGGCCTGCACACCAGCGCACGCCTGGAACGGAGGCTTACGTCCCCTCCGCCTGATCCCGCTCGACCACTCCCCGCCGCCGCATCGGGCTGGTACCAGGCGCCCTCCCCCGCGACGGGGACGTGATGAGTATGGGCGGGGTTGGAGCGAGGGGGATTGATTGTGGTCTATCCCCCTATTTCCGTGCCCCCCGGCGAAGGCCGGGGTCCATACGGGGCAAGGGCTGGAGCGGTTTCATGGATCCCGGCCTTCGCCGGGAAGCCGGTGGATAGGCGCCCGTCCTCCCTTCTCCCCTCGAGGGAGAAGGTGGCCGCGAAGCGGCCGGATGAGGGGGTCACCCCGCCCTCGCCCCCTCCCCCGCTCATCCTCGCGAACGCTCTCTTCCCGTCATCGTCGGACTTGTTCCGACGACCCATGCGTGGTGCGCCGGCAGCGCTTGTCCGACATGCGCCCACGACCCCGCCGTTCGTGTTCATGGGTCGTCGGAACAAGTCCGACGATGACGGGGGTGGGGCGTGCCCCGCCCTTCCTTCAGGAAGGGAGCAACCCGTCGATCTCATGCAGGCCAGCGTGCCGGGCGAGCCGGGTTGGTCCGCCGACGTGGCCCTGCGGGCCATCGCCTCCGGCGACGCGAAGCGCCCTTGAGTTGAGGCGCGACGGCGCGCCCTCGCGCGCCGTATGCGGCGGCCGCCGGCCGACGCCGCGCCGAAACCGGATCGCCCGGCGATCGTCTCGGCAAGAGATGAAGGGGGTGGTGTGGGGACATTCAGCGCTGGCGATCTGCGCAACGGCAATGCGCCAGCAGCGGACGGCCAGTGCCGAAGGTGCCCAACCAAGCCAGATCGGACATTGAACGTCGGGAACGTCGAGGGCGGAAGCTAGTGACGTCCAGCCCCCCGCGCTGAGCTGGCGAGTACCAGGCACACGCATAGAGTCGAATAATCGAGAACCTTGACACACTCTACTCATGGGGGAGTAAGGTGATGACAGCGGGTAGCGCTTGGGGAGTGGGAACATGCTGCAATCAACGCGGGGTGCTCTTGGTTGCGCATGGCTAGTGGGGCTGTCGGTTGCTCTGGCTGGCTGCTCGACCGTGAAAACCCGAGCCGTCGAAATTGGCGCCAATCCGGCAAAGGGCCTTGTCTACTATCTGCCAATTCGCAGCTTCGACATTGACGCGAAGTTCATCATCACAAATTGCGAAGCGAACGAAGCTGGCAAAGCTCAGCTGACTTACGATGTCCTTCCCACGGTCCGGTCGCAGATCTGGGCAGATCGGCAACGTGCCTTCGTCATCCACGAAGGTCTGAATGGTCGCGTCTTCAAGGCCCTGAACTTCGAGATCGTGCAATACGAAAACGGCACACTCAAGAGCATCAACGCTGTTGCCGATGACCGGACTGCTGAAGCCGCCACCAATGTTGTCTCAGGCGCGCTGAAGTTCGCTCTGGGCCTCACCGGAACGGGTTTGTTCAGCGCCAGCAGCACTGGACGCACCAACGTCAGCTCGCTGAGCGATCTCAACGGGCAAAAGGCCCATGACGACGCAATCATTACCAAGGTGCGCGCGGCCTGCGGTTTGAAGGTAACTGACGCCCTTGTTCAGATCCGCCAGCTCACCAGGAGCGCCGATGCGGCGGCAGAGAGCGCCGAAGCCAAGAGTAAGCTGGTCGCCCAGGCCGCAGCGGCCGAGAAGGCGGTCGTCGAGGCGCGCGCTAACTTGAAAGCTGCTAAGGACACCGCAGGAACGGAAGATCTGGCGCGGGCAAACCAATCGCTCACCAAGGCGGTCGCGAAGGCCATCGAAACTCAGCAAAAGGTGGACGACTTCCCTGCGAGCACAGCGCCGACCGCCCTGCAGCAACGTGTTGCCGCCATCGTCCAACGGGATTTGACGTTCACCGTTTCAGCTACCTATGTGCCGGCTGAAACGGATACTTCGGACGACTTTTCAGTCGCTCTATCGGAGGCCAAGCTAGAAGCCGCCGGCATCAAGGCGACTGGGGCGATGACTGCAAACGTGCTGTTCACCATCCAGTTCTCTGCCGCAAGTAAAGACGATGCAGGACCCGATCTGAAGACGCTCACACTCTCAGGCGACCAAGCAGGCATCTGGACACGAATACCGGCGATCGGCGCCATGAAGGTCTGCGCTGGCGCGTGCGCCCCGGACACCATCCGTTTGAGCCAAGCCTTTTCAGTCCCTCAGTGGGGCCAGGTTTCGGTTCTTCCGCTGCAGTCGGTGGCCTTCTCGAAAAGCACAATCAAGGTGAACTTCGCGCCTGATGGGGCCGTAACCAATCTTGACTTCGAAACGTCATCGCCCGCCGAAAGGGCCAGCGGCGCTTTCGCAACAATGGGTCAATCGGTCATCGATTTCACGACGGCCCGCCGCACCCTGTTGTCGAACCTTGAAGCAGCACAGTCAGCTGCTGAGCGTGCCGAGATCGAGCAGCAGATTGCGATCCTTGACCTGAACAAACAGCTGGCAAGCGCCCAGGATACCGGATCAGTCGACCAGCAACGGCAGCTCTCGGATCTTGATTTCCAGATCCTACAGGTCGGAAAGCAGATCGAACTCCTGGAGGCCAGCAAACGGCTTGAGGCGTTGCGCACTGCGTCGGCGCCTGCCGCGCAATGAGGGGCATAGGCACAATCGCCACCGTACTCGCTTGTTCCCTAGTTGTCGCGAGCACGAACGCTCAAACACCCTCACTCGGTGTCGCCGCTACCCCCAAGCCCATGCTTGAGGGCCCAGCATCTCTCTTGCCGCAAGGTACAGTACGACTTGTTCTAGAGAGAATGACCCCAGAGGACCGAGACGACGTTCTCCGGGCCGCGAGCGAAGATTTACGATCGATCGAGGCCGAATATTCGACTGGCGCGCTTACTGCCAGCCAAGCCGCAGAGAAAGTTGATGGCGCATTGGGTTTGCGGGTAGCGTTGCTCATAGCGGCCCGCGACCCGGCGCTCCAACGCTTTGTCCGACCGCGCTTGAACTACAGTGCTGATGCACTGAACGCTGCGGCGCAATCGTCGGAAATCGATTTAACCTGGCGGGGCCGCAAGCTCTCGGACGCGGAGCTAAAATCGTACTCTGCTCAGTTGCTGGTCGCTTCGCCGTATATTCATGGACCGCTGACTCCGCGCGGCGAAGACCTGCCTAGTCGCACGAACCGACTCGATGCCATCGTGAGCCGTGCCCAGTTTCGCGCCGTCGTAGGCATTGGCAAGCGCGGAGTGAGTGGGGAGGTCGAGCTATATTGCTCGGGTATTCTCCTGTCTTCGACCGCAGTCCTGACTGCCGGCCACTGCGTGAAGGGCCCCGATGCTCCGGCCCGTGACTCAGACATACTGGTGCTGGTTCATTTCAATGGAGGGGCGGACGAAGCTCGGCGAATTGCCGATGGGCGTCGGTTCCGCAGGATTAGCCTGCACCCCATCTCGGGAGCGAAAGTTCATGATGATGTGGCGCAATCGTCGTCCGGGTCGTGGTCGCACGACGTCGCTATATTGAATCTCAGCTCCCCTATATCAGCTCCAATACTGCCTGCACGCGCAAGTCAGTTTCCCATCCCCGTCGCCCTGACCGCTGCGGGATGGGGCTTGTCGGATGCAACGCCCGTCGGAGATATCGCGTTAGAGATCACCCCCATAAGACTGAGAGCTGGCGTATCGCTCGAACCTACACCGCCGAGCTTGGTCGCTTGGCCTGTCAGCATGTTGATCAGCTCTGGCCGAGTATGCAGGGGCGATTCCGGCGGCCCGGTGTTCAGCGGCGTTCCGGATAACACCGGCGCCATGGATCTCAGGCTTGTTGGCCTGGTGTCGAGTGGCAATCGCGACTGTGGTGCGGGACGCCAGTACATCACCGATATGACAACTACAGAGATGCAGAGCTTTGTCTGCCGCAATGCGTCAGGCACTCGGTATTGCCGGTAGGTCTGCGTAGACGTTCCCAGGAACGGCTACTGGTTGCAAGGCGAATTGCAGATGTTGACGCCCAGGAACCAGTTCAAACGCGCGACTATCATCAGCACAAGATGCAGAATCGTCTTCTGTTGCCAGCGCGCTTGGCTCCTAGAGGCAGACGCTTGGGAGGTCCGCGTTGCGCCAAGAGCTGATCGTAGACGGGGTCAGCGGCAAGCGATGCGCGGGTCTCATTTGCTCCCCCCCCAAAACGCAAAAGGCGGGCCACCTCGCAGCGCCCGCCCTCATCACCAACCTCTGACCGGGGACACGTACGCCTTGCTGCGCAAGGCGAACATGTCCCCCCCGCCCCTACTTGTCCTTGACGCGCCGCTTGCGGAAGCTCGGGCTTCTTGCGCAGGCGGATGGTCCTGGGCGTCACCTCGACCCGTTCGTCTTCCTGGATGCAGGCGATGGCCTCTTCCAGGGTCGCTCGCCCGGCGCACCAGACAAAAGGGGCGCACGATGGCTCGCGCGCCCCACTCTGTCTCTGTCCGCTGGCGCGGCCGCCCTACTCCGGACGGGCGCGCTTCTTGCGGAACGACGGGTTGAGGATCTGCTTGCGCAGGCGGATCGACTTGGGCGTCACCTCCACCAGCTCGTCGTCGCCGATGTAGGCGATGGCCTGCTCCAGCGACATGATGCGCGGCGGGGTCAGGCGCACGGCCTCGTCCTTGCCGGAGGCGCGGACGTTGGTCAGTTGCTTGCCCTTGATCGGGTTGACGTCGAGGTCGTCCCAGCGCGCGTTCTCGCCGATGATCATGCCCTCGTAGGTCCTCGTGCCGGCGCCGACGAACATGACGCCGCGGTCTTCGAGGTTCCACAGGGCGAAGGCGGCGGTTTCACCGTCCGAGTTCGAGATCAGCACGCCCTTCTGGCGGCCGCCGATCTCGCCCTTGTAGGGCTCGTAGTGGCTGAACACGCGGTTGATCACGCCCGAGCCGCGGGTGTCGGTCAGGAACTCGCCCTGGTAGCCGATCAGCGAGCGCGACGGGCACTTCAGCTGGATGCGGGTCTTGCCGGCGCCCGACGGGCCCATGTCGGTCATCTCGGCCTTACGGGCCGACAGCTTTTCGATGACGATGCCCGAGAACTCGTCGTCGACGTCGATCATGACGTCTTCGATCGGCTCGAGCTTCTCGCCGTTCTCTCCGGTCTGGTAGACCACGCGCGGACGCGAGATCGAGACCTCGAAGCCTTCGCGACGCATGTTCTCGATCAGAACGCCCAGCTGCAGTTCGCCACGGCCGGCGACTTCGTAGGCGTCGCCGCCCTGGGTGGTGGTGACGCGGATGGCGACGTTGGACTCGGCTTCCTTGAGAAGACGGTCACGGATGACGCGCGACTGCACCTTGTCGCCCTCGCGGCCGGCCAGCGGGCTGTCGTTGACCGAGACGGTCATCGAGATGGTCGGGGGATCGATCGGCTGGGCGGGCAGGGCGTCGGTGACCTCCATGGCGCACAGGGTGTCGGCGACGGTGGCCTTGGACATGCCGGCGATGGCGACGATGTCGCCCGCTTCCGAGCCCTCGTCCAGGGCGGTGCGCTTCAGGCCGCGGAACGCGAGGACCTTGGTGATGCGGCCGCGCTCGATTTCCTTGCCCTCACGGTCCAGGGCGTGGATGGCCATGCCCGGAACCGCCTTGCCGCTCTCGATGCGGCCGGTCAGCAGGCGGCCCAGGAAGGGATCGCTTTCGATCAGCACGTTCAGCATCTGGAACGGCTTGTCCTTGTTGGCCTCGACCTTGGGCTGCGGCACGTGCTCGACGATCAGGTCGAACAGGGGGGCCAGGTTGTCGTTCGGCTGGCTCAGGTCCATCGTCGCCCAGCCGTTGCGGCCCGAGGCGTAGATGTGCGGGAAGTCCAGCTGCTCGGGCGTGGCGCCGATGGCCTCGAAGAGCTCGATGGTTTCGAGGTGGACCCGGTCCGGGTCGGCGTGGGCGCGGTCGACCTTGTTGATGCAGAGGATCGGCCGCAGGCCCATCTTCAGCGCCTTGGTCAGCACGAACTTGGTCTGGGGCATGACGCCCTCTTCGGCGTCCACCAGGATGACGCAGCCGTCCACCATCCCGAGGATGCGTTCGACTTCGCCGCCGAAGTCGGCGTGGCCGGGGGTGTCGATGATGTTGATCCGGGTTTCGCCCGCCTTGCCGTTCCAGAGCACGCTGGTGCACTTGGCGAGGATGGTGATGCCCCGTTCCTTCTCCTGGTCGTTGGAGTCCATGGCGCGTTCGGTCTGCGCCTCGTTGGCGCGGAAGACGCCGGACTGGGCGAGGAGCTGGTCAACCAGGGTGGTCTTGCCGTGGTCGACGTGCGCGATGATGGCGATATTTCGCAGGGACATTGAAATCTTTTCGGGGGCGGGAGCGAGGCGCGCGCTTTTACGCGAGTGCGAGACGTTTATCCACCCTTGTCCCGTGACGGCTGTTTGCGCGACCCCAAACGGCTGTTTTTATTCACCAATCCATGAATTACGGCAGGGGGCGCCCATTCCTTGTGCGCTGCACCATATAGCTCTGACGCAAGGCGTGACCTTGGGGAACAAGGATTCCTGAACGTTCTCCCTGAGATTCTGGGGTCGGGCGCACGATTTCCCCTTGCTCGATTGTGCGCTGCACACTAGATTTGAGTTGTGAGGCGGCCCTGCCGCCTCTGCCCTTCCTGGGCGTTTCCTCCCTAATGAACTGCGGCGGCTTCGGCCGCCGCTTTTTTTTGGCCTGGGCCTCAGGCCGGCGCCAGGGACGGCCAGCGCTCGGCCAGCACCTGCGTCAGCGCCGCCACGTCCGCCGTCAGCTTCGCCAGCCCCCCGGTGGGCTCCAGCGTCTTCTCGTCCATGTAGATCGCACGGCTGATCTCGATCTGCAGCGCGTGGGTGCGTTCCTGCGGCTTGCCGTAGTGCTCGGTGGTGTAGCCGCCGGCGTAGGGGGCGTTGCGGGCCACGCGGTAGCCCATCGCCTCCAGCTCGCGCTCGACCAGGTCGGTGAGCTTGCGGGTGCAGGCGGCGCCGAAGCGGTCGCCCAGCACGATGTCGCAGCCCTTGCCGTGGCGGGGCGTCACCGCCGTGCGGGCGGCGGCCTCGGGCATCGAGTGCCAGTCGATCAGCACCGCCAGCCCGTGCGTGGCCTTCGCGTGCTCCAGCAGCGCCGACAGCGCCGCGTGGTAGGGCTGGTGCGTGGTCTCGACCCGGGCCCGAGCCTCGGCGAAGGTCAGCTTGCGGGCGTAGATCTCCCGCCCCTCCGCCGCCACCCGGGCGATGGCCCCCAGCCCCGCGGCGACCCGGGCCGACCGCGCCCGCGCGAAATCCGGCAGGTCGTCGGAGAACATTGTGGGGTCCAGTTCCCACGGCTCACGGTTCAGATCCATCCAGGCGCGGCCGTGGCGGGCGAGGATCAGGCCGGCGCCGTGACCGGCCGCCGGGGCGATGATCTGGTCGACCAACGCGTCCTCCGACCGGCGCAGCAGGTCCTCCTGCACCGCCGAGGCCTCCAGCATGACCGCCGGATAGTGCCGGCCCGAGTGGGGCGAGGCGAAGACCAGCGGCGTGGACGGCGGGTCGACGGCGACGATGTGGAAGGGCGGTTCGCCCGGCGCCGCGTCCAGGTCGGGAAGGTTGTCGGGCCGGGCGTCCATCCGGGCATGATGGCGGGGGGGAGCGGTCGCGGTCAAAGTCTTTCCGTCCCCGTTTCCGCCGCGGTTATCCCCAGCGCGAGCGTCGCCCGCCCGGCGCGGTTCATCGCGCCTTTACGCCTGAGCCGCTAGGGTTGGCGTCCGTTTCCCCAGGAGCCGACAGACCGCACATGCCGCGCATCCTTCTCGCAGAAGACGACGATTCCCTGCGCAACTTCCTGGCCCGGGCGCTGGAACGCGCCGGCTATGAGGTCACCGCCTGCGCCGACGGCGAGGAGGCGCACGCCGTCCTCGACCAGGACTGGGATCTGCTGCTCACCGATATCGTCATGCCCGGCATGGATGGCATCGAGGTCGCCCGCCACGCCGCCGCCCGCCATCCGGGCCTGCGCATCATGTTCATCACCGGTTTCGCCGCCGTCGCCCTGACCGCCGGCGAGCGCGCGCCGGCCGGCGCCAAGGTCCTGTCCAAGCCCGTCCACCTGCGCGAGATCGTCCAGGAAGTGGAACGGATGATGGCCGCCGCCTGAAACTCGCCAATTTCGGAGCGTAGGGCAGTTGCAACGGCGGATAAGCCTCGCTATACCGCCGCTCCTCCCAGGTAAGGACGCGTAGCTCAGCGGGAGAGCACCTCGTTGACATCGAGGGGGTCACTGGTTCAATCCCAGTCGTGTCCACCATCCTGCTTCGCCCCACGGGCTTCGCAGGACAAGCCCTCCGGCCAACATTCGAAACAAGGCTGACGCCGCGCCCGCGCGAGACGGCCGCGAACCCTTCGCCACCAAGCGGCGTTATGGCCCCAGGCTCCGCATCGAGCGGACATCCGGGAGGCTGACGCCATGACTGACACCCAACCCGCGGCCCTGCAGCCGCATCCGTTCCACACCCTGGTTTCCTGGCCCGCGATCATCGCGGGCGCGCTGATCGCCGTCACCATCGGCGCGATGCTCAACCTCCTCGGCGTGGCCATCGGCGCCGCCGCGCTCAATCCCTTCGATCTCAGCCGCGGCGAGGCGGAAGGCTTCGGCGCCGGCGCCGGCGTCTGGGTCGCGCTGGTCAACGCGGTAGGCCTGTTCGTCGGCGGGGCCGTGGCCAGCCGCGCCGCCAAGTTCCCCGACCACCATAGAGGCCTGCTGCACGGGCTGTCGGTCTGGGCCGTCGCCTTCGTGATCGCCCTCCTGGTGGCTGGCTCGACGGCGGCGGGCGGCTTCGTGTCGGCGGTCGGCGGCGTGACGGAACGCGTCGCCCCCGCCGAGCTCGCGCCGGATCCCTACTACGATCCGGTCCTGGCCGCGCCGACCGGTCCCGATCTGCCGGACAGCGCGGCGGCCGTCCCGGCTCCGGCCCGGCCGGCGGTCGAAGACACCGCCGACGCCACCGCGGCGGTCGCCCTGTGGGCCTTCCTGACCATGTTGCTGGGCGGAATCGCCGCCGTCCTCGGCGCGCGCTACGGCGGTCGCCGTCACGGTTGGGAGACCACCTCAGGGGTCACCGACGGCGGCGCGATCCACTCGCCAGCCACCGCCAGGCCCGCGGCCTCGACCTTCGCGCCGTAGTCGCTAACGGGAGCGGGCGGCTCCCCGCTCCCGCCACGCCTGCACGCCGCCCCAGGCCAGGGCCGCCAGCAGGGCGTAGCTCCAGACCAGATAGGCGGTCAGGTAGGCGTAGACCCAGATCCGCAGGTCGATCATCACCGCCACATGGGTGGCCGTTGTGAGGAGCTGGAAGGCGGCCATCGCCATCAGCCAGGTCTTCCGCCAGGCCAGGGCCATGCCGGTGAACGCCGCGGCGGCGACGACGTCGAGCGCGAAGATCGCGTACTGCGGGTTGATCAGGTCGTCGCGGTCCTGCAGCGCCGCCGAGCCGATCCAGGCCAGGAAGACGAACGCCGCCGCCCACCGCTGGGGCCGGGCGCCGGGCCAGGCGGCGAACAGGCAGACGGCGGCCATCAGGACGGCCCCGATCTGCGCGGACAAGGTGACGAACAAGGCCGGGGTCCCCCTTCGGACACTCCGGCCAGTAGGTCGTGATTTGGTGTCAGACGTAAGGCGTTACGCCGCCTCGCGCCGACGGGCCGACGCCGCCACCCGCAGACGACCGCCGGGCCGGATCACAGTCTCCTCGGGCTTGTCGACGCCGCCGAGCGCGATGGCGCCCAGGCCGATCTGGTGCTGGACCTCGTGCAGTTCGCGGTGGGTCTCGACAATGCCGCGGCGCGCCTGGGCGAGGGCGGCGATCGTTTCGGTGGTCCGGTCGATGACGTTCTGCCCGACGACCGCCGACAGATTGGCGTCGATGCGGGCGGTGGGCAGCATGGCCGTCAGCGCGGCCACGGCGGACAGGGCGCTGTCGATGGCCGCCTCGGCGGTGAACAGTTGATCAGCGACCTGGTGAGCGACAATTCGGCGTTTCATGGCAATGGTCCTCCCGCTCGCGCCGAGGGTGTCGGCGCGACGGTTTGTCTCGAAGATGTCGGGATTGCCTGGGCCGCAGGGGCCTGGATCAGGTCCAGGCGCGCATGGCTTCCTGCAGCGCGAAGGCGAACTGGTGGCTGGCGGCGATCACGGCGCTGAGCAGCAGGGCTGTCAGGACCGCGCCCCCCGCGATGAGCGCGAAGCGCTGGAAGGGAGTCAGGTCATGGTTGAACCCTCCTCTCGCCCACCACGGAACGTCTCGTCCGCGATCACCCAGGCGATGCAGAGGATTTCCTTCAGGACGTGGCCCGAAGGCAGGAACCGAGCCTGCTTCCGCGTAGCCGACACCAGGCTCTCGACCATGTCCTGTTGTTGCCGGCTGGCCGCCAGGTCCCGGAGCGCGTCTTCCAGCTGGTTCCAGGTCCAGACCGGCATGTCCGCCGCCGGATTCCACAGCTCCACGCCCACCGGCGTCAGGTCCATATCGTCCATCTCGCTCGCCCTCCCCTCGCATCGAACGAGAGGAAGCTGAGCGGTCATCACTGTCGGCGGCCAGACCAGCCGGTCCGCCCCCTAAATCATTGAGGGGGGGCGGCTGGACGACTTCGGCGTCGGCTTCCCAGGCGCGGAACAGCAGCGCGGCGTCCCGGCGGCTGGCGACGCCGAGGCGACGACGGGCCTCGTTGAGGTGCCCGTCCACGGTGTGCTGGGAGATGCTGAGGCGGCGGGCGATCTCCTTGGAATGCAGATGCGCGGCCACGAGCCGCAGGCATTCGCGTTCACGCGGCGTGAGGCGTCCAATCGCGCTCGGGTCGTAATGTTCCCCCATCGACGTGGAGGTAAATCTCCTATTTGCCATTCGTCCATAGCCGATCGCACGAACACCCGAAGTTTGCCGGGCAGGCGGGGGCGAGAAGGCCTGTCGAAAGGGGGGCCGGAGCACGGGGTGAGCCTTCGGTTTGAAGCCATCGTCCCGTCGAGGCGCCGATCCCGCCGCGCAAGCGGTCCGCGCTGGACGACCTCGTCGAGCCGCTGATGCAGACCTTCTGGCGGTCGGGCCGCGAGCCCTGAGCCGGCGTCGCCCTCAGGCGTCGCGCCGGTGAAAGGCCGACATCGACGCCACCGGCAGGCCCAGGATCGTGATCCGCACGGACTTCATGGCCACGTTGGGCGATATCGGCGTGAAGCGCGTCGTGAACCGGGGCCGGGGGCCGCCCTCCGGCTTCAGCCGACGGCGGAAGGACAGCACATAGTCCTCACCGTCGAAGCGACCCTGAATCCCCACACCCGCAAGGGCTTCGGCCGCGACGTAGCCGCCGTTCAGCCCCCGGGTCATGGCCCAGCGCCACTCGTCCGTCTCGCCGTCCTCCCAGGTGAAGACCTCGTCGAAATGGATGGCCTGATAGGCCTCATCGAGACGACCCTCGGTGATGATCCGGCAACGACGCTGGATCTTGCCGGTCGGTCCGCGCGCCACGCCCCAGCCCTCCGTGCGGCCGAGGAAGAACACCTCGGGCCGGAAAGGTCTGGTTTGCTGGAAGTTCTCGCCGTCCACCTGGAGCCCCTCACCGGCCAAAGAACGGCGTTGTGCGATCCAGTATCGCCTTCGCGCGGCTCCCGACCACCGCGCGTAATGTCGCGGGCGGGGCGAAGTTCCCCAAAACGGGGTGCGGCATTCTGTCCCCTCGGGCGAGGCGGCTACTTCTTGCGGGCGGCCTTCAGCGCCGCGACTTCTTCCGGCGACAGCTTCCGCAGCTTGGTCAGATGGCAGGTCTGGGGCCCGATCGTCGAGGGCACCACCAGGTCGACGTCCAGGCCGTCGCAGATGCTGATGCCCCCGCCGCGCGTCCGGACGCCGATCGAGACGGCGTTGTCGAGGTCCGGGCAGTAGGAGAACAGTTCCGCGCGATAGACGTCCCTGACGCCGACATTGAGGTAGACGACGTTGTCCGCCTCCGTGCGCCAGCCATTTACCTGGCTGGCCAGGAAGCATGACCGGGTCGGCCCGGACGCGGGATCCGGCGCGGCGACAGCGGAGGCGTTCGCGGCGGCGAGGCCAAGTCCCGCGACGGCGGCGGCGATAGCGATACGTTTCATCATCCAGGGAACTCCAGCAATCAGTCCCCGTCCCTGACGCTGACTATAGCCGGGCATCGGGTTCAGGACGAGGCACGTCGTGCGGCCCTGGCCTCAAATCGTGACGGATCGACCGCGGCGGCCAGATCTTCCGGCAGCGGGGACGGGACGCCGACGGCCAGCGCCGCAACATGCTCGGCCAGCAACGGGGCCGTGCAGAAGCCGCGCGAGCCGAGGCCGCTGAGCACGAAAAGGCCTGGCGGCGCGCCCGGCGGCGGGCCGGCGACGGGCAGATGATCGGGCGTGGTCGCCCTGACCCCCGCCCGACCCTCGACCGCCGTCGCCGGCAGCCGCGCCGCAAGCTCCGGCAACCCTTTGGCCAGCTGGTCGCGATTGCGATCATGATCGACCGGGTCGACACCCTCGTCCTCACGGTCGCGGTCGAAGGTCGCGCCGTACAGCAGGCCGTTTCGCGTCGGCACGGCGTAGCCGCCCCAGGATGCCGCCAGCGGGATCGACGGACCGCTCATGATCGAGACCTGCCCCCTGACCGGCTGCAGGACGACGCGATCCGAAAGCCGGCCCGTCCGGTGGCCGGCGGCCAGGCAGACGACATCGACGCTGGCCATCAGGCGGCCGTCGGCGTCCAGCAGCGCCCAGCCGTCCTCGTCCCGGCGAACGGCGGCGACAGCGTCCGGCCGGATCGTCGGCGCCCAGCGGTCCAGCAGGCCGCGGGGCTCGATCACCAGCCCGTCGCGGAAGCGGACGCCGCCGCGCGCCGCCTCGCCGAGCATGGTCGCGGCGTCGGCTTCCAGGACCAGGGCGCCGGCTTCATAGAGGTCGCTGCCGACGATCTTTCCGAACCGGGCCGCGTCGCGATCGTCCTGTTCGAGCAGGAGCGCGCCGCGGGACAGGACCACGGCTGGCCCCTCGATCGTGTAGAGGTCGACGGCGCGGGCGAAGGCCTGGGCGTACAGCCGCGCCGCCGCGCCCAGTCCGGCGTCGAGCCGGGGCGTGACCAGCGCCGCCGGGTTGCCGGACGCGCCGCCGCCAGGACCGCGAGGGTCAAACACCTCTGCCTGAAGACCCAGCGCGGCGAAGGCCCGGGCCAGCGAAACCCCCGCCACCCCGCCGCCGAGAATGGCGACCTTCGGCGTAGGCCCCGGTAGCGGCACGTCGCCCGGCAGTCGGGCCTCCAGCCGTTCGCGCTTGCGGCCGAAGCCGGGGCGCTTGTCGACGGCGAACCCGGCGCTGGCCAGTCCCCGCCGCACGGCGCCCGCCACGGTGAAGGTGGCGACCCGGGCGCCGGGCGCGCTGCGGGCGGCGACCAGGTCGAGCACTTCCTGGCGCCACATGGCCGGGTTGGTCGCCGGAGAGAAGCCGTCGAGGAACCAGAGGTCGGCGCGTCCCGACCAGGCCGACAGCGCTTCGACCGCCTCCATCACGGCCAGGTCGAAGGTGACGCCCATGCCGGGCAGATCGATGCGATGGAAGCCGCGCGCCCGGCGTGGCCAGCCGGCGAGCAGCGGGCCTGTGACGGCGCTGAGCTCCGGCCAGCGTCCCAGCGCGCGGACGGCGTCCTCGCGGCTGAGCGGATGGCCCTCGACCGAGAAGATATGAAGGTGGCCGCCCGCTGGTCGCTCACGCATCCAGAGGTCAAGCAGGGCGGCGATGTTCAGGCCGGTCCCGAAGCCGAGTTCGGCGACGGTGAAGCGCGTGCGGCCGCTCCAGGCCTGCGGCAGGCCGCCGCCGGCCAGGAACACCGCCCGGGTCTCCGACAGCCCGTCCTCGGCGGAATAGTAGACGTCGCCGTAGAGGCCGGACCGCGGCAGGCCGTCCTCATCCCAGACGAGACCTGGATCGGCGGGGCTGCTCGGCGTCACGGTCATCAGGATCCAAATGAAAAGGGCCGCCCCATGAGGGCGGCCCTTCCCATAACGCGTCTCGCGAAGAGAAGCTTACTGCGGCGCCGGAGCGGCCGGAGCAGCAGCGGCCGGAGCAGCGGCGGCGTCAGCGGCCGGAGCAGCGGCGGCGGCGTCGGTCGCGGCGGTCGCGGCGGCGTCGGTCGCGGCGGCGGCGGCGTCGGTCGCGGTCGCGGCGGCGGCCGTCGCGTCAGCGGCGGCGGCCGAAGCGTCAGCGGAGGCTTCCTCGGCCTTTTCAGCGGGCTTGCCGCAGGCGGCGACGGACAGAGCGGCGACGGCGGCGCCGGCGACGAGAAGCTTACGGAGCATATCGGAGGTCATGTTTTTCGGTCCCCTGTGAGGAGTGTGCAAGCGCTCCTGCGGGGGAGCGCAGAACGAGACTACGCAGCGATCATCACGGGGCGCAAGCGTACTTCTCACGCTCGCGTGATCACGTTTTTCGCTTGCTGCAGTGCGTCATGCCTCGTTGGGTATGTTGGACAGGGCTTCCTCGAGTTCCAGGAAGCTGGGCTGGGCGCCGGAGGGGACGCTGCCGCGGCCGATCTCGACCGAAATCTGGGCCGCGTTGCCGTGCAGGTGGGCCACCAGGACCGACTGGATGATTCGGTAGAAGGCGCCTTCCTCGTCGATGACGTTCTGCAGGCGCGACGACATCGGACCGATCAGGCCGTAGGCGAGGAACACGCCCAGGAAGGTGCCGACCAGGGCGCCGCCGATCATGCCGCCCAGAACTTCCGGCGGCTCGGTGATGGAGCTCATGGTCTTGATGACCCCGAGCACGGCGGCGACGATGCCCAGGGCCGGCAGGGCGTCGGCCATGTTCTGCAGCGCGTGGGCCGGGGCGGAGGCCTCGTGATGGTGCTTTTCGATCTGCTTTTCCATCGCGTCCTCGACCTGGTGGGGATCTTCCAGGTTCATGGTCATCATCCGCAGCGTGTCGCAGATGAAGTCGACGGCGAAGTGGTCCTTCATGATCTTCGGGAAGCGGGAGAAGATCGTGCTGTCGGCCGGCTTCTCGATGTGGCTTTCCAGCGCGATGACGCCCTTGGACTTCATGGTCTTGGTCAGCAGGAACAGCAGCGACAGCAGGTCGCGGTAGTCCGACGCCTTCCACTTGGGTCCGGCGAACACCTTGCCGAAGCCGCTGATGGTGGCCTTGATCACCGTCATGGACTGGGAAATCAGGAAGGCCGCGATGGCCGCCCCGAAGATCGCCATCAGCTCGTAGGGCAGGGTCTTCAGGATCACGTCCATCTTCCCGCCGTGAAGCAGGAAGCTGCCGAAGACCATGGCGAAAAGCATCACGATGCCGATGATCTGGAACATGGGTAGTCCGTCGCCCCGCGAGGTTAATCGGGGAACCATCGCCGTTAATGCTTAATGCCGGGTGAGCGCCCAGGCCGTTGCACCGGCGATTCCACGGGCCTAACAGTGCCGTATGAAGGACGCCGAGACCAAGACCCAGCCGCGGTTGCATCCGCGCTCCTTCGCCATCCTGTTCGCGGTCTCGGTCGTCGTGGCGATCGGCAACACCGGCCTCATGTCCATCCTGCCGGCCATCGGGCGCGAGATCGACATTCCGGACGCCTATATGGCGGCGATCTTCTCACTGTCGGCTCTGCTCTGGGCGGTGATGTCGCCGATCTGGGCGCGCGAGTCGGACAAGCGCGGCCGCAAGCCGCTGATCATGCTGGGCCTGGGCGGCTTCGCCATCTCGATGCTGTGCTGCGGCCTGGTGGTGACCGCGGGCCTGTATCACCTGGCGCCCTGGTACGTGATCTTCGTGATCTTCCTGCTGGCCCGGGCGCTGTTCGGTCTGATCGGCTCGGCCTCCAACCCCGCGACCCAGGCCTATGTCGCCGAGCGGACCAGCCGGTCGGAGCGCACCCAGCAGATGGCCAGCCTGGCCGGCGCCTTCGGCCTGGGCACCGTGGTCGGCCCGTTTCTGGCCCCGCTGTTCATCCTGCCGTTCGTGACCCTGGCCGGACCGCTGTTCTCCTTCTCCCTGTTGTCGGCCGCGATGCTGTTCGTGGTCTGGCGCTATCTCCCCGAAATCAAGCGCCCACGGGACCAGCGGCCCTTCCCGTCAGCCGGCGAGAAGGGCTTCAGCGCCGCGGTGGCGTGGTTCGGCAAGATTCTCGGGCAGGTGCGCCATCCAGGGCGGCTGGTCGCCCAGGTCACGACGACGGCCCGGGGGTCGGTGCTCTTCCCCTTCCTGCTCTACGGGTTTCTCGTCGCCACCTGCCAGACGGCGCAGGGCTACACCCTGGGCTTCATGATCATCGACAAGCTGGAGCTGACGCCGATCAAGGCGCTCGGGTTCATCTCGGTGGCCATGGCCGCCGGGGCGATGGCTGGTCTGCTGGCCCAATGGGGCCTGATCCGCATCTTCAACATGGGACCCAAGGCGCTGCTGCGCTGGGGCGTCGCCCTGGCCTGCCTGGGCAACCTGATCACCGTGTTCGCGCCGGATTACTGGACGGTCGTGGCGGGTTACGCCATCTCCGCCCTCGGCTACGGCTTCGCGCGGCCGGGCTTCACCGCCGGCGCCTCCCTCGCCGTCAAGATGCAGGACCAGGCCAAGGCCGCCGGCTACATCGCCGCGGTCAACGGCCTGAACGTGATCATCGCGCCGCTGTTCGTCGGGCTCTACCAGGCCGTCGCCTGGGCGCCGTTCCTGCTGAACGCGACCATCCTGGCCGGCCTTCTGGTCTTCGCCTTCCGCAACCGGATCCTGCGCGAGGCCGGCGAACGCGGCGGCGATGACGATGACGACGAGGCCACCCTGGCCCTGCTCGAGCGCAGCGACGAGGGCGGGGTCTAGGCTGCCCGCTACGGACCGGAGGTTTTACCCGGATATATTGATTCGATATTTTAATCCGGGTAGAACCGTCGCGGCAAATCCCTGCCCGCGGCCGGCGCCCCGTCGCGGCCTCTGATCGAAGAGTGCTCCAATGAGTATCGAGTCCTCACGCAAACAGCGGCTGGTCCGCTTCATCCAGCAGGTCTGGGACGAGGGCGACGCCGACGCGGCGGACGCCTACGTCGCGGACGCCTATACGATCCACCACGATCCCGGCGATCCCTGGGACGGCAGGGTCCTCGATCTCGCCGGCTTCAAGGACCGCGTGTCACAGTCGCGAGCCGCCTTTCCGGACCAGCGCTTCGACGTCCAGGGCCTGTTCGCCGACGGCGACAGCGTGGTCATGACCTGGCTCTGGGCGGCGACGCATCTGGGCGACCTTGCGGGCTTCCCGGCGACGGGGAAGACGGTCCGGATGTCGGGGGCCACGGTCTACGGTTTCGACGGCGACGAGCGCCTGACCGGCCACTGGCAGATCACCGACCGCCTCGGCGTCTTCCAGCAGCTTCAGCAGAACCTGTCGGGCAGATGATCAGCGGGGACATGCATCCTGCGGGATGCATGTCCCCGGCTACTGCGCCTCGGCCCTCAGCCGCCGGACCATGTCCAGCGACAGGTAGCCGTCGGCCGGCAGGCCGCGCGACTTCTGCCAGCCGCGCAGGGCCGTCCGGGTGTTCACCCCGACCACGCCGTCCGGTGCGCCCGGATCAAAGCCCAGCTTCGCCAACGCCGACTGCGCCGCCTTGCGGTCGTCCAGCGACAGCGGCGCCTCGTAGGGCCAGGGTCGCACCAGCTGCCCGCCGCCGGAGAAGCCCTCCGCCAACGTGCCCACGCCGAGAGCATAGGCCGTGGAGTTGTTGTAGCGCCGGATGGCCATGTGGTTGGGGAAGGTCAGGAACAGCGGCCCCCCTGCCCCGGCCGGCGCGATCAGCGTCGTCTGGGCCGCCTTGTCGGCGGTGCTCCAGGGCAGGCCGTCGGCCCGGCGAACGCCGCGGCTGGCCCAGCCGTCCGGCGTGTCCTTCAGCGTCTCGACCACCGAATAGTCGAAGCCGTCCGGCGCGATGACCTCGCGGTGCCAGCTCTCGCCGCGCTTCCAGTTGGCCCTGGCCATGTAGTTGCCGGTGGAGAACAGCGCGTCGGCGGTCGAGCCCCAGATGTCGCGCTTGCCGTCGCCGTCGCCGTCCACGGCCGTGGAGAGGTAGACCGAGGGCAGGAACTGCGTCTGGCCCATGGCGCCGGCCCAGCTGCCCCGCAGTTGCGCGCGCGACGCCTCGCCCGAGCCGATGATCTTCAGCGCGGCGATCAGCTCGCCCTCGGCCCAATCGCGGCGGCGGCCGTGGGCGGCCAGGGTGGCCAGCGAACGGACCACATCCATGTCGCCCTGGATCTTGCCGAACGCCGACTCCAGCGCCCAGATGGCCAGGACGATGTCGCGCGGCGCGCCGTAGCGGGCCTCGATCTGACCGAGGTAAGGCAGGCTCTCGCGGAAGCGTCGGCCCTGGGCCAGGCGATCGGCCGTGGCCACGCCCTTCACATAGTCGCCGATCGGCTTGGAGAACTCCGGCTGGCGGCTGTCGGCCGACTCGGCCCGGGTGTCGGGGGTCAGCCCGGCCAGTTCACGGTCCAGCACGGCGGCGGGGACGCCGGCGGCCCGGGCCCGATTGTAGAAGCCGCTGATCCAGCTGTCGAAATTCGGGTCGCCCGAGGTTCCGGCCGGTCCGGTCGAGACCGGCGTCGGCGCGGGGGCGGGGCCGGGAACCGGCGTCATCACGGCCGGGGTCGGCGTCAGCGACGGGTCAGCGCAGCCAGCCAGGGTCAGAACGATGAAAGAGCGACGATCCATAGGGGCAACCTAGACGCCGACGGGCGGCGGACTCAATCACAAGCCCGCGAAATAGCTTAACGCGCAAAGGTGTTCGCCCCTGGCGCAAGCGCGTCGCCCCGATTGACTCCTCGGCCGCCTCCCCCTATAGCCGCCCGCTCTGGAAACATCCGGGAAGCAAGGACGCCGATCTCGCGTCCGCCGCGACCCCGCCAACGGTAGACTAGGGTCATGAAGGTCAGAAGCTCGCTGAAGTCGCTGAAGAACCGCCACCGCGACTGCAAGCTCGTGCGTCGCAAGGGCATTCTGTACGTGATCAACAAGACCGACCCGCGCTTCAAGGCGAAGCAGGGCTAGTCACGTCGTGCGTGCGCCCCGGGCTCTGCTCTGGGACGTCGGCAATGTGATCGTGGACTGGAGTCCGCGACGCCTCTTTCTGAAGATTTTCAAGGAACCGGCCGCTTGCGACCGGTTCCTTTCGTCTGTCTGCACCATGGCCTGGCACCTGGAGACCGACCGCGGTCTGCCGCCGGAAGACAACACCGCCCGCCTGATCGCCGAGCATCCGGCGCACGAAGCCGCCATCCGCGCCTGGTGGGACCGCTGGGACGAGATGTTCGCCGGCGCGATTCCGGAGACGGAAGCGGCGATGGAAGCCCTCGCCCTGCGCGGCGTGCCGCAGTACGGCCTGACCAACATGTGGCGCGGGACCTGGCCGCTGGTGCAGTCGATGAGCCCGGCGTTCCGGCATTTCAGGGACACCGTGGTCTCGGCCGACGAGAAGCTGATCAAGCCCGATCCGGCCATCTACGCCGTCGCCCTGGACCGCACCGGCCTGGCGGCGGAGGACCTTCTCTTCGTCGACGACTCGGCCCGCAACATCGAGGCCGCGGCCGCGCTCGGCTTCCACGTCCACCACTTCCAGGACCCCGCCGCGCTGTGGCCGGCGCTGGTCGCGCACGGACTGCTTGAGGCGGACCCGGCGAAGGTCTAGACCCTCGGCCTTCCCGATCCTCCCGACCTGTGAGAGCCTGTCACCATGGCCGACGACGCCAATCCGATTGAAGTCCTCAACACCACCGCCCAGGGCCAGCTGAAGAGCATCCTGGAGCGGATCGAGCGCCTGGAAGAGGACAAGGCCGGCGTCATGGCGGACCTCAAGGAAGTCTACGCCGAGGCCAAGGGCAACGGCTTCGACGTCAAGATCATCCGCAAGGTCGTGCGCCTGCGGAAGACCGACCGGGCCAAGCGGCAAGAGGAAGAGGCGCTGATCGACCTCTACATGTCCGCCATCGGGGAAATTTGAAGCGCAAGGCGCCAGATCTGAAAGCGCAGGCCAAGCGGGCCGCGCTAAACGCCCTGAAGCGCGCCCGCCGCTCGGCCGACAAGCTGGGCGTCGAGCTCAGCGAATGGGAGGGCGAGTTCCTCGGCTCCGTCGAGGACCGCCTCAAGACCTACGGCCGCGCCTTCGGCGATCCCGAGAAGGGCGCGGCCGGCCAGGCCCTGTCGATGCTGCAGGCGGTGAAGCTCAAGGAGATCACCGCCAAGGCCAAGGGCGAGAAGAAGCCCCTCCAGCGCAAGCCGTTCAAGCGGCGCTCAAGCAGCGGCGGCGGCGGGGAGTAGCTTCCTCTCACCCGTCATGGCCCGACTTGTTCGGGCCAGCCATGCGTGGTGATTCTGATGCGCTTTGCGTGCTTCGACACGCGCTCTCCGAGCGCTGCTCAGCATGACTTGAATGGATGGCCTATCAATCCAGTCATCCTGAGCAGCCGCGCAGCGGCGTGTCGAAGGACGCACGGCCTGAGCGGTGTTCATGGGTGGCCCGAACAAGTCGGGCCATGACGATGTTGGAGGAGTTATCGGTGAAGCTTCGCGGGACGCTCATCTCGGTCGCCCTCCTCGCCGCCGCCTGCACGGCGCCCGCCGAGGTCATTGCGCCGCCCCCCGCCGCCTGCGCCCTGCCCGCGACCATCACCCCCGCCCCCAGCTACACCCCGCCCGCCGACGAGGTCGTCGCCGACGAGCCGACGGCCCTCTACATGCTGGCCCTGACCTGGGCGCCGGAAGAATGCCGCGCCCAGGGCGGCGACCCCGACTACGCGACCCAGTGCCGGGACAACGATTTCGGCTTCGTGCTGCACGGCCTCTGGCCCAACGGCGCGGAGCGGCGGCATCCGCGCTACTGCGGCCCGGCGCCGGCGATCAGCCCCGCCACCGTGCGCCGCCACAGCTGCATGACGCCCTCGCCGGTCATGCTGCAGCATGAGTGGGCCGCGCACGGGACCTGCGGCTGGGATACGCCCGAGGCCTATTTCGAGCAGGCGGCGGACCTGTGGGACGACGTCCGGCAACCGGCGCTGACCGCGACCACCATGACCGCCGGCGCGGTCCGCGACGCCTTCGTGGCGGCCAACCCGTGGATGAAACGCGAGGGGATCTACATCAAGACGGTGGAGGGCGACCGGCTGATGGACGTGCGGGTCTGCTACGACCTCGCCTACCGCCCCACGGCCTGCCCCTCGATCGGCGCACCGGACCGGGTGATGCTGACCATCACGCCCCGGCGGGCGGACTAAACCCTTTCGAAACGCCGCCGTGCGAGGGTGTGCTCGGGGCAAAACGCCCTGCGGTCGCCGAACGCGGCCGTTCCTCGAAACGGGCTCTGTCGTCATGTCGCTGAACAGCGTCAATACGAACGTCGGCGCGATGATCGCCCTGCAGAGCCTGTCGGCGATCAACGGCGAGCTGTCCAAGGTGCTGCGCCGGATCAGCACCGGCCTGAAGGTCTCCAGCGTCAAGGACGATCCCGCCACCTGGGCCATCGCCCAGAACCAGCGCGCCGAGTCCCGGTCCCTTAACTCTGTCATGGGCTCGCTGCAGCGCGGCCAATCGATCGTCGACGTGGCCATCTCCGGCGCGGAGTCGATCTCCGACCTGCTGATGCAGATGAAGGAGAAGGCCCTCGCCGCCTCCGACACGACCCTGTCGGCCAGCGACAAGGCGGCGCTCAGCGAGGACTATGTCGCGCTGCGCAAGCAGATCGACCTGGCCGCCGGCAACGCCACCTTCGGCGGGATCAGCCTGATCTCGGCGGGGAGCACCGGAAGCGTCAAGGCGCTGGCCAACAGCAGCGCCACCTCGACCATCGACATCGACCATGTCGACCTGTCGACCACCGGCGCGGCGATCTCCGGCACGATGGCGGACCTGACCGGCGTCATCGGGACGACCGAGCTGGCCGCCATCGACAGCGCCATCCGCAACGTGAACGCCGCGGCGGGCAAGTTCGGGACCGGATCCAGCGCGCTGGACCGCCACCTGACCTTCGTCGGCAAGCAGCAGGACGTCATCGACGCCGGCATCGGCCGGCTGGTCGACGCGGACCTGGCCAGGGAAAGCGCGCGGCTCACCGCCCTGCAGGTCCAGCAGGAGCTGGCCATCATGGCCCTGGGCATCGCCAACCGCGCCCCGTCCATGCTGCTGCAGCTGTTCCGCTAGAGCGCGACGACATCCAGCAGCCAGAACTCTTCCGTCTTCCCGGCGAAGGCCGGGATCCACGACACGAGGCGCGGAACCTGGGGTCAATTCGCCGGCTCAGCGGCTGAAGATGGATCCCGGCCTTCGCCGGGAAGACGGTTTGTGGGCGACTACCCTGAATGTCGCCGGGTCCTGGCTCCGCTCAGCCGATCCAGCGCAGCGCGCGCTGGAACAGGCCGATGGTCGTGGCGTGCAGGCGGTCGCCCGTCGCCTTCGGGGCCCGTCCGGCGCAGGCGCGGGCGTGGGTGCCCTCCAGGATGATGCCCAGTTTGTAGCAGGCCAGCACGGCGTACCAGTCGAGGGTCGACAGGTCGCGGGTGGTGCGCGGACGGTAGTGCTCGACCAGCTCGTCGGCGGTGGGGAATCCCGTCCACGGCTGGACGCCGACCGCGCCCGGGGCCGGCGTCTCGCCCTCCGGCCAGGTGGCCATCAGCCAGCCCAGGTCGAGCAGCGGGTCGCCGATGGTGGTCAGCTCCCAGTCGACGATGGCGGCCAGGTCGCCGCTGTCATGGCGGTACATGACATTGGCCAGGTGATAGTCGCCGTGAATGATCCCCGGCTGGAAGCTGGCGGGGCGATGGGCGTCGAGCCAGGCGGCCACGCGGCCCACGCCGGGAATCTCCGCCGGGCCGCTCCAGCCGTCGAACTCGGCGTAGGAGTCCAGCTGGCCCTTCCAGCGCGCGACCTGGCGCTCGAGGTAGTTGTCCGGCTTGCCGAAGCCCTCCAGCCCCAGGGCGCGGTAGTCGAGCGCGCCCAGCGCCGCGATGCCCTCGACCAGCGACAGGCCCATGCGATGGCGGATCGCCTCGGATCCCGCGTGCAACGGCGGCAGGCCGGTCGTCGGGTTGAAGCCGTCGATCGGCTCCATCAGGTAGAAGGCCGCGCCGATCACGGTCTCGTCGCCGCAGGCCGCGATCAGGCCCGGGTGGGGCACGTCGGTCCCGGCGATGGCGGCCAGCACCCGCGCCTCGCGCCGCATGGTCTCGTTGGAGTTGGCCCGCAGGTGCGGCGGCGGCCGGCGCAGCACGTAGGAACGGCCCGAGCGGCTGAACTTCAGCAGGATGTTCTGGGTGCCGCCGGCCAGCAGCACGGCGTCCTCAAGGGGCCCCGAGCCGAGGCCCTGACCATCCATCCAGGCGGCCACCGCCGCCAGATCCACGCCTGCCGTTTCCATCCGCGCGCCCTTTCGGCGTCTCGTTCACGGATGAGACTTAGGGCGATTTACGCCGGGGGACGCAAGGGTCAGGCGCTGGCGACGGCCGTGCGGGCGGCGACCAGCTTCATGCGGGTCAGCAGGGTGCGCAGCCGCTCGTCGCGACTGGGCCTCCACAGGATCGGTTGTCGGCGCATCAGGAAGCCTCCTCCATGCCTTCGTCACCCACGTCGAGGCCCTGCTCGCGGACCTTGCGGTAGAGGGTCGAGCGGCCGATGCCCAGGCGCCGGGCCACCTCACTCATGTGGCCGGCGTAGATCTCGATGGCGAGCTGGATCAGGTCCCGCTCGATCTCCTCCAGCGGCCGGACATGCCCGCGCGCGTCGAGGATGCGGACCGGCGCGTCCTTGCCGATCTCGCTGATCAGGTCCTGGGCGCTGGGCAGCGGCTTCACTGGCTCGGCCGACAGCGCCTCCGGCGCGATCTTGACCCCGGAGATGGCCGGGAAATCGTGCGGCTGCAGGAACGGGGCGTCGGACAGCACGATGGCCCGGTAGACGGCGTTCTCCAGCTGGCGGACGTTTCCGGGCCAGTCGAAGCCGGTCAGGATGGCCATGGTCTCGGGCGAGGCGCCGGCGACGCGCTTGCCTTCCTCGACATTGAACCGCGTCACGAAGTGATCGATCAGGGCCGGCACGTCCTCGCGCCGCTCGCGCAGGGACGGCGCCTCGATCGGATAGACGTTCAGGCGATAGAACAGGTCCTCGCGGAAGCGGCCCTCGGCGACGGCATTGGCCAGGTCGCGGTTGGTCGCCGAGACGATGCGGACGTCGACGCGCACCGAGCGCTTGGCCCCGATCGGGTCGATCTCGCTCTCCTGCAGGGCCCGCAGCAGCTTGACCTGCATGTCCAGCGGCAGCTCGCCGACCTCGTCCAGGAACAGGGTGCCGCCGTCGGCCTCGCGGAACTTGCCCAGGTGCTTTTCCGAGGCGCCGGTGAAGCTGCCCTTCTCGTGGCCGAACAGGATCGACTCGACGAGGTTCTCGGGGATGGCCCCGCAGTTGACGGCCACGAACGGCTTGCCCGCCCGGTCCGATGTTCCGTGTACGGCGCGGGCGATGACTTCCTTGCCGACGCCGCTTTCGCCGGTGATCAGGATGGGGATCGAGGACTTGGCCGCGCGTTCGCCCAGCCGCTTGACCATGGTCATGGCCGGGCTGTCGCCGATCAGGTCCTTGAAGGTGGTGCGGCCGGAGGAATGCTTCTTGAGGCGGTCGACCTCGGTGCGCATCTCGCCCATCGACAGGGCGTTGCGGATCGAGACGATGATCCGCTCGGGACTGGCCGGCTTGACGAAGAAGTCCTGGGCCCCGGCCTGCATGGCCTTGACCACCGTCTCCACGCCGCCGCCGGCGGTGATGACGATCACCGGCTGGCCAAGGCCGCGGGCGCGCATCTCCTTCAGCGTGTCCTGGCCGTTCAGGCCCGGCATCTGCAGGTCGAGCAGCACCACGTCGGCGGGCTGGCCGGTGGTCAGATGCTTGAGCGCCGCGTCGCCGTCCTCGGCCTGGGCCACGGCGAAGCCCTCGCGTTCGAGAACCGCCTGGATCAGACGCCTTTGCGTCGGGTCGTCGTCGACGACCAGGACCGTTTTGGTCATATGTAGAACCCACCGGAACCGGCGAGCGCCCGACATGGAGCGCCGCTCTTGTTGATCCGGATTGATACAGGGCCGGGGTAAAGACCGGGTTTCGGAGACCTGAGTCGGGGGTTAACGGCGGCGGACGTACTGGCCCAGCGCCGCGACCAGATGCTCGAACATCAGCCGCACCCGGACGACCGCCTTCAGGTCTTCGTGCATGGCCAGCCACATCTCCAGCTCGAAGCGGATGGCGTCAGGCAGGACAGGGACCAGGTCGGGGTCCTCCGCGGCGATGCCGGTCTGGCAGCCGCCGATGCCGACGCCGGCGCGCAGGGCAGCCAGCTGGGCCAGATCGCTGTCGGTCCGGAAAGCGAAGGTCTCGCGGGTGATCAGCGGTCCCTGGCTGACCGATCGGAGGACGGTGTCGTCCCGGTCAAAGCCGATTACAGGATGGCTGGCCAGGTCCTCGAGCGTCGCGGGCAAGCCGTAGGTCTCGGCGTAACGGCGGTGGGCGTAGAGACCGATGCCCACCACGCCGATCCGGCGGGCGACCAGCGCCGACTGGACCGGACGAACCATCCGCACCGCGATGTCGGCGTCTCGCCGCAGCAGGTCTTCGTTCCTGTTGGTCAGCACCAGCTCGATCACGACGCCCGGGTGTCGCGCGCGGAACGCCGCGAGAATGGGCGGCAGCACCACGCCGCCGATGATCTCGCTGGCGGTGACCCGCACCACGCCGGTCTCGCCGGAGGGACCGCCGCTGACCGCCCTGGCGGCCGCCTCGGCGGCGGCATGCATTTCCTCCACGCGCGGAAGCAGCTCCAGCGCCGCCGCTGTCGGAGCGAGGCCCTGGGGCGAGCGGGTGAAGAGAGCGGTTCCCAACCCCGCCTCCAGCGCGGCGACGTGGCGGCCCAGGGTCGGCTGCGTCAGGCCAAGCGTCCGCGCTGCGGCCGACAGGCTGCCCTGCCGCATGACCTCCCGAAACGACGCATAGAGATTCCAGTCCATGCATGAATGTATGATCGTCATGAGATGATCGGCAATTGTTGAATATCACTCGCCGGGCGACACCCGCAGCGTCAACCGGGAGAAACGCCGATGTTTGTCGGACACTATGCCGCCGCCCTTGCGCTTCGCGCTGCTGAGCCGCGCGCGCCGCTGTGGAGCTATGTCGCCGCCTGCCAGCTGGTCGATATCGGCTGGGGTGCGCTGATCACCGTCGGGGTGGAGAAGTACAGCGTCGATCCGGACCTGCCCGGCAGCCCGCTGGAACTCTACCACATGCCCTTCACCCACAGCCTGCCGGGCTCGCTGCTCTGGGCGCTGGCCGCCGTGGTCCTCGCCCGTTGGCTGCTGAAGGTTCCGTGGCGGGCGGCGGCGTTCGTGGGGCTGGCCGTGTTTTCCCACTGGCTGCTGGACTTCCTCGTACACCGCCCGGACCTGGAGCTGTGGTTCGGCGGCGAGAAGGTCGGGCTGGGCTGGTGGAACTGGCCCGTTCCCGAGACGATCCTCGAGATGGGTCTGCTGGCGGCCGCCGCCGTGCTGTGGGGCTGGCGACGGGCCCGCGAAGGGCTGGGCGTCTGGCCGGCAGCGGTCTTCCTGCTGGTCCTGAGCGCGGTGCAGGTGAGCTCGAAGGTGACGCCGGCTGGTGAAGATCCGGTCCAGACAGGCCTGATGGCCATCAGCGTCTACCTGGCCGTTACCGCCATCGCCTGGCTTGTGGAGCGCCGCGCGGGAAGGATAGCCTGACACCGGTTTCCCGGAGGCGGCCATGACCTGGACGAGACGGACCTTGCTGACGGCCTCTGGCGCCGCGGCCGCGGCGCCAGCCCTGGCAGCGCGATCGACCCGGCCCGCGCCGATCTGGCGGGATGGACCGCCCGGCGGGGAGAAGGTCTCGGTCGTCGAAGAGGTCGTCGAGCGCAATCCGCCGCCCAACCCCCTCCGCGACCGCTATGTGAAGGGCATCCGCAACCCCACCCTGACCGTCTTCGAACCGGTCCGACCGAACGGCGCCTCCGTGCTGATGACGCCGGGCGGCGGCTACAAATGGGTGGTCATGGACAAGGAGGGTTACGAATGCGCCGAGCGCTTCGCGGCCGCAGGGGTCACCGTCTATGTCGCCAGCTACCGCCTGCCCGGCGATGGCTGGGCGGCCGGACCGGCCGTGGCGCTGCAGGACGCCCAGCGGGCGCTGCGGCTGGTCCGGGCGCGGGCGTCGGCCAGGGGGCTGGATCCGAAGCGGGTCGGGGTGATGGGCTTCTCGGCCGGCGGCCATGTCGCCGGGTGCCTCAGCCTGATGTGGGACCGCGCGACCTACGCCGCCGTCGATGACATCGACGCCCTGTCGGCTCGGCCCGACAGCGCGGTGCTGGTCTATCCGGTGGCGACGATGAGCCCGCCCTTCGCCCACCCCGGCTCGCGGGAACGGATGTTCGGCCCCGCCCCGACGCCAGCGCAGGAGCGTGCCTGGTCGCTGGAGGCCAACGCCCGCACGGACGCGCCGCCGACCTTCCTGCTGCACGCCGCCGACGACCCGGCCGTGCCGGTAGAGAACAGCCTGCGTCTGTACGACGCCCTGCGCGCGGCGACGGTTTCCACCGAGATGCACGTCTTCGAGGAAGGCGGCCACGGCTTTGGCCTGCGCTTCGCGAAGGGCAAGCCGGTCGCGGCCTGGCCGGACCTCGTCCTCGCCTGGTGGCGGCGGAAGGGCTTCGTCTAAAGCCCCACCAACCCCGCGCTGTTGTCCCACAGCTTCGCCATCAGCTCAGCGTCGTGGGCCACGGCGGACGGCGGCACGTCGACCACCTCCTGACGCCGCACCGCCATGTAGCGACCGCGCAGCCCGGCATGGCCCGGGTCCGTCGCCAGCTCGGCCAGCAGGCGGCCGGAATTCTCCGGCGTGCTGACCCGGTCGGTGCGCCTGACCAGCAGCGGCAGCAGGAAGCGGAAGATCAGGCCCGAGGGGCCCGGATAGTCGCGCGCCAGACCGGTGCCCGGCGTGAAGCCGGGATCGAAGGCGATGATCGTCAGGTCCGGGTGCGTCTCGTCGGTCCGGTGCGCCAGCTCGCGGGCGGTCATCACGTTGGCGAGCTTGGAGGTGCTGTAGGCGCGCTGGCCCCGGACGATCCGGCGCCGGTCCAGGTCGGGGTCCTGACGCGGCCAGGCCAGCCGCGCCGCGTCGATGTGACGGGGCGGCGGGATGCCGGTCTTCTCGGCCGGGTCATGGGTGCCGCTGGCGGTGAGGATGATCCGGCCGCCTCGCGCCATATGCGGCAGCAGCAGCCGGGCCAGCAGGTAGTGGGCGAGGTGGTTGACCGCGAAGCTCAGCTCGAAGCCGTCGGCGCTGAGCGTGTCTGTGACGTTCTGAATGCCGGCGTTGAGGATCAGGACGTCGATCGGATCGCCCTCCGCGACCGCCGCGGCGAACGTCCGCACGCTGGCGAGGCTGGCCAGGTCGAGGGCGAACGCCTCGGCCCTGCCCTTCAGCGGCCCGGGCAGCCGGCCCGGCGTTCGGGCCCCGATGATCAGCCGGGTAGTCGGATCGGCGACCAGCCGCTGCGCCGCCTCCAGGCCGATGCCGCCGGTCGCTCCGGTCATAACAATCTTCATCCGCCCGCCTCGTCTTATTGGTTGGTCGACCAACCAAATCTAGGGCGCGGATCGGGGAATGGCAAGGCGCCTTCAGGCGATCCAGCCCAGCACGGCCTGTTCGATGTCGTCGGCGGCGGTGTCGATGGGGAAGTCCGGGTCGGACAGCCAGCTGAGCATGACCCCGTCAGTCAGGGCCTTGAGCAGGCCGCCGATCTCGCGGTCGCGGGCGGTCGGCGTCGCCTCGCGCCGCGCCGCCGCCAGCATCAGGGCGGTCTCGTTGGCCGCGGCGGCGTTGAGGTCGCGCAGGACAGTCGCCAGTTCGGGGTTGGTCAGGGCCGCCGCCGCGAAGGCCAGCCGCACCTTGAAGAAGTCCCGCTCCACGGCCAGAGCGGCGCGCGCCCAGCGGAAATAAGCGGCGATCTGGTCGTCGGCCGGTGTCGCCTCGCGCCGCTGGCGGGAGACCTCCAGATAGTTGGCCAGCGCCGCGCGCAGCACCGCCTCCAGCAGGGCGGCCTTGGTCGGGAAGTGGTAGTGCAGCAGCCCGGGCGTCAGGCCGGCGTCGGCGGCTATGGCCTTGACGCTGGCCGCCTCCAGCCCCTCGCGCGCCACCACGCGGAAGGCCGCCGCGATCAGCCGCTCGCGCGTGGTCGTGGGCTGGGTGAAGGAGAGCGGCGCGGCCATGCGGGCGACCATAGAGCGCGCCTCGCTCGACGCAAACCGCCCTCCCCACAGGGAGGCGGGAGCGCTATACCCCCGCCCATGAACGCCCACGCCAAGCCCCCCGCCCCGTCCGACCTGCCGCAGTGGGACCTCGCCGACCTCTACGCCGACCGCAGCGACCCCCGCATCGAGCTCGACCTGGTCGAGGCCAAGCGGGCCAATGACGCGCTGATCGCGCTGAAGGGCAAGTTCGTCGAGAGCCGCGCCGACGCCGCCGCGTTGGGGGCGCTGATCGACCACGGCCTGAACCTGTACGAACAGGCGACCAACGGCCTGTGGTCGGTCGGCGCCTACGCCTCCCTGGCGGCCTCGACGGCGCGGGACGACCCTGCCTGGGCCAAGTTCGAGGCCGACCTGCGCGCCCGCTCCTCGCAAATCGCCGCCGACAGCCTGTTCTTCACCCTGGAGCTCAACGAACTCGAGGACGCCGAGATCGAGGCGGCCTTCACGGCCCATCCCATCGCCGGTCGCTGGGCGCCGTGGGTGCGCCGGCTGCGTCTGAGCCGGCCGCATGAGCTGTCGGCGGACCTGGAGCGGCTGCTGGTCGACCGGGCGCCGGCGGTGGCCAACTGGAGCCGGCTCTATGACGAGACGCTGGCCAAGCTGACCGCCAAGGTCGGCCGCGAGTACCTGACCCTGCCCGAGGCGCTGAACCGGCTGTCCGATCCGTCGGCGGCGCGGCGCAAGGCGGCGGCCAACGGCCTGGCCGAGGCGCTGCACGACCGAACCCCGACCATGGCCCTGGTGATGAACACCCTGGCCTTCGAAAAGCAGGTCGAGGATCGCTGGCGCCGCTACAGCTACCCGGCCCAGTCACGGCACATCGCCAACGAGGTAGACGCCGAGGCGGTGAACGCCATGGCCGAGGCCGTGGTCGAGAGCTACGCCGCCACCAGCCACCGCTATTACGCCGCCAAGGCCAGGGCGATGGGCCGCAAGACCCTGGACTACTGGGACCGCAACGCCCCGCTCGACGCCGCCGCGCCCCGCACCTACGACTGGGAGCAGGCCCAAGCCGTGGTGCTGGAGAGCTTCCAGGCCCTGGCGCCGAAGTTCGCCGACCAGGCCAGGACCTTCTTCGCCCAGCCGTGGATCGACGCCCGCCCGCGCCCCGGAAAGCAGTCCGGCGCCTACAGCCATCCGGTGACGGCCACCCGGCACCCCTATGTGTTCATGAACTACATGGGCGAGCGGCGGGACGTGCTGACCCTGGCCCACGAGCTGGGCCACGCCGTGCACCAGACCCTGTGCAGCCCGCTGGGCACCCTGCTGGCCGACACGCCGCTGACGCTGGCCGAGACGGCATCGATCTTCGGCGAGGGGCTGGTGTTCGAACGGCTGCTGGCCGAGGCCACGCCCGCTGACCGCAAGGCGCTGCTGGCCGGCAAGATCGAGGACGGGCTCAACAGCGTCGTGCGTCAGATCGCCTTCCACCAGTTCGAGACCCGCTTCCACGACGCCCGCGCCTACGGCGAGCTGTCACCCGACCAGATCGGCGGCCTGTGGCTGGAAGTGATGGGCGAGAGCCTGGGTCCGGCCATCCGGCTGAACGACGGCTACGAGCACTACTGGGCCTACGTCAGCCACTTCGTGCACGCGCCTTTCTACGTCTACGCCTACGCCTTCGGCGACCTGCTGGTGCGGGCCCTGATGGAGAAGCGGCGCGAGGACCCGGTCGCCTTCGCCCCCCTCTACGAGGAGATGCTGACCGCCGGCGGGACCAAGACCTACGTCGAGGCGCTGGCCCCGTTCGGGCTGGATCCGCGCAAGAAGGACTTCTGGGCCGCCGGCATGCGCGACATCGCCCGGCTGGTCGAGGAGTTCGAGGCGCTGGTATGAGCCGCTGACGGGGACATGTACCGCCTTCGGTACGTGTCCCCGACTGTGGCTCTGGACGCGACGCGCCCGCCATCCCAAGGTGCGGCAAAACAGGTTCGGGGAGGAACCCATGAAACTCTTGGGCAAGGTCGGGCTCGGCCTGCTGGCGGTCGTCGCCGTTCTGGCGGCCGTGGTCGCTTACCGCACGGCGACGTTCAAACCGGCCTCGGCCGTCGACATCACCGCGGTGAAGCTGGCCGCGCCGGTTCCGGTCGACCAGCAGAAGGCCGCCGCCAACCTCGCCGCCTCGATCCGCTTCCTGACCATCAGCCATCAGGACAAGGCGCTGAACGACTGGACCCAGTGGGACGCGCTGCACGGCTGGCTGGAGGCGACCTATCCGGCCGCCCACAAGGCGATGGTGCGCGAGATCCTGCCCAACAAGGCGCTGGTCTACACCTGGAAAGGCTCGGACCCGTCGCTGGCGCCCGTCGTGCTGATGGCCCACCAGGACGTGGTGCCGGTCACCGAGGGCACCGAGACGGACTGGAAGCATCCGCCCTTCGAGGGCGTCATCGCCGAGGGCGCCGTCTGGGGTCGCGGCGCGATCGACGACAAGGGCTCGCTGGTCACCATCTTCGAGTCGCTGGAGGCGCTGGCCGTTTCCGGCTTCCAGCCGAAGCGGACGGTGATCATCGTCAGCGGCCAGGACGAGGAGGCCGGCGGCTCGGGGGCCCGCGCCGCCGCGGCCCTGTTCAAGGCGCGCGGCATCAAGGCCGAATGGGTGCTCGACGAGGGCATGGCGGTCGTGAAGGATTTCCCGATGGTGAACAGGCCGGTCGCCGTCATCGGCCTGGCCGAGAAAGGCTACGCCACCCTCAAGATCGTCGCCCGCGCGCCGGGCGGCCACTCCTCGGCCCCGCCGAAGGAGACCGGCGTAGAGACCCTGTCGAAGGCTGTGCTGGCCATCACCGGCAAGCCCTTCCCGATGAAGTTCGACGGCCCGGGCGCGGCGATGATCCGCGCCATCGCGCCGGAAGCCGACCTGCCGACCCGCGTGGTCGTCGCCAACAGCTGGCTGTTCGGCGGCATCCTCAAGGGCATCCTGGCCAAGAGCCCGGCCAGCGCCGCCACCCTGCACACCACCATCGCCCCGACCATGCTGAAGGGCAGCCCCAAGGAGAACGTCCTGCCGCAGGACGCCACCGCCTGGATCAACTACCGCATCGCGCCGGGCCAGACCGCCGACGAGGTGATGGCCTGGGCCGAGGCGGCGACCAAGGGGCTGGACGTCGAGCTGAGCTGGGAACGCGGCCATGGCGATGATCCCTCGCCGGTGTCCTCGACCACCTCGGAAGGCTGGAAGCTGCTGGCGGCCCTGGCCTCGGACGGCGGCAAGATCCCGGTCGCGCCGGGGCTGGTCACGGCCGGCACCGACAGCCGCTACCTCACCGACGTTTCGAAGGACGTCTACCGCTTCGCCCCCATGCACGCCTCGATCAACGAGTTCGGCATGATCCACGGCACCAACGAGCACATGACCCTGGAGAACCTGCGGCGCATGACCGACTTCTACACCCGCCTGATCGCGACGGCGGCGGGGTGACCTGGATCAAGGTGCGAGGGCGGAACGGCGTGTAGAAAACGCCGCTTCGCTGTATGTAGCCATCCATGCCCGCCGACGACGCCGCCAGACCCGCCGCCAAGAGCAAAGCCGCCCCGATGAAGTTCGGGACCGGCCTGCTGCGCGACTGCTGGTACTTCGCCGCCCTGTCCAGCGACCTGAAGCCCGGCAAGCTGCAGCGCTACGAGCTGCTGGGCGAGCCGGTGCTGCTGGGCCGCACCCGCAAGGGCGAGGTCTACGCGATCCGGGACATCTGCCCCCATCGGGCCGCGCCGCTGTCGGCCGGCAAGCTGGTCGCCGAGGCGGACGGTCGCGAGGCGGTCGAGTGCCCCTATCACGGCTGGCGGTTCGGCACGGACGGCGCCTGCACCGCCATCCCCTCGCTGGTCGAGGGCCAGGGTGTCGAGGTCTCGCGCATCGGCGTGCGGCGCTATCCGTCAGCCGAGAGCCAGGGGATGGTCTTCGTCTGGTTCACCAGCGACCCGCGCGGCCAGGGCGAACCGACCGAGCCGCCGCCGGTCTTCCCCGGCGCGGTCGGCGGCGCGCCCAAGATCGTCGACCGCATGGATTTCGACACCCACATGGACCATGCGGTCGTGGGCCTCATGGACCCGACGCACGCGCCCTATGTGCACCAGGCCTGGTGGGCGCGATCGGCCAAGCGGCAGTACGAGAAGAGCAAGGCCTTCGAGCCGTCCGACGCCGGCTTCGTGATGGTCCGCCACCCCCGTTCGAAGGCCAACCGCATCTACGACATCCTCGGCGGCCAGCCCGAGGTGGAGATCACCTTCCGCCTGCCCGGCATGCGCTGGGAACACATCCAGATCGGTCCGCGACAGCTGCTGGCCCTGACCTGCCTGACGCCGGTCAACGACAGCAAGACGGTGATCACCCAGATCATCTGGTCCGACCACCCGGTCCTGCTCCTGACCCCGATCATCAAGCCGTTCGTGCGGGCCTTCCTGCACCAGGACGGCGACATGGTGAACCTGCAGAACATGGGCCTGAAGTACGACCCGCCGATGCTCTGGCTCGAGGACGGCGACACCCAGGCCAAATGGTACCAGCAGCTGAAGCGCGAATGGACCGCCGCCCGCGCCGAGGGCCGGGCCTTCGTCAACCCGGTCAAGGCGACGACGCTACGCTGGCGCAGCTAGGCCGGCGAGGGCTGGCCGGTCCCGTCCAGGTCCGCCCGCAGGTCGATCCGGTCGCGCGGCAGCGCCTGCGGGTGCTCGGCCTTGAGGAAGTTGACCATTTCCTCGCGGACCAGGCAGCGCAGGTCGAAGGTCTGTGACGCGTTGCGCGCGCTGGCCAGACAGCGGACCTCCATGGTGCGCTCCTTGAGGTCGGTGACCTGCAGACTGACGACCCTGCCGTCCCACAGGGGCGATGCCCTGGCGATGTCCTCAAGCTTGGCGCGCATGGCCTCCACGGGCGCGGCGTAGTCGACATAGATCATCGCCGTGCCGATCAGCGAGGCCGATTCCCGGGTCCAGTTCTGGAAGGGCGTCTGCATGAAGTAGGTCAGCGGCAAAACCATCCGCCGCCAATCCCAGAGCCGTACGACGACGTAGGTGGCGTTGATCTCCTCGATCCACCCCCACTCGTCCTCGACGATCACCGCATCCTCGAGCCGGATCGGCTGGGTGGTGGCGATGATGATGCCGGCGATCAGGTTGGTCAGCAGCGGCTGCAGCGCCAGACCCAGGATGATGCCCGCCGCCCCGCCGGCCGCCAGCAGGCTGATTCCCCACTGCCGCACGCCCCCGATGGTCATCAGAGCCAGGCCGAAGGTCAGGATGATCACGAAGGTCGCCATCGCCCGCTTGAGAATTCTGACCTGCGTCAGGTGCTTGCGGGCGATCAGGTTGTCCTCGACGTCGACCTTGAAGCCGCGCAGGTACAGCGCCGCCGCGATGTCCAGGCCGCTCAGCGAAATCCAGCCGAGCAGGAGGATGACAAGGATCAGCATGCCGTGCCGGAACAGCGCCGCCTGCTCGGCGGACAGCGGCGCCACGCTGGCCGCCACCGCCAGCGCGACGGCGATCAGGGCCAGCCGCGTGGGCCGTCGCGTCCGTATGACCAGCGACCGCCAGAACGCATCGCGGGTTCTCAGCAGCCGGCGGGCCAGCGCCACGCCGGCTGCGTGAACCACGAGCGCGACGAGGAAGGCGATGACCATCAGCGCCAGACTGACGAGCCAGGGCGGCAGCGTGGCCAACCAGGCGGCGACGGTGTTCACGACGGGCGTGACGTCCGTCATCCTCGGTCTCCTGTGCTATGGATATGCCTGTGAGAAGCCGGACAGGGTGTGGCCGGTTCCACCGGCCACGCGGCGTCGCCCTTCTCGCCCGCAGCTAGAGCCCCGATGACAACCGCACTCGCCTGGCGTTACATCACCGCATGCACCGTCGCCTTCTCCCCCTGGTCCTGATCGCCGCCTTTGCCGCGCCCGCCCTGGCGCAGGAGCGCGAGCCGGCCGAGCGCCAGACGCTGATCGATCTGGCCTACGCGCTGGGCGAAAGCCATGCCCTGCGTCAGGCCTGCGCGGGCGAGGGCGACCAGTACTGGCGCGACCGCATGATGCAGGTCACCGAGACCGAAGCCTCCGACGCCGCCTTCAACGGCCGGCTGACCCAGGCCTTCAACAGCGGGTTCGCCACCCGCCAGACCGAGTTCCCGTCCTGCAGTCCGGCCAGCAAGCGCGCCGAGCTGATGGTCGCCCGCAAGGGCCAGAGCCTGTCGGCGCAGCTGTCGACCATCAAGCGCGTCGTCCGGGGCGTCGGTCCCGAGGGGGAGGGCGCGGCGGATTCGGATACCCGCGATCCGGATTCCATGGCGGACGAGGTCGCCCCGCGCTAGATTCCCCTCCAGGTAGTTTTGAGGAGGGGTCGCATGGCCTTCGGTTTCTTCGCGATCGTACTGATCATCCTGGCGCTGATGCTGCTGTTCAGCGTCATCAAGATCGTGCCGCAGGGCCGGGAGTTCACCGTCGAGTACTTCGGCCGCTACACCCGCACCCTCTCGCCCGGCATGCACTTCCTGATCCCGTTCTTCGAGCGGATCGGCCGCCGCGTGAACATGATGGAGCAGGTGCTGGACGTGCCCCAGCAGGAGGTCATCACCAAGGACAACGCGGTGGTGAAGGTCGATGGCATCGTCTTCATCCAGGTGATGGACGCCGCCGCCGCCGCCTATCGCGTCGACAACCTAAACTACGCCATCAGCCAGCTCTGCATGACCAACCTGCGGACCGTGGTCGGCTCGATGGAGCTGGACGAGGTGCTCAGCCAGCGCGACCAGATCAACACCCGCCTGTTGACCACCATCGACCACGCCACCAACCCCTGGGGGGTCAAGGCGACGCGGATCGAGATCAAGGATCTCACCCCGCCGCCCGACATCACCAACGCCATGGCTCGCCAGATGAAGGCCGAGCGTGAACGCCGCGCGGTCATCACCGAGGCGGACGGCGAGAAGCAGGCGGCCATCGCCAAGGCCGAGGGCTCCAAGCAAGCCGCCATCCTGCAGGCCGAGGGCCGTCGGGAAGCGGCCTTCCGGGACGCCGAGGCCCGCGAGCGGGAAGCCGAGGCGGAGGCCAAGGCGACGGCCTTCGTGTCGGAAGCCATCGCGCGCGGCGACGTCAACGCCATCAACTACTTCATCGCCCAGAAGTACGTCGAAGCCTTCGCGCTGCTGGCCTCCTCGCCCAACCAGAAGACCGTCATCGTGCCGGCCGACTTCGCGGGCATCGCCGGCTCGATCGCCGGCATCGGCGAGCTGGTGAAGACCCTGGGCGACGGCCACGACGGTCCTCGCCCGGGCGGCGGCGGCGCGGTTCCCCGCACCAAGGGCTAGGACGCACAGGACAGGAGGCAGGCCATGACCTGGCTTATCGATCTCTACGGCACGCACCCGTTCTGGATCTGGCTGGCCATCGGGGCGGTGTTCCTGGCCGGCGAGGTGTCGACTGGCAGCGGCTGGCTGCTGTGGCCGGCGGCCAGCTCGGCCTTCATGGCCCTGCTGGTGCTGGTGCTGCCCGACAGCCTTGCGGTCCACCTGGCTGTCTGGGCGGCGCTGACCATCGCGACGACCGTCAGCGCCCGGCGCTACTTCCCCCGCACCGTCTCCGGCGGGACGGGGCCCGACATCAACGACAACATCGCCCGGCTGGTCGGCCATCAGGGCGCGGTGGTCGAGGCGTTCCGCAATGGCGAGGGCCGCGTCTTCGTCGACGGCAAGGAATGGGCGGCTGTCTCCGAGAACGACGCCGCGCCGCGCCTGGACGACAAGGTGATGGTCGTGGCGGCCGAGGGCGCGGTGCTGAAGGTCCGGCCAGCCTAGCGGTTGTCGTCGAACCAGATGCGCAGCGCCGTCAGGAACGGCAGGGCCTGCTCGAACTCCTGATCGGTGAAGGCCTCGCGCAGCGACTCCAGATGCGGCCGCATGCGCCTGAGCGCCTCGCCATAGGCGGCGGCCCCCGCCGGCGTCAGGCTGACAAGCTTCCGGCGGCCATCCTCCGTATCCGGACGAATGGCGATCCAGCCGGCGGCTTCGGCGCGCTGCAGGGTGTGGGTCATGGCGCTCTTGCCGACTTGGAAGGCGGAGGCCAGTTGGGCGGGGCTCTGCTCCCCGCCGCGCCGCATGAAGTGGCTGAGCAGGGAGAACTGCGCCGACGGAATGCCGCCGGTCTTCTCCAGCCTGGCGTTCGACAGCTGGCTGATGATGCCGATCTCGGTCATCACCCGCACGTCGGCGCGGTCGCGGGCGAGGCGGGGATTGTCGGGTTGCATGGTCAGGCGCTCCGGATCTGGGCGGCAAGACCGCGGCGCGGCGCGGGCGGGATCTTCGCCTTCGGATAGCCGATGCGCGCCAGCATCTGGATCCGGCCTCCGTCGGGAGCGAGTTCCTTGTGCAGGGCGTCGTAGACCGGCTTCTGGGTCGCGTACTCCTGCAGTCCCTGGCTCCAGGGATGCATGGCCAGGCCGTGCGCCGCGGCGACGAGGCACAGCCGGGCGTAGGATTCACCGGCGACGATCTGGTCCAGCCGGCGGTTCTGCGGCGTGGCGATCCAGACGAAGCCCCGTGCGGTGTCGGCACCCGTCTTCAGGTACTTCAGCGCCTCGTTGAAAGCCGTCGTGCCCGACGTGGCCATCTTTGCCTTGGTCAGGATGCCGACGGTGTTCATGGCCGACATCACCGGCTGGTCGAGCGAGATGCCCCATGGGTGGGCGGCCACGTCCCGCGCTCCTATGAACGTCCGCTCGACGCTCTCGCCGTGGGCCGCCGGCGTGTGGGCCTCGATCTTTGCGCCTTCGTAGACCAGCGCCCTCAGCCGCTCGACGCGGCCGGCGTCGATCGTTCCCTGGACATTGGGCGAAGCGAGCAGATCGGCGAACGCCGCCGGCTCGACGGGCTGGTCGGCATAGGCCCCCCGGTCGGTCCGCCGGTCGAGGATCCGGGGAAAGAGCGGATCGCCCGAGACCTCGAGCGCGCCGAGCAGCTTCAGCCGGGCGATGGGGCGGTCGTCGAGCAGCGGCGCGGGTTCGCCGTCAGGAAAGATCGTCGATTCAGCGGACTGCCCGAACTGGCGCAGCGCCATCTGGAAGTAGGCGAGCACGGCGCCGAAGCCGATGACGATCTGCCGGTTGAAGGGATCGGTCACCGGCAACAGCCGGTCGCGGTCCACGAAGAAGGTCACCTCGCCTGGCGTGCGAAGGTCGGCCATCCACGGCTGCATGTTGTGCGGGTTGGGCGCGAGGATCGCGAACGACAACGCTTTTCGGCGAATGTCCGTCTCGTCGGCGCCCGGGTTGTCCCAGGCCGCGCGCGGGTCGGGACCGGCGGGCGCGCAGGAGGCGGCAGCGGCGGTCGCGGCGACAACAACGCCGCCGCCGACGAGGCGAATGAAATCACGACGGTCCATGGCCCGGCCTTTCGTTCAATCCTGAACTATATTGATAGTTCAAGATTGAACGAGTCAAGCCGTTTCGGATGTCACAGTTCGCCGAGCTCCTTCAGCATGCCCTTTCGGGCCAGCTCGTCGGCCACTTCGTTGAGCTCGTGGCCGGCGTGGCCCTTGACCCAGCGCCAGTCGACCTGGTGTCGCGACCGGGCGGCGTCGAGACGCTTCCACAGGTCCTCGTTCTTGACCGGGCTCTTGTCGGCGGTCTTCCAGCCGCGCGCTTTCCAGCCGTGGATCCAGGTGGTGACGCCGTTCTTCACATACTGGCTGTCGGTGTGCAGCTCGACCTTGCAGGGCTTGGTCAGGGTCTCCAGCGCCTGGATCGCCGCCATCAACTCCATGCGGTTGTTGGTGGTGGCCAGATCGCCGCCGCAGATCTCCTTGCGGTGCTTGCCGGCGATCATCACCGCGCCCCAGCCGCCGGGGCCGGGATTTCCGCGGCAAGCGCCGTCGGTGTAGATCAGCACGCTTGGCGTCATGCGTCGGCCAGCAGGGCCAGACCCGCGCGGTGGACGGCCAGCTTGCGCTCGTATTCCAGCGGATCATGGGGCCGCACCAGGGCGCCGGCCGGGGTCGAGCCCCAGTCGTTCAGCCGGGTCAGGAAGAACCGCATCGCCGCGCCATGCGCCAGGATGGGCAGGGCCGCGCGCTCGACGGGCGACAGGGGCCGGTGCTGCTCGTAGCCGCCGATCATCGCCCGGCCGGCCGTCAGGTTGAACGAGCCGTCGGACTCGAAGCACCAGGCGTTCAGGGCGATGGCCAGGTCATAGGCGTAGGCGTCGTCGCAGGCGAAGTAGAAGTCGATGGCCGCGGCGAACTGCCCGCCCTGGAAGAAGACGTTGTCGGGGAAGAAGTCGGCGTGGATGGTCCCCGACGGCAGGTCGCGAGGCCAGGCCGCCGCCAGATGGTCCAGGTCGGCGCGAACCGTCGCGGCCAGGCCCGGCTTGAGGTCTTCGGCCGCCTGGCCGAGCCCGGCGAACAGCGGCGCCCAGGCCGGCTGGCCGAGATCGTTGGCGCGGCGAGCGGGATAGCCGGCGCCGGCCAGATGCAGCCGCGCCAGCCCCTGGCCGGCCTGGCGACAGTGGGCGACGGTCGGACGGCGGACCGACAGGCCGGTCAGGAACTCGACCATGGCGGCCGGCTTGTCCCGCACGGACTTGAGCACCCGCCCCTGGCGGTCGGCGACCGGCCGGGCGCTGGGGAAGCCGTGGTCGGCCAGCCAGGTCAGCAGATCGAGGAAGTAGGGCAGCTCGCCTGCCTTCACCCGCCGCTCGTAGAGGGTGAGGATGAACCGGCCGCGCTCGGTCTCCAGCAGGAAGTTGGAGTTCTCCACCCCCTCGGCGATGCCCTTGAACGCCACCGCCGCCCCGACGTCGTAGTCGGCCAGCAGCGCGTCGAGCTCTTCATCGGTGATGTCGGTGTAGACGGCCATGGACGGGGGATGAGCGACGGCGCGCTGGCGGTCAAGGCTCAGCTCATGTATATACAGGCGTAATAACAAGGATGCCTGCCATGTTCGCGCTTAAACTGACCCGGATCGGCAACTCGGTCGGCGTGGTGCTTCCCAAGGAGGCCCTCGCCAAGCTCGGCGTGGACAAGGGTGATGTCGTCTATCTCACCGATGCGCCTGAAGCCTCGATGACCCTCTCGGCCTACGACCCCAAGATCGCGCGTCAGCTCGAACTCGCCGAGGAGGTCATGGACGAGTACCGTGACACGTTCCGGGCGCTCGCAAAGTAGACCGGCGTGGCCGAGCCGGAATGGATCGAGATTGAAACGGTAAAGGCGGCGCATGACCGCAGCATCGCCCTTCACGGCGGCCTTCCCGGTCTACGCGACGAAGGTTTGCTCCAGTCCGCGCTGGGGCGGCCCAGGAACCGCTACTTCTACGAGGGCGTGGAGGATGTCGTCGATCTCGCCGCGACCTACTGCGTCGCGGTGGCCTCCAACCACCCTTTCGCCGACGGTAACAAGCGCGCGGCCTTCCTGTGCCTGCTTCTATTCCTGCGGTTGAACGGGCGGCGACTTGTTGCGGATCGGGTTGACGCCACCAGGACCATTCTCGCCGTCGCGGCCGGCGAATTGGGTGTCGAACCGCTGGCGAACTGGATCCGCGCCAACAGCGACGAAAGCTAGCTCGTCAGCACCCGCGGCAGCTTGAAGGTCACCGTTTCGCGGGTCGGGGCGACGTCCTCGATGGTGATCTCGTAGCGGGTAGCCAGCTTGTCGATCAGGCCCTGGACCAGCACCTCCGGCGCCGAGGCCCCGGCCGTGACGCCCAGGGTGCGCACCCCGTCCAGCCACGCCCAGTCGAGGCCGGAGGCGTCGTCGAGCAGATGGCCTTTGGCGGCCCCGCCGCGCAGGCCGACCTCGACCAGCCGCACCGAGTTCGAGGAATTGCGCGACCCGACCACCAGCAGCAGGTCGCAGGCCTCCGCCAGCTGCTTGACCGCCTCCTGGCGATTGGTGGTGGCGTAGCAGATGTCTTCCTTGTGCGGCGCGGCGATGCCCGGGAAGCGCCGCTGCAGGACCGCCACGATGCCGGCCGTGTCGTCGACCGACAGGGTGGTCTGGGTGACGAAGGCGACGTTCATCGGATCGATCGGCTCGAAGACCTCAGCGTCGGCGGCGGTCTCGATCAGACGCACCACGCCGTCCGGCAGCTGGCCCATGGTGCCGACCACCTCGGGATGACCCTCATGGCCGATCAGCACGATCTCGCGGCCGGCCCGGTGGTGACGCTGGGCCTCGACATGCACCTTGGAGACCAGCGGACAGGTGGCGTCCAGGTACAGCATCTGCCGGTGCCGGGCCTCGGCGGGCACCGACTTGGGCACGCCGTGGGCCGAGAACACCATCGGCCGGTCGTCCGGCGCCTCCGACAGCTCCTCGACAAACACCGCGCCCAACGCCTTGAGCCGATCGACGACATGCCTGTTGTGAACGATCTCGTGGCGAACATAGACCGGCGCACCGTACTTCTCGATCGCCCGCTCGACGATCTGGATGGCCCGGTCGACGCCGGCGCAGAAGCCGCGCGGACTGGCCAGAAGGACCTTCAGGGGCGGCTTGATCAGCGTAGCGTCATCCATACCGTCTAGTTAGGCGCTGCGCGGCGGTCCCGCCAGACCGCTTTCGCCGCGACAGGCTCGCCCTGCGCGTGAACGCGCGTTGCGAGGCCATGCATATGCCTTTATCACGCTACATCTGCTTTTCAGCCGGCACGCCCGCGCCGGTTTCCCTGTTTTTCCGGACGTCCCATGCGCCGTGCCCTGATCCTCGTGCTTACCGGCCTGATCGCCGCCAGCGCTTTCGCAACGCCCGCGCTGGCCCAGCGCCGCGGCGGCAACGACGACGCGCGTCGCCAGGAAGAGGAAGCGGCCAAGAAGCGCAAGCGCGACCAGGAATGGAACCAGCCGTCCGCGCCGCTGCCGCAGCTGCGCAACGCCGGGCCGTGCCCCTATGTGAAGGTGCTCTACGACGCGAGCCGCTACACCGAGTTCAAGGATGGCCGCGAGGCCGCCGCGAACGTGGTCTGGACGGGAGAGATTCAGAGCCTGTCGGCGGGCTGCGCCTACACGGACGACGAGCCGATCCGGGTGCAGATCGAGATGCTGATGGCGCTCGGCAAGGGCCCGATGGCGACCGGCAACGCCAAGACCTATCGCTACTGGGTGGCGGTCACCACGCGTAACCAGGCGGTCATCGCCAAGGAATACTTCGACCTGCCCGTGACCTTCGAGTCGGGGGCCGATCGCGCCATGCTGCGCGAAACCATCTCCGGGATCGTGATCCCGCGCGCCTCGATCGAAACCAGCGGCGCCAATTTCGAGGTCCTCATCGGCTTCGACGTCACCCCGCAGATGGCCGCGTTCAATCGCGACGGCAAACGCTTCCGCGTGACCGCCGGCGCGCCGCAGGCCGCCGCCGGAGCACCCGCGCCGCAATGACCGACCTGAGACGGTCCCTGAGCGAAGCGGTCGCGGCCGTCTTCGTCGCCCAGGGACTCCCCGAAGAACTTGGCCGGGTGACCGCATCGGATCGCCCGGACCTTGCCGATTTCCAATGCAACGGAGCGCTCGCCGCCGCCAAGGTGGCGCGCAAGCCGCCGCGCGAGATCGCCGCCGCGGTGGTCGACGCCCTGGCGGGTCGCCCCGAGCTGCAGTCGGTCGAGATCGCGGGCCTGGGCTTCATCAACATGCGGGTCAGCGCCGACACCCTGTCGGCCCGCGCCCGTGAGATCGCGGCCGACGCCCGCGCCGGCGCGACGGAGGTTGCCGAGCCGCGCCGGGTGATCGTCGACTACGGCGGCCCCAACGTCGCCAAGCCGATGCACGTGGGTCACCTGCGGGCCTCGATCATCGGCGAGTCGGTCAAGCGCATCTACCGCTTCCGCGGCGACCAGGTGCTGGGCGACGCCCACTTCGGCGACTGGGGCTTCCAGATGGGCCTGCTGATCATGGCGGCCTGCGACCAGGACCCGTTCATCGCCACTCTGATGGAGCGGCTGACCGGCTCTGTCCCGGTCAGCGCCGAGGACGAGCGCAAGGTCATGGACGCCCTGGCCGAGCGCATCAGCCTGAACGACCTGGACCGGATGTACCCGGAGGCCGCCGGCCGGGCCAAGACCGACGTCGAGTACCGCGACCGCGCCCGCAAGGCGACGGCCGAGTTGCAGGGCGGCCGCCTCGGCTACCGCCTGCTGTGGAAGCACTTCGTCAAGGTCAGTAAGGTGGCGCTGGAGCGAGAGTTCCACGCCCTGGGCGTCGACTTCGACCTGTGGAAGGGCGAAAGCGACGTCGACCCGCTGATCGAGCCGATGGTCCGCGAGCTGGACGCCAAGGGCCTCCTGGCCGACGACCAGGGCGCGCGGGTGATCCACCTGGCGCGGCCCGGCGAGACCAAGAAGAAGAAGGCCCCCGACGGGACCGTCTACGAGGCGCCGAGCCCCGATCCCCTGCTGGTGGTCTCCTCGGAAGGCTCGGCCATGTACGGGACGACCGACCTGGCCACGATCCTGGACCGTCGCAAGTCGTTCGATCCGGGCCTGATGCTCTACTGCGTGGACCAGCGCCAGGCCGACCATTTCGAGCAGGTGTTCCGCGCCAGCTACCTGGCCGGCTACGCCGCCGAGGGCGAGCTGGAGCATATCGGCTTCGGCACCATGAACGGGCCGGACGGCAAGCCGTTCAAGACCCGCGAAGGCGGCGTCCTGAAGCTGCACGACCTGATCGAGATGACCCGCGCCAAGGCCCGCGAGCGGCTGAAGGAAGCCGGCCTCGGCGGCGAGCTGTCGCCCGCTGACTTCGAGGACACCGCCAACAAGGTGGCCGTGGCGGCGCTGAAGTTCGCCGATCTCGGCAACTACCGGGGCACCAGCTACGTCTTCGACCTCGACCGCTTCTCAAGCTTCGAGGGCAAGACCGGACCGTACCTGCTCTACCAGGCGGTGCGGATCAAATCGCTGCTGCGCCGGGCCGCCGAGGAGCGGCTGGAGGGCGGCCGCATCCAGGTCGCCGATCCGGCCGAGCGCGAGCTGGCCCTGCTGCTCGACGCCTTCGACACGGCCGTGGCCGAGGCCTACGACAAGAAGGCCCCCAACTTCATCGCCGAGCACGCCTTCAAGCTGGCCCAGGCCTTCTCGCGCTTCTACGCCGCCTGCCCGATCTTCCGGGAAGTCGACGCCAAGGTCGCCGCCTCGCGCCTGGCCCTGGCCGCCGCGACGCTGAAGCAGCTGGAACTGGCGCTGGACCTCCTGGGCATCGAAGCGCCGGAGCGGATGTAGTCGTCCTTGCGTGCTTCGCGACGCGCTGCGCGCTCCTCAGCATGACGAAGGTTGGTGGGTTCTACTGAACTCGTCATCCTGAGGAGCGAGCCTCCAGCGAGCGTCGCGAAGGACGCAACGCCGTTGCTCCCGATCGAAGCCCGCACCATCATGCCGCTTCTACTCTCAGGGGGTGTCGCTTCGTGTTCAGGTCCAGGACTTTCGCGGCCGTGCTGGCCGCTTCCGTCGCGCTGTCGCCGATGGCCGCGGTCGCCGCGCCGTTCGGCAAGGCGAGGTCGGCTCCTGCTGCAGCCTCCGTCACCGAAGGCCTCGAACGCCATGACGGCCTGCTGACCGTCTTCGTCGACCGCAAGGCGGGCAAGGTCCTGCTCAGGCTGCCCGCCGCCGACGCCGAAGGGCTGCACGGGCGCTATCTGTACCAGACCTATCTGCGCGCCGGTCTGGGCTCCAACCCCGTGGGTCTCGACCGATCGGCGCCCGGCGACACCCAGGTGGTCGCCTTCCGGCGGGTCGGCGGCAAGGTGGTCGTCCAGTTCGAAAACCACGGCTTCATCGCCGCGCGGGGTTCGCCCGCCGAGAAGAAGGCCGTCCGCGAGTCGTTCGCCGTCTCCAACGTCTGGGCCGGCGAGGTGGTCCAGCAGGAGGCCGACGGCGCGGTCACCGTGGACATCTCAGGCTTTCTGACCCGCGACACGCAGGGTGTCGCGCGCCGGCTGCGCGAGACCGGCCAGGGCGACTTTCGGCTGGCGGCCGACCTCAGCTTCCCGGACACCGGCGCGGGCGCGGTGCTTGCCTTCCCGATGAACATCGAACTCGAGGCGACGCAGACCTTCGTCAGCGACAATCCGGGACCGGAGGTGCGCGGCATCCTGCCGGACCCGCGCAACGTGACCCTGACGCTGCACCACTCGTTCATCGCCCTGCCCGAACCGGGCTTCGAGCCGCGGCTGGCCGATCCGCGCGTGGGCGTGATCGATCACCCGGTGATCGACTACGCCGCGCCGCTGTCCGAGCCGATCGCCCTGCGCCTCGCCCACCGCTTCCGGCTCGAGAAGACCGATCCGACGGCCGTCCGCTCGACGGTGAAGAAGCCGATCGTCTTCTATGTCGACAACAGCGCGCCCGAGCCGGTGCGCTCGGCCCTGATCGAGGGCGGACGGTGGTGGAACGAGGCCTTCGAGGCGGCCGGCTTCATCGACGCCTTCCGCGTCGAGGTGCTGCCCGAAGGCGTCAGCCCGCTGGACGCCCGCTACAGCGTCGTCAACTGGGTCCATCGCGAGACGCGCGGCTGGTCCTATGGCCATTCGGTCGTCGATCCGCGCACCGGCGAGATCATCAAGGGCGACGTCCTGCTCGGCTCCGACCGCATCCGCCAGGACCGCCTGATCTTCGAAGGCCTGGTCGGCGCCGACAAGACCGGGACGGGCGGACCGGGCGACCCTCTCGAGGCGTCGCTGGCCCGCATCCGTCAGCTATCGACCCACGAGATCGGCCATTCCATCGGCCTGCAGCACAACTTCGCCGCCAGCACCTATGACCGTGGCTCGGTGATGGACTACCCGGGTCCGAAGATCGGCCTGAAGGACGGCCAGATCGACCTATCCGACGCCTACGCGACCGGCGCCGGCGCCTGGGACCGGTTCGCGATCACCTGGCTCTACACACCGGTGGCGCCGGGGGCGGAAGGCCGCAGGCAGCTCGACGCCATCGTCGACAAGGCCGCCACCGACGGACTGGCCTTCGTCTCCGACGAGGATGCGCGCGACGTGGACACCGCCCAGCCGCGCGGGGCGGTGTGGGACAACGGGGCCGACCCCGTCGTCGAGCTGACGCACCTGATGGCCGTGCGGCGCACCGCACTCTCGCGCTTCGGTCTGGCCAGCCTGCCGGCCGGGACGGCGACCTCGGACCTGCGCCGGCGGCTGGTTCCGATCTACCTGTTCCATCGCTACCAGATCGACGCGACCGCCAAGCTGATCGGCGGCGTCGACTTCGCCTATCCGGCCCGCGGCGACGGTCGCGAAGCGTCCAGGCCGGTCCAGGCCGACCGCCAGCGCCAGGCGATCGACGCCCTGCTGTCCGCCGTCGCCCCCACCGAACTGGACCTGGGCGACAACCTGCTGGACCTGCTGACCGCCGGCGACGCCACGACGCCGGTGAAGTGGTCGCTGATCGAGACCTTCGGCGACGGGCCGGTCTTCTCCCTGTCGCAGGGCGCGGACGTCGTCGCCTCCATGGTGTTCCGCGACCTGTTCGCCCCGGCCCGCCTGAACCGGATGCTCGAAGCCGACCGTCGGGACCCGGCGATGCCCGGCGTGGACGAGCTGCTGGCCAGGGCCTTCGCCGCCGTATCGAAGCCCGCGACCGGTCGCCAGGCGGAGCTGGCCCGCGTCGTCCGCTGGCGGCTGGTCGCCACCTTGGCCGCGACCCAGGCCGACAGCGCGCTGTCGCCGACGGCGGCCTCGCTGGTCCGCACCGCCCTGGTGGACTACGGCAAGCGACTGGCGGCCAACCCGGGCGCCGATCCGGCGGACCGGGCGCAGGCCCGCGATCTCGCCGCCATCCTCACCGACCCCGATCCGGCGCGGCTGGCGGCCCTGGCGGACAAGGGCAAGGCCGGTCCGCGCACGCCGCCGGGCCCGCCGATCGGCGGCGAGACAGACTGGTTCGGAGACCTGGGGCTGTAGGTCAGGTCGCGGCCGCCGACGGAAAGCCGTCGGTTGACTCGCCGCCCCGGCTCCAGCACACACGCACCTGTCTCGCGGGAGACGTCGGGGCTTGTCCCCGAGGCCGAAGGCGCAACCGCCCCGGAAACGCTCAGGCAAACGGACCGCGCGACTTAGGAACGCTGGAAAGCGCCGCATCCGCGGTGCGCCGAAGGAGCAAGGACCGTTCTTACGGTCTGAAATCTCTCAGGCTCCAAGACAGCGGGGGCGAATCGCCAGGTCATCAGACCCGGCGAGCCGCATCGACCCCGCCGGAGCCCCGCGTGTCTCAAGACGACCTGAAAAAGACCCCGCTCTTTGACGCGCATGTCGCCGCCGGCGCGCGCATGGTCCCGTTCGCGGGCTATTCAATGCCGGTGCAGTACCGCGACGGCGTGCTCAAGGAGCACCTGTGGACGCGCGAGAGCGCCGGCCTGTTCGACGTCTCGCACATGGGGCAGGCCCGGCTGCGCGGCGTCTCGCCGCTGTCGGCGTTCGAGGAGATCACCCCCGGCGACTTCATCGGCCTTCCCCCCGGCAAGCAGCGCTATAGCCTGCTGCTGAACAAGAAGGGCGGCATCATCGACGACCTGATGGCCTCGCGACCGGACGGCGACGGCCTGTTCGTGATCGTCAACGGGGCCTGCAAGGAGGGCGACTTCCGCGTCATCGACGACGAGCTGGCCCCGCAGGTCAACATCGAACGCCTGGAGGACCGCGCGCTGCTGGCGCTGCAGGGCCCGAAGGCGGTCGAGGTGCTCAAGGCCCACATTCCCGAGGCCGCCGGCAAGGTGTTCATGGACAGCTGGGCGACGACGGGCTTTGGCGTCGACGTGCTGATCTCCCGCTCCGGCTACACCGGCGAGGACGGCTACGAGATCTCGGTGCCGGCAACCGCCGCCGAGCATGTCTGGAACACCCTGCTGGCCGACGAGCGTGTCCGCCCCATCGGCCTGGGCGCCCGCGACAGCCTGCGCCTCGAGGCCGGGCTGCCGCTGTACGGCCACGACGTCGACGAGACGGTCAGCCCGGTCGAGGCGGCCCTGACCTTCGCCGTCTCCAAGAAGCGCCGCGACGCCCAGGACTTCCCCGGCGCCGCCCGGATCACCAAGGAACTGGCCGAGGGGCCGAGCCGCGTGCGCGTGGGCCTGAAGATCCTTGAGGGTCCGCCGGCCCGCGAAGGCGCGGAGATCGCCGACGCCTCGGGCGCGGTGGTCGGCGTCGTCACCAGCGGCGGCTTCGCGCCGTCGCTCGGCCACCCCATCGCCATGGGCTTTGTCCCGCCCGCCCACGCGGCGGTCGGCACGACGCTTAACGTCATTGTCCGGGGCAAGCCGGGGGCCGCGCAGGTCGTCGCCATGCCCTTCGTCCCCAACCGCTACGTCCGCAAGGTCTAGGAGCCAGCCATGCGTTTCACCAAGGATCATGAGTGGGTCGCCCTCGACGGCGACGTCGCCACCGTCGGCATCACCGCCTACGCCGCCGAGCAGCTGGGCGACGTGGTGTTCGTGGAAGTCCCCGACATCGGCAAGACGGTCGCCCAGGGCGACGGCCTCGCCGTCGTCGAGAGCGTCAAGGCCGCCTCCGACGTCTACGCCCCGATCTCCGGCGAGGTGGTCGAGGCCAACGGCGAGCTCGGCGACGCGCCCGAGACCGTCAACGCCGCCCCGGAAGCCGCCGGCTGGTTCGCGAAGATCAAGGTCAGCGACCCCTCGCAGGTCGAGGCCCTGATGGATCGCGCGGCCTACGAAGAGTACCTCGGCACGCTCTGAACCGATGCCGTTCGAGATCGCGTTCTTTCACAGTTCAAAAACGGGCCGCCCCAAGGCGATGCTCGAAGGCGTCATTCGCGCCGTCGAGCGCGTCGGCGCTGTCATGAATCTGAAGACCCAGGTCGTCACCCTCTCGAATGGCGAGAAGGTCCACCTCGGCATCGAGCCGCAGTCGCGACAGATGATGATCACCGCCGAGGCCATGTCAGCGGAGCTCAGTCGCTTCACCTACGCGCTCGCCGACGAAACGGCGACCATCATCTTCGCGGACGATCTGACTGCAGCCACACCCTCGGCCGGTCGGCCCCCGTTGCATATGTTGGGACGGTTCAGCGTATCGCGGATGACGTCCCATGACGATCTGACGAGTGAACTTCGCAAGGCGTTCGGCGCCGACAAGGCGTTCGACGACGAAGAGGCGGAACGCGAAGCGGCCTTCGCAGAGGCCTTGGCCCGTCGCCGCGCCGAGATCGCCGCCGAGGAAGCGTCATCCCGTAAGTCTTCGTCCAGAACCTACCACCCGTCCCTGTTTCAACGGCTCTCGAACGCCCTGTTCGGCAAGGCTATCTGAATGCGCTACCTCCCCCTGACCCCCGATGACCGCGCCCAGATGCTCGGCGTTGTCGGCGTGGACTCCATCGACGCCCTGTTCGTCGACGTGCCGCCTTCCGCCCGCCGCGAAGGCTTCGTCGAGCTGCCGCATGTGGCCGGCGAGCTGGAGGTCGAGCGGGAGCTGGCCGGCCTCGCCGCCCGCAACACCGCCGCCGGCTCGGTCCCGTTCTTCTGCGGCGCGGGCGCCTATCGCCACCATGTGCCGGCCAGCGTCGATCACCTGATCCAGCGGTCGGAGTTCCTGACCAGCTACACGCCCTACCAGCCCGAGATCGCCCAGGGCACGCTGCAGGTGCTGTTCGAGTTCCAGACCCAGGTCGCGGCCTTGATGGGCATGGAGGTCGCCAACGCCTCCCTCTATGACGGCTCCACCGCCTGCGCCGAGGCGGTGATGATGACCAAGCGGGTCACCAAGCGGAACCGCGCGGTGCTGTCGGGCGGGGTGCACCCGCACTATGTCGCCACCACCGAGACCCTGGCCCGGGCCGAGGGCATGGACATCGTCCACCTGCCGGCCGCCGTCGACGCCGAGGACGCGGTCATCGCCGCCATCGACGCGGGGACAGCCTGCGTCGTGGTCCAGACGCCGAACGTCTTTGGCGCCGCCACGGACGTCACCAGGATCGCCGAGGCCGCCCACGCCGCCGGCGCCCTGCTGATCGTGGTCACCACCGAGGCGGTGTCGTTCGGCCTGCTGAAGTCGCCCGGCGAGATGGGCGCCGACATCGCCGTGGCCGAGGGCCAGTCGATCGGCAACGCCCTGAACTACGGCGGCCCCTACGTCGGCCTGTTCGCCTGCCGCGAAAAGTTGATCCGCCAGGCGCCGGGCCGGCTGTGCGGCGAGACCGTAGACGCCGACGGCCGGCGCGGCTTCGTCCTGACCCTGTCGACCCGCGAGCAGCACATCCGCCGCGACAAGGCGACGAGCAACATCTGCACCAACAGCGGCCTCTGCGCCCTGGCCTTCTCGATCCACATGAGCCTGCTGGGCGAGGTCGGCCTGCGCCGGCTGGCGGCCCTGAACCACCAGCGGGCCCGCGAGCTGAAGGCGGCGCTGGAGGGCGTGCCGGGCGTGGAGATCCTCACCCCCCGCTTCTTCAACGAGTTCGCAGTTCGGCTCAGCAAACCGGCGGCTGAGGTCGTCGAGGAACTGGCCTTCAAGGGCGTGCTGGGCGGTGTGCCGTTCAGCCGCCTGGCCCCCGGCGCCGGCATGGACGACGTCCTGCTGGTCGCCGCGACCGAGACCGTGACCGGCGAGGACATCGCCGCCTTCCAGACCGCTCTGACGGAGGTGATGTCGTGAGCACGACGATGAACACCGTGGGCCGCCCCACCGCGCCGGTCGCCACCGCCGGCGACATCCCCCCGACCCTGACCGGAGCCCGCGGCCTGCTGCAGGACGAGGCGCTGATCTTCGAGCTGGGCGGCTGGGACAAGACCGGCGTCGACCTGCCCCCGACCGACCGTCCCGCCGACGACCTGGCCGGCCTGCTGCGCAGCGAGCCGATCGGTCTGCCGGGCCTCTCCGAACCCGAGGCCGTGCGCCACTACGTGCGCCTGTCGCAGAAGAACCACGCCATCGACCTGGCCCTCTATCCGCTGGGCAGCTGCACGATGAAGCACAACCCGCGCCTCAACGAGAAGATGGCGCGGCTGGCCGGCTTTGCCGACATCCACCCGCTGCAGCCGGTCTCGACCGTGCAGGGAGCGCTGGCGCTGATCGACCGGCTGGCCCACTGGCTGAAGACCCTGACCGGCATGCCGGCCGTGGCCATGACGCCCAAGGCCGGCGCCCATGGCGAGCTGTGCGGTCTTCTGGCCATCAAGGCGGCGCACGAGGCGGGCGGACAGGGTCATCGCAAGACCGTCCTGGTGCCCACCAGCGCCCACGGCACCAACCCGGCCACGGCGGCCTTCGTCGGCTACAGCGTCGTCGAGATCGCCCAGACCGACGACGGCCGCGTGGACCTGGCGGACCTGGCGTCGAAGCTGAACGACCAGGTGGCGGCCATCATGGTCACCAACCCCAACACCTGCGGCCTGTTCGAGCGGGACATCGTCGAGATCGCCCGCCTGACCCATGATGTCGGCGCCTACTTCTACTGCGACGGGGCCAACTTCAACGCCATCGTCGGCCGGGTGCGGCCCGGCGACCTGGGCGTCGACGCCATGCACATCAACCTGCACAAGACCTTCTCCACCCCGCACGGCGGCGGCGGACCGGGCGCGGGCCCCGTGGTGCTGAGCGCGGCCCTGGCGCCGTTCGCCCCGGCCCCCTGGGTCGTCCACCACGCAGGCGGCTTCCAGCTGGTCGAGGAGGCCGCTGACGAGGCGGCCCAGGCCTTCGGCCGGATGAGCGCCTTCCACGGCCAGATGGGCATGTTCGTGCGGGCCTACGCCTACATGCGCAGCCACGGCGCCGACGGCCTGCGCCAGGTGGCCGAGGACGCCGTGCTCAACGCCAACTACATCAAGGCCAGCCTGGCCGACGTGATGAGCCCGGCCTTCCCGGACGGCCCCTGCATGCACGAGGCGCTGTTCGACGACAGCTGGCTGGAGGGCACCGGCGTGACCACGCTCGACTTCGCCAAGGCGATGATCGACGAGGGCTTCCACCCGATGACCATGTACTTCCCGCTGGTAGTCCACGGGGCGATGCTGATCGAGCCGACCGAGACCGAGAGCCGGCAGGAGCTGGACCGCTTCATCCACGCCCTGCGCCTGCTGGCCGGCGCCGCGAAGGCCGGAGAGGTCGACCGCTTCAAGGGCGCGCCGTTCCACGCCCCCCTGCGCCGCCTCGACGAGACCTTGGCGGCGCGCAAGCCGAAGCTGCGGTGGCGCGCGGAGGGGTGAGGGGGGACTGCTTCCGGCGCAGCCGGTAGCTGTCCCTCAACAGCCTTCGAAGGGTGTCGAGGGACAGCTACGCTTCGCGAAGCAGTCCCCGCCCGCACCAACACGGTTGCCGCCGTATTGACGCCGTTTCTTCACTCGCCGGTCACAACCTGAGACATTTCAGCCACTGCGACATGCAGAACCCGTCGAGGTCTCGTTAAGTCTTCGTCACAGAGGAACCCGCGCCCTTTACGCGGCGCTTGAGGCTGCACATATCGGGTACACAGCGACGCGGTCCCCCAGAACGCCGAGCTTCTCCGCCCCGTGTTTTGGTCACCATGTCCCTCGTCCTGACGATGCCCCGCGCCTTCACGTCCGCCGACGACGCCGCCCGAGCCCTTGTGGCCCGTGTGGCGCGCTGGGCGTTGATCGGGCTGGGCGTGGCCGTCATCGCGCTGGGCGTGCTGATCGCGCCCCTGCCGGGCCCCGGCGGCATCCCGGTCATCGTCGTGGGTCTGATGATCCTGCTGCGCAACAGCTTCTGGGCCAAGCGGCAGTTCGTCCGCTTCCAGCGCGCCCACCCCAGGACGGTGTTCCCGATCCGGCGGCTGCTGCGCCGCGAGCCCGAGGTCTTCCCGGTCTTCTGGCAGGGCATCCTGCGCACCGAGCGGGTGCTGCTGGCCAAGGAGCGCCGCTTCGCCAAGCGCCTGCGCCGCCGCTTCCGCAAGGCGCGGCGTTAGCCTCGGGGACATGGTCCGGCGATAGCCGGTACGTGTCCCCGCAACATCACCCGCGCGGGGACACGTACGCTTCGCGAACATGTCCCCGGACAACGAAAAGGCCCCGCCGGTCGCCCGGCGGGGCCTTTGTCTTGAAGAGAAGTCCGTACGCCTACTGCAGGCGGGCGGCGAGACCCTTGATGGCCGTGTCGACCGTGGGGTCGGCCTGGCCAGCGGCCACGCGGGCGGCGAGGATGGTCTCGGCGGCCTGGGCCGACAGCTCGGCGGCGGCGGCCTTCACCTCGGCGGCGGCCTGGGCTTCGGCGGAGGCGATCTTGCGCTCGGCCAGGGCGGCGCGGCGGGTGATCTGCTCCTCGAGCTTGAGCTTGGCCTCGATGGCCAGCCGTTCCGCATCGGCCTTGGCGGCCTTCAGCATCTCGGCGGCCTGACGCTCGGCGTCCTCGCGCTGGATGCGCAGGTCGGCCAGCATGGCTTCGGCCTCGGCCCGCAGGCGGGCGGCCTCGTCAAGGTCGGCCTGGATGGTCGCGGCCTTCGCATCGAGCTGGGCGGCGATCATCTTCGGCACGCCGGCGCGCACGACGATGGCGACGAACAGCAGCAGGCCGACGCCCACCCACAGCTCGGCGTTGGCGAACGACCAGAACTCGGCGTTGAAAAATGCGGGCATCAGGCGGCTCCTCCGCGCACGGCCAGGGCGGCCTTCACGTCGCCGGCGGACGCGGCCTTGCCAGTCAGCTTTTCGACGATGGCGGCCGCGGTCTCGCCGGCGATGGCGCCGACGTTGGACATGGCCGCGTCGCGCATGGCGGCGATCCGGGTCTCGGCCTGGGCGACCTGTTCGGACACCTTGGCCTCTTCCACGGCGGCGCGTTCGGCCGACTGGGCGGCGGCCTTGGCGCGCGCCTCGGCGGCGACGCGTTGCGACTGGGCGCGGGCTTCCGCCACTTCCGCGGCGGCGGCCTTGGCCTGTTCGGCGGCTTCAGCCTGGACCTGCCGCGCGGTTTCGAGCGCCCCGGAGATGGTGCTGGCCCGCTGGTCGATCACGGCCCGCATGCGAGGCGTGAAGACGCGCGCGATCAGCACATAGAGGATCACGAACAGAATCAGCAGCCAGGCGATCTGACCGCCCCAGTGCTGGAACTGGAACTGCGGGAGTCCGCCCGAGCCGTGTTCGGCCTCGGTCGTAGCCGTATGCGCCGTGTCGGCGCCGTGGCCTTCAGAGGTAGCCATCACGTATCCGTCGGATTAAAGGCGCGGCGGCGCCGGAAAGCGCCGCCGCAGGACGTCTGCGAGATCAGCCGAAGTAGATCAGCACGCCGAGCACGAAGGCCAGGATGCCCAGGGCTTCGGCGAGGGCGGCGCCCACGAACAGGTTGCCGATCTGGCTGGCGGCGGCCGACGGGTTACGCAGGGCGCCCGCCAGGAACTGGCCGAAAATGGTGCCGACGCCGATGCCGGCGCCGATCATGCCGAGGGTCGCGAGGCCCGCGCCGATGGCCTTAGCCGCTTCAACTTCCATGGTATCAGATCCTAGTGTTGGTCAGGGTTGGTAGGGATTGGCCTGGAGACCCGGTTAGTGGGCGTGGTCCAGGTTGACCACATCGTTGAGGTAGATGCAGGTCAGAACGGCGAAAACGAAGGCCTGAAGGAAGGCCACGAGGAACTCCAGCGCGGTCAGGCCGACGACCATGGTCATCGACAGCGCCGCGCCCGGGATGCCCAGCAGGCCCAGGCCGCCGCCGGCGGCCATCGCGCCCAGCGTCACCACGAAGCCGGCGAACACCTTCAGGGCCACGTGGCCGCCGAGCATGTTGCCGAACAGACGCAGCGCCAGGGTGACCGGGCGGAGCATGAAGGAGAAGAACTCGATGAGCCCGACGACCGGGCGCATCACCAGCGGCGCGCCGGTCGGCCAGAACAGCTTGAAGAAGCCCAGGCCGTTCTTGGCGAAGCCGATGACCAGCACCAGACCGAAGGTGATCACGGCGAAGGTGGCGGTGATCGCCAGCTGCGAGGTGGCGGTGAAAGTCAGCGCCATGCCCAGCAGGTTCATGGCCAGGATCATCACGAAGACGGTGAACACGTACGGGAAGTACTTGCGGCCGTCGTGGCCGATGATCGACTCCGTGAGATTGTCGATCAGGCCGAACAGGCTCTCGCCCACGGTCTGGAGCCGGCCCGGCACCACCGTGGCCTTGGACGTGACCAGGGTCAGGAACAGCACGACCGCCGCGAAGGCGATGGTCATGGCGATGTGCGAATTGGTGATCGCGAGGTCCACCACGCCGACAAGCGGAAGTGTGACGTCGGGAAGGTCGACGACCTTGACGATCTGGAACTGATGAATCGGATCGGCCATCGGGCCTATCGCTCCCCTAGTCTTCCCTGACATCCAAGGCCGCGATGCGCGCCGCCTCTTCCGCCTTCGCCTGCGCCATAAGCCGATTGGCCGTACGGCGCGCCATTAATACCGACAAGGCGAAGCCCAGAAGGACTCCGCCGATCAAACCCCAGGGCGCCGTACCGGCCAGCCAGTCCACGACGGCCCCGGCTCCGATCCCGACCAGAACCCCGCCGAGAAGCTCGGCCAGGATCTTGTAGGCCTGGCTCGACGCGTTCAGCTCGCCCACCTGCGAGGGGGGACGCGCCGTACGGGCTTCCAGCGCTTTGGCCCGGTCGTCGAGGCTGCGCAGCGCCTCTTCGCGCGGGTCGACGGCCTTGGGCATGGGGGCGGTCTGGTCCGGAACGCTCGGCTCGAAAGATTACCTTCCGGGCCCTGCTTGATCGCGGCGGAACCTATAGATCGCGCTGCGGTGCGTCAAGGTTGGGCAGAGACATTATAAGCCGCTGATTTTAATGGCGTTTTGACCCCCGACGCGAGGCTGGCGAATCCCCGGTGCCGTGGCGCGGCGGGTTCCCTTCGGTCAGGCCCGGCGAACCCCGGAAAGGCTCCTCGGGTCGGGAGGGGATGGCGTGCTCCCGCAGGAGACGCGCCTTCCTGTCCCGCGACAGCCTTTGGGCGGTGTGAGGGACTGCAATGCTTCGGAAAAGGGAGCAAGAGCTCGAGCGGCTTCGTGGATCCGGGCGTTGGCGCTAGGCGCCGCCCTTCGGGTCGCCGGGAAGTCGGCGGATAGATCGGGAGCGTTCGGCCCCGACATAGCAAAAGGGCCGGTGTTTCCACCGGCCCCTCGCTTAGGTCTGTCGTGTCAGATCAGGATCAGAAGTTGATCGAGATCGTCGAACGGCGGTTCAGGGGTTCCTTGACGCCGTCGCCCGTGGCGACCGCGAGTTCAGCTTCACCCTTCCAGTCCACCGACAGGGCGCCGGCGTTGACGCCTTGACCCACCAGGGCGTCGGCGACGGCCTTCGCACGACGTTCCGACAGGCGGACGTTGTACGCGGGCGAGCCGGAGCTGTCGGTGTGGCCGATGACGACGATGCGGCTGGCGCCGCCCGCGTTGGCGTACTGGGCCGCTTCCGAAACCACCGTCTGGGCTTCCGGCGTCAGGATGTACTGATCGAACGGGAAGTAGACGATGAATTCACGCGCTTCGTACTGCACCGGCGGCGGAGGCGGCGGGGGCGGCGGAGGCGGCGGGGGAGGCGGCGGCGGGGGCGGCGGCGGCGGGGGCGGCGGCGGAGCCGCTTCCTGACCGAACGCGTAGCGGACGCCGACCGTCACCGACTGGTCGTTGTAGCTGCCGCTCAGCGGGCCGGCCGTGCCGGTGTTGTCGAACTCGAAGTCGCCAGTCTGGAAGTAGCGGTAGGTCAGGTCCACCTGCATGCGGTCGGACGCCTTGGCGGTCACGCCGGCGATCGCCTGCCAGGCCCAGGCCGAGTCATCGTCGTCGACCAGGATGAACGGGTTGGCGTTGCCGTCAGCCTGCCCACGGGCAATACCCGCGCCCAGACCCAGGTAGGGGTGCAGGTCGCCTTCGGGGAAGAAGTCGACGATCACGTTGCCCATGAGCGAGAAGACTTCGAGCGAGCCGGCCGGGCCGGAGGCGCCGCCGGGGACGTCGCCAGGACGGTAGCCGCCCTCGAGTTCGACGCGCCAGCTGTCCGACAGCCGGTAGCCGAGGCGGGCGAAGCCGACCCAATCATCGTCCGGGTCGACGGTGACGTCGCCCAGCGACGTTTCGAACGTGCTGTCGTCGGACCAGTGATAGCCGAGGTCCAGAGCCCCGTACCACTCTTGCGCCGAAGCGCCCGAGGCGACGAGCGATGCGGCGATCGCCGCTCCCGCCAGAAGCTTGAATTTCATGATAGTGAGCCCTCTCCTGCCCGTGCGGCCATAGGCCGCTGAACCTCTGTTATATCAACCAAATTGCCCGCGCAAAGTGACAGTGAAGCCACACAGCCGTCAATTCTCTTGCCGCCTATGATGAACGGGGAATTTATCAGTCCAGGGTTGTGCGGTAGCGCGCCATGGCGAGGGCGACCACGACCAGAACAAAGGCGCCCAGCGCCGTGAGGCTGGGCCAGAGTTCGGCCACGCCGAGCCCCTTCAGCAGGGCGCCGCGCACCACCCGCAGGAAATGGGTCACCGGAATCAGCGAGCCGAGCGCCTGCGCCCAGTCGGGCATCCCCCGGAACGGGAACATGAAGCCCGACAGCAGGATCGACGGCAGCATGTAGAAGAATGACATCTGCATCGCCTGCAGCTGGTTGCGGGCCGCGGTCGACAGCAGGAAGCCGAGCGCCAGGCTGCCCATGATGAACAGGATGATGCCCAGGGTCAGCGCGCCCCAGCCGCCCTGCATCGGCACATCGAACAGCAGCCTGGCCAGGCCAAGGATGAAGACCGTCTGGATCAGGCCGACCAGGACGTAGGGCGCCAGCTTGCCGACCATGACCTCGAGCGGCTGAACCGGCGTGGCCAGCAGACTCTCCATCGTGCCGCGTTCGTACTCGCGGGTGACGCCCAGCGAGGTCATCATCACCAGGGTCATCGACAGGATCACGCCCAGAAGCCCGGGCACGATGTTGTAGGCGGTGATGGCCTCGGGATTGTAGCGGCGGTGGACCACGACCTCGAACGGCGGCGGGGCCCCGGCGCGGCCGGCCAGCGGACCGGTCAGGTCTTGGCGCAGCGCCTCCCGCGGCAGGGCTGAAAGGGCGGCGACGGCGTTACCGGTGGCGCTGGGATCGGCGGCGTCGGCCTCGACCAGGATCTGGGCCTTGTCGCCCCGGACCACCCGGCGGGTGAAGTCGGCCGGAATGGTGATCGCGAACTGCACCCGGCCCAGGGCCAGGGCCTCGTCCAGCTCGGCCGGCGTACGCGCGACCTCGGTGATGTCGAAATAGCCGCTGTTGCGGATCGCGCCGAGGGTCGAGCGGGCGAAGGCGCCGTTGTCCTGCACCATCACCGCGGTGGGCAGGTGGCGCGGATCGCCGTTGATGGCGTAGCCGAACAGCAGCAGCTGCACGACCGGCATGGCCAGGATCAGGGCGTAGGTCAGGCGGTCGCGGGTGAGCTGGATGAACTCCTTCACCAGCACCGCGGCGACCCGGTCCAGCGAGAACCCGCTCATTCGAAGTTGTCCTTCGACTGGTTCATCAGGTGGATGAACACGTCCTCGAGGGTGGCCTCGACCTCGGTCCAGCGCAGCGCCCCTCCGCGCCAGGGCGCGATGGCGGCCTCCAGCGCGGCGCGGTCCGTGCCGCTGACATGGAGGGCGGAGCCGAACGGGGCGGCCATCGCCACCCCGGGCCGGGCGGCGAGCTCGCGGGACAGCCGGTCGGCGCCCGGGCCCTCGGCGCGGAAGGTCACCAGGCCGGAGCCGCGGATGACCTCCTCCCCCGTCCCCCGGGCCATCATCCGGCCGTAGGCGATGTAGGCGATGTCGTGACAGCGCTCGGCCTCGTCCATGTAGTGGGTCGAGACCAGGACAGTCAGGCCCTCCGCCGACAGCGCGTGGATCTCGTCCCAGAACTCGCGACGGGCCTTGGGATCGACCCCGGCCGTCGGCTCGTCGAGCAGCAGCAGGCGCGGCTCGTGCATCACGGCGGCGGCCAGGGCGAGCCGCTGCTTCCAGCCCCCCGACAGGCGGCCGGCCAGCTGCCGGCGGCGATTTTCCAGCCCCAGCCGCTCGAGCGCCTGGGTCACCCGTCGCCGGCGGTCGGGAAGGCTGTAGACCCTGGCCACGAAGGCCAGGTTCTCCTCGATCGACAGGTCCTCGTAGAGCGAGAACTTCTGGGTCATGTAGCCGGTCTGGCGCTTGATCCGCTCGGCCTCGCGCCGGAAGTCCAGGCCTAGAACCTCGCCCTCCCCGGCGTCCGGCGTCAGCAGGCCGCAGAGCATGCGCAGGGTCGTGGTCTTGCCCGAGCCGTTGGGGCCCAGAAAGCCGGTGATCCTGCCGGTCTGCACCTGGATCGACAGGTCCTGGACGACGTGCTTGTCGCCGAAGCGCTTGTCGAGCCCGGAGACATCGACGGCCAGGGTCACTTGCGCGCCCCCGCTGGCGCGACATCGACCGGCTGGCCCGGGTTGAGGCCGCGCGGATCAGCCGGCCGCGCCTCGACCAGGAAGACCATGCGTTCGCGGCTGTCGCGACTGTAGATGACCGGCGGGGTGAACTCCGGGCGGGGGCTGATGTAGTCGATTCTCGCCGTCAGGCCCGGCGCGCAGCCGTCGCAGGTGAAGCTCACCGTCTGGCCGACCCGGTAGGCGGACAGCGTCCGCTCCGGCACGAAGAAGCGCAGCCGCACCCGATCGTCCGGGACCAGCGACAGGATCGACTGGTTGGCGGCGGCCCATTCGCCGTCCTGGAAATAGACCTCCTCGACACGCGCCGCGGCGGGCGCGACCGGGCCGGTGCGGTCCAGCAGGCTCTGGGTCTCGGCCAGCGCGTCCCGAGCCTGCTTCACCACCGCCTCGGCGGCGAGGACGGCGTCGGCGCGGGCGCCCAGGGTTCCGGCCTGACGCTGGCGCTCGATGGCGCGGACGTTGGCGGCGGCGGTGTCGCGCGCGGCGCGCGCGGCGTCGAGGCGGGCCGGCGCGTAGATGCCCTTGCGGACCAGCGGGGCGATGCGGCCGTACTCCGCGTCGGCCTGGTCGTAGGCCGCCCGGGCCGCGGCGCGCTGGGCGTCGAAGACGGCCAGTTCCTGCGGCCGCTGGCCCTTGCGGGCGTCGTCGAGCCGGGCCTGGGCTTCGGCGAGCACGGCGGCCGCGCGGTCCCGCTGGGCGACCAACGGCCCGGCGTCGAGCGCGAACAACGGCTGACCCGGGACGACCCGCTGGCCGCGCCGGACGCTGACGCGCGACACCGCGCCGGACGTCGACGCCGACATGTAGAGGGGCTCGCCCTCGACATAGCCCGAAAGCGCCCGGCCGCTCTCGTCCTTCGGGCCCCAGGCCCACCAGGCGGCGACGCCGGCGACGACCAGGCCCGTGACCATCGCGGCGACACGGATCTTGCGGTTCATGAGCGACCTCCCTCGGTCAGGAGCCCGAACAGCGCGGCCTCCACATGCTGCCCGGCCAGGGCCGCCAGATCGATCGGCTCGGCGCCGACCGGTTCGAGGACCTCGCGCCAGAGCACCCCCATCAGCATCGGCCCGGCGAGGGACAGCGCGTGATAGCGGGGATCGCCCGGCCGCACCTCTCCGCGGGCTTGGGCGGCGGTGATGACTCCGGTCAGAACGCCGAGCGCGCGGCTGACCACCTGGTCGTGCCAGACCCTGGCGAGGTCGGGGAAATTGCGCGACTCGGCGATGACCATCTTGGCCACGGCCGGCACGCGGCTGGTCGTCAGCACCTGCGCGACACGGGCGGCCAGGATCGGCGCCAGCTGTCGCAGTGTCAGGTCCGGGTTGGCCGCCGCCTGGCCGACGGCGTCCAGGTCGGGCAGCACCGCGTCCCGCACCACGGCCTCGAACAGGTCCTGCTTGGTCTCGAAGTAGAGGTAGAGCGCCCCCTTGCTGACCCCGGCGCGGGCGGCGATGTCGTCCAACCGGGCGGCGGCGAAGCCCTTCTCGGCGAACACCTCGAGGGCGGCGGAGACGATCTCGGCCGGCCGGGCGTCCTTGCGACGTCGCCATTTCGGTTGGCCGGGGGTCATGGTCGATCTCATTGATAACTGACTGGTCAGTTATTTACGCCGAGCCAGGCGGGGAGTCAACGAACGCCGGTCGCGAGCCTTGTTCAGGGAGTCAGCTTATTGCGCCCTTCGCGACGCTCGCTTGAGGCTCGCTCCTCAGGATGACGAATGCCGGTGCGTCCAAGCTGACTTCGTCATGCTGAGGAGCGGACCCTCGGGTCCGCGTCGCGAAGCACGCACTGCTACCGCGCCGCGTCCCGCAGCTTGCGCCGGCCGCCCAGGGCGTCGGGGCGGTTGAGCTCCTTGCGGTACTCGTCACGGCGCTCGTGGATCGAGGCGATGACCAGCCCCATTGGGATGCCGATCTCGACCAGCGCCGCCTCGGACAGCTGCAGCGAGGCCTCGATGGTCTCCGGCACCGCGTCGGTGGCGCCCAGTTCGTAGAGTCGCTTGGCGTGGCGGGCGTCGCGGGCCCGGGCGACGATCGTCAGATCAGGCCGCAATTCGCGCGCGGTCGCCACCACCGCCTCGGCCCCCTCGGGACTGTCCATGGTCACGATCAGCGCCCGGGCGTTGTCCAGGCCGCAGCGGCGCAGGAATTCCGGTCGCGAGGCGTCGCCGAAGAAGATCGACTGGCCGCCGCGTCGGCCGCCCTCGACCAGCCGCGCATCACGCTCGGCGGCGACCCACGGGATGTCGTGGCGGGTCAGCATGTCCCCCACCAGGCGGCCGACCCGGCCATAGCCGACGACCAGGACGGACGGCGTCTCCTCGCCCATGGTCGTCGGATCAACCGGGGTGTTGGCCTGCGGATTGGCCGCCGGGCGACCGCCCAGCCGCGCGCCCAGGATGGCCAGGAAGGGGATGCAGAACATGGTCAGGGTCGAGGCCACCAGGATGGTCTGCCCCACCGCCCGCGGGACGATGCCGGCGCCCATGGCGCTGTCGAGGATGACGAAGGCGAACTCGCCGCCCGCGGCCAGCAGCAGGGCCGCTTCGACCGCCTTGCGCGGCTTGAGCCCGAACGCCAGCCCGAGTCCGAACACCACCGAGCCGGTCAGCAGCAGCAGGCCCGCCGCAATGCCCAGGATGGTGACCGGGTTGGCGGCCAGCAGCGACAGGTCCAGGCCGATGCCGATGGAGACGAAGAACAGTCCCAGCAGCAGGCCCTTGAACGGCTCGATGGTGACCTCGACCTCGTGGCGGTACTCGGTCTCGGCCAGCAGCAGGCCGGCGACGAAAGCCCCCAGCGCCATGGACAGGCCGGTCAGGGCGGCGATCAGCCCGGCCCCGATGACGATCAGCAGCGAGGCGGCCATGAACAGCTCCTCGCTCTTGGCCTTGGCCACCGACCGCATCATCGGCCGCAGGAACAGCCGCCCGGCGACGACCAGCGCCAGCAAACCGATCAGGGCGGGAGCGAAGGTCAGCAGCAGGCGCGGCGAGAAGCCGTCCGCCTCCTGGCTGGCGATCACCGTCAGGGTGATCAGGATCGGCGCCACCGCCAGATCCTGGAACAGCAGCACCGCGAAGGTCGCCCGTCCGGCCTGGCTGTGCTGGCGTTTGCTCTCGGCCAGCAGGGGCATGACGATGGCGGTCGAGGACAGGGCCAGGGCCGCGCCGATGGCCGCCGCGGCCGGCAGCGGCAAACCGAACGCCATCGCCACGCCCGCGATGGCCGCCGTGGAGAGCGCCACCTGCAGACCGCCCATGCCGAACACCAGCCGCCGCATCAGGCGCAGCCGCTCCCAGCTCAGCTCCAGCCCGATCATGAACAGCAGGAAGACCACCCCGAACTCGGCCAGCTGGGCCATGTCTTCGGGGTTTTCCACGGTTACGGCCGCGAGCCAGGGGATGGTGTCGGCCAGGGCGCCCAGGCCGTAGGGGCCGAGCAGCACGCCGGCGCCGAGGAAGCCAAGGATGGGGCTGATCTTCCACCGGCGGAACAGGGGTACGACCACCCCCGCCGTCGCCAGGAAGAGGACCACGTCCTTGTATTCGCCCGGTTGGACCTCGCCCGCCATGCCGTCTCCCGTTTGATGATGCGGCAGTATGGCCCGCACCGCCCCGCTTGCGTAACCCCGGCGGGCGGAATATGGCCGCCGGCCATGGGACGTCTCAGCGAAAATCATCGCCGGACCCGTCACGGGATGATTTCCGTGACGCTGGCGATCCTGTCGCTGCTGACCCAGCTGATGATCCCGGCGGCGTCCCTGGCCCACGAGGCCGCCCCGATCGACCACCGCGCGACGGTGGTCTGCACGGCGGAAGGCGCGGTCACGCTGTCGGTTCCCGACGACGCCGGAGAGCATGACGGTTTCGGCGGCTTCAAGTGCCACGACTGCGTCATGGCCTCGGTGGCGACGGTTCAGGTCGGCGCCCTCGCCGTCGAGCCCGCTCGTTACGCCGTCGACCTCGGGATGGCGCGCCCCGGCCGTGATCGTCCGGCGGCCCGCGGCCATGCGCCGCCCCGGCCTCCCTCGACCGCGCCCCCTGCTCTTCTGAACGCCTGAACCCCTGACCGGGCGGCCGCGCGTCGCGGCATTCTGGCCCGGCGCCGGACGGTCGGTGTTCGCCGGCCTGGCGGTCGCGTTGCGGGCCGTCACCCCCTATCTGTCTCTCCAAGGAGTTCCAGAACCCATGAACCGTCGCATTCTTGTTCTCGCGCTCGGCGCGACCCTGCTGACCGGCGTCGCCCGGGCGCACAGCTTCGCCGCCGACGCGCTGACGATCGGCCACCCCTGGTCCCGCCCCGCCGCCCAGGGCGGCAACGGCGCCGGCTTCCTGTCGGTGACCAGCAGGAGCAAGGCGGCCGACCGCCTTGTCAGCGTCTCCTCGCCGGTCTCGACGCGCGTGGAAATCCATGAGTCGATGATCATGGACGGCAAGGCGATGATGCATCCCCGTCCCGGCGGCCTGCCGGTTCCGGCCGGCGGCAAGGCGGAGATGAAGCCCGGCGGCTGGCACCTGATGTTCATCGGCCTCAAGCGCCCGCTGGCCATCGGCGACCGCTTCCCGGCCACCCTGACCTTCGAGAAGGCCGGCAAGGTCCAGGTCGAGTTCGTGGTGCAGGCCGGCGCCGGCGCGGCTCCCGCGTCGATGCCCGAGCACAAGCACTAGAGCGCGTCAGGCGGAAGTGTACGCGGTTCCGCCGCCGGGACGCGCTCCAGGTGTTTGAGTCTGGGGCATGCTGATCCGGGGCGGATGATTCTATCTGACCCGGGCATGGTCCAGGCTGACGTTGCGTCCGCGTTGACTCGACCTGCCTGAACGCCGCTAACCTGTCGCGACGACCCGTCAGAGGTCGCGCGACAGGGAGCGAGTATATGTCCGGCTGGAATTTCGCCGACGTCTGGGAAGAGATCGCCGCGGCGACGCCGGATCGGCCCGCGCAGATCCAGGGCGATCGCGTCCTCAGCTGGCGCGACTTCGACCGCCGGGCAAACGCCCTGGCCGCGCATTTCCTGAAAGCAGGCCTCGGCCAGAACGCCAAGGTCGCCGCCGACCTCTACAACGCGCCCGAGTACATCGAGACCTACTACGCCGCCTTCAAGGCGGGGATGGCGCCGGTCAACACCAACTACCGCTACGAGGCCGAGGAGCTCTTCTATCTCTTCGACAACGCCGACGCCGAGGCCATCGTCTTCCACGCCGGCTTCGCGCCGAAGCTGGACGAGATCCGCGCCCGCCTGCCGAAGGTGAAGACCTGGATCGCCGTCGAGGACCAGGGCGCGCCGATCCCCGACTGGGCGACCCCGTACGAGAGCATCGTCGGCAAGGGCGCCGACCGCGTGGTCGCGCCCTGGGGCCGGTCGGGCGACGATCTGCTGCTGCTCTACACCGGCGGCACCACCGGCATGCCCAAGGGCGTGATGTGGCGGCAGGACGACCTGTTCCAGGTGCTCGGCGCCGGCGGCAACGCCCTGCTGCTGATCCCGCCGTTCGAGACCCCGGCCGAGGCCGGCGTTCGGGCGAAGACCGGCATGGCCGGCGACATGCCGCTGCCGCCGCCGTCCTCGCTGGTGGTGGCCTGCCCGCTGATGCACGGCACCGCGCAGTTCAGCAGCTTCGGCGTGCTCAACACCGGCGGCTGCATCATCTCCCTGCCCTCGCGACGCTTCGACTCCTGCGAGCTGTGGGACGAGGTCGATCGTCTGCGGGCCAACAGCATCTCGATCGTCGGCCTGGCCTTCGCCCAGCCGATGCTGGAGGCGCTGGAGGCCAACCCCGGGCGCTGGGACCTCAGCTGCGTCACCCGCATCGGCTCGTCGGGCACGGTCTGGAGCCATGAGAACAAGCAGGCGCTGCTGACCCACCTGCCGCCGGGCGCGATGCTGATGGACAGCCTGGGCTCGTCCGAGGCGGTCGGCCTGGGCGGCTCGACCTCCGTGGCCGGGGCCGAGGCCGGCACCGCGCAGTTCCTGGTCGGCCCCAACTCTGCGGTGTTCACCGAGGACGGCCGCCGGGTCGAGCCGGGCAGCGGTGAGCGCGGCCTGGTCGCCGTCGGCGGCTTCATCCCGTCGGGCTACTACAAGGACCCCGAGAAGAGCGCCAAGACCTTCCGCATCTTCGAGGACCGCCGCTGGTCGGTGCCCGGCGACTTCGCCGAGGTCAACGAAGACGGCACCATCAAGCTGCTGGGCCGCGGCTCACAGGTGGTCAACACCGGCGGCGAAAAGGTCTTCCCCGAGGAAGTCGAGGAGGCGCTGAAGACCCACCCCGACGTCCGCGACGCCGTCGTGGTCGGCATCCCCGACGCCCGCTTCGGCGAGAAGGTCTGCGCCGTGGTCGACATGGGCGACGCCGCCCCGCTGTCGCTGGCCGAGCTGGCCGCCCACGTGAAGGGCAAGCTGGCCGACTACAAGACGCCGCGCGCCCTGGTGCTGGCGCCGGTCGTCCGGGCCGCCAACGGCAAGGTCGACTACAAGGCCATCCGCGCCCTGGCGCTGGAGGCCCTGGGGGTCAAGGCGTAGCCCGCCCTCCCCAGGAGGGCGGGGAGGCGGATGAACTTTTTGTAAGGAGCGGCGACGGACCTCGCGGTGCATGGTCCGCGCCATCTCAAAAGCCTCCGGAATCCCGTCTTATGAAACGCATTCTGCTTTCGGCCGCCGCGGCGCTGGCGCTCACCGCCGCCGCCGGCGCCTTCGCGCTGGCCAACGCCGCCGACACCGCGACCGTGACCACATCGGCGCCCGCCGCCGATTCGACCCGGGCCGCCCGCATGGGCCCCTGGGGGTTCGACACCGACGGCATGGATCGCAAGATCGCGCCCGGTGAGAACTTCGTCCGCTATTCGACGGGGACCTACCTCGACAACCTGGTGATCCCGGCCGACCGCGTCAGCTGGGGTTCCTTCAACGTCTTGGCCGAACTGTCCAACAACCGCACCCAGGCGATCATCGATCGCGCCTCGGCCACGCCGAACGCCACGGGCGAGGCCCAGCAGATCGGCGGCCTCTTCAACAGCTTCATGGACGAGGCCCGCCTCGACGCCCTGGGCGCCAAGCCGCTGGCCGCCGACATCGCCCGCATCCGGGCGGCGACCACCCGCGAGGCCCAGGCCGGCCTGATGGGCCGCACCCAGGGCGCGTTCGGCGCCAGCTTCTTCGGATCCTACATCTGGCAGGACGCCAAGGCCCCGACGCAGTACGCCGCCTACGTCTCGCAGGGGGGCCTGGGCCTGCCCGACCGCGACTACTACCTCGACGCCAAGTTCGCCGAGAAGAAGACCGCCTATCGCGCCCATGTCGCGAAGGTCCTGACCCTGGCCGGCTGGCCGGACGCCGCGAAGGCCGCCGACGCCATCGTGGCGCTGGAGACCCGCATCGCCGAAGCCAGCTGGACCAAGGTCGAGCAGCGGGACGCCGACAAGACCTACAACCCGCGCACGCTGGCCGAGCTTGAGGCCATGGCGCCGGGCTTCCCGTGGAAGGCCTGGGCCAAGGGCGCCAACCTCGAGGGCGGCAAGCTGATCGTCGGCGAGCCGTCGGCCTTCACCAAGATCGCCGCCATCTACGGCCAGACGCCGGTGTCGGTGATCCAGGCCTGGCAGGCGTTCCACACCGCCGACCAGGCTTCGCCCTATCTTTCGAAGGCCTTCTCGGACGCCAATTTCGAGTTCTACGGCAAGACCCTGTCGGGCCAGCCGGAACAACGGGCGCGCACCAAGCGCGGCTCGTCGCTGGTCGGCGCCAACCTGGGCGAGGCGGTCGGCAAGCTCTACGTCGCCGCCTACTTCCCCGCCGAGTCCAAGGCCAAGATGGAGAAGCTGGTCAGCGACCTGCTGGTCGCCATGAAGGGCCGCATCGACAAGCTCGACTGGATGAGCCCCGAGACCAAGACCCGCGCCCAGAAGAAGCTGTCCACCTTCACCGTGAAGATCGGCTATCCGGACAAGTGGCGCGACTACTCGTCGCTGACCATCAAGGCCGACGACCTGTACGGCAACATGGAGCGGATCAACGCCTTCAACTGGGCCTATGAGACCAGCAAACTGGGCAAGCCGGTCGACCGCGACGAGTGGGGCATGTTCCCGCAGACGGTGAACGCCTACTACAACCCGACCCTGAACGAGATCGTCTTCCCGGCCGCCATCCTGCAGCCGCCGTTCTTCGATCCGGACGCCGACGCGGCCATCAACTACGGCGGCATCGGCGCGGTCATCGGCCACGAGATCAGCCACGGCTTCGACGACCAGGGCGCAAAGTACGACGCCGACGGCTCGCTGCGCGACTGGTGGCAGACGGCCGATACCGAGCAGTTCCAGTCCCGCACCGGACAGCTGGGCGCCATGTACTCGGCCTACGAGCCGCTGCCGGGCGTCAAGATCAACGGCGACCTGACCATGGGCGAGAACATCGGCGACCTGGGCGGCATCCTGATCGCGCTGGACGCCTACCACCTCTCGCTCGAGGGCAAGCCGGCCCCGGTGATCGACGGCTTCACCGGCGACCAGCGGTTCTTCCTCAGCTTCGCCCAGATCTGGCGGGCCAAGTATCGCGACGACGCCATCAAGCAGCAGGTTGTCTCCGACCCGCACTCGCCGGCCTACTTCCGCGCCTACGGCACGGTGCGCAACGTCGACGCCTGGTACGACGCCTTCAACGTCAAGGAAGGCGACCCGATGTACGTCAAGCCGTCGGACCGCGTTCGCATCTGGTAGCGATGCGGCAAAGTCGTGCGCTGAATCATCCCTCCCCGCCCCGGGGAGGGATTTTTCTTGCGCGATCAGGGGCATGGCAAAAATTTAAAGTTCTGCCGCCCAGCCGGTTGTGCATTGTCCGGCCATCGAAATTCCTGGGGACTTTCCGACCATGAAGAAGCTGCTGATGAGCGCCGCCGCGGCGGCCGTGCTCGCCCTCGGCGCCGCGCCCGCGACGGCCGAGGACCACGCCTGCCTGGACGCCTTCTGCTTCAACGAGGCGCTGTTCACCGTGGCCGACACCCCCGTCGGCGGCGGCGCGGCGGTGTCGCTGGAGAGCCCGCGCTACGGCGACTGGGGCTTCGACCTGACCGGCATGGACCGCAGCATCAGCCCCGGCGACGACTTCTACAGCTGGGCCAACGGCGCCTGGTTCAAGCGCACCGAGATCCCGTCCGACCGCACGCGCTTCGGCAATTTCGACGCCCTGTCGGTGCTGTCCGAGGCTCGCGTGCGCGCGATCATCGAGGATGCGGCCGCCGGCAAGGTCGACAGCCCCGACGCGGCGCGCATCGACGCCGCCTGGACCGCCTTCATGGACGAGGCCCGCATCGAGGCGCTGGGCGCGGCGCCGATCGCGCCCGAGCTCGACGCCATCCGCAAGGTGAAGTCCCGCGACGACATCACGGCTCTGATGGGCCGGCCGGACGCCAACTACACCGCCCTGCTCGGCGTCTTCATCAACGACGACGCGAAGAGCCCCGGCCGCTACGCCGTCTATGCAGGCACCGGCGGCCTTGGCTTGCAGCGGGACTACTACCTGGACGCCAAGTTCGCGGACAAGAAGGCCGCCTATGAGGTCTATATCGCGAAAATGCTCACCCTGATCGGCTGGGCGAAGCCGGCGGAAAGCGCCAAGGCCATCGTGGCCTTCGAGACCCGCGTGGCGGAGGCCAGCTGGACCCCGACCGAGCGTCGCCAGCGCGAGAAGACCTACAACCCGATGAGCCTGGCCGAGCTTCAGGCCTTCACCCCGGGCTACGACTGGAACCGCTACCTCGACAGCGCCGGCCTCAAGGGCGTCGACCGCATCGTGGTCACCACCAACACCGCCTTCCCGAAGATGGCGGCGATCTACGGCGAGACCGATCTGGGGACCCTGAAGGCCTGGCAGGCCTTCCATGTCGCCGACGGCGCCGCGCCGCTGCTGTCGAAGGCCTTCGCCGACGCCAGCTTCGACTTCAACAACCGCACCCTGGGCGGCCAGCCCGAGCAGCGGCCCCGCTGGAAGCGCGGCGTCGACGCCGTCAGCGGCATGGTCGGCCAGCCCATCGGCCGGGTCTATGTGGCCCGCTACTTCCCGGCGGCGTCCAAGGCCAAGATGGAGGACCTGGTCGCCAACATCCGGGCGGCCATGAAGGCCCGCATCGAACGCCTCGACTGGATGAGCCCGGCCACCAAGGTCCAGGCCCTCGACAAGCTGGCCAAGTTCGGCGTGAAGATCGGCTATCCCGACAAATGGCGCGACTACAGCGGCCTAGAGCTGAAGGCCGACGACGCCTACGGCAACGCCCGGCGCTCGGCGGCCTTCGAGTGGAGCTATCGCGTCAACCGCCTCGGCGGACCGGTCGATGACTCCGAATGGGGCATGACGCCCCAGACGGTGAACGCCTACTACAGCCCCATCAAGAACGAGATCGTCTTCCCGGCCGCCATCCTGCAGGCGCCCTTCTTCCACCCCGACGCCGATCCGGCGATCAACTACGGCGGCATCGGCGGCGTCATCGGCCACGAGATCAGCCACGGCTTCGACGACCAGGGCCGCAAGGGTGATGGCGACGGCGTGCTGCGCGACTGGTGGACGGCCGAGGACGCGGCCAAGTTCAGCGCCCAGGCCGAGCGGCTCGGGGCCCAGTACTCAAGCTACGAACCCATCCCCGGCTACAAGGTGCAGGGCGGGCTGACCATGGGCGAGAACATCGGCGACATGGGCGGCCTGTCGCTGGCCTATGACGCCTACATCCTGTCGCTGGACGGCAAGCCGGCCCCGGTTCTGGACGGCGTCACCGGCCAGCAGCGCGTCTTCCTCGGCTGGGCCCAGGTCTGGCGCGGCAAGTACCGCGACGAGGCCATGCAGCAGATGGTCACCTCCAACCCCCACTCGCCGCCCTACTTCCGGGTCAACGGCACGATCCGCAACCTCGACCCCTGGTACGACGCCTTCGGCGTCAAGGCCGGCGACAAGCTCTGGGTCGCCCCGGAAGAACGAGTTCGCATCTGGTAGGCGGATAGATCATCCGGACATGAAGGAAGGGGCGGTCCGCGAGGGCCGCCCCTTCTGCTATCCCAGCCGCTCCAGCACGAAGTCCGCCCTCGCCTCGACGGGCGTCTTCGGCAGGTCAACCAGCCGGTAGCCCAGCCGCTCATAGGTCGCCCGCAGCGGGCCGTACTCGGCCAGCGCCTCGCCCAGCCCGTGCCGGCGCTGCGCGTCCGCGGCGAAAATCTCCGGCCAGGGCGGGGCGACGAACACCGTGCTGTTGTAGCGGCAGCGCGCCGCCGCGCCCGCGACGGTCGCCGGGACCGGCAGCCCCAGCCGCTGGAGCCCGGCCAGCTGGTCGATCGGGCTTCGGTCGAAGAACACCGGACCCGGCTCCCGCGCCACGCTGATCAGATCCCGCACGCACCGCGACACGGCCAGCTCGGCGAACCGCGCCGGCTGCGTCCACGGCAGGGCGTCGCCGCCGGTCCAGTCCTGCTCGCGCACGATTTGCCGTCCGGCCTCCGGAACGACGGCGAACCCGCGTCGCGCCAGCTCGGCCAGCAGCGCCGACTTGCCGCCGCCGGAGCAGCCGGTGAGGACCACGAAGCGGTCGGTGTCGGTCTCGGCGGGGGCGGGGCCGTGGGCGTCGGAGGTCATGTGTCGGCTTGGTAGTGTGTGGAGGCTGGAGGGGTCGCCGTGCGTCCTTCGCGACGCGATCCCGAGAGATCGCTCCTCAGGATGACGAACTCTGTGGAACGCCACCCACCTTCGTCATGGTGAGGAGCCGGCTCTTGGGCCGGCGTCGCGAACCACGCAATCACACCTGGGCAGCTATTTTGACGGTAGAGTCAATTTAAGGCGATCGTCCCGGAAAGGACTAAGCCCGCCGCGGGGGATATTCGCGGCGGGCTTAGCTTTTTCCTCGATCACTCGATCCAAGCGGGCGTTTCCTCCCCGAAACGCCGTGAGACCAGAACTCTCTGGGGTTCTTGTGTCTCGCGCACCGTCAAAAGACGGCATATCCGTGTCGCTGTCAAGCAACCCGGAGGGCCTTGCGCGCAAGAAATTGCGGCGAAAGGGCGCAAAACGGGTTATTTCTTGGACCATCCCGTCAAAAGAACCCGCTCCGGTCGAGTGGTTTTGACTCCGTCGTCAAATTTACACCGTGACGCGCGCCGCCAGCGACTCGGCGGCCTCGGAGACCGGCTCGAACAGATGCTCGGGGCGAGTCGCGGCGACGGGGCCAACGCCGGCCGCGGCCAGGGCCGCCTGGGCGGTCAGCAGGTCGCCTTCGCGGAGCAGCAAGCCATTGGCCCGAGGCCTGGCGCCCGCCTCGACCAGGCCGGCCAGCGCCGCGCGGGCGCCGGCGTCCTGCTCGGCCGGCCAGACCAGCATCACGCTGCCCCGGGCCCGCGCCCGCGCCTCGACCACGCTCAGCAGCTGGCGCACCACGGCCAGCCGGCCAGCGTCCCAGTCGGCGGTCAGCGACGCGGCCAGCCGCGCCTGGCTCTTGAGGATCACGCCGTCGCCCAGGATCTTCAGGTGGTTAGCGGCCAGGGTCGCGCCGGTGGTGGTGATGTCGACGATGATCTCGGCCGCGCCGGAGGCCGGGGCCCCCTCAGTGGCGCCGCCGGATTCGACGATGCGATAGTCGGCCACGCCGTTCTTCGTGAAGAAGGCGCGGGTCTGGGCGATGTACTTGGTCGCCACCCGCAGGCGGCGGCCGGTGCGGACCAGGTGCAGGTGCGCCACCTCCTCCAGGTCGGCCATGGTGTCGACGTCCAGCCAGCCGCGCGGCACGGCGACAATCAGGTCGGCGCGCCCGAAGCCCAGCGACCGCAGCAGGGCGACCCGGTTGTCGAGGTCGGCGATCTGCTCGCGCAGCAGGTCCTCGCCGGTGACGCCCAGGTGGACCTCGCCGCTGTCCAGCGCCGAGGCGATGTCGGAGGCCGACAGCAGCCGCACCTCGACCGATGGCAGGGCGGCGATGCGGGCGGTATAGCCGCGCCCGCCGGCCGGGGCCGACAGCGGCAGGCCGGCGTCGGCCAGCCAGGCGTCGACCTGCTCCTTCAGGCGTCCCTTGGAGGGGATGGCCAGGATAAGGGGACCGCTCATTCCATGCCTCCCGCGAAGGCCCGCGCCGGGCGGACCATACAGCCCACCGCGCCGAGCGTCGTGGCCGCGCCGAGCCGGGCCGGCAGGCCGTCGTAGCGGCCGCCCGCGGCGACCGGGCGCTCAGCCCCCAGCGCCGCGCTGCGCACCTCGAACAGGGCGCCGTCATAGTAGCCGAAGGCGCGGCCGAAGGCGGCGGCGAACGTCAGGCGGTCGGCGGGAACGCCGCGCTCGGCCAGACCGGCCAGCCGGCGCGCCCATCCGTCCGTGGCCGCATCAAGCGCCGCCGTGGACGGGCCGGCCAGCCGCCGAACCTCCGCCAGCGCTGCGTCAGGTGCGCCGGACACGGCCAGGAAGCCGCGCACGGCGGCAGCCTCGGCTGGCGACAGGCTGGGCGTGCGCGAGGCCTCGGCGCGATCGGCCAGACGGCGGACGATTTCCTCCGGCGGCCGGGTCCCAACGGGCTCTATGCCGGCGATGGCCCACAGCTGGCGCAGCGCATCTGGGCCCTGCCCGTCCGGCACGCCCTCCAGCGGATTGACGATGCGCTCGCCCGTCTCGCCGGCGTCGGCGCGATCCAGCTCGGCGGCCAGCAGGCGCGGCCGGGTGAACAGCCGCTTGAGCCGCGCGGCCAGCGCCGGCGCCAGCGCCAGGCTGTCGACGAAGGCGCCAAACAGCGCGATGTCGCCGAAGGTCAGGGTCAGGTCGTCGCGACCGCCCGCCGCCGCCGAGCTCCAGGCCAGGGCCGCGACCTCGGCGTCCGACACAGCCGGATCGCCGTTGCCGAACACTTCGACGCCGATCTGCAGGAACTCCTCGGCCCGCTGCGAGCCGGCCGGGGCGGCGCGGAAGGCCTTGCCCTCGTAGGCGTAGCGTCCCTCGGCCGCGCCGCTGTCGATGTGGGCGCGGGCCACGGGAATGGTGAAGTCGGGCCGCAGGGCCAGCTCCTCGCCGCCCTCGGCCTGGACCACGAACAGGCGCGGGCGCATGGCCTCGCCCGACAGCTCCAGCAGCAGGGCCAGCGGCAGCAGCACCGCGACCTCGACCGGCGTCGCGCCGGCCTGCGCGAACGGCGCACGAATGGCGGCCAGCGCGGCCTGGGGAACGGCGGGCTCCAGCCTCATTGCGCGGCCTCGACGATCTTGCGGACGGTGGCGACCAGATCGGCGCGGGCGACCGTCTGCTGACCCGGCCGCTCGGCCTTCCAGGCGGCGTTGTCGGTGACGCCCTTCGACAGGTCGCGGCCGAGGTCCAGATCCTTGACCGTGGCCGTGCCGGCGGCGAACTCGTCCTCGCCGATGATGACGGCGGCAGGAGCCAGCCGGCGGTCGGCGTACTTCATCTGCGGCCGCATGCCGGAGGTCCCCAGATAGACCTCGGCGGCGATGCCGGCGCCGCGCAGCTCGCCCGCCACCGCGAAGTAGTCGGCCATGCGGGCCTGGTCGAAGGCGATGATCACCACCGGCCCCCGCCCCTCGCCAGCCGCCTCGCGGCCGGCCGCCTTCAGCGCCGCCGCCAGCCGCGACACGCCGAAGGAGAAGCCCGTCGCCGGGGTCCGCTCGCCGGTGAACCGGGCGACCAGGTCGTCGTAGCGACCGCCGCCGCCGATCGAACCGAAGCGGACCGGATGGCCCTTCTCGTCGGGCGTCTCGATCAGCAGGTCGGCCTCGAACACCGCGCCGGTGTAGTATTCCAGCCCGCGGACGATCGAGGGATCGAAGACGGCCTGGGTGTCGTCGACGCCGAGCCCCCTGAGGGCGGCGATGATCGCCTCCAGCTCGCGGAAGCCTTCCATGGCCGCCTCGGCCTGGGCGAACGGCGCGGCGGCCAGCTGGTCCAGCGGCGCGCCGGCGACGGCCATGTCGAGGAAATCGAGCACCAGTCCGGCGGCGGTCGTCGAGAGCTCCGCGCCCGGCGTGAAGGCGCCCGACTCGTCGAGCCGTCCCTTGCCGAGCAGGTCGCGGACCCCGTCGCGGCCCAGCCGGTCCAGCTTGTCCAGCGCGCGCAGCACGGTCAGCTTCTGGCGACCCTCGGCGACCCCGGCGGCGACCATGACCCCGTCGAGGATCTTGCGGTTGGAGAACTTCAGCACCGCCTGGCCCTTGGCCAGCCCCGCCGCCTCGAGCCCGGCCACCGCCATGGCGATGATCTCGGCGTCGGCCTCGGGGCGGGCCGAGCCGACGGTGTCGGCGTCGCACTGGATGAACTCGCGGAACCGGCCCGGGCCCGGCTTCTCGTTGCGCCAGACCGGCCCGAAGGCGTAGCGGCGGAACGGCTTGGGCAGGGTCTCCCAGTTCTGCGCAGCGAACCGGGCCAGCGGCGCGGTCAGGTCGTAGCGCAGCGCCATCCACTGCTCGTCATCGTCCTGCAGCGCGAAGACGCCCTCGTTGGGCCGGTCGCTGTCGGGCAGGAACTTGCCCAGCGCGTCGGCGTACTCGAAGGCGCCGGTGTCGAGCGGCTCGAAGCCCCACAGCTCGTAGACCTTGGAGACCGCCTCCACGATCCGCCGCTCGGCGCGCAGGGTCGCGGCGCGCTTGTCGGCGAACCCTCGAGGAGCTCGGGCTTCGGGTCGGAAGGTCTCTTCGGTCATCAGGCGGCTCTACATCAGGACTTCGAGGGTCGGATGGAGCCGTGAATGGCCCCATCCGCGTCGGGCGGGGCCGGAGGGTGTGCGTCTGGCCCTCAGGCCGCGCGAACCCGATCCGTCCCGCGAGGGATGGCGTGGCAGGCGTGATGGTGGTGCGCGGCGCGGGTCATCGGCGGCGGGGGTATAGTGGAAGAGTTGCGACATTCCTAGCCTCCCTCCCCCTTGTGGGGAGGGAGGGCGCTACCGCAATCGCCCGATCAGCGCCGCCGTCGACGGATCGTGCGCCCCCGCCGGTCCGCCCTCCAGTTCGGCCAGCACCTTGTTCGCCAGCGTCTTGCCCAGCTCCACGCCCCACTGGTCGAAGCTGTCGACGCCCCAGAGCGTCCCCTCGACGAAGACCTTGTGCTCGTAGAGCGCCAGCAGGGCGCCCAGGGCGTTCGGGGTCAGGCGGTCGAGCAGGATGAAGCTCGAGGGCCGGTCGCCGGGGAAGTGGCGGTGCGGCTCGGCTTCGTTGGCGCTGCCGGTCATCAGGGCCTGCGCCTGCGCGATGGCGTTGGCCAGCAGGATGGCGTGCTGGCGGGGCGGACCCTCGTCGGCGCGGGCGACGGCGACGAAGTCGACCGGGATCACATCCGTGCCCTGGTGCAGCATCTGGAAGAAGGCGTGCTGGTCGTTGGTGCCGGCGTTGCCGAACACGGCGGTCGATGTGGCGTGGCTGACCGGAACACCGGCCTCGGTCACCCGCTTGCCGTTCGACTCCATCTCCAGCTGCTGGAGATAGGCGGCCAGCAGGCCCAGCCGCTCCGCATAGGGCTCGACCACGCGGACGGGACGGCCGAGGCCGTTGCGGTTGAACACATGCGCCAGCGCCAGCAACACCGGGGCGTTGCGCTCCAGCGGCGCCCCCTTGAAGTGCTCGTCCATCGCCGCCGCCCCGGCCAGGAAGTCGGCGAAGGCGTCCCAACCCAGGCCGATGGCCACCGACAGCCCGACCGCCGACCAGATCGAGTAGCGCCCGCCGACCCAGTCCTCGAACCCGAAGACGCGCTCGGGCGGGATGCCGAAGGCGGCGCAGGCCTCCAGGTTGGTCGAGCAGGCGGCGAAATGGCCGTCGGCCGCCGTGCCCAGCGCGTCCCGCAACCAGGCCTTCGCCGCCGCGGCATTGGCCATGGTCTCCTGGGTGGTGAAGGTCTTGGATGCCACCACGACCAGGGTGGTCTCCGGGTCCTGCCGCGCCATGGCGGCGGCGATGTCGGACGGATCGACGTTGCCGACGAAGGCGACGTCCACCGCCGGGACCAGGGGCTTGAGCGCCCGCCAGACCATGCGCGGGCCCAGGTCGCTGCCGCCGATGCCGATGTGCAGCACGGTGGTGAAGGCCTTGCCCGTCGCGCCCCTCAGACGCCCCTCGCGGACGTCGGCGACGAAGGCCGCCATGGCCCTGCGCACCGCCTCCACCCCGGCCGAGACCGGCTTGCCGACCGCCGTCCAGTCGGCGCCGTCCGGAGCCCGCAGCGCCATGTGCAGCACGGCGCGGTTCTCGGTGACGTTGATGGCCTCGCCCGCGAACTGCCGGTCGCGACGCGCCTCGACCCCGGCGGCGCGGGCCAGGTCGAGGGCGGCGGTCAGGCCGGCGGCGCTCCACGGCTGTTTGCTGAGGTCGAGCGTGAGGCCCGCCGCCTCGACCGACAGCCGCGCCAGCCGGTCCGGCTCGGCCGCGAACAGGTCGACGATCCGGGTGGCGGAATCGGTGCGGGCGGCCGTCTCGAGGGCGGTCCAGGCGGCGGCGAGGTCGGTCATGCACACTCCGGCGGTAAAGGCCCGTTTACCATGCGCCGCGTAACTGGGGAGACCCCTGCAACCACGAGGCGCGGCCCATGTCCTGCGACGCCATCGCCGTCACCGCAACCCTCTGGCTGGCCTTCGCCGCCCCGGGAGACGGCGCGACCCTCCGCCCGGCGGCCAGCGTCAGCGCCCCGGCCTCGCCCCTGATGGCCGAGCCGCTGTTCGCCGACATCGTCGCCCGGGCCGGCGACCTGAAAACCCGCGTCGAGGCCTGGAAAGGCCAGACCGGCGACCTGGCCGGCTTTCCCGCCTTCAAAACCGAGCTGACGGCGCTGGCCGAGCTCGACATGAAAGCCCATCACCTGCTGGCCGAGCGCGGCACGGACGGCGACCTCAAATGCATCCTGCGCGGCATCGCCCAGGACCTGCCGGTGCGGCTGGGCCAGGTCGAGGCCGCCGCCGACCCCCAGGCCCGCGACGCCGCCCTGCGCGAGATGGTCTGGCTGCTGCGCGACAATGTGGAAGTGATCACCACCCCGGCGACGGTCACCAGCGGGACTTAGGCGGCTACCTCGCGGCCGCCTTGTCGAGGGCCTGCGCCACCATTCCTTCGGATAGCAGCTGCGGCAGGATGACCGGGGCGGATCCGTCCGCGCCGTACACCAGGTAGAGCGGCACCCCGGCCCGGCCATGCTCGGCCAGGGCGGCGGCGATGACGGCGTCGCGGTTCGTCCAGTCGGCCTTCAGATAGACGGCGTTGTTGCGGGTCAGCGCCTCGGCCACCGTCCTGGTCGACAGAGAGGTGCGTTCGTTGACCTGGCAGGTCACGCACCAGGCGGCGGTGAAGTTGACCAGCACCGGACGACCCTCGGCGCGCAGGGCGGCCACCCGCGCCGGCGACCAGGGCTCATACGGAACCTCGGCGGTCTCGCCTGACGCCTGCGCGGCGGCGCTCGCCGGGGCGGGAGATTCGAGCGCGAGCAGGCCGGTCAGGGCGACGACGCCAAGGGCCAGCACGATGGCGAGGCCGCGCACGACCGGCGCCGGCGGCCGGCGCTGGGCCAGGCCCCAGAGCCAGGCGGCGAAGGCGGCCAGCACCCCGGCGGCCAGGGCCAGCGCCAGGCCGGCGGGACCCGTCTGTTGCGCCAGCACCCAGACCAGCCAGGCGACGGCGCCGTACATCGGGAAGGCCAGGACGTGGCGCAGGATCTCCATCCACGGGCCGGGCCTTGGCATGTGGCGCAGCAAGGGCGGGGCGAAGGACAGCAGCACGAACGGCGCGGCCAGGCCCAGGCCCAGCGCCGCGAACACCGGCAGCGACAGCCAGGCGTCCTGGGTCAGGGCGAAGCCCATGGCCGAGGCCATGAAGGGCGCGGTGCAGGGGGCGGCGACGACCACGGCCAGCACCCCGGTCAGGAAGCTGCCGGTCAGGCCCGTGCGCGAGGTCGCTCCCGCGCCGGCGCCCTGCAGCGAGGTTCCGGCCTCGAACACGCCCGACAGGTTCAGCGCCACCAGCAGCATGACCAGGGCCAGCGCCGCGACCATGGCCGGCGACTGCAGCTGGAAGCCCCAGCCGATGGCCTGGCCGGCCGCCTTCAGCGCGATCAGGGCCCCGGCCAGGACCAGGAAGGTCGTCAGCACGCCGAGCAGATAGGCGACGCCCTGCCGGCGCGCGGCGGCGGTGTCGTGGGCGTGGGCGGCCAGGGCGGCGGCCTTCATCGACAGCACCGGGAAGACGCAGGGCATCAGGTTCAGGATCAGCCCGCCGAGGAAGGCGAAGGCCAGGGCCAGCGGCAGGCCGATGGCGCCGCCGGCCGAGGCCGCCGGGCCGTGATCGTCGATCGGCGCCGGCGGCAGGGTCCCGCCGCCCAGCGCGCCGGCGGGCAAGCTCCCCGCCGTGGCCGAAACCTCCCATGCCCGGTCGCCCAGCGACAGCACCCCGGCGATGACCGCCGGCGTCTGGCCGGAACTCACCGCGATCCCGGCCGGCAGGCTGAGGGCCAGGCCGTCCGCCCCCCGCTCGATGGGCTGGGGTTTTGCGTGGTCGAGCACGGTGGCGTCGAACGGAAAGAAGTAGGCCCGCGACAGGTCCGCGCCCTTCAGCGGCCCGCCGGTGACGGCCAGGCGGAGGGCGGCCCCCTCCACGGCATAGACGGCGGCCAGACCGGCGGCCCTCGGCGCGGCGGCGAGGGTCGCCGCGACCTTGTCGCCCCAGGCGGGATCGGCGCCGGGCGCATCGGCGACAACCGGTACGGTCAGGGTCAGGCTGGCGTACTCGGGCACGCAGGTCAGCTCGCAGACCAGGAAGGTGACGTCGGCCTTCAGCGTCGCCGTGGATCCCACTGTCGCCGTGACGGGGACCTGGACCGGGACGGGCAGCAGCACCTCGCCGGTGTAGCCGTAGTTGAGCAGCGGCCCGATCGGCATCCGCGCCGGGGTCGGCCAGACGATCTCGCCCGCCTGCCAGCCGGCGGGCAGCGTCCACTTGATCGTGGTCGGCTCGCCGGAGTCGCCGGGGTTGCGCCAGTAGGTGTGCCAGCCCTTGTCGATCTTCTGCCGCAGGGCGACGTAGACCGTGCCACCGGGCACGGCGCCGCGCTCCTGGGCGACCAGCTCGGCCTCTAGGTGGCCGGTGTCGACGGGCGCGGCGGCGGCGAGGGTCGGACCCAGCAGCGCGAGGACAACGGCGAGGGCGGCGAGAAGGCGGCTCATGCCCCGTCTATATGGCGCGGGCCATGGCCCCTGCCACAGCAATCGGTCGGCGCCCCCTCGACTTCCCCAAGGGCCGCGCCATGATCCTTGGGAAAACAGGGAGACGCGCATGTCCGTCAATCGCCAGTGGATCCTCCGCAAACGTCCGGTCGGCGAGATCTCGCCCGGGGACCTGGAGTTCGTCGAGACCCCGATCCGCGCGCTGGAGGACGGCGAGGTCCTGGTCCGCAACGTCTATCTGTCGCTGGACCCGACCAACCGCATCTGGATGAGCGACCAAGACCAGTACCTGCCGCCGGTCGGGCTGAACGAGGTCATGCGCGGCGGCACCCTCGGCGTGGTCGAGGCCAGCCGTTCGGAACGCTATCCGGAGGGGACCGTCGTCAATGCCGGCCTGTCGGGCTGGCAGAGCCACACCATCGCCCATGAAGCCACGCTCAGCCCCGTGCCACTGCTGCCGGGCGTGCCACTGACCGCCTTCATGAGCGTGCTGGGCGCCACCGGGCTGACCGCCTGGTACGGCCTGAACGACTTCGGCAAGCCGCAGCCGGGCGAGACGGTCGTCGTCTCCGCCGCCGCCGGCGCCGTGGGCTCGATCGCCGGCCAGCTGGCCAAGATGCGCGGCGCGCGGGTCATCGGCATCGCCGGCGGTCCGCAGAAGTGCGCCTGGCTGACCGAGGAACTCGGGTTCGACGGGGCCATCGACTACAAGAACGAGGACGTCGGCGCGGCGCTGGACCGGCTCTGCCCGAACGGAATCGACGTGAACTTCGAGAACGTCGGCGGGGCGATCATGGACGCGGTGATCAGCCGGATGAACAACTTCGGCCGCGTGCCCCTGTGCGGGATGATCAGCGGCTACAACAGCGAGGGCGTCGCCGCCGGACCCACCGACTTCGGCCGCATCCTGATGCACCGGCTGACGATCCGGGGCTTCATCGTCATCGACTTCATCCCGCGCGCCATGGAGGCCATCGCCGAACTGGCGCCGGCGGTGATGAGCGGCCAGATCAAATGGAAGGCGCATGTGGTCGACGGACTGGAAAACGCCGCCGAAGCCGTGAAACTGCTGTTCACCGGCGCGCATGACGGCAAGCTGCTGGTTCGCATCTCACCGGAGCCCTGAGTCTTGCCCGCAAGTTTTGACGAGATCCAGGTCGGCATGGTGGTCAACCTCGGCGCGGCCGTGGTCGACCCGGCCGCCCTGGAGGCCTTCGCCCGCGCCTTCGCGCCGGGCTGGGACACCGACGGCGGCGCGCCCGACGCCATGCTGTTCGCCATCTGGTCGCGGCTGGACGAGCAGGCCAGCGCCGACTGGCCGATGACCAAGCGGCTGGGCGTCGACGCCCTGCGCTGGGCGCGCAACCCGCCGCCCGGCGAACTGCTGCGCGGCCGGATGACGATCATGGGCAAGGACCCGGTCGGCGAAGACAAAGGCATCGTCATCGCCCAGCACGACCTGCTCGACGAGGCCGGCCGGTTGGTCTTCTCCTGCCTGACGCGGAGCGTCTTCGCGCGGTGAGATCGTGCGTCCTTCGCGACGCTCGCCCAAGAGCTCGCTCCTCAGGATGACGAACTCAGCGGAACGCAAACCACATTCGTCATGGTGAGGAGCCGGCTCTCGGGCCGGCGTCGCGAACCACGCGACGAAAAAGGGCCCCGCCATCGGCGGAGCCCTTGATCAATCAAGACACCAAACAGCCCTAGCCGTTGGCGGCCTTCAGCTGACGCAGCATCGCCTGCTCGGTGGCGATGGCGATCAGGCGATCCCAGCCGACCAGCGAGGTCAGGTGGTTGTAGATCTTTTCCAGGGCGCCGCTGTCGCGCAGCTCGACCAGCTTGTCGGCCGGCAGGGCGTTCAGCTTCTCTTCCGAGACGGCGAAGTACTCGGCCATCTTCACCGGCGTGAAGGTGCCGTCCGGGTTGGGCTGCTGATAGATCGCCTCGCGGGTGTGGAACAGGTCCAGCTGCGTCAGCACGGCCACGAAGGCCTCGGTGCGGCGGCGCTCGGTCTCGAAGTCCTCGCAGAACTTGATGGCGTTGGCGGTGTACTCCGACGGCTCACCTTCCGGCGTGAACAGCGGCTGGCTGCCGGCCTTGCTCTTGTCGCAGAAGATCTCGGCGTTGCGCTCGATGCAGACCACCAGGCGGCTCTGGCTTTCATCGGCCGCCAGCACGAAGGGGAAGCGGCGGGTGTAGGCCGGGACGTAGGAGCCGACCGTGTAGGCGCCGTCCTTCACGAACATGTTCTCGCCGCCGTTGATGCCCATCACCGCCAGCGGCATGTAGCTCGCGCCGCCGAAGATGATCGGGTAGCTGACCGCGGCGAAGCCGAACTCGGCGACGGTCAGCGGCACGACATGGCCGGTCTCGGCGAACGCGAACGGGCGCTCCAGCTGCTGGACGGCGAGGCCGCCGTGCGCTTCGCGGCTCAGGGGCTCGGGTGTCGTGTAGAACTGGAGCTGACCGGTGACGCCGGCGGGTGAAACTTGTTCGGTGGCCATTCTAGTCTCTTGTGGAGGCGCGCGGGCGACGTCCGGCCGCACAGGAAGGTCGAGCCGGCGCTTCTAGCCGATCCGGTGGAACGCGGCAATGCGAGCACCCGTCTTGCGCTCCCTGTAGGTAAGCGGGTTCAATCGGGGCAAGAAAATCAACCATAACCGCGGGACGACGCCGATGCCCATCGCCTACCCAGAGATCCTGTCGCTGACCAGCGAACCGCAGGCCTTCGCCTGGACCGAGAAGGAAACCATGCTCTACGCCCTGGGCATCGGCCTCGGGAACGATCCGATGAACGAGCAGGAGCTGCCCTTCGTCTACGAGAGCGGGCTGAAGGCGGTGCCGACCATGGCCACCACGGTCGCCTGGGGCGCCGGGCCCAGCATGGGCAAGATGGGCATCAACTTCCTGCTGGTCGTCCACGGCGAGCAGAAGGTCGAGTTCCACAAGACCTTCCCGACCGAGGCCTCGATCACCGCCGAGGGTCGCATCATCGGCGCCTATGACAAGGGCGACAAGGGCGCGGTCATCTACAACGAGACGGTGCTGAAGGACGCGAAAACGGGGGAAAAGATCGCCACCCTGACAGGCTCGACCTTCGCCCGCGGCGACGGCAACTTCGGCGGCCCCGCCGACGGCGCGCCGGAGGCGCACGAGGTCCCGACGCGCAGCCCCGACATGACGGTGGACATCCCCACCAAGCCCGACCAAGCGTTGATCTATCGTCTGAGCGGCGACCGCAATCCGCTGCACTCCGACCCGCGCATCGCCAAGGCGGCGGGCTTCCCGCGCCCCATCCTGCACGGCCTGTGCACCTACGGAATCACCTGCCGCGCGGTCATGCAGGCCTACGCCGACTTCGACCCCGCGCGGATCAAGAGCCACCAGGTGCGGTTCTCCAGTCCGGTCTTCCCCGGCGAGACGATCAGCGTCGACCTGTGGAAGGACGGCGACGTCGTCTCCTTCGAGGCCCGCGTGAAGGACCGCGGCGTCACGGTGGTGAAGAACGGAAAGACCGTGCTGGGGTAGGCTCAGGCCGGGGACACGTACTGAGGTCCATGTCCCCGCTCCTCATCAGAACCGGTAGCTGAAGCCGGCCCGGACACCGCGACCGGGCTGGGGGGCGATGTCCTTGAGGAACGAGGCGTGCTCGCGGATCTCCTCATCGCCCAGGTTGCGACCTTCGACGAACAGCTTGACGCCCTGCAAGGCAGGCGGCGTCCAGGTCGCGCCGGCGTTCAGCTGGGTGTAGGCGTCCGTCGGCAGTTCGAAGTCGGACACCCGGTCCTGGCCGCCCACGCGGCGCAGTTCGACCCATCCGCCCAGGTCGACGCCCTGCCAGACCAGCTTGCCGTTTACCGCCCAGGGCGGGATCCGCGAGGGCGGGCCCAGGTCGCTTTCCGCGCGGACGTAGTCGGCCCCCAGGTCCAGCGACAGGCTGCGCTCGCCCTCGCGCCAGAGGCGCCAGCTGGCCTCGGCCTCGAAGCCGTGGAACCGGGCGTTGGTCTGGACATAGGTGAACACGTCGAGGCCGTCCTCGACCGCGCCGGTCGGCGTCAGGTCGATGAAGCCGTCGTAGTCGACGACGAACAGGTGGAGGTCGGCCTCCAGCCGGTCGTCGCCGTAGTGGAGCGTCGCCTCCAGCGAGGTGGCGATTTCGACGTCGAGGTCGGGATCGCCGATCTCGAAGCCCCGGGTGGCCACGTGCGGGCCCTCGGCGAACAGCTCCGCCTCGGTCGGCGCGCGGGACGTCCGCGCCAGGCTGAGGCCCAGGAACCAGCCCTCCGCCGGGCGGGCGAAGACACCGACCGAGCCCGAGGCGCTGGAGAAGTCCCGATCGCCGGCGAGGCTCTTCAGTTCGCGCCGGTCGAGGCGCAGACCGCCCTCGAAGCCCCAGCTGTCCCGGTCCACCCGCTGCAGGGTGAACACCCCGACCTCGGAGATCTCGGTGCGCGGCACATAGGCCTCGTCGCCGACGGCGTCGAAGTCACGGCGCAGCGCCTGCAGGCCGAAGGCCCCGTTCCAGCTGTCACGCTCGGTCTGGACCAGCTCGAGCCGGCCTTCCCACCCGTCCGAGAAGAAGCGGGTGCCGATGTCCGCGCCCTCGAACTCGGTGTGGGTGTAGTCGGCCCAGCCGCCGCTGAAGCGCACCGTCTCGAACGGCCCCATTTCGCCGCGCCACTCGCCGCGCAGATCGATCCGCGTCTGCTCCAGGCCGATGGTGACGAACGCTTCGGGCGTGGGGACCGGCGGCGGAACGGGGGGCGCCTCGTGAGCATGGCCGGGTACGCCGTAGGTCGTCTCGGTGCGCTTGACCGCCACGCCCAGATAGCCGTCCGACCCGATCCAGCTGACGCCCGCGCCCCAGGCGTCGAGGTCCACGGCGCTGTTCTCGAGTCGCTTCGGGAAGGGGGTCTGCGCGGTCTCGCCCTCCTCGGCCAGCAGGCGGCGCGATTCGGGATAGGCGGGGATCTCGTAGTCGTCGCTCTGGCGGTGGATGCCGTCGACGGTGAACACCAGCGGGCCGGCGCCGAAGGTCAGGGCGCCGCCGATCGATCGGCTGTCATCCACCGAGCCGGCGGAGCCGTTCAGGCGCCCGGACAGGGCTGCCTCCGGGGCGCGGCGGGCGATGCGGTCGTCGATGACATTGACCACCCCGCCGATGGCCGAGCCGCCGTAGAGCAGCGCCGCCGGTCCGCGCAGCACCTCGATCCGCTGCGCCTCGCCCGGGTCGGACGCCACCTGGTGGTCCGGCGACAGGGCGCTTGCGTCGACCAGGCCGACGCCGTTGTTGAGCACCAGCACGCGCGGGCCGGCCAGACCCCGCACCACCGGCCGGCTGGCGCCCGGACCGAATGAACTGGAGCGCAGCCCAGGCACGCCGGCCAGCATATCGCCCAGCCCGGCGGGCGGCGCGATGTCGAGCTGGTCGCGGCCGATCACCTCGATGCTGGTCGTGGCCGAGTCCAGCGACACCGCGAACGGCGCGGCGGTCACCACCAGCTGGTCGACATCGGTGGGCGGCGCCTCCTCGGCCATGGCTGGCAGGGCGATCAGGACCGGACCGCAGGCGGCGGCGAGCAGTAGGCGACGAAGGGACATGAAGCGGTTCCGGCGAGAGGAGGGCGACGGCGAAGTGTTATGAAATAACATATCATCGCGTCAAGCCTTGAACGTCGCGGGTGGGCTTGACGGCGGTGACCGCCCCGGGGCCTTGTCGGACCTGCCCCGCTTGCATGGAAAACAGGCAGATGAAGCGTTCTCTCGCGCCCGCCCTCGTCCTGATCGCCGCGATCGCCCTGACAGCCTGGACCGAACCGCCCAAGGGCTATCTGCCGGTCGGCGGGCATCCGGACGGCCAGAAGATCCTGCCCCCGCCGCCGGAAATCGGCTCGCCGACCTGGAAGGCCGAGCTGGCGCAGTTCGAGGCGACCCGGGCGCTGGAGGACTCGCCGCGGTGGGCCCAGGCCATCCGGGACACGGACCTGTCCGGCAAGGAGGTCTTCCACGGCTTCTCCTGCGCCGCCGGCGTGACGCTGGGCCCGGACACCACGCCGGTGCTGGCGCAGATGCTGCTGCGGCTGATCCATGACGCCCGGCCGCTCTACAACCCGCCCAAGGACTTCTACGCCCGCAAGCGGCCTGCCGTGGGCAACAGCGCGCCGATCTGCGTGCCGCGCGAGCCCTGGCTGGAGACCAACGGCTCCTATCCGTCGGGCCACGCGATGATCGGCTACAGCTGGTCGCTGATCCTGGCCGAACTGGCGCCGAACCGGGCGACGGAACTGACCATCCGCGGTCGCGAGTTCGGCGACAGCCGGGCCATCTGCGGCGTGCACTGGCAGAGCGATGTCGACGCCGGCCGCACCCTGGCCGCCGCCCTTGTCGCCCGCCTGCACGCCGATCCGGGCTTCATGAGCGACATGGCGACCGCGAAGGCCGAGGTCGAGGCGGCGCGCAAGCTCGGCGCGCCGGAGGGGTGTCCGTAGCGCCCTTTGCGCCCTGCGTGCTTCGACACGCGCCTGCGGCGCTGCTCAGCATGACGTGGAAGAGTAGCCTATCAACGACGTCATCCTGAGCAGCCGCGCAGCGGCGTGTCGAAGGACGCAATGAGACCGTGAGGGCGACTACGGCGCCTCCGCCACCCACACCACATGTCGCTCAAGCGCATGGCCCTTCGGCAGAGCGGGGTGGTCGAAGTCGAGGTCTTCGCGGCGGGACATGCCGACGCGGTCCATCACCGCCTGCGAGCGGAGGTTTCCCGTGGCCGTGAAGGCGACGATCTCCGGCAGGCCCAGCCGCTCGAACCCGAAGGCCAGGGCGGCGCGGGCCGCCTCGCTGGCGTAACCGCTGCCCCAGGCGTGGCGGGCGAAACGCCAGCCGATCTCCACGCCCGGCGCCAGCGGGTTGCTCTCGCGCAGCGGCATCAGGCCGGTGAAGCCCAGGAAGGCGCCGTCGCCGCGCCGCTCGACCGCCCACAGGCCCCAGCCGTTGTCGGTGATGCGCGCCTGGTTGGCGGCCAGCATGGCGGCGGCCTCGTCAGCGGACAGCAGCGCGGGGAAGTGCTCCATGACCCGCGGGTCGGCGTTCAGCGCCGCCCAAGGTTCAAGGTCCGACGGCAGCCAGTTGCGCAGGACGAGGCGGTCGGTGGCGATCATCAGGCCGGTCGGGGGCTGGCCAGCGCGCCGTACAGGTCCGGCCGCCGGTCGCGGAAGAAGCCCCAGGCGGCGCGGTGGGTGCGCAGGAAGTCCAGGTCCACCGTGGCCTGGACCAGCCCCTCCTCGTCGCGGCCCAGCTGCGAGACCAGGTCTCCGCGATGGTCGGCGATGAAGGACGAGCCATAGAAGGTCTGGCCGCCGTTCGGATAGCCGTCCCACGGCTCGAAGCCGATGCGGTTGGCGCCGACCACCGGGATGATGTTGCTGACCGCGTGGCCCTGCATCGCCCGGCGCCACGGCAGGGCGGTGTCCAGCGACGCGTCATGCGGCTCGCTGCCGATGGCGGTCGGATAGAGCAGCACCTCGGCGCCCATCAGGGTCATGGCCCGGGCGCACTCGGGGTACCACTGGTCCCAGCAGATGCCGACGCCGATGCGGCCGAACCGCGTGTCCCAGACCTTGAAGCCGGTGTCGCCGGGCCGGAAGTAGTACTTCTCCTGATAACCGGGCCCGTCCGGGATATGGCTCTTGCGATAGACGCCGAGCAGCGCGCCGTCGGCGTCGGCCATCACCAGGCTGTTGAAGTAGTGCGGGCCTTCCTTCTCGAAGATCGAGATGGGGATGACCACGCCCAGCTCGCCGGCCAGCGGGGCCAGCACCTTCACCGCCGGATGCTCGCGCCACGGATACGCCGTGTCGAACCAGCGCTCCTCCTGGCTGACGCAGAAGTAGGGGCCCTGGAACAGCTCCGAGGGCAGGATCACCTGCGCGCCGGCCGCCGCCGCCTGGCGGATGAAGCCCTCGGTCTTGCGGATATTGGCGTCCATGTCCGGGCCATAACTGGTCTGGATCGCTGCGAGGCTGAGGGTCCGGGCCATCAGGCAGGCTCCTGCTGGGTGATGCAGTGGAACGAGCCGCCGCCGGTCAGGATGGCCTTCGAAGACAGGCCGATGGCCTTGCGCTCGGGGAACAGGCTCTGGACCGCGTCGACGGCGAAGGCGCCGGCCTTCTCGTCCTCGTAGAGGGGCACGATCACCGCGCGGTTGGCGATGATGAAGTTCATGTGGCTGGCGGGCGCGGGGCCGCCGTCGCCGTCCATCCAGCCCGGCGACGGGATCCGCATGACCTGCAGCGGCGCACCACGCTGGCTGGTCATGGCGGCCAGCTGGCGGGCGGTCTCGTCGTAGAGCTCGGCGTTCGGGTCGGCCTTGCCCCAGGCGACCGGACTGGCCACCACGCCGGGCGCGACGAAGCGGGCCAGGTTGTCGACATGGCCGTCGGTGTGGTCGTTGCGCAGGCCCTCGCCCAGCCACAGCACCTTGCGGGCGCCCAGGGCCTCGCACAGGGCGGCTTCGGCCGCCGCCTCGTCCCAGCCGGGGTTTCGGTTGGGGTTGAGCAGGCACTGGCGGGTGGTCAGCACCGTGCCCCAGCCGTCGTGGTCGATCGAGCCGCCCTCGAGCACGAAGTCATTGGCGATCAGCGGCGCGCCGGCGGCGGCGGCGATCTGGGCGGCGACCTGGTCGTCGCCCTCCATCTCGTACTTGCCGCCCCAGCCGTTGAAGCGGAAGCCGATGGCCTTGCCATCCTCTCGGAAAATCGGGCCGGTGTCGCGCAGCCAGATGTCGCCGAACAGGGCGCGGACGATCTCGATCCCGGCGACGCCGTCCAGGCGCTTGCGGGCGGCGGCCTCGGCCTCGTCGCCGCAGACCATCAGGCGCACGCGTTCCTCGCCCGGACCGGCGAGGGCGCGAGCGAGGTCGGCGACCTCGTCCTGGGCGGGTTCGAGGTCCTCCTGCCACAGCTCTCCGTGGCTGGGGAAACCAAGCCACATCGCGCGGTGCGGGGCCCATTCGGCGGGGATGATCGGGATGCTCATGAGGCGAGGGGAAGTGATGGTGAAGGGGGGCGACGTCAAGTGTAACCCGCAAAGAAGAAGGGCGGCCCGTTTCCGGACCGCCCCCCTGTCTCTCGTTCAGGTCCGTGAGGACTAGAACTCGTAGCGGATGCCGATCTTGATCTGCCACAGCGACGGGTTGGTCACCGTGAACGGCTTGGCGACATCGCCGGCGAACACCGTGTCGCCCGCGCCGTTGCGCGAGGTGTAGGTGTAGGCCGTCGCGCCGGCGCAGGACGCCGCCGCCGTCGGGAGGACCGCACCGCCGGTGCAGCTCATGCCGACGACGGGGACGCCGCGGTGGAAGGTGTACTGCTCGAGCACGCCCCACTCGTCGTTCAGCATGTTCCCGAAGTTCTCGATGTCCATGTAGACCTTGAACTTCGCGGCGCTCGGGAAGAAGGCCGGGAACTCCTGGCTGATCCGCAGATCCCAGGTGGTGACATCGTCGGTGGTGAAGGCGTTACGCGGAGCGATCTTGCCCGAGTAACCCATCAGGCCGCTGGACTTCAGGAACTGGTTGAAGCCCGCGATGTCGAACCCGGCGGTGTAGTTGACCTTCGGGTCGCTGGTCAGGGTCACGTTGCCCGACCCGTCGCGCTGCGGAACGTAGAGCAGCTGGTTGGAGCTGGCCTGCAGACCGCTGTAGCTCTGGGTGACCAGGTTGCCGAAGTCGTTGTCGAAGTTGCCGGTCCGGCTGTTGGCGAAGGTGTAGCTGAACGGCAGGCCCGAGCGCTTCTGACCGAACAGGGTCAGGCGCGTCTCGTTGTCGCCGAAGAACTCACGCCCGTAGTCGACCGACAGAGTGAAGCGGTCGCGAATCTCGTAGTCCGAGGTCGCTTCCGACGGATTGTTGTGGTCGCTGGTGTCGAAGCGGACGAAGCTGGAGTCCGCGATCGAGCTGGTCATCGGGTTGGCGTCGGTGGCGCGCGTGTAGGTGTAGGCCGCGCGCAGCGACAGGCCGTCGAGGACGCCCGCGTCGAAGTCCTTGAACAGGCTCAGAGCGATCGACTTGGAGTAACCCTTGTCGACGTTGGTGAGCATCATGTCGAACACGTTGGCGCCGACCGTGCCGGTCGTGGACCGGGTGTAGACCGGGCGACCGTCCGGAGCGACGCCGGCCTGCACGGCGCGGAGATCGTACCAGAACAGCGCGTTCTCGTTCTCACCGTAGATGTAGTCGAGCTGGACGCGCCAGTTGTCGCCCGCCACCGGGATCGGCAGTTCAAAGTCGTAGCCGGCCGAGAGGTTGGTCTTCCACACCGTCGGGATCTCGAAGTCCGGATCCAGCACGTTCACGTTGCCGTTGCCGGGCGTGAAGGTGCAGCCGGCCGGAGCTGCGGTCAGGTCGACGTTGAAGAACGGACCGGCCGGGCAGACGGCGTTGGTCTGGGTCACGCCGGTGTTGGCGAAGGGGTTCGAGAGCCAGACGTTCAGGCCTTGGCTCGAGAAGCGGCCGTAGCCGAACGCGAAGTCCAGGTCCGGGGTCGGCTTCCAGGTCGCGTAGAAGCGCGGCAGGAAGACGCTCTTGCCGTCCAGGTTCTGCTGGTTGGAGAAGCCCTGGCGGGTCACGAAGTTCGCGTTGAGGACCGGCTTGTCGTCCATCGCGTACCAGTCGTACCGCGCGCCGAAGAGCAGGGTGATGGTGTCGGAGAGGCGGAAGCTGTCCTCGGCGTAGATCGAGTTCAGGCTGTAGGAGAAGATCGCCGCGCCGTCGCGGGCCGTGCCGGTGTTGGCCGCCACGGTGCCGCCGGTCGGGTCAACCGCGCCGGTCAGGCTGAAGCTGGCGGCGGTGCGGGCGAGGTAGTTGGCGTAGCTGCTGAAGGTGTAGCTGCCCAGCGAGTTGGGCACGAAGACGTTGACGATCTCCTGCTCTTCGGTGCGTGCGCCGAAGGTGAAGTCGTGCGCGCCCCAGCTGTAGCGGCCGATCAGCTCATAGTTGTTCGTCTTGACGTCCAGATAGTTGTCGTGGCGGAACGTGTCCGCGCCGAACTGGAACTGGGCCGAGCCCGGGCCGGCGGCGACGCCGGGCAGGTCGTTGATGGTCACCTGGGTGGCGCCGACCGAAAGGCCGCTGAGCGGCATCTGGACGGTCTCGGTTTCCTTCCAGCCAGCGCGGAACTGGGTGGAGAATTCCGGGGTCCACTGCGAGTTGACCTGCAGGGTGTAGGCGTCGAGGGTCTCGATCTTGTCGTACTGGCGCGAGGCCAGGCCGATGCGCGGCTGGCTGGTGCTGTTGCCCGAGGCGAAGCTGGACGACACCGAGCCGTTGAACGAGTTGCCTTCGGTCCGCTGGTAGGTCAGGGCGGCGCGATGGTCGTCGTTGATGTTCCAGTCGAGCTTGGCCAGGTACTTCTTGTCGGACACCGGCGGGGCACCGTCCACCCAGCTGCCCGGATCGTAGTTGTAGGTCGCGATGGTGGCGGCCTGGAAGGTGTCGACCGCGCCTGTGGTGATCCGCGGGATGAGCGTCGTCTTGCCCGAATCGACCGGGCCCTGATCCAGGTTGAAGATCGCTTCGAATTCTTCGTAGGACAGGAAGAAGAACAGCTTGTCCTGGAGGATCGGGCCGCTGAGCGAGAGGCCCCAGGTGGTTTCCTCGAACAGCAGGTTGATATCACCGGAAGGGAGGTGGTCGCCCTTCTTGCTGTCATCGGTGGTTTCGTAGAAGGCCGAACCGGAGAAGGCGTTGCCGCCCGACTTGGTGACGGCGTTGATCGAGCCGCCGAGGAAGCCGTTGTTCAGCACGCTGTAGGGCGCGATCGAGACCTGGACCGCTTCGACGGCGTCCAGGGAGATCGGCGAGCGCTGGGTCGGATAGCCGTTGCCGTTCAGGCCGAAGTCGTCGCTCTGGCGGATGCCGTCGACGGTCAGCTGATTGAAGCGGTTGTTGACGCCGCCGAACGACAGGGCGTCGTTGTTGTCCGGGTCGCCGACCACGGCGAACGGATCGAGGCGGGCGATGTCCTTCAGGTCGCGCGAGATCGAGGGCAGTCCCGCGACCTGGCCCTGGCCGAAGTTGGAACCGGCGCCCTGGCTGGTGGCCGTGCTGGCCGCGGCCGTGACCACGAGCTCCTCGACCGTCGAGCCGGCGCTGGCCAGCACCAGGTCAACCGTCGCCGGATCGCCGACGCCGATGGCGCCGATCGTCCGCTGGGTGCTGTTGCGGTCGGGCGCGGTGGCCGAGACCGTGTAGGGGCCGCCGACGCGAAGGCCGCGGACGGTGTAGTAACCGGCGTCGCCGGTCATCGCGCTGATCGACGAGCCGGTCGGCGTGTGGGTGATGACGACGGTGGCGCCCGAAACCGGCGCGCCGCTGTCATCGGTGACCTGGCCGCGCAGGGCGCCCGTGGTGTCCTGGGCGTAGACCGCGCTGGCCGAAGCAAGCGCGAGAACAGCGATGGCTGCGCCGCCGGCGAGCCTGTTCATGAGTTGCATGTGTGAGTATCCCCTCTCATCCCGACGCCGGTCGAAAACCTGTGACGGACCCGGCCCGGGCATTGGCAGCACGCCATAACGCGTGAATGCGAAGCTTAGGTGACGATGCCGGAAGGGTCCCAACGCCTGTTTCCCTGTCATAAAGCCGCGTCCGGACGAAGCAAGGCGGCGTTAACGATTGGAGCGTTTTTGGGGCGGCTTGTCGCAAGATTGCGACACCACGAGGCAGGGTTCGCCTTTACAGAGGCCAGTTCCGAGGCCAGCGTCCCCCATCCCCATGACCCAGACCGATCCCGCGTTCACAACTGATGCAGCCCGCGCCGCCCGCGCCACGCTGCTGCTCGTCCTTGGGCTGACGGCTCTTCGGCTGGCGGCGTTGTTCATCTCGCCGCTGGAGCTGTATCCGGACGAGGCCCAGTACTGGCTGTGGTCGCGGACCCTCGACTTCGGCTACTTCTCCAAGCCGCCGATGATCGCCTGGTCGATCTGGCTGACCACCCTGATCGGCGGCGATTCGGAAGCCTTCGTGCGCCTGGGCGGTCCCCTGTTCCACGCGGCGACGGCGACGGTGCTGTTCGCCGTGGGTCGCAAGCTCTACCGCCCCTGGACCGGCGCGGCGGCGGCGGCGCTCTACCTGCTGATGCCGGGCGTGGCGCTGTCCTCGTTCATCGCCGCCACCGACGCCCCGCTGCTCTGCTTCCTGTCGCTGAGTCTGCTGGCCTATGTCTCGCTGCGCGACGACCCAGCCGACCTCAAGCCCGCCTTCGGGCTGGGCGCGGCGCTGGGCCTGGCGCTGCTGTCGAAGTACGCGGCCCTCTACTTCCTGGTCGGGATGGCCCTGCACCTGGCCCTGTCGGGCGAGGCGCGGAAGGTCTGGACCCTTCGCCGCGGACTGGCCGCCGGCCTGACCCTGGCGGCGGTCATCGCGCCCAACCTGATCTGGAACGCAGCCCACCAGTTCGCCACCGTCAACCACACCGCCGCCAACGCCAATGTCGGCGGGTCGCTGTTCAACCCGGGCGAGATGCTGGGCTTCATCGGCGAGCAGTTCGGCGTCTTCGGGCCGATCCCGTTCGCGGTGCTGGCCGGCGCCGGGATCACGCTCGCCGTTCGCCGCCGCCTGACCGGGCCCGACCTGCTGCTGGCCTGCCTGACCGTGCCGCCGCTGGCGGCGATGATCGTCCAGGCGCTGATCTCGCGCGCCAACGCCAACTGGGCGGCCAGCGCCTATGTCGCCGGCGCCGTGTTGACCGCCGCCCTGCTGACCCGCGACTGGTCCGGCGGCTGGACCCGCGCCGCCCGCATCGGCCTGGGCGCAGCGGTCGCGCTGCAGGCCGCCATGGCCCTGTTCATCGTCGTCGCCGCCGCCAACCCGCGCATCGTCGACCAGCTGGGCCAGTCCAACAGCATCAAGCGCCTGCGCGGCTGGGAGGAGGCCAGCGACCTGGTCATCCAGCGGGCCCGCACCGAGGCGCTGAACGGCGGGATCACCGCCATCGCCGTCGAGGACCGCTTCCTGTTCAACGCCATGGCCTACTACGGCCGCGACTACTTCGCCGAGCCCGGCGCCGCGCCACTGACCATCTGGGTTCGCGACAAGGCCGGCAACCAGGCGGAGGCCGAGGCTCCGCTGACCCCGACCAGGGGCGGCCGGGTGGTGGTCGCCATCCTCGACGACAAGGCCGAGCGCAAGCAGACGCGGATCGGCGCCGACTTCGGCAAGACCGCGCTGATCGAGGTGCGTCGCATCACCTTGAGCGTGCCCTGCAAGGGCAAGCCGGGCGAGACCGACGCGAAGTACGATCACCGCTGCGTGCGGCGGGTCAGCCTGCTGCTGGGCGAAGGCTTCGCGCCGGCGCCACGGGACTGATCGGCCGGACCTAGCGGCCCCAGACCGCCTTGACCCGCGCGTCCCGGCCGCAGGTCTGGCGGTAGAAGGCGTACCGCACCGGGTTCTTCTTCGCGTAGTCCTGGTGGTAGCCCTCGGCGTTCCAGAACGACGTGTAGCGCAGGATCGGCGTGACGATCGGCTGGCCCCTGAGCCGCGCCGCCGCCGCGGCCTTCGACGCCTCGGCCGCCTGGCGTTGCGCCTCGGTGGCGACCCATACGGCGGTCGAGTACTGGGGGCCCCGGTCGCAGAACTGTCCGCCTGCGTCGGTGACGTCGACCAGCGGCCAGAAGCGGTCGACCAGCTGGCGATAGCTGATCTTCGCGGGATCGAAGGTGACCTTCACCGCCTCGCGATGACCCTCGTGGTTCTCGTAGGTCGGGTTCTTCAGGTCACCGCCGGCGTAGCCGGACACGGCGTCGACCACGCCCGGGATCTTCTCCATGTCCTTCTCCAAGCACCAGAAGCATCCGCCGGCGAACCAGGCGGTCTCGAGCTTCGGCGCGGCCTGGGCCGGACCGATGGCGAGCAGGGTGAATGTGGCGGCGAAGGCCGTCAGCAGGCGAAGGATGGTCATAACCGGTAACTTGGCCCGTCCCGGCGCCGGGGCAAGTCACGAAGTGGTCGAAGCCGCCGGGGACACGCCCTGAAGGGCATGTCCCCGCGCCTTGCTAGACCGCGACCTCAAACGCCGCTTCGGTCTTCTCGCGGACCTCGTCCACGGTCACGCCGGGGGCCAGTTCGATCAGGCGCACCGGCGTCTTGCCGCGGTTGATCTCGAAGACGCCCAGCTCGGTGATCAGCAGGTCGACGACGCCGGCCCCGGTCAGCGGCAGGGTGCATTGCTTCAGCAGCTTGGGGGCGCCGGACTTTTCGCAGTGGTCCATGACCACGACGACACGCTTGACGCCGGCCACCAGATCCATGGCCCCGCCCATGCCCTTGACCATCTTGCCGGGCACCATCCAGTTGGCCAGGTCGCCGGTCTCCGACACCTGCATACCGCCCAGGATCGACAGGGCGATGTGCCCGCCCCGGATCATCGCGAAGCTGTCGGCCGACGAGAAGTAGGACGAGCTGTCCAGCTCGGTGATCGTCTGCTTGCCGGCGTTGATCAGGTCGGCGTCTTCTTCGCCCTCATACGGGAACGGGCCCATGCCGAGCATGCCGTTCTCGCTCTGCAGCGTCACGTTCACCCCCTCGGGGATATAGTTGGCGACCAGGGTCGGGATGCCGATGCCCAGGTTCACATAGAAGCCGTCCTGCAGCTCCTTCGCCGCGCGGGCGGCGACTTCGTCACGGGTCCAGGCCATCAGACGGCTTCCTTCTGGCGGGTGGTGACGCGCTCGATGCGCTTTTCGAACACCGCGCCCTGGAAGATGCGGTCCACGAAGATGCCCGGCGTGTGGATGTTGTCCTTGTCCAGCGCGCCGATGGCGACCAGCTGCTCGACCTCGACGACAGTCTTCCTGCCGGCCGTCGCCATCATCGGGTTGAAGTTGCGGGCGGTCTTGCGGAACACTAGGTTGCCCTCGGCGTCGCCGGTGTGCGCCTTGACGATCGACAGGTCGGCGGTCAGGCCGCGCTCCATCACATAGAGCTCGCCGTCGAACTCGCGGACTTCCTTGCCCTCGGCCACCAGGGTGCCCACGCCGGTCTTGGTGAAGAAGGCCGGGATGCCCGCCCCGCCGGCGCGGATCCGCTCGGCCAGGGTGCCCTGCGGATTGAACTCCAGCTCCAGCTCGCCGGAGAGGTACAGCTTCTCGAACAGCTTGTTCTCGCCGACGTAGGAGCTGACCATTTTCCGGATCTGGCCGCTCTCCAGCAGGATGCCGAGGCCGAAGCCGTCGATCCCGCAGTTGTTGGAGATGACCGTCAGGTCCCGCGTCCCGTGTTCCCGGATCGCCGCGATCAGGTTCTCGGGAATGCCGCACAGGCCGAAGCCCCCGGCCATGATGGTCATGCCGTCGAACAGGAGCCCGTCGAGGGCTTCGGCGGCGGTCTTGGTCACCTTGTCGACCATGGGTCCTCCAGGGGAAAGCGCGGCGACCGTCTCGCCGAGAACGGGGAAAAATTCAACCCGTGATGAATAACGCAGGGGCGCCCTGACGCTAACATCGGCGTGTCCGCCTCGCCAAACGCCGCGCAAACAATCGACCCCCGCTCGGGAAGGCGCCAGAACTGCGACCAGCGACGACGGTGCGGGGAGCGCGAGATGGCGGCGGAATCGGCGGGCGTGAACCTGGCGCAGGTCGTGGCGGTGCTCGGCGCCGGCGTCATCGCCGGTCCGATCTTCAAGCGGCTCGGGTTTGGCTCCATCCTCGGCTACCTGGTCGCCGGAATCATCATCGGCCCCTTCGCGCTGGGCGTGCTGGAGGAGCCGGAGACCATCCTGCACATCGCCGAGCTCGGCGTGATCATGTTCCTGTTCATCATCGGGCTGGAGATGCGGCCCTCGCGGCTGTGGAGCATGCGGCGCGACATCTTCGGCCTCGGCGCCGTGCAGGTGGCGGGCTGCGGCGCGGCGATGACCCTGGCCGGGATCGCCTTCGGCCTGGCGCCGGCCGTCGCCTTCATCGGGGCCATGGGCTTCGTGCTCTCCTCGACCGCTGTGATCATGCAGATGCTGGAGGAGCGCGGCGAGACCACCACGCCGCTGGGCCAGCGGGCCATTTCCATCCTGCTGCTCGAGGACCTGGCCATCGTGCCGCTTCTGGGCGTGGTGGCGCTGCTGTCGCCCCGGCCGGAGACCGGCGGCTCCTGGGCCGAGGACGTACTGATCGCGCTCGGCGCCCTGGTCGGGCTGTTCATCGCCGGCCGCTACCTGCTCAACCCGCTGTTCCGCCTGCTGTCGGCGGCGAGAGCCCGGGAGGTGATGACCGCGGCCGCCCTGGCCGTGGTGCTGGGCGCGGCCTGGATCATGGACCTGAGCGGCCTCTCCATGGCCATGGGCGCCTTCCTGGCCGGGGTCCTGCTGTCGGAGTCGGCCTATCGCCACCAGCTGGAGGCTGACGTCGAGCCATTCAGAGGCCTGCTGCTGGGGCTGTTCTTCATCGCCGTGGGCATGTCGCTGGACCTGGGCGTCGTCGCCGCCGAGTGGCGCGTGCTGATGATCACGGTCCTCGGACTGATGGCCATCAAGGCCCTGGGCATCTTCACGGTGGCCAAGCTGTTCAAGGCCCGCACCGGCGAGGCCGTCAACCGCGCGGCGCTGTTCGCACAGGGCGGCGAGTTCGCCTTCGTCCTCTATTCGGCCGCCGCGGCGGCGGGGGTGATCAACGCCCGGGACAACGCCATCTTCACCGCCGCCGTCATCCTGTCGATGATCCTGACGCCGTTCGTGGTCATGGGCGTGCGCGCCCTGACGCGGCCGGAGGAACAGGACACCGACGGCGTGGAGGAGCCGGACGGCCTGTCGGGCAGCGTTCTGGTGGTGGGCTTCGGCCGCTTCGGCCAGGTCGTCTGCCAGTCGCTGCTGGCCCGGGGCGTCGACGTCAGCATTCTGGACATCAACACCAACCGCATCCGCAACGCCGAGCCGTTCGGGTTCAAGGTCTACTACGGCGACGGATCACGGCCGGAGATCCTGCACGCGGCCGGCGCCCACAAGGCGCGGCTGATCGCCGTCTGTATCGAGGATGTGAAGGCGGCCAATCTGATCGTCGATCTGGCGAAGGCGGAGTTCCCGCACGCCACCCTGATGGTCCGCGCCTTTGATCGCGGCCATGCACTCGACCTGATCAAGGCCGGGGTCGACTACCAGATCCGCGAGACCTTCGAGTCGGCCATGACGTTCGGGGCGGAGGCGCTGGAAGCGCTGGGCTTGACGCCAGAGGAGGTCGCCGAGACCAGCGCCGATATCCGCGAGCGGGACCAGGAACGGTTCGCGCTGGAGATGACCGGCGGCATCTATGCCGGCGTCGGGCTGCTGCACGGCAACGCCCCGATCCCCGGCCCGCTGTTCAAGCCGCGCAAGCTCAAGGCGCCCGTCTCGCCCGAAGAGCCGACGCGGGCGGACCCCAAGGGCCCGCCCGAAGCGGAGTAGGGGTTAGCCGCGGAACGGACGCAGCACGATCTCGACGCGGCGGTTCTGGGCGCGGCCCTCGACCGTGGCGTTGTTGGCGATCGGCTGGGTCTCGCCCCGGCCCTGAACGTAGAAGCGGTCGCGCAGCAGGCGGCTGTTGTTGATCAGATAGGCGGCGACCGAACTGGCCCGGCGCTCTGACAGCGACTGGTTGTACTGGTCATCGCCGGTGGAGTCGGCATGGCCGGTGATGTCGACCAGGGTCTGCGGGTAACGGTTCAGGATCGTGCCCACGCCGTCCAGCACTTCGTAGAACTGCGGCTGGATGTCGGCGCGGTCGACGCCGAAGGTCACGTCGCTGGGCATGTTGAGGATCAGGTCGTCGCCCTGGCGGGTGACGGTCACGCCGGTGTTGGCCAGTTCGGCCCGCAGCTCGGCCTGCTGGCGATCCATGTAGTTGCCGACGGCCGCGCCGCCGAGGGCGCCGACGCCGGCGCCGATCAGGGCGTTCTTGCGACCCTGCTCACCGTCGCTGGTGTTGGTCAGATAGCCGAGCAGCGCGCCGCCGAGCGCGCCCGCGATCGCGCCGGTCCCGGTGTTGTTGCGGACCGTCTCGCCGGTATTCGGGTCGATGGTCGTGCAGGCGCCCAGGGCGGTGGCGGCGAGCAGGCAGGCGGCGAGCGCCGAGGTCTTCAACATGGGTAGCTCCGGTATGATTGTGCCGCCCAAACGCCCTGCTCCCGCAATGGTTCCGCATTCTCCGCCCGGGCTTGATCCAGGTCAGGTGCGCCGTCGCGCCCGGCGGTGTAAAAGACGGCCATGACCGACACGACCCTGACCAAGTCCGCGATCGAGCCCGTCTCGTTCGCGTTGTACGAAACCGACTTCCAAGCCTTCTCCAGGGCGCTGGGCGACAGCTTCCGCCGCTACGGCTTCGCGGTGATCTCCGACTACGACATGCAGCAGGGGCAGATCGACGCCGCCCTTGACGCGACCAAACGCTTCTTCGCCCTGCCCGAGGCCGTGAAGAGGCAGTACGCGGTCGGCAAGGGGGGACAGCGCGGCTACATCCCGTTCGGCATCGAGACCGCCAAGGGCGCGACGCACCACGACCTGAAGGAATTCTGGCACATGGGCCGCGACCTGCCGCCCGGCCACCGCTACGAGCCGCAGATGCCGCCAAACGTCTGGCCGGCCGAAACGCCCGACTTCCAGGAGAAGATCGCCTGGCTCTATGGCGCGCTCGACAGCATGGGCGTGAAGGTCCTGCAGGCCATCGCCCACTACCTGGGCCTGCCCCGCAACCAGTTCGACGACGCGGTGGCCGAGGGCAACAGCATCCTGCGCCTGCTGCACTATCCGCCGATCCCGGCCGACGCGACCGGCGTGCGGGCCGGCGCCCACGGCGACATCAACGCCATCACCCTGCTGCTCGGCGCCGAGGAGGGCGGGCTGCAGGTCAAGGACCGCGACGGCCAGTGGTTGTCGATCAACCCGCCGCCGGGATGCCTGGTCTGCAACATCGGCGACATGCTGGAGCGGGCCACCAACCACGTCCTGCCCTCGACCATCCACCAGGTGGTCAATCCGCCGCCGGAGCGGCGCGGATTCGCGCGCTACTCGACGCCGTTCTTCCTGCATTTCGCGCCGGATCACGAGATCAGAACCCTGCCCGGCTGCGCAACGGCTGATAATCCCGACCGCTACCCCGAGCCCATCACGGCCGACGCGTTCCTCATGCAGCGGCTGCGCGAGATCAAGCTGCTCTGACGACGGCGTCAAAACCCCTGCGGCGCGCACGCTAAATTAACCACGCGCCGACCAGTCTTTTCCCGATCAAGGACGGGGGAGGCTGGGCATGGCGCCACTCGCGCCCTTCGATGACGAAGCACAACGCCTTGCCGAGGTGCGGGCGCTCGATCTTGTCGCGCTGCGACCGGTGATCGACCGGGTGACGCGGCTGGCGGGCAGCGCGGCGAACTCGGCGTTCGCCTACGTCGTCCTCGTCGACGAAGATCGCGTCTGGATGTCCGGCTTCGAAGGCGCGCCCGAAGAGTACGCCGACCTGTCCACCTCGACCACCGCCCAGACGCTCCGCCAGGGCGCGATCTGGCGCGAGGATCTCGCCGCGCAGTGGCCAAGCCACCCCTGGGTCAAGGGTCCGCCGCACGCCCGGTTCTACTGCAACGCGCCCATCGAGCTGTCCAACGGCGCGCGACTGGGCGCCCTGTGCGTCGTGGGGCCCGAGCCGCGGGCGCGTGACGAACGGCTGATGGCCGATCTCGCCGATCTCGCCGCCCTGCTGGCGGAGGCCATCGAACGCCTGCGGGCTGGCCGGATCGCCGAGGCCGCCGCACGGCAGGCCCGCGCCGCCACGGAGCTGAAGGACGCCATCATGCGCGCCTCGCCAATGGCGCTGAGCATGACCGACCGCGACCTGCGCTACCTCTATGTCAACCAGCGCTGGGTCGAAGAAAAGGGCATCCCGGAGTCGGAGGCGCTCGGCCGGACGATGGAGGAGCTGTTTCCAGTCTCCTATCCGACGCTGGAGGAGTCCTATCGCGCCTGCCTGGCGGGCGAGACCCTGTCGACCGACCGCATCCTGGTGCCCAGCCACCTGTTGCCGGACCGCTGGCTGCGCGCCAGCCTCTGTCCCTGGCACGACTCCAGTGGCGAGGTCGGCGGCCTGGTCTCGATGAGCCACGACGTCAGCGACGTGATCAGCTCTCTGGAACTGGCCGAGCGGTCCACCAAACGCCTGGAACTGGCGCTCGATATCGCCGAGGTGCTGGTCTACGAGGTCAACTACCGGACCCGGACCCTGCGCGTCGACGGCGCGGCCGACACCTTCTTCGGCGGAGCCCTGAGCTATGAGGACGTGGCCCGCGACATGTGGGTCACCGTCCACCCCGAGGACCGCCCCGCCGCCGTGGAGGCCTGGGACCGGCACCTGCGCGACGGCACGCCGTTCCGCACCGAGTACCGCCTGAACCCGCCGGACGGCCGCGAGGTCTGGGCCTTTTCGGCCGCCGAGCTGCTGTACGGCGAAGACGGCCGCATCGACGGCGTGCTGGGCGTGCTCAAGAACATCACCGCCCGCAAGCAATCGGAAGTGGCGATCATGCGGGCCCGCGACGCGGCGGAGGCCGCCAACCGCGCCAAGAGCGAGTTCCTCGCCAACATGAGCCACGAGATTCGCACGCCGCTCAATGGCGTGATGGGCGTGGCCTCGGCCCTGGCCCAGACCGCGCTCACCGACGCCCAGGCCGAGATGGTCGGGCTGATCGAGACCTCGGGGCAGACGCTGGAAGCCATCCTCGCCGACGTGCTGGACCTGGCGCGCGTCGAGGCTGGCCGCCTGGAACTGAAGGCCGAGCCCTTCGACCTGGGCGACTGCCTGAAGTCGGCGGCGGCCCTCTTCCGTCCGGCCGTCGAGGGCAAGGGACTGGGCTTCGACATCGACATCGCCCCGGAAGCCCAGGGCGCCTTCGTCGGCGACGCCGTGCGGGTCCGGCAGATCATCAGCAACCTGCTGTCCAACGCCGTGAAGTTCACCTCGACCGGCCGCCTGGGTCTCAAGGCCGCAGCCCGTGACGAGGCGCGCGGCCGCACCCGCCTGACCCTGACGGTCAGTGACACCGGCATCGGCTTCCTGCCAGAGGTGAAAGCCCGCCTGTTTGAGCGCTTCCAGCAGGCCGACGGCTCGATCACCCGCCGCTACGGCGGCACGGGCCTTGGCCTGGCCATCTCCCGCGCGCTGGCGGAAGCCATGGGCGGCGACCTGGACGCCGAGTCGACGCCCGGAGAGGGCGCGACCTTCACCTTGACCCTGTATCTGGAGCGCGCCGCCCGGCCGGAGACGGCGGCGCCGGTCGCGCCCTCGGACCTGTCGCACAGCGAGCGCGAACCCCGGGTGCTGCTGGCCGAGGATCATCCGATCAACCGCAAGGTCGTCGAGCTGCTGCTCGGTCAGGTCGGCGTCGACCTGGTCAGCGTCGAGAACGGGGCGCAGGCCGTGGAAGCGGCCGCGTCAGCCGCCTTCGACCTAATCCTGATGGACATGCAGATGCCGGTGATGGACGGCCTGACCGCCATTCGCGCCATTCGCCAGGACGAACAGGCCCGGCAGGCGCCGCCGACCCCGATCTGGGCCCTGTCGGCCAACGCCCTGCCCGAGCATATCGCCGCGTCGATGGCGGCCGGCGCGGATGGGCATCTGACCAAGCCGATCTCCGGCGCCGCTTTGGTCGAGGTGCTGATGAAGGCCTGCGAGCAGGTCGAGGCGCGGGAACGCGCCGCGGGCTGACACCGCCGTCAGCGCCGGTGAATGCCGCGGCTGGACGCTATCTCGAGAGCCGCAGCTTCAACAGGTCTCTGCCGATCGCCGCGAAGGCATCCTTCAGCGCGGCCCCGCTTGACGGCAGATAGACGTGATTGCTGCTGGTCGCGCAGGCCTGCATCACATCTTCGGCGTCGCTGCCCTTGCCGACGTTGAAACCCACCGTGTAGACGATGACGCCTTTGGCCTTCATCGCCGTGCACAGCGCCTCGGCCTGGGAGGTCGCATTACCGTTGGTGGCCGGACAGTTGTTCTTGTCCTGGGCGTCGCCGCTCCCGGAGCCGGAGTTCTTGGCGATCACGCCCTCGCAGTAGGCGGTGTTGTAGTTGCCGTCCGTCATGATCACCACGACCTTCAGCAGGTCCGGCGCGGCGTAGGCCGCCGGCTGGCTTGCCGCCGGCCAAAGGTAGGCGAATTCCGGCGAGATCATGTACCAGCCCCAGGCGGTGCCGATCTGCCCCGCGGTCGAGCCGGCGGCCCTGAAGCTGTCGATCTTGGCCTTGAGCGCCGTCCGGTCGGTGGTCAGCGGCGTGATCTGGGCGCTCGGGCACGGATTGCTCGAGCTGGGATAGTTGGCGCCGACCGGCGAGGTGCTCGGGGCGACATCGGTATAGGCGTTGGTTCCCGTTCGCTCCGTGGCGCAGGTGCTGATCTGGAACATGCGGGACGCCGCGCTCCAGGTCGAGGCGTTGGTGAACCGGAAGTACTCGCAGCCGTAGGTGGTGCAGTAGGCGGTACCACCGGAGGTCCAGGCCGACGACGACGGACCGTGGAAGCCGTTCAGGGAGAAGGTGGTCGAGGTCGCATTGTCGATCTCGATGATCTCGTCATTGATATCGGTAAAGCCGCCGACGCCGGAGAAGTAGATGTCGTCGCCATCTGCATAGCCGTGCGCCGATGCGGTCGTGACAACCATGCTGCAGTCCGCCACCTTGCACTTCTGGATCGTGCCGCCGGATTTGTACTTGTCGTACTTGGTGCTCTTTTCACCCGACAATTGGAAGGTGTCAGCCGTGCGGTTCGCTACCGTGAAGAGGCGATCATTGACCTCCTCCATGCCGTTGACGCCGGTGATGTAGACGACGTCGCCATTCTGGAAACCGTGGCCGGCGGACGTGACAACGGCCGGGTTGGCCTTGCTGATCCCGCTGATGCTCTTGGAGGGCCCCGATTGCCAGGAAATGTCGGTGATGGACCGGGTGCCGATCACCGCGCCCCGGACATTGGCGGCGTAGCTGCCGACGTTCACGCCCACCGAGTAGGGCACGATCGCCGCCTTCGAGTAGTAGGGCGTCTGGACGTCCTGAATGACGTAGTCGATCAGGTCCTTCGCCGCCGTCTTCAGATCCGAGAGTGGCGTGCCGGACATCGAGCCGGTGATGTCGAGGACGAGCGCGAGCTCAAGGTTGGTGGACGCCCGGGCCACCTCGGCCTGGACGCCGACCTGCATGTCGCCCTGCAGCCAGAGATTGGAGATGTAGGGGGCCAGGGTGGAGACCGCAGTACCTTCGATCTTGGTGCCGACCAGCCGGAAGGAGGAGCTGCGCAGCGTCGCTTCGCTCATGCCGGCCAGCTGCGCCCGCAGCGCGGCCTCGCCGATCACCTGGAGTTCGTTGTCGGTGTCGGCGGTCGAACGCGCCGCCAGCAGGGTCGCCGCGTCGAGCGCGTCCTGCAGGTGTCGCTTCTCGACACTGGCGCGGTTGATGTCGATCAGCGCGAACGACAGCACCGCCAGCGGCAGCGCCATGACCGCGAACCAGATGGCGACCGCGCCGCTCCGCGCCTGCGCGAAACGGGAGAGAAACCCGCCTTGCCCCCTCACGGGACCGGTCAAGCGACTGCGGTTCATGAGCCCAAAACCCCGGTTGAACCGGGAATGTCGCGCAATAGGGTAAGAAAACCGCCAACAGGCTTGGTGAACGCCGCTTTACCGGCGAAGGGTCATTTCGACAGCCTGAGCCTCATGACGTCGCGACCAATCGCCGCGAACGCGTCCTTCAGGGCCGCGCCGTTGGCCGGCAGGTAGACGTGCCCGGACGAGGTCGCGCAGCCCTCCATCAGATTCTCGGCGTCGCCGCCGGACGCGATGCCCAGACCGACCGTGTAGACCACCACGCCGGCCGCCTTCATCGCGGTGCAGGTCTGAAGGGCCTGGGCCACTCCCTGGCCGTTGGTGGCGTCGCAGTTGATATGGTCGGCCGTGTCGCCGCTGCCGGACCCCGCGTTCTTGGCGATGACGCCGTTGCAGTAGGGCGAGTTGAACTCGCCGTCGGTCATGATCACGACCACCTTCAGCAACTCCGGCGCGCCGTACGCGGCCGGCTGGCTGGCGACCGGCCAGAGCGAGGCGAAGTTCGGCGAGATCATGTACCAGCCCCAGGCGACGCCGATCTGACCCGCCGTCGAACCCGCCGCCGTGTAGGCGTCGATCTGGGCTTTCAGCGCGGTCTTGTCCGTCGACAGGGGCGTGATCGTCGCCGAGGGGCAGTTGTTGCCCGACGCCGGGTAGTTGGCGCCGACCGGAGCGGAGGCCGGGGCGACGTCAGTATAGGCCTGCGCGCCGGTACGCTCGGTCACGCAGTTGTTGATCTCGAACATCCTCGTCTCGGGCGACCAGGACGAGGCGTTGGTGAACCGCTGGTACTGACAGCCATACTCGGTGCAGTAAGACGTTCCGCCGGAGGTCCAGGCCGACGACGTGGGGCCCGAGACCCCGCCGAGCGAAAAGGTCGTCGAGGTCGTGTTGGCGATCGCATAGGTATTGCCGTTCAGCGCGGTGAGTCCTCCGACGCCGGAGAAGTATATGTCGTCCCCGTTGTCGTAGCCGTGCGCCGACGAGGTGGTCACGACCATGGTGCAGTCCGACACCCGGCACTTCCGGATCGTGCCGCCGGACGAGTAGGTGTTCCAGCCCGAGCTGCTCGTCCCCGACAGGCGGAAGGTGTTCGTGGCCCGGTTTGAGACCGTGTAGTAGCGATTGTTGACCTGCGTCATGCCGTTGACGCCGCTGATGTAGACGACATCGCCGTTCTGGAAGCCATGGTTGTTCGAGGTGACAACCGCCGTGCTGGCCTTGCTGATGCCGGAGATGTTTTTCGTCGCACCGCTCTGCCACGAAATGCCGCTGATCGAGCGGGTGCCGACGACCGCGCCGCGCACCGACGGCGCGTAGGCGCCGACGTTGACCGCCACCGAATAGGGCACCAGCGCCGCCTTCGAATAGTAGGGCGTCTGGACGTCGGACACGACCATGGTGACCAGGTCCTTGGCCGCCGTCTTCAGGTCGGTGAGCCGCGTACCGGCCATCGAGCCGGTGATGTCCAGCACAATGGCCACCTCGAGATTGGTCGCAGCCCGGGCCACCTCGGCCTGGACGCCGACCTGCATGTCGCCCTGCAGCCAGAGATTGGAGATGTAGGGGGCCAGGGTGGAGACCGCAGTACCTTCGATCTTGGTGCCGACCAGCCGGAAGGAGGAGCTGCGCAGCGTCGCTTCGCTCATGCCGGCCAGCTGCGCCCGCAGCGCGGCCTCGCCGATCACCTGGAGTTCGTTGTCGGTGTCGGCGGTCGAACGCGCCGCCAGCAGGGTCGCCGCGTCGAGCGCGTCCTGCAGGTGTCGCTTCTCGACACTGGCGCGGTTGATGTCGATCAGCGCGAACGACAGCACCGCCAGCGGCAGCGCCAGGACCGCGAACCAGATGGCGACCGCGCCGCCGCGAGCCCGCGCGAAGCGCGACAGGAACCCGGCGGCCCCCTTGTCTGGCCCGGTGATACGATGGCGGTTCATGGATGGTGCGTCCCGGGTGGACCGGTCTTGTCCGCCATCGGGATGAGCAACCTGCGAACAAGCATGGTGAACATCGCCTTCACCGTCCGCACTCACCTGGAAAGCCGCAGCGCGTTGATGTCCTGACCGATGGCGCGGAACGCCACCTTCAGGTCGGCGCCGCTGTCGGGCAGGAAGACGTGGTCGGCGTCGGTGGCGCAGGTCTCCATGATGTTCTCGGCCGCGGCGTTGCCCGACAGGGCGAAGCCGACGGTGTAGATCACCACGCCCTGCGCCTTCATGGCGTCGCACAGGGCTTCGGCCTGGACGAAGGCGCCGCCGTTGGGGGCGTTGCAGTTGATCTTGTCGGACGAGGACCCCGAACCCGAGGTGGCGTCCTTGCTGATCACGCCCTTGCAGTAGGTGGTGTTGAATTCGCCGTCGGTCATCAGCACCACGACCTTAAGCAGGTCGTCGCCGCCGTAGGCCGCCGGGCGGTTGTCGTCGCTGGGCCACAGGTAGCCGAAGCTGGGCGAGACCATGTACCAGCCCCAGGCCAGACCGATGTGGCCGGCCGTCGACCCGGAAGCCTGCAGCGTGTCGATCTTCGCCTTCAGCGCCGTCTCGTCGCTGGACAGCGGCGTGATCGACGCCGCCGGGCAAGGATTTCCGCTGGCCGAGTAGTTGCGCCCGACCAGCGCCGTGGACGGCGCCGCGTCGGTGTAGGCCTCTGTTCCGGTGCGCTCGCTGACGCAGCTGCTGATGGTGTTCGTCTTCGTGCCGCCGGCGGCGGTGGTGAAGGTGAACTTCTGGCAGCCGGGCGTGGTGCAGGTCCCACTGGTCGGGGTCCCGCGAACGCTGGCGGCGTAGCTGGAGACGTTCACGCCCATTGAATAGGGAACCAGCGCCACCTTTGAATAGAACGGCGTCTGCTGGGACTGGATGATTATCCCGACCAGCTCCTTGGCCGCCGTCCGCAGGTCGGCGATCTTGCTGCCGCCCATCGAGCCGGTGATGTCCAGCGCCAGCGCGACCTCGATGTTCTTCGAGGCCCTGACGACCTCGGTCTCGGCGCTGATCTGCATGTCGCCATCCAGCCAGAGCCCGGCGATGACCGGCGTCATCTCGGCGGTGGCCGTGGCGACCACGGCATTCTCGACCAGCTTGAAGCTCGACGACTTCAGCGTCGCCCGCGATCCGGTCAGGTCGACGGCGAGGACGTCCTGACCCACGGTCTGGAGGCCATCGTCGGTCGTGGCCGGCGAGCGGGCCGCAGCCAGGGCGGCGGCGTCCAGCGCGTCCTGCAGATGCCCCTTGGCGGCGGACGCCCGGCTGACGTCGACCATGCCGAAGACGGCCACCGAGAGCGGCAGCGCCATCAGCGCGAACTGTATGGCGGCGGCGGCGCTGTTGTCTCGCCGGAAAGCCCGCGCGAACTCTGACATCCGTTGAAGGATGGAATGATCGGATTTCATGGCCCCACCTGTCCGACTGGCGTTGACGGTCGGAAAGGCAGACTGCGGCCTGCACGGTAAATGGTACGGCCACAGGACAGGGTGAAAGTCCGGCAACCATATCGACGCGCGACGCGGACTGGTGGCCGCCGAATAGCAGAAGGGCGGGCCGCGTCGCCGCGGCCCGCCCTCCTTCCGTATCAGCCGGTTCAGCCTACCAGCCGCACTTCTCGCCCTTGTTCTGCTTGGTCAGCCAGACGTTCAGCGGCTTGAAGTACTCGGCCACCGCCGAGGCGTCGCCCTGGGACTGGCCGGTGAAGGCCTGCATCGCCTCGGGCCACGGACGCGAGGCGCCCATTTCCATCATGGCGTTGAACTTCGCCCCGACGGCCTTGTCCCCATAGATCGAGCAGCGGTGCAGCGGGCCCTTCCAGCCGGCCTGCTTGCAGGCGGCCTGGTGGAACTGGAACTGGTACACATGGGCCAGGAAGTAGCGGGTGTAGGGCACGTTCCCCGGCACATGGTACTTGGCGCCCGGATCAAAGGCGTCGGCCGGCCGGTCGCCCGGGGGCGTGATGCCCTGGTACTGGGTGCGCAGCTTCCACCAGCCGGCGTTGTAGGTTTCCGGCGTCAGCGTGCCGTCGAACACCTGCCAGCGCCAGCGGTCGACCAGCAGGCCGAACGGCATGAAGGCGATCTTGTCGAGCGCCATCTTCAGCAGGAAGGGCACGTCGCCGTCCGCGCCCGGCACCGTGTTGAGCAGCTGGATCTGGTTGAGGTAGGTCGGGGTCAGCGCCGACAGGCCGACGAAGTCGCCGATGGCCTCGTGGAAGCCGTCGTTCGCGCCGTTCTTGAAGATGTACGGCTGATCCTTGTAGGCGCGCTGGTAGTAGTTGTGACCCAGCTCGTGGTGGACGGTGTAGAAGTCCTCGCCGTTCACCTTCGTGCACATCTTGATGCGGATGTCGTCACGGTCGTCCAGGTCCCAGGCGGAGGCGTGGCAAACGACCTCGCGGCCCTCGGGCCGAACGATCTGCGAGCGGGTCCAGAAGGTCTCCGGCAGCGGCGCCAGGCCCATCGAGACGTAGAAGCCCTCGCCCGTCTTGACCATCTTGGTGGCGTCGTACTTGGCGTCGACCAGCAGCTGGTCGAGGCTGTAGGCCGAGGTGTCGCTCTTGGGCGCCACGATCGGATAGATGTTGCCCCATTGCTGGGCCCACATGTTGCCCAGCAGGTCGGCGCGGATCGGGCCGGTGCGCGACTGGACGTCATCGCCGTACTGTTCATTCAGCCGGGCGCGCACATAGCAGTGCAGGTTCTTGTAGAAGGGCTCGATCTGCTTCCACAGACGGTCGGTCTCGGCCGCGAAGGCGTCCGGGTCCATGTCGTAGCCGGACCGCCACAGGGCGCCGGTGTCCTTGAAGCCCATGCCGATCGCGCCCTCGTTCTCGAGCGCGACGAGGCGGGCGTAGTCGGCCTTCATCACCGGCGAGATCGAGTGCCAGCCTTCCCAGACGGCCTGCATCTGCGCCGGGTCCCGGCTCGACGCCAGCACGTCCTCGGCGTCGTTCAGCGTGATCGGCTTGCCCTGGTAGGTGAACTTGCCGGTCGAGTAGACCGAGTCCAGGCGCGAGGCGATGGTGGCCATCTCGTCCGCCGCGCCGGGGCGCTGCGGCGCGGGGGCGACCACGGCGCGCTTGAGGATGTCCAGCTTGCGGCGGGTCACCGCGTCGACCGCCACGCCGTCGTACTTCGCCGCGTCGATGGCGGCGCGGGTGGCCAGGTCGGTGAACTCGGCGCCGGCCTTGGCTTCCAGCCACATGGTGTCTTCGGTGATGTAGGTCGCCCGCACCCAGGAGGCCTTGTTCACATACTGCGACAGCGCGGCCATCTGGGCTTCGGTGCGGTCGACGAAGGCCTTGGCCTCCTCGGCCGTCGGCTTCGCCGTGGTCGCTGCGGGCGCGGGCTGTTTGGCCTGGGCGGCGGCGAAAAGGCCCGCGCTCCCGGCGACCAGAGAGATCGCCGCGCCGGCCGCGAGAAGTTTCATCTTCAGCATCGGACTGTTTCCTCGAGGGGATTCGGATTGGCGGGCATGGGAAGCGCGCCGTTCCCGTTCCGTCAAGGAAACTCCGAACATCAGTCCGAGTTCGGCGGAGTCTCGAAGACGGGCGGCTCGATCTCGGCCGGCGTCGGCTCGGGCGCAGCCACCGGCTCAGGCGCGGAAGCCTCGGAGGAGGGCAGCGGGTCGGCCCTGGTCTCCGGCGCCGGCCGGCGGGCCGTCGGCTTGCGCTCGGGCGCCGGCTCGGCCCGCTCGGCGGCGGTCGGGCGGCGCATCGGGCCCACGCAGGCGGCGAGGCCGTCATTGCGCACCGTGCCGGCGGCGGCTCCGATCCGGCGCGAGCGGCCGGCGACATACTTGCCCGGCTTCACAGCGCGATACTTGAGCGGGTTGGGCAGGATGGCGACCAGCCGCGCGGCCTGGGCCCGGGTGACCTTGTCGGCGCTGACCCCGAAGTAGCGGCGCGAGGCGGCTTCCACGCCATAGGTCCCCGACCCCATCTCGGCGACGTTGAGGTAGACCTCCATGATTCGTCGCTTGCCCCACAGGGTCTCGATCAGGACCGTGAAATAGGCCTCCAGCCCCTTGCGGACATAGGACCTCGCCGGCCACAGGAAGACGTTCTTGGCCGTCTGCTGGCTGATGGTCGAGCCGCCCTTCACCCGCCCGCCGCGCTGATTGTTCTTCCAGGCCTTCTCCATGGCCTCGAAGTCGAAGCCGTTGTGCTCGCAGAAGCGGGCGTCCTCGGCGGCGATGGCGGCCTGGACCAGGGCCGGCGACATGCGGTCGAGCGATCGCCAACGGTAGTCCCAGCCCTTCCCCTCGACCACCCGCTGCACCATCAGGATGGTGAAGGGCGGCGGAACGAAGCGGTAGAACAGGGTCAGACCGACCGGGGCCACGACGACAAGCAGGAAGGCCCAAAACGCCAGCCGCCGGACCAGCCGCCAGAAACCGCCCGGGCGGCGCGGCGCCTTGCGGGGCGGCAGCGGCTCGAAGCGCGGCCTGGTCGGAGGGATCGGCGGAGGCGGCGGCGGAGCAGGCTCGGCCTCCGGTTCGGGCGCCTCCTCAGCCCCGATGTCCGGCGGCCCGCCCACGGCGTCGTCGACGGGCGGGATCGCCTCGTCCTTCGGCGCGCCGGGCGCCTGGCCGTCCTTGTCCGGGTCTTCCGGGTTCACGCGCCGCTCCCCTTGCCTTGACGTGGCGGACGGATGGTAACCCCATGTCGCCCAATCCGCCGCGAAGCGAAAGAGCCATGAACGTCACAGAAGCCGTCGATCGCCGCGTCTCCGTCCGCGCCTTCAAACCCGATCCCGTGTCCGGCGCCCTGGTCCGCGAGATCCTCGAGGCCGCCCACCGCGCCCCGTCCGGCGGCAACCTCCAGCCCTGGCGGGTCCACGCCCTGGCCGGCGCCCCGCTGGAGGCGCTGAAGGCCAAGGTGGCGGCCAACCTCGGCGGCGAGACGCCCGAGTACGACGTCTATCCCGACAACCTGTGGGATCCGTTCCGCACCCGCCGCTTCGAGTGCGGCGAGGACCTCTACGCCACCCTCGGCATCCCGCGCGAGGATAAGCCCGCCCGGCTGCAGCAGCTGTTCAAGAACACCCAGTTCTTCGGCGCGCCGGTCGGCCTGTTCTTCAGCCTCGACCGCAAGCTCGGCCGGCCGCAGTGGGCGGATGTGGGCATGTACATGCAGACGGTGATGCTGCTGGCCGTCGAACGGGGCCTGGCCACCTGCGCCCAGGAGTTCTGGGCCCGCTATCCGAAGACCGTCGGCGACCACATCGCCCTGCCCGACGACCACATGCTGTTCAGCGGCATGGCGCTCGGCTGGGCTGACGAGACCGCGCCGATCAACAGCCTGCGGACAAGGCGGGATCCGTTTGACGTCTGGGCGACGATGAGCGGGTTCTAGCCCCGCTCCACGACCCCCGCTCCGCCGTCTTCATCGCCCCAGGCCACGCGCGAGCCGTCGGCGGTGATGGCCAGCGCCGAGATGGCGGCGCCCTTCTCGGCCTTCAGGGTGTCCATCTTGCCGCTCCTGAGGTCGGCGACCCAGACGCGGCCGTCGTCGAGGCCGGCGGCGAGCAGAGACAGCTTCGGCGTCGCGGCGACCCGCACGACCAGGGCGGTCTGGTCAAAGCCGATCTCGGCCGCCTCCTTGCCCATCGGGCCGGTGGCGCCGGAGAAGGGCCAGACTACCGCGCCGTTGGCGCCGGAGGTGGCCAGCATCACGCCGTTCGACAGGAAGGCCATGCTCTTCACCTTGGCCGGGTAGCCGCCCATCCGCATGTTCTTGCCGTCGGCCACGGTCCAGCCGTGCAGGCTGTTCTCCTGCATGGCGCTCATCAGGAACTTGCCGTCGGGGCTGAAGGCGACCAGCGAATGGGCGCCGGCCCACTTCAGCAGGCTGGGCTTCTGCTCGGCGATCCGCGCGTACCACAGCGCCGCCCCGCCATAGGTGGCCGCGGCGATTCGGCGGCCCTTGGGGTCGAAGGCGACGTCCGACACCGACTTCTCGTGCGTGAACACGCGGGTGAAGGCGGCGTCCTTGCTGTCGCGGACATGCAGATCGCGGCCGGCGGCGAAGGCGATGAGGCCCGATTCGGCGGAGGCGGCGACCGCGTCGATCCAGCGCCCCTTCACCTCGGCCACCAGGGTGGAGGCGACTTCGTCGCCGTCGAGGCGCGTCCAGACCACCCGGCCGTCGTCGCCGCCGGTCAGGATCCCGTCGCCCGAAGGGTGGAGACAGGCCGCCAGGACGGCGCCGCCGTGGGCCTCCACGGTGACGAATCCGCCGGCCGCAACGGCCCGCACCGTACCGTCCCCCAGAGCGAACAATGTTCGGCCTGAGCGGTCGAACAGCGCGGCGGTCACATAGGCGTCGAAATCGAAGGTCATGGTCCCGGCGTTTACCGCGTGGGAACAGGTTTTGCCCAGCGTGTAGGCGTTTTCGTGTTCGGCGAGAGTCGGGCTTTACAAGCGTTGCCATCCGCGCAATGGGTGGCCCGAATGATTAGCGGGCGCATCGGAAGCGCCGGCATACTGGGAGTGTCCGAATGGGTGCGAAACTCGGCGGCGGTGGCGGCAAGAAATACGATCTTGGCCAAAACAGCGAAATCAATGTGACGCCCTTCGTGGACGTCATGCTGGTGCTGCTCATCATCTTCATGGTCGCCGCGCCTCTGGCGACGGTGTCGATCGCCCTGGACCTGCCGCCGGCCATCCCGCCTGACGCCAACCAGCCCAAGCCGAAGGAACCGACCTTCATCTCCATCCAGGAGTCAGGCGCGATCTTCATTGCCGAGAAGCAGACCAGCCTCGACAACCTGATCCCCGACATCCGCGACACGATGACCGCCAAGGGCGTCACCGGCGACCTGATGGAAGAGCGGGTCTTCGTCCGCGCCGACGCCAACGTGATGTACGAGCAGTTCATGGCCGTGCTGAACATCCTGCAGGCCAACGGCTTCTACAAGATCGGCCTGATCAACGAGGACATCGAGTAGTCCTCTCCGATCAGCGCAAACGCGAAAGGGCCGGTGGAAACACCGGCCCTTTTTCTTTGGTCTCCTCTCCGGAGCGAAGCGAGCGGGGAGGACGGTGTTAAGCCACACACCCCTCGAAGCCCGCCTTCAGCGCGGCCTCGTCCAGGTCCCGGCCGATGAAGACCATCCGGCTGTAGCGGTTGTCGGCGTCGGTCCAGGGGCGCTGGTAGTCGCCCTCCAGGATCATGTGAACGGCCTGGAAGACCAACCGGCGGTCGTCGCCCTTGATGTCCAGGATGCCCTTGGCCCGCAGGATGTCGGGGCCCTTGTCCTGCAGCAGGGCGTTCAGCCAGTTGGTGACCTTGATGCCGTCCAGCGGACTGTGGGAGGTCAGCGAGATCCCGCGGATGCCGGCCTCGGCCGCGTGGTCATGGGTCTCATGGGCGTGATGATCATGGCCGTGGTCATGATGGTGATGATCATGGTGATCGTGCTCGCAGGCCTCGTCGTGGACGTGGCCCGGCTCGCCGTGGGCGGGGTTGAGGAACTCCGGCTCCAGCTCGACAATGCGGTCGAGGTCGAAGCCGCCCCGGCCCAGGATGGCGTCCAGCGGCACGGCCGAGCGCTGCGTGCGGTGGATCGGGGCCAGCGGATTGATCCGGCGGATCGAGGCCTCGACGGCGGCCAGCTGCTCTGGCGTCACCAGGTCGGTCTTGTTGAGCAGGATCTGGTCGGCGAAGGCGATCTGCTCGACCGCCTCGCGGCTGTCGGCCAGCCGCAGGGGCAGGTGCAGGGCATCGACCACGGTCGTCACCGAATCGAGCCGGGTGCGGGCCCGCACATCGTCGTCGACGAAGAAGGTCTGGGCCACCGGGCCGGGATCGGCCAAGCCCGTGGTCTCGACGATGATGGCGTCGAAGCCGCCCTTGCGCTTCATCAGGCCCGAGACCACCCGGATCAGGTCGCCGCGCACAGTACAGCAGACGCAGCCGTTGTTCATCTCGAACACTTCCTCGTCGGCGCCGACCACCAGGTCGTTGTCGATGCCGATCTCGCCGAACTCGTTGACGATCACGGCGTAGCGCTTGCCGTGATCCTCGGTGAGGATGCGGTTGAGCAGGGTGGTCTTGCCGGCCCCGAGATAGCCGGTGAGGACGGTGACGGGGATGCGAGCGGGGGAAGCGGCCTGGGTCATGGCCGCCTAGATAGGGGCGGCGACCGGCGGGAGCAAACGCCGGTTCAGGTTTCCAGAACCACGACGATGACGCCCAGCGCGATCAGCACCCCGCCGAGGATCGCCGAATCGTAGCGCGCCAGCCGGTCCAGCCGCATCCGCGCCACGCCCGCCCAGGCCAGGCTGATCAGTCCAACCATGCCGGCCAGCGTTCCGGCCAGGAAGACGACGCTGAGCAATGTCAGTTGCGCCCAGCCGTGGGCGGCGTCGGTCAGATAGAAGGAGAGCAGCACCTCGCCCGGCGACAGGGCCAGCAATCCGATCAGGCCCAGGGCCGCCGCGCGGTCGGTAACCCGGGCCGGCGGCGGCGCATCGCCCCCGAACCCGCCTGCCATCACCGTCGCCGTCCGCCGCTGCATCGCGCGCACCAGATAGAAGCCGCCGAAGCCGAACAGCACCGCCGCAGCACCGTAGTGAAGGTAAGCCTGCGCCTGACGCCCCATCAGCTCTCCGGCGCCCCGGACGAGCAAGCCGACAAGGGTGGTGAAGAGGATATGCCCCGTGGCCGCGACCGTCGCCACGGCCAGCACGCGCCGCAGGCCCCAACCCTGCGCCCGCCCGACCAGGACGAACGGCAGCCAGTGGGTGGGGAACAGCGCGTGCAGCAGCGCCGAGCCGAAACCGATGACGGCGAAGGACAGGAAGAGGGCGGAGGTCACGGTCACCTTTTCGCATGTTACACTGTAACAGTCGAGGCCGATTTGCGGGTCCGCCCTTCATGACAGGGAAATCGCCCCGCCGACGTTGACTCACCAGCACTCGGCTGTATAAGTCCGGCCCCTCGCCCGCAGGTCCATCTTGCGGGCGCGTCCTATTTTGCGAACACATAGAATTTCAAGGCGATAACCGATGTACGCGGTGATCAAGACAGGCGGCAAGCAATACCGGGTCCAGGCGGGCGACGTGCTTGTTGTCGAGAAGCTGGCTGGTGAACCCGGCGCGGACGTCGCTTTCGGCGAAGTCCTGATGCTTGGCGACGGCGAAGCGATCACCGTGGGCGCTCCGCTCGTGGATGGCGCGACCGTCACGGCGACCCTGATCGAAACCCGCAAGGGTGAGAAGGTGAAGATCTTCAAGAAGATCCGCCGTCAGGGCTATCGCCGCACCCGTGGCCACCGCCAGACCGAGACGGTCCTGCGCGTGACTTCGGTCGCCGGCGCCGGCAAGACCGACAAGTGGGAAGGCACCGTTGACCTGACCACCAAGGCCGAGCTGAACGCCCGCTCGCGCAATCTGAAGTTCGTCGCCCCCGTGGCCGCCGACGCCGCGCCGGCCGCCAAGGCCGCGCCGTTGAAGAAGGCCGCCGCGCCGAAGGCCGAAGCCGCCGCCGACGCGCCGGCCAAGGCCGCGCCGAAGAAGGCTGCTGCTCCGAAGGCCGCCAAGGCCGACGGCGACGCCGCCCCCGCCCCGAAGGCAGCGCCCAAGAAGGCCGCCGCGAAGAAGGAAGCCGGCGAAGCCTGAGGGCCTCGCCGCTTTAAGTAGGAGAGCACAATGGCTCACAAGAAATCTGGCGGTTCTTCCCGCAACGGTCGCGATTCGGCCGGTCGCCGTCTCGGCGTGAAGAAGTTCGGCGGCGAAAAGGTCGCGGCCGGCAACATCATCATCCGTCAGCGCGGCACCAAGTTCTGGCCGGGCGACAACGTCGGCATCGGCAAGGACCATACGCTGTTCGCCCTGGTGGCGGGCGCCGTGCGCTTCGTAACCAAGCGCAACAACCGCACCTACGCGACGGTCGTTCCGGCCGAGCTCCAGGCCGCCGAGTAGGCGATACTGGACCTCCATCCGGATCGCCCGACACAGGCGATCCGGACATGAAATTCCCAAGCGGGGAGTCCGGACGCCGGGCTCCCCGTTTTGCTGTTTCAAGGTCTCCGCCCCCGTCCCGCCTCAAGCCGGGCCCAAAGGAAAAAGGGGGGACAGGCCGGGAGGAAACCATGTGTGTGATCGACATTTCGCCCACGATCGAGACCCGCCGCATGCCCCTGCGCGCACCGGGCATGGCTGACGCGCCCCGGCTGGCGCGCCTGATGAACGACTACGACATCGCCAGGATGACCAGCCGGGTGCCGCACCCCTATGGCCTGGCCGACGCCGAGGATTTCGTCGCCCACTGCCAGGGCGCCGATCCGCGCGCGGGCCGCAACTTCCTGCTCGATCTCGAGGACGAGGGCGTGGTCGGCGGGCTGGGCTTCTTCACGCCGCCGGACGGGCGGCTGGAGGTCGGCTACTGGATCGGCCGTGACTGGCAGGGCCGGGGCCTGGCCACCGAGGCGCTGACCGGCGCCCTGGCCTGGGCCGGCCGCGACTGGCGCAGGCGCTACGTGGTCGCCGGCCATTTCGCCGACAACCCGGCTTCGGGCCAGGTGCTGATCAAGGCCGGCTTCCTCTACACCGGCGAGGTCAGACCCCTGCCCTCCCTCGCCCGCGGCGAGCCGGCGGACGCGCGGATGATGGTGTGGCTGGCGTAGGGCTACTGCGCCGCCGCGATAGCCGCGTCGAGGGTGACCAGGTCCATCTCGCCGGTCGCGGGGGTGCGGACCTTGACGCCGTTGACCTGGAAGGTCGGGGTGCCGGTGACGCCTTCCTCGTTGGCGGCGCGATTGACCCGCGCGTCCATGGCCTCAAAGGCGGCGGTGTCGGCCAGGCAGGCCTCGACCTGCGGCTGGGTCAGGCCGGCCTTGGCGCCCTCCCGGACCAGGATGCGCCGCATGCCGGCCACTGTGCCCCCGCTGTAGATCTCCTGCTGGGCGGCGAACACGCCCTCGATGACCTTGAAGTAGCCGGCCTTGCCGGCGCAGCGCGCGACGATGGCCCCGGCCACGGCGACCTGGGCCGGGGCGGTGATGTATTCGCGGTAGACGAACTGCACCTTGCCGGTGTCGACGTATTTGGCCTTGAAGGCGGGGAAGACGTCGTTGTGGAAGCGGGCGCAGTGCGGGCAGGCCAGCGAGGCGTACTCGACCACCACCACCTTCGCCTGGGGATTGCCCAGGGTCATGTCATCGGGCCACCGCGCCGGCCTGGCGCTCATCGACACGCTCGGCAGCAGGAGCAGGGCCATCAGCCCAATCAGCAGTCTCGACGCGACACGCATGCGAATTCCCGATTTCGCCCCCCGGCGCCGACCGTTCTAGGACGGAAACCGGAGGGCTGGAAAGCCCCGGCGCCCTTCCCCGCGCGCGCGCCTTGCCTCATAAGGTCCCGATGAAATTTCTCGACCAGTGCAAGATCTACATCCGCTCCGGGAACGGGGGCGGCGGCGCCGTGTCCTTCCGGCGCGAGAAGTACATCGAGTACGGCGGCCCGGACGGCGGCGACGGCGGTCGCGGCGGCGACGTCTGGATCGAGGCCGTCGAGGGGCTGAACACCCTGATCGACTACCGCTACAGTCAGCATTTCAAGGCCGACACCGGCACCCACGGCATGGGCCGCAACCGTCACGGCGCGGCCGGCGCCGACGTCGTCCTGAAGGTCCCCGTCGGCACCCAGGTGCTGGAAGAGGACAAGGAGACCCTGATCGCCGACCTCGACCAGGCCGGCATGCGCGTGCTGCTGGCCAAGGGCGGCAACGGCGGCTGGGGCAACGACCGCTTCAAGGGCCCGGTCAACCAGGCGCCCAAGCACGCCAACCCCGGCCAGGAGGGCGAGGAGCGCTGGATCTGGCTGCGGCTGAAGCTGATCGCCGACGCCGGGCTGGTGGGCCTGCCCAACGCCGGCAAGTCGACCTTCCTGGCCGCCGTCAGCGCCGCCAAGCCGAAGATCGCCGACTATCCGTTCACCACCCTGGTGCCGAACCTGGGCATCGTCGACCTGTCGTCGGAGGAGCGGTTCGTGATCGCCGACATTCCGGGCCTGATCGAGGGCGCCTCCGAGGGCGCGGGTCTGGGAACCCGGTTCCTGGGCCACGTCGAGCGGGCCGGCGTGCTGATCCATCTGGTCGACGCCACCCAGGACGACGTGGTCGGCGCCTGGCGCACGGTCCGCACCGAGCTCGAAGCCTACGGCGAGGGCCTGGCCGACCGGGCCGAGATCCTGGCGCTGAACAAGATCGACGCCCTCGACGCGGAGGAGCGCGAAGCCAAGGCCGCCGCGCTGGAGGCCGCCTGCGGTCGCCGGCCGCGCCTGATCTCCGGCGTGACCGGCGAGGGCGTGCAGGACGCGCTGCGCGCCGCCTTCCTCGAGGTGCGCCGCCATCGCGAGGCGGAAGCGGCCTTGTCGCGGCCGCCGGTCGACGACACCGCCGGCTGGTCGCCGGTCTAGCCGCCAACAGGGAAGAACAGAGATGATCCTTCAGGCGCTGCTCATCGCGATGATGTTCGCCGAACCGGCCGCCACGCCGGTCGCCGCACCGCCGCCGGCGCCCGCCGCGGCGACCTCGACGCCTGCGGTTCCGACCCCGGTCCCGGCCGAGCCCGCGCCGATGACCACCGAACAGGCCATCGCCAGGATCGACGCGCTGATGACGCCGTGGAAGGGCAAGTCCGGCGAGCGGCTGCGCGGGCGTCTGGGCCTGAGCGAGAGCACCCGGATCGCCAGCGACGGCCAGGTCGGCTTCTGGATGCGTCGCTCCGAGGCCACCGCCTGCGGCGTGAGCGAGGGCGGCGTGATCCGCTGCGGCGTCATCGGCGGCGCCGCCTGCCGCCTGGCCGTCGCCTTCGACAAGACCGGCAAGGTGACCAACTGGAAGGCCTCGGGCGTGGGCGAGGCCTGCGAGCTGTTCTTCGACGACATCGGTGCGCCCGGATGAGCGTCGACGGGTCGGAAATAACCCGGGCCCGTCGTATCGTCGTCAAGGTCGGCTCCGCCCTCGTCGTCGACGCCCAGGCCGGCGTTCCTGATCGCGCCTGGCTGGCTGCCTTCGCCGCCGACGCCGCGCGGCTGCGGGCCCGTGGTCAGCAGGTGCTGGTGGTGTCGTCCGGCGCCGTGGCGCTGGGCCGCCGACGCCTGGGCCTATCGCGCCGCAAGCTGACCCTGCCGGAAAAGCAGGCCGCCGCCGCCGCCGGCCAGTCGCTGCTGATGCGCGCCTGGGAGGAGGCTTTCGAGCCGCACGGGATCGCCGTGGCCCAGGTGCTGATGACCCGCGATGACACTGAGGTCCGCCGCCGCTGGCTGAACGGCCGGGCCACGGTCGACACCCTGCTGTCGCTGGGCGTGGTGCCGGTGGTCAACGAGAACGATACGGTGGTCACCGAGGAGATCCGCTACGGCGACAACGACCGGCTGGCCGCCCGCGTGGCGCAGATGATCGCCGCCGACGCCCTGGTGCTGCTCAGCGACATCGACGGCCTCTACACCGCCGACCCGCGCCGCGACCCGTCCGCCACGCGGCTGGACCGCATCAGCGAGATCACGCCACAGATCGACGCCATGGCCGGCGGCGCCAACGCCGGGGCCGGGGTCGGCACCGGCGGCATGGCCACCAAGATCGCCGCCGCCCGCATCGCCCGCGCCGCCGGCTGCGCCACCATCATCACCCTGGGCAGCCGGCCGCAGCCGCTGAAGGCGATCGAGGACGGCGCTCCCGCCACGGTCATCGAGGCCTCGCTGAGCGCCACAGCCGCCTACAAGGGCTGGATCGCCGGCTCCCTGTCGCCGCAGGGCGCGCTGGTCGTCGACGCCGGCGCGGCAGGGGCGCTCAGCAAGGGCAAGAGCCTGCTGGCCGCCGGCGTTCGCGGGGTCGAGGGCCGCTTCGGCAAGGGCGACGCGGTCATGATCCGGTCGCAGGACGGCCGCGAGCTGGGCCGGGGCCTGGTCCGCTACGACGCCGCCGACGCCGAGAAGATCCTTGGCCTGCGCAGCGACGCCATCGAGGCGACGCTGGGCTACACCGGCGGGCCGATGATCCACGCCGACGACCTGGCGATGGTCTGACGCCCGGAAACGGGCTAAGGCTCATCCTGAGCATATCCGGGGACGGACGGAAACAATGGACGACGCGGGCGCCAGTCTACAGGCGATGATGGCGGCGACGGGCCGGGCGGCCCGCGAGGGCGCGCGCGCGCTGCGCCTCAGCACCCCCGACCAGCGCACCGCCGCCATCAAGGCGATGGCCGCCGCGATCCGCGCAGACGCCTCCGCCATCCTGGCCGCCAATCTCAAGGATCAGACCCGCTCGCGCGAAGCCGGCCTGCCGGCGCCGATGATCGACCGCATGCTGCTCGACGCCGACCGGCTGGAAGCCGTGGCGCAAGCGGTGGAAACGGTCGCCGCCATTCCCGACCCCGTGGGCGCGGAGATCGCCCGCTGGACCCGACCCAACGGCCTGGACATCGCCCGCGTCCGCACGCCGATCGGCGTCATCGCCATCATCTATGAGAGCCGACCCAATGTGACGGCCGACGCCGCCGCCCTGTGCATCCGCTCGGGTAACGCGGCGATCCTGCGCGGCGGGTCCGAGTGCCTGCTGACCAACGCCGCCCTCCACGCCAGCGTGGTCAAGGGCCTGGCCGCCGCGGGCCTGCCCGCCAGTTGCGTACAGGTGGTCAAGACCGCCGACCGCGCCGCCGTCGGGGCCATCCTGTCGGGCCTGGACCGCAACATCGACCTGATCATCCCGCGCGGCGGCAAGAGCCTGGTCGCCCGGGTGCAGGCCGAGGCCCGCGCGCCCGTGCTGGGTCATCTCGAAGGCCTCAACCACGTCTTCGTCCATGAGGCCGCGGATGTCGCCAAGGCCCGCGACATCGTTCTCAACGCCAAGATGCGGCGGGTGTCGGTCTGCGGCGCCGCCGAGACCCTGCTGATCGACCGCGTGGCGGTGGAGCGGCTGTTGCCGCCCATCGCCGACGCGCTGATCCGAGCCGGCTGCGAGCTGCGCGGCGACGCCCCCTCGCGGGCCATCGAACCGTCGATGACGCCGGCCACGGTGGAGGACTGGACCACCGAATACCTGGCGCCGACCATCTCCGTGGCCGTGGTCGACGGGGTGGAGGGCGCGGCCGCCCACATCGCCGCCTTCGGCTCGGGCCATACCGACGCCATCGTGACCGAAGACGCCGCCGCCGCCGACCGCTTCATCGCCCTGGTCGACTCGGCCATCGTGCTGGTCAACGCCTCGACCCAGTTCGCCGACGGCGGCGAGTTCGGCTTCGGCGCCGAGATCGGCATCGCCACCGACAAGCTGCACGCCCGCGGCCCGGTCGGCGCCGAGCAGCTGACCACCTTCAAGTACGTCGTCCGGGGGTCCGGCCAGACGCGTCCCTGACGCGGCGGCCGGGGGTGAGCGCTTGATCCTGTCCCGACACAGCCCGTTCGGCGGCCCGGTCCGCGCTACGCTCAAGGGCGGCGCGGCCGCGCTGCGTCCGGGCTTCCACCTGGAGCCGGGCATGCGGGTCGGCCTCTACGGCGGCTCGTTCAACCCGGCGCACGACGGCCACGCCCACGTCGCCGAGACGGCCCGCAAGCGGCTGGGGCTGGACCGGGTGATCTGGCTGGTCTCGCCGCAGAATCCGCTGAAGTCCTCGCGCGACACCGCGCCGCTGGCGGAGCGGATGGCCGGCGTGCGGCGCCGGGCCCGCGACCGGGGCATGATCGTCTCCGACGTCGAAACCCGGATGGGCTCGCAGTACACGATCGACACCGTCCGGGCCCTGAAGGCGCGGTTTCCGGGCGTGAAGTTCGTCTGGATCATGGGCGCCGACAGCCTGGCCACCTTCCACCGCTGGCGGGGCTGGACCCAGATCATGCGCGAGCTGCCGGTGGCGGTGATCTCCCGGCCCTGGGCCAGCCTGCGCAGCCGCTTCTCGCCAACCGCCCGCCGTTTCGCCGCCGCCCGGCGCCCGGCGGCGGAGGCGGCGCTGCTGCCCGACCAGGCCGCCCCGGCCTGGGTCTATCTGCATGGCCCGCTCAACTTCGCCTCCTCCACGGCCCTGCGCGAGGGGCGCCGCGAGGGCAAAAAGTGATTCGCTGACGGCGGCCGTCGAACGTGCTATGAGGTCTCGCTTGCGAGGCTAACAAGGAGCACTCCGCTGAACCGCGAGTTCGCGCCCGTGGCGCACGAAGCCCATACCGGGGCTTCAACCGACGAACCCCGACAGATGGGATCGCTCGAAGACCTGATCATGGCCCGGCTTGACGACGACAAGGCCGAGGACATCGTTCTCATCGATCTGAAGGGCAAAAGCCCGATGGCCGACTCGATGATTGTCGCGTCCGGCCGTTCGCACCGTCACGTCGGCGCGCTGGCCGACCACATCCTGCGGGCGCTGAAGGAAACCGGCCACGGCAAGGCGCGGGTCGAGGGCCTGCCGCACTGCGACTGGGTTCTGATCGACGCCGGCGACGTGATCGTCCACCTGTTCCGCCCCGAGGTCCGGACCTTCTACAACATCGAGAAGATCTGGTCGGTCGACTCCGCGCACATCACCCCGGCGAACTAGGGGCTGACAGGCGGTGCGTCCTTCGCGACGCTCGCCTCAGGCTCGCTCCTCAGGATGACGGGCTCAGTGGAACGCTACCACCTTCGTCATGGTGAGGAGCCGGCTCTCGGGCCGGCGTCGCGAACCACGCAAGGCCTCAGAGCGTGAAGATCACCCTCCTCACCGTGCACCGCCTCGGCCGGGCCCCCGAAGCCCTGCTGGCGAAGGACTATGCCGAGCGCGCCACGGCCAGCGGTCGGGCGCTGGGCCTTGGCCCCGTCGAGATCATCGAGGTCGAGGCGCGCAAGAGCGGCAAGGGCCCCGAGGCTGAGGTGATCCTGCCCCATCTGAAGGACGCCCATGTCGTCTGCTGCGACGAACACGGCGTGGTCCGCACCTCCCGCGACTTCGCCGGACGCATCGGCCGGCTGCGCGACGACGGCGTGCGGCGGCTGGTCTTCGTGATCGGCGGCGCCGACGGGCTGGACCCGTCCGTGCTGGCCGCCGCCCACGAGAAGCTCGCCTTCGGGCCCCAGACCTGGCCCCACGCCCTGGCCCGCGCCATGCTGGCCGAGCAGGTCTACCGCGCCGTGACCATCCTGGGCGGGTCGCCTTACCACCGCGACTGAGCTACTGCTTTCCCATGCGCCGCCGTCTGATCCTGTCCGCCGTTCTCGCCCTCGCGGGCGTTGCCGGGGGCAGCGTGGCGCAGGAGCCCGCCAGCGCGCCGTCGCAGGCCATGGTCGCCGTCCAGTCCGGCTCGGTCGCCGGCCGCGCCGAGGCCCGCCGCCAGATCGAGGCCCTGCGCGGCGAGCTCAAGCGGCTGGCCTCGCGCCAGGCCCAGGACAGCCGTGACGTGGCCAGCGCCCGCATGCGGCTGCAGATGCTGAACGTTCGCGAGACCGCCCTGACCGCCGAACTGGGCCGCGACCGCAACCGGCTGGCCCGGCTGCTGGGCGCGCTGCAGCTGTTCCGCCGCCAGCCGCCGCCGGCCCTGCTGGTCCGGCCCGAGGACGCCCGCGACGCTGTCCGCGCCGCCATCCTGATCCGCGCCATGACCCCGGCCCTGGAGGCGCGCGCCCGCGCCTATGCCGAGGAGGCGCGCGAGATCGCCGCGCTGCGCCGCCAGGCCGCCGCCGCCGACGCCGAACGCTTCACCGCCGAAAGCCTGGCTGCGCAGCACCGCGGCGACGTCGAACGGCTGCTGGCCGAACAGTCGGACATCGAGAAGCGCTTCGCCGACGACGCGCTGCTGGCCGGCCGCGACGCCGGCAGCCCGGGCCAGCTGGTCGACAGCTTCCCGCGCCTGACCGGCGCCGACGGCGGCCCGGGCGCCCTGCGGCGTCCGGTCGACGGCCAGGCGGCGCGACGGTTCGGCGCGGCCCTGCCCGGCGGCGGCAAATCGGAGGGCGTGGCTTTCGCCGCCCGCGCCGGCGCGGTGGTGTCCAGCCCCGCACAAGGGGTAGTTGAATTCGCTGGGCCGGTCACCGGCTGGGGCGTCATCTTGATCTTGCGAACGGCGGGCGCCTACCATCTGGTGCTTGGCGGCATGAGCGAGGTGTCGGTTACGCCCGGACAATCGGTCGCGGCCGGCACGCCTGTCGGCCGGGTCGCCGATGGCGGACGAACGGGATCGGAGCTCTATCTTGAGCTTCGCCGCTCGGGAACGCCGGTCGATCCGGCGCCCTGGCTGCCCGGCGGGGGCCGGGCGGCGGCGGCGACGCCTTAATTTCGGCCCGGCCTCCGCGCGAGGTTGGCGTGGAACTTGTATCAGTCACGGCGCGTAACGCCGTTTAGGGAGCCCAGACGGGCGATGACGAAGAAGAACCTGCTGATCGGCGCTTGCGCCTTTGTTCTGGGCGCCGGGTCGATGGCCTATGTCAGCCAGACCGCCGAGGCGACCGCCAAGCCCAAGGGTCAGGCCTATCACATGCTCGAACTGTTCGGCGACGTGCTGGACAAGGTCGAGCGGCAGTACGTCGTGCCCGTGGACGAGAAGAAGCTGATCGAGGCGGCGATCGAAGGCATGGTCGCCTCGCTCGACCCCCACTCGGCCTACCTCGCGCCCGAGAGCTTCGAGGACATGCAGGAGTCGACCCGCGGCGAGTACGGCGGGCTGGGCATCGAGATCACCAGCGAGGACGGGGTGGTGAAGATCATCGCCCCCATGGACGGCACGCCGGCCTCGCGCGCCGGCCTGCAGCCCGGCGACTACATCACCGGCGTGAACGGCGAGAGCGTCATCGGCCTGCCCAGCAACGAGGCGGTCAAGCTGATGCGCGGCAAGCCGGGCGAGAAGGTCACCCTGACCATCGCCCGCGAGAAGGCCGATCCGTTCGACGTCACCCTGGTGCGCGAAGTCATCAAGCCGCGCTCGGTCACCGCCCGCATGGAGGGCGACTACGGCTACGTGCGGCTGTCGGGCTTCAATGAGAAGGCCACCGACGAGGTCATCGCCGCCATTGATGGCCTGAAGAAGCAGAACCCGCGGATGAAAGGCCTGGTCTTCGACCTGCGCAACAACCCGGGCGGCCTGCTCGACCAGGCGGTCGGCGTGGCCGATATCTTCCTGGACGGCGGCGAGGTGGTCAGCCAGCGCGGCCGCCAGCCCGACGACATCGAACGCTACCACGCCCGCCCGGGCGACATGCTGAGCGGCCTGCCCGTGGTGGTGCTGGTCAACAGCGGCTCGGCCTCGGCGGCCGAGATCGTCGCCGGCGCCCTGCAGGACCGCAAGCGGGCCGAGGTCGTCGGCCTGACCAGCTTCGGCAAGGGCTCGGTGCAGCAGGTCATCCCGCTGAACGGCGGCGAGGACGGCGCCCTGAAGCTGACCACGGCGCGCTACTTCACCCCGTCGGGCAAGTCGATCCAGCGCACCGGCATCGAGCCGGACCTGGAGGTGGCCTCCAGCCGCGAACAGGCCGAGCTGATCGCCACCCGCTCGATCCAGTACAGCGAGGCCATGCTGCGCAACGCCCTGGACGCCGAGGAGGGCAAGACCCGCCGCGGCGCCCATACCCCGGCCGAGGCGCCGCCGATGACCTTCGATGAGGAGGCCTGCAAGAAGGTCACCCTCGCCACCCTGACCATCACCTGCGACTTCCAGCTGCAGCGGGCCATCGACGTGCTGCGCAACGGCTCGGTTTCGTCGACGCCCAAGCTGCCCAAGCCGCAGCCGCGCGTCGCCGTGGTCGATGGCAAGGTTCAGCCGAAGACCGAGACGAAATAGCGCTTCATTAACCATACCGGGCGAGGCTGGGGCGGGTTAGACTCCCCCTGCTTCGCCATGTTCTCAAAAAAACCGCTCGCCCCTCCCGTTGTCGAGTCCGCGCCGAGCCCGCTCGCGCGCGCGCAGGCCCTTGCCCTCGGCGCGGCGCAGAATCCGTACATCTCGGCCGGCGGCGCGGGGCTGCTCTTCCTGACCACGCTCGCCGTGCTGATCATGATCACCGGCGATCCCAAGGCCGGCGCGCCGGTGGTGCGCATCTCCCTGGCCCAGGCCGCCGCCAGCGGCGTCGAGGTGCCGGGCTGGCGCGAGGCCCTGGCCCCGGAGACCGACGGCGAGGCGACGGTCAGCACCGGCTACTACTCGCTCTCCGAGGACCCGATGTCCTTCGCCGCGACCGGCCCGATCGAGGGCTCGGCGGTGATTACCCTGCCCGGCGGCGGCGTGGCCGAAGGCGGCGGCGCGGGCAGCGCCCTGCCCATCGCCCCGCTGGCCGGACTGACCGCGCCGGGGCCGGGCGGCGCGCCCCTGCCCGTCATCGGCCCGGGTGGCCAGACGCCGGCCAAGGCCTACGCCCGTCCGTTCACCCCCAACGGCAAGCCCCGCGTGGCGCTGGTGGTCGGTGGGTTGGGCCTCAACGCCGCCCTGACCCGCCGGGCGATCGAAACCCTGCCGCCGGAGGTGACCCTTTCGTTCGCTCCGTATGCGGAGGGTCTTCAGGGCTGGATCGACATGGCCCGGGCCAACGGCCATGAGGTGCTGCTGGAGGCGCCGATGGAGCCCACCGACTATCCCTCCAACGACCCCGGCCCGATGACCCTGCTGGCCGCCAGCCAGCCGGCCGAGACGATCCGCAAGCTGGAGTGGCTGCTGTCGCGGGCCACCGGCTATTTCGGGGTAACCAACTACCTGGGCTCCCGGTTCATGACCACGCCGGCGGCGATGAACGGCTTCACGGGCGCCCTGCGCCAGCGGGGCCTGGCCTTTATCGACGACGGCAGCGCGGGACGGTCCGCCGGCGCGCTGCGCGCCTCGGCAGACCGGGTGGTCGATGACGACCTGTCGGCCGAGGCCATCAACCGCCAGCTGACGCTGCTGGAGGCCGCCGCCCGCTCGAAGGGCCAGGCGTTGGGTTCGGGCTTCGCCTACCCGGTCACCGTCGACGAGGCTGCCCGCTGGGCCCAGGGTCTGTCGGACCGGGGCTTCCAGCTCGCGCCGGCCTCGGCGCTGGTCAAGTCGTGAACGATCCGTATCCAGAGCATCGGCCGAACGTCGGCGTGGTGCTGTTCAACGGCGAGGGCCGGGTCTGGCTCGGCCGCCGCGCCCGCACGCCCGAGCCGTGGAACTGGCAGTTCCCGCAGGGCGGGGTCGACGATGGCGAGGACCTGCTCGACGCCGCCCTCCGCGAGCTCGAGGAAGAGACCGGCGCGCGGTCGGCGGAATTGCTGGGGCGGACCGAGAGCTGGATCGTCTACGACTTCCCGCCGGAGGTGGCCGCCAGGGGCGGTCGCTGGCGCGGCCAGAAGCAGGTCTGGTTCGCCTTCCGCTTCACCGGCGACGATGCCGAGTTCCGACTCGACAACCATCACCAGGTCGAGTTCGAGGCCTGGCGCTGGGCGCGGCTCGACGAAGCCCCCGAACTGATCGTACCCTTCAAACGGGCGGCCTACGAACAGGTCGCCACGGCCTTCAGGCGGTTCGCCGGGTCCTGAGGCGCGGGGGATCCGCGCCCTCGACCCGGCCCGGCTCTCACGGAGACGACGATGACCACGATCATCATGGTGCATGGCGTAGGCGGCACGGCCGATGCGTACTCCCGGCTGGCGCCGGCGTTTCGCGACCTGGGCTGGACGGTCGAGACCCCGACCCTGCGCCCTGACAAGCGCACGGCGGAGAACCCGCCCGCCGACCTGCATACCCTGCGGCTGAAGGATTATGTCGACGATATTGAGGCCCTGGCCCGCGCGGTCGAGGCCGCCGACGGAGTGGCGCCGGTTCTGTTCGGACACTCGATGGGCGGGCTGATCGTGCAGAAGGTGGCCGAGCGCGGCGCCGGGCGGGCGGCGGTGCTGCTGACGCCGGCCTCGCCGGCCGACGTCCACAGCCCCGCGTCTCTCGCCCAGGCCTTCACCTTCGCCAACGTCCTGTTCAGCGGCAAGGTCGACGCGAAAGGCCATAAGATCTGGAAGACCGGCTTCTCCTGGGGCGTGCTCAACCGCGTGCCGGCCGCCAAGCACCAGGGCATCTTCGCCGGCACCGTCTACGACAGCGGCGGGGTCTATGCCGACCTCGCCTACCCGGACAAGGACCCGCACCGGATCGCCTTCATCGACGAGACGAAGATCAGCATCCCGGTCCTGACCATCGGCGGCGGCAAGGACCGGGCGACCCCGATCGCGAATGTCCGCAAGGTGGGCGAGAAGTACGCCCGCATCGGCGGCGACTATCGCGAATATGCCGACAACGCCCACTGGATCGTCGACGAACCCGGCACCGACCAGGTGATCGCGGACATCGCCGCCTGGCTGACCGGCAAGGGCGTCACAGCGACGAAGGCCGCTCCGACCGCTGCAGCGGCAAAGCCGGCCGCCAAGGCCGCTGCGAAGGTCAAGGCCGCACCCGCCAAGGCAAAGGCGCCGCCCAAGACGCCCGTCTCCGCCGCGCCGGCGAAGACCGCCCCAGCGAAGGCACAGCCTGCGCCCGCCAAGCCCGCCGCCGCCAAGAGCCCGCCGGCCAAGACCGCCAAGCCTGCGCCGAAGACCGCCGCGCCCGACCCGGTGAAAGCCGCTCCCGCCAAGCCGGCGGCGCCAGCCAAGGTCCCGGCCAAAGCCAAGGCCGCTCCGGCCAAGGCAGCCGCTCCCAAGGCAGCCGCAAAGCCCAAGGCCGCGGCCAAAGCAACGACAGCGGCTAAAACATCTGTTTCGAAGCCCAAATCCAAGTAAGGTTCGGGGCGAACGGACAAGGCGGCGCCAGGCAGCGCCGCCGCCGTATCGAGCAAGGGGAATCATGCCAGCGCCTGTCGTCCTGGTGCACGGCGCCTTCTGTGGCGGCTGGGTCTTCGAACGCTTTCGCGAGCCGTTCGAGGCCGCCGGTCACGTCGTCCTCAGCCCCGATCTGCGCGGCCATGGGCCCGGCGGGTCGACTGCAGGCGTAGGGATGCGCGACTACGCCAGCGATGTCGCCGCCCTGTGCAAGGCGCTGCCCGAGCCGCCTATCCTCATCGGCCATTCCATGGGCGGGCTGGTCGCCCAGCTGGCCGCCGCCAACGCGCCGCTGCACTCGCTGATCCTGCTGGCGCCGTCGCCGCCCTGGGGCGTCAGCGGCAGCAGCATGGAGGAGGCCGTCAGCGCCATGAGCCTCTACGCGCTGGGGCCGTTCTGGCTACAGGCGATTGACCCCGACTACGCGCTGGCCAAACGGTTCAGCCTCGACCGCATGGCCCGGGAGGAGCGGCGCGCCGTGTTCTCCCGCATGGTGCCCGAGAGCGGGCTGGCCCTGTGGCAGACGCTGAACTGGTGGCTGGACCCGTTCATGACCACCTCGGTAGGCCGCGTCGCCGCGCCGGCGCTGGTCGTGGCCGGCGGTAAGGATGTCATCCACCCCCCGGCGACGGCGCGACAGACCGCCCAGCGGCTTGGCGCCGGCTTCGAGACCCTGCCCCAGATGAGCCACTGGATTCCGGGCGAACCGGGCTGGGATGAGGCTGCGGCCCTGTGCCTCGACTGGCTGGCCGGTCGTGACCAGGCGGCCGCCTGAGCGGTCCCGGCTGAGCCCTGACCCGACAAGTTTATCGGACGGGTTTGACGGCCTCTGTTACAGCACTGGGGTGGACGCCGCGTGGCCTCTGCGCGTGGAGACCAAGCCGATGACCCCTGCCGAGGCCGCGCTGACGCTCTCCGAAGGCCAGCTGGAGGCGCTGCGCAATCTCGAGCGCAAGCATGCCGGCGCGGACGTCGACTGGATCCGCATTTCCGATGCTGTGTCGCTGACCGAATTGGGTCTGGCGCTGCGCAACCGCGAGGGCTGGGTGATCACCCCGGCCGGCCTGCAGGCGCTCGACGCGCTCCAGCCGGGCGGCCCGCCCCGCGCCGACCCGGATGCTCCGGTGCCGATCCGCTAGGTGGACGCACCCGGCGGCGAGAACAGCTTGAGCCCCAGAATTCCGGCCACGATCAGGCACAGGCAGACCAGACGCGCCGCCGTGGCCGGCTCCTTCAGCACCAGGATGCCGAACAGCGCCGTGCCTACCGCCCCGATGCCGGTCCAGACCGCATAGGCGGTGCCCAGCGGCAGGGTTTTCAGCGCCCAGCCCAGCAGCGCCATGGACATGACCAGGCTGACGCCCGTGCCGACGCTCGGCCACAGGCGGGTGAACCCTTCGGTGTATTTGAGCCCCACCGCCCAGCCGACCTCGAACAGGCCGGCGACGAACAGGATGATCCAGGCCATGACCACAGTCTCCGTGGTGATGACAGGGTCGTCCCCGTCGGGTGGAAACGCCGGCCGGGTCGTCCCGGCCGGCTCCGGGACCTACTGGCCGCCGGTCTTGTAGAGGCTGTAGAGCAGCTCGGCCCGGTCGGCCTTGCTCGACAGCGGCGCGCCGTTGGGCTTGCGGACCGTGACCAGGACCACCGCCTCAAGCTCGGTCTCGCCGCGCATTTCCCACGACCGGGTGGTGCGGTCCATGTCGGTCAGGATCTGGTCGTTGCGGTACAGGTCCCAGCCCTTGCCCATCGCCCAGTTATGCAGGTCGACAATCACCGGGGTGATGCCGTTGATCGGATGGTCGAGCGTCACGCTGCAGACTTGCGGGTTGGTGCCGGGAGGGGCGATCGAGATCTGGTAGCCCTTGGCGTACTGCTTGACCCACATGTCGCGCTTCATCTTGAAGCCGGCCGCGGTGGCCAGGGCCTTCATGTCGCCGCCGCGCACGCTTTCGGCGCAGACGCGGGTCAGCACGTCGAGGACGGCCAGCGACGTGACGTCGGTGGGGACGGGCGGCGGAGCCGGCGGGGCCTCGACGACCGGCGGCGCTTCCACGGCGGGAGCCGGAGCAGGAGCGGCGTCGGTGGCGGGGGCCGGGACCCATCCGGCCGGAGGGGTCTGGGTGTCCTGGGCGAAAGCGGCCGTGGCGAAAACCGCCGCAGCGGTCAGACCCAGAAGCGCGGGGCTACGCATGTTCATCACATCCCTAATGCTGTCGAGCGGCACTAAAGACCGCCCGGTGGTCCCTCGCAAGCCGTTCTTGACGCAGCTTTACGGCGGGATGAAGTCAGGTCGAGGCTTCGACCGCGTGTTCGGCCAGAATGGTCAGGCCCTGGGCATTCACGTCGGCGAAGCCGCCGTGGATCTGAAAGGCGCGGGTCTGCGAACCGTTCACGACCGTGACCACGCCTTCGCGCAGCGCGGTCATGAACGGCGAATGGCCAGCCAGCACGCCGAAGTCGCCCTCGGCGCCGGGGGCGTCGACACGGTCGACCTCCCCCGAGAACACCTCACGCTCCGGCGCGACCAGCGAAAAGTGGAGCTTGTCGGCCATCAGGCGGCTTCCATCGCCATCTTCTCGGCCTTGGCGACCGCTTCCTCGATGGTGCCGACCATGTAGAAGGCGCCTTCCGGCAGGTGGTCGTACTCGCCTTCGCAGATCGCCTTGAACGAGCGGATGGTGTCCTTCAGCTCGACGAAGGCGCCGGGCGTGTTGGTGAACTGCTCGGCGACGTGGAACGGCTGGCTGAGGAAGCGCTGGATCTTGCGGGCGCGGGCCACGGTCAGCTTGTCCTCTTCCGACAGCTCGTCCATGCCCAGGATGGCGATGATGTCCTTCAGCTGCTTGTACTGCTGCAGGACTTCCTGGGTCTGGCGGGCGACGCGGTAGTGTTCTTCGCCGATGACCAGCGGGTCCATGATCCGGCTGGTGGAGTCGAGCGGATCGACGGCCGGGAAGATGGCCTGGGCGGCGATGTCGCGGCTCAGCACGGTGGTGGCGTCAAGGTGGGCGAACGAGGCGGCGGGCGCCGGGTCGGTCAGGTCGTCGGCGGGAACGTAGATGGCCTGGACCGAGGTGATCGAACCCTTGTTGGTCGAGGTGATGCGTTCCTGCAGGTTGCCCATCTCGGTGGCCAGGGTGGGCTGATAGCCCACGGCCGACGGGATGCGGCCCAGCAGCGCCGACACTTCGGCGCCGGCTTGCGTGAAGCGGAAGATGTTGTCGACGAACAGCAGCACGTCCTTGCCTTCCACGTCGCGGAAGTACTCGGCCTGGGTCAGGCCGGTCAGGGCGACGCGGGCGCGGGCGCCGGGAGGCTCGTTCATCTGGCCGTAGACCAGGGCGCACTTGGAGCCGACGGTCGAGCCGTTGTTTTCCTTCGGGTCCACGTTGACGTTGGACTCGATCATCTCGTGGTACAGGTCGTTGCCTTCGCGGGTGCGCTCACCCACGCCGGCCAGCACCGAGTAGCCGCCGTAGGCCTTGGCGATGTTGTTGATCAGTTCCTGCATCGTCACGGTCTTGCCCACGCCGGCGCCGCCGAACAGGCCGATCTTGCCGCCCTTGGTGTAGGGGCACATCAGGTCGATGACCTTGATGCCCGTGACCAGCACTTCGGCCGAGGTCGACTGCTCCTCGAAGCTGGGCGCCTCGCGGTGGATGACGTTGTAGGTCGGGGTGTCGATCGGGCCGGCTTCGTCGATCGGCTCGCCGATGACGTTCATGATGCGGCCGAGCGTGGCCGGACCGACCGGAACGCGGATGCCGGCGCCGGTGTCGGCGACGGGCTGGCCGCGGGTCAGGCCCTCGGTGGTGTCCATGGCGATGGTGCGGACGGTGTTCTCACCCAGGTGCTGGGCGACTTCCAGCACCAGGCGGAAGGGCTCGCCCGTCCGCTGATCGGTGTTGGTGGTCTCCAGCGCGTTGAGGATCGCCGGCAGGGCGCCTTCGAACTCGACGTCGACGACGGCGCCGATGACCTGGACGATCTTGCCGGTCGCGACCAGCGCCGTCGGCTTCACCGCCTCGGGGGCGGCGGTCTTCGCAGCCGCGGCCTTCGGGGCGGCGGCCTTGGGCGCGGCGGCGGCCTTGGGGGCCTTGGCGGCGGCGGGCTTCTTCGGGGCGGTTGCCATGGGTCTGGTCTTCCGTGCGGTCTTTATGCGGTCAGAGGGCTTCGGCGCCGGAGATGATCTCGATCAGCTCCTTGGTGATCTGCGCCTGGCGGGTGCGGTTGTACTGGATGGTGAGGCCGCGGATCATGTCGCCGGCGTTGCGCGTGGCGTTGTCCATGGCCGTCATCTGGCTGGCGTAGAAGCCGGCCATGTTCTCGAGCAGGGCGGAAAGCACCTGAACCGTGATGTTGCGCGGCAGCAGGGTTTCCAGGATGGCTTCTTCCGAAGGCTCGTATTCGTAGGCCGCGCCCTTCAGGTCCGGCGCCAGGGCGGCGTCGGTGATCTGGGCGGGGATCAGCTGCTGGGCGGTCGGCACCTGGCTGACCACCGACTTGAAGCGGCTGTAGAACAGGGTGACCACGTCCACCTCGCCCGCCTCGAAGCGCGCGATGATGTCCTCGGCGATGGGCTGGGCCACCGACAGGGTCAGGGTCCGCTCGGCCGACAGGTCGTACGAGGCCACGATCATGTCGCCGAACAGCCGGCGCAGCGGCGGAACGGCCTTCTTGCCGACGGTGATGATCTTCACATCCTTGCCCTCGGCGACGAGAGCCTGGATGCGGTCCCGCGCGGCGCGGGTGATCGAGGTCGTGAAGCCGCCGGCCAGGCCGCGGTCAGCGGCGGCGACGACGATCAGGTGGCGCTTGTCGCTGCCGGTGCCGGCGAGCAGCCGGGGCGCCCCGTCGCCGGACACGCCGGCGGCGAGATTGCTGATCACCGCGCTCATCCGCTCGGCGTAGGGCCGGGCGTTCTGGGCGGCGTCCTGGCTGCGCTTCAGCTTGGCGGCCGCGACCATTTGCATGGCCTTCGTGATCTTCTGCGTGGCTTTCACGCTCGAGATCCGATTGCGCATTTCCTTGAGGCTGGCCATCGAGGGCTACTCTCTCCCGCTCGGCCGGTGCTACGCGAACGTCGCGGTGAAGCCTTCGAGGGCGGCCTTCAGCTTGTCCTCGAGATCCTTCGACAGGGTCTTGGTCTCGCGGATGGCGTCCAGCAGGTCCTGGTGCTTGCTGTGCAGGCGGGCCAGGAACTCGCGCTCGAAGCGGCCGACGTCGGCCGTGGCGATGGCGTCCAGATAGCCGCGGGTGCCGGCGTAGATCACGCAGACCTGCTCCTCGACCGACTGCGGCGCGTACTGGGGCTGCTTGAGCAGCTCGGTCAGGCGCTCGCCGCGAGCCAACTGGCGCTGGGTGGCCGCGTCGAGGTCCGAGCCGAACTTCGCGAAGGCGGCCATTTCACGGTACTGGGCCAGCTCGCCCTTGATCGGGCCGGCGACGGTCTTCATCGCCTTGATCTGGGCCGAGGAGCCCACGCGGCTGACCGAGATGCCGACGTTCACGGCCGGGCGGATGCCCTGGAAGAACAGGTCGGTCTCGAGGAAGATCTGGCCGTCGGTGATCGAGATCACGTTGGTCGGGATGTAGGCCGACACGTCGTTGGCCTGGGTTTCGATGATCGGCAGCGCCGTAAGCGAACCCGAGCCGTTGTCCTCGTTCAGCTTGGCGGCGCGTTCCAGCAGGCGGCTGTGCAGGTAGAAGACGTCGCCCGGATAGGCTTCGCGGCCCGGCGGACGGCGCAGCAGCAGCGACATCTGGCGGTAGGCGACGGCCTGCTTGGAAAGGTCGTCATAGATGATGACGGCGTGCATGCCGTTGTCGCGGAACCACTCGCCCATGGCGCAGCCCGAGAACGGGGCCAGGAACTGCAGCGGGGCCGGCTCCGACGCCGTGGCGGCCACGACGATGGTGTATTCCAGAGCGCCCTGCTCCTCGAGCGTCTTGACGATCTGGGCGACGGTGGAGCGCTTCTGGCCGATGGCGACGTAGATGCAGTAGAGCTTCTGGCTCTCGTCGGTGCCGGCGTTGGCGGCCTTCTGGTTCAGGATGGTGTCGATCGCCACGGCGGTCTTGCCGGTCTGACGGTCGCCAATGATCAGCTCGCGCTGGCCGCGGCCGATCGGGATCAGGGTGTCGATGGCCTTCAGGCCGGTCTGCACGGGCTCGTGCACCGACTTCCGCGGGATGATGCCCGGGGCCTTGACGTCGACGCGGCGGCGCTCGGCGGCGCCCTTGATCGGGCCCTTGCCGTCGATGGGCTCGCCCAGCGGGTTGACGACGCGGCCGAGCAGGGCCTTGCCGACCGGAACGTCCACGATCTCGCCGAGGCGGCGGACTTCGTCGCCCTCGCTGATCGCCTGGTCCTGCCCGAAGATAACGATACCGACGTTGTCGCGCTCGAGGTTCAGGGCCATGCCCTTCACCCCGGCCTTCGGGAACTCGACCATTTCGCCCGCCTGGACGTTGTCGAGGCCGTAGACGCGGGCGATGCCGTCGCCGACGCTGAGGACGGAACCGACGTCGGAGACGTCAGCCTCTTCGCCGAAGCCGGCGATCTGCGACTTGAGGATGGCCGAAATTTCGGCGGCGCGGATGTCCATGGTCTCTACGCTCTCTTCAGGGCGAATTTCAGGGAGTCGAGCTTCGACTTCAGCGAAGCATCGAACAGGCGGGAACCGACCCGCACCTTGATGCCGCCGAGAATGGCGGGATCGACGCGGGTCGAGATTTCAGGGTCCTTGCCGAGCGCGGTACGCAGGGCGGCGGCGACGCCCTTGGCCTGTGCGGCGCTCAGCGGCTGGGCGGTGACGACCTCGGCCGAGACCACGCCGCGGGCGTTGGCCGACAGCTTGCGGAAACTGTCGATGACATCGACCAGCGCATTGGCGCGGCGATTGGCCGACAGCAGGCCCAGGAACTTGCCGGTGATGGCGTGGAACTTCGCCTTCGCGGCGAGGCCGGCGAGGCCGGCGCCCTTGTTCTCCGCGGAGAAGGACGGGGAGTGCAGCAGGACGCGCAGGTCCTTGCTGTCAGCCACCATGGCCTTCAGCGCGATAAGGTCGCGCTCGACGGCCGCGGTCGCCTTGGCCTCCTCGGCCAGCTCGAAAAGGGCGCGCGCATAGCGCTGACCCACGTCCGTCACCCTGATGTCGTCAGCCACTTGAATCCAACCGTCCGGTGCGTCGCGCGCCGCGTCCCGGAAGTGCATTCCCGGCGCGGCGCTAAAGTCTTGAAAGTGCTTGGAAAAGCACATGTGCCAGCGGGCCGTATAAGTCCACCGGCCCTAAGCCGCGCGCCTGATAGCATGCGTTCTGTTGCATCGCAACGGCGGCACGCGACCAGAAAGCGGCCTTCCCCTACGTCTCCCGTACGCGAAACACGCCTGAAGCGCTCGCGGCGCGTCGGCCGTCGGCCAGCACCGCTTCGCCGTGTACGAAGATCAGGCTCCGTGTCGCGCGGTCCACCCGGGCGGAAACGGCGGCGGCTGAAGCGTCGCCCCCTGCCCCGTAGTCGAGAGTGAAGGAGACGGGCGCCACCGGGCGGCCATCACCGCCGGCGGCGTCGGCCAGCGCCTTTTCGAGGGCGCCGGCCAGGGAGGAAGTGTCGGTCATGGCGCGCTCCTTAAGGCCATCCGCCCGAAAAAGAAAAGGGCGGCGGTTCGTTGACCGCCGCCCTTGCACATTTGGCGAGTTGCTCGAGGAAACACCGGGCCGGTACGCGCCCGGGATACTGAAAGGTCGTCTCTCTTAAGAGGCGGCCGCGTTGCAGGTGGCCAGATCGTCGCCTTCGATGGCGCGCACGGCGTTGGAGAAGGCGGTCAGTTCGCCGACCTTCTTCACCAGGGCCTTGCAGCCGGCGACCGTGACGGCGCGGGTCGGGGCGGCCAGCGAGATGCAGGTCGAGCCCTCGCAGTTGTAGACGGCGCCGGCCACGACAACCTTGGTCTTGGCGGCGACGGGGGCCTTCAGGGTGGCGGTGGCGACGGCCTTGACGTCGGCCTGGGCGACACCGGCGAAGGACATGGACAGGACGGCGGCAGCCGCCAGCATACGGAGTTTCATTGTGCGCTTTCCGGGGAGTTTCGGGGTGGAGTTTTCTTGTCCTGGATCGGGTACTCAACGCGCCGAGCTCATCCCGTACTTCCGGCCGTCGGTATCCCCACCGGCGCCGCACGACGAACTTAGCAATGCTTAGATATCAGCGGTAACCCAGATCACGCAAGCGCTATCTTCACAGTGTTCAGATTTTTCTGCGAGCCGGTCTCAGCGCTTGAGGATGGCGTCCAGTCGCTCGCGGGCGGCGGAATGCACGTCGCGGTCCGTCACCATGTCCATGGAGCGAAGGCCGTTGCGGCGACCGCCGGTGTCGTCGGAGGGCAGCCAGAAGGCGTCGGTGGAATCCTTGCGCAGCACCGACCAGGCCACGGCGGCGAGCAGAGTGCCGGTGCCGGCGGCGGCCATGACCGGCCAGATCCCGTGCACGCCGGTGAAGGTGATGTAGTCGAGGATCTCCCGCACATCCGCCTCGTTGGGCCGTCCCTCGGCCAGACGGCCGACGAAGGTCAGGACGAGGTGGACGGCGCCGGAAACCGACAGCCCGATCGCCAGCGCGAACAGCCGCGGCTGGACGTACAGGCCGACCAAGGCTCCCAGGATAGCGGCGGCGACAATCAGGACCATGCCACACCCTTACGCGCCCTCCTGTGAACAACGGGTTCACTCGCGGGCGACTCCTTACGTCGGGTCACGGTTGCCGCGCACGTAAGCAGGGGCATACTGGCGGCCAACCACAAGAAACATAAAGGAGGCGCGCCATGGATTTCGCCCTGCCCAAGGAGCTCGTCGATTATCTCGCCGAGCTCGACCAGTTCATCGAAGACAAGATCATGCCCCTGCAGCGGCAGGACGATAATGACCGGTTCTTCGACCACCGCCGCGAGCACGCCCGCACCGACTGGGACAACGACGGCCTGCCTCGCCATGAGTGGGAAGAGCTGCTGGCCAAGGCCCGCAAGCTGGCCGACGACGCCGGCCACTACCGTTTCGCCTGGCCCAAGGAAATGGGCGGCAAGGACGGCAGCCAGCTGTGGATGGCGGTGATCCGCGAGCACCTGGCGGCCAAGGGCTTGGGCCTGTTCAACGACCTGCAGAACGAGCACTCGATCGTCGGCAACAATCCCTTCGTGCTGATGTTCAAGGAATTCGCCACCCCCGAGCAGGTGGCCCGCGACGGCGACAAGCTGCTGCACGGGACCATGCGCGCGGCCTTCGGCCTGACCGAGCCCAATCACGGTTCGGACGCCACCTTCATGGAGACCACGGGGGTTCCCGAGGTGAAGGATGGCAAGCCCGGCTGGCGCATCAAGGGCGAAAAGATGTGGACCACCGGCATGCACGTGGTCACCCACGTCATGGTCTTCGCCCGCACCAGCGGCAAGGACGGCGACGCCCTGGGCATCACCTGCTTCCTGGTCCCGCGCGAGCTGATCAAGATCGAGGAGTGGATGTGGACCTTCAACATGCCCACCGACCACCCGCGCATCTCGTTCGACTGCTGGATCCCCGAGGACAGCTACTGGGGCCAGATCGACCGCGGCCTGGGCCTTGGCCAGTCCTTCGTGCACCAGAACCGCATCCGCCAGGCGGCCAGTTCGCTGGGCGCGGCGGTCTACTGCATAGAAGAGAGTGTGAAGTACGCCCGCATGCGCAAGCCGTTCGGCAAGGCGCTGAGCGATAACCAGGCCATCCAGTTCCCGCTCGTCGAGCTGCATGCCCAGTGCGAGATGCTGCGCCTGCTGATCCGCCAGACCGCCTGGCAGATGGACACGATGGATCACAAGACCATCGAGCGCGAGATCTCCGACAAGGTGTCGATCTGCAACTACTGGGGCAACCGCCTCTGCTGCGAGGCCGCTGACCGCGCCATGCAGGTGCACGGCGGCATGGGCTACTCCCGGCACAAGGCCTTCGAGCACATCTATCGCCACCACCGCCGCTACCGCATCACCGAGGGATCGGAAGAGATCCAGCAGCGCAAGGTCGCGGCCTTCCTGTTCGGCTACCTCGGCCCGCGCCGCAAGGAGTTCCAGGCCCTGGAAACCGAGTGGGCCGAAGGCCGCGCCGCCGGCAAGAACGACCGCGTTCTGGGGATGTAGGCAGAGCCCCTCCCTCCCCCTTGTGGGGAGGGACAGGTCCGCGCAGCGGACCAGGGTGGGGCAAGGGATGGCCGCCGTCGACGTCGGGTGAGGATCGCTGCCTGCCCCACCCGACTCGCTGCGCTTCCCAAACCGCTGTTCGAAAAATCGACGCACCCGTTCTTCTCAGGGGCGGCCGCCGGGGCCATATGTCCGGTCGCGGTCCATCGAGGGCCGCCTCAAGGGGCCATCCATGAACGCGATCTCCCGCTTCCTCCGACTGGCGCCGGCGCTTGCCGTCGCCGCGCTGCTGTCCGCATGCGGCGTGAACACGATTCCGACCCAGGACGAGGCCGTGAAGGCCCAATGGGCCGAGGTGCAGAACCAGTACCAGCGCCGCTCCGACCTGATCCCCAACCTGGTCAACACGGTGAAGGGCTACGCCGCCCAGGAGAAGGACGTCCTGACCGCCGTCACCGAGGCGCGGGCGTCCGCGACCCAGGTGCGCGTCGACGCCTCGACCATCACCGACCCGGCGCAGTTCGCGCAGTTCCAGCAGTCGCAGGACAAGCTGAGCGGTGTGCTCGGCCGGCTGATGATGATCCAGGAGAACTACCCGGACCTGAAGTCCAACCAGAACTTCATGGCCCTGCAAAACCAGCTGGAAGGCACCGAGAACCGCATCGCCATCGCCCGTCGCGACTACAACCAGGCGGCCCAGACCTACAACACCACCCTGCGCACCTTCCCGCAGGTGATCTGGGCCAACACCCTGTACAGCAGCCAGAAGCCGGCCCAGCTGTTCCAGGCCGCGGCCTCGGCGCAGACCGCGCCGACCGTCAGCTTCGACGCCCCGCCGGCCCCGGCCGTCCCGGCGCCGACGGCCGCTCCGGCGGCGAAGCAGTAGCGGCATGACCCTTCTCCGAGTGTCCCGGCGCAGGCCGGGACCCATGGCTTCGCGCGAGCGATCGTGGTGGGCCCCGGCCTTCGCCGGGGCGCTCGGAGCAGTATTGCTCCTCACGATCGCCCTGCCGGCGCTCGCCGCCCCGACCTTCCCCAAGCTCTCGGGACGGGTCGTGGACGAGGCCAACCTGCTGTCGCCGGCGACCGAAGCGGCGCTGACCCAGAAGCTCGAAGCGCTGGAAACCGCGACCGGCCGCCAGCTGGTCGTGGCCACCCTGCCCTCGCTGCAGGGTCTGGAGATCGAGGAATACGGATACCAACTCGGCCGGGCCTGGAAGCTGGGCGACGAGAAGGCAGACGACGGCGTGGTGCTGATCGTCGCGCCCAACGAGCGCAAGGTGCGGATCGAGGTCGGCTATGGCCTGGAGCCGGTGCTGACCGACGCCCTGTCCAGCGTCATCATTCAGTCCGCCATCCTGCCGAAGTTCAAGGCGGGTGACATGGAGGGCGGCGTGGTCGCCGGCGCGGACGCGCTGATCCAGCAGCTCAGCCTGCCGGACGAGGTCGCCAAGGCCCAGGTTGCCCAGGCGGCCGCGCAGCCGCGCGCCGAGGGGCCGCCCAAATGGATCCTGGTGCTGCTGGTGTTCGGCTTCGTCTCCATGCTGATCAGCATGATGCGGGCCGGACGCCGCGGCCGCCGGGCGATGCGCGGCCGCGATGGTGGTCGCCGCCGGCGCGATGATGACGACGACAACCTGACCCCGCTGATCATCGGCGGCATCCTGGGCCACATGCTCGGGGGCGGCGGTGGCGGCGGTGGCGGCTGGTCCGGCGGCGGCGGAGGGTTCTCCGGCGGCGGCGGATCGTTCGGCGGCGGCGGCGCTTCGGGAGGCTGGTAGGATGCCCATGCGAATGACGGAAGCCGCCCAGCAGCGGATCGCCGATGCGGTCGCGGCCGCCGAGGCCACCACGGCCGGCGAGATCTACTGCGTCCTTGCCCCGGCGGTGTCGGACTATCGCGAGACGCCGCTGGCCTGGGCGGCCGGCGCGGCGCTGGTGTTGCCGGCCCTGGCCCTGCTGCTCGGCTTCGAGCCGCAGATGCTGGTCGGAATGTTCGGCGGCTGGACCACCGGCCACGCCCCCACCGGCCAGACCATCTTCACGGCCCTGGCCATCTATGTCGGCCTGCAGGCGGCGGTGTTCGTGGTCGCGGCGCTGGTCGTGTCGATCCCGCCGATCCGCCGGGCCCTGACGCCGGTCTCGCTGAAGGCCGAGCGGGTGCACCGCGCGGCCATGCAGCAGTTCCTGGGCCACGGCCTGCACGCCACCCGCGAGCGGACCGGTATCCTGCTGTTCGCCTCGCTCGCCGAGCACCGGGCCGAGGTGATCGCCGACGAGGGCATCTACAGCGTCGCGCCTAACGCCGTGTGGGACGAGGTCGTCAGCCTGCTGATCGCCGGCCTCAAGCGCCGCGACATCCCCGGCGGCTTCGAGGCGGCGGTGAAGCGCTGCGGCGAGATCCTCGCCGAGCATGTGCCACACCGCGCCGACAACCCCAACGAGCTGCCCGACCGCCTGGTGATCCTGCCGACGCCGGGCCGCGAATGATCCCCTGGGTCCATCTCGATACGGCGACCGTCCCCGGCGGGGGCGGTGAGCTGAAGCTGATGCAGCGCGGCGACGAGTTCTCGATCATGGCCGGCGGCATCGAGTTGATGAACAGCCGGCTGAGCGATTCCGAGCAGGCGCTGGCCCGCCTGGCCCGGGAGCGGATCGGCGACCGGCCCAAGCCCCGCGTGCTGATCGGCGGGCTGGGCATGGGCTTCACCCTGCGGGCGGCGCTGGAAGCGTTCGGTCCACAGGCGGAGATCGTCGTCGCCGAACTGGTGCCGGCGGTGCTGGCCTGGGCCAAGGGGCCGCTGGCCGGCCTGTACGGCGACAGCCTGACCGACCCGCGCGTCACGGTGCGGATCATCGACGTCGCCGACCTGATCGACAGCCCGCCGGGCAGCTGGGACGCCATCCTGCTGGACGTCGACAACGGCCCCAAGGGCCTGAGCCGGGCCGGCAACAACGGCCTCTACAACGGCCGCGGCCTGGGTGTGGCCAAGAAGTCCCTGCGTCCGGGCGGGGTGCTGGGCGTCTGGTCCTCGACGCCCGACCACGCCTTCACCGGTCGCCTGCAGCGCTCCGGCTTCGAGGTGAAGGAAACCATGGTCCGCGCCCACCGCGGCCGCGGCGCGCGGCACATCGTCTGGATGGCGGCGACGCCGGGATGACAGCGTTCAGCGGTTGAGTCACAGTCCCGCCATGATCGGCTCCATCGACCCCACCCGCCCGCAGTTCGACGCCTTCAAGGGGCTGCCCCGCGATCAGCCCATCCACATGCTCAACCTCGTCAGGGTCCGGCCTCTGGCCGACTATCCGGCGGGGCACCCCAACCACGGCAAGGGTCTGACAGGGCTTGAGGCCTACCGCGCCTACGGCCGCGACAGCGCGCAGGTCTTCAAGCGGGTCGGCGGACGGCAGATCTGGGCCGGACGGCCCGACGTGGTCCTGACCGGCCCGGTCGACGAGCGCTGGGACATCGCCTTCATCGCCTTCTACCCCAGCGCCGCCGCCTTCCTGGAGATGGTCACCGACCCCGGCTACCGCGAGCACGTCAAACACCGGCAGGCGGCGGTCGAGGACAGCCGGCTGATCCGCATGGATCCGGTGGAAGAGCTGGGCGAAGGGTTCGGGGAGTAACCGGGGACTGCTTCCGGCATCGCCGGTAGCTGTCCCCGACGATCCGGGCCGCAAGAGCCGGGGACAGCTACGGTCTATCGACCGAAGCAGTCCCCAGCCCTACTCCGCCGCCAGCCGCATCGGCGCGCTCTGCGCCCCGCGCACCAGCCGTCCCGGGAGCGCGCCCGTCGGCTCGCCGTCGCGGTAGGTGATCTGGCCGGCCACGACGGTGGCGACATAGCCGTCCGCCCGCTGCACCAGCCTGCGGCCGCCGGCCGGCAGGTCGTAGGCGACGCCCGGCGCGTGCAGGGTCAGGCCGTCGTAGTCGATGACGTTGAGGTCGGCGCGCAGGCCGGGCTCGATCAGCCCGCGATCCAGCAGGCCGACCGCCTCGGCCGTGTCGCGGGTCTGCATGCGGATCATCTGCTCAAGGCCGAGCTTGGGGCCGCGCGTGCGGTCGCGGGTCCAGTGGGTGATGTTGCTGGTCGGGAAGCTGCCGTCGCAGATCATGCCCACGTGGGCGCCGCCGTCGCTGAGCCCCGGCACGGTGTCGCGATGGCTGAGCATCGCGAAGCTGGGGTCCAGCGAGCCGTTCGCGTAGTTCAGGAACGGGTGGTAGAGCATGCCCCGCCCGCCGTTTGACAGCATGTGGTCCAGCGCCACCTCGTCGGGCCACAGACCGCGCGCGGCGGCCAGCTCCTTGATCGTGTCGGCCGCCCTCGGCTCGTAGTCCGGCTGCTCGCTCATCAGGAACATGTTGTCCCAGGCCCGCAGCGCACTGCCGGCGAACGGCCCCTTGGGGTCGAGTTCCTCAGACAGCAGCCGTGCCCGGACCGCCGGGTGCTTCAGCTGCGCCACCCGCTCGGCGAGCGGCAGGTGGGCGATGGCCTTGTAGGTCTCGTGCTGGCTGAACGGATTGAGAGTCAGCTCCAGCCCGAACAGCACCCCGACCGGGCGGCCGGCGACCTGGGCTTTCATCGGCAGGCCGTCGTCGTTGGCCTGTTCGAGCGCGGCCAGCAGGATCTTCCAGCTGTCCGGCCCCTTGGGGCTCTGGGCCAGCGAGAAGCTCAGCGGGCGGCCGCTCTTCTCGACCAGCCGCCGGAACATGGCGAACTCCTCGGCCGGCTGCTGGAAGTCGGACACGAACTGCAGCACCCCCTTGCCCGCCGCCTTCAGGGCCAGCGCGATACCGGTCAGCTCGTCCTCGCCGGCCGTCAGGGTCGGGGTCGGCTGGCCGTCGCTGGTGCGATGGTTGAGCGTGCGCGAGGTGGAAAAGCCCAGGGCGCCCGCCTCGACCGCGCCTTTGGCGATGGCGCCCATGGCGGCGATGTCGGTCTCCGTCGCCGGCTCGCGGTTGGCGCCGCGCTCGCCCATCACATAGACGCGCAGGGCGGCGTGCGGCAGCTGGGCGGCGATGTCGATGTCGAACGACCGGCCCGACAGGCTGTCGAGGTATTCGGGGAAGCTCTCCCAGTTCCACGGCAGGCCCTGGGTCAGGACCGGGAAGGGAATGTCCTCCACCCCCTCCATCAGCCGGATCAGCCGGTCGTGGTCCTGGGGCCGGCAGGGGGCGAAGCCGACGCCGCAGTTGCCCATCACCGCCGTGGTGACACCGTGCCAGGACGAGGGCTGCATTCGCTGGTCCCAGGTCGCCTGGCCGTCATAGTGGGTGTGGATGTCGACAAAGCCGGGGGTGACGATGTGGCCCGTGGCGTCGATCTCCTGCGCGCCGGCCGGCAGGTTCGGCGCCACCGCGGCGATCAGGCCGTCCTTGACCCCGACATCGGCGGCGTACGGCGCGCCGCCCGAACCGTCGATGACGGTTCCGCCCCGGATCACCAGATCGAACGCGCGCTCGGCCATGCCAAAACTCCCTGATCGTATTTCTTATCGTTGATCAGGATCGTCCCGCCGGGTGACGCGCAGGTCAAGGCGTGCAGCGCCTATTTCGACTCCACCGCCACCAGCCGCCGGCAGTCGGCGGGCGCGCAGCCGAACGGACTGGCCGTCGTCGCCTTGACGTAAAGCACCGCCATTGGCCGGCCCCGCGCCTTGGCGTCCAGCGCGATGCGGAGCACCGGGTCGAGCAGGCGGTCGTTGGTCTCCATGGCGAACAGCCGCGGCGTCTCGGCCCCGACCAGGCCGGCGCAGCGGACCACCATCCGGTCGCGCAGCAGGGTCACGCTGGCCACCGCGCAGTCCGTCCAGGCCCCGCCCTCGGGCGTATCCTGGGCGAGGGCGGGCGTGGAGAGGGCCGACGCGGCCGCAAGGGCGAGGACAAGGGTGCGCATGAAGAGGGTCTCCTGAAGCGACATGGTGGATGAAGCCGGCCCCTTGATCAAAGCAAACCTCACTGTCATCCCGGCCGTAGCGCGAAGCGTGGAGAGCCGGGACCCAGAAGCCCGCGCACCGCATTGGCCGGGTCCCGGATCGCCTCCGGCGTCCGGGATGACAGCAAGGGTTGCGGTCCTCCTCCCAGGTTGACGCGCGCGTGATCTTTTTCTTTCCGCCACGTTCGCCTAGGGTGCGGCGCACCATTCGAACGAGTGTTTGAGACAAAAGGGAAAACGCCAGATGCGCGAAGCCGTCATCGTGTCCTACGCCCGCACCGGCCTCGCCAAGGCGGGCCGCGGCGGATTTAACGTCACCCCGCCCATGAGCATGGCCGCCCACGCCATCAAGCATGCGGTGGCCAAGTCGGGCGTCGACCCGGCCGACATCGAGGACTGCTACCTGGGCAACAACGCCCACGGCGCGGCCAACATCGGTCGCCTCGCCGCGCTGCTGGCCGGCATGCCGGTGACCACCGGCGGCGTGACCATCAACCGCTTCTGCTCTTCGGGCCTGCAGGCCATCGCCATGGCCGCCAACCACATCCGTGGCGACGGCGCCGACTGCGTCGTGGCCGGCGGCGTTGAAAGCATCTCCATCCCGGGCGGCGGTATGGGCGGTTCGGGCACGGTCGATCCCAAGCTCATGGAGATCGCCCCGGCCATCTTCATGGCCATGATCGACACCGCCGACATCGTCGCAAAGCGCTACGGCGTCAGCCGCGAATACCAGGACGAGTACAGCCTCGAATCCCAGCGCCGCACCGCCGCGGCCCAGGCGTCGGGCAAGTTCGACGACGAGATCGTCCCGATGGCCACCAAGATGAAGCTGGTCAACAAGGACACCAAGGAAGAGACCCTGGTCGACTACGTGGTCGACAAGGACGAGTGCAACCGTCCGGAAACCACGCTCGAAGGCCTGGCCAAGCTCGCGCCGGTGAAGGGCGAGGGCAACTTCGTCACCGCCGGCAACGCCAGCCAGCTGTCGGACGGCGCCGCCGCCGTGGTGGTCATGGAAGCCAAGGAAGCCGAACGCCGCGGTCTCGAGCCGCTGGGCCGTTTCGTGTCCTGGGCCGCCGCCGGCTGCGAGCCTGACGAAATGGGCATCGGCCCGGTGTTCGCCGTGCCCCGCCTGCTCGCCCGCCAGGGCCTGAAGGTCGACGACATCGACCTGTGGGAACTGAACGAGGCCTTCGCCTCCCAGTGCCTCTACAGCCGCGACAAGCTGGGCATCGACCCGGCCAAGTACAACGTCAACGGCGGCTCGATCTCGATCGGCCACCCCTTCGGCATGACCGGCGCCCGCTGCACCGGCCACCTGCTGCAGGAAGGCCGTCGTCGCGGCGCCAAGTGGGGCGTGGTGACCATGTGCATCGGCGGCGGCCAAGGCGGCGCCGGCCTGTTCGAGATCTACTAGGCAAAGGCGGCTGATCCGGTTCTGGCGTTAACGCGCTCGGGCCGGATCAATCCCTGACGACACTGAAGCGAGGCAGGATGGACCGACCGGTTTGTCCTGCCTTCGCTTTGCGTGGCCCTCCGGCCTTGGGGGTTCGTTAACCGCTGAAGCGCAACCTCGGCGCGTCGCATCCAGGGGAGCGTCCTCCATGGCGGTCAAGGCCGTCTTCGCCATCGCCGCCATCGCGGCTGTCGCCATCGCGCTGCTGCTGCCCGTCCCGGGCCGTCAGACGCAGGCGAAATCCTCTCAGTTCGAGACCGTCGCGGTCGGCCAGGGGTAGCGCCTCTCCAGGGACAGACACCTTGGTGTTTATCCCGATCTGCCAGCCATCCATTCACTGTCATCCCGGCCGCAGGGCGAAGCCCGGAGCGCCGGGATGACAGTTGAGGCCTACTGCCCTTCGCGCGGCTCGGCGCTCAGCGGAAAGGCGCAGCCCTTGAAGACGGCGTCCCCTTCCCGAAGCTCGGCCGTGTAGTCGTACTTCAGGTCGCTCATGCCGTCGCTGCAGGCGGCCTTCGTCACCGTCAGCACGACCGGGGTGGTTCCGGCCTGGGCGGTCCAGGTCCCCGTGGTTCCGGACGTCCCCAGCGCGGCGTTGGTGGCCACCACCTCGGGCGGCTCGGGCCGGGTGATGGTGATCGTGGTCCCCTTCACGTCAGCCCGCCAGAAGGGCTCGTTGCCTCGGGCGGCGAAGTCGACGGCGTATTCGCTGGCGGGCTCGGCCGGCGCTACCGCCTCGGTCGGCGCGTCGGCGGGCGGCGGTGCATCGGCCCCGCCGGGCGCCTCCTGGCCGCAGGCGGCCAGCAGCAGGGCGGAAAGGGCGGACGCGGTCAGGACGACGGTGCGGCGCATGGCGCTTCTCCTCGAAAGGTCGCGGGCAGGTTAGACTCATTTGGCGATGAGTCGGAATCCTCCCCTCGGCTTCTATGAATTCTTCGCCGGAGGGGGCATGGCCCGGCTCGGGCTGGGCGAGGCGTGGTCCTGTCTCTACGCCAACGACTTCGACGCGGTGAAGGCGGCCACCTATCGCGCCAACCATGCCGGCGCCGACGCTCACTTCCGGCACGGCGATGTCTGGCAGGTCGCGCCGGCCGACCTGCCCGGTCGCGCGGACCTCGCCTGGGCTTCCAGCCCCTGCCAGGACTTCAGCCTGGCCGGGGCGCGGGCGGGGCTGACCGGCGGCCGGTCAGGGGCCTTCTTCGGCTTCTGGCGGCTGGTCGAGGCGCTGAACGCCCAGGGCCGCGCGCCGCGGGCCATCGTCATCGAAAACGTCGTCGGCCTGCTCACCTCGCACGGCGGCAAGGACTTCGAGGCCCTGTGCGCGGCGCTGGCCGGGCAGGGCTACCGCTTCGGGGCGCTGGAAATCGACGCCGCGGCCTTCATGCCGCAGAGCCGCCCCCGCGTCTTCGTCATCGCCACCCGGGAACAGGCCGGGGCGCGGACCGGGCGCTGCGGCTTCCACAGCAGGGCGGTCGTCGAAGCCCACGAGCGGCTGCCCGCCGCGCTCAAGTCGTCGTGGGTCTGGTGGGACCTTCCCGCGCCGCCGAGCCGCAACACCGATCTGTCGGCGCTGCTCGAAGATGACGACGCCGTGGCCTGGAAGCCGGAGGCCGACACCGCCCGACTGCTGGCCCAGATGACGCCGCTGCACCGCGCGCGGCTGGAGCAGCCCGGCCGCACGGTCGGGGCCGTCTATCGCCGCACCCGGGCCGGGACGCCCCAGGCCGAGGTGCGCACCGACGGCTTGGCCGGCTGCCTGCGCACCGCCCGGGGCGGGTCCTCGCGGCAGACCATCGTGGTGTCGCAGGACGGCGTCGTCCGCTCGCGCCTGCTCACCCCGCGCGAGGGCGCCCGGCTGATGGGTCTGCCCGACAGCTACGCCCTGCCGACCGGATCGACGGCGGCCTTCCACGTCATCGGCGACGGCGTCGCCGTGCCGGTGGTGCGCTGGCTGGCGGCGCGTCTGCTGGAGCCGCTGCTTAGAGATTCCTTGGCGCCGCTCGCAGCCGAATGAGCGCTGACAACCCGCTTGGGCGGTTCTAGGGTCGCGGCCACGGAACACGCTCCCCCCGGAGACTATCGATGACCACCTACGACGCCGCCCGCTTCAAACGCGCCGGTCGCGGCCGCATCTACGACAGCATCGTCGACACCCTGGGCGACACGCCGCTGGTGCGGCTGCCCAACCTCAGCGCCGAGCTGAAGCCGAAGGGCGAGGTGCTGGCAAAGCTGGAATTCTTCAACCCGATGGGCTCGGTGAAGGACCGCATCGGCGCCTCGATGATCGAGTGGCTGGAGGCCAAGGGCCTGCTGAAGGCGGGCGGCTCCATCGTCGAGCCGACCAGCGGCAACACCGGCATCGCGCTGGCCTTCGTGGCCGCCGCCAAGGGCTATCCCATCGTGCTGGTCATGCCCGACAGCATGTCGATCGAGCGGCGCAAGATGCTGCTGATCCTCGGCGCGCGGCTGGAGCTGACCCCGGCCGAGAAGGGCATGCGCGGCGCCGTCGCCCGGGCCCAGGAGCTTCTGGAGGAAATCCCCGGCTCGGTGATGCCCCAGCAGTTCGAGAACGAGGCCAACCCGCTGATCCACCGGGTCTCGACCGCCGAGGAGATCTGGAACGACACCGCCGGAACAGTCGACGCGGTGGTCTCCGGCGTCGGCACCGGCGGCACCATCACCGGCGTCGGTCAGGCGCTGAAGGCCCGCAAGCCGTCGCTGCGCATGGTCGCCGTCGAGCCCGAAGCCTCGCCCGTGCTCAGCGGCGGCGCGCCGGGGTCGCACAAGATCCAGGGCATCGGCGCCGGCTTCGTGCCGGGCATCCTGGATCGCGGCGTCATCGACGACATCGTCAAGGTCAGCAACGACGACGCCTTCGACATGGCCCGCAAGGTGGCCCGCACCGACGGCCTGCCGGTCGGCATCTCGTCGGGCGCCGCCCTGACCGCCGCCTTCGACCTGGCCAGCCGGCCCGAGTACGCGGGCAAGGTGATCGTCACCATCATCCCCAGCTTCGCCGAGCGGTATCTGAGCACGGCGCTGTTCGAGGGGCTGTAGGATCGGGGACGTCCCCGTGACCGACGTCTTCACCCCCGAAAAGCGCTCCGCCGTCATGCGGCAGGTCAAGGGGCGCGACACCGGGCCGGAGAAGACGGTCCGCCGGCTGCTGACCGCGCTGGGCGTCCGTTACCGCCTGCACCGCAAGGACCTGCCGGGCAAACCCGACATCGTCATGCCGGGCCGCAAGCTGGCGCTTTTCGTCCACGGCTGCTTCTGGCACGGCCATGACTGCGCGAGGGGCGCTCGGGTCCCCCAGCAGAACCGCGACTACTGGCTGGCCAAGGTGGGACGCAATCGCGCGCGGGATGATGCGTCGATGGCGGCGCTGGAGGCGGCCGGCTGGCGGGTCGAGGTGGTCTGGGAATGTGAACTGAAGGACGAGGCGGGGCTGGCGGAGCGGCTCGGGCGGCTTCTCAAGTGATCGGGTGATCCTCGCGACCCGATGCTCCTTTCACTCGTCATCGTCGGACTTGTTCCGACGACCCATGAACACGAACAGGTGGGAACGAGCGCCTGGCTTGACCGCTGCGCATCCCCTTCACGCCCACCACGCATGGGTCGTCGGAACAAGTCCGACGATGACGGCAAGAGGAGAGCGGGAGTTACGCCGCTTCCACTTCCCGCGCCGGCTGCGCCGACAGCGCCGCTTCCAGCGCGACGTAGAGCTGCGTCGGTTCGATGGGCTTGGCGACGTGGCCGGTCATGCCGGCGGCGCGGCAGGCTTCCCAGTCGCGCTCGGTGGCCGAGGCGGTGATGGCGATGACCGGGACGGCCTGGTTGGGGCCGGGCGCGGCGCGCAGCCGCCGGGTCGCCTCGCGGCCGTCCATGTCGGGCATATAGACGTCCATCAGCACCACGTCGAAGGGTTCGCGGGCCAGCAGCTCCAGCCCCTCTTCCGCCGAGGCGGCGGTCACCGGCGTAATGCCGAGCGGGGCCAGCACCAGGGTCAGGGCCTGGCGGTTGACGGCGTGGTCGTCGACGACCAGCACCCGAGCCTCGACTGACTCGGGCGGGGCCACCGGCGCGGCCGCCTGCGCGGCCGGCAGGGTCAGGTTCAGGGTGAAGGCCGCGCCCTCGCCCGGGGCGCTGGTCGCGGTCAGGTCGCCGCCCATCAGGCGGGCCAGCTCGCGGCTGATGGCCAGGCCGAGGCCCGAACCGCCGTGCTTGCGCGCGGCGCCGGCCTCGAGCTGCTCGAAGGGCATGAACAGGCGGTCGACCTTTTCGGGCGTCATACCGGGGCCGGTGTCGGCCACGCAGAGCGACACGGACCAGCCGCCCGGCGCCGGGGCGCAGTCGATCTTCACCGTCACCGAGCCGGCGTCGGTGAATTTGATGGCGTTGGACAGCAGGTTGTTGAGCACCTGGTTCAGCCGCGTCGGGTCGCCGACCACCCGGGCCGGCAGGGCATGGGCGCCCTCGATACGCATCCGCAGGCCCTTCTCGCGCGCCTGCGGCCGCCACATCTTCAAAGCGTTGCTGACGGTCCCGCGCAGGTCGAAGGGGATGGTCTCAACCTCCATGCGGCCGACCTCGATCTTGGACAGGTCCAGCAGATCGTCGAGCAGGGCGCGCATCATCTGGCCCGCGTGACCGATCAGCCGGGCGGGGGCGCGGGCCGACGCGCCGCCGTTGCGCTCCAGCTCGGCGGCGCCGGCCAGGATGGCGCTGATCGGGGTGCGCAGCTCGTGGCTGATGGCGGCGACATAGGCGCTCTTGGCCTCAACGGCGGCTTCGGCCTCGGCGCGGCGACGCTCCGCCTCGGCCTTGGCGCGGTCCTCGGCGCGGCGGGCCTCCTCGGTGGTGATCCAGGCGCCGATGATGTTGAGCATGATCAGGCCGGTGGCGATCATCATCGTCGTCAGCAGGGGGCTCGACACCCGGCCGACGTCCATCAGCGGCATGGCCAGCAGGAACAGGCCATAGGGGACGGCCGAGGCGGCGAAGGCGATCCGCGAGCCACGGCTCAGCGCGATGACGTTGGTCATGGCCCCGGCAATCACCGAGACGCCCAGCGCCGGACCATAGAGGCCAGCATGACTCCACATCACCATGCCCAGGCCGCCGAACACCAGGGCGCTGGGCATGAACAGGACGATGGCGACGTTCGCGGCAGTCGCGGCGTTGTCCAGCGGCCTGGCCAGCAGGCGCGGCCCGATCCAGGTCTCGACCAGCTGAACCACCAGATAGACGGCGGCCCAAAGCCACATCGCCGGCCAGCCCATGGCGGCGTGCAGGCCGCCGGCGATCAGGACGGACGTGATCATCCGCGACGGCAGGTGGCGCCGACGCGCCCGCACCGCCGCCCGCAGACCGAACCTGTCCTCCGCCTCGCTCATCGCCATCGCCGTTCCCGTTCTTTCGGTGACGATGCGACAGGCGTTCCTAAGACTCAGTGAAAGAACGCCGGTACGGCCCATTTTGGGTTGTGGCGGGCGACGGAGCACCCGGCCGGCGCATTCCGACAGGCCTCAGGACGTCGCGACGACGACCTCGGTCTTCACCGAGTTGGCGATGAAGCAGTCCTCGTGGGCGGCGTGGTGGAGCGCCTCCAGCGCCGCCGCGTCGGGCGGGGCGCCGGTGAATACGATCAGGGGACGGAGCGTGACCTTTGTCACGGCGATCCTGCCCTCAGGGGTCTTGCGCATGACGCCCTGCGCCTCGTCGCGGTAGCTGGCGACGACGAATCCGGCCTCGCGCGCCTTGTGCAGGAAGGTCAGCATGTGGCAGTTGCTCAGCGCCGCCACGAGCATTTCCTCGGGATCGACCGCCGCCGGATCCGACCACGGAACCGGCACCACGCTGGGCGCCGGCGAGCCGGGGATCGTGACCCCGCCATCGAAGGCGACGGTGTGGGCGCGGCTGTAGCGGCCCTTGAGGAAGTCCTCGGGCTCGGCGGTGAGCGACCAGTCGATGGTGGCGACGTAGTGGGACATCAGGCCTCGTTCTTCGGAAAGCTGGCGGCCTCCAGCTTCGCCCCGTCGGGGTCGAGGATGAAGGCGCCGTAGTAGCCGGTCATGGCTGCTGAGCGGGGCCCCGGCGCCCCGGCGTCGGCCCCGCCGTTGGCCAGCGCGGCGGCGTGAAAGGCGTCGACGGCTTCCTGGCTCGCGGCCCGCAGGCAGGCGTGATGTCCGGTGTCCGGATCGGCGCGGGTCATCCCCGGTCTGTGGTTGATCCACACCTCCGGATAGCGCTTGCCAAAGCCCACGGTCCCCGGACGCTCGACCAGCCGGCGGTGGCCCAGCGGCGCCAGCACGGCCTCGTAGAAGGCCGCACTACGGGCCAGGTCGCTGACCGCGATGGAGAGGTGGTCGATCATCGGACGCCGACTTCACCGGATTTGGCGGCGAAACTCCAGTCTACAAAGTCCGGGCGATCAGCACCTTCATGACCTCGTTGGCGCCGCCATAGATGCGCTGGACGCGGCTGTCGCGGTACATCCGGGCAATCGGATACTCGGCCATGTAGCCGAAGCCGCCGAAGAACTGCAGGCACCGGTCGATGATGCTGTTCTCAAGGTCGGTGACCCAGTACTTGGCCATCGAGGCCGTCGCCGCGTCGAGCTTGCCCTTCAGGTGCTGCTCGATGCAGTGGTTGACGAAGACCCGGGCGACGGTCGCCTCGGTCTTGCACTCGGCCAGCACGAACTGGGTGTTCTGGAAGTCGAGGATCGACTTGCCGAATGCCTTGCGCTGCTTGACGTAGTCGATGGTCAGGGCCAACGCCCGCTCGATGGTGGCGATGCCCTGAACGGCGATGTTCAGGCGCTCCTGCGGCAGCTGGCTCATCAGCTGGAAGAAGCCGTGCCCCTCGCCCTCGCCCAGCAGGTTGCTGGTCGGGACGCGGACGTCGTTGAAGAACAGCTCCGAAGTGTCGGCCGCCTCCATGCCCAGCTTGTCGAGGTTGCGGCCCCGTTCGAAGCCCGGCGCGTTGTCAGTCTCGACGACGAGCAGCGAGGTGCCGCGCGCACCCTGGGTCGGGTCGGTCTTGCAGACCACCAGGATCAGGTTCGCCGTCTGGCCGTTGGTGATGAAGGTCTTGGAGCCGTTGATGACGTACTCGTTGCCGTCCAGCCGGGCCGTGGTCTTGATGCCCTGCAGGTCGCTGCCCGCGCCCGGTTCGGTCATGGCGATGGCGCCGACATACTCGCACGTCGCCAGCTTGGGTAGCCAGCGGCGCTTCTGGTCCTCGGTTCCGTAGTGGAAGATGTACGGCGCGACGATGGAGTTGTGCAGCGACAGGCCAAAGCCGTCGACGCCCTTGGCGCCCAGCTGTTCCATCAGCACGACTTCGTGGCGGTAGTCGCCGCCCATGCCGCCGTATTCCTCGGGGATCGACAGGCAGGCCAGGCCCGCCTCGGCCGCCTCGTTCCACATCACCCGCTCGACGATGCCGTCCTCGCGCCATTTGGCCACGCGGGCTTCCGGCGCGTGCTCGTCGAAGAACTTGCCGACCGCGTCCTCGAAGATGACGATGTCCTCTTCGGCCAGGGCGGGAAGACGTTCAACCTGAAGCGCGCTCATCGTCAGAAGGCCTCCGCGGGCAGAGCCATCATCGTGGCGGACCCGGTCTTGAGTTTGGCGAGGTGGGCGCCCGTCTCCGGCAACACCCGCTCGAGGAAGTAGCGGCCAACGGCCACCTTGGACGCATAGAAGGGATCGCTGTCGCCGCCGGCGATCTTCGCCAGCGAGACCTTGGCCATCAGCGCCCACATGTAGGCCAGGCCGGTGATCCCGAAGAGGTGCATGTAGTCGGTCGAGGCCGCCCCGGCGTTGTCCGGGTTGGCCAGGCCGTTCTGCATCAGCCACATGGTGGCGTCCTGCAGCTGCGCCTTGGCGCTGGCCAGGCCGTCGAGGAACGGCTTCAGCTCGGCGTCGGCGCCGTTGGCCTCCACGAAGGCGTCGATCTCGGCGAAGAAGCTCATCACCGCCCGGCCGCCATTGGCGGCCAGCTTGCGGCCGACCAGGTCCAGCGCCTGGACGCCGTTGGTGCCCTCGTAGATCAGGGCGATGCGGCAGTCGCGCAGGTACTGGCTGGCGGGGAAGTGTTCGGTGAAGCCGCTGCCGCCGTGGACCTGCATGGCGTCGACGCAGACCTTGAAGCCCTTGTCGGTCAGGTAGCCCTTCAGCACCGGGGTCAGCAGGCCCATGTAGTCGCCGGCCTTCTGGCGGACGGCCTCGTCCTCGTGGCCATGGGCCAGATCGCCGTGCAGGGCGGTCCAGAACAGGAAGGCGCGGCCGCCCTCGATCAGGGCCCGGCTGTCCATCAGCATCCGGCGCACGTCGGGGTGGACGATGATCGGGTCGGCGGGGCCGTCGGGGTTCTTCGGGCCGGTCAGGGAGCGGCCCTGCAGGCGGTCCTTGGCGAAGTCGCGAGCGGCCTGGTAGGCGGCTTCGGCCTGGGCGATGCCCTGCAGCCCGACGCCGATGCGGGCCTCGTTCATCATGACGAACATGATGCGCAGGCCGCTGTTCTCCTCGCCGATCAGGTAACCCTCGGCCTCGTCGTACTGCATGACGCAGGTGGCGTTGCCGTGGATGCCCATCTTCTCCTCGAGGCCGACGCACTTGACGCCCTCGTTGCGGGCCCCGACCGAGCCGTCGGCCTTGGGGAAGAACTTGGGCACGATGAACAGGCTGATGCCCTTCACCCCGGCGGGCGCGCCCTCGATGCGGGCCAGCACCAGGTGGACGATGTTGTCCGCCATGTCGTGCTCGCCGGCGCTGATCCAGATCTTCTGGCCGGAGATGCGATAGCTGCCGTCAGCCTGGGGGACCGCCTTGGTGCGCAGCAGGCCCAGGTCCGTGCCGCAGTGCGGCTCGGTCAGGTTCATGGTGCCGGTCCATTCGCCGGACACCATCTTGGGCAGATAGGTCTGTTTCTGCTCGTCCGTGCCGCCGGTGTGGATGGCCGAATAGGCCCCGTGCGCCAGGCCCGGGTACATCGAGAAGGCCATATTGGCGCTGCTCGACATCTCGCTGAACGACAGGTTCACGACGTGGGGCAGGCCCTGGCCGCCGTAGGCGGTGTCGGAGCCAAGTCCCGTCCAGCCGCCCGCGCAGAGCTGCTTGTAGGCTTCCTTGAACCCGGTCGGGGTGGTGACCGAATGGTCCGGATGCCAGGTGCAGCCCTGCTTGTCGCCGACGCTGTTCAGGGGCGCCAGCACTTCGCCCGTGAACTTCGCCGCCTCCTCGATGATCTGCTCGACGACGTCCATGGAGGCGTCGGCGAAGCCGGGAAGGTTCGAGTAGCGATCGATCTCCAGCACGTCGCGCAGGAGAAACACGTGATCGCGGGCCGGCGGCTGGTAGGCCATGGGCGCTCCGTTGAGATCGGGGTCTGGTTGGGGTCGTCGCGGCCTTATTTGGCGGCGACGGGCTCGTTGTGGCCGTCGACGCGCGCGCGCATCATCTGGTCGTAGTCGGCGGCCTTGGGCAGAAGGTCGGGACGCTTGTCGGCCAGGTGCCGCTCGAGGCGGGCGCAGGCTTCGTGAAGCTCGGCGATGGCGCCGTCAATGTCTTCGCGCTGCTGCTCGAGGACGACGATCTTCTCCTTGAATTTCTTCAGGGAGTGGGCGTTCTGGGCCATCACCTCGTCTTCTTCGCCGTAAAGCTCGAAGATCTCGCGGATTTCCTGCAGCGACAGGCCAACCCGCTTGCCCCGCAGGATCAGGATGAGCCGCGCGCGGTCCTTGTAGGAATAGACGCGGTTCATGCCGTCGCGGGCGGGGGTCAGCAGGCCCTTGTCTTCGTAGAAGCGCAGGGCGCGCGGCGTGGCTTTGAATTCGGTGCAGAGCTGACGGATCGTGAAGGTCCGCTCGGGGCGACGCAGTTCGGTCGGCATTTTCTTTCCTCCCTTGGCTTACGTTTTTCTCGTTGGGCACGAGGTATAATGCCCTTTACGTCAACGTCAAGCGTTGCGATGCCGCATCCGCGCCTCGCGCTTGACGCGGCGGGACGGATGCGGGAACTGCCGAGGGCTCGCCCCCCGGAAGGATGCCCGCCCTGCTGCTCTCGCCCGTCCAGATCGCCTTCATCCTGCTGATGCTCGTGACCGTCACGGGCGCGGTGATGCGCGGCGGCCCGATCGAGCGGCGCGGCGCGGCGCTGTTTTTCCTCGGGTGGACCGCGACCCTGGTCGCCCAGGTGGTGACCTTCGGCCTGAGCGAGTCGCTGGCCCTGTTCGCGATCGATCTGGCGGTCCTGATCGGCCTGATCGCGCTCAGCTGGAAGTCGCCCAGGCCCTGGCCGGTCTATGCCTGCGGCTTCCAGGTGATGACCCTGGCCATCCATGTGGCCGGCTGGGTGGACGAGGACCTGGACCTCGCCTTCCGCCAGAACTTCCTGGCGCTGATGGGTTTCAGCGCCACCCTGGTGCTGGCGATCGGCGCCTGGATCCGCCCGAAGGCTGCGTAGATCGAGGTATACATTCCTAACAAGGTGGACTATTTTCCTATCTCCACCTGAGCAGGCCTCGCCATGTCGCGCCCGTCGCATTCGCAGATCTGGACCGCCATCGACCAGCTGGCGGCGCGGTTCGACATGACCACCTCGGCGCTGGCCAAGGTGGCGGGGCTCGATCCCACCAGCTTCAACCGCTCCAAACGGTTCTCCAGCGACGCCGACGCCCGGCCGCGCTGGCCCTCCACCGAGAGCCTGTCGAAGGTGCTGGCGGCGACCGGCGTCAGCTTCGGCGAGTTCGCGGCCATGGCCGAGGGCGGCGGGACGGTCGGCGCCAAGGGGGTGCCGCTGATCGGCTTCGCCCAGGCCGGCGACGACGGCTATTTCGACGACGCCGGCTTCCCCGTCGGCCAGGGCTGGGACGAGATCGACTTTCCGGGCCTGGCCCGCGAGGGCGTCTACGCGCTGGAGATCAGCGGCGACTCCATGGCCCCGGTCTATCGCGAGGGTGACCGCATCGTGGTCGACCCGACCGGCGGCGAACCGCGCCGCGGCGACCGCGTGGTGGTGAAGACCACCGCCGGCGAGGTGCTGGCCAAGGAGGTGGCGCGCATCACCGGCAAGGCCGTAGAGCTCAAGTCGCTGAACCCCGACTACCCGGGCCGCACCCTGGAGCGGAAGGACGTCGCCTGGATCGCCCGCATCCTCTGGGCCAGCCAATAGCGGACAGGCGAAGGGGCCGGCTCCCTTCGGAACCGGCCCTCACTGTTGATCCGGCGTGACGACCTAGTAGCCGTAGGCCGTCTGTTGGTAGCCGCCGCTCACCGGCCGGACGTAGCCGGCGTGGACGTAGCCGATGCCGACGCCGTTGCGGCTGACGAGCACCCACCGGCCGCCGTTGGCGTAGGCCGCGGCCTGGAAGGTCTGGCCGCGCTGCAGGACGCCGACCTTCGAGGTCGAGGTCGAGGGGCCGGCCCGCAGGCTGACGTTTGTCACCGCCGTCATCCGCAGGTTGGTCCGCTCATAGCGGGCCGGCTGGACGTAGGAGGCCAGACGCTGGCCGCCGCGGTTGTAGACGCCCTGGCTGTTGGCGTCGTTCGTCTGCGACTTGCAGCCGATGTAGGAACCGGCGGCGGCGCCCAGGCCCGCGCCGACCACCGCGCCGGCGGTGCGCTCGTTCTTGGCCACCTGGTTGCCGAGCAGGCCGCCCAGCAGGGCGCCGATCACCGCGCCGCTCTCTTGCTTGGAGCCGGGGGCGTCGCAGCGGAAGACACCGGCGTTCTGGGCGCTGGCCGTCATCGGGACGGCGGTGGCGGTCATGGCGGCGGCCACGGAGAGGGCCAGACCGACCTTGGCGATCTTGTTCGTGACTTGGGTCATGGTTGTTCTCCTCAAAATGTTTTCGACCGGCTTTCGCCCGTCGTTGAGAAGAACCCTAGCGGGCCGACCCTGAACACGATCAGGGCCGCCTCGTTATGTTCGGTTCAGGCTTGCAGCAGCTTTGAGGCGAGACCGTCCTCGATCAGCTGGATGGTCCGGTCGAGGCCGAAGATGGCCGCGAAGGAGCCGAAACGCGGGCCCTGGCTCTGGCCCAGCAGCACCTCGTACAGCGCCTGGAACCAGCCGCGCAGCGGATCGAACCCGCCGGCCTTGCCCGCTTCATAGACCTCGTTCTGGATCAGCTCGGCGTCCTGGCAGCCGGCCGGCAGGGCCCGGAAGCGCGCCAGCAGGTCCTCCATCGCCGCCCGCTCCTGGTCGGTGGCGGCGCGGAAGGCCTTCGTCGGCGCGACGAAGTCCTCGTAGTAGTTCATCGCGAAGTCGGCCAGGCGGTCCAGCAGCGGCTCGCTCTGCGGCGTCGCGCCGGGGATGTAGCGGGTCAGGAAGCCCCACAGGACGTCCTTGCTGGAGGCGTTGCCGGCCGAGACCAGGTTCAGCATCAGCGAGAACGACACCGGCGAGCCCTTGGCCGGCGGCTGGCCCATATGGACGTGCCAGGCCGGGTTGTTCAGGTCGACGGCGTTGCCGCCCTCTTCCCGCTTGCGGTTGAAGGCGTCCAGCTGCTGCAGGTACTCGTCCGTCGCCTTGGGGATGACGTCAAAATAGAGCTTCTTGGCCGACTTGGGCGACTGGAACATGTAGTAGGCCAGGCTCTCGGGCGCGCCGTAGCGCAGCCACTCCTCCATGGTCAGGCCGTTGCCCTTGGTCTTGGAGATCTTCTGGTTGTTCTCGTCCATGAAGAGTTCGTAGTTGAACCCTTCGGGCGGAACCCCGCCCAGCACCTTGCAGACCTGGTTGGACAGGCGAACGCTGTCGATCAGGTCCTTGCCGCTCATCTCGTAGTCGACGCCCAGCGCGGTCCAGCGCATCGCCCAATCGGGCCGCCACTGCATCTTCACGCCGCCGCCGGTGACGTGAACCTCGGTGAGTTCGCCGTCCTCGTCGCGGAAGACGATCGTACCCTGCTCGACGTTGCGCTCCAGCGTCGGGACCTGCAGCACCTTGCCGGTCTTCGGACTGATCGGCAGGAACGGCGAATAGGTGGCGCGGCGCTCCTCGCCCAGCGACGGCAGCATGATCTTCTGGATGGCGTCGAACCGGGCCAGCGCCGTCAGCAGCGTCTCGTCGAACCGGCCGCCGCGATAGCAATCTGTCGAGGACACGAACTCGTAGTCGAAGCCGAAGCTGTCGAGGAACGCGCGCAGACGGGCGTTGTTGTGGTGGCCGAAGCTCTCGTGCTCGCCATAGGGATCGCGCACCACGGTCAGCGGCTTGTCGAGGTCGGGAGCCATGACCTCGCCGTTCGGCACATTCGGCGGAATCTTGCGCAGGCCGTCCATGTCGTCGCTGAAGCTGATCAGCCGCGTCGGCAGGGCGTCGTCGGTCAGGGCGCGGAAGGCCATCCGCACCATAGTCGTGCGCGCCACCTCGCCGAAGGTGCCCATGTGCGGCAGGCCGGACGGGCCGTAGCCGGTCTCCAGCACCACCGGCTTCTGCAGCGCCTCGAAGGTCCGATACGCTTCGTCGGCCTTGCCGGCGTTGATCAGCGTCGCGGCGAGATCGCGCTCGCCATCGGTCAGGCGGACGCGCAGGACGCGGGCGAGCAGGTTGCGGGCCTGCTCGAACGGCCAGGCCTTGGCGTCGCGGGCGGTGTGGGAGAGACCTTCGAACATGGGCTGGCGGTATAGGGACTGAGGCGCGGGGGTCAAGGAAAGGGGACTGCTTCCGTTAATAGACGGTAGCTGTCCCCGACCCTTCGAAGCGTCGGGGACAGGAAACAATGTCCCCTGCGGGGACACCGTATCCAGTCCCCTACAACATCCCGCCGCCGAACCAGATCTGCCAGCCGGCCACTTCGAGCCAGTGCAGCAGCACCGCCGGCCACAGCGACCCTGTCCGCCAGCGCAGCCAGCCGCAGGCCAGGCCCAGAACGGCCGTGGTGGCCAGGAAGTCGGACCGCAGGAAGACCGGCGCGGCCTGGGGCATGAAGGTCAGGGCCTCGAAGACGTGCCAGAGCACGAACACCGCCGTGGATGGCAGGATGGCGCGCGTGGCCGGACCGCCCTCCTCCCGCCCGGGTACGAGCACGCCCCGGAAGACCAGCTCCTCGCCCAGGGACGGTACGAGCACCGCCAGCGCCAGCGTCATCGGCAGCACCGACCAGTCGCCGGGCGTCGGTCGCAGGAACCCGCCCCACAGCCCGATCAGCAGCTCCAGGGCCAGCGCACCGGCGCCCACGATCGCGGCCAGCAACCAGCCGCGCGCGTCAGGCCAGGTGACCAGCGACCGGCGGACCCGGTCGAGATAGCGGCGGACTTGCATCGAACGCTGTTTGGTCCAAGCTCCCCTCGCCCTCAAGGGCGATCCTCGGGGAGGGGGAAACAACAATGGATACGCTACCAGTCACCCTGGTCCTGGCGGGCGCCGCCGCCATTTTTCTCGTGCTGATCAGCTTTCCGATCGCCAACCGACGTCGCGCCACCCAGCTGAGCGCCGGCGACGGCGGCGACGAGAAGTTCAACCGGCAGATCCGGGCCCAGGCCAACTTCGCCGAGTACACGCCGCTGGCCCTCATCGTCATCGGCCTGATCGAGATGAACGGCTTCGCGCAGATCTTCGTCTGCGGCCTGGCCGCCGCCTTCGCCGCGGGTCGGCTGCTGCACGTCGTCGGCATGCTCGGCCCCGTTCTGATCGCGCGTGCCCTGGGCATGGTCCTGACCTTCGGCGTGCTGCTGGTCGGCGGCGCCGCTCTGGTCTGGCATTCGTTCTTCTAGCGGTCCCGTCCGGCTCAGATCGGCGCCGACTCCGGGTCGACAATCGCTTCCTCTTCATCGCCGGGCCTCTGCAGCAGGGCGGTGACGCCGAGGTCGCCGGTGACGTTGCCGATCGTGCGGAAGATGTCGGGGATCACCTCCACCGCCAGCAGGATCGGCAGCAGGTCCAGCGGGACGCCCAGCGCCAGGCAGATCGGCGCCATGCTGACGAAGAACGAGATCTGCCCGGGCAGCCCGACCGACCCGACACTGATCGCGAAGGCCACGAAGACGGCGGCGATCATCTGCGGCAGGCCCGGCTGGATGCCGAAGACGTGGGCGACGAAGTATGCCACGGCCAGGTTGGCGACCGGGCTGGTCAGCCGGAACACCGCCACCGCCAGCGGCAGCACCAGACCGGTGATCCGCGGCGGGATCCGCAGGTCGTCATTGGCGCGCTCGATCATCGCCGGCAGGCAGGCAAGCGAGGACTGCGTCGAGAAGGCCAGCACCTGCACCGGCGCCACGGCCCGGGCGAAGGCCGGCAGGCTGACCCCGCCCCTGCGAAGCGCTATCAGCGCATAGGGCAGCAGGGCGATCCCGGCGGTGATGACCGAGACCACGACCACATACTGCAGCAGGACCCCCGCCGCTCCGAGACCGGCGCGCAGGCCCACGCCCAGCGACAGCGCGAAGACGCCGACCGGCGCCGCCCACAGCACCCAGCGGACGATGATGATCATCGTCTCGGCGATCGCGTGGAACAGGGTGATCAGCGGCAGCCGCAGCCGGTCCGGCAGGCGGGTGGCCGCGAAGCCGACGAAGACCCCGAACACCACTAGCGGCAGGATGGCGTCCTCGGCGGCGGCCTTGATCGGGTTGGACGGCGCCAGGCTGGTGATCCAGGCGGTGAAGCCGGCGGACTCGGCGGCCACGGCCCCGCTGGCCCCGGCCCCGGCGCGCAGGGCCTGCGCCCCCTCGGCGCTGACTGGCCAGACGGCCAGCAGCCCCTGGGTCGCGAGGGTCGCGTAGACGGCGGCGATGACCAGAAGCACGGAGAACAGGCCGATGGCCCGGGCCGCGAGCCGGCCCGTCGCCGCCGCGTCGGTGACCGAGGCGATGCCGGTCACCAGCAACGAGAACACCAGCGGCACCACGGTCATGCGAAGGGCGTTGAGCCACAGCCCGCCGATCGCCTCCACCGGCGCGACGGCGCCGGCGAACCCCGCGTCGCCCCAGGCGGCCAGCGCCGCGCCCCCGCCAAGGCCGAAGGCGAGCGCGACGAGTACGCGGACGCTGAGTGATCGAAACATGCGGGGCCCCTGTTTGCGGCGGTGATCCTAGGGGCGCATCGGCGTGGACGGCAATCGCCCACCCGCCGACGGTCCGGTGGACGCCGCCGTTCGGGGCGCTAGGCTCCGGGTAGTGATTCCAGAGACCCCGCGATGACCGACGCCCCCCTGCTGCCCTGCCCGCCCCTCGACGCCGGCATCATTGTCGGCCGGACGGTCGATCTGGAGCGGCTGGACGTCGCGCTGCATGGCCCCGGCCTCTGGGCGGCGATCGGATCGAAGGACGACCTGTGGACCTGGATTCCGTCCGGTCCGTTCGCCGACGAGGCGGCCTTCACCGCCTGGCTGGTCGACCGGGGCCAGAAGCCGACCCAGACCCTCTATGCGGTGATCGACAAGACCGATCCACGCGGTCCGACGCCGGCGGCGCTCTACATGGTGCTCAACGTCAATCCCGAGATGGGCGTCACCGAGGTCGGCCTGACGCTGGGCGAGGCCATCACCCGCCGCGTCGGCGGCACCGAGGCCTTCCGCCTGCTGGCCGGCTGCGTCTTCTCGCGCGGCTACCGGCGGCTGGAATGGCGCTGCAGCCCCGAGAACGTCGCCTCGAGCCGGGCGGCGTCCCGGTTCGGCTTCACGTTGGAGGGAACGCTGCGCCAGACCTATTGGCTGAAGGGCGGAAACTGGGACACCGAGGTTCACGCGATCCTGGACCACGAATGGCCCGCGATCGCGGCCCGGCTCGACGCCTGGCTGGCGGAGGAGAACTTTGACGCGGATGGCGCTCAGCGGACGCCGCTCTCTGCGTTCTGAACCCACACCCCGTCATCCCCGGACTTGTTCCGAGAATGACGGGGTAATGGAACGTCCTTAGAACCCCGCGAACCGCGCCGCCGCCTCGGCCCAGGTGTCCACCATCTCGTGCGCGCCGGCCTCGACCAGCCGTGCGGCGCCGTGCGCATCGACGTGACCGCCGCCGGCGAAGCCCCAGACGGTCATACCGGCGGCCAGCGCGGCGCGGACGCCGTTGACGCTGTCCTCGATGGCGAGGCATCGGGCCGGATCGACGTCCAGCCGGAGCGCGGCGTGGAGGAAGATGTCCGGATGCGGCTTGGCCCGCTCGACCAGATCCGCGGAATAGACGTGGGGGTCGAAAGCGCCGAGCAGGTCGGTCAGCCGAAGCTTCTCGCGCAGGAAATCCGCGCCCGATGAACTGGCCACGGCCTTCGGCAGCGCCAGCGCCGCCACGGCCGCGCCGCAGCCCGCCACCTCGACCAGCCTGGTCTGGCAGGCGTCCCAGCGCTGGGTATGGGCGCGATGCAGGAAATCCACCGGCAACGGCCGGCCCGTCCGCTCCAACGCGTCGGCGTCCAGTGCGGCCTGATAGGCGGCGTCGTTCAGGCCGAGGAAGCGGTGGTGGTACTCTTCCGGCGCGTAGGTGAGGCCGTACTCGGCCAGCAGAGCGATCTCGACCTCGATGGCGAGAATCTCGGAGTCCACAAGGACCCCGTCACAGTCAAAGATCACGGCGACAGGACTTTGCATGTCCGCCGATAGCAAAAGGGCCTCCCACTGGGGAGGCCTTTTCAGTGTCACTTCTGGTTACGCGACGTATCGCGTGAGGACTCCGCCGGGCCTGACCTGGTTCTGGGGGGAGGAGGGTCAGGCCCGGCGGAGCGTTGCGTCGCCGGTCACAGGCCGGCGGCGCTAACGACCTGGCTCGCGTTGATGGCGGCGAGAATGACGAACACCGGCAGGGCGGCGAGGGCCAGGCTGGCGATGTTGCTGAACTTGGAAACGGTCATCGGTTAGTCCCCTTGGATCGAGTTGGGCGCGGAGGAGCGCGTCCGGTGACGTCGATATAGGAGAAGCCCGCGATGAATACCCGTTAAGTCTGCGTCATGACCTATGTTTAAGGTTCAGACGCGCACGATTACTTGGCTGTAATATTCGGGGACATGTTCGCGAAGCGTACGTGTCCCCGACCGGAAGAATGGGGACACGTACCGGCTACGCCGGAACATGTCCCCAGGAGCCCCCTACCCCTCGGTCGGCGTCACCAGGAAGTGTCCGCGCAGGGCGGCGATCGGCGCGGCGCGGCGATCCTGCCAGGCCTCGACATGGACGTTGGCGATGCGGCGGCCGACCTTCTTGATCTCGGCGCGGGCAAAGGTGGTCAGCGGACGGCCCGAGCGCAGATACTCGATCGACACGTCGATCACCCGCGGCTGGCGGGCTTGGCCCTCGGTCAGCAGCAGCTGGGCCAGCGCCGTCATCTCCATGAAGGCGCCCAGCACCCCGCCGTGGATGGCCGGCAGGGTCGGGTTACCGACCAGATGCATGCCGAACGGCAGGACAGCGGTCATCTCGTCGCCGGCCAGCTCGATCTTCACGCCCAGGAACTGCGCGTAGGGGATGCGGGCCAGCAGCGCGCCGACCGGTTCGGACGGATCGGACGGATCGGTCATTTGCGCGGCTTCCTGTCCTTGAGGTTGGCGCCGAAGCCGCGCCCGGCGCTGGAGTCCAGCATGAAGGCGGCCTGCGCCGCCGCCACCGGGTCGTCGGGATTGTCGTCGTAGGCCACGGCCCGCACGAAGGCGACCGAGCGGGTCACCTTGTAGCAGTGCGCCCTGGCGAAGAGGTCCTTCCCGGGCTCGGCCGGGCGCATGTAGTCGATGCGCAGGTCCAGGGTGGCGATGGTCTTGAACTCGGTCAGACCCGTGTGCACCGCCTGGCCGCAGGCGTGGTCGAGCAGAGTCGTCACCACCCCGCCGGCGATGACGCCCGTATCCGGATCGCCGATCAGCTTCTCGTCATAGGGGACGCGCAGCGTCGCCCCCTCACGGTCGAGCGCCACGGTCTCCATCTTCAGGGCGATGGCGTGGGGGCTGCCCTGGTTCATGGCCTGGACGAAGTTGCGCATGGCGTCGAGATGATCACTCATGCACCCGGTTTAGACGCGAGGCGTTCCCATATCCAGATGGTGAAACCCGAGAGCCTGCTTTGCCCGACCCCGGCCGGCCTCTACTGCCCGCCGGGAGACTTCTACATCGACCCCGTGCGCCCCGTGCCGCGGGCGGTGATCACCCATGGCCATGCCGACCACGCCCGGGCCGGTCACGGGCATGTCGCGGCCACGCCGCAGACGCTGGACATCATGGCCTGTCGCTATGGCGACGACTTCGCGACGGGCCGGGCGAGCCTGGCCCACGGCGAGACCCTGTCCCGGGACGGCGTCGAGATCAGTCTGGCCCCCGCTGGCCATGTTCTCGGCTCGGCCCAGGCGGTGATCCGCTGGAAGGGCTTCACCGCCGTCGTCTCGGGCGACTACAAGCGCCGCCGCGACCCGACCTGTGCACTGTTCGAGCCCGTCCCCTGCGACCTGTTCGTCACCGAGGCGACCTTCGGCCTGCCGGTGTTCCGCCATCCGGACGCCGCCGACGAGGTCGCGCGCCTGCTCAGGTCGATCGCGCGTTTCCCCGAACGCACGCATCTGGTCGGCGCCTACGCGCTGGGCAAGGCCCAGCGGGTCATCGCCCTGCTGCGGGAAGCGGGATGGGACCGCACCATCCATGTCCACGGCGCCCTGACCAGCCTCAACGCGCTCTACGATCGCCACGGCGTCGACCTCGGCCCCCTCGCCCACGCCGGGGAGGCGGCCGGCAAGCTGCCGGGCGAGATCGTGCTCTGCCCGCCCTCGGCGCTGGCCGACCGCTGGAGCCGCCGCTTCGCCGACCCGGTCAGCGCCTTCTGCTCGGGCTGGATGCGGGTGCGCGCCCGCGCCCGGCAGCGGGGCGTCGAACTGCCGCTGGTCATCTCCGACCACGCCGACTGGGACGAACTGACCGACACGATCACGGAGCTGTCGCCGGGCGAGGTCTGGATCACCCACGGCCGGGAGGAAGCCCTGCTGCGCTGGTGCGAACTGCGCGGTCAGCCGGCCAGGGCCCTGGCGCTGGTGGGCTATGAGGACGACGACGACTGACGTCGTTCGCGAGAAGGCTGGACAGGCTCGCTGAACGCGGGCTCCATCCGCCTCAATCGTCCTCGGGGGACTCATGCGGCTTCCTGTGATCGTCCTGACGCTGGCGTTCGTCGCCGGATTCTCGTTCTGCTGCTCGTTCCACCAGGTCTCGGCGGACGTGGTCGCATCTGCGGCAAGCGCCGCATGAAGCGCCCGGCCCCTGACTATCGCACCCTGAGCGCCGAGGAGATCGTCAAGACGGCCGGAAAGCTGGCCGCGCGGGTCTCCGAGCGGTTTCCCGGATCGGGCCTGTCCGGCGCGGGTGAGCAGTTGCGCGCCACGGCGCAGGACACCGCCCGCCGCGCCAGGGCCCTGTCGCGCCCCTATCTGGGCCTTAGGCTGCTGGTTGGTCTGGTGTCACTCGCCGGCCTGGCGGGCCTGGTTCGCGTCCTGCGGGACGTCGACTGGAGCGGCATCCTGGCGCGGACCAACGATCTGGCGCTATCGGAGACGCTCGAATCTTCGGTGAATCTGATCCTGCTGATGGCGGCCGGCCTGTGGTTCCTGCTCAGCCTCGAGGAGCGTTGGAAGCGCGCCCGCACCCAGGCCGCCCTGCATGAGCTGCGGTCCTTCGCCCACGTCGTCGACATGCACCAGCTGACCAAGGATCCGACCACCCTGTTGTCCGGCGGGCCGCGCACGCCGTCCTCGCCCGAGCGGCGGATGAGCCGGTTCGAGCTGACCCGCTACCTGGAGTACTGCGCCGAGATGCTGGCCCTGACCGGCAAGCTGTCAGCCCTCTACGCCGGCGAGAGCCACGACCATGTCGTCGTGGCGGCCGCCAGCGATGTCGAGAACCTCTGCACCGACCTGGGCCGCAAGATCTGGCAGAAGATCACCATCCTGGGCGAGTTGCAGGAAGGCCGGGGCTAACCCCTCATCCAGTCGGCGAAGGCCTCGGCGAAGTCCGGATGCCAGCGCGACAAAGGCGGACGGTTGCCGGCCAGGTCTTCGGCGCCCCAGCGGACACGTTTGGCATCCATTTCAGGTGTCGTCTCGTTGTCGGGGCAGAGGATGTAGAAGTCGCCGGCCGCCAAGGCCGCGACCATTGCCTCGACCACCTGCTCCGGGGTCCAGGCGCCGGCCGGCTTCTCGGCGGCGAAGCGGCGGATCAGGCCGGTGTAGGTGAAGCCGGGGATCAGCAGGTGGGCCGTCACCTGCCCGCCCTCGATGTTGCGCAGCGCGTGCTGCAGTCCCTCGGTCAGGGTCTTCACCGCCGACTTGGAGACGTTGTAGGCGAGGTCTCCGGGCGGATTGGTGATGCCCTGTTTGGAGCCGGTGTTGACGATCCGGCCCGGCCTGCCCTGGTCGAGCATCGGCTGGGTGAAGGCCTGCACCCCGTGCACGATGCCCCAGAGGTTCACCTCCAGCGTCTTGCGCCAGGCGTCGAGGCCGTCGAACGGCTGACTCCGGAAACTGGTCCCGGCGTTGTTCATCAGCAGCGCGACCTCCCCGTGGCGGGCGAAGACATCCTGCGCCAGCGCCTGCACTGCGGCGAAGTCGGAGACATCCAGGGCGTGGTGCTCGGCCACCCCGCCGATCGCCGCGACCTCGGCGGCGGCGGCGTCGAGCCCGTCGGAGATGTCGGCCATCACCACCGTCATCCCCGCCGCCGCGCAATGATTCGCCGCGGCCAGCCCGATGCCGCTGGCCGCCCCGGTTATCACGGCCACCCGGCCGGTGGAGAAGATGGGATCATCGGACATGGGGCGGGCTCCTGCTGCTTTGCGTGGTTCGACACGCGCCTCCGGCGCTGCTCACCATGACGGGCTTTGTGGCGTCTCTGACTTAGTCGTCCTGAGCAGGGCGCGAAAGCGGCGTGTCGAAGGACGCAACCCCGCGCGATGCACTACAGTCTCCCTCAATGCGCGCCTTCGCCCGCCTTCTCGATGACCTGTCGTTCACCGCATCGCGGAATGCGAAGCTGCGGCTGATGCGCGACTTCCTGGCCGGCCAGCCCGATCCCGACCGCGGCTGGGCCCTGGCGACGCTGACCGGCACGCTGAGCTTCTCGGCCGCCAAGCCCGCCGCTATCCGCAAGGCCGTCGAGGCGCGGATGGACCCGGTGCTGTTTCGCTGGTCCTACGACTATGTGGGCGACCTGGCAGAGACCGTCGCCCTGGTCTGGCCCGCGAGGCCCGGCGCCAACCGCGAACCGGAGCTGTCGGAGGTGGTCGAGGCCCTGCGCACCGCCTCGCGGGGCGAGGTGCAGCCGCTGATCGAGGGATGGCTGGACGCGCTGGACGCCGACGGCCGCTGGGCTTTGCTGAAGCTCCTGACCGGCGGCCTTCGGGTGGGCGTTTCCAGCCGGCTGGCCAAACAGGCCTGCGCGGACCTGGGCGACGTCGCGGTCAGCGAGGTCGAGGAGGTCTGGCACGCGCTCAGCGCCCCCTACGAGGATCTGTTCGCCTGGCTGGAAGGCCGGTCGGAGCGGCCGAGCGTCGACTCCCCCGGCCGCTTCCGATCGGTGATGCTGGCCCAGGCCATCGACGAGGCCGTCGACTTCGCCCGGCTCGACCCCGCCGACCATGCCGCCGAATGGAAGTGGGACGGCATCCGCGTCCAGGCGGTCAGCGAGCGCGGCGAGAAGCGGCTCTACACCCGCACCGGCGACGACATCAGCCACACCTTCCCGGACGTGCTGGAGGCGATGACCTATGACGGCGCGCTGGACGGCGAGCTGCTGGTCATGCGCGACGGCCAGGTCGGGACTTTCGGCGACCTGCAGCAGCGGCTGAACCGCAAGAGCGTCGACGCGAAGATGCTGAAGGCTTTTCCGGCCGGCATCCGCGCCTACGACCTGCTTCTGGACGGCGAGGCGGATCTGCGCGGGCTTCCGTTCGCGGAAAGGCGAAAACGGCTGGAGAGCTTCGTTTCGGCCGCGAAAAGCCCGCGGATCGACCTCTCCCCGCTTCAACCCTTCGAGACCTGGGAACAGCTGTCGGCCCTGCGCGCCGATCCGCCGGAGGGCGATCCGCGCCTCGCCGAGGGCCTGATGCTCAAGCGCTGGGACAGCCTGTACGAGGCCGGACGGCCGAAGGGGCCGTGGTTCAAGTGGAAGCGCGACCCGCGCCTGATCGACGCGGTGCTGATGTACGCCCAGCGCGGGCACGGCAAGCGGTCGAGCTTCTACAGCGACTTCACCTTCGGAGTCTGGCGGGAGGACGCGGCCGGCGACCGGACGCTGACGCCGGTCGGCAAGGCCTACTTCGGTTTCACAGACGAGGAACTCAAGCAGTTGGACAAGTTCGTGCGCGACAACACGCTCGAGCGGTTCGGGCCTGTGCGGTCGGTGAAGGCCGGCCTCGACTTCGGACTTGTGCTGGAAGTCGCCTTCGAGGGCCTGCAGCGCTCGACCCGCCACAAAAGCGGCGTGGCCATGCGCTTTCCTCGGATCAGCCGCATCCGCTGGGACAAGCCTTCGCGGGAGGCCGATGAACTGACCACGCTGGAACGGATGCTGGAATCACCATGAGGCTGACGCTCCTTCTGACGCTGTTGCTGGCCCTCACGCCGGCGGGGGCGCTCGCCCAGACCCTGGTGCGGGACGGCCGCCCCGTAGCGCGTATCTACCTTGAGCCGTCGGACAGGCTGGAGACGGCCGCCGAGGAGCTGAACTACCACCTCGGAAAGATGTCGGGCGCAACGCTGGAGGTGGTCCGCACCTCGGACCCCAAGGCCGTGAAGGGCCCCGCCGTGGTGCTGGGCGCGCTGGCCGTGAAGATGGGCGCGGCGCCGAAGACGGCCACGCCCTCGCGTGAGGGTTTCCGGCTGCTGACGCGGGGCAAGACCCTGCTGATCGGCGGCGAGAGCGACGAGGCGGCTCTGTTCGGCGTCTACGCGGTGCTGGAGAAACTGGGCGTGGACTGGGTGATGCCGGGCGAGATCGGCGAGGTCATCCCGCGTCGGGCGACGGTGGCGATTCCACGCCTGGACGAAAGCCAGAAACCCGACTTCTCCATGCGCCGGCTCTGGTACCGGGGCGGGGCCGACACCGTGACGGCGCAGGACAGGGCGCGGATGGAGGTCTGGCTGCGCCGCCAGCGGGCCGGGGTGTTCCAGCCCGTCTCCGCCCAGACGGCGGGGCACTACTGGCCCGCCTTCGTGAAGCGGCACAAGGCGGCCTTCGACGCCGACCCGACCCTCTACGCCCTGCGCAGGGACTCGCAGGGGCGGCTGGTGCGCAAGGGCCCGCAGATCGAAACCACCGACCCGCGCATCGCCGCCATGATGGCCCAGGACATCCGCGAGACGTTCGAGACGAAGGGCTGGCCGAGGGACAAGGCCGTGGGCTTCCCGATCGGACCGGCCGACACCGCGGGCTATTCGCTGTCGCCGGAGGCGGCGGCGGCGGGCTCGGGCGCGATCGACCCGATCTCCGGCGAGCCTGACCAGACCGACCTGCTGGTCAAGCTGGCCAACGACGTGCTGGCGGCGCTGGGGCCTGCCTATCCGAACGTCCACCTGGGCTTCTATTCCTACGCCGCGCACGGGGGGTATCCGCGCCGCTACACGCCCGATCCGCGGGTGGCGGTGATTTTCGCGCCGATCAATTTCTCGCGCTATCACGCCATGACCGACGGGGCGTCGCGCAGTCAGCCGCTCTACAAGGCGGTGTTCGACCAGTGGGCGACGCTGGCCCGGCGCCAGGGCAATCCCATGCTCTACCGGGGCTACAACTGGAACCTGGCCGAGAACATGCTGCCCTATTCCAAGCTGCGGATCTGGGGCGAGGAGCTGGCCTACTACCGAGACGCCGGGGTCGAGGGCCTGAATATCGAGGCGACCAAGGCCTGGGGAGTCAACGGACCTGGCGACTGGCTGTTCATGCAGCTGGCCTGGGACGCCTCGCAGGACTGGCAGGCCCTGCTCGCCGACTACTGCGCCAAGGCCTTCGGCGACGGCGCCGAACCCATGCGTCGCTACCTGCTGCGGCTCACCGAGACGCAAGCCGCGGCCGGCCAGGAGGCCGGCTCATACCACGCCATTCCGCTGATCTTCGACCAGGCCTTCGTCGAGGCGGCGCAGGCTGACATAACCGAGGCCGAGCGGCTGGCCAGACTGCCTGCCGAGAAGGAACGGATCGCCTACTTCCGCTCGGGCGTCGACCTGCTGGACTTCTATCTCGCCTACCACGAGGCGGCGAACCGCTTTGACTTCACGACGGCGCTGGAGCGCTACGAGGCCATGCACGCGACGTGGAGGGCCTACTATGCGCGCAATCCCGATATCGTGGCCAGGGAGGCGCCGGCCTACCTCGAGCGGTTCATTGGCCCCTTCGTGCGCGAGGCGGCCCGCCATCAGGTCCTGCAACCGCTGCCCGAGAGGCTGAAGACCGCCTTCGGGACCGGCGACTATCAGGACCCGGCCTTCGACGACTCGGCCTGGCCGCTGACCTCCACCTACGCCTCGACCTGGGACGCCCAGCGTCTGGCCGGCCAGACGGTCTGGTATCGCCACCGCTTCACCCTGACGGCGGAAGAGGCCGGAGCGCCGCTCCGCCTCTTTCTGGGGGGCTTCGACGACCGGGCGACGGTGTGGCTGAACGGCAGGCGGATCGGCGACAGCGGCCAGCGGTTCTCGGTCCCGGTGATCTACGACCTCTCGGGCGCGGCGGCGGGCGAGAACCTGCTGGCCATCCAGATCGTGCGCGACAACCCCATCAACGAGATCGGCATCGGCGGCCTGATCCGCCCGAGCTTCCTGTTCAGCCGTTGAAGCCCTGCACCGCGGCGATGATCCGGTCCTGGGTCTCGACGTCCATGTAGGGGTGCATCGGCAGGGCGAGCACCTTGCCGACCAGGGCCTCGGTCACCGGCAGTCCGCCGACGCCTTGCGGGAAGTGGGCGTAGGGCTCCTGCACGTGCATCGGCACCGGGTAGTAGACGGCGGTCGGCACGCCCTGGGTCTTCAGGTGGGCGGCGAGGCCGTCGCGGTTCTCGTGCTCGATCACGTACTGGGCCCAGACCGACTGGCCGCCCTCGATCACCGTAGGCGTGGCCAGCACCGAGCCCTTCAGGCCCTCGGCGTAGCGGTCGGCCACCGCCTGCCGCATCACGATCTCCTCGGCGAAGATAGCCAGCTTCTCGATCAGGATGGCGGCCTGGATGGAGTCCAGCCGCGAGTTCATGCCGATGCGGGCGTTCAAGTACTTGGACTCGTGCTCGAACACCCGGCCGTTCAGGTCTGCGGCGACCGCCTTGCCGTGCACGCGGTAGCTGTCCATCAGGTCCCAGAGCGCCTGGTCCTTGCAGATCACCGCGCCGCCGTCGCCATAGCAGCCCAGCGGCTTGGCCGGGAAGAAGCTGGTGGTGGCCACATCGGCCCAGTGGATCGGGTGTTTGCCGTCCAGCGTGCAGCCAAAGCCCTGGGCCGAGTCGCTGATCAGCTTCAGGCCATGGCGGTCGCAGATGGCGCGCAGGGCCGGGTAGTCCGCCGGCTGGCCGAACAGGTCGACGGCGATGACCACGGCGGGCTTCAGCGCCCCCTCGGCCTGTACCGCCACGATGGCGGCTTCCAGCTTGGCCGGATCGAGGTTGCAGGTGTCCGGCAGCACGTCGACGAAGACCGGCGTCGCGCCGACCCAGGGCACGACTTCGGGCGTCGCCGTGAAGGTGAAGGACGGGCAGAACACCGCGTCGCCCGCGCCGATCTCCCAGGCCATCAGCGGCAGGGCGATGGCGTCGGTTCCGTTGGCGCAGCTGAGCGACAGCGGGGCCTGGCCGAAGGCGGCCAGCTTCGCCTCGAACTCGCGGACCTCAGGGCCCATCACATAGCCGCCATGGTCGAGGACGCGGCCGATGGCGGCGTCGAGGCGGTCGCGGATCCGGCGCTGCTGCGCGGCGAGGTCGATGAAGGCGATGCTCATGGGCGCGCTCCTAGGCGGTCGCAGACTAGCGGGCGACACAAACCCTGTAACGGGATGTTTCGCCTGATAAGCTCGCACGGGCCGACCAGCCCGGGGGAGAGCAGATGCAGTTCACTGAACAGATGGATCAACGCCTGCGCCAGACGCTGATCGGCGACGACAACCTGATGCACAAGTTCACGAACGCCGCCGGGGATCTGGCGGTCAATCTGGTGGTGGCGGCCATCATCCTGGCCGTCACCCTGTGGACGGCGGGATGGTTGTCGAGCCTGGTCAAGCGGGCCCTCGGCCGGGTGCCGGGTCGCCGCGGCGCCGACACGACCCTGCAGAACTTCATCGGATCGGTCGTCCGCTACGGGGTGGTGATCGTCGGCCTGGTCGCCATCCTGCAGCAGCTGGGCGTGCAGGCGACCTCGATCCTGGCGGTGCTGGGCGCGGCGTCCCTGGCCATCGGCCTGGCCATGCAGGGCACACTGTCCAACGTGGCGGCGGGGGTGATGCTGCTGATGCTGCGGCCCTACCGCATCGGCGACTTCGTCGAGGTCAACGGCCAGATGGGCACCGTAAGGGCGCTGGACCTGTTCACCACCGAACTCGCCAGCCCCGCCGGGCTGAAGGTGGTCATGCCCAACAGCAAGGTGTTCGGCGAGATGATCATCAACCACTCCTCGCCTTCGACCCGCCGCATGGAGATCACCATCGGCATCGACTACGACGACGACATCGAGACGGCGTTGGGCATCATGCTCGACACCGCCAAGGCGGACGACCGCATCCTCACCGACCCCGCACCGTGGGCCCAGGTGACTTCGTTCGGAGACTCTTCGGTCAACGTCACCCTGCGCGCCTGGACGGCGACGCCGGTGTTCTGGGATGCCTACCACCACATGCTGACCGCCCTGAAGACCGGCTTCGCCGCCGGCGGCCTGTCGATCCCCTACCCGCACCAGGTCCAGGTCGAGAAGGCCGCCCCGCCTGTTGCGGTCAGCCCGACAGCGCCTGCGACAGGTCGGCGATCAGGTCGTCGCAGTCCTCAATCCCCACCGAAAGCCTGATCAGGGTATCGCTGATGCCGATCGCCGCCCGCTGCTCGGGCGGGATCGAGGCATGAGTCATGATCGCCGGATGCTCGATCAGGCTTTCGACCCCGCCCAGCGACTCGGCCAGGGTGAACAGCTGCGTCCGCTCCAGCACCTGCCTGGCGCGGGCCAGGTCACCGTCGATCTCCACCGAGATGATGCCGCCAAAGCCGTTCATCTGACGCTTCGCCAGCGCGTGCTGCGGATGGCTTTCGAGGCCGGGGTAGATCACCCGCTTCACGTCGCCCCGCGCCTCAAGCCATCGCGCGATCCGCAGCGCGCTCGTGCAGTGGCGCTCCATCCGCAACGCCAGCGTCTTGAGGCCGCGCAGCGCCAGGAAGCTGTCGAACGGGCCGGAGATGGCGCCGACGGCGTTCTGCAGGAAAGTCAGCTGCTCGCTGATCTCCGCGTTCTCGCCCACCGCCACCACGCCGCCGACCATGTCCGAATGGCCGTTCAGGTACTTGGTGGTCGAGTGCAGGACCAGGTCGAAGCCGCGCTCCAGCGGCCGTTGCACGAAGGGGCTGGCGAAGGTGTTGTCGGCGACGGTGATCAGGCCGCGCTTGCCCGCCAGCGCCGCGACGGCCTCAAGGTCCACCAGCCGCAGGGTCGGGTTGGTCGGGGTCTCGACCCAGATCATCTTCGTTTCGGGGCGGATCGCCGCCTCGATGTTGGCGACGTCGGTCATGTCGACGAAGCTGAACGACAGGCCCGCCGAGCGCTTCTTGACCCGCTCGAAGAGGCGGTAGGTGCCGCCGTAGAGGTCGTCGCTGGCGATAATGTGCGCGCCGCTGTCGAGCATCTCCAGAACCGTGGCGGCCGCCGCCAGGCCGGAGGCGAAGGCGAAGGCCCTGGTTCCGCTCTCCAGATCGGCGACGCAGCGCTCGAAGGCGAACCGCGTCGGGTTCTGGCTGCGCGCGTACTCAAAGCCCTTGTGCACGCCCGGGCTCTCCTGGGCGTAGGTCGAAGTGGCGTAGATGGGGACCATCACGGCCCCGGTCGTCGGGTCATGGCTCTGGCCGCCGTGGATGGTGCGGGTGGCGAAAGCCAGGCGGTTCTTGCCGTCGGTTGTCATGTCCAGATCCGTTCCAGCGCTGCCTAGGCCGTGCGCCTGAGGTGATTGATCAGGTCGACCTTGGTGATCAGGCCAACCAGCTTGTCGCCGTCCATGACCACGGCGACCTGGTCACGCTCGAACACCGGGTTGAGGTTTTCCAGCGGCTCGCCGACCTGGAGGGTGTGGACGTCGCGGGTCATGGCGGCCGAAACAGTCTGGCCGAAGCGGTCGGCGCGGCCCTCGCGCGGGCCGACCGCGTTTAGAATATCGCTCTCGTCGAGGATCCCGACCAGCCTGCCGTGGTCGATGACCGGCAGCTGGCTGATGTCGGCCGCCCTCATGCGGTTGTAGGCGGTCAGCAGGCTGTCGTCGGGACCGGCGCCGATCACCCCGCCCTCGGAGAAGTCGCGAGCGATCAGGTCGCGCAGGTCGCCGTGGCGAGGGCGGTCTTCGAAGCCGTGGGCGGCCACCCACATGTCGTTGAACATCTTGGTCAGGTACTTGCCGCCGGTGTCGCAGACCAGGCTGACAACCCGCTGCGGCTCGGTTTGTTCACGACAGTATTTCAGCGCCGCCGCCAGCAGGGTGCCGGACGAGGAGCCCGCCAGGATGCCCTCCTTCTCCAGCAGCTCGCGGGCCGTCTCGACGCTCTCGCGGTCGGTGATCTCGTAGGCCTTGGCGACCAGATCCATCTGGGCGTTGTCGGGGATGAAGTCCTCGCCGATGCCCTCTACGATCCAGCTGCCCGCCTCGCCGTAGGTCCCGGTGTTGACGTAGTCGTAGAGGATCGAGCCCTTCGGGTCGGCCAGGATCATCTTCGTCTTGGGCGAGGTCCGCTGGAAGAAGCGGCCAAGGCCGGTCAGCGTGCCCCCGGAGCCGACCCCGACGACGACGACGTCGATGTCGCCGTCCATCTGTTCGAGGATTTCCGGACCGGTGGACTGCTCATGGGCCAGCGGGTTGGCCGGGTTCTCGAACTGGTTGACGAAGAAGCCGCCGGTCTGCTGAGCGATGGTCTGGGCCATGTCCTGGTAGTATTCGGGGTGGCCCTTGCCGACGTCGGAGCGGGTGATCCGCACGTCCACGCCCATGGCCCGAAGGTGCAGGATCTTTTCCCGCGCCATCTTGTCGGGCACGACCAGGATCAGCTTGAAGCCCTTGACCGTGGCGACCTGCGCCAGGCCCAGGCCGGTGTTCCCCGCGGTGGCCTCGATGATGGTCCCGCCGGGCTTGAGGCGGCCGTCCCGTTCGGCGGCTTCGATCATGGAGAGGGCGATGCGGTCCTTGATGGAGCCGCCGGGATTCTGGTTCTCGAGCTTGAGGAACAGCCGGCAGGGACCGGTGTCGATGCGGGTGACCTCGACCATCGGGGTATTGCCGATCAGGTCGAGCGAGGAGCGGGAGGCGCGCGGCAGCGTGCGGTTGGTCATGTCGGAGGATGATCCGCGTGAGAAAGGATTGTCCCTGCGTAACGCGGAAGTCGGCACGGCGGAAGCCGCCGGAAGCGTTTTCAGGAAACGTCCGTGCCCATAAGCGCCGCGAGACGCTCGGCGACGAAGGCGTCCAGATCGCCCCCGCGATAGAGAAACCCCGCCACGCCGGCCCGGCGGGCGGCCTCCATGTCGGACGGTTTGTCGCCGATCATGATGGCGTCCGACGGCGCCACGGCGAAGTCGGCCAGGGCCTTGAGCAGCATGCCGGGATTGGGCTTGCGGTCGGGGTGGTCAGCGACGCGGTAGCGGGCCTCCGGGGCGTCCTCATGGTGAGGCGCGAAGTAGATCCGGTCGATGCGCGCGCCCTCGACGGCCAGCTGCCGCAGCATCTCGGCGTGGAAGGCGTGCATCTGGTCTTCGGTGTAGTAGCCCCGTCCGATGCCCGACTGGTTGGTGGTGATCACCGCCACCGCGCCGGCGGCGTTGACCCGCGCCACGGCGGCCATGGCGCCCGGCATCCATTCCAGCTTGTCAGGATCGAAGGCGTAACCCGTATCGACATTCAGCACGCCGTCGCGGTCGAAGATGACGGCGAAGCGGCGGGACGGCTGGGACATGATCTCTTCCATATCACCCGTGCATCGGAGAGAAAGACCTGTGACCGCCCCGGCCGCCATCCATGTTCTGAATGACCAGCTCAAGGCTTGGCTGTTCGACCATGCCCTGCCCCTGTGGTCGGCCGTCGGCATCGACCGCGTGCGCGGCGGGTTCGCCGAACGGATCGACCTTGCCGGGCGCGCGGTCGACGGACCGCGCCGGGTGCGGGTGGCGGCGCGGCAGACCTGGGTCTTCGCGACCGCCGGGACGCTGGGCTGGACCGGCCCTTGGCGCGAGGCTGTCGCCCATGGCGTCCGCGCCCTGGAGACCTACGCCCGACCCGATGGCCTCTACGGTATTCTGGCGGACGCCGAGGGGCGCATCGTCGACGACACGCCGGCTCCCTACGAGCAGGCCTTCTCATTGCTGGCCCTCTCCTCCGCTCACGAGGTGCTGGGCGGCGACTTCGAGGCGCGCGCGGTACGGCTGCGCGAGGCGCTGCTGGCGACGGGCATTGTGCGTCCGGACGGCGGCGTCCCTGAAGCCGGATCGCTGCAGGCCAATCCCATGATGCACCTGTTCGAGGCCGTGCAGGCCTGGACCCGGGTCAGCGACGATCCCGCGTGGACCGCTCTGGCCGACACGATCTCCGCCTCGGCCCTGTCCCGGATGATCGATCCCGCCACAGGCGCGCTGTGCGAGCAGTATGCCCTCGACTGGACGCCCCGCCCGGACGCCGACGTCGAGCCGGGCCACCAGCTGGAATGGGGCTGGCTGCTGTTGTCCCACGGGTCGGGCGGAGACGCCGCCCGTCGCCTGGTCGAAATCGGCGAGTCCCGCGGGGTCGAGCGCGGCGTCGCCATCTTCAGCCTGGATCGCGACCTTGCTCCCCGCGACAGGTCGGCGCGCCTGTGGGCCCAGACCGAGCGGATTCACGCCCATGCCGTGGCCGAGCGCTGGAATGATCTTCCCGCCGCCGTCGAAGGCCTGTGGCGCTTCCTCGACGTCCCGGTCGCCGGCACATGGCGCGACCGGCTGGCGCCCGACGGGACCTTTGCCGAGGAAGGCGCGCCGGCCAGTTCGCTCTACCATATCGTCTCGGCCGTGGCGGCGCTGGACGCCGCCTGCGCCGGCAAGGTGATGGGCCTTTAAGTTATTCTGACTCCGACCAGAGGGTTCGCCGCCTTGCGCCCGTCATGCCGCTTCCGTACTTGCCAAGGCGAACGAGACCATCGTCCCGCGACGACGGCCTCAGGAGTTCTGCATGCCTTCCGACCGCTCGACGACCCTTGCGCCGTCGCCCCGACCCGTATCCGATGAGACCATGAGCGCAACCCTCTCGCCCGCCCGTCTGACGCACCTCCAGCGCCTCGAGGCTGAGAGCATCCACATCATGCGTGAGGTGGTGGCCGAGGCCGAGCGCCCGGTGATGCTCTATTCGATCGGCAAGGACAGCGCGGTGATGCTGCACCTCGCCGCCAAGGCCTTCTATCCGAGCAAGCCGCCCTTCCCGCTGCTGCATGTCGACACCACCTGGAAGTTCCAGGCCATGTACGAGATGCGCGAGCGCATGGCCGCGGAACTCGGCTTCGACCTGCTGGTGCACAAGAACCCCGAGGCCGAGGCGGCCGGCATCAATCCCTTCGACCACGGCCCGGCCCACACCGACCTGTGGAAGACCGAGGGCTTGAAGCAGGCGCTGGACAAGTACGGCTTCGACGCGGCCTTCGGCGGCGCCCGCCGTGACGAGGAGAAGAGCCGGGCCAAGGAGCGGATCTTCTCCTTCCGCTCGGCCGAGCAACGCTGGGACCCGAAGAACCAGCGGCCCGAGCTGTGGAAGCTCTACAACGCCCGCAAGAACAAGGGCGAGAGCATCCGGGTGTTCCCGATCTCCAACTGGACCGAGCTGGACATCTGGCAATACATCCACCTGGAGAACATCCCCATCGTGCCGCTCTACTTCTCCGGGGTCCGGCCGGTGGTCGAGCGCGAGGGCACGTTGATCATGGTCGACGATGACCGGTTCCGTCTGAAGCCCGGCGAGGTCCCGCTGATGAAGTCGGTGCGGTTCCGCACGCTCGGCTGCTACCCGCTGACTGGCGCCGTGGAGAGCACGGCCGCCACCCTCCCCGAGATCATCCAGGAGATGCTGCTCACCACCACCAGCGAGCGCCAGGGGCGGGTCATCGACCACGACCAGACCGCCTCGATGGAGAAGAAGAAGCAGGAGGGCTACTTCTGATGAGCGCCTACAAGCCCGCCGATCTCATCGAGACGGATATCGACGCCTACCTGCACCAGCACCAGCACAAGACGCTGCTGCGCTTCATCACCTGCGGCAGCGTCGATGACGGCAAGTCGACCCTGATCGGTCGGCTGCTCTACGACTCCAAGATGATCTTCGAGGATCAGCTTGCGGCGCTGGAGGCCGACAGCAAGAAGGTCGGCACCCAGGGCGGGGCCATCGACTTCGCGCTGCTGGTCGACGGCCTGGCCGCCGAGCGCGAGCAGGGCATCACCATCGATGTCGCCTACCGCTTCTTCGCCACCGACCATCGCAAGTTCATCGTCGCCGACACCCCCGGCCACGAGCAGTACACCCGCAACATGGTCACCGGCGCCTCGACCGCCGACGCCGCCGTGGTGCTGATCGACGCCCGCCGCGGCGTGCTGACCCAGACCCGCCGCCACAGCTACCTCGTCAACCTGCTGGGCATCCGCAAGGTGGTGCTGGCGGTCAACAAGATGGACCTGGTCGACTGGGACCAGTCGATCTTCGACGGCATCGTCGCCGAGTATCGCGACTTCGCCAACCTGATCGGCCTGACCGAATTCACCGCCATCCCGATGAGCGCGCTGGACGGCCAGAACATCACCGAGCCCAGCGCCGCCGCGCCCTGGTACGACGGCCCGCCGCTGATGCGCTGGCTGGAGTCTATCGAGGTTGAGGACGCGCTGCCCTCGCAGCCGTTCCGTATGCCGGTGCAGTGGGTCAACCGCCCCAACCTCGACTTCCGCGGCTTCAGCGGCCAGATCGCCGCCGGCACGGTGAAGCCGGGCGACCGGGTCAAGGTGCTGCCGTCGGGCCGCGAGAGCCGCGTGGCGCGCATCGTCGTGCTGCCGGGCGACCTGGACAGCGCCCAGGCCGGCCAGTCAGTGACCCTCACCCTGACCGACGAGGTCGACGTCTCGCGCGGCGACGTGCTGGTGGCCGCCGACGATCCCTCGCCGGTCGCCAACCAGTTCGAGTCCACCATCGTCTGGATGGACGACGAGGCGATGCTGCCGGGCCGGCCCTATCTGATGAAGATCGGGGCCCAGACCGTGGCCGCCACCATCACCGAGCCCAAGTACCGCGTTCAGGTGAACACCCTGGAGCACATCGCCGCCAAGCGGCTGGAGCTCAACGAGATCGGCGTCTGCAACCTGTCGCTGGACCGGGCGATCCCGTTCGAGGCCTATTCGACCAATCGCGACCTCGGCGGCTTCATCCTGATCGACCGCCTGAGCAACCGCACGGTCGGGGCGGGCATGCTGCACTTCGCGCTGCGCCGGGCCGACAACATCCACTGGCAGGCCACCGACGTCCACAAGGCGGCCCGCGCCGCCCAGAAGGGCCAGAAGGGCCGCGTGGTCTGGTTCACCGGCCTGTCGGGCGCCGGCAAGTCGACCATCGCCAACCTGGTCGAGAAGCGCCTGCACGCGCTGGGCCGTCACACCTATCTGCTCGACGGCGACAACGTCCGCCACGGGCTGAACAAGGATCTGGGCTTCACCGAGGAGGACCGGGTCGAGAACATCCGCCGGGTGGCGGAGGTCTCCAAGCTGATGGTCGACGCAGGCCTGATTGTGCTGACCGCCTTCATCAGCCCGTTCCGCGCCGAGCGCCGCATGGCCCGCGAGATGCTGGAGGACGGCGAGTTCGTCGAGGTCTACGTCGAGACCCCCCTGGCCGTGGCCGAGCAACGCGACGTGAAGGGCCTCTACAAAAAGGCCCGGGCCGGCGACCTCAAGAACTTCACCGGCATCGACAGCCCGTATGAGGAGCCGGAGAACGCCGAGCTGACGGTGGACACGACAACGCTGTCGCCCGTCGAGGCGGCGGAGACGATCGTGGCGTGGCTGGAGGCGGAAGGTCTCTGACCTAGAAGGTCAGGCGCCAGTCCACCGCCCCGCCGACTGCGATGTCCGCGTCGGACCGATGCCCGTCGTTGAAGGCGGCCACGGTCCGCAGACGCCATAGGCCCCAGGCCCCGAAGTCGCGGTTCAGGATCAGCCGCAGGTCGATTTCCCGACCACTGGGACTGGCCGAAAAGCGCCGCGCCGAATAGGTCGTCGGGTCGCGCCAGTCAGCCGGGACGTCGGCCAGGACGGCGCTGAAGACACCGCTTTCGATGCGTAGCGGCTGCTCCAGTTCCAGAGCGAAGACGTCGCAGGCAAGCCCGATCAGACCGCAGTCGCCATAGGCGCCCAGCCGCCACTGGCTGCTCAGGGCCGCGTCTGTCCGGAAGAAGCCGTCTTCGATCCGGGTTCGGCCGAACGCCCCCTCGGCGCGCAGCCGCATCCGCTTGCTGACCTGGCCGGACAGGGAGATGGCCGAAAAGCGCGTCTCGGCCGGCATGCTGAAAGCCGACCCGGGAGACAGATCCGAGCCCAGGGGGCCGCGGCGTTCGTCCAGCCAGCCCGCGGTCAGCACGGCCGAAACGCCCCTTCCGTCGTAGCGGGCGCTAGCGCTCGCATAGTCACCGGCCTCGGTCTCGCGAAAGGCCTGGATATCCATGCGCTCGGCGCTGCCCTGTTCGGCAACCAGGGACCAGCCCTTGCCCAGCGCAAGGGATGCCTGCAGCATCTGGTCGGGCGCCGCGACGGTGCGGAAGGCGTCCCGCTCGTCCGCGCCCGGCGCCTGGGCCCCGCCCTCGCCACGCCAGGCGACGAGGCCCAACCGGCCCATCTGGGCGGTCATGGCCGCGGACGTCGGCTGGCGGGCGCCGGTGAAATCGAGCATCTGCTCGGGAACGTTGCCTTCCTCGAAAACAGGCTGCTCGGCCTGGATCGAGAGCCGCGCGCCCACCGGGCCGGTCATCGTCACGGCGGTCCGCCGGGTCGCCGGCGCCGCCGTGCCGATCACAGCGCCGTCCGAGCCCGGAAAGGCATCGGCCATGTCGACCTTGTAGATACGCCGGTAGTCGTCACGCCCGAAGGTCGTCAGGGCGCTGCTCTGTCGAACCGCGTCGCCGAACGCCGAGCCCATCATACTGCCCGGCGGCGTCGTGGGGGCGATGATCTCACCGGTCGCCATTGGCACGCCGAGCGTTCCGACGGGCTGGAACGCCGCGCGGAGGTCGAGCAGGCCCCGTCCCCAGACCGGATCGACGCCGGGCGCGCCCTTGTCGGTTGCGGTACGGTACAGGATGTCCACGGCGTCGCGACCCGAGAGCATAGGAAACGCGTCCAGCAACAGCGCCAAAGCGCCGGCTACGATCGGCGACGAGAACGAGGTGCCGCTCACCACCCAGCAGCCGCTACTGGTGCAGTCGGTGACGATGTTCTCACCTGGCGCAACCAGGAAGCCGTTTGCTGCGACGCCCGCGAGACCCGAGAAGCTGGCCATGGAGCCGTCTTGCGCGCTCGCGCCAACGGCCATTACCGCGCCCATGTAGCGTGGGTCGGAGGAGTATCTGGCCGGCCACTCGGGATTGGCGGAGGTGTCGTTTCCGGCTGACGCCGTCACCACCAGTCCGGCGTTGACGGCGCGCTGAAGCGCCGCCTCGAAGGCGGCGTTGTCCGGGGTGGAGCCGCCGATGGAAAGATTAATGATCTGCGCGCCGCTGGCGACGGCGTAGTCGATCGCCGCCGCCAGATCACGGTCTTCGAACGAGCAGCCGTCGGCGTCGCAGACTCCGGCGGAGTCGTCGGCCCGTATCGACAGGATAGTCGACTGATAGGCCACGCCCACCGTCCCGGCGCCATCGTAATTGGCGGCGATCACGGTGGAGACACGGGTGCCGTGGGAACTGCCGCGGTCGGGGGTGTTGCGTCCGGGGAAGACGTCGGTCGACAGCGGTGAAATGCGCCCGACCAGCTCCGGGTGACTGAGGTCCACGCCGCTGTCGATCACCGCCACCGTGATCCCGGCGCCGGTGGCCGGCTGGTTGTAGGCATCGACCGCGTTGATCGCCGCCAGGCTCCAGCTGCGCGTGTACTCGGGACTGGCGGCGGTCGGCCTCTCACCCAGCGGAGGGGGAGGAGGCGGAGGAGGTGGAGGTGGAGGCGGAGGCGGAGGCGGAGGAGGGGGAGGTGGAGGTGGAGGCGAGGTCGATGGCCCGCCGCCCCCGCCGCCGCCGCCTGCACAACCGGTAACGGCGAGCGCCGCGCAAAGGGAAAACAAGAGCGGGATCGCCGCTGCGACGCGAAACCAGCCAGACATGATGTCCCGCCCCCTACACTCAACCTGAAAACCCTAGCCGTCGTTCGGGCCGGCGTCACGAGGCACGGTGAAAACGCCGCAGCGTGCGGCTGGGGCTTCACGAGCATTGAGCGACTGCCGCGGGTCGCCTGAAGTTCGATTTGGATGCGAAGGCGCTTGGCAGCGAGGCGCTCTGTCAACCGCCAGCAGCGACAGAGGCCTGATGTTGGTCAAAGATTTTTCGTCGGCACCAAGATCCATTGGTTAGTATCCACGCACAGCCGACCCAGCGCGATCCATGAGTTCAAGCGACCTGCGGCCTGGCGACATGTCGCTCCGCTCGAGGCTGGCGTGCTTGCTGATTGTCACCCGATTTTACGGTCCAGCCTTAACCCGACTTGGAGGGGGCGGCGGGTCACCCCTTGTTCCCAGCGGGCCAATGCCGCTCAGCGCAGCGCAGCTGGCAAGGAGGCGCCGGGTGCTGCATTTGGCTTCGTTTTCCCATTCTGCGGTTGGAGCCGGTCCGCCGTAAGCGCTGTCCCGAGGCCCTTTACCTAGCCTGAGCGGGATATTCCCATGGCATGAGCTGGCTGATCTGGCTCTGCGGGTGGCCTTGAACGATGCGGGTGATGACGTCGTTGAAGTAGCTGGCGGGATCGACGGCGTTGAGCTTGCAGGTCTCGACGAGTGAGGCGAGGACCGCCCAGTGCTCGGCGCCACCGTCTGAGCCTGCGAAGAGGTGGTTCTTGCGGCCGAGCGCCAGGGGGCGAATGGCGCGCTCGACGACGTTGTTGTCGATCTCGATGCGGCCGTCGTCGAGGAAGCGCGTGAAACCGTCCCACCGGCGCAGGACGTAGCCGATCGCTTCGGCCAGTTTGCTCTTGCGGCTGATGGTGGCGAGCTTGGCGCGCAGCCAGGGCTCGAGCGCCTCGACGACCGGCCGGCTCTTCAACTGACGCGCCTCAAGGCGCGCCTCTGGATCCTGGCCGCGGATCTGATCCTCGATCGCGTAGAGGGCCTTGATGCGCTCCAGAGCTTCCAGCGCGATCGGGGCTGGGCCTGAGGCGGCCAGCTCGTAGAAACGGCGACGGGCGTGGGACCAGCAGAAGGCCAGCCTCACCTGCTGGGTCTCGGCCAGCAGATTGTAGCCGGCGTAGCCGTCGACCTGCAGCACGCCGGTGAAGCCTGAAAGATGCGCCAGCGGCCGCTCGGACTTGCGATCGGGAGCGTAGATGTAGGCCACGGCCGGCGGCTCTGCGCCGCCCCACGGTCGGTCATCGCGGGCGTAGGCCCACATCTGACCGGTCTTGGTCCTGCCGCGGCCCGGATCGAGCACCGGCGCCGTGGTCTCATCTGCAAAGAGCTTGGGGGATCGTCGCAGGGTCTGCAGGAGATGCTCGTGCACCGGCCTGAGCAGGAAAGCCGCCCGACCCGTCCAATCGGCCAGGGTGGAGCGATCAAGCTTGATGCCCTGCCGGGCGTAGATCTGGGCCTGGCGGTAGAGCGGCAGGTGATCGGCGTACTTGCTGACCACCACATGGGCGACGGTGGCTTCGGTGGGCAGGCCGCCCTCAATCAAGCGTGCGGGAGCCGGCGCCTGGACGACGACGCCTTCGCAGGCTCGGCAGGCGTACTTGGGACGGCGCACGACCAGCACCTGGAACTGAGCTGGGATGACATCGAGCCGCTCGGCGCGGTCCTCGCCGATCAGATGAAGGCCACCCGAGCAGCAAGGGCAGGTCTTATCCTCGACATCGACGATCGTCTCGATCCTGGGCAGGTGCTCTGGGAGTGATCCTCGGTTAGCGCGTCGCTTGCTGGCGGTGGCGGCCTTGCGCGCGCGATCACCAGCCTCAGCGCCCGCGGCCTCGTCGGCCTCCACCTGCTGGACATCCTCGAGCGCCAGCTCCAGCTGATCGATGGGCAGGGTCTCGGCCCGGCGGCCAAAGCGGTGACGCTGCATCTCCTTTATGATCTGACGTAGCCGCTCGGCCTCGGCGTCCCGCTCGGCAAGGCTCGCGGCGTGGGCGGCCCGCTCGGCGAGCACGATCGCCTTGAGCGCTTCTGGATCGTCTGGAAGGGTGTCCGCCAGGGCCGTCATCGACAGGAATTAGATCATATCCGGCCGCTCTTGAGGCGCCCCTACGTGCGATGTGAGTCATCCTGCCGCAGGTAAATCCTACGCCGCCGCTACCGGCGCACGGATGCGCCTAGCTTGATGGACGCGGCGCCAATCGAGGCCCTCGAGCAAGGCTCCGAGCTGGGCGGAACTGAGCCGCATCACACCGTCTTGGATCTTGGGCCATCGAAACTCTCCGTCCTCCAGCCGCTTGGCGTAGAGGCACAAACCCGTGCCGTCCCAAAACACCAGCTTGATGCGATCGGCGCGCTTGGCGCGAAAGACAAAGACCGCGCCGCCGAACGGATCGGCGCCCAGCTCCTCACGGACCAGGGCCGCCAAGCCCTCGGCGCCTTTACGGAAATCCACCGGCTTGGTGGCGATCAGGACGCGCACCGCCCCCGATGGGCCGATCACCGAATGGCCCGCAACGCCATCACCACAGCGCTGGCCAGCCTCGGATCCGCGCCGGGCGGAATGCGAATGGAAGCCGGCCCCATCGTCACCTCAATGACCCCGACCTCGCGGGCTTCTGGATCGGAGCCATCAACCTCGACCCTGGCGAAGCCGGCGACCGCCGCGGCCTGCTGCGCATCGCGCCGCCAAGTGAAGAGCTGGGTCTTGGACAGGCCATGCCGATCGGCCGTCTCGCCAACCGACGTCGCATAGCTCTCGGCGATGATCTCGGCCTTGGCCTCCGCGCTCCAACGCCGCCGCCGGCCAGACCCTGTGAACACCTCGATCCGACGCGCCGCAGGCATCATCAGCACATCATCACCAGGCATCATCAGCACACCAAGCCAACTCGACACGTCGGCCGGGAGACTCCGCGATCAGATCATCCCTGGGAAGGTGGGGTCAAAGCCCCGCTTACGGTCCGCCTCGGCGCGACTGTTTTGCAACCAGTTGCATTAGGCCCAGCCCGCTTCCCTTCCGGGCGACCTAGCAACACTCGTAGGCATCACAAAATGATCAATGTTTTCAACTATATAAGCGATTTTACCTCTAGATTTCCACCCGCACCCGGTGTACTGGATTTCAAGTGAACCGAAGAAAGGAACGACATGAAGATCGGTCAACAAGGCGTTTTCGCCGGCTATGAGGATGGGCCTGGACAGGCGGTCGAGGTCCTCACGAGAGGCGACCCCTGTGTTGTGCTCGAGGTCCCGGACGAGGACACCGTCAGGGTCTGTTATCTGACACATCATGGCGCGCTCATCCGAGACGTGTCTGAACTGTTGTTCCGGGGCGAGTTTCTGCCGCTGAACAATGCGCCGCTGATTGTCGCGGCCTACTCGAACCCATAAGGAGGGCATGCATTATGGAACAAACCAAGAACACTCAGGGTCGGGCCCGGCAGAAACTGGAAAACTTCCGCGATCAGGCCGCCTTCGTTTACCTGACTGGGATTATGCCGACCCACCTTCGGTCCGAGGCCAATCGGAAGATTAATGCCGCTTGCCAGGTTTCGGAAAGGAACACGTGCTGCGGCGGCTGGCGCAAGGCCTTCGACCTCAGGCCTGAAGTCATCGAGGCGCTGGACATGCTCAACCACCCAATGGTCCGGGCGGTCGAAGCGTTAGTGAGCGAAGGTTGGTCCATTCAATCCTCGCGAGGCGTCAATGTCCGCAGGCCCTATACGAAGATATTTTTGAAGCGAGCCGACGAGCGGCGGGTAGTGCAGCGGGATGGCTCGCTCCTGATGGACTGGCCCGATGAGGACTGAACACACCACAGCCCATGGGGAGGCGCCAACTAAGAGCGGCGAGCCAAGGCCTTTCGCCTGAGGGCGAAGACCCGGCGCTCGACGTAGTCCAGACGGAGCAGCTTCTGGGCGATGTCAGCCGGGGCCAGGCTTGCCGCCCCCTGCTGAGCAGGTGGTGTCGCGCGGGCCGGCGGCGACCGGAGGCGATCAGCCTGTGCCGCCTCCAGAAGCGCCAGCCTGTAACGCCCAATCCGCCGGATCGCGGCCTGTGCTCGCGCGGCTACGACCGCGGCCGCCGGCTCTATGCCAGCCTCTCGAAACCGGATCACAAGGTGCTCGACCTCCGCCGCGACCGGTCCATCAATGCTAGGAAGACGGGCCAACTGACTTAGGCCGTGGTTCAGAGCATTCCTCGACGATCGCGCCTTGCCCTCGACGGTGCGGGGCCCGGTGCTGCGCTTGGCGTTCTGACGATTGGATCCTCGCCTCGTCTCTGACACGCCGTTAGCTCGCCACGGCTTCATCTGTTGCTTGGGCGACCGCTCGCGCCAATCGAGCGGCAAGGTCGGAACGGCGCCTTTCAAGATCGCGAATGATTGCATCGCGGCGGCGGCTGGAAATCAGAACGAGGCGGTCCAGACGCTCGACCGTACCAATCGACTGCACGAGCGCGGCATCGCCGATCTCACCTTCCGACAACCCGAGCTTGGCGAACGCCCGTTGTATCGGCTGCTTCGCGAAGGCCATCATCTCCGCCGCCTCTCGCTGGTCCGGATACATCGCCCCGTTCGCTGGAGCAGACAGATAATCGACAACTTCGGCGCGGGCCCCTCCAGACATCTCCCGCACCCGGCTACCATCAGGAGCGTCAGTCACATCGATCACCCAGCGCAGCGCTTGTTCCTGGGCCACGGCGATCGCTACCGCCTTTGCCCGGCGGAGACGCAGGACTTCCCAGGTTAGGTCTGCCACGTCCTTAACCCAAATGAGCTCAATGACGCCTTCAGGCGCCACCTCGGCGACGAGCCGGCGCAAAAGCTCCTCATACTGTTCCGCATTCTCGAAGATCGTAACGGGTGCAGGCCCAAGAAGGGATCGATCTTCGGCCGTCAAGACGACGGAAGCTGCCGGCGTTGCCTCGCGTGAGGGGGACCGACTGCGAGCCCGGGGTTGGGGCAATCCTGACGCGTTTGACATGGTACTAAACTGAACTCTTCTGTCGCAGGGAACGGCGCTAAAGTACCCCGTTGTAGCCGCGATACCAGTCGACGAACTTCTTCACGCCCTCTTCGACCGTGACGCGCGGCTTGTAGCCGACGATCTTCTGCAGCTCGCTGACATCGGCCACGGTGTCGGGGACGTCGCCAGGCTGCAGCGGCAGCATCTCCATGATCGCCTTCTTGCCGAGGCACTCTTCGAGGACCTCGATGTAGCGCAGCAGCTCTACCTGCTCCTCGGCGCCGATGTTGAAGATCCGGTAGGGGCCGGCGCCGCTGGTGGCGGGGTCGGGCTTCATGCCGTCCCAGTCGGGGTTGGCGCCCGGCGGGTTGTCCAGCGACCGGATCACCCCTTCGACGATGTCGTCGACATAGGTGAAGCTGCGGCTGTGCTTGCCGTGGTTGAAGACCTGGATCGGCTCACCGGCCAGGATCTTCTTGGTGAACAGGAACAGAGCCATGTCCGGCCGGCCCCAGGGGCCATAGACCGTGAAGAAGCGCAGGCCGGTGCAGGGCAGATCGAACAGGTTGGCGTAGCTGTGCGCCATCTGCTCGTTGGCCTTCTTGGTCGCCGCATAGAGCGTCAGCGGATGTTCGGTGCTCTGGTGCTCGGAGAAGGGCATGGCGGTGTTGGCGCCGTAGACCGAGCTGGTCGAGGCGAACACCAGATGCTCGACCCCGTTGTGGCGGCAGCCCTCGAGGACATGCAGGAAGCCGGTGACGTTGCTCTGCACATAGATGTGCGGATTCTCGGCCGCGTAGCGCACGCCGGCCTGGGCGGCCAGGTTGATCACCCGGTTGGGCCGGTGCTCGGCGAAAGCGGCCTCCATCGCCGCGCGGTCGGCCAGGTCGATGGTCAGCTGGGTGTAGTTGGGGTGATCGATGTGCCGCGCCAGCCGGGCGCGCTTCAGGGCCGGGTCATAGTAGTCGTTGAGGCAGTCGACGCCCACGACGCTGTCGCCGCGCTCGAGCAGGCGCAGCGTGGTGGCCGAGCCGATGAAACCGGCGGACCCGGTGACCATCACCTTCATAGGAAATCTCTCGTCTGAATCAAACTGCTCGAAGCGAGCGGTCAGGATAGCCCACTATACGTCGGCTGAGCGATGACGAACTCGCAGCGCCGAACCCAAGGGGTGGGCGGCACGGGCGCAGTTAGGAATGGACAAGTCTGGCAGACGGAGCGACTACACCGACAGCAGAAAGTCGTTGGTGTCCTTGCGGTAGAGATACTCTCTACAGTCGAACAGGCGCCATGTCACGCGGCTACGCGGAACCTGTGACGCCCCGGCCTGACTCAAGGGCCGCGAAGCGCTCTGGTCCAGGTTGCAGCCGGTTGCAGGACCAAAGCTGGCGTGAAACGAACGACGCGCATCGCGTTGGCCTGCCGCTCACTTAAGTCGCGGTCAGTCCTTGGCGCCCTCTGCGTTATCTTCGTCGTCGACCAGCGCACGGACCAGATCGAGGATGTGCCGACGGACGCGGCCGCGCTTGATCTGGGGGAACAGCGCCGCCAGCTCCAGGCCTTCCGGCGTCATCAGGAAGTCGTGGATGAAGGGCTCGGCCCCGCTGTCCGACACGCCCTCGGCGCGGGCCGTCGACGGATCGACCAGACCATCGAAGAAGTAGGAGATCGATGTCTGCAGCGACTTGGCGATCTCGTACAGCTTGCTGGCGCTGACGCGATTGGCGCCGCGCTCGTATTTCTGCACTTGCTGAAAGGTCAGGCCGAGGTCATCGGCGAGACGCTCTTGAGACATGCCGAGCAGCCGGCGACGCATCCGGATACGTCCACCCACATGCAGGTCGACGGGATTGGGCGAGCGGTTGTTACTGGCGGTGTTCATATAGCCCTTCTAGAATTACCCGTAGACGGCGTCGCGCTGCAGAGCGGACTTGACGTCAAATAGCACCGCCGCGTCCTTGCCATGCGCCCGAACGCCCGCCGCTCCCAGTTCAAGGAATTGCACATGCGCAAGGGCAAGCGGAATGACATCATAGAGACTGGTCATTGGCGCTGAAGCGAGCTCGCCATCGTACTCTTGCTGCGCCTCGGCCCCATCCCCCCAGGCCGCGCATATGTCGGGCGTTATCGGGCAGTGGGGCTGCAAGGTGACCGCAAGGTTTATCGGGACTGGGTCGGATACAGCGGGACTTATCGGGACAAACCCCGATCGATGATCGAGGGGGTGGGGAGGGGTAGGAATCGAAACTCAAGATCAACCCCATGCACAGTAGAAATTGGAGCGTTATCGGGCGGTCGGACTCACGTTACCCTTTTTCATCGAAGTCGATTTGCGACGTGAGGAAGTGGTGACTGAGCGCGCTGAAAAACGCCCGAAAGCTGGACAGGCCGGCGGGGCGCAAGCCAAGAAATCGGCCGAGGTCGACAAGGACCTGGCCACCGGATCAGCAGAGAATCCGGTCACTCAGGAAAAATTCGACAAGGCTCTGATGCGAGCGGCGGGGCTCCCCCATCTGGCGGCCGCCCACATGATGGTGAACCAGGCCGCCGCCACGAACTGGAGGCCGAAGACCTACACGGAGAAGGAAAATCACGCCGCCAACCTGAATACCCTGGCCCAAATGCTGGCCTATGAACCGAAGGACGCGCTGGAGGGCATGCTGGTCTCGCAGATGATTGGTACGCATAACGCCGTTATGGAGTGTTTGCGGCGCAGCCATCTCAACGAGCAGAGTTTCGAAGGGCGGGATCAAAACCTCAAACATGCCGCCAGACTGATGGCCATTTTCACGAGTCAGGCCGAGACGCTCGACAAGCACCGAAACCGCGGCCAGCAGAAGATCACGGTCGAGCATGTCACAGTCAACGCCGGCGGGCAGGCGATTGTGGGAGGCGTAGACGTTGGCGGCGGAGCGCAGGCGCGTGCAACGCCGGCGCAGCCGCTGGCCTTGACCAATGACCCTGGTCCGTTGGCGCCGGTGATCGAACAGTCCGACTTCGTCGCTGTCGAGCCTGCGAAGGCTGAGACGTTGAAGTCCCGTGGGAAGTAGCCATCCGCGAAATACGCGGGAAATGCTCGCCAGCCCGCGCTGCGGGGCGAAGACCCGCAAAGGAACGCCCTGCCAGGCGCCGGCCGTGTCGGGCAGGGCGCGCTGCCGCATGCATGGCGGCGCGCGGGGGTCGGGCGCGCCCAAGGGCAACAAGAATGCCCTCAAGACCGGCGCTCACACGGCGGAAATGAAGGCGTTCCAGCAGGAGATGCGCGAGATTGCGCGGGAGTCGCGAGAGTTCTTGAAAAAGTTCGAGGTCAGCTAGGCTGCCGAGCACCGCATGCACCGAAGGCGACGAGCTTAACCTTGCGAGCGAGTCACCCGGCCGATCGGATCCGAATGCCCGGTCCGTCGTCCGGCGAGCCGATGAACTCGATGCCGGCGGCTTCGAGGGCGCGGCGGATATCCATCAACGTCGAAGATCGACTCGGCGGCAGGCCGTCAAATTGCTCAAGGCGTTGGATCGTTGGCACACTGACGCCCGATTGCCGCGCGAGTTCGGACGCGGACCATCTGACAGCGGCCCTGGCACTGCGTATTTGAACGCCGGATATCATCTATATTGCATATCCAACGATAGATTATATATCATACATGAGTCGCATCATGTAGATGGTGATCAAGATCGAGCGTTACGGCAATACTGCGGTTTCAACCCCTTGGCGCGCCTCTATAGACCGCCTATCGGGTGCCTATTCCGACCACACCCTCCGTGGCTACCATGCCGACCTGACCATCTTCGAAACCTGGTGCCTAGCCAACGACTGCCAGGTCGTGCCCGCGACACCCGAGCAGGTCGCCGCCTTCCTCGCCTGGAATGCGCCGCGGGCCTCGGTCTCGACGCTCAAGCGCCGGCTCGCCGCGATCCGAAAGATCCACCGCCTTGTCCGCGCGCCCTGCCCGGTCGATGACGAGGAGGTGGCGATCGCCCTGCGCCGGGCCATGCGCGGGAAGGTGCGGCGGCCCAAGCAGGCGCGGGGGTTGACCGCGACCTTGCGCGACCAGCTTCTCGCCGCCTGCCCGGACACCCTTATCGGCCTGCGCGACCGGGCAATGATCGCCGTCGGCTACGACACCCTTTGCCGCCGCTCGGAGCTGGTCAACATTGCCGTCGACGACCTAGTCCGCTTGTCGAACGGCGGCGGCAAGATCCTCGTCCGCCGCGCCAAGAACGACCCGTTCGGCGACGGCCGCTGGGCCTTCCTCTCGGCCAAGGCCGTGGCGCACCTCGACCGCTGGCTGGAAGCCTCGGGCGTCGAGGAAGGCTATGTGTTCCGCCGCCTGATCAACGCCACCGTTCACCGTATCTCGATCGACTCCCTGACCGTCAACCGCCGCATCAAGGCCGCCGCCGAACGCGCCGGCCTCGACGAATCCGTCTGGCGCACCCTAACCGGCCACTCCATGCGCGTCGGCGCCGCCCAGGACCTGATGTGCGCCGGCCGAGACATCCTGGTGATCATGACGGCGGGAGGCTGGACGTCGATGAATGTGGTGGGGCGGTATGTGCGTGAAGCGCAGCTGAATGTGTGGGGGTAGGGGGCGGGGCGAGTGTCGCACTGATCCATGCCCCCCAAATGGTTGTGGCGATTTGACCTCGCGACGGGTCTAAGCATGATGCCTGCCCGACCGACCCGGTCGGGGTCGTAGAGATCGCCAGACGTGACGCAGAGTACCGGTCCAGTTCCGACGCCGGCCAACGAGCCGGCCGCCGCAAGGCGCTGGTACGTGGTCAACACCCAGGCGACGCGGGAACACGTGGCTGCGGCGCATCTGAAGCGTAAGCGGAGCGCAGCCACCCTGGAGTCTCTGGCTTGACGCTTAGTTCGGCGTTCCAAGGCGGCTCCAGGCCCAAGGCGTCAGCTCGTGGAGCTGGCTCTGGAGGTGGCCGCCGACGAGACGGGTGAGAACGTCGGTGAGGTAGGCGTCGGGATTGACGCCGCTCAGCTTGCAGCTCTCCACGAGGCTAGAGATGATTGCCCAGTGGTGGGCGCCCTCGTCGGAACCGGCGAAGAGGCTGTTCTTTCGACCGAGCGCGATGGGCCGCATGGCCCGCTCGACGGGGTTGGTGTCCAGTTCGATACGGCCGTCGTCGAGGAACTGGGTAAGTCCGGTCCACCGCATGAGGCTGTAGCGGATGGCCTCGGCCATAGGCGACCTGCCGGGCAGCTTGTTCAACATCTCTTCGAACCAGGCTCTGAGGTCCTGGACCAATGGGGCGGTGCGCTCACGGCGCACCGCGAGCCGCGCGGCTGGGCTGTCGCCAGCGATATCGGTCTCGATCTCATAAAGCCGGCTGATGCGCTGAAGCGCTTCCCGGGCGATGGGGGCCGAACCGCCCTTGTCCAGGTCGAAGAACTTTCTCCGCGCATGCGACCAACACAGAGCCAGCACGATGTCCGGGCGGCGATCAGCCAGCTTCTTATAGGCGGCATAGCCGTCGGTCTGCAGGATCCCGCTGAAGGTCTCGAGCAAAGTGATGGCGTGGTCAGCGCCTCGGCCAGGGGCATAAGTATAGACCACGGCCGGTGGATCGGCTCCACCGCACCGGCGATCGTCGCGGGCGATGGCCCAGAAGTATCCGGTCTTGGTGCGGCCGCGCCCAGGATCCAACACCGGCGCCCGGGTCTCGTCGACGAACAATCGGTCCGACCTCAGCAGCTCGTCCCGCATCAAAGACCAGAGGGGTCTGAGCTCAGCCGCGGCGTAGCCGACCCAGAAGGCCAGGGTGGACCGATTGATCTTGATCCCTTGGCGGTCGAAGCCTTGAGCCTGCCGATAGAGCGGTGTGTGATCGGCGTACTTGGCGACCAGCACCTGGGCCACCAGCCGCTCGGTCGGAAGTCCGCCTTCGATCAGCCGCGCTGGCGCGGGGGCCTGGATGACCTGGTCCTCGCAGGACCGGCAGGCATACTTCGGCCGGCGCGTGACGATCACCTGATATCGAGCCGGCACGACGTCTAGCCGCTTGGAGATATCCTCACCGATCACATGCATCGCGCCCGCGCAGCAGGGGCATGCGGTGCTCTTTGGCTCGATCACCACGTCCACCCGCGGCAGGTGATCGGGCAGCGATGGACGGTTCTCGCGCCGTTGGCGGCTGCGATGAGCCTTCAGCTCGCCATCCGTCTTGTCCTCTTCGGCCTCGATCTCGGCCAGACCCTGCTGCAGGTCCTCCAAAGCCAGCTGCAGCTGGTCCTTGTCCATCTGCTCGGACCGCCTGCCGAAGTTCAGCCGACGGAGCTGGGCGATGATGTGTTCGTAGCGCGCGTTCTGCGCCGTGAGCCGCTCAAGATCGGCTTCAAGGGCGGCGATCTGCTGGGCTTGATCGGTCAGCTGGGCGATCTTGGCCCGCTCGGCCAGGATCATCGCGCGGAGTTCATCCACGTCATCAGGCAGGGTGTCCAAGGCGACGTCCATGCCCAGATAAGAGCACAAAATCAGCCGCTTGAGGCGCCCCCAACTGCCCCCTGATTCATCTTGCCGCAGCTAGCGAACCGCCGTCGGCCGGCGCGTTCGAGGCGCATGGACTCGCGTCCAGTCAAGGCCTTCGACCAGGGCGGAGAGCTGGGCTGAACTGAGCCGCATCACCCCATCGCTGATCGGCGGCCACTTGAACGCGCCTTCGTCCAGCGCCTTCCACAGCATCACCAGGCCGGTCCCATCCCAGGTCACGATCTTCACCCGGTCAGCTCGCTTGGCGCGGAAGACGATCACCGTTCCCGAGAACGGATCCTGCCCCAACGCCTCCTTGGCGATCGCCGCCAGGCTGTCGGCGCCCTTCCTGAAGTCCACCGGCTTGGTCGCCACCAAAACGCGGACGCCCGACGGGATGCTGATCATCGATCGGACTTCAGCGCCGCGACAATCGCCGTCACCATCCTGGGATCCGCGCCTGGCGGCACACGCACCTGGGCGGCCCCGATGCAAATCTCGATCACCGCCGACGCCGACGCGTCCCGCGCCGAACCTTCGCCTTCGACCTCAATGCGGGCAAAGCCTGCGACCTCCGCCGCCCGGCGCCAGCTGAAGATCTGAGTTCGCGACACGTCATGCCGGAGCGCCGCTTCACCGACCGAGGTAGAATAGCTCTCGTCGATGATCCGGGCCTTCGTCTCCGCGCTCCAATACCGACGGCGACCACGCCCCGTGAAAACCTCGACCCGAGACGCCGCCGGCATCATCAGCACATCATCACCCGACATCATCAGCACTCTTAGCCTGGCCAAACGCAGCGGCCGGCAGAATCCACGGTCAGGTCAGCCAACAAAAGGTGGGGGTAAAGCTCCGCTTACTCTGAAGCGGCAGGGTTATCAGGTCTTCCTGCCGACCACCTGGCGCACCATCCGCCATGCGCGGAAGGTGACGACCGTGAAGTCGGGCTATTTCCCCGGCTACTTGTTTGTATCGATGGATCTGGATCGGGATCGTTGGCGGCCGATCGAGGGCACCGTCGGGGTCCTGCGGATCATCAAGGGCGCCGACCGGCCTCTGCCGGTGCCGGCTGGCCTGGTGGAGATGCTTCTGAGCGCCACCGGCCCGGACGGCGTGTTGAGCCTCGCCGATCCCGTGACCAAGCCCGGGCAGGAAGTCCGGATCACACGCGGCCCCTTCGCCGACCAGCTGGCGGTCGTCGAGCGGTCGAGTGGTGAGGATCGGGTGAGGGTGTTGCTGTCGGTCCTGGGACAGCGGGCGCCGGTGGAGATCGTTCGGCACGATCTGGCGGTCTCTTAGGGCAAGGCCGCTATTTGGCGACGGCACCTTCAAGCACGGCCAGCACATTGAACGCGAGTTTGGCCCGATCCTAGCGAGGGGGCCCCTCCAGCGCCTTGGCCCTGTAGGTAGCCATTGTCTCGGTATCCCGCGAAAGCCGAAGCATGGCGCCTATTCCGATCACACCTTGCGCGACTACCAAGCCGACCTGACCATCTTCGAAACCTGGGGTCTGGCCAACGACTGCAAGGTTGTGCCCGCGACGCCCGAGCAGGTGGCGGCTGACCTGCCCCTGATTTTTTCCTCCACGCGGAGCTAGAGTCCGGCCCTTGAGAGGACGGACGGATGAGCCGCAGGCCGGCGAAGCCACCCGAGCGAGATTTAAGGAAGAGCAGATCATCGGGATCCTGCGGGAGAACGAGGCCGGTGCGAAGGCGGGGGAGCTGGCCCGCAAGCTCGGTGTTTCCGAGGGCACGATCTACGCCTGGAAGGCCATTTTCGGCGGGATGAGCGTGTCGGACCCCCAGCGGCTGCGGGCGCTGGAGGACGAGAACCGCCGGCTCAAGTCGCTGCTGGCGGACGCCCAGCTCGACAAGGCAGCGTTGAACGAGCTGCTTGCAAGAAAATGGTACGGCCCGTCGCCGTGCGCGAAGGCGTCGCTCATCTGCGGACGGTGTTCGAGATCAGCGAGCGGCGGGCCTGCTCCATAGTGAAGGCCGACCGCAAGATGGTGCGCTACCGATCCTGCCGGCCGCCGGAGACGGCCCTGCGCGAGCGCCTGCGCGCGCTGGCGACCGAGCGACGGCGGTTTGGCTACCGGCGTCTGTTCGTGCTGCTGCGGCGGGAGGGCGAGCCGTCAGGCAGGAACCGCATTTACCGGCTCTACCGCGAGGAGGGGCTGACGGTGCGCAAGCGCCGGTCTCGCCGCCGCGCCATTGGCACAAGGGCCCCGATCCTGGTCGAGGCCAGAGCCAACGCCCGCTGGTCGCTGGACTTCGTACATGACCAGTTCGCCGGCGGGAGGCGGTTCCGGGTCCTCAACGTCGTTGATGACGTCACCCGAGAGTGCCTGGCTGCGATCCCGGACACCTCGATCTCGGGCCGCCGCGTGGCTCGGGAGCTGACGGCGCTGATCCAGAGGCGCGGTCGCCTCGGCATGATCGTCAGCGACAACGGCACGGAGTTCACCTCCACCGCCATCCTGACCTGGGCCGAGGATCACCAGGTAGCCTGGCACTACATCGCGCCCGGCAAGCCGACCCAGAATGGCTTTGTGGAGAGCTTCACCGTCCGGATGCGCGACGAGCTGCTGAACAAGAGCCTGTTCTTCAGCCTCGATCATGCCCGCCAGAAGTTGGCGGCCTGGACCATCGACTACAACACCGCCCGGCCACATTCGGCCATCGGCTACCAGACCCCCGCGGCCTACGCCGCGCACCTGAACGCAACAGGCCGACCCGCTGCGCAATGTGGAAGCTCCACGGCCCGGCCTGTTGCTCACACCGCGCCGCAAGGCGTAATCACTGCCGAGACTCTGGTCCGCGCTGGATGAAAGATCAGGGGCAGGTCATTTCCGCCAAGAGTTTGTCAGCTTAGTCCTTGGGCGGCGCGGCGGCGGCCAAGTCCCCGGTCAATTAGAAAAGCCAATACGAGCGAGATAAGTGTCGTCGCCTCCGAGATGACGTCAGTGTAGACTGACATCACTACAGCGAAGCAGGCGATTGTTCCCGCCACGATAGGAAATATTCGACCTGATCTAGCAGACGCAATCATACGCGTAGTCAAGAATCCAAATAGAAACGGAATTATTAGAACCCCAGCCCAACGAAAATCATGCCACCAAAATACAAGAATGGTCCCGTTGTTTATGCCTTCAAGATATTGAGTGGGGTTCAATAAAGAACGGTCCGCGAAGGACCAAATCAAGCTTCTAAACAGTGTCAATCCCATTTGAGCTTCACCGGATGGTCGAACGCCCTCCAAGGTGGCCGAGATATTTAGCAGAGCGGGCGCACCAGAATAGATAAACAACTGTTCTTGAATGGGTGAGAACGCCATGACATCAATTTCACTCATCCCACGCCGAGCGTTTGTCCAGATCATCCCCACGCTCACAAGCACGGAAAAGCCCAATGTGGCGGCGCGTCGAAAGGCGCTACCCAGAAACGCCTGTCTGGCGGCGTTTGCATAGAGCGACCCGACAAATACCAGGGATATTACGATGGAAATGACATGCGACTTTTGATAGGTTAGGAAATATGCTGCCAGAGTTACGACAGCAGGAAGTATGTATAGTGGCCTTCTAGTATATAGATATGTTGTAAAGAATACTATACTGGCGATGTCCATTACCAAAATCAGATGATTGACAGAGCCTAGGTAGAATTCCTTTCGATGGGCCAACACAGCCATTGGGTCGCCCTGGCCAGAAAGCGTGGACGCCAGCCCTGACCGTGCATAGGCCACTACATATACAAAAAGGCCCACAACAAAGAGTAACCAGAGGCCATATGTGTTGAACTGAGGAAATGGCACCCTATCTTGACTAACTGGCAGCGTTCGGTATGCCAAAAAGCTCCCAACAGCGACCGAAAAGAACATTGCTACGAAGGCAAAGTAGGCAATGCTGCTAACGCCACGATTTAGTATACTATAGGTTCCGCTGGTAAATTCGAACGGCAACGACGATACTAATAGCGCCGGGGTCCATGAGGCTAGCATTAGCATCGGGACGAACATGGCTTTACGCAATCTCAATAGAGATACAAAAAACACGGCAATTACTGTTGCAACCAAGACGAATTTCACCCGCCCGTTCCCGCCTCAACTATATGCTATCGAATTCCATCCGAAGCCTCGGAAAGCAGCTTTTTCAGCAGCGCCCTGAAAACTTCGTAGGAAATCTCCGCCCGAGCAAACTCCAAACCTCGCTTAGCGTGCTCGTGCCGCTCCTGGCGGCTACTAATAATATGTCTGAGACGCTCGAGCCAATCCGTCGGATTCGCGACAGGCACGCCGGCGCCGCTTTCGGTGATCACGTCCAATCCAATTCCGCGCGCATCAGTGATGAACGGAACTCCAGCTGCCATATATATGAAGATCTTGCCTGCCCCGCGTTTCAGCGAGAGATCGGTTTGATCCAAGCTGTGAAGGCCGAGATCGAACTGAGGAACTTCCCGAAACTCGACCTCCTCACTCCAAGGCAAGCAGGTCACTGGCAACTGCTGAAAAGAGTACCCAGACCCGGAGACGCCGATCAAAACCAACTCAATTTCAAACTCAGCAGCCAGGGCATCCAATGGAGCGAACAAAGGTTCGATAAACCGTAGGGTGCTCGGACTGCCAGTCCAACCCACCCGCAATCGCGATGAGAGGCCACGCGACGCGCTTTCCGTTCGGGATTTCTGGTACCGGCCCACGTCGACCGGCCCATACGCCTGGCTCACATTCCGATCACTTAGCTTCCTCTGATAGTAGCGATTCTCAACGAGAACAGCTTTTGCGGACCGAACCATCATATCGAAGGCGAGGAGGCGGATCCTCAACCTCCACCCGCTTCCGATGGCATCCACTGGGTCGGAAAAGTCAAAAATTACGCGTTTAGAGCCGAGTAGCGCAGCAAATGAAATCAAAGGCCAGAGGATCAACGTCTCCTGGATATACACAACCCGCGCCCTGGCGAACCAAAGAGCCCACAACGGCAAGCGGAGGACCAGCCGTAGAAACAATCTCCCTTTGTGGCGCGCAAGTGCAGTTGGGACGACACAGTCGAAATGCAACGGACCCTCGACGTCGGCGAGGAAATCCAGATGATCCCATACGCGCAGCCGTGAACTCGCTCGTTGGCGATCCCCGATTGCCAGAATAAATAACATCAGGCCCTTCGACGCCCCGTAACGAACTTCCAGGGCATGTATACTTCGCCTTTGAAGATCATACCGGCTCGTTCGTGCGAAACACGATTCTCATAGAATTTGTCAGTCATTTGCATTGACGCCGTATGCGCGCGTAAGCGCTCAACGCTAAAATCATCGTCTCCAAAATCCAATTCCCAATCCGGACCAATAAAGTGCCTAACATACTCTTCGCTGTATATGTTATTGTGCTGATAGTTTGAGCGAAACATGTTTGAGAAGTCGTTCATAGAAAGATGCTTTCGTACTTCTACGCATTCGGACCCTACCAACATGCGAAACGCGAAAAACTGTACGGCCTTGGTATCGCTCAAAAACGTCAATATGGGTTCAATCGTCGGTACGTGCGGAAGTGTATTTGCGGATATAATACAGTTTTCACCCCGCCAGCTACCAGCGGGTTCCAAGACAGACCCGATGTCGAAGTGCACCGCAGCGTTGCTCACGAAGTGGGATCGTCCCGCTTCTACTAGCTGCTCAACTATATCAATACCACGATAAGTCAGCGCACCATTCTCGTAAATCTTCTTCAGCACGGGATAGTAGTGCCCCGGACCACTTCCGAAATCCAACACGGAAAGATCGCCGCCAAATCGTGTATTAATACTTCTAGCAAGACCGATTGCGGAGTCCATTTCGACGCCTTGCTCCAAGCGTGAAATCAAGGCCTCCGTATAATTCTTGTCTACGTCAAAATAATTCCATGGATCGACGGAACTCATGAGAGGCATTCCTTCACAGCTGCCGAAACCATCTCAGAATAGCGTTCCAAATTCTTCGGAACATAGAGCGTCTCAAACGCTTCCATATCCGCTAGGGGGCCCATTGGGCCCGTGATCGCGCTCATTACGAAATCAACAACTCTCTCTGTGCGCGTAGCTATTGGAATTCGTACAAGTCTGATGAGGTCGCGTAAGTGGTCGTACTGATAAAATCGGGTAGTCGACTGGAGAGGCGGAAGACCGGGCCAAGGATCAAAGCAGGTATTGATTATCGGCTTGCCAAGGCTAAGCGCATCAATCGTCATTGTCGAGGCCATAGAAACGATGCATTCAGATAAGGCTAGTTGACGAGCCAGATCCGCTTCGTCTGTGTTTCCCATAACCCGCTCTAGGTATTGATCCCGCCGCCCAGGAACGAATACGAAGGACCGGTTTAAACCCTCGAACAGCACCGTACCTTCCTGGTCGGAAAATGGGTGAAGGCGCAGCAGTATGCACACGTCGCTCGGCAGAACCCGTTCGAGTTCTCGTGAGACCTGAGCCATAACTTCATACTCTAGTGGATATGGGCTTCCCTCGACCTGCGTCAGGGCGCTGTAGGAGGCCGAATAAAGTACGAACCTCCCAAAATCCCCATATCCGAGTCGTTTCAGATAAGTGGGGGCGTCTATACCACCTCCCAATTCCAACAGCATCGATCTACGCGGATACCCCGCGATTGTGATCAGTCCGGCAGGCACCTCAAAGATGTCCACTAGCTCGGACTTCATCTTCTGATTCCAAACCACTATCTGGCGAGCTTTAAACGGGAAATATCCCTTCGTTGTAAAATTATCCCAACTACTGGCCAGAATTAGAATTGGTATGTTCTTCGATCGCGCTTCCGCAACAACACCGTAGTCTATTGAATTCAACAATGATCGTGTGCCAATAACCAGATCTATCTTCTCGACCAAAAGTGGGGGAAGTCGGCGACCGTGATTTATTCTTAACAATAACTTTTCGAATCCAGTCAGGAATGCGTGAGTACCTAGCAGCCGACGGATTGTTACGAGCGCCAATGCAACAAAGCGTTTCCGCGGGCTGGACGCAATCTGCTGGGCGATTTTCGAAAAATGGTCTGTAAACGCGTATAGATAGAGATGCTTTAGCACCGCTTCCAATTTACTATCACTGTAAGGAATGAACCGCTCAACAACCACACCAGCCTTGCGCGCTCTTTCAAGCTCTGGAAGCTCCGGGTTTATTGTATAAATGGTCAGAGAAAGGGTGTTATCGGCAACCAAAGTTTCGAGTGCTCCGCTATTCACGAAGTCCCGTATTGAAACCGCGTAAGGGAGTACTATCGCGACGCGACTCTGCTTGAATGAAGTATAATCCGTCCCGGTCATGGTCGGCTAGAATTACGGTTAATGCTCAAAAGAAAAGCAGCGAGGTTGTCGGAGGTCACTTCCAGCGGTTTCGAGAATTGATCGACAAGATCGGGCTTTCGGAGCAAATTTAACACGGCCCTAATGATTGGCTCAGGGACTGGGAATGATCGAAATTCCCGTCCATATTCTGCTGCTACTGCAGCAAAGATCTCACTCAACGTATATGATGCCGGGTCAGCGAGTTCGAAGATCTCCGAGCAGCGCGGCGGCCATTGGCTGGTGGCAAGGGTTCTCAGGACATCTGTGAGCCGATCGATATGAAGATATGCTCGGCGGGCTCTAATCCCCCCAACTGGTAAGGGCAGCCGCCAATCCAACAACCTGCGAACCGTCCTAAACGAACCGGGTGCAGTTGGCCCCCACACTGCTGGAGGACGTAGCGAGATGCAACCGCCGTCTAGCATATCAGTTGCCCCTGCGAGGAGGACCTCGCTTCGAGCCTTGGCGCGCCCATAGTGTTCAAGACGCGCACCTGTGCCACATTGATCAGGTCGAGCGGCAATGGAGCTGACATTTATGACTCTAGCGCTGGGACCGTCGACAAGTGCAGAAACTAAGTGATCCGTGATCGAATCGATGGCCGCCCCCCGGAATTCGTCGGAGAGTCTGGAATCGTGCGCAGCACCGGCAAGGTGAACTAGCGTAACCTGAGCCCCAACAGGCCCCGCATCGATTGCCGCACTGATGGCCTGGGCAAGCTCGTTATTCCCGGAAGTCGTGTCGTCATAGGCAAAACAACTAACGCCGGGGATGTTCCCAAATGCTGCAGCTAACCGCTGATGAGATCGACCAATTGCAGAGACTCTGGTTCCGGGCATCGCAGCATGCGAGATGAATGCGCGCCCAACGAAGCCGGTGGCACCTGTGACGAGCAGATGACTGGAATGATGAGTCACGAATTCGGCCCGCTTGGCAGAGGTGTGTAGGACAAAATCCGCTTCAGCCAGTTGTCGACACAATAGCGTCCGGCGACTCCAGACGGGATCGGCAAGAAGGGAATCTCGAGGAACGCCGGGTCGAGTCTAGGGTTCACTCGATCAATAAGAGCTACCCTCGTGGGATCAAATATGTCGTAGTCCAACACCTGTGGATTGGTCGTAATGACTTTCCGGCCACTCAAGAGCGTCTCAATGGTGCGCATCGTCACTCCAACTTGCCGCGGATGCTCGATGTCAACCACGGCGCGTGATCGGCTAACAATTCTCTGATACTCGGCTGGCTCCAAAATCTGGAATGACAAACCTACTGCGCCTGGAAACAAAAGACCGGGATCGCGTAGAGATCTCAAAAGCTGGACGGCCCGACTTTGCACGTAAGCGTGTATGAAGTGCCGAGTCCGCGGAAGCGATGCAGCAAGTCGTTTCAGAACCCGATGACGGTCGCTATGAATGGACCCGACAAAACTCCAGTCCCAATCCCAACTTTCGTTTTGTCCGACGCTTACCTCGACGTCAGGCATGCGGCTGAAGAGTGGTAGGAAGCCCCATCCTTGCGCTGCTGCATCGATGGGGTCAAATGTGATCGTTCTGTCGCACAGTTTCGACAACTCTAGTGCTCCGGGCGTGTTCCTTAGGCTGTCCCAGAGATAGAGAGTTGTTCGCGCCTGGGGAGCTTGGCGCCGCAGCGACTTGAGTGTTGCCGGCGCAATGCCATCGCCCTTGACGATGAGGATATCGGTTAATTGATCTAAACTCGGAATGGATCCCAGCGCCTCCCAGATTGGCGCTTGGCTGGAACCGCGAACGAAATTTGGAGCTAGTTTGAGCGCGCCCTTATAGAGTATCGAACTACTGCCGCGTGCATCCACCCAGTGAGCCGACATGCCCGAGCGGATAGCCGCTTCCAGAATGGCCTCGTGGTAGGAGAAGAACTGGGGGCATAAGATCAAGAGGTCTCGGCCTGGGGCGACAACCATTAGTTCGACAGACCCCTGCCTCGAAGCTCCTGCTCGGCTTGTGCAGAAAGGTCTTCATAGACGGGTTGGCCCTGAGCCCAATCGACGAATCGCCGCACTCCATCGGCCAATGAAACGCTTGCCTTGTAGCCTATTAGCGCATGAGCGCGATCAAGATCAGCCCAATTGTGCCGGATATCGCCGACGCGATAGCGGCCGGTAACTGCAATTGGCACGCTCAATCCGCTTGCTTGAACAAGGAGATGAGCTAACTCCAGAACACTCGTCGGGGTGCCTGAACCTAAGTTCATCACAGTCCCGTGCGGCAGGTCAGCATCAAGCGAGGTGGCTAGGGCCATGACAATGTCGTCGACATGCACGAAGTCCCGACTCGGGCTGCCGTCCTCATAGAGCGGGATCCCAATGCCTTGACGCGCGCGATTGAAGAATATCGACATTATTCCTGTGTAGGGATTTCGCAGTGACTGCCCCTCACCATAGACATTCTGGAAACGGAATATGGCGGTCGCCGCCCGCACGCTCTGGCTTGCCGACAACAACAACATCTCCTGCGCGGCCTTAGTGGCCGCATAGACCGAACCTGGGCGAAATGGCAGACTTTCGGGAGTCGCGATTGGCACCAGTGAGCTTCCGTTTGAGGCGGACAATTCCCAATCACCGGCTGCCAGGGCGTCCGGACTCCGGGAGTCCGGTTGACAGAGGCGCCCTTCGGAATCTTGATATGCACCCTCTCCGTAGACACTACGACTTGAGGCGAGGAAGATCCTGCGCGGTCGAAGCGTGCAACGTGACAAAACCTCTAGCATGCTCGCTGTTCCCAGTTCGTTCACGCTGACATACTGGGACACTTGGTACATCGACTGTCCCGTCCCGGTCTCCGCAGCAAGATGAAAGATAGCATCAGCCGATTCAAAGACGCTGACCTGGTCGCCAAGATTTCGTATGTCTGCTCGAACTAGTGTAAGGCCGAAAGGTAAGGAAACCTGCGGCAGTGCCCCGTGTATTTGGGGGGCCAGAGAATCAATAGCAGTCACTTCATGGCCAAGTGATAGAAGCTTGTCAGCTAACCGGCATCCAATGAAACCGGCACCTCCCGTGATCAGGACCCGCATCTACAATTTACTCCTACGAGGGGAAGGTCTTACAGCGCCTACAATGACAGTGAAGGTAGCGTCTGCGCAGCGCTTCCAGTCATACGCCTCTGCGCTACTCATAGCCGAATTCGCTCTGCGCTGGGTTTCCTCGTAGTTGCTGAGCGCTTCGTCTATGCAAGCAGAGATCTCAGAGGGGTTTCTCGGATCAAAATATAGACAGTCATCTCCACCAATCTCGGGCATCGGGTCGGCAGACGAAGAAATGACCGGCAATCCAGATGCCATAGCTTCAAGTAGAGTATTCGGCATATTCTCGCATCCGGAAGCGAAGACCAAAAGGTGGGACTTGGCGTAAAGTGCGGGCAACTCGGCATTCGGCACGGCGCCGATATATCGAAAAATCACCCCTTCGGGATCGTTGCGTTCCATGGCCAAGCGCACCTGTGTTTCATAACTCGGATTGGCCCACCCAGCGAACGTCATCCGGAGGTTCGGATAGCGCGGGCGCAGGGCCGCGACGGCTTCAATCACCTCAAGCTGATGTTTATAGGGTTCGAGCCGACTGCAATAGATCAGCTCAACGGGTTCATTCGGGTCCAGGGGGCAACCCCGCAACGGCGATGGAAGTGGCCGGAACAACGAATGATCCACCCCATGAGGCACGACGTTGACACCGCGCTTGGGGTTTGTGCGGAAGAGCAGAGGCTCGATGACCCGTCTAGCATTGGAGGTAAGGTAGATCATCGCGGATGCACCGGAAAAGGTGTGGCGATGGATCCGCCGAAGGAGACGTAGCCGCGTCCGATCGGCCCAAGCTGTGTAGAGAGTCCAGTGCTCTGACGAGAAGGGCATCATATTCCGGCTGATTGTCACGTAAGGTCTGAACCCGTTCACAACCACACCGCCAGGCGCGAAAAGCACCTGACACTGGGCCCTACGAAGCGCAAGCGGAAGGCCTAAGGCGGAGTAGGCGACTCGCCACATCAGACCACGGTCCAGCTCGACGACCGGATGATGAATTACAGCGGGGTTCCCTGAAAGAGCACCGGCCCAGGACGGTGCTGCAAATACGTGCAGCTCCGAGAATCCATGCCGCTTTGGATCGGCAACGGCAAGCAAGTTTGTTATGTAGTTAACGCCTCCGCCGTCGCGGATATTATGCAAGTCAATTCCTATTCTGGGCCCGACGCTGTTGGCTGAGCTCCTGGCTTTGTCATCAACGCCCGCGCGGACTTCCCGATTGCCCCAAGTCAAAACGGGGGATTCAATCACGTGCCAGCTAAACAGTCCGTAAAGCATCGACGCTGCTACAGCGACGAGGGCGAATAATAGGCCGTTCTCGGGCATTGCCCCCCACGCAATTGCCATCTGTACCATGGGAAAATGGCTGAGATAGACTCCGTAGGAGATATCCTTGTGGCTGAGCGGATGGGAGACAGCTGGCAGTCGCGTCAAAGCCAGAATGACGCCTAGCAGAATTCCAACCTTCACAACGGTCCCGCCGACCCCCACCGCCAAACCAACTGCCCCCATAACGGCGACCCACATCACTGCGACCTGCCATGACACGCGATTGCGGGTGATGCCATACAAGAGGATACCGAGGCCGAACAAATGTAACTGTCCGGGAAGCTGGTGCCCAAGCATCGCGGGCAGCGAAGCTCCGCTGTGGGAAAAGAGATCAAGGCCTGGCCTCCACAAAAGCCCGACGAGGATCATGGACAATATCATCGGCAAAAAGCCAACAATCTTTGAAGTCGCTCGCAACAACGGTACCGCAAGGTAAAACATCACCTCGACTTTTATCGTCCAAAGCGCGCCATTGATTTCCGGATACAGGTTGTTCGAGAAAATACCTGGAAGTCCCGGCTGCAAAAAATTCAATAGTGAAAGATTTGCCGCCAAATACTTAATCACGGCGTCCAGTGGCGGCAGTTTTTCGTTGATTAACTGAAACTGCGCCAAAACAAGTGTCAAAAATAGACAAACGGCGAACACGTATGCGGGGAATATCCGCAAAACCCGCCGCCGAAAATACAGCATTAGATCTGGCGATCGTTCGAAACTTCCATAGACGAGAAAGCCACTCAGTATGAAAAACCCCTGAACCGCAATCTCAGAAGAAAACACCTTCCGCAATATGTACCAATCCGAATATCCCCCCAGCTGTATCGCGTGAGCTATAACAACACTAACAGCAAACAAAAGCCGAAGCTCTTGCAAGTTTCGGAACCTTACTCCCTGTTCACCGAGGCTGGAACTCATCATGTCAGCTTATCGCGAGCTCCGCTTCCAAAGATCGTCATAAACATGATCCGACATTCCATTCCGACTGAATTCCCAACCAAGTAGCTATGGTCCCACATTGCGAGGCGGTTAGGATCAGACATGTCAATTCCATGCACTTGCGCCCAACCAGTAATTCCCGGTGCAGCATCAAAGGCACCCAATTCGCGGCGGGCCGCAATCAACTCGACCTGGTTCGGCAAACAGGGGCGTGGTCCCACCAAAGTCATTTCACCCGCAACAATATTCCAGGCTTGCGGCAACTCATCGAGTTTCGTCGCGCGAAGGAAGCGCCCAATCGGAGTTATTGCAGCAGGGCTCATCAAATGCGTACCGATAGACGCCGTGCCGGCCTTCATCGTTCGGAACTTGAGACAGTGAAAGATCATCTCATTGCGCCCAACGCGGGCCTGCCACAGAAAGCCCGGGCCCGGCGACGATAGCCGCACAGCGATCCAAATAATTATCAGAAGCCAGAATAGAGACACGACTGCCAATACAAATAGGAAATCACATAGTCGCTTAAACAGACGCAATCCGATGGTCATAGCGAACCTACCTATTCCGCTTTCGCTGCGCAGCCGACCACTGAAGTGTAACTGATACGAGCAAACCCGAAACGGCGCTCAATACGAAGAATACGGTGGGCGTCATCTGCCAAGGCCATAGCATCGCCATCGCCGCCAGCCCCAGTATACCGATAACATAGGCTGCCGATGTGCTCACAAACCGCCCAACAATCGCCAGATAGGCGAAACTCGCCTGCTGCAATGAAACGGGAAGCGTCGCCAAGCAGGAGGAAATTAGCAGTGCGGCGCTGAAGTCATAGACAGGATCTTGTTGAATCACAGAAAATGCCAAAGCAGATCCTATAACGAGCGGCAGCCCCTGCATCCAGACCAATAGACACCGTCGACGTATTCGGCCTAGCGCGTGCGGAACCGATCCGCCGGCCCGCATTACACCATTCAACTCCGAAAAGGACTTCTGATACTCAATGTTTAGAAGAACTGGCACGAGATTCGTAATTGAGCGAATGACCCGGTACACTGCAACAACTTCCGCTCCACTCAACGCGCCTAATATCAGAGTTTCGATACTTAGAGTATTGTTCTTCACGGCATTCAGCACTTGGCCCTTCATCAAGAATAGTCCTGTCGCTCGCCAGGGTACAGCATCAGCGCCACCCTCATCCCGAGGCCCCCTTGGCTGGCCCCTCGCAAATCGGACGCTGAGCGTCAAAAGCATCAGTGGCCGGGTGGACAGTAGACAGAGCGAGAGGGTCAAAAATCCCTCGGCAGTCGGCCTGTATACTACAAGAGCTAAACAACCGAGAAGGTATAACGCCGTTGATGCTGCTACTGAAAAAATGATATCGCCCACACGAGTGTGGGCGCGCAAGTAGGCTTGGCTCGCGCCCTGGAACGTCAACATTGCTGTTGCCAGGATCGACATCGACAATATGGGAAGATCGAACGTCTTCCAAGGTGGGTAAACCAGGGTGAGCATTGCGGCGCCCGCTACAACTGCAGCAGCCAGCACTGCTTCAACCAGCAGCGAGACCCGATAGGAAGACTCGAGCGACAAACCGTGAGTTGTTTGCAGGAAAAATACCAAGTCGTAAGTCCGGCACGCCATAGCCGTTCCGATGATCAGAAACACGGCCTGCCACTGGAGCGCGTGGCCCAACGCCGACGCCGGCAGTATCAAGCCGGCTGCTAAGCCGAAAACACTCGCCGCAAAAACTGAAGCTATTGTCGCAATTCGCTCAGTCATGAACGTCGCTGTGCCAAAGCTCTATCAAGCGCTGAACCATAAAGTTCTCCACCTTTTCGAGGCTCTCCTTGGTGAAGCCTGAAATGTGCGGCGTTATCAAGAGTCGACTGCCGAGTTCACGCAGCGCCATCCTTACCTCAGAGGAGAGGGGAGCGGGCTCTCCACACAAGACGTCGAGCGCGGCGCCGGCAAGGTGACCAGTTCGAAGAGAATCAAAGACAGCACTTTGATCCAAGATCTCGCCGCGCGACGAATTAACCAGTATACTACCGGCCTTCATCTGTGAAAGGTGTCGAGCCCCAAAAAATGAGTGAGACCCGGGTGTTAGGTTGACATGGACGGACACCAAGTCGGCCCTTCCAAGGCCCTCTATTAGAGGTACTGATATCCCGTTCGGCACCTTGTCGACTACAGTGTCATGGGCAACAACACTGGCGCCGAAGGCCTCGTAAAGCTGATGTACCTGGCGACCAACCCTACCATAACCCAGTATAAGGACAGTGCTGTTTGACAGTTCCCGGCCCAAGAACGGATAACGGTTCCACTTACCCTTCCGAACGCTCTCAGTCGCTGCGGGCAACTGCCTTAGTAGCGCGAGGGCAAGCGCAATAGTGTGCTCGGCTGTGGCTCGTACAGTATCAAGAAACGCGGTTTGACCAGCGAGACTAATGACGTGAACCCGTGCGTGTTCCAGTGCGCAGCGATCCAGATGATTGAGGCCAGTCGTAGGCGTCACCAGTATGCGTAGGTTTGGAAAGCGAGCAAGAAAGGCGGCGTCGATGTTTTCAGCAAGCCTAATGAAAACTACTTCTACTAAGAGGGGATCAAATGCATCTTGAGGGGTTACAACTGGTGCGCAATTTGCCAAGCGTAACTTAGCGGCTTCGGGAAATCCCTCCGGCTCATTCAAGAGTATCACTATGATGGCTCCATGACGAGCTTTAGGAGCGCCATGTCCAGTTCTGTATCGACGTTGATTGACCGCTCTAAGGGCATTATATATGGGACCATCTGGTCGCCAATAATTTGTCCGGCGTTAATCTCACGGTTCCCGAATACATAAATGGCGCCATTCCGAAGGTACATCGGCGGCAAATCCTGCCGTCGGTGTTGTGAGAAGTCGGGCATTAGCGGGAGCATTCTCGAGGTTGTGGAGGTGGGATCTCCCGCAATTGTGTACATCCGCGCCGGGTGTGTATCTTCCACGCGGAAAACGCTGCAAACGGGCACGCCTGTTTCCTGGAACAATTCTATCGCGCGGGAAATATCTGCAACTTCCCGCAATGGAGAGGTGGGCTGGAGCAACACCACTGTGTCATATGGTCCGTATAACCCGACCGCGTGGACAACGGCGTCAATCACTGGGCTATCATCAAGTGCTAGCCGCTCAGGCCGACGCAGTGCGATCGCGCCATACTCTGCGGCACATCTCAGGATCTGATCGTCGTCCGATGAGACAATCACGTCATCGACGCTTCCAGTCTCTAACGCTTGGGCTACGCTGTGGGCGAACAAGGGCTTTCCGGCGACGGGGCGCATGTTCTTACGCGAGACGCCTTTTGAGCCGCCGCGCGCGGGGATCAGGGCGAGAACCCTAGACATCTTGAAAGCGTTTTGAAACTAGACGCGGTGTTGATCCTAGGATCTGAGCAATCCTCAATCCGGCCTGTCCGTCTCCGTAAAGCATGTCGGAAGGATAGGGCCCATGTGATATTTGCTTCCTTACTGCATCGAAAATGTCTGTAGTGGCCCAGGATGCGTCTACGACATTCTTCCCGCGAGCTCGCCCTGCTTGTCGGTCGCCTAGGTTCACGACTGGAACGCCCATCAAAGAGCATTCGCGGATGCCGACGCTCGAGTTGCCTAGAAGGCAACTAGAATGTTTGAGGAGTTTCAGAAAGACCCGCCCGTCCAAGTTCTTATTGTAGCGGGCATTTCGTAGCATCCCACTTTCCCTTACCACTCGTATTGCCTTTGACGTTGAATCAGACCCGGCATCGACATTCGGCCAGAAAATTAGTGCGGGAAGCCCGATGCCCTCAAGGGCCAGAAGCGTCGACCGCATCCGTTCATAGCTCTCACTATGACTGTCAGTTTCTGGGTGTTGAAGGACGACGACGTAGGGAGCGGACAAGCTGACCTGAGCTCCGACTCCCTGCTCGTCGACAGCGCTCTGAACTTCAGAGAGTGGGAGGGACATGGCTTCGCCAACGATATCGAGTGAGGGACACCCTGTGACATGGATTGAACTGGGACTTTCGCCCAACTGTCGGACCCGTCGAGCGGCATCTTCGTTGGACACAAGGTGCAAGTCAGCGAGTTTCGTTACTGCATGTCGCACTCGCTCGTCGATGTTTCCAGTCACCTCTCCACCCTGGACATGAACGAGCGGAATGCCACAATAGCTCGCTGCGATCGCAGTGCCGATCGTCTCATACCGGTCGGCTATGGTGACTACTAGATCCGGCTCCAAGCGCCCAAGTGCTTGAGCGGTACTAGATATTGTATTTGCCGTAGTGTTGGCCATACTTATTAGTTCATTGCCTTCCACGAAGGTATACAGTTCCTCAACGACATTAAAGCCGTCGGCCCTAATATTGTCGACGACGCGTCCATAGCGTTCGAGAAGGGCTGATCCAGAGCAAATTACGGAAAGGCGAAGCGACTCGTTAGTCCGCATCGCTTCCATTGCAGATCGAATTCGAGAGTAACTCGGACGAGCAGTTACGGCGACGCAAATGTGTTTCATTGGTCTGATCCTTCGACATCAGACAGGGACAATGGCGCATCGCGCAAGATTGCTCGCCGAAGCACTTTGCCAACCACCAAGTGACGGTCTTCGTATCGAATGCCTCCGCCGGGCTTCTTGTAGGCCAAATCAGTAGGTTCAATCAGATCGCCCTCAGCCAGATCGCGAGTCGCCACAATTGAACGCGTGAACATACGTTTCTCATTGGCAAGCGTTTCGAGCTGATGATCCTTTACGATGTTTGACTGCCGCATCTCCCACGCGAATCGAGCATTGGATACTAACAGTTTCAACCCGTCTGGGGTCAAAGACGCAGGCACGTCAGGCCCGAACATAGCCGGATGTAAAGTCAAGTGCACTTCAACTAGAGAAGCGCCCTGGTAAACTGCTAGCGTGCCGGGAACAGTACTAGCCGAGTGATCGGATAGGCCTACGACAATTGAGTCGCCAAAGTACGCCCGAAACTGCTCCATAACGTGCAATGCAACGTGAGGCGCGGGAGTAGGATACATGGTCGTACAATGAAGTAAGGCGACATCGATTCCCTGCTGGGTGAACCGCTCTACGAGCGCACGACTTACCGCGAATTCATTGAGGCCAGACGACAAGATAATCGGTTGCTTAGTAGATTCCACGCGCTGGAGGAGTTCTTCGTTATACACCTCGCCAGAGGCGATCTTCCAGGCCGGCATTCCGAGATCTTCGAGCCAATCACACGCCATAACTGAGAATGGCGAGCTGAGGAATACGAGGCCCAACTCATCTGCCCGTGCCTTCAGTGCGCGCCAGGCTTCCCGAGGGAAAGACATCCTTTCCCAGTAAGAGTATCTGGTCCCGTCTTGGATGCTAAAATTTTTCCGCCAAGGTTCGGCCAGGGTGCTTTCCTCGGACGCAATATGGGTTTGGAACTTGATCGCATCAGCTCCGCACTGCGCAGCAACGTCTATGAACGCCAGCGCCTGTCCGATACTGCCGTCGTGGCTTTGCGCCACCTCCGCAATAATGAATGGTGGATACTCCGTACCGACCTTGCGCGACCCTATGAACATCGTCGTTTCTCCATAGCACAATTGTAGGTAGCGGATAGTCTACGCATTGGGTCAAGTGTTCATCCCGAATACGCTCAAGGAACTTACCGCGTTTACCGCCGCCTCGGCCGGGTAGGCTTGGTTCGTGCGGAGGACGCTGCTGTCGCGGACTTTAGAGCTCGCTCTTGGATTGGAATAGACTGTACCGTGGCTGGGTGCGAGTGCCGATGCGCTGGCGGCGGTGTCGAGAGTGCTCCAGCCGCTAACTCGAGCACTACTTCGCCAATCAGCCACTGTGCCGATGGGGAAACGATCTTCGTTCAGGCAGTGCCCCAGTTTTCGAAGCCATGAAGTCTGCCCACCCGGGGCCGGACTGAGAGGATGCGGTTGGACACGCACGCAAAAACCTTCGACGAAGGAGCCACAGTCCGCACCCTTCCAAGCCCTTGTACGAGTCCCGCGAGCCGCACCCGACTTGGAATGGCGCCTACCGGCCGGCAATCTGGCTCCTGGGAGAGAACGAAGAAGGTCACTGTCCTGGACGCGGTCAAGGCTCGTTCCGGCAGTGCAAATGGGATCATGAAGGCCGGCCCCAGACACTCCAAGTATCTTGCCGGCATCGCAGCCATATCGGTCAGCAAAGGGCCGCAACTTAGGTGTTCGGAAAAGAGGCCGCATTTCAATCCGACCAACTGTCCATCGAACCCGTTAGCTTCCGCGTCGCTGAAGCCGCTCCCCGAAGCTGTAGTGGAGAGGCAGTGCGCAGAGCATCTCGAACGCTGCGCATTGATCGTCAGCCAAAAGAATACTATCTAGACTATCAAGGTAAGTTCGCAGGATTGAGAAGGGAACAACATCTTCCGCAGCCTTCATAATTCGTGGATGCGCGGTCTCCATGGCTATGGCATCTACTAAAAGTTCTTCATACAGCTTTTCACCTGGTCGTAGCGAGGTGAAAACTACACCAATTTCATTGCTCCGAAGCCCATGAACTTGATTTTTGTCACTTACGACGTGTGGTTCAAAGCCCGAAAGTCGGATCATCGCTTGAGCCAAATCCAGAATCCGAATTGGGCTTCCCATATCTAGGACGAAAACTTCTCCGGTCGCAGCCATGCCTGACGCTTGGATCACGAGCTGCGCTGCTTCCGGAATCGTCATGAAGTAGCGAGTCACGTCCGGGTGGGTAACTGTTACCGGGCCGCCTCGTTCGATCTGTCGCTGAAAATGTGGAATCACCGAGCCGGAAGACGCCAATACATTTCCGAAGCGCACCATGGAAATCTTCGTGCCGGACTGTTCCTGAGAATAGGCCTGACAAACTAATTCGGCGAAGCGTTTCGAGGCCCCCATCACGTTTGTAGGCCGAACAGCTTTATCCGTGGAGATCAGCGTAAATGACGTTACCCCGGAATATATCGCGGCCTCCAGAACCATTCGTGTCCCGACAACATTGTTTTCGAGTGCCGATATCACATTATCTTCTAAGAGCGGGACATGCTTATATGCGGCCGCATGGTATACAGTATCGACACTATTCTCGATCATGCGCCTCGTTATGGCGTCTTTGTCGGTAACGCTTGCCAGAACAGGAACTATCAATGTTTGCAATTTGTGAGTAATTTTCAGTTCACTAAGAAGTTGCTCAATTTGATAAAGTGCAAGCTCATTATTTTCAACTAGAACAATTGTCGTTGGGTTTAAGTGGACAATCTGCTTGCACAACTCCTTTCCGATTGAACCGCCCGCGCCTGTTACCATAACGGCTTTCAACCGTATTTTGGCATCCATGAGTTCCTGAATTGGCGAAACTGGGTCCCTACCAAGAAGATCAGCAATCTCAATATTGCGGAACTTAGTGATTTCAGCTCGACCGGCTATTATCTCATCCAGGTCGGGGACTTTCCGCACGGGGATTCCACGGTCCTTTGCAAGAGAAACAATGTCCTCGTATGAATCCCGTGAGAGAGAGCGCGTCGCAACCAGTACATAGTCTACCCTTACTCGGGCCATCAAGGTCTTTAAGTGGCTTGGGGGATGCACTTTAACGCCTCCAATTACCGAGCCGGAGAGCGTGTCGGAGTCGTCAATTAGGCCAACGGCCAGTAGACCATTCCCCTGTTGCAGTGATGTCAGCAACTGGCGTCCGAGATCACCGGCTCCATAAATGATGACGTTTGATCGGTGGGCGGGCCAACTGCCTCGAAAATACGATCGCAGGGCAAATCGCGCACCAATTCCAAAGCCAGCGGAAAGGAGGCCGAAGATCATAGCTGTGGCCCAGGACGCTGGAGTCGTGCGGATGGCTTCAATCAGCCAAAGAGCCGCGGCAGATAGGGTGTAAGACACGGTCAGCCGAGCAAGCGTATTCGCCGAAGTGTAGCGCAGGACTGATCTGTATGCCCCAGATAAGGAGGTGCATAGAAGGGACACCGGGATACACACTAACAGCGATAGGAAGTCAAACGCCTGAGGAGCGGTAGTAATAGTGCCGGAATCAATAACTACCGCTAGAATATATGAGAAAACTATCACTAGGACGTCAAAAGACATTTGCAGCGCGATCTTCAGGCGGCGGTCAAGTCCAAGAAACTGAGATTTCATTGTCTTTCCGTTCGTCGAGTCGTCGCTGTTGTACGCGGAAATATTACTACCAATGTGGTGAAACATGATGATGGCTAATTATTTCCTGGATCCTGTCATAAGTGCCACGCTCAATATCGACTGGAAGGGCGCTTAAAGAAAAGAAGCGAGCGCATTCAATTTCTAACGTTTGCGTGGGCTGTTCTAAGAACCTATAGCGGTGGGCAATATATAGAACTATGTGATCCCATGAGGATCTTTCTTGGTTCTGATATATGTTGAATAGGAGGGGCGGTTCGGGAAATACGATTGACACTTCTTGTTCAACTTCGCGATTTAGCGCGGCTGCGACTGTTTCGCCATTGTCAACGCCGCCACCGGGGAAGTGCCACCCAGCTATATAGGTATGCTTGACTAGAAGCACTTCTTCGTTGTCGTTTAAGATAACGCACCGCGCGCCGAGGGTCTTGGGTCGGGAAATTAGAAAGAAGAGATGAAATAGTCTGCTCCAGGAAGACATGTCAGGAAAGCGGATTGGCATTGCGGGCGCCTTGTACGTACTGCCAAAAATTTGAACGTTGAGAATGGCACAATCGTGCATTTCTCGGCAATTCACAGTGGGGAAAATGGGTCAATGGTATAGAGAATCCAAGTTCCCCCGATATTGAACTATTGGAGCGGCGGTATCGAGTTCAAGTGGGGGCAAATTGAGTGCGTTTTGTCTTCGCTGTGCGCCCTGCATAGCCGCCGGTTATGTTCCTTCCGGACAATTGGTCCTATCCGTACGATTTCCTGAGTGTGGGGAATCCGGTTTATCGATGAATCACGCGACTCGGGACGGCCGAGCAGATGGAACTAATTGCCTGTTTTTATGGGGGCTCTGACTAGGTGTTCTGTTACATCGAGTCTGACTCTGCAAGTTGTGTGGCGTGGAATGCAGAGTGGCGGGGGGGGGGCTGTGTTTAGCAATGGTTTGCCCTTACGCGCGGCTGGCCAAGTTCAACCCGGGATTTTTACGATGGAATAGCATAAGTTGTTAGAGAAGCCCGTTGAGGTAGGTGCCGTACTCACTCTTTCCAAACAGGCGCGCTCTTACCGATAGGGCTTGGACGTCGATCCAACCAGAATTGTAGGCAATTTCGTCAGGGCTTCCGATTTGTAAGCCTTGGCGTTCCGTCAGTGTCCGCACGAAATTGCCAGCGTCGAGCAAGCTGGCGTGGGTTCCCGTATCAAGCCAGGCGAAGCCACGACCCATCGTTTCGATGCTGAGGGAGCCTTCAGCCCGGTACTGCTCAAGCAGATCAACAATTTCTAGTTCGCCTCGGGCGGACGGCATTACAGCGGCAGCCCGGTCGGGGGCTTCGCCGTCCAGATAGTAGAGGCCAGTGACTGCGTAGTTTGACGGGGGCGACACGGGCTTTTCAACAATCGCCCTGACATATCCCGTGGCGTCAAAATCAACGACCCCGTAGCGCTCCGGGTCTGAAACTCTGTAACCGAAGACGGTGCCGCCGGAGGGCTTGGACCCGGCACGGGCGAGAATCTCCGGCAGTCCATGGCCGAAGAAAATGTTGTCACCGAGAACCATGGCCGACGGCGCACCGTCGAGGAAATCACGAGCCAGCAGATAGGCTTGGGCCAGGCCGTCCGGAGAGGGCTGAACGATATAGGAAAGGGACACCCCCCACTGAGATCCATCGCCTAGCAGGCGGATAAACTGCGCCTGATCTTCCGGTGTCGTGATGATCGCGATCTCGCGGATGCCGCCGAGCATCAGAACCGACAGAGGGTAGTAAACCATCGGCTTGTCATAGATCGGCAGAAGCTGCTTCGAGACGGCCATGGTGATCGGCCAGAGCCTCGAGCCGGAGCCGCCGGCCAAAAGAATGCCTTTGCGCTGTTTTGTCATGCTGCTTTCAGATCAGAGAGAATGTCGACGAGACCCACGCGCCAGTCTGGTCTGGCGATGCCGAAGTCTCGCGTCAGAGAGGCGCAATCGAGCCGCGAATTTTGCGGTCGGAGCGCCGGCGTCGGATAGTCTGAAGTCGGGATGTCACGGATGGCGCAGGGCAGACTGGCGGCGGCCATGATGGCACGGGCGAAATCGGCCCAGCTGACGTCAGGCTCTCCCGCGTAGTGAAAGGTGCCGCCAGGAGCACCAGCGACCAATGCCCTTGCGCAAGTGAGAATCGCATCGGCGATACCGGCTGCTGGCGTGGGCCCGCCGATTTGATCAGCAACTACGTTGAGCTCGCTGCGGTCGCTTCCCAGCCGGAGCATTGTCTTGACGAAATTGCTCCCATGAGAAGAGACAACCCAGCTGGTCCTGAGAATGAGGTGACGTGCTCCACTGTCTCGAACGCCCTGCTCACCTGCCAGCTTCGAGCGGCCGTAGGCGCCTAAGGGGCCCGTAGAATGACCAGGAAGAAATGGCCTGTCCCCGGCACCGTCGAAGACATAGTCGGTAGAGATATGGAGAACCGGAATTCCCTTGGCCTCCGCAGCTATGGCCATCGCTGCCGGCGCCGCTCCATTGATGATCGTGGCTTCTGTCTCTTCGGCTTCCGCCCTATCGACCGCAGTGCAGGCCGCCGCATTAATCACAGCGTCGACGGTCGCGGACCTGATCGCCGCCGCACAGGTCTCGGGTCGCGACAGGTCGGCCTCGCCACGTCCGAGCGTGATTAGAGATACGTCTGCAGGGACCCTACGAATGAGTTCACGGGCGACCTGGCCCGTCTGACCGAAAACCAATAGCCTCATGCTTTGACGCCGAGCCGCTTACCCACGCCCGCTCGGTCCTGCAAAGCCGTCCACCAAGGCGCATTGTCGAGATACCAGCGGACGGTGCGGCGCAACCCTTCCTCTACGGTTAGGCTCGGTGTCCAGCCCAGTTCTGTTTTGATCCGCGTCGCGTCGATTGCGTAGCGCATGTCATGGCCAGGCCGGTCCTGCACGAACGTGATCAACCGGTCGTGCGGCGCGCCGGCGGGATGCATCTCATCCAGCAGGGCGCAGATCCGGCGCACGAGGTCGATGTTGCTCGCCTCGCTGTCGCCGCCGATGTTGTAGGTTCTGCCGCTGACACCCTTTTCCAGGACAGTCAGCAAGGCGTCGGCATGATCCTCGACAAAGAGCCAGTCGCGGACATTTTCGCCCGTTCCGTAGACGGGGATGGGTTGGCCTGCGAGGGCGTTCAGGATGACCACCGGGATGAGTTTCTCGGGGAAGTGAAACGGCCCGTAGTTGTTCGAGCAGTTGGTCACCAGTACAGGCAGGCCATAGGTTTCCCCCCAGGCCCGCACGAGATGGTCTGATGCTGCCTTCGAAGCCGAATAGGGGCTGTTGGGCGCATAGGGTGTCGTCTCAGTGAACTTGCCTGTCGCACCGAGAGATCCAAAAACCTCGTCCGTCGAGATGTGATGGAACCGGAATTCCGCTGGTCGACCCTGGCCGACCCAGAAGGCTCGTGCGGCCTCGAGCAGGGTGTAGGTCCCGGTTACATTTGTGTCGATGAAAGTCCCCGGCCCGTCGATCGACCGGTCGACGTGGGATTCTGCAGCCAGATGCATGATTGCCTGGGGCTGGTGCGTTGCCATCACCCGGTCCATCGCCTCCCGGTCGCGGATGTCGGAATGCTCGAAGCTGTATAGCGGACTGTCCGCGATACTAGCGAGGTTCTCTAGACAAGCTGCGTAGGTTAGCGCGTCAACATTCACCACTCGTCGGCCTTGGGCCACGGCCTGGCGCACCACCGCCGAGCCAATGAAGCCGGCCCCGCCTGTCACAAGCAGTGTCATTGCGCGTCTCCCCACACAAACGGACTAGTGAAATCGGCGAAATCCTGGGCCCCGGCGTCCTTGCCGGACAGTACTGGCGCCGCTCCGCTGAGATCCCAGTCGATGCCAATCGTACCGCTATCCCAGCGCACCGCCCCATCGCATTCGGGTGCGTAGTGGTCGGTGCATTTATAGATGATCTCCGTGTCAGGCTCGCGAGTGACAAACCCGTGCAGAAAGCCGGCAGGGATCCAGAGTTGTCGGCCGTTCTCGAAAGACAGGTCGGCTCCGACCCACTTTCCGTAAGTTGGGCTGCCTTGCCGGATATCAACTGCTACGTCGAACAGCCGCCCCCTGCCGCACCGGACCAGCTTGCCCTGGGCATGGGGCGGAGACTGGAAATGCAGACCTCGAATGGTGCCAGTGTCGCGGGACAGTGAATGATTGTCCTGCACGAACTCGGGCAGGTTCAGCCCCTGTTCCACCAGCACGCGTCTGTTCCAGCTCTCGCTAAAGAACCCTCGTTCATCGGCGAAGCGTCGAGGCGTCAGGATCAGGACGCCGGAAAGTGCTGTGGTTTGTACCTGCAAGCTAACCTCTGCCCCGTCTCTGCTCATTGCGTCTTTGGGCTGGCTTGTCGCCCCACTACCCGACAACGCCAATCGTTGCCTCTAGCTAGCTTTAGCGATTGCGTTCTTATGCCAAGACTACGCGATTGAGATCGGCCCCGGCACGGGCGCACGCGTTACGAGTATCGATGATCAGCTGAGCATGTTTCGCCAGCTCACAATAATCTATTTGATCGTGGTCGGTCGATATAAGCACCACATCATACTCGGCGATCTTGTCGAGATCCCAGGGGATACTGGCGCGGCTTGCGACATTGGGGTGGTCGCGGGTTTTGCCAACAAGCGGGACATGTGGGTCATAGAAGTCCACACTGGCGCCGCTGGACTCAAGCAATTCAATGAGCGCAAATGATGGGCTTTCGCGCGTATCATCGACGTTTTTCTTATATGACATGCCGACAAGAAGTACTCGAGCGCCATTCATCGCCCTCCGCTGCTTCTGGCTAAGCGCATTCGCCGTAACTCGGACGACGTGCTCGGGCATCGACGAGTTGATCTGACCGGCCAGTTCGATGAAGCGTGTGTGTTGACCGAACTCCCTAGCCTTCCATGTCAGATAGAACGGGTCGATCGGGATGCAGTGTCCGCCGAGGCCGGGACCTGGATGGAAGGGCATGTACCCGAAGGGCTTGGTGCTGGCGGCGTCAATCACCTCCCAGACATTGATGCCCATGGCGTCGAACACGACCTTGAGCTCATTCACCAGCGCGATGTTGACCGCGCGAAAGACGTTCTCCGTGATCTTCACTGCCTCTGCCGTCGCGGCCGACGACACGGGCACCGTCTTTGGAACAAACGCGCCGTAGAGGGCGTCGGCGATGGCGAGCGAGGCGGGATCGTCAGCGCCAACCACCTTGGGAATACGCGCCGTGGAGAAATCCAGGTTCCCGGGGTCTTCGCGTTCTGGCGAGTAGGCGATGAAGAAATCCACGCCCGCCTTCAGGCCGCTCGCTTCGAGAACAGGCTGCATCACCTCCCGGGTGGTGCCGGGATAGGTCGTGGATTCCAGGATGACGATCTGCCCTGGCCGAAGCCGGGCTGCAATGGCCTTGGTCGTATCGACAACAAAGCTGAGATCTGGTTCCAGGTGACGCGTCAGCGGCGTCGGCACACAGATCAGCAAGGCGTCGGGCTCGGACAGACGGTCCATGTCGGACGTGGCTTCCAGGAGGTTCGCCTGGCGAAGAGCGGCCACCCGATCGGTCGTGATGTGTTTGATGTAGCTCTGGCCGGCATTGAGAGCGTCGGCCTTGGCGGGGTCCACGTCAAAGCCGAGGATCCGGATCCCTGCGGCGCCAAAGGCGACCGCCAGAGGCAGCCCGACGTAGCCCATACCAATGATGCCTACCACGACCTGCTTGTCGGCGATTTTGCTTAGGAAGTGGTCTCTCACGGCGACTGCGTCTGACATCACGAACTAAGTTTCAGTCTCTGAAGGGTTTTGGTTGGTCCTGGGCGGCGAAAATGCGCCCAGACAGATCGATATTGAGCAGCGCGGCGACTGCGGTTGGTCGTTGGGAGGACGCCGGGAGGGGCGTCTCTTCACCCCCAATGCCCGATAACGCCGAACACCTCTATGCGAGGGCGCTGATGCCGGGGAGCGAATTGGCCCAGGCTGCGATCGCGCCCAACGGCCTGCTTCCCAAGCTACCGCAGTCAGGGTGAAACCGTCACCTGACTTGTCGATCGATGTCGGCTGCGGGCAGCGCAAGCATGTCACATCAACGATGTGGCTCGCGCCTTCCGGCGGCGTCATTTTATTGTTCCCCGATCAAGCGCCCGCGCTAGAGAATTCCCTCCGCGAGAAGCACCACCCGGACGGTTCGCCTCAGGATGTAGGCATCCAAAGCAGGCGAGCATCGCATTGCGTAGTGAACATCGTAGCGCGCCTTGCGGTGGGCGCGAACATGATTTCGACCATTGACCTGCGACAGACCCGTAATGCCCGGGCGGACATGAAAGACGCACGGGAACCGCTGGGCGCGCACACGGGTCGCCGGGTCGCTGGGTATAAGTGGGCGTGGTCCAATCAAGCTCATGTCGCCGATCAGGACAGACCAGAGCTGGGGCAGCTCGTCGATGCTTGTGCGGCGCAGGAAGGCGCCGACGGCCGTTATGTGGGCCCCCGCGCCGTCAAACGCCTCGCGCGGCTGGTGGGGCGCCTCGATGGTCATGGACCGAAGCTTGGGGATCCGGAAGATGCGCCCCGCAAAGCCCACGCGATCTGACCAGAAGATGCCAGGGCCACGGCTCGTCAGCTTCACCGCCGCCCAGGCCGCAAGAATGACCGGCGCGAGGAACGCAAGTCCGACGAAACTCACGCAAACGTCCGTCAGCCGCTTTGCAAAGTAGCCCACTGGACGGGGGGGGGCGGGGGCGACGATGAGCGCCTCCAGCGCGGACGCCGTCTCAGCCAGGGGGGCATAAGGTTGGGGAGGGGATTTGGCCGGGCCAACTGGCGCGATGCCTCGGACGCCTTGCGTAGAAAACTCCGCCATAATCACTACCCGCCCGTGCAAAACCCCATCTCCAGCAGCGTGGCCGAGGAGCAGTAGCCCAACGCCAACTCCCCAGAACGGGCACGACTCGATCGCCCGTACAACGGCGCTACATGAAACGCCAGTGAAGATATGGCGAACGCCTCAAGGGGCCCAAGAATGATGAGATAATAGTCTTGCCGCCGAGGGCAGCGTCAACGCCTTGCCATGGCCGCTCTGATAGTAGATCACCCAACGCAAGGCAAGTTTACTCGCGTATGGGGATGTTCTCGATGATCGCACTGAGCGAAGCCCGAATCTGTGTGCTTGGTCTGGGTTACGTAGGCCTTCCGCTCGCGGTTGCGTTCGGGGCGCATTTCGATACCGTAGGCTACGATCTGGACAGTGGGCGGATCGATGAGCTGCGGCGCGGCCATGATCGCACCCTGGAGGTTGAGGCTAGTGAGTTTGCGGCTTCACCGAAGCTCCGCTTCAGCGCCAGCGCGGGCGACCTGGACGGGCGAAACGTTTTCGTCGTCACCGTGCCCACGCCAATCGATGGGGCGCGGCGCCCCGATCTTGGCGCTGTCTCCGCCGCCAGCCGGGCGATCGCCGCCCACCTGACGCCGGGCGCGGTGGTCATCTATGAGAGCACCGTCTACCCGGGCTGCACCGAAGAGGTGTGCGTCCCCATTCTCGAGCAGGTTTCCGGGCTCCGCTACAACCGGGACTTCTTCTGCGGCTATAGCCCTGAGCGCGCCAACCCGGGCGATCGGCAGCACCGCCTTTCGACCATCACCAAGGTCACGGCAGGCTCGACCCCGGAGGCCGCCGCCCTGGTCGATGAGCTCTATCGCGCCATCGTCCCGGCCGGCACGCACCTTGCCAGCTCCATTGCCGTGGCTGAAGCCGCCAAGGTCATCGAAAACACCCAGCGCGATCTCAACATCGCGCTCGTGAATGAGTTTGCGATGATCTTCAACCGGATGGGGATCGATACGCTCGAGGTCCTGGAGGCGGCCGGCACCAAGTGGAACTTCCTCCCCTTCCGTCCGGGCCTGGTCGGCGGCCACTGCATCGGGGTCGACCCCTACTACCTGACCCACAAGGCGCAGGAGCTGGGCTACCATCCTGAGGTGATCCTGGCGGGGCGGCGGATCAACGACGGCATGGGCGCTTATGTGGCCGACCGCATCCTGCGGCTGATGCTCCGGAAAAAGATCAATCCCGTCGGCGCCCGCGCCCTGGTGCTGGGTCTGGCGTTCAAGGAAAACTGTCCGGATCTTCGCAACACCAAGGTGGTCGACATCGTCGCCGAGCTGCAGGAGCACTCGATGAGCGTCGATATTCACGACCCTTGGGTGGATGCCGCCGAGGCGCGACATGAGTACGGTGTCGAGCTCGTCGCGGCGCCAAAGGTGGGCGATTACGACGTCATCCTTCTCGCCGTTGCGCATGCGCAGTTCATTGAATTGGGTGCTGCTGGCGTAAGGGCGTATGGAAAGGCTGAGTCTGTTCTCTTTGACGTCAAATCCGCTCTGCCGCGCGACGCCGTCGACGGGCGCCTCTAGAAGGTTGTTGAAGACGTCGCACACGGGCGAGCGGTGAAGGCGACTTCGCCGCCGATCCTGGGGTCGGCTTGCGACCGCGGGGATCCGGGTTCCCCTTCACGAAATCGGTCTCAGCTCAGCCAACGCTCCCCCACCGGGCTCCTGGTGGAGAAGGGTCAGCGTTTGGCTGGGAGAACCTTCGGGCGTGCGGATCAGCGACGACGGCGGGGCGCGCCTACCGCGGAGTCGGCGGCGAGATCGGCCCGCACTGGAGCGTGTTGACGACCACCACCGCCGGGCCGCCGGGCGCCCTTTGCTGGCCCCCCGGATAGGTGGTCAGCCATGTGCAACCCATCGGCGACACGGGCATGCCGGTCTCCTGGACCGTGCAGACCGTGCTGCCCGGCGGCACATGGACCTTGCGCGTGAAGGAGCCTTGGCCTGATCCCGCGATGTCGGCAAAGGTCTGGGACCCCGGCTCGCACTGAACCCGCATCCGGAACGTGCCGGAGGACGGCCGGCCGGTGGTGTTGACCACCTGTTTGGTGACAGCGACGGTGACGGGGCATGTGAGTTTAAAAGCGCCGCTATCGGAAGCATAGTTGGTGCCGCCGGGCACCGCCTGCACCAGACGAATCCGATAGTTCGCCAGCGGATCGCAGGCGAAAGAGTCGGGCAGGGTGAAGGTATACTGACCCGCATTTGGTGAGACCGATGCGATCCACACCTCCTGATTACCATTCCTCACGCGGACACTGACGGGTCCGGCAACGGCAGTTGTCCATGTGACTGTGATAGGTGAGGCGGCCGCGAGGACTGCGCCACCCTGTGGCGAGATGGCGTGGATATAGGGCGGATGGTGCCGGGCCCACACCGGTTGCCCAAGGCCCAGGACAGTCGCCAAGAGCCCCAGCGCCGCCAGGACCGCCCCTGCCCTGAAGGGGCGTTGTGATGATATCGTCATGGGCTGAATTCCAGTAAATCCGGTTCGCGTTCGGTGTTCACCGACAGGGCCCCCTGGACCAGAGACCTACCGCCCGCCGGCGCCCTTGGGGATACAGAACTGCTTGCCGCCGCTGCGGGCGATCTGGCCGCCGCCGGCGCTGCACAAGGCCTCCTGGCCGACCGGGATCCGGCACCCCTTGGCGACGGGGATGACCACGCCGGCCATCAGTGATCGACAGGCCTTGTCGGACTGGGCTGTCGGCAGGAACGAGGTCAGGTTGCCGGCGGCCGCCTGATCGCTGATCGCCGCGGGGCCCGAGCCGACCGTTCCGCCGCCCGACGCGCCGGTCGCCAGGCGACCCGCCCCTCCGGGCGCCACCGATACCTTGCAGGCGCTGTTGGGCCGCCAAAGATTGTCTTTTCCGAGCATGTCGCCACCCACGCAGTCGCCGACCTTGCAGGGGTCGTTGGTCCCGTTGCAGGTGTCTTCGGCGAGGGCGGGACCGGCGCCCGAGAGCGCGATGACCACCAGGGCCAGTGACAACGACATCAGTCTCATCAGATTTTCCTCTCGGCTGCTTGCGGACGCCCCTGACGCCCGTCTGGAGGCGGACTCCCCCACCCCGTTAGCTCACACCGCCCGCCGCGGTCCGCCACCCCATGATCTCGGGGTGGCGTTGGCCACTGGCCGGGTCCACGCATTGCGGGACGGCGTCTGGATGCAGGCAGTCGTCATTCAGAGGCAACCGTCGGACATGTCCGACCTGATCGAGGTGGACCAAATGCGCCTGAAAGCTGTTCTGTTGGCCCTAGCAACAACCGTGGTGCTGACAACCCCGGCCTACGCCAGGGTGAAGGAATACTACACGCTCGACGCGGGAGGGTGCCTTCCCGGCGATACCGTGAACCAGCAGCCATGCTGCAGTGGCTTTCATTGCTCGTCCGGGCTCGCGCTCAATCCGAATGACGCCCGAATCATCGCCCGGGCGGTGGTCGGGCCGACGGGCAAGATCGGCCCTGTCCTGAGGGGCCCGCAAACGGGTCGACTGGCGCCGGCCAAGCCGAAGCCTGCCACCGGAACGCCGACGACCTCGCCGGCGAAGCCCATCCCCTGATCGACGGCGCCCTAACCGCGCCTCGTCGCGATCCCGCAGGATCCGGCGAGGCGTTGGTGTCGTGATCAGAATGTACAGATCAGCGCCGGCGGCAGCAGCGTGAACCGGCATTTGATCCTCGGCTTGGCAGCCTTGGCGCCCCGGGGCTGAGCTGTCGGCAGGCCGACCTTGGGCGCGGCGCAGCCGGCCTGGACGAAGATGGCCTGGATGCCGGCGGTATCGCCCTGGCCGGCGAGGGTCTCGATCGTCGACTGGTTGGCGCGGAACACGGCGGCGCAGTCAGGGCCGGTTCTGGCCGTGCCGACCTGGGCCGCCTGCGCCTCGACGCCGATCAGGCTCGAGGCCGCGAAGGCCAGGATGATACCGTAAGACTTCAGCATGGCTTTCTCTCCTGGACGAACAGCGGGCGGGTCGGGCGCAAGCGAAGTGATCGGTCGCCATGTCTGCGGCTGGTCGTCATGACGACGGTGTTCCCGCCGCCTGGCTGCGCTGGCACCGGCCCGCGGCGACCATGAAGGCGGGGATGACGATAACCGGACCGGACGACAGCAACGGCGGATAGCCGCCGCTTGTCAGCTGTGACGCGTACTTCACCCGATAGCTGCCCGCCGGCACTGCGAGAAGGTAGACCTTGAGGCTGGCGGCGGGATGGATGACCACGTTCGAGCCGCCCGACAGCGGCTCGAAAACATGAACGTTCTTCACCGGGACGGGGTAGGTCACGCGCACCGTCTTGGCCACGCCGCCGCTGACCTGGCAGATCACCTGGACCATCGGGTTGTTCGAGTTCTGGGCCACCACGGTTGCCGGTGGTGCAGCGCAGGCCAGTCCGGCCAGAAGCGCGGCGGCCGATGCGAAACCTCGTCGGCGCCTGGTCGTTTGTCTCTGGCCGGGAGATGGCTTCGTCATACTCAGGTTTCTCCTCGGTGGTTCACGCGCATCGCGCAGGTCCCCCTGCGACTGGCGCACTCGCCTAGTTGCAGGGCTGAGCTGTGACCCAACAGACGTACTTCGGTCTGAAGGGCGTGCCTGTGAAGCTGCAGTTTGTGGCCAGGAACCGGGCCTTATTGATGTTGCTGAACGGCTGTCCGAAGTCCTGCTTCACCTTGAAGGCCCACTTTACCTTCGCCGCCTGGGTCGCCGGGGCAGACGTCGATGCTTCACCAGACGTCGTGACTTTCCATACCGGCACGCTGGAAGGCGTTGTGGCCGGCTTCTGGGAAGGCCCCTGGTAGATGCAGAGTTGGGCTGGACCGCCCTGGGCCAGGACGGCGGGCGCGGACGCCGTGGCGGCCAGCGCCAGGGCGAGGACGGCGAGCGTGCGGGTCATGGCGGCTTTTCCTTGCATGCGGCTGCTGAAGGGGCAGCGGCTCACGGCAGCACCGTGGTCATCGAGGTGGTGTTGTTGGAGGAGACGGGATCGGCGTTGCCGTTCATCTGGATCTGGCCGGTGAAGGTCACCGGCAGGCCGACGAAGGTCGTGTTGTAGTAGACCTTCAGCCGCAGCGGGATCACGCCACCGGACCAAGCGCCAGGCGCAACGTTGAGGCTGCAGACAAACCCGCTCCACGGTCCGGCGCAGCTCCACAGCGGCGTCCCGCTGACGGTCGCCGACGAGAGGCCGGGCGGCGCGAAGGTCGCGGGTGTGATCACCGATCCGTTGAAGATCAGCTGGGCGCCGTTGGCCAGCGTCGGGGAGCTGGAGACCAGGAACTCGAACGTCGCGCCGTTCAGCGCCAGGTCCGTCTCGAGGATACTGCTGTTGAGGCCGAGGTCGAAGTGGGTCGAGCCCATGGGGACACAGGACTGGGCCGAGACCGGCGCGGTCAGGACGGCGCAGTTCTGTTGCGGCGGGATCGGGCCGTTGATCGTCATGTAGAGCGGTACGGTGATGTAGCCGCCGTTGGGTGGGATCGTCGCCGAGGTGATCGTGCAGGTCGCCGGCTGGGACCCGTTACAGGCCCAGCCCGGCGGCAAGGGCGAGGCCAGGCTGACGCCGCCGATGGTGATGCCCGACGGGCCGGTCACCGTGTCGGTGAAAGTCAGCGGCCCGGTATAGGTCGTCCCGCCGGTGTTGAAGATCCGGATCGTGAACGTGCAGGCCGTGTAGGGGTAGGTCCCGCTGCAGTCCTGCTCGACCACCTTCTCGATCACCAGGCTGGCCGACGCGGGCGGGCTATAGGTCGTCGACGCGCAGTCAGCGTTGTCGGCGAGCGTCGTCTCGGGGATGCTCAGCGAAACCGAGGCGCAGTTTTCGTAACCCGGCAGCACCGGCCCGACGTAGCTGAAGTTCAGGCCCATAGCGACCCCGCCCGTCGGCAGGATCGGCGCGCCCAAGGTCATGGTGCAGGTCACGGTCCCCGGACCGATGATCCCGACCGGCGAGCAGGTGGTGGTCCCTCCGCCGCTTGCGCTGTCGAGCTGCATTCCGGCCGGGAAGTTGTCGGTGAAGGTCAGGACCGTTCCTGCGGGAATGATGGTCGTGCCCGTATTCGTGACGATGATCTGGAAGATCGTGATCGCGTCCCAGGCTTCATAGAGCTTCTTCTCGACGCTCACGTTGGCCGGCTGCGGCGCCGGCCTGACCACCACCCCGACGCAATCCTTGTTGCTGCCCGCCACCGGATCGCCGGGCATGGCGACCTGTGCGCAATTCTCGGTCTGCCCCGGCGAGGTCGCGACCGCCGACAGGGTGATCGGCGGCAGGCTGTTGCCCGGGCCGACGACGCCGGATCCGATGTAGGTGCAGCTGATCGAGAGGCCGGTCGGCGGCGGACAGTTCCAGTCCGGCGCTGTGACGGTGACCGGCGGCGAGAACAGGCCGGGCAGCACGTCGGTGACGGTGATGTTGCTGCTGGCGTCGACGGAGTCCGGACCATGGTTGCCCACGTCGATGACAAAGGTCATCGACTGGCCAACCATGATCGGCGGCTGGCCCTGCTTATCGATCTTGAGATCTGCGACGCGCGGGGTCGGACGCACCTCGACCGGTTCGCAGTCGCTGTTGTTGTCCATGTTGATCTCGCCCCAGGGCACATCCCGGTCAGAGACGCGCACGGAGGCGCAGTTCGTGTACTGCGGCTCCTTCTTGCCATCGAAGCCGACCGTCATGTCGAACTGGATGAAGGCGGTAGGGTTCAGCGCAACGGTCGAGACGTAGGTGCAGATGACGGTAGCCGCCCCGACCGTTCCGGCGCCGGGCGAACAGCTCCAGGCGTTTGGCGTCGAGATCAGCACCATGCCCGCGGGCAGGTTCTCGGTCAGGGTGAAGGTGTGACCGGCGGGCACGGCGGTGTCGCCGACGTTGGTGATCCTGAACTGATAGACGCCGGTCCCCGAGGGCCAGGCCCAAGGCTGCTTGAGAGCGGTCTTGGTGATGTTGACGTCAGGCTTCTTGCCGCCTCCGCCAGAGACCTCGCCGTCGACGCAGCTGCGGTTGTCGCGCGGATTGAGGTCGCGCTCCTCCCGCAGCAGGATATCGGTGCAGTTCTTGAAATTGCCGGGTTCGCGGACGGCGGCCGAGATTTCTATCAGCGGCAGCGGCCCGGGCCCGACGGATGGCCCGATGTAGTCGCAAACCACAGTCCACGGCGGCCCGCCATTGGTGGAACAGTCCCAGTTAGTTCCGACGCCGGTGATCGGCGGCTGAAAGTTGGGCGGCAGGGTGTCAGTGACCTGCACTCCGGTGGAGCCGGACACGGCGGATGGACCGTTGTTGGTGGGATAGAGGATGAATGTCGCCGGTCCCCCGGGCTTGGACGGCGGCTTGTAGGTCTTGCGGATGCCGAGGTCGTAGCCCTTCTTGTCGCCAGGGCCCGCGCGGCCTTCGGCGCAGTCCTCGTTGTCGCGCGGATTGCCGTCCTCCGCCTTTTTGAAGTCCACCTCGGCGCACTGAAGCCAGGAGCCTTCCTTCTCGACCTTGCCGGTGATGGTGAGGATCGGGAACTGGAAGCCGGCGTTCACCTGGCTGCCGTTGTAGGTGCAGGTCACCTGGGTGGGCTGGGAGCCGGCAAGGGTGCAGGACCAGCCCACGCCGCTGGCCGTGACGTTGGTGAAGTTGACCGGCACGAGATCGCTGACCGTCAGGCCCACGGACGCGCCGACGGGCGAAGGTCCCTGGTTGGTGACCTGGAGGGTGAAGATCGCGGTCTGGCCGATCGGGACGGTCGGGGGGCCGTCCTTGCGGATGCCGACGTCGTAGCGACCGCGCTGGGGCCGTTCGATCCGGCCGTCGACGCAGTCATTGTTGTTCTCCGGGCGCATGTCCTGGCCCTGCCGGATACGGACGCTCGCGCACTGCCGGTAGCTCTCTCGGTCGCCGGCGACAGCGGTCACGGTGATCGGCGGAAACGCGGAACCGGCGGCGACGGGCCCGCCGTTCCAGTTGCAGATGAGGCTCGCGCCGACTTGCCCGCAGGACCAGGGAGGCCCAAAGCCGGTCATCGGACCGGAGAAGCCGGTGGGCAGAGGGTCGATGACCTGGATGCCCATCCCGGAGTTGACGGTGACATTGCCGTTGTTGGTCACCTCCAGCACGAAGGTCGCGGTCTGACCGGCGACGACCGGTCCGGTCGCGCGCTTGTTCATCGCCAGATCGACGATCTTGGGCATCGGCATGACATCGGGCACAGGCCCGGGGCGGGGCCTATCCGAGCCCTTCGGCATCTGACCCAGCGCGGGGCCCGCAAGACAGAGCAGCAGGGCGCCGAGCGCCGTGGCCAGATGCAGCTTCATGATGTTTCCCCCGAACCCGATCTATTCCGCCTTGAGCAGGTCGCCGCGCGATGGCGACTGCCCCTCGACCATCCGGGCCGTGGAGACCTTGTCGCGAACGCCTTCGACCCGCACCGAGCCGAGGCGCTGGATATCCACGTCGAGCACCTCGCCCGTCCCTGGATCGGTCAGCGTCTCGCCCTTACGGTAGACGCCGAACACCATGCCCTCGGCAACGTTCTGGTCCGCACCGGCGTTGAGGATGATGGTGTCGCCGCGCACATCGACGACCAGCCCGGTCCAGGGCGCGCGCTTGTTGTCGATGGCGAGCCCCGCTAGCGCCTTGCGGATGGCGTCTTCCAGCGCCTTGCCCATCGAGGTGCTCTTGAGCGTATTGAGGCCCAGCGTGGCGCCATTGTTGAGATCGACCACGCCCGCGTCCATATCGCGGCTCGATCCGGTTCCTTCCGCGCTGGAGGTCGCCACCACCTGGCCGGTGGCCGCGTCGATCAGGCGAAGCGATATCTTCACGGTCGACTTCCGACTCTGGACCCCCGCCCCGAGACCGAGGGCGGATCCGCCGGGCATGCCCCCCAGCCTCAGGCCACCGCCGCCCGCCGACGGATTGTAGGCGGTCACCGCACCGCGGATCAGATAGCTGGCCCCGATCATGCGGCCCGAAGACGGCGCGGTTTCGCTTGTGGTGGACCCGCCCTGCCCCAGCTGCTGCTCCGATTGCAGGCCGCTGAGCGCCGCCCGCTCAACCACGACGAAGCGGCCGTCCTCCATCAGGATCTCGGTCAGCAGGGCCGGCGGGCCGTCGGAGGCCACCTGGCCGCCGAAGACCTCGGACCCACCGAAGCTCTCCACGGCCACGGTCTTGCGCAGACCTGTCGGCTGCGCCCACGCGGGTCCGAACGTCAGGGCGGCCAGCAGGGCCAGCACCAGCGAAACAGTCGTCTTCATCTGCGAACACCCTTAATCGCCCCGGGGCGGGACGGTGGGGCCGTGGCGCGGGATAGGCCACCCCATGAACGTGGGGGGTGGTCAGTGGCCGCCGTCGCCGCGATAGTGCTGTCGGGGACGGATCGAGGCGTCTTGGGGGAACCAGCTTGCGGCTGTCGGCGGTCATTTCCGCGGTGGTTCTGGTCGCCTGCGCCGGTCTGGCCACGTTCGCCTGGACGCAGCGTCCGGTCGAACGCCCGCTGGCGGCGGCGACCGGCATGGACATCCTGCGCGCCTACCGGTGCCGATCCGCCGAGACCAAGACGATCATCGTCCGGGGCGTTGAAGACAACCATTCCCCCGTCGGCGACGAACCGAACTTCGTCCGTGACGGGCGTCGGTTCCGCGATACGCTCAGCTTCTTCGCCCGCGGATCCTACGACCAGATCCAGGCTGACCGGCGGATGACCGACTCGTTCGAGGTCCCAGCCAATACGGCCAGCGGGCTGTTCCTGATCCGGCTCAAGGCCGTGGCGAACAATGACAACGACACGATCGCCATCGGTGACGTCAGCACCTACGTCACCGCTGACCCGGCCGTTAGGCGCTTCAGTTCGCTCGCTGTCGGGCTCAAAGAGGCTCCCGGCTGGTCGAGGCAGGACGACCTCCACTTCGCGGAACTCTCGGCCATCGCGCTCCGACAGCCCAACAGCGTCGTCAACCCGTCCGATCGGACGCTGCTCGACTTCATACGAGGCAGGATGAACGGGGGCTGGATCGATGTCATGGTGCAGGACGACACCAGCGTCGATTTCGTCGGCGTCGCCCTTTGTCTGGAACCGCCCGGCGGACAGGGCCTGAGCCTCGCGCCCTGGAAGGGCGAGGCATTCCCCATGGACGGCGTGGTCGCGCTGACCTGCGGACATGGCGGCCGCGACCAGCACCTTTGCGATCCCTATGTCGGCGACACACCCTGCGCGACACGCCTGCCGGTCAGCTGCATTCGCCCTATGTCGGCGCCGATCCCCCGGCCGCTGAAGCGCCATTTCGCGAGCAGCCTCTGGAGTGGCGGGCGGCTCGCCTTCACCGAGCCGACGCCAGGGTCGCGCTTCGCGACGATCGGAGACGTCGACGCCTTCTGCGCGTCCCGCTTCGGCGTCGACTGGCGAGCCGCCGAGCTCCATGACGGGACGCACAACACAGGCATCGCGGGCTACGGCGATCCAGCCATTGTTCCAGGCAGGGCCTGGGTCGATATCATCGGCCAGCCCTACGCCACCTGCTGGGCGCGCCGATGACAGCGACTATCGCCCGTATAGGCATTCTCGAGGATGACGAGTCGCTGAGGCTCTATCTCGAAGAGGTCATCACCACGACCGATGGCCTGGCCCTGGCCTTCTCCGAGGGCACGGTCGCGGGCGCGCGCCTCGCCAGCGACGAGGCGCGGCCGGATCTCTGCCTGATCGATCTGAAACTTCCGGACGGTCACGGCCTCGACTTCGTCGCCCACATCAAGTCCACCACATCCGCCAAGTGCCTGATCCTGACCGTGCTGGGCGACCGCACCAGCGTACTGCTGGCGCTGCGGGCCGGGGCGGACGGCTATCTGCTGAAGGACACCCCGCCCGACCTCCTGCGCGCCAACATCATGCGGACCCTGCGCGGCGAGACGCCGATCAGTCCGCAGGCGGCCACCTTCTTGCTCGAGATGTGGCGCGGCGCCGAAGCGGCGACCGTCTCCGAACAATCCGAAGACGCACTGACAACGCGGGAGGTGGAGGTCCTGAAGCTGTTCTCACGCGGCCTCAGCTATCGCGAGGCCGCAGACACCCTCGGTCTGTCGCAGCATACGATCGGCGACTATGTGAAGTCGATCTACCGCAAACTCCGGGTTCACTCCCGGACCGAGGCGATCTTCGAGGCCCGGCAGGTCGGACTCATTTCACCGCTCGACTGACGCTCTACCGCGGCAGGGGCGCTTCGACGCGAACAACCGTGCCGTGCCCGAATTCGGAGGGCGTGACCGTGACGGCGCCGCCCAGGTCCGTGGCCCTGTGGGTCATGTTCGCCAGTCCCCGCCCGCGCTTGACCGTCTCGATATCAAAGGCCCCGCCGTTGTCCTCGATCTTGACGGTCAGGAGGCGTCCGTTGGTATCGACGGTCACCGAGACCCGGTCCCCACCGGAGTGACGAACGGCGTTGGTGATCGCCTCCTGCATGAGCCGATAGAAATTCAGGATCCATTGCTGATCCCGGATTTCGGCGCCCAGGTCGTCCACCTGGATCCAGTCGAGCGCCATGTCCGCGGCGGCGGTCTGTTGCCGGGCCCTGTCATGGAAGGACGCAAGCGCGTCGGAGAGAGTTTCGCCCACAACGTCGAGGGAGTCGACCAGAAGCCTCAGCTCGGACAGCCCACTGACCAGCGCCTGCTCGACATGATCCATACCGATCCGACGTAACCGCACTTGGGCGATCAGCGAGGCCAGTTGGCCGCCGATCCCGTCGTGGACATCGCGCGCCATCCGCTGACGCTCCTCAAGGACGGCCGACTGCCGGCTCTTCTCGTCGAGAGCCAGCGCCGTGGCGTCGAGGACAGCGCGTTGTTGCTCGATCACCCAGGTCTGGTCCAGCTGTGTTCGCACGAACCGGCTGACACACATTACGATGTCCCGCGCGGCGTTGGCGGAGGCGAGCAGGGCCAGCCCCGACAGGGCTGTGGCCAGGCTGACATCGAAGCCCCACGAGGGCACGGGTGCGATCAGGCCGCAGGCGCCGGCCGTGGCGACCACCACGGCGACCAGGCTCAGCCCGCCAACGACACCGGACAGGATCTGGCCGCGTATCGGGAGCGAGACGACCTTCGGGACGGCCCTCGCAGCCGTCAGCAGGAGGTATAGCGCACCGGCCAGCGCCGTCGCCGCCCCGACGGGCGCGAAGCTTGTCGCCCCGTTCGCCGCCGCGACCAGGCTGGCGAGCCCCATCAGCGCCATGACGATCAGAGCGCCGGCGTCGGTGCGACGCGCCATCCGCTCCGCCGCCGGCCGGCGGCCCAGCGCAAGCCCGGCGCAGATCGCCGTCGCGGCGAGGAGAAGCTGGTCGGCAACGGGCCAGAACGGCCCCAGCGGCTCCGCCCCCTCGGCCAGAAGCACCCGCGTCGCGGTCGCCCCGAAAGCCGCCGCGACGGCCAGATGGTGGAGCGGCGCCCGCACGGCTGCCGCCAGCAGGCTGAGCGCGAGGGCCGTGATCGAGAGCGTCAGCACCAGTCGGCGCGCGGCGTCGATCACCTTGCCGGCCCGCACCGCGACGGGCTCGATTTCGGCCGCGGGGCCCAGGTAGATCGGGGACGACAGCGCGCGCGCGGCGGCGCCGCTCACCACGATGTCGATGCGGTTTTCGCCCGGATGCAGGTGAGCCGGCTGGACAGGCCAGAACCGGCGCCGCGTGCTCGGCCACGTCAGACCCGGCGCCGATGCCGTGAGGCTTTCCGTGATGGGCACGCCATTGGCGTAGACACGAGGCTGGCCGTCCACCGCCGGCAGCAGGACCGCCAGGGGCTCCACATCGGGCGATGGGAGGCGGAAGCGATGGAAGATCTGGACCGGCGACGGATCGACGAACGGCAGCCGGTCTGTCCGCTGCGCCGTTTCACCTTCAGCGGTTTGGCGCGGCAGCAGCCCGGGCGTCGCGGTGATCCACCGGACCTGGGTATCCGGCACACGCCCCTGCGAGAGGTGATCCTGCCCGGACATCCACGGAAGAATCCCCGCACCGGCGATCAGCGCTGACAGGACGAACGCGATCACCAGGACCGCTGGCGATCGCTCAGGCCGTATCCCGATGCGACCGCTTTCCGTCACGCGTTGTTCTCACCTGTCCGGCCGGAGACTGGCAGACTCTGCCGGCCTCGGCCATCCCGGGCCCGTCGCGCGCTCACGGGAAGATCTGGACACAGGCCGGTCCCGTCTGCTGGCCGCCCCAGGTCAGAACCGCGCAGTTTTTCTGGGACGGCATGGGGGCGTTGAGGAACAGCTGCAGGTCATAGGTCACCGTTGCGCCGGCCCCGATGCTGACCGAGCCGATCGAACAGGTGATCGGCGTCTGCGTCCCACTTGAGCAGGTCCATCCCGGCGGCGATGTCACCACCGAAACCGGCAACGATCCGCCGCCCAGAGTCACCGTGTCGCTGATGGACAGGGGCCCGGTGTAGGTCGACGCGCCGTTGTTGGTGATGGTGAAGCGGAACGTGCAGTTGTTCGCACCTGGCTGGGCGCCATGGCAGGAGCCCGCTGTCAGCTTGGTCTTGACCAGCGTCAGGTTGGGCCCGTCGGCCTGGTTGCCGAACTCGACCGTGGTGGTCCCGTTCGGTGTGATCACCGCCGTCTTAACCGGCGTCGAACCGCCCGGATCGGTGCTGGTCCATCCGGACTTCATCGTCTCTGTGACGGTGTAGCTCCCCGGCGGCAGCATCGTCCCCGCGCACCAGCGGCCGTTGGCGCCCGTGGCGCCCGACAGGGTCGGCATGCCGCCGCCGCTGCGGGTGAAGGTCCAGCCCTGCAGAGGTCCCTCGCCGACGTCACGGACTCCGTTACCGTTGGCGTCATTGTACTTCTCGACGCACAGCTCGCCGGGCAGCGGGTCCTGCTGGTTGCCGAACCAGAAATCGGTGGTCGTACCGTAGGACGCCGGGATCGTGACGGTGACGGATGCCGCTCCGCCGGGCTGGGTATTGGTCCAGCCCGCGGGCACGGTCTCGGTGACCGTGTAGGCACCGGGCGTCAGGGTACTGGGCGTGCAGTACACGCCCAACGCCGCAGTCAAGCCGGTATGGACAACCTGGCCACTGCTGTCCTTCACCTCAAAGGGAACGCCGGTCATGAATGGTTCGGGCCCGCTGGACGCGCCACTCCAAGACCCGTTGCCGTTGACGTCGTTGTACTTGCGCACACAGATCTTGCCGAGCTGCACATTGCCGAAGACGGCGTTAAACGTCCCGCCGGACGCCACGGTGAAGTTTTCGACGGCGGCCCCGCCGGGATCGGTATTCTTCCACCCCGTCGCGGGCAGGTTCTCGGTGATCGTGTAGCTGCCCGGCGGCAAGATGAACGGGCTGCAGGCGGGGTAGCCGCTGGTCGAGGTCAGGGTCGTGACCGTGGCGCCGTTGGCGTCCTTGACGGTGAAGGTCCAGCCGGTGAGCCCGGGCTCCGTCGACTGCCGTACGCCGTCGCCGTTGAGGTCGTTGTACTTGGTGACGCAGACCTTCGCAGGAGGCGGCGGCGCGTTGCAGACGAAGCGGTTGGTGACGGTGATATTGTTAGTACCGGCCGCGACTGTCAGCGGCGAGCCGGGGATCAGCGGCGGGTCCCAGTAGCCGCTGCCGGTGGGACAGGCGGCGTGGTGGATGTTGCCTTGGGGCAGGATCTCGCTGACCGTGCAGACTGCGCCGACGGGGATGTTGTTCAACGAAACGGTCTGGCCCGCGGGCACATTAGCCAAGGTATTCATGGCAGCCAGCGGGCAGTTGAGCTTCACCGGGAACGCCCCCCCAGTCGCCAGCCCCGTCGTGGGGTAGCCGCCGCCTTGCGCCGTCGAGGTCACGATCTTTTTCAAGCTCAGCGTCGCCGGCCTCCAGTTGCCGAAAAGGACCTCACGATCCTCGTCGCCATCCCAGTATATATAGTGATGAATAAGATTCGATACATTTCCGCTGGACGGCTCCGTGTTGATCCAACCTGGTTTATTGTGCTCCATGACCAAATGAATGCCGCCAGATGGGTTAATACACGCGTTGCCGTTCGCATCAGTATTTACATAGATATTGATTGAATTGCTGTAAGCTCCATCGAACTCAAACGTCCAGCCAGGAATACCCGGCTCTCCAGGGTCCCTCTGACCGTTGGCATTTAAGTCATTGTACTTCGTTACGCAAAGCTGGCCGGCGCCCTGAGGCGTTCCCGACCCGGGGCCGCCGCGCGCCGGGCCACCACGGGCAGGACCGACCGCGACGCCCGTTCCACTCGCGCAGCCCGCACCACGGCAATTGCCGAAAAGCACGGTGACTGCGCCCTCCGCCCGCACGCTGACCGACCGCATGTTGGGCGAGACCTTGCCTGGATCGGTGTTGGTCCAGCCGCCCCCGATGACCTGGCGCACCCGGTAGTCGCCGAAGGGCAGCGGGCGCGGGGCGCAGAAGCGACCGTCGCCGCCCGTCGCGCCCTGGGCGAGCTGCGCCCCCGCCGCGTTGGAGACGGTGAAGCTCTGTCCGAGCAGCGGGCCTTCGCCCCCGTCACGCCGGCCGTTGCCGTTGCGGTCGTCGTAAGCCACGACGCAGATCTGACCGCCGCGGATCGGCGCGACGTCCTTGCCGGGCGCCAAGGGACCGGAAGGTCGCGGCGGCGCGACCACGTCGGGCGGGACGCCGGGCGCCGCGCGGTCGGGCCGGACTTGGGCCGAGACGGCTCCGGCCAGCGCCAGTCCAAGAGCGACCATCAGGCCGGCGGTTCCCAAGCGCTGGCGACTGGTCATCGGCGGTCCTCGCACCCGGGCTTCACATGGCGCCCGTCGGGCGCCTCGCTGATGAGACTGGTTCTGAAGCGCATACGCCTGCTCCCGAGGTGATCGGACGTGCCAGGCGCTATGCCGTGACCGACAAACGTCGGTCAGTCCCCGCCATGCTGATATTCAGTAGAGATCGAACACGCCTGCCCCCACCCCATGATCATGGGGTGAGGGTTTGATCCGCTCCCCAGAAACTGGATCGTTCTGAGCTAGAGCTTTCCGGGCCGTTTCCCTGGGCTGGGAGGAGTGGAAGACGATGAAGGCATCGGAGTTCTCGGACGCCCACTGGTTCCTCACCCTTGCCGACGCAGCCGAAAGGTTGGAGGCGTAGCGCGACGACTACAACGAGGTTCGGCCCCAAGGGGCCCTTGGGCAGAAGACCCCGATCTCACTGGTAAATCACCGTGTCGCAGCCAGCCCGCCAACGTGAAAGAGGCCGGAAAACTCCAGCCTCAGGTGGTCCAGAGAATGGGAGCGGATCACAACCCCAAGGGCCCTCACAATGAACGAGGGAACGGCGTGGAGCAGGTCACTTGGCAGGCCGCTCAAGGAAGCCGAACATCATGCCCACGACAATAGCCAACGTCGGCGTGCGGATTGGATAGTCAGCGAAGGAATGGAGCGCGAGCAGCCCTAGACCTACCAGCGCCGACAGAGCCAAACGTTGCTCATCAATCGGCGCTGCGGCAAGGCGCGGTCGCACATCGACCGCTAGCCAGCCCAGGAAGGCGATGAGCAGGATGGGGAACACAACGCCTGCCTCAAGAAGCAGCTGCAGGTAGTCGTTGTGGGCTTCGTTCATATGGTTCGGCGCCAGAAGATGAAGAGGCTCGACTGATCGCATGACGGGGTCGAACGACCCAAGCCCGGTCCCCCATGGGAAGGCTTCGGCGGCGGCGCGGGCGATGGAAGGCCAGTACTCATAGCGGCCCTCCGGGCCCTGGCGATCAAAGCGATCGAGCACCGGCTCCAGTCCAAGAAATGCGGCCGCCCCTAGGACCGCCGCCATCGCCAGGAGCCACCATGTGCGAGCGCCCAGACGCTGCCCGTCCCGCCGCAACGAAAAAAGCAGCACCATTGATATCGCCACCGCAAGACCACTCAGGACCAGGCCGGCCCGCGACAAGGTGGCCAGCGCCCCCGCGAAGAAGAGGCCGATGAGACCAATCTGAACGTATGCCGTCCCTGAAGCCCGGGATCTTGATCCAGGCCGCATCGCGCCGGCATTGATCCCACCGACGAGGACAATTGCAACGGCAAGAGAGGCTGCTTGGTGATTGCGGTTGGCGAAGAAGCCGGTCGCAAGCCCTTCATTCACGTGCTCATACGGGAGAAGGGATTCAGTGGGACCGGCCTGCGTCTGAAAGATCGCGAGCGCCAGGCCGACCGTGGACAAGGCGAGAAACACTCCCACCAGCCACCGGCGGGAGGCGCTGCCTAATGCGGCGACGCCAAGGAATGCGGCGATAGGGACGAGAAGCCACGCCAGCGCATCGATCGTCTTGGACGGGGTGAGCGATAGAGGCCGAGAAGGCTCTCCAGTTTCAATTGCAGCCAGCGTCTCGCGTGCGAGCTCCCGCCCCCCCATGGAGGTCCAGACACTATAGGGAAGCGGTATCAACTGCAGCAGCGGCAGGGCAACCAACCCAAGGCATAGGATGAGCGGTAGGCGCATCCGAGCCGCGTCCTGATCGACGAGGCGCCAGACTGAGACGACCAGAGTCGCCGAAGCCAGGAGTGGCAAGCTCAAGAAGCCCGCAGGCCGACCCGTAGCCGAACCACCAAATAGAAACCCCGCAACGAGCGTCGCTGTCAGCAGACCCGTCACAATCAGCTCTGAGCGCTCCATCTGGCGCAGGCCGGATCCGAACCTGGAAATCACCGAGCGCATTCAGTTGGCTGTTGCTTGGGGATCGGAGGACCCGCTCTGGCGGACGGAAAGCCGGTCGAGCCCGATCTCTGCGTCAGATCGAACATCCCCAAGCACGGCTTCGACAATCAGGCTTTGAGCCGGGCAGTCGGGCGGGATCACAAATGTGGCGGTTGTCTCAGTCCACTCGCCAGAAGCACCGGTGAGAGCCTGGCGACCTACAACGGGCCCGCCCAGGCAACGAAGGCCCACCTGAAAGGCTCCTGACGAAGCCGCAGTCGTAGCTTGTGAAACAACGGTAAGCCGCAAAGGCCCTGGCTCTGCGAAAAGGGCCTGCTGCATAAGCGGCTGGCCCGACGAAAAGAGGTCGTGCCGCAATACGAAAACGCCACTGCGCCCGCCAAACTGGCCTTGCCACTGAGCGGCGCCGGCGGCTTGGTCGCGGGTGTTCCAGCCAAGAAGCCAGCTTGGTCCATCCTGATCAAAGCCAGGATCGCGAACCAGCTCCGCGGACCGGCTCTTGCCATCGGATAGGTAGACCTTGATCGCTGGGTACCTGGCCTCTCGCATGAGGCGCTCCGCCAGCGGCGCATGGCTAATGTCAATCCGCGCCCCAGAAGCCTGCTTGAGGGCCAGCAGCAGCGCCTCGACGTCTGGCGTGCGAGCCGAGTAGGCGATCTCCCGAATTAACTTGTCGGACCAGGGCCGCGATGACGCCGAAACGTAGTTTGCAAGCGCAACGCGCATGGCGGATCGATCAAGGCTGCCAATGAGCGGGAGCGTGACCGAGAGCGGTAGAACCTTTTGGGTGCGGAAGAGAACATCAGCGTGGCGCAAGCCTGCGTCGATGTCGCTCCGGGTAAGAGCATCGAGGAACAGCCAGTACTGCGTTTCAGCGTGCCGGCGACTTGTGCGATCAGCCTGCCCAAAGAGGACGCGCGCCTTGGCTACATCGCCGGAGGCCGCCGCAAATGATGCGAGCTTGGCGAGCGAAGCCGCATCGTAAGGTTCCGTGAGGAGGCCTGCAGCAAGGCGCTCTTGGCATTGGGCGTCCAATGCCCCGACGACCAGGCTGTTGTCGGGGGCAAGGCAGGCCTCGTCCGCCTTGCCGCCGCGTGCAGCCGCCAAGGTGAACCAGCCGACGGCTGCAACGGCGGCTAGCGTCACCGCCAGGATTCGGGGCCAACGGTCATTCATGCCGCCCCAAACCCCCACGCTAGGTCACCGCTGGCGGGAGATCGGCCTTCGACCCAGACCCTTCTTCCAGCCTGTTGTCCCGACCGTAGCCGTACTCGTAGGCATAGTTGTAGCCATAGCCATAGCCGTAGGAGGTGGAGGAGCTGTCGAACTTGGTCAGGACCACGCCGGAGAGGCGGGCTCGAGCCTGCAGCAATCGACGCACGGCAATCTTGACAACACTTCGGCGGGCCACATTGGCTTCGACGACAATGACGGTGCCGTCAGTGTGAGACGCCAGGATCGGCGCATCGGCCAGGCCAATGACGGGCGGTCCATCAACAATCACGATGCCGAAATGCTCCTTGGCGATCTCGAGCAGCTTGGGGAACCTGCTGCCCGAGAGCAGCTCGGCGGGATTGGGCGGCAGCGGACCGGTCGGGATGACGAACAGGTTCGCCTGGTCGGTCACACTGATCTGCTCCTCCCAATCAGAACCGGTGAGGTAGTTCGACAGGCCGTTGGAATTGTTGATGGCGACAAGTCGATGAACGGAGGGGTTGCGAAGATCCGCGTCGATGAGCAGGACACGCATGCCGAGCCGCGCAAAGCTTGTCGCCAACGACAGGGCGGTTGTCGATTTGCCCTCAGAGGGGCGTGCGCTGGTGATGAGGACGTTCGCCGGCGCGCCATCCACCGTCGAAAACTGTAGCGCAGTACGGGCCGATCCATAGGCCTCGCTCAAGTTTGAACGAACCGAAGCAAGAGCTTCGCGAGGGGACACGCCTTTCTCGAGGATCGGGATCACGCCCAGGACAGAGAACCGTAGCTTCGTCTGGACATCGTCCGGCGTTCGAATGGCCTCATCCATGGTCTCCAGGAGCAGGACAATCGCCGCTGCAAGGCCGCAACCCAGCACAAGGGCCACAGCCAGGTTCAGGAGCAGCTTGGGTGATGATGGTCCCCCGGGCGGCCTGGCGCGATCGACCACGGCGATGTTGTTGGTGGATACGCCGCCAGCAACGCCCACGTCCTTGTAACGCTGCAAAAGCCCCTCGTAGAGCGCGCGGTTGGTATCAACTTCGCGCTGCAAGATGGTATTGTTGATGTTCCGCTCCCGCAGGTCGATGTACGAGCCTTTCAGCTTCTCGACCTCGCTTGCGTAGCGGTTCTCCGACTCCAGAGCTCTTGTATAATCAGCGCGAATGGACGCCACGATGCTGCCGGTGCGGGCCGTCAGCTGACGCTCGGTTTCTTGGATCTGCGCACGAAGCTGCTGCATCTCTGGCATGCCCGGTCCAAAGACACGCAGCTTTTCCTCGTAGGCCGACGATAGCCGCGCACGTTCCTGAAGGAGCTGCTGAACGTTCTGGTTGGCGAGCACCTCAGGTAGCGATAGCGGATCGCCGCCCTGGGCCTGCCGCCAGCGCTGCTCGGCTGTAATCCGCTGCCCACGAGCGGTCGTCAGCATCGCGTTTAGGGATGAGAGATTGGCGGCAGTCAGTGACTGGGAAGCAGTGTCCCCGCTGGGCGCCTCGCCCGTCGGCGCTATGCTGATAATCTGCTGAGCCGCGCCGTAGGCGACCACCTCCCGCTCTGATTCCTCGAGCCGAGCCTTGGTCTTGCTGAGCTGATCCTCAAGGAATTTCCGCGCGTATGCGGAGGATTCAAAGCGCCTTTCCATAGCCAAAACTTGGAAATTCTCGGCCATCGCGTTGGCGATGCTCGCTGATAGACTAGCGCTGGGACTGGTGTATTCGATCGTGACCAGCCTCGAGAGACCCTGCTGTCGAACACGCAGGCCAGCTCCGAGGCTGGAGGCAAGTGCATCTTCAACGTTGGTCGGGTCGCTGACGGGCTTGCCGGGTTCCAGAAGGTCAAGACCGGCAAGCTCTCGGAACTCATTGTTCCGACGTAGTCCAAGCGATTGGACCACCCGCTTTGCGAGCGTCTCGCTCTTGAGAAGACCAACCTGCGTATCGATGAACTCCGCGCCGCTGGTCGCCTCAGTCGGCGTTAAGCCATCAACCTCGATGACCTTTGCCGCCTCGCGGTCAATCTGGATAACCGCTGCCGCGGTGTACTGCTTCGGCATGAGCAGGGTCGCGCCAACGCCGAGCAGGAGGGCGGCAAGAACGACCCCGGCGATCAGCCAACGATGCTTGAGGATCGCGCCCCAGATGACCGCCAGCTGCAACCGTTGCTGATCGTCGAAGTCGTCGCTTTCGAGAGACTCAAAGGCCTCGATATCTCGTCCATGCTGGACGATGATGGGCCCGCGCCGTGCAGCTGAGAGGTCCGAAATCTCGCGACGATCAGGGTCTTTGCCGTCGCCATACATTCGGTTCATAGGGCCGGTCTCTTGTTCAAGCGCTACTGGGCGGGAGAATTGCTAGTACGGGCGGAAAATCGAAAGAACGGGCATGGACCCGAGGATCTCCCGCCAGACGCCCTTTACGCCGGAGCCATCGACGACAATGACGTCGTTACTGCGGATAATGGGATCGGCCGCCAGCCCCGCTCTAATCGCTTTCAAATCGAAGACGGCCGCCTGACGCTGACCCTCAACGGTGCGAAATACCGTCACGCGTTTGAGGTTCGCATATTTGTTGTCGGCGCCCTTGGCCATAGCGACCGCCTGTAGCAAGGTCGTTGGCCCGCTCATCGCGTAAACGCCAGGCTGCACTACGGCGCCATCAACCGTCACCTTTTGGCTGATCGCCTCGCGGACACTAACAGATACCTGCGGCTCCTGAAGGTATTGCCCCCGCAAGCGCGCCGCGATTTCGCTTGCAAGCTCCGAAGGCGTAAGTCCGTTGGCAGCCACCCGCCCGATCAGAGGCAGGAAAATGTTCCCGGCAGAATCGATCTGCAGCCCCTCAACGGTCAGATCTTTGACCTGATATACGTTGACATCGATCTTGTCTTGGGGCCCCAGCCTATACTCTTCAAGCGTGTCGGCAGCGGGAAGCCCAGCCGGCAACGGCGCTACATCACGCGCAGAAGCATGTGGAGCGGGGAGCCCAACGGCTAGCACCCCTAGCATCATGTAGATGTGGAGCTTCTTGTTCGGCGGCATCATCGTACTAAATCCCATTCCTCAGCCACCCTAGCGCACCCTACAATCTATTGTGGCAGCTGCGAAGAGCTTCTGCGGGAAGCCAGCGCTGACCGCTGGACAAGAAAAAGGCGCCGGGTCTTTCCGGCGCCTTTTTACCGCAGAGATAGACGCCAACCTAGGGCGAGGCGGGATCGCTGCTGTCATTCAGTGCGACCGCCGTGACGCCGACGGTAATCACGCCGAAACTCGCCCAGGTCCAGAAGTCCCAGCCAGTGTCTTCAGGACCACCGTATCCGCTAGCGCCACCTTGAAACGCCGCAATCGTCGCCGACTGCACGCCCATGGTCGTCCCAACCGCCGGCTTCGCGCCGAGCTGAGCGCTCGCCGGGCCAGCCGCGACCAGAGCCGCGACAACGAGCGCGCCAATTCCAAATCGCTTACCCATAAAGAGCTCCCTACATTACGCCGATTTCAGAGTTAGATTTCTCTCACAAACTCCCGCAGTGCGCAAGTGGTTTCGCACTTCGCGCTCGCCGCTTGGACGCCACCGACCATCCAACGCCCCGCTATCGCCGCGCTCACTTGAGGGCGCTAAGGGTCAGCATTCTGGTTGGTGGCGTCGCGCGCAGCTGTAGCCGGCCGGTTAGCCGCACGGCTTTTCACAGTAACCGAGTCGCCGTCCCGGCAGGCTTGAAGGAACCGCCTTTGACTCCCGCGCAACTCCAACGCCGTCAGCACCCCCGTCTTGTAGGCCCAGGTGTCGACGCCAATCCTTGCCTGGTCTGAGTGCGGCTCTAGGGACGGCGTATGGCCATGAACGATCATCTTTTCTAGAGGCCGGTCATTGGTCAGGAACGGCGCGCGTATCCACCGCAGATCGTGCGGGGCCTGTTCCCTAAGCGCCTTGTCTGGCCTCACGCCGGCATGGGCGAAGTAGTAATCGCCGATCTCGACAAAGTCCTCTAGCCCCCAGAGAAATCTCAAGTGTGCGGCCGGGATACGCTCGCTCAACTCCCGCTGAGCGAGCGTCCAGGCCTCATCATCGCCACTCCTGGCGGGCGGCGAGACACCATATGACAGCAACGTCGTCTTGCCGCCATAGCTCGACCACGTGGGGCCGCCTTGCGGATCGCTCAGAAAGCGGATCATGGCCTCCTCGTGATTTCCGCACAGAAAGCGAGCGCGGCCGCTTTTCGCGACCTCAAGGAGACGATCAATGACGCCCTTGGAACTAGGGCCGCGGTCCACATAGTCGCCAAGAAAGATGATCAGGGGAGCAGTCTCGTCGCGTGCTGTCGCAACTTCGATGCCCGAGAGAAGCCCCTCAAGCAGATCGAGACAGCCATGGATATCGCCAATCGCAAACACCGCACGCCCATCCAAGGCATGGCGACCATAGGGCTGCTGATCAGATTGCGGGCCTCTTCTAGAGAGGCGCTGTAGCCCCCTCGAGAGCCCTGAAAGCAACGTCTTCACCTTATAGGACCATGCTCTGCGCAGAAAATTCCGCGGCCACATAGCCGCGAAGGACGGATTTGCGAACCCAAGGGACAACCACAGCCCGTGAAAAATTCCTATCGTCGGCCAAGCTCGGGCTATACCCTCTCTGCAGCGTCAAGTCGTCCTTTGTGATGGGAGTTATTTTGAGGATCTCGTCGATCACGGGCTTCCTGGCCATCGCAAGTCTTTGCATTGCTGCTTGCTCTCAGGAGGCGAGCACCACGCCCGCAACTGACGAGTCCGCTTCCGATTATCCTGTGCCCGTACGCCAACCCGGGCTCTGGCGGCAGGTGTCACTGGTCGAGGGGCTGGATACCCCAATTGCGATGAAGCTCTGCATCGACAAGGCAACAGACGCCCAGCTGTCCTGGTGGAGTGCTGCGGCGCGCCGAAACTGCAGCGCCGATACAATGACCAGAAAGGCAGACGGCTCTTGGTCTTTCGACAGTGATTGTCAGGAAGCCAATGGAGTGAGGATCGTGAGAAGCGGCGTCGTGGTCGGCGACTTCGACCGCCGCTACCAGATCTCGGTGACGACGACCATAAGCGGCGCTAAAGATCCCAGGCTTCTAGGGACACGTAAGCTATCCATCGATGCAGAGCGACTGGGAAGCTGCCCAGCGGGCATGCGTCCTGGTGAAGTAGAGCTGCCAAACGGCGTGAGGATAAAGGCCAGCGATCTTCTCGGCCCGTTGTAGTTTTCGGGCAACCCAGCCTCTGAATGGACCCCGGCCTAACCGACGGTCAGGTATGGAGCTCCGCCCAAGCGCGACGCGTTGGAAATGCTGACCGCAGTCGGTCCGAAGCTGACATTTGGTGGCGCAGAGGTTCGAACGTCTTCAAGCAGTATGGCGCGTCACTGCCTTGCCATGAGAAAACTAGCGACCACAATAGCCCAGGAGATAGAGGCAGCGAGACCGATGAACAGGACGCGAGTTCTAATTGTCCAGCCGGTGCGCGGCGGGTGGCCAACAAAGCGATGCAGGCGGCTGCCTAGGATGGATCGGTTCATGGGCAAAGGTCCATAGACTGCTGAGCACTGCGGACGCGGGCAGGTAACGGAACACCTCCCCAGAACGCAGAACTCCGACAAACGCTATACCGCATCCTAGTTAAGGCCGCGTAATGCAGCCTTGATGGAGATCTTGGTGGCCCATGGTCGATTCGCCTATGCGGCAGGCTGTAGCACCTGGCTCACCTCAGGACCCCGCTCGTTCGCGGCCAGGTCTCCGTTTCTAGCAAGGAGATACAATTTCCGATGAGCGGACTTTGGTACGTGGTCAACACTCAGGCACGGAAGGAAAGGATCGCCTCAGATAACCTTCGGCGACAAGGTTACGAGGTGTTTCTTCCAGTTCTATCGAAGGCGGTAAGGCATGCCCGCAGTGTTCGATTGGCGTTTGAGGCGTACTTCCCAGGGTACCTTTTTGTGCGTTTTGATATTGCCAGCCAACGATGGCGGCCGATCGAGAGCTCGACTGGCGTACTGCGCCTGATCAAAGCTGGAACCAAGCCAACGCCTGCTCCGGTGGGCATGGTTCCAGCTTTAATCGAGCGATCTGGGCCGGATGGACTTCTGCGACTTGAGCCCGAGGGACTTCAGCCGGGGCAAACTGTCCGCATCACCAAGGGGCCATTTGCAGAGAGCCTTGCCATCGTAGATCGAGCCAGCGGTGAAGAGCGAGTTCGTGTTCTTCTGACTCTCCTCGGGCAAGCGACGGCGGTGAGTCTGGCGCGCCATGACGTCATGTTAGCGAACGATCGACCAAGTGATTGATTGGGTTTCCGAGGCGCTCCGGGTCAACCACGGCTAGGAGTTCATCTCCCGTGACGTGACCCCCGTTTCTCATCCAGCCATAACGAGAGTCCTAGGTTGATTTCGGCCTTGGTTTAGGTGAGTGGCAAGAGGCATCCGCGCGGAGCCCCAGGCTGCGCAGCGCGGTGTCGTGGCGCTGTTCTTGCGTAACTAACCCATCGCTCCTTGCGGAATGCGGTACCAGCTTGAGCGATGCGCCCCATACGCCGGGACCAGAAAACTAGACGCCGAGGATCGCGGCGCCCTGAAACAGGGCACGCTCGTGCAATGCGATGTTCTCCTTCGACACCGGGTTGAGCGCCGCCACCAGCTTGCTGACCTGAGCCCGATAGCCGGGCAGGTTCCGATCATGCTCGTCATGGGCGGTCTTGAGCGCGCGCGCGCCGTCCGCCGCATCAAAGTCGGCATAATAGTACCCGTAGTCCTTCAGGAAACTCGAGTTATGGACGAGCGGATACCCGCCGAACAATATCTCGTAGTAGAGGTAGTTGAGCCCGTTCTCCCAGTGATGCGTAACAATGGCGTCGCAGTATTTCTGGATGAACGAGTACGCCACGAAGCGCCCTTCGAACGTCATGAGACCGTCTGATACAGACGACAGTTTCTTGGCGAACGATTTGAAATGTCCGTTCTCCTTGAACTGAAGGCTGTTGGTTATGTAGGCGCTGTCCAGGTCGTTGGGATGGTTCTTGTAGAACGCCTCAATCACCAGCATCGGAAGATGGCTGGTTTTCATCACCGTGACGTTGGGATCGAGCACCCCGATGCGCCATTTCTCGCGCCCAGGCTGGTAGCTGTACCCGCCAGCTTCGCCGCCGCTGACGATGTCGAGCAGGTCCGGCGCCCATATCTGCGGAAGCTCGACCACCGGACACCGGTAGATCGTCTCGTACCAGCCGCGCGCCGTATGGCTGTGCTGGGGCGTGAGCCAGACTTCGTCGAAGCAGGCATGGTCATAGTGAAGTTCAGCCCGCGACGAGTTCGGATGGGCGACCACCCCCTCCATGGAGATGACGGCCCCGTTTCCCGCCTTGTAGGAGATCAACTTGACGCCGCGCGCGCGAAGTCCCTGCAGGATGCCCAGCGGCATCGCGGACCCGATCGTGATGACATAGTCGAGGCGATCGGCCACCTGGTCGGTGCGAACCACGTCGTTCGCATCGATCCCAAGGGCGGGCGGGAATGGCTCCGGGTCGGCCTTGCTCTGATTGAGCAGATATACGCGCGCGCATTGTGGCGCTGCTCTGAAGAGCTTGTACAGGAACAGCACATTCTGCCGCAGCCCATTGTTGAAGACCGGGAATGACCCATCATCGTTGATGGCGATGGTGATGCCGACAACGTATCCGACCTTGGGACGCCTGGTGACGCTCTTCATCCGCCTCGGCCCCGTTAGCGCAGGAAGGATTCGGTCTTGACCGAGAGGCAGCCTGTCCCATTCGGAACCAGGGAGACCTGGGCATTGCCGCTCGTGCTATAGGCCACGTCGTTCAGGAGGACTTCCTCGCCATCAAACGTCGTGAAGAACCGGGACTTCACGGCCCGGCAGCTCTCGGTCCAGCGGATGTTCTGGACGTAAAGGCCGTCACAGTTGGGGCCGACCACCAGGGTGCTGAGCCGGCTTGGGAAGCCCGGCTCGGAGCTTTCCATCGTCATGTAGGTGGGTCGCCTCACCGCGCTGCCGCCGACGGCGTAGGCCCGGAAGGCCGCCCGCTCATTGTTGGCGAGGTACATCGCAACGTGGACAAAAGTCGCGGTGCAGGTGGTCATGCCCAGCTGGCTCAAGCGCTCGCGAATCTCAGCCTCCAGGACAGCGCCCGAAGCGCCCTGCTTCGCGGCGAGGGCGGCCGTGGTCTGGGCCCGGACCGTCGACTGAATGGGCAGCATGGCCAGGACGCTCAGGCAGATCGCCGCCTTGTGGCGCATGGTCTTCCTCCGATGGTTCGGCCTTGCGCACCTGCGCCCGGCCCTATCCCGCCTCGCCTCGCCGGCGGTGCGGATTCTATGACTATCGCACACTGCGATTGAGAACGAGCTACGGCTCCATGACCTCGTGGATCAGGTCGGCGTAGGCGCGCTGGACGTCGGGGTTGTCGACGCTGAACCGCCAGAGCAGGTCAAACACCCGGCGCCGGTCGGCGGCGAACCGCTCGTCATGGGTCGCAAGCCCCTCGACGAGCGCCTCCCCTCCAGCCTTGGGGTCAAACTCCGGGTAGTAGTAGCCGACATCCTGGAAGTCGGGCGAGTTATGGATCAGCGGCCATCCGAGAAACAACGTGTCCCAGTAAAGATAATTCAGGCTGTTCTGCCATTGATGCGTAACAACCGCGTGCACGTGCTTTCCCATCATGCTCATGAACGGATGGCGGGATTCCACCGAGACGAGCCCCTTCTTGCCCATGTCGGTCGCCGCGATGAACTGCTCGACATGCGGGTCGCGCTTCAGGCTTTCGGCGCTGAATAGCATCATGCCCGAGATCAGGTCAGGCCGGCGCCGGTAGGCCTGATCGGCAACGAGCACGGGGAAATGGAAGGTCTTTACGACGTTCACGCTCGGATCGAAGCAGCCTAGGAGCCATTTCCCGTTGTCGGGCGGCCGGTAGTAGGGATTTTTGCCGTTCTCGAGCGCCGCGGCGCGGATGCAATGAGGATCCCAGATGTGCGGCGCCTTGCGCGTTCTCGGAGATCGCGTCGCCTCGAGATAGGAATGGCAGGTTTGCCAGTGCTGCGGGGTGACCCAGCAGGCGTCGAACCATTCGCTGAACACGCTGTCGCCGTGTGGCGCGCCGCAGGCGAGCTCCTCGAAGCCCATGATCATGACATTGCCGGCGACGTAGCTCACGAGCTTACCGCCATTGGCACGGAGCGTCTCGAGCATCTCCGGCGTCATGGCGCGGGCGCCAAGTTCAATGACCAGGTCGAGCTCCGACAGCGCATCCGGCAGCGGCCTGGTGGGCACGCCAAACGCCCGGGCGAGCGCATGTCCCTTGTCCGCCGCGCCGGAGATAACGCAGACGCTCTCAACGCAGTTCAGGCGCTGCAAGAGCATGATCAAGTAGGCGACGTTCTGCCCGATGCCGTTGGACCACAGCGCCTCAATGAGGTTGTCGGCCTGGTTCGCGGCGGTGATGCCGACCCTGAATCGTTTCACGCGGATAAGGCTCCAACCACTCCTGGACCTTCTATAACAAGCGCCCGTCGCGCGCGACGGGGTGCTCGACTATGCGGGCCGGGCATTCTCTCAACCAGAGTGGGCACGCGCCACGCCGCGCTGGCCCTTCCCTTGGTTCGGATACAGGAATCTGGACGGCGCTCACGGACTCAGTCGTCGGGCCCAGAATGTGAAGCCGTCTGAACGGGCCGTCTCTCAAAAAAGAAAGGGGCCACACCAAAGGTGTGGCCCCTCCCCTACAACCGAAGTTGCGTAGGCTATTGCGGGAACTTCATCCCGATGCCGACGCCGAAGCCGTTGGTGTCGTTCGACACGCCGGCGCTGGCGCCCCAGGTGAAGACGCCGTCGGCGCTGACACCTTGAAGCTTCAGGCTGAACGCCGTCTCGCCTTCGAACGTACCGACACCGCCGGAGACGCCCCACTCACCCGCTTGCAGGTTGATCGGAGCCGCGTTCATCGCGAAGCCCATCGCGACGCCTTGGTAGGCGACGGCGATGTCATCGTTGACCTGCGCGAAGCGCGCGTCGACCGAGTTCGACAGAGCGGTGATGCGCGAGCCCAGCGAAACGTCGGCAGCCGCGCGGGTCGTTTCTTCCGAAGCGATCCGGGTGGTCAGCGAGACGTCGGCGGTGGAGAAGCGCGACACGATCGACGTATCGGCGGCAGCGCGGGTGGTCTCTTCAGTCGAGATCCGGCTGGTCAGCGAGGTGTCGGCGGCGGCGCGGGTCACTTCCTCAGTCGAGACGCGGCTGGTCAGCGAAACATCGCCGGCAGCGCGGGTCACTTCCTCAGTCGAGACGCGGCTGGTCAGCGAAACATCGCCGGCAGCGCGGGCCGCTTCTTCAGCAGCGGCACGGGTCGTCAGCGAGGCGTCGCCAGCCGCACGGGCCACTTCTTCAGCACCAACGCGGGTCGTCAGCGAGGTGTCCGCAGCAGCACGGGTCGCCGCTTCGTCCGAGATCGCGGTCGTCAGCGAGGTGTCCGCAGCAGCGCGGGTCGCCGCTTCGTCCGAGATCGCGGTCGTCAGCGAGGTGTCCGCAGCAGCGCGGGTCGCCGCTTCGTCCGAGATCGCGGTCGTCAGCGAGGTGTCCGCGGCAGCGCGGGTCGCCGCTTCGTCCGAGATCGCGGTCGTCAGCGAGGTGTCGGCGGCCGTGAGAGAGACGTCCGCGGCAGCGCGGGTGTCTTCTTCGGTCGACAGACGGCTCGTCAGCGAGGTGTCGGCTTGGTCGAGGCTGTCCAGAGCTTGGACGACTTCGACTTCGTACGACTCGTCACCCGGAGCGGGCGTGCCGAGCAGGGCGTTGGCGGCCGACTCGGCCACACCACCCGGCGTCACGGCCGCGAGCGCCGTGTTGCCGCCGTCGATGACGGCGAGCAGAGCCGCCGCATCAGCTTCGTCGGCCTGCGCGGTGGCGAGGTCGTTCGAGGCCGTGGCGATGACGGCGGCGTTGGCGCCCTCAACAGCGGCGTAGGTGTCCGCCCGGGTTGCCGGTGTAGGTCGCCGTGGCGTTGTCCAGAGCGACTTCCGCGAGCAGCGCGTTGGCGCCCGAAACGGCGGCGGTGGCTTGAGCCACGCCGTCAGCCGCAACCGCGTTCGCGGCGGCGAGAGCGGAGTTGGCGGCGGCCGTCGTCGCGGCGGTCTCGGCGGCCTGGGCGTCCAGCGTGTCTTGCTGGGCGTCGGCGTAGGCCGTGGCGGAGGTCGCGGCGGTGGCGGCCGAGCCGTCCGCAACGGCCTGAGCCGCGAGGTAGGCTTGGGCGTTCACCAGGTTCGGCGTGGTCTGGAACACCAGCAGAGCGGCATCAGCGACTGCTTGGTCAGCCGCAGCCGTAGCACTGTCGGCAACCGAGGTAGCTTGCGCGAACAGTTCGGTCAGCTGGGCGGCCGTCGTGTCGGCTTGAGCAGCGGCCAGGTCGATTTGCGCCTGGGCGTCGGCGGCAGTCGCGTCCGCAGCGGCAGTCGCCGTGGCGGCGGCGGCGGCAGCGTCCGTGGCGGCGGTGGCGGCGGCAGCTTGGGAAGCGGCCAGCTCGGCGGCGACAGCCGCGTCGAGATCAGCCTGAGTTTGCGTGGCCGCGTCGAGCGCGGTCTGCGCGGCGGCGGCGGCGGCGGCGGCGGCGGCTTCGTCGGCGGTGGCGCCGGTCACTTCGGCGGCCGAGTAGGTGCCGTCAAGGCTGCCCGGAACGATCTGCGCCGTGGCGGCGGTGGCGAAACCGAGCGAGGCGGCGCACAGAACCGCGACGCTGGCGCTCTGCCACAGAGCGCGCGTGGAGCGCTTGGCCCCGGCTTCAGAAGCCGCAGACTCTACGACCCCCGCGTTAAAAATATCCCCCATTGGAGCTCTCCGACCAAAAGAATGATTTCGAACTCCGGAAATGGAGCCGTGGCTGCATATGATGCCTCGTGCGCTTAAGTTGCAACCTCGTTCGTATATCAAAGATACATGTAATATGTTGCTATTTTCGAATCCCGCGCCATAATTGGTGGAACATCGTTCTGTTTTTCGCGCTGGCGGTGTGGAACGGCGTACAGGGGTTGAATCCGGCGGGCTTATCGGGGTGAATCTGGCGGCGGAAAAATGCGACGGGCGCGCCCGCGCGGGCGGACAGGGCGTCAATTCGATCCGCGTCATGGCGCACTGTCGTTTCGCGGCCACACCTTCGGAGACGCTAGGCCTGGCCGGTTCGGCGGTCGACAAGGGGCGCCGCGGGCGCCTCAGGCGCGGCGAGGGTTATGCATCTGTCTGGTGTTTCCCGTGAGGACTGCCCGAGCAGCCCGCGGTGTATTATTGAGTAGAGGGGTTGGGGCATGAGTCCGACATTTGCGTTGAATATAGACGCGACTATCAAGCAGGCGCATCCGTTCGGAATACTGTCGACGGAGTTCAGAATCCTGCTTTATATTTTCGCCAATCCCGGGCGTCCCATGAAGGATGTTCAGACAGGCGTCGGCCTTTCGCATCGGGGATTTTACTTGAAGCTTCAAGACCTTAGCGATTACGGATTTGTCTACACCGACGTCCATTCGGGCGACAGGCGCCGGCGCTGTGTCTTTGTCACGGACAGCGCCCGCCAGCTGCTTGAGAGCGTCTTCGGAGCGCCTGTCGGAGCGCCGGAGCGCGACGGTCGGGTAGTTGGGGCGCTTCTCCCCTCTGACGACCCGGGCGACCGTGCGCGATCAGGTCCAATCCCGGCGCCGCCCCAGGCGGCTTCCGCCGCGGCGGAAGCCGCTGAACGCCTCGGCGCGGCCTGACGAAGGCCCAGGATCCGGCACACATTATAATAGTGACATGGCGGGGGACGTGATGGCTGGCCTTTCGCGGCGCCCGTCGCTCCGACCGGGGTATGGACTCCAGGTTGCCGAGCTTCCGCCGCATTGATGCGAAACGGTTGTGGCCCTAGAGCACGATGCGGTCAGACGGAACCGTCCGACCGTTGAATCGTGCTCTAGAATCAAAAGTCTAGAGCCTGATGGGTTCAGATGATTCCATCTGAACACATCAGGCTCTAGTGGATAGGCCACCCGGCGCCGCGGGGTCGCTGTTTCGTGGGTCGGGGGCGGTGAAGGGATCGTTGGGGGTGCTTGTGTCGCGTGAGCGGAGACTGCCGAGCCGAGTGAGATGGGCCAGGGGCGCAGCCGGCGCACTGGTCGTCGCCAGCCTGGTTTGGCCGGCGGCGGGCGTGGCGCAGCAGCCCGCCGATGCCTTGCCCCCGACCCCGACACCGGCCGTTCAGCCGCGCATGGGCGAAGGGGTGGCCATCGAGGTGAACGGTGATGTTGTCTCGTCCTATGATGTCTTCCAACGCGTGAAATGGCTCTTGTACTGGTCGGGTCTGCGCCCAACAGAGAGTGTGTTGGTGCAGGTGGAGAACGAGGCGCGCAGGATGCTCGTCGATGAGGCGCTTCAGGTTGCGGAGCTTCAGCGTATCGGGGCCCAGCGCGGAGCCTCCCTGATTGTTTCCGACGCCGCGGTTGAGGCGCGCATCGACAGGATGGCTCGGCAGCGGAAGATGACGGGGCCCGGCCTGCTGGCAAAGCTGGTCGACCAGGACATAGACAGCGCGACGATCTACGAGATGTTCAGGGCGCAGATGAGCTGGGACAGCTTCATTCAGGCCAGATACTCCGGACGGATTACGCTCAAGCCTGAACAGGTAGCGGCGCAACTGGCCAATCGGTCCAGCGCGGCCGGGCGCGACATGCTGAAGGTCCGGGAGATCTCCGTGCCGCTCGCGAGCGGGGGCCGGACACAGGGCGGCAAGGAGTTTGCCGAGGCGCTTTGGGCCGAGATCGTGAGCGGCCGCGTTTCGTTTGCCGATATCGCGACTCAGTTTTCTGCAGCTGCGAGCGCCTCCAAGGGCGGAGATGTTGGCTGGCTCAGTCTCGACGACCTGCCCCAAGCGGCGCGGGCGACCATCCAGCAGATGACGCCGGGTCAGATTTCCCCGCTCGTGGAGGTCGATGGGCAGATCTACATTTACTACATCGACGATGTCCTCCCTTCCGCAGGCAGGCTGGTGTTCGATCTGTACTCCGTGGTGTCCCCAGGGAAATCACCCGGTCCCGACGCTCCTCAGGTCGCCGCCCTGACCGCCCTGAAAAATGGTGCCCGGTCGTGCGCCGATATCGATTCCCGGAAGGGCGACTATCCTGGCCTGGTGTTCGAGAAGCTCAGCAACGTAAACGCCTACAACATTTCAGCCAGCTTCAAGGATTGGCTGAGTACGAGCGAAGAAGGTCGATCATCACCCGTCGTGGCATCGGCCGCCGGTTCCGGGTTTCTGATGGTCTGCGCGAAGAGGCGTGAAATGAAAGCCGCTGAATCAGAAGACGATATCAAGGAGCGTCTCTATCTTGAGCAGCTCGTCCTGCTTTCGAAGCGGGATCTGAGGAACCTGCGGCAGGCCGCGCTGGTCGTTCACAACTATTAGGGGAATGGCGTCCCTTTCGCGGGCCGAGTTGGGGGATCCACCTGAAGATTGGCCCGCGCAGTTGCCGACTACCGCAATACCTGACGCGCGTTAGCGGCCTTCAGTTCTGCTGCAGGATCCGAACAAACCAGGCGAACATTTCTCGCCGCCGATGATGCGAGCATCGTCGAGGATGTCTGGATCATTCTCTGATCGGTGTGCACCATACCCGGCAGCGGCGAACTCGCTGGCTCATCCGCGCGGGGCGTTGAGGTGGTCGATGATCTGGACAATGACTTTCCAGGGATGGTCCCGGGCGCAGGCGGGAGCCTCGCGTGGCATGGTGTTCAGTTTGAGCGAGCGTACTCGATCGGGCTAGGATCGGTACTGTAGCGCGGCGCAACTGCAGACCGGCGCCAACGGGTTAAAGGTCGCGGCCGCGACAGGTCATCGAACGGCTCGCCGCCACCCCGCGCTCACCCCGAACGGCGCCGCCTCGCCTCGGTACGACATCCCGTTGTCAATCGCCGCGATCACTCGCTCGCGCAGGTCCGCCGAAATCGTCCTGGACACACACCTGATGATGCCGAGGATCCTGGACAGTTCACCCAGGTGAAAAAATGCTCCCGTCCGATGGGGGAACGTCAGCCGAAGCTTTCGGCCCCGACATAGCAAAAGGGCCGGTGTTTCCACCGGCCCTTCGCTTAGGTCTGTCGTGTCAGATCAGGATCAGAAGTTGATCGAGATCGTCGAACGGCGGTTCAGGGGTTCCTTGACGCCGTCGCCCGTGGCGACCGCGAGTTCAGCTTCACCCTTCCAGTCCACCGACAGGGCGCCGGCGTTGACGCCTTGACCCACCAGGGCGTCGGCGACGGCCTTCGCACGACGTTCCGACAGGCGGACGTTGTACGCGGGCGAGCCGGAGCTGTCGGTGTGGCCGATGACGACGATGCGGCTGGCGCCGCCCGCGTTGGCGTACTGGGCCGCTTCCGAAACCACCGTCTGGGCTTCCGGCGTCAGGATGTACTGATCGAACGGGAAGTAGACGATGAATTCACGCGCTTCGTACTGCACCGGCGGCGGAGGCGGCGGGGGCGGGGGAGGCGGCGGGGGAGGCGGGGGAGGCGGCGGCGGCGGCGGCGGCGGCGGGGGAGCCGCTTCCTGACCGAACGCGTAACGCACGCCGAAGGTCAGGGAGTGATCGACGTAATCGCCCTGGAACACTTCAGGCTCGAACAAAGCCGAAGTCGCGACCGACTCGAAGTCCGCATCCGAAGTGTTCAGATAACGGTAGGTCACGTCGATATTCAGACGCTCCGTGGCTTCCCAGGAGAGGCCGGCAAGCCATTGGTAGGCGAAGACCGTGTCCTGATCGTCGATGCCAATCGCCCCGACGCCGGAGTTAGCTCGGGCGGCAAGCTGGAAGTCCAGCTTGGCGACACCGACGCCGAAGCCCACGAACGGGTTGAGGGTCGAATCCGGCATGACGTCCCAGATGAGATTGCCCATCAGGGTCTTGGCCTGAAGCGAACCTTCCGGAGCTTCACAGGCGGGCAGGACGCTGGAAACGCTGCAGAGGTTGTTCGGCAGCGGACGCGTCGGATCGCCAGTCACGCCCTCGATATCGCCGGCGCGACCGCCGGCTTCAAGTTCGAGGCGCCAGTTCGGCGTCAGGCGGTAGCCGAGGCGCGCAAAGCCCGCGATGTCCGCTTCCATTTCGAAGTCGAACTCGTAAGGGTTGCCGGCCGGTCCGGAGGTCGTCATGTCGACGTCGTCGGGCCAGTGGTAGCCAAGGTCGAATGCGCCGTACCAGCCCTGATCGGGCTCAGCCATCGCCTGCGGCGCAAAGGCGAGCGCTGCGAGCACGCTCCCCAGCATCAATGCTTTTTTGTTCACGGTGAGCCCCTCGCTCAAGTGTTAGACCACGCCGAACAGCCGGCGCCGACCTTCCAGGCAGCGTACCGCGAAAACAACCAACGGGTCGACCGGGAGTTCTCCGAACTCCAAGCCCGTCCCGCAATCCGCCTTCGACGTACGACCGACCCCCTAAACGCCCCGGAACCTCTCAGGTTCCGCACCATTTAAACGGTCGATGCCCGCGCAGTCGCCTGCACAGTGCGACCATACGCCACCTTCACCGGTTTTGCCAGCGCGAGGGCGCCCGAACTTCGTCTGTGTGGCGAGCCTGCATCAGGGTGTTTAGCCCGGGGCGTTGGCCTCGAGCTCCGCCAGCCAGGCGTCGACCCGGGCGTCGGAGGGCATGCGCCAGTCGCCCCGCGGCGACAGGGTGCCGCCCGACGATATCTTAGGGCCGTTCGGCACGGCGGAGCGCTTGAACTGGTTGGCGAAGAAGCGGGTCAGGAACAGGCGAAGCCAGGCCTTGATTTCCGCCGGCGTGTAGGCGCGGCGCTCCGACGGCGGCACGGCCGAAGGCCAGGCGCCGTGGGCGGCGTCTCCCCAGGCGCAGGCCGCAAGCCAGGCGATCTTCGACGGCGCCATCCCGTATCGGGTCAGATGGAAGAGATTGAAGTCCTGGAGAGCGTAGGGGCCGACAAAATCCTCGGTCGCCTGGGTTTTGCCTCCCGCGTCGGCCGGAACCAGCTCCGGCGAGATCTCGGTGGCCAGGATATCGCGCAGCACCGCCTCGCCCGCCGCTCCGACCTCGCCGGAGCCGGCCACGAACCGGATCAGGTGCTGGATGAGGGTCTTGGGCACCGAGCTGTTGGGATTGTAGTGGCTCATATGGTCGCCAACCCCATAGGTGCACCAGCCCAGCGCCAGTTCAGACAAGTCGCCCGTGCCAACCACCAGGCCGCCGCGCTGGTTGGCGATGCGGAACAGGTAATCGGTGCGCAGCCCGGCCTGCACGTTCTCGAAGGTCACGTCGTAGACCGGCTCGCCGGCGGCGAAGGGATGGCCGAGATCGGCAAGCATCTGTTTCGCGGCGGGGCGGATGTCGAGTTCAGCGCCGGTGACCCCGAGCGTGTTCATCAGAGTCCAAGCGTTGGCCCTCGTCCGGTCCGAGGTCGCGAACCCGGGCAGGGTGAAGGCCAGGATGTTCGCGCGCGGCAGGTCGAGCAGATCCATGGCCCGGCAGGCGACGAGCAGGGCCTGGGTCGAATCAAGCCCGCCGGAGACTCCGATGACCAGCCGCTTGAGGCCTGTCGATTTCAGGCGTTGGGCCAGGCCCTGAACCTGAACGCTGTAGGCTTCCAGGCAATGCTCGGCGAGCTTGCTCTCGTCGTCGGGCACGAACGGATAACGATCGACCACCCGGGCGATGGTCAGCGGCTGGGTGGGCGCGTCAAAGCCAAAGGTCTGGACGCGGAAGGCCGTCTCGGCCTGGCGCGCGGCGATGCTGTCGCCGAAGGAGCCGGTGCGCATCCGCTCCTGCCGCACGCGGGCGACGTCCACATCGACCACCGCCATGGTCGACTCCGTCGGGAAGCGACCGCTCTCGGCCAGCAGGTCGCCCAGCTCGAAGATCGAGGCCTGGCCGTCCCAGGCGTTGTCGGTGGTGGATTCGCCGACCCCAGCCGCCGAGTAGGCGTAGACCGCCTGACAGCGCATAGACTGCGAGGCGCAGAGCAGTCGCCGGGCGTCCGCCTTGCCAATGACGATGTTGCTGGCCGACAGGTTGAGCAGGATCTCCGCCCCGCCCAGGGCGCCGAGGGTGGACGGGGGATCGGGCGTCCAGACGTCCTCGCAGATCTCGGCGTGGAAGGTGAACGGCACGCTGCCGGTCGAGCGGAACAGCTGGTCGGTCCCGAACGGCGCGGTGCGGCCGGCCACGGTGATCGTGCGGCCGACGACGCCCAGCCCGCTGGCGAACCAGCGCCGCTCATAATACTCGCGGTAGTTGGGCAGGAAGGTCTTAGGGACCACGCCCAGGATCACGCCGCGATGGATAACCACAGCGGCGTTGAACAGCCGCCCCTCGAAGCGCAACGGCGCGCCCACGGTGAATACCGGCGCCAGGTCGACGCTGGCTTCGACCAGGGTGGCAACAGCCGCTTCCACGGCTTCCAGCAGCGCGTCCTGCAGCAGCAGGTCGTCGACCGAGTAGCCCGACAGGCCCAGCTCCGGGAATACCATCAGGGCGACGTGACGCTCATGGCCCTGACCGACCAAGGCGAGTGTCTCCCGGGCGTTGGCGGCCGGATCGGCCAGCGCGATCTGCGGGACGCAGGCCGCCAGCCGCACGAATCCGTGACGATAGGGGGAATCGAAGGAGATGTCCGCCTTACTGCGGTCGGTCTTCGGCATCAGCTTTCCTGGCCGTCTGGAAAGTGGGGCTTACCAGTCCGCCTCCCAGGCCCGCAAGGCTCAGAGACCGACAGCGAACGCGACGTCTTTGGCCGGACAGAGGGTCGGCGCGTTGGGACGGGCCAGAACGATCAGGCCGAGCGCCTCGAGCAGGGCGTTGACCTCCTGGCGCGCGGCAAGTTTGGGGCTACTGACCTTCTCCGGTCGCAGACCGGCCGAGACATCTGCCAAGGTCAGACCGAAGGGGAACATCTCCCGGTAGGCGACTCGTTCACGCAACGGCGGCCCGATCCGAAAGCCGACCTCTTCGGCGAGGCTGTTCAAAGCAACCCTGAGACGCTCGCGGTTATTTGTATCTGCTCCGGCTAGGCGATTGCGCAGAACCACCCAGTCTAGCTTTCGATTGTGCCGGGCTCTAAACTCACGAGCTTGCAGAACCGTCTCTGTGTAGTGGCTGACCCGATTCAACGCCATCGTCACCGGATCCACGTTCCCGATTACATCAAAATCGACGAAACTGTCGTTCATTGGCGTCACGATCAAATCAGCCTGCTTGTGAGCGGCCCTCGAAACGGCCGTATCACCTCCTGGCGTATCTATGACGACAAGATCAGAATCCCTCATCGCCATTGAGATCGCGTCCTCGAACAACCGAAGCGCCGCCGGCTGATCGTCAGCGATGCGCGCAGGATCGGCGACCAGCTTATACTCACGCGGCGAGGGCGCATCTATTCCCGCTGCTGGAAGCCAATGGCGGCGATTGGCCAGCAGCCTTGAAAGGCTTTGCTGGCGTAGATCGAGGTCGATCATCGAGACCCGCTGACCTCGGTAGAGCATGGCGACGGAGATCAGCGCAGCCAAGGTAGACTTCCCCGCTCCGCCCTTCTCGTTGCCGAGAACAACGACGCGGCCCCGAAAGCGATTTACCCCAGCGCCGATGCTGCGTTGACCCGGGCCAGCTAGCCCCCCTTCAGCAATGCCAAACATGGTTAGTTCCCACCCGCTCGTTGGGGGAACTCAAGTTCGAGATTGCGGAGAGAGTCAATCATCTGCCCCAAATACGGGAGATTACTTCGCTGATTGCTACTCTGCGGAGGTAGAGATCAAACTTCAGGTTGGGTTTGGGTCACTAGCTGTCGAAGATGTGCTGACCCTGGGTCAGGTTGAGAGAGTGGGTTGCGAAGCTCCAACCCCTGAACCGGCAGACCCCGGATGAACATTCACAAGAATGCACGTCGGACGCCGGTTGGTCGAGGCTTGCTTGCGGACGTGTGGAGAGCGGCTGGCCGATGAAGACTGTGGCTGAAGTGGCCGGGGTCTCCCGGCGAACCGGTAAAATTGCCAGGGCGGCATCGTCTCGGGGGCGAGCGAAGGTATCGCGACCGCAGCTCGGCGCCGAGAGTGGCCGACGGGGCAGGAGATCGCCGCGTGGCTGGGCATGCCGCGCTCAACGGTGGGGGCGATCCTGAGCCGGCTGGCGCTTGGCAAGCTGAAGGCGCTAGAGCCCAGGCCTCCTGTGATCCGCTACGAACGGCCGTGCGAGATGAACCACCAGGACATCAAGACGCTGGGCCGCTTCCTGGCGGAAGGCCGCCGGGTGACCGGCGAGCGCCAGGCCGGGCGCTCGCGCAGGGCCGGCTGAGACTTCCAGCACGTCTGCGTTGATGACGCCTCGCGGCTAGCCTACGCCGATATCCTGCCCCGCGAGCGCCGGCACGACGCCACGGCCCTCCCTTAGCGCGCTCAGGCCAAGCTGGGCCGCAACGGCGTCACGGTCGAGCGGATGATGCCGACAACGGCTCTGCCTATCGCAGCAGGCTCTTCGGCGAGGCGCTCGCCAAGGTCAGGGCCCGGCACTTCCGCTCCCCGCCCCGCACGCCCCACACCAACGGCATGGCCGCGCGCTTCATTCAGACCAGCCTCCGGGAATGGGCCAGCACCCGGCCCTACGGCCTCGTCAGTCCAGCGAACCGCAGCCAGCGGCCATGGACCGGCCACCACAACACCCCCCTAACTCACTCCGGCATCAAAGGCCGCACACCATGGCAACGTGTGAACAACCCTCTTGGAAACGACAACTAGCCCACTCCTGTTCAATGCCTGCGCACTTTACACTGTGATACGCTGTGAAATCTGCTTAGTCGGCCTCTCGCAGCCGTTGATCGCAGACACTCGCCGGGGGCAAGGTGGCGGCATGACCGCTTACGCACACCTCCACTGGCGTTCGGCCGACGGCCTTGCCCTGCACGCCCGCGACTATCCCGGGACAGCCGACCGCGCGCCCGTCGTCTGCATCCATGGCCTGACCCGCAACGCCCGCGACTTCGAGGACCTGGCGCCCTCCATCGTGGGGGCCACAGGCCGCCGAGTGATCGCCGTCGACGTCCGGGGGCGGGGCGCCTCCGACCGCGCGCCCGATCCGATGACCTACCATCCCGGCATGTACGCGGCCGACATCATGGCCCTGCTTGACGACCAGGCGATCGGCCGCGCCGCCTTTGTCGGCACCAGCATGGGCGGGCTGATCATGATGACCTTGGCCCTGATGCGTCCGGACGCCATCGCCGCGGCGGTGCTCAACGACGTCGGCCCGGAGATCGCGCCCGAGGGCCTGGCCCGGATCGCCGGCTATGTCGGCGTCAGAGCTGAAGTCGCCGACTGGGCCGGCGCCGCCGCCTGGGTGAAGGCCGGCAACAGCGCGGTCTTCCCCGACTACGGCGACGCCGACTGGGACCGCATGGCCCGCCGGACGTTCCGCGAGGAAGCGGGGCGGCCGGTGCTGGACTATGACCCGGACATAGCCGCGCCGATCCGCGCCGCCAATCCGTCGGCGCCGGCGCCCGACCTGTGGCCGGTCTTCGGTGCGCTGGTCGGCGGCCGACCCGCCCTGCTGATCCGGGGCGCGACTTCCGACATCCTCAGTCCCGACATCGCCGCCCGGATGCGCGCCGCCGCGCCACACATGGCCTATGCCGAGGTCCCGGGAGTCGGCCACGCACCCATGCTGGACGAAAGCGAGGCGTTCGACGCCATCGCCGCGCTTCTGCACGCCGCCGACTGATCGTTCATTTGCGCGTCAGCCGCGGATCGATAAGGTCGTCGGCTTCGCGCCCTCGTTCCAGAGTACCGCCGTGACCCAGACTGATCCCGTTCTCGCCGTCGAAGACCTGAAGGTGACCTTCCAGACTCACGACGGGGCCGTCGAGGCGGTGCGGGGGGTTTCCCTGACCGTCAACGCCGGCGAATGCCTCGGCGTCGTCGGCGAAAGCGGCAGCGGCAAGAGCCAGACCTTCATGACCATCATGGGTCTGCTGGCCGGCAACGGGACCGCCAGCGGCTCTGCCCGCTTCGAGGGCCAGGAGCTGATCGGCCTCAAGCCGTCGGAACTCAACCGCCTGCGCGGCTCGAAGATGACGATGATCTTCCAGGACCCGCTGACCGCCCTGACGCCCCACGTGAAGATCGGCGAGCAGATCGCCGAGCCGCTGCGGCTTCACCTGGGCCTGTCGCACAAGGCCGCGAGGGCCCGGGCCCTGGACTGGCTCAAGCGGGTGCGGATTCCCGAGGCCGAGCGGCGCATGGAGCAGTATCCGCACGAGCTGAGCGGCGGCATGCGCCAGCGGGTGATGATCGCCGGGGCCATGGCCTGCGGGCCGCGCCTGCTGATCGCCGACGAGCCGACCACCGCCCTGGACGTCACCGTGCAGGCCGAGATTCTCGATCTCATGGCCGAACTGCTTCGCGAGACCGGCGCGGCCATGGTGCTGATCACCCACGACATGGGCGTCATCGCCCGCCTGGCCGACCGGGTCTGCGTGATGAAGGACGGCGCCTATGTCGAGGCCGGGCCGGTGGAGCAAGTCTTTGCAGAGCCAAAGACCGACTACACCCGGGCCCTGCTCGAGGCGATCCCGCGGCTTGATCGCGACGACCGCGGCGGCCGCCCGACCATCGACCCCGCCCCGGCCGACGGCCCGGTGGTGGTCGAGGGCAAGGACGTGAAGGTCTGGTTCGATATCCACAAGGGCGTGTTCGGCCGGAAGGTCCCGCTGCGGGCCGTGGACGGGGTCAACTTCCATGTCCGCCAGGGCGAGACCCTGGGCGTGGTCGGCGAAAGCGGCAGCGGCAAGTCCACCCTCGCCCGGGCCGTGCTCAACCTGTTGCCGCCGGGCGGCGGCGAGCTGGGCGGCACAGTGACGGTGCTGGGCCGCGACATCACCCACGCCGACCGCGAAAGCCTGCGCGCCGCGCGCAAGGACCTGCAGGTCGTCTTCCAGGATCCGCTGGCCAGCCTGGATCCCCGCATGACCGTCGGCGATTCCATCGCCGAGCCGCTCCAAGTGTTCAGGCCCGGCCTCAAGCGCCGCGAGCGCGAGGCCGCCGCGGCGGCGATGATGGAGCGCTGCGGTCTGTCGCCGACCCTGATCAACCGCTATCCGCATGAGCTCAGCGGCGGCCAGAACCAGCGGGTGGGCATCGCCCGGGCGATGATCCTGGAGCCCAAGCTGGTGATCTGCGACGAGGCCGTCAGCGCCCTGGACGTCACCATCCGGGCCCAGATCATCGACCTGCTGATCCACCTCCAGAAGGAGTTGGGCATGGCGATGATGTTCATCAGCCACGACCTGGCCGTGGTCCGCGAGATCAGCCACCGCGTGCTGGTGCTCTACATGGGCCGGGTCATGGAGCTGGCCAGCCGCGAGCAGCTCTACGAGAACCCCACTCATCCCTACACCCGCGCCCTGCTGTCGGCCGCGCCGATCCCCGATCCGACGATCGAGCGCAGTCGCGTGCGGGTGAAGCTGACCGGCGAACCGCCCTCGCCGCTGGACCCGCGCGCGGCGTTGCGGTTCCTGCCCTCCCGACTGTCGTCCGATCCGGCCGCTCCGGTCTACATCCCCCAGCTCATGGAGGTGGCGCCGGGCCACCTCGTCAGCGAGTTCGATCCGATCTGACCGGTCACGCGGCGGCGCCGGGACGATATTCCTGCGCAGGGTGTTCGGGGTCGGTCAAACTGCCGGCGGGGACCCGGTCAGGCTGCCCGCCGCGCCGCCGCGCGCGCCAGCGGCAGATCGACGATGAAGCAGGAACCCTCGCCGGGCGCGCTCTCCACCGAAACGGCCCCGCCCATCAGTCCGGTCAGTTCCCGGCAGATGGCCAGACCCAGACCCGCGCCGCCGAAACGGCGCGTCGATGCGCCATCGACCTGGGTGAACTTGCGGAACAGGCCGCCCTGCTGCTCGACCGGGATGCCGATGCCGGTGTCGCGCACGGTGATCCGCACGCCGTCGCCGGCGGCGAACGCCTTGAGGTTGACCCGGCCCTGCGGGGTGAACTTCACGGCGTTGGAGGTCAGCGCGCCGACCACCCGGGTCAGCAGCGCGGCGTCGCCGAGCCAGACGCCCTCGACGGCGTCCTCGACCTTCACAGAAAGCGCCAGGCCCTGGGTCTCGGCCGCCACGGCATGGTCGGCCGCCACCGCTTCGAGCACGTCGCGCAGGTTCAGGGGCGCGAGGCGCAGCTCGGCCTTGCCGGCCTCGATCTTGGCCAGTTCCAGGATGTCGTCGATCACCGCCAGCAGCGCCTCGCCGGACTCGCGGGCCAGCGCGGCGCGTCCGGCCTGGGCCGGAGCCAGCGGCTCCAGCTGCATCGCCTGGATCATGCCCAGCACGCCGTTCAGCGGCGTCCGGATCTCATGGCTCATGTTGGCGAGGAACTGGCTCTTGAGCCGATCGGAAGTTTCGGCCGCGTCGCGGGCCCGGCCGAGCTCGTCCATCGCCCGGCGCAGCGAGGCGTCATGCCATTTCAGGTCGGCGACCATCTCGTTGAAGGCCGTGGTCAGGCGGCCGATCTCGTCGCGACCTGGCGGGCGCGACAGCGCGTCCAGCCCTTCACCGTCGCGAACCCGGTCCATCGCCCGGGCCAGGCTGACCACCGGCCTGGCGATGACATGGGACAACCACAAGCCCGCCAGCACGGTCAGCAGGACAGTGACCACCACGCCAGCCACGAGGGTCACGCGCAGAAGGGACGCCGCCTGGGCCTGGACCTTCGTCTCGGCGAGAATCCGAGCCCGCGCCTCCGTCATGGCGCGGTCGACGGCCGCCTCGGCCGGCTTGATCGCGCGATCAGCCTCGCCGTCCGGCCTGACCAGGGCGAAGGCCGCCTGCCGCGCGGCGGGGTCGTACTCCAGACTGACGATCGGCTCGATGACCTTGCTGCGATAGTCGGCGTAGGCGGCGGCGATGGCGTCCGCCCGGCCGCCAGCCCCGGCGGCTCGCAGGTCAGCCAGCGCGGCCTCGAAGCCCGGACGGTGGGCCCCGGCGATCCGGCGCAGGTAGTAGGGATCGCCAGACAGCAGGAAGCCCCGGAGGGAGTTCTCCTGGCGGATAAGGCCATACTCGACGCGACTGGCGGCCAGCATCGCGCGGTTGGCCTGCGCCATCCGGGCGACGGACCGCTCGTGGGCGCTGCTGTTGGTGTGCGCGATCGCTCCGGTCGCCGCGATGGTCAGGACCAGCGCCGAGAAGACCAGAGTCAACTTCGCGGGAATCTTCATGTCCCCGAAGCCCATGCCCACCCCCTCGCCCATCCGGTGGGGCCGACCTCCGCGTCGGGATCGGCGCCAGTGCGCGTTGAACATCCAGAAGAACACCGCTGGCGTTGATGACGGGTTAAACCCGGGAACGCGGACCTGATCAGAGAATGCGCCCGCCGTTTCCAACCGCCGCCAAACGTCTTAGGAAGCGCGCCATGACCTACGCCGTACCGATCCGCCCGCAACCGGTCGTCCCCGTCGAGGGATCTGACCGGCCGTTCCCCGTGCGCCGCATCCTCTGTGTCGGCCGCAACTACGCCGCTCACCGGCGCGAGATGGGCGGCGACGACCGCGACCCGCCCTTCTTCTTCTCCAAGCCCGCCGACTCCATTGTCCCGCCGGGCGGCGACGTCCCCTATCCGACCGCGACCGACGACCTGCACCACGAGATCGAGCTGGTGGTCGCTTTGGGCGAGGGCGGGTCGATCTTCGGCTTCGCGGTCGGCGTCGACCTGACCCGCCGCGACCTGCAGGCCGCCTTCAAGGCCAAGGGCCAGCCCTGGGACGCGGCGAAGGGCTTCGACGCCAGCGCCCCGATCAGCGCCATCCGGCCCTTCGACGGAACCATTCCGCAGGGCGCCATCGCGCTGTCGGTCAACGGCGAGATCCGCCAGCAGGCGCAGGTCGCCGACATGATCTGGTCGGTCGAGGAGATCATCGCCGAGGCCGGCAAGCTCTGGGCGCTGGAAGCCGGCGACCTGATCTACACCGGCACGCCCGAGGGCGTGGCCGCCCTGCAACGTGGCGACGCCGTGACCGGCGAGGTCGAGGGCGTCGGAGCCATCGCCTTCAGGATCGTCTGATGGTCCTCAAGCTGCACAGCGCCTGGCGCGCCTCGGCCCCGTATCGCGTCCGCATCGGCCTGAACCTGAAGGGCGTCGCCTATGAGGTCGCGCCCGTCGACCTGGTCGCCGGTCAGCAGAAGAGCGAGGGCTACCACGCGGTCAACGCCCAGGACCTGGTGCCTTCTCTCGTGCTGGAGGACGGCCGGGTGCTGACCCAGTCGCTGTCGATCCTGGAGTGGCTGGAGGAAACCCATCCCGAACCGCCGCTGCTGCCGGCCGACGCCTTCGACCGGCAGGTGGTGCGGGCGGTGGCGTACATTGTCGCCTGCGACATCCACCCGGTGAACAACCTGCGCATCCTCAAGGCGCTGGCGGGCCTGGGCGTCGAGGAGCCGGCCCGCAACGCCTGGGCCCGCCGCTGGATAAGCGACGGCTTTACGGCGCTGGAGCCGATGGTCGCCCGCCACGGCCGCGGCTATGCCTTCGGCGACACGCCGACCTTGGCCGACGCCTGTGTCGTGCCGCAGGTCTACAACGCCGCGCGCTTCGCGGTGGACATGACGCCCTTTCCGGCCATCGCCGCCGCCGCCGCGAAGGCTGCGGAGCACCCGGCGGTCGCCGCCGCCCACCCCAACCTCCAGCCCGACGCGATTTCGTAGGAACGCCCATGCTCGACGATCTGAAGGCCAGGAACCGCGCCTGGTCCGCCCGGAAGACCGAGGTGGACCCCGAGTTTTTCAAGCGGCTCGAGAACCAGCAGAGCCCGGAGTACCTGTGGATCGGCTGCGCCGACAGCCGCGTACCGGCCAACGAGATCGTCGGGCTCGATCCCGGCGAACTGTTCGTGCACCGCAACGTCGCCAACCTGGCTCCGCCGCAGGACGCCAACTACCTCAGCGTGCTGCAGTTCGCGGTCGACGTGATCAAGGTCAAGCATGTGATGGTCGTGGGCCACTACGGCTGCGGCGGCGTGCGCGCGGCGGTGGACGGCAAGCGCCGGGGCCTGGTCGATCACTGGCTGCACCCGATCCGCGAGATCTACACCGCCAATCGCGATGAGCTGGAAGCTCTGGACGAGCATGAGCGCTGGGACCGGCTCTGCGAGCTGAACGTCATCCGTCAGGTCCAGAACGTCGCGTCCGACGTCTTCGTGCAGGACGCCTGGGCGCGGGGCCAGAGTCTGTCCGTTCACGGATGGGTCTATCGGCTCTCAAATGGCCTGGTGAACGATCTGAACGTGACCGTGACAAACCCCGCCGAGTACGAGGAGCTGGCCGGGTTCGCCCCGGAAATCTGACCCGGGCGGAGCCGAGGATCAGTTCCGGATCCTGACGCGGGACCGCGCGGACCGGTCCTGGTCGTCGATGACGGTGACTTCGTAGAATCCCGGCGCGTCCGGGCGCCAGATCGTCCGGCCGCTCACGGGGTCGGTCGCGATCGGCGCCCCCTCCACGTACCAGCGCAGGCCCTCGCCCGAGGCGGCCAGCACCAGACCCCGGGCGCGGGGACCCAGGGCCTCGACCTGGACGGTGGCGCCGTCGGGCGGGAAGATCACGCCCGGCCCGCGCGTTGTGCGATCCAGTGTCGCCAGGGCGCCGGGCGCGTCGCGCGGCGCGATGGCTGGGGCGGACGAGGACGGCGCGGCCAGCACGTCGGCGACGTCGAACAGCATCGGCAGCGCCGCTTCGCGCCCGGTCAGCCCGCCCCGCGCGCCGCCATCCGCCCGGCCGGTCCAGACGATGACGACATAGCCGCCGACCACGCCCGCCGCGACCGCGTCGCGGAAGCCATAGGAGGTGCCGGTCTTGTAGGCCATGCCGGGGCCGCCCCGGGTCAGGGCTGTGGGCATCCGCCCCTTGGGGGCCGGCGCCTCGCGCAGGATGTCCAGCACCTGTTGCGCCGCCTCAGGCCGCACAAGCCGCGCGCCCCGGGATCGGGCGCGTTTCTCCGCCTCCGCCTCGGTCCATGCCAGCGGCTTGGCAAGGCCCTCGTCGCCCAGCGCGCAGTAGAGGACGGCCAGGTCGCGCAGCGTGATGCCCTCGCCGCCCAGCGCCAGGGCCAGGCCGGGCGCGCGGGTTTCCGCCTTCGACCGCACGAGCCGCACATCAACGGCCTGAAGGCGGGCGAGGAAGTTGGCCGGGCCGATCTTCTCCATCATCGCCACGGCCGGCACGTTCAGCGAGTGGGACAGCGCCTCGCGGGCGGTGACCTTGCCGCGGAAGGTCCGGTCGAAGTTCTCCGGCTGGTAGTCTGCGAAGCGGGTGGCCACGTCCTGGATCTCGGTGTCCGGCGCCGCGACGCCGTCATCGAAGGCGAAGGCGTAGACGAAGGGCTTCAGGGCCGAACCCGGCGAGCGCAGCGCGGTGGTCATGTCGATCCAGCCGCCGGGTCGGTCCAGCCCGCCGGAGCCGACGGCGGCGCGCACCGCCCGGCCCTCGATCTCCACGACCAGGATCGCCGCCGTGGCGTCCAGGCCCTGGGTGCGGGCGTAGGCGGCGGCGATGGGCTCAAGCCGGGCCTGCAGGCCGGCGTCGATCGTCGAGACCACGGTGGCCTGCGAGGCCGGGGCCTTGCGCGCCAGCTCGCCCGCCGCATGCCAGGCCAGGGCCGGGAACCGCCCGCGCGCCGGCATCGGGTCGGTCTTGGCTTCCTCGGCCTCGACGGCGGTGGCCAGGCCCGCGGCGGCCATACGGTCGAGGACCAGGTCCCGCGCCGCCCGCGCCGCCGCCGGCCGCCGGTCGGGCCTGCGGGCCTCCGGGGCCTGGGGCAGGGCGATCAGCAGCGCCTGCTCGCCGAGCGTCAGGCTCTCCGGCTCATGGCCGAACCAGCTGAGGCTGGCGGCCCGCACGCCTTCCAGGTTGCCGCCATAGGGGGCCAGGGTGAGGTAGAGGGACAGCACCTCGCGCTTGGACAGCCGCGCCTCGATCTGCACCGCCCGGATCATTTCGATCAGCTTGGCGCCGAGGGTGCGCGGCCGGGGCTCCAGCAGCCTCGCGGTCTGCATGGTCAGGGTCGAGGCGCCCGACACCACCCGGCCCCGCGCGACCGCCGTGCCCGCGGCCCGGACCACGGCCCGGGGATCGACGCCGCCGTGCTGGAAGAACCGCTGGTCCTCGATGGCGATCAGATGTCGGACGAAGCTCGGGTCCGTGCGCTTCAGGTCGGCGCGGATTCGCCAGCGGCCGTCCTCGACTGGCAGGGCGCGAAGCCACTGGCCGCGCCGGTCCAGGGTCACGGGCGAGGATCGCTCCCCCCGTGACAGGTCGGGCGGCAGCAGGGCGTCGACCGCCAGGACGACGACCTGCAGCGCCAGGAACGCGATCAGACCCAGGACGAAACGGCGCACGCGGTGAGGTTAGCTCCCCGCCGCGATGACCGTCCGACCCGACCCGCCGCGTCCGTTGACGCTGGGCCGGTACATGTCCCGCACCTCCGGCGCCGGCAGGAAGAAGTCGCCCGGCGTCACCGCCCGCGCCACATAGGCCACCGCGAACGGACGGTTCCCCGCCAGGTCGACGGCGGCGATGTAGCGGTCGTCGCGCGCCTCCTGCACATCCACGCCGGTGAGTTCGCCGAGGAACCTGAACGGTCCGTCCTTGGCGTCCTCGGGGCTGAGGGTGGTCTCGATCTCCCAGCCGGCCGGCAGGGCGTCGTCGATGATGAGCGGCACGGTCCGGCCCTGGGCCGAGCGGCCCGAGACCAGCACGATGACGCGATCGCCCTGGCGCAGACCCGTCGGGTCGACGCCGCCGCCGGTCATGCTGAAGAACCGCTTGCCGACCGAGACGCCGTTCGACTCCGCGCCGGGCGAGGCCACCGTCGTGCCGCGCACCGTTACGGTCCGCCACAGGGCCTTGCCGCGGTTGATGAACTTCGCGTCCGCCAGCCGCCCGACGATCCAGCGGGTCTGGCCGGCGGTCGGGGCGGCGGTGACGCCGGTGGCGTCGATCCGGATCGCCCCGGCTTCCTTCAGCATAAAGAAGGCCGCCTGCAGCAGGCGGGCCTGCTCCTGGGTGTTCAGGGCGTCGGGATCCTTGACCGCGTTCTCCAGCCGCTTCTGCAGGTCGCGGGCGATGCCCGGCTCACCCGCTTCATAGGCCAGGGCGATGATCGCGGCGGTGTCGCGCAGCTGGCTCTGGTACCAGTCGCTCTCCTCGCGATAGCCGATGCTCGACACGGCCTTGCGGAAGGCCGAGCGCGCCCGCGACCGGTCGCCCATCAGGGCGAGTCCCGCCCCGACCTGCGCCCGCGCCAGCGGCGAGTCGTCGTTCTTCATCTGAACGTCGTGCCACCAGCGCAGCCGCGCCAGGTCGCCCCGCCCGGCCTTGGCCAGGACATAGAGGGCATAGGCCGAGGCGCGCGAGCGCATGCGCTGCGTCGCCCGCTTGCTGTCGTCGGCGTTGCGACCCCACCACTCCGGATACTCCATGCGGTAGGAGACGTTGGCCCAGCCGTCGGGACGGCTGATCTGGCGCATGGCGCCCAGAGCCCGGTCCATCGCCTGGTCCGGCACCGGAGCGCCGCGCGCCTTGGCCTCCCACAGGAAGTCGGTGACATAGGCGCCCAGCCAGGCGTCCGCCTCGCCGTCGCCGACCCGCCACAGGCCGAAGGCGCCGTCGAGGGTCTGACGATCCAGCAGCCGGCCGACCGCGTCGTTCAGCGCCGCCGAGCTGGTGCGCTTCTTCGGGTCGGGCGCCAGCTGGCTGGCGTAGAGCAGCGGATAGGCGACGCTGATCACCTGCTCGGTGCAGCCGTACGGATAGCGCGACAGCGACATGGCGATGGGGCCAGGGTCGAACCCGCGGAACGGCGAGTAGCTGACGTTCATCGACACGTCGCCCGCCGCCAGGCCCGCCAGCAGCTCGGCCGGCGGCGTATAGGCCGTCCCGGGCTGCTGAAGCTCCGTGTAGGTGCGGGTGATCGGGCTCCAGCCCAGCCGGGTCTGGATCGGATAGTCCTTGTCCGTGGCGAAGCCGCCCGGACCGCTGACCTTGAACCCGACCTTGCCGACCCCCGACACCGTCGGGGCCAGGAACGGAATCCGCTCGGCGATCCTCTGGCCGAGGATCAGCTGGAAGACTTTGCGGAACACCATCTGCACGCCGCCGCCGGAACTGGTCTCGGCGGTGTAGCCGCCGGCCGCGCCCTCGACGTTGTGCAGTTCCAGCGTCGCCACCGGCCGGTCGCCCGGCGCGAGGAAGCGCGGCAGGTTGAGGTCGGCGATCACCGCCTCGCGGACCGTCATCGCTTTGGAGCCCGAGCCGACGGCCTCGTCGGTCCAGGCCACGGCCATGATGCGCAGCTCGCCGTTGAACTGCGCGGCGGGCAGCTTGATCCGCGCCTTGCCGTCCAGGCCGGTTTCGACCACGCCGGACCACAGGGCCACGGACTTGATCGGGGTCACCGTCAGGCCCTCGCCGCCGAGCTGATCGGAGCCGAAGTTGACGTTGGCCGGCGCGCCCAGGTTGGGGTCGAGCAGGCGGCCGTAGTCGTCACGGTAGTCGAGCGTCAGCGCCCGCTTGCCGAAGTACCATTTCACCGGATCGGGCGTGTCGAACTTGGTCAGGCGCAGTATGCCCTCGTCGACGGCGGCCACGGTCACCCGCGCCCGCTGGCCAATGCCCAGGCCCTTCACGGCCAGGGGCACCTCGATCTGCTGACGGCTGTTCAGCTTAGCCGGCGTGCCGATGTCGACCTCCAGCTTGCGCCCCTTGGGATCGAGCGGAACGTAGAGCAGGCCCAGCGCGCGCCGCGGCTTGGGCGTCGCCGACGGGTCGCGCGGCTGGATGACGCTGACCAGAACATAGGCGCCGCCGCCCCAGGCGGCGTCGGTCTTGAGGGTCACCGACCCGCCGTTGGGTCCGACGCTGAAGGTCTTGAAGTCGATCACCCGGTCGGTGGCGACCGCCACCTGGGCCTCGCCGGCGTAGGGGGCCTTGATGGTCAGGGTGACGCTGTCGCCCTGGGCATGGGTCCCGGTTCCGGCGCTGACCCGAACGATGTCGGGCGCCTCGGCGTCCTTGGCGGGCGCGCCCCAGCCGGCGGCGAAGCGGATGACGCTTTTCGCGCCGCTCGGCCCCTCGACCACCAGGCGGTAGTCGCCCCAGCCGAGCCGCCGCGCGATGCGGGCCGGCGCGGCGGCTCCCACGTTGAGCGTCTTCTTGTCGACCACGACGTCGCGGCTGGTCCGCCGCCACTGCCAGCGACCGTCCTGCTGGAACCAGTCGTAGTCCCAGTTTTCGGCGATGAGCGTCCAGGTGGTTCCGGGGGCGGCGATGCGATTGCCCAGCGCGTCGACGGCGATGACGTCCAGCGTCACCGGCGCGGCCTGGCCGCCCGTGGCATCGCCTTGCTCGACCTTGACGCCAAGGTAGACGGGCCGGGTGCGCACCTTCAGGAACAGGCTCTCGCGGACCGGACGGCCGCCGGGCTCGAACACCGAGGCGGTGACCGTGGCCTTCAGCGGCGCGGTGACATCGCCGATGTCGCCGGTCGGAACGTTGAGCACCGCGCGGCCGTCGCCGTCGGTGACGCTCTGGCCCAGTTCGATGAACTTCTCGTCGAAGGCCTTCTGCTGATCGCCCCATTCATAGCCCTTGAAGGCCGGGAAGGGGTTGGTGTCGGCCATGATCCGGGCTTCGCCCTGGGTCTGCAGGCCCGCGCCCGCAGCGCCATAGAGGAAGCGGGCGTTGACGGTGACCTGCCGGGTCTCGCCGGCGGCGACGGGATCCTTCTCCCGCCCGTCTGTGTCGACGGCCAACCGCTGGGGCGCGAAGTCCTCGACCGAGAACGACAGGTCGCCGACCGAGGTCTTGATCCCCTCGATCTCGAGACTGGCTTTCCAGCGACCGCGCGGCGCGCTCTTCGGAAGGTTCAGGTCGGCGGTCACCGCGCCGTTGGGCGCGCGGTCGAACGCGATGCGTTTGAACTCCACGCCCGAAGGCCGGCGCACGATGATGACGCCCTTGCGGTCCTTGACGGCCTTCGACTGCCGGTCACGGACCAGGGCGGCCAGGTGCACCATCTCCCCGGGGCGGTAGATGCCGCGGTCGGCGTAGAGGTAGCCGTCGATGGCGCCCTCGACCGTGCGGCCGCCGGTGTCGTCGCCGGCCTCGCCCGGCGCATTGCGGCCGCCCATGCCCTGCTTGCTCAGGTCCACCGGCGAGCGGTCGAGGTCGAGCACCGCCAGGTCGCCCTGGGGACCATAGGCCATGACCATCTTCGGCCGCATGGAGCCTTCGCCCTCGAGCAGCGGGCGCAGGAAGCGCACGCGGCCCGAGCCGTCGGATTTCGCCTCGGCCAGATCCTCGCCGTTGCTGGCGACCAGCGCCACCCGGACGCCGGACTGGACCTTGGCGCTCTTCAGCGACCGCACGACGATGTCGAGGGATTCGGCGCCGTCGTAGCCGATCAGCGCCATGTCGGTGAACATGATCCAGCGCCGCGCCTGGGCAGGCTGGACCCCTTCGTCGTCGTCGGTCTTCACACCGGCCGAGGCGTCACGCGCCTTGATGACATAGCCGCCCGGCGCCATCTCCTTGAGCACCGCACCCAGCGGGAAGACGGTGGTGGCCCGTTCGCCCTGGCCGCCGCGCACGGCGACCTCGCCCTTCCAGACCACGCGGCCCTCGTCATCGGGGCTGTCGTCGCCGTAGTCGCCGGGCCACTGGCCCTCGCCGGTGGCTTCCGGCGCGCTGATCGACTTGCGGACCAGATTGCGGTCCGACACGCGCCAGACCTCGATGGCCAGCCGCGAGACATTGACGGTCTCGATGCCGACGCCGTCGCTGTCTTCGCGGGGCAGGATGACGCCGTCGCCGGCGAAGCCGACGTAGGGCGGCTTCTCGCCAAAGGTGAAGTCGACGTCGGCGTTGGCGGCGAGCGTCTGGTTCCCGGCGCCCGGCAGACCCTTGAGCAGGGTGACGCGACGCTCGGTGAGGCCCAGGCCGCCGATGCAGAGCTCGGCCTTGTTCCTGGAATTGACGCTGACCGCCGGGGTCCCGCCCATGTCCGGCGAGATCAGCACGAAGTCGGCGTAGGCCTTGGACGGGTCGAGCGGCTTGCTCATCTCTATACAGGCCAGCGGCTCGGCGCGGCTGGTGTCGAGGCGGGTCTTCCAGACCGCGAAGCCGTCGGGTCGCGGAATGCCGCGCCGGGGCGCGCCGGCCGCCCGGGGCTTGCCGAACAGCGACCAGGACGCCGCCTTGATGTTGGGTTCCGAGACGGTCGAGCCGCCGGGGCCGTCGCGGCCGCCGGACATCAGTCCCGGGGCGACGGTCGCGACCACGTAGCCGCCGCCGAAGCCCAGGGCCAGCGCCGCCGCCGCGGCCAGCACGGTCGGGGTCTTCCAGCCGTGCCAGAACGGAGCCTTCTTCGACGGATCGGACTTGAGCGCGAGCGGCTCGTCGACCGGATCGGCCGGCGTTTCGTCAGACGGCGCCATGGCCCCTTCTCCCCGCACTCTGCGTTTGAAGAACGATGTGAGCCCAAGCCCCCTGAGCGGTCAATCCGCGCCTGATAAACTCACCTGAGGCGCGAGTGGCGGCAAGATCGTGCTTGACCTTACGTCATGAGCGGGACATTCCCCCGCCAAACGCTGTTCAAAGGGAAACGACCATGCGCGTAGGGGTTCCTGCGGAGATCAAACCGGGCGAGCACCGGGTCGGCTTGACGCCCACGGCGGTCCGCGAGTACGTGGCCCGGGGCCATGAAGTGTTGGTCGAGGCGGGCGCGGGCCTCGGCGCCGGATACAGCGACGACGCCTTCCGCCGGGCCGGCGCGAAGATCGCCGTCGACGCGGTGGAGGTCTTCCAGGCCTCCGAGATGATCATCAAGGTCAAGGAGCCGCAGAAGGTCGAGTGGGAGAAGCTCGAGCCGCGCCACATCCTGTTCACCTACCTGCATCTGGCGCCCGATCCCGCCCAGACCGAGGGCCTGCTGAAGTCGGGCTGCGCGGCCATCGCCTATGAGACGGTGACCGACGCCCGGGGCGGGCTGCCCCTGCTGGCCCCGATGAGCGAAGTCGCCGGTCGGATCGCCGTCTTCTCGGCCGCCGAGACCCTGCTCAAGCACAACGGGGGCATGGGCCTGCTGCTGTGCGGCGTGCCCGGCGTGGCCCCGGCCCGCGTGGCGGTGCTGGGCGGCGGCGTGGTCGGCATGAACGCCGCCCGCATGGCCATGGGCCTGAACGCCGAGGTGGTGGTGCTGGAGCGGTCGATCCCGCGCATGCGCGAGCTCGACGACATCTTCATGGGCCGGGTCCTGACCCGCTACTCGACCCTGGACGCCGTCGAGGACGAGATTCTCAAGGCCGACGTGGTCATCGGCGCCGTCCTGACCGCCGGGGCCGCCGCGCCCAAGCTGGTCAAGCGCGAGCACCTGCCGCGCATGAAGCCCGGCTCGGTGCTCGTCGACGTCTCCATCGACCAGGGCGGCTGTTTCGAGACCAGCCATCCGACCACCCACGCCGAGCCGACCTATGTGGTCGACGGCGTCGTCCATTACTGCGTGGCCAACATGCCCGGCGCGGCGCCGCGCACCTCGTCAGAGGCGCTGGGCAACGCCACCCTGCCCTTCGGCCTGGCGCTGGCCGACCACGGTCTCAAGGCGCTGGAAAAGGATCCGCATCTGGCGAAGGGGCTGAACGTCCTGAAGGGCGAACTGACCCACCCGGCCGTGGCCGAGGCGCTGGGCAGGCCGTTCGTGGATCCCTTCCACGTCTGGGCGAAGTAGACCTCAGGCCGCGTAGCGCCCCAGATCCACGCCGCCGCCGACCAGGTCGAGGACGTCGTCCATCCCGAAATGCGGGTCGGAGGGATAGAGCGCCGCATAGACCGACCGGGCGAAGCCGAGGTCGGCGGCGGTCTTGACCCGCCAGTCGAGGCGGGCGTGGTCCTGGCTGCTGCGGAAGGTGGCCTGGCTGAAGCGGTCGGGTTGAGCGCGGATGGCGGCCGTCGGCGAGATTCGGGCGAGATTTTCGCGGGGATCGGCGGCCGCCTCGCGCAGCGCCTTCGCCGTGATCACCTCGACCTCCATCCCCATCGGATAGCTGGCCGGCTCGCGGTTGGAGACATAGTCGGCGCCGGAGGCCAGCGACAGACGGATGGCCTCGTCGACGATGCGGCTGTCGACGAAGGGCTGGTCGCCCTTGATCCGCACCACATGGCTGACCGGTCCGGCCGAGGCCGCGCAGCGCGCGAAGCGATCAAGCAGGTCGGTGGGGGCGCCGCGGAACACCGTCTGCCCCTTCGACACCAGCCAGGCGGCCAGGGCGTCGTCGGCGGCTTCGCAGCTGGTCGCCACGACGACCTTCGTCGGGCAGCGGCCGCCGCGCAGCCGCTCGAGCTGGCGCCAGATCAGCGGCTGGCCGTGCAGCGAGGCGAGCGCCTTGCCGGGGAGCCGTTTGGAGCCCATCCGGGCCTGGACGATGGTGAGGATCATGGCGCTGCTCCTTCTGAGCGTTTGCCGGACCGCGCGCTCCTTAGGCGGCGGCCCACCTGCGGGGATCGAGAACGACCTCGTCGTCGAGGGCCATCTCGTTCCAGTCGAGATCGGGGGGCGGGCTGGACGCGGCGGCGATGACCGCGGACAGCTCGGCGGCGGAGTGGACGTTGACCAGCACGGTGCTGGCCTCCGGGCGCGACAGCGCGAAACCGAGCGCGGCCTGCAGCGGATCGCTGCGGCCCTCGGCGATCATCCGGCGCACGCGCGACAGCTGGCTGGACGCGCCCTTCAGCGGCGAAGGGATGCGGTCGGGCGGCAGGAACAGCAGGCCGTTGAGAAAGATCGAGCGCAGATGCACCTCGATGCCCATACCGGAAATGCGCTCCAGCGTGCCGTCGGCCAGCAGTCGCTGGTCGAGCAGCGAACCGGGAGCCTGGATCAGGTCGGGACGGAAGCGGCGCGCGACGCCGACCGGGTCGTCCGAGGCATGGACGGCGATGCCGATCCGCTTGAACAGGCCGGCGTCCTTCATCTGGCGCAGGCGGGTCCACATGGCCTCGCCGTGCGGGCCGAACAGGTCGGAGACCATCGGCACGACGATGGCGTCGGCGCGCTCGACGGCCAGGCGCGCCAGGCTGGCGCGGGCCTCGCCCTCGACGAAATCCGGCCCCCGGTCGGGACGCACCGAGCCGATCACCAGGCGGAACGGCACCGGGCGCGGCATCAGGTCGCCGAGCAGGATCTCGGCCTTGCCCCAGGCGCCGGAGGCGTCGAACACGCCAAGGCCGCTGCGCCCGGCGATGGTCAGGATGTCCCGCGCCTCGGCTTCGGGCGAGCGGCCGCGCGGCGGCGTCGAGCCCCCGGGCACGAACTGGGACGACCCCAGACCGAGCTTGGACAGTACAGGCGTCATGCGAGTCCTTCTGGACAGGCCGACAGGAGGAAGAGGCCACGGTCCGCGGAGGTGCGCGGGCGGACTTCGTCGACCATCATCGGCAGGATACGGGCATAGGCCGCGATCAGGCGGGCGAGCTCCGCCTCCCCGTGCGCGGCGCTGAGGGCATGGGGCCCTACGACATTCAGGCCGCGGGCGACCATCTCGCGCAGCCACAGGCCTTCCAGCCAGGGCGCGCCGAACAACGGGGTGGGCAGCGAGGGATCGCCGGCCAGCGCGAAGCTGCGGACGGCGGTGGAGGCGTCGGCCAGGCGGGCGACCTCGGCCTGCAACTCGGCGCCCAGGACGCCGATGCGCGGCGCCGCGGGCGTCCGGGAGAGGAGGGTCAGGGTCGCCGTCGCGGCGGCGATGGCGTCCACCCGCGGCGGCGGCAGGTCGTCCTCGTCGAGGGCGGCGATCAGATCCGGACGCCCGGCCACGGCGCCCAGCGGGCGGCCGTTGGCGATCTGGGCGCCGAACACGGCCAGGTCCGGGGCGACGCCCGACAGGCCCTGGGCGCCGCGCTCATGCACCCGAAAGCCGGACAGCCCTTCATCGAAGATCAGCACCGCGCCGCAGGCGTCGGCGTCACGCCGGGCGGCGGCCAGATCGGCGGGAGAGGCGCCCAGCGGGTCGACGACGATGGCGGCGACATCGCCGGCGCCGCCGAACACGCCCGAGCCGGACTCCCAGACGGCCGCCCGGCGGCGACCGGTGGCCCGGCGCGCGGCGTCGATGGCGGCCGGCAGGGCCTGGGCTTCGTCAGCGGTGAACCTGACGCGCGGGGCGCGGGGCAGCATTTCCGACAGCGCGGCCTGGGCGTCATGCAGGGTGGCGCGGTTGTCGGCGACCGCCGCCTCGACGACCGGGTGAGCGTGACCCAGCAGGGCGGCGGCGCCGACCATGTCGAAGTCCAGCCGCTCAGCCCCGTCCGCGTCCCACAGGCGGCTGCCCTGGGCGCGCAGGCGCGGTCCCCCGCGGGGGGCCGGTGGCGAAACGAGGAAGGCGGCGCGGCCCATCTAAGGATCCCGGCTTCGTGGTGAAATCGAGGATAACCATGCGCCCCAGATGCTTAAGGAAGCGGTATCGAGAGCGTTTCACAGGGGTTAATCTGGACCCATGGTTGAGAGCCTCCCCGACTGGCCGGACTACGGCCTTTGCGATGACCAGCGCCCGGCGCTGCGACGACTGCTGCAGACCGGCCGGCCGGCGGCGCTGGCGACGATCGCGGCCCTGGACGGCGGCGGCCCCCGGCCGGTGGGAACCCAGATGGTGTTCGGCGAGGGCGTCGTCTCCGGCTTCCTGTCGGGCGGCTGCGTCGAGGGCGACGTCGCGGGCCATGCCGCCGCCTGCCTGGCCGACGGCGAGCCCCGACGGCTGGTCTATGGCGCCGGCAGCCCCTGGCCCGACATCCGCCTGCTCTGCGGGGCCCGGATCGAGATCCTTGTCGAGCGCCTGGCGCCCGGCGATCCGGCGGTCGCGGGTCTGTTTGCCCGGATGGACGCCAGACGGCCCTCGGTCTGGATCAGCGACGGGCGACGCAGGGTCTGCGGCGACGCGGACGCCGCCGCCTGGTCCGGCGCCGTGGCGGTCCGGCAGGACCCGGTCTGGAAGCTGGCGGTGCTCGGCGGCGATCCGACCGCCATGGCCATCGCGGCGCTGGGCGCCCAGGCGGGGTTGGAGACCATCCTGATCCGGCCGCGCGGACCCTCGGCGCCGCCGCCGCTCGCCGGGGTTGTCTATCGCCGCGACGACCCGGGCGAGGCCCTGGCGGCCATCGGCCTTGACGCCTGGTGCGCGGTGGCGATCTGCGGTCACGACATCGACCTCGACCACGCCGCCCTGATGGCCGCCCTGCCCTCGCCGGCCCCTTACGTCGGCCTGCTTGGCGCGCGGCGGCGCCTCCCCGAGCGGCTGGAACGGCTGAGGGAGGATGGCCTGACCGACCGCGATCTTGCCCGGCTTCGCGCGCCGATCGGCCTTGATCTCGGCGGCAAGGCGCCCTGGGAGGTCGCGATCGCCACTCTGGGCGAGATCATCGCCGTACGCTCGGCCACATCAAACCTGTCGCCGGTTCTTGATCTCGATCAGTATCGACCGGCGGCGATGGAGGCAGACTGAGCCATGCCGCCATCGCGGCGACGGGAGACAGACAATGATCGAGGATGGACGGACGCTTGTCGTCCTGGCCGACGGTCGCCGAGTGCGGCTTTTCGAGGAAGCCCGGCTGGCCGGGCCCCTGCATGAACACGCCGAATGGCTGAAGGGCATGGCGCCCTTCGAGCAGCCGGGCGGCACGCAGCGCGTGACGGTTCACGCCCGCGCCGGCGGCTCCACCCACGCCAGCCATGAGCCGCCGCGCGACAAGGGCGAACGCCAGTTCCTCACCGATCTGGTCGAACATCTGGAGCATGTGGTCAGGGACCATCACTTCGATCATCTGGCGGTCATGGCCCCGCCCCGGGCCCTGGGTGTGCTGCGCAAGGCCCTGCCGGCGGCGCTCGCCAAGCGGGTCGCAGTCACCGACCCGCACGACAGGCTCGACGAGTCCGTCGCCGCGGTTCAGGAACACCTGCGCGCGGCGCGTCTGCGGGCCGCCGGATGAGCGACAGCGCCCGGCCGTCCCTGGCCTTCCATGGCGCGGCCGGTTGCGTCACCGGGTTCTGCGCGGAGTTACGCGCGGGGGAGTCCCGCGTGCTCGTCGACTGCGGGATGTTTCAGGGGTCCAAGACCCTCAAGGCGCTCAACTACGAGGCCTTCCCGTTCGACGCCGCCGACATCGACGCGGTGTTGCTGACCCACGCCCATATCGACCATTCCGGCCTGCTGCCCAAGCTGATGAAGGCCGGCTTCACCGGGCCGATCTACGCTACGGCGGCCACCCGGGACCTGTGCGCGGTCATGCTGGCCGACGCCGGCGGCATCCAGGAGGCCGAGGTGCGCCACCTGAACCGCCGCAACGAGAAGCGGGGCCGCCGCCCGGTCGAGCCGATCTACACCGAGAAGGACGCCGAGGCCGTGATGGCCCAGTTCCGGAGGGTGAAGTTCGACGTTCCCGAGACCATCACGCCCGACATCACCGCCCTCTGGACCCCGGCCGGCCACATCCTGGGCGCCGCCTCGATCACCGTCGACCTGACGGGCGGCGAGCATCCGCAGCGGCTTCTGTTTTCCGGCGACCTTGGTCCCGGCGGCAGCGAGTTCACGCCCGAGCCTGCGGCCCCCGCCGGCGTCGACCACCTGATCCTCGAATCCACCTACGGCGACCGCGAGCGCGCGCTGATCGACCCGGTGCGTCGCCGCCAGGCGCTGGCCGAGGAACTGAGGGCTGCCCACGCCGCCGGCGGGCCGCTGCTGCTGCCGGCCTTCGCGGTCGAACGGACGCAGGAACTGCTCACCGACCTGATGGCCGTGATGGACAGCGGCGAGGCGCCGGCCGGCGACGTCTTCCTCGACTCGCCCCTGGCCATCGAGGCGACAGAGGTCTTCCTCAGTCGCGGCTGGAACCCGGACCTGGGCCGCAACCCGTTCGACAGCGTGCGCCCGTCGGGGCGGCTGCGTTTTCTGCCCAAGCCCTGGGACAGCGACACACTGGAGCGTCTCGACGGCTGGCACGTGATCATGGCCGCCAGCGGCATGTGTGACGCCGGCCGCATCCGCCGACACCTCAAGCGCCTGCTGTGGCGCAAGGAGGCGACCGTGCTGCTCACCGGCTACCAGGCCGTCGGCACGCTGGGCCGGCTGCTGCACGAGGGCGCCGACCGGGTGACCATCCAGGGTGAGGAGATCCGGGTGAAGGCCCGCGTGCGGATGCTGGATGTCTACTCCGGTCACGCCGACGCCAAGGGCCTGGTGGCCTGGGCGTCGGACCGTCGCCCGGTCACGGGATCGGTGTTCCTGGCGCACGGCGAGCCCGAGGCGGTGGAGGGTCTGCGCACCCGGCTGGAGACGGCGGGCTTTACGTCCGCCCAGCTGAAGTCGCCGCAGATCGATGACGTCTACAGCCTGGTCGCCGAGGGCGCGGAGATCGTCGAGGGCGGCAGCCATCGCATCGCGCCCGGACGGGCGGCGAAGCTCGACTGGCACAACGACCGGGCCGCTCTGATGATCGCCCTGAACCGGACGCTGGAGGCCGCGCCGGACGATGCGGCGCGCGAGGCGATCATCGCCCGGCTGCAGGGGATGCTGACCGGCGGGGGTTGATCAGGGTCAATGCGGCCACCGCCAGGCGAGCGCCCAATAAGCGCCAGCAACGGAGAGGCCCCATGACCAAGTCTGTAGCCAAAGAGCTGAAGCACGAGATCGACGACGTCCTGGACGACGTGGTGCACAGCCTCAAGAAGCTGTCCAAGCATCTGGGCGACGACGTCTCTGATGAGCTGTCCCAGACCACGGCCAACCTGGCCGACGCCGCGGTGAAACTGGCCGGCGAGGCCAAGACCAAGGGCAAGGCGCTGGCCAAGGCCGCCGGCAAGGAAGCGCGCGAGCATCCGGCGGCCACCGCCGCTCTGGTCGCCGCAGCGGTTGCGCTGGTCGGCCTGGCCGTCGTACGCCAGACCGCCGGTAAGGACTAGGCTGGCCGCGTCCAGTCGCCGGACTTGCCGCCGGTCTTGGTCTCCAGCCTCACGGCGTCGATGACCATGGCTTTGTCGGCCGCCTTGAGCATGTCGTAGACCGTCAGGCAGGCGACCGAGACCGCCGTCAGGGCCTCCATCTCCACGCCGGTGGGGCCGGTGGTCCGGACGCGGGCGGTCACGGCAAGGCCCTCGGCGTGCGGCTCGACCGCCACCTCGACCTTCGACAGCGCCAGCGGATGGCACAGGGGGATGAGGTCGCTCGTCCGCTTGGCGGCCATCACGCCGGCGATCTCCGCCGTGGCGCGAACATCGCCCTTCTTGGCATCGCCTGACAGCGCCAGGTCACGGGTCGCCGCGTCCATGCGCACCAGGCCGGTGGCCACCGCTTCCCGCACCGTGTCGGGCTTGCCGGTGACGTCGACCATCCGGGCCCGGCCTTCAGCGTCGATGTGGGTGAGGCGGCTCACCGCTCCAGCAGCCTGGGCATCAGCTCGACCATGTTGCAGGGCCGGTGGCGGCTGTCGAGCTGGGCGGCGATGACCTTGTCCCAGCCGTCCTTCACCGCGCCGTTGGAGCCGGGCAGGCAGAAGACGAACACGCCCTTGATGATCCCGGCCAGGGCCCGCGACTGCAGGGTCGACAGGCCCACGCTCTGATAGCTGACCAGGTGGAAGATCACCGAGAAGCCGTCGATCTCCTTGTCGAGCATCGGCCGCACCGCCTCGGGCGTCACGTCACGACCGGTCAGGCCGGTGCCGCCGGTGGTGACGATGGCGTCCACGCTGCCTGAGGCGACCCAGGCGTTGATCTGGATGCGGATGGCGTCGACATCGTCAGGGACCAGCCGCTTCTCGGCCAGTTCGTGCCCGGCGGCCTTCACCCGCTCGGCCAGCAGATGACCGGAGGTGTCACTCTCTTCGTCGCGGGTGTCCGACACGGTCAGCACCGCCACGCGGACGGGCTGAACGGCCAGGGTCTCGTCGATCTTGCCGCCGATGGTGATGGTCATGGTCTCTCCCAGCGTTCGACGTCGGTCCTATCGCGGTCGGTCGGCTCGATCCAGCGGGCGCCGTCCGGGCCGTGGCTCTTCTTCCAGAACGGCGCGCGGCTCTTGAGGTAGTCCATCAGGTAATCGCAGGCCTCAAAGGCCTCGCGCCGATGGGTGGACGCCGTGGCCACGAAGACGATGGCCTCGCCAGGCGCGATCCTGCCGACGCGGTGAACGACGAGCCAGTCCTGCAGGCCGAACCGCTGCGCGGCGCCCTGCGCGATCCGCGCGATCTCGGCGTCGGTCAGGCCGGGGTAGGCTTCCAGCTCGAGGATATCGGTCCCGCCCTGCTCGGCCCGCGCCAGGCCCGTGAAGCTGGCCACGGCGCCGGTTTCGGCGCGCCCGGCGCTGAAGGCGGTCAGCAGCGCGCCCGGCTCGAAGGGAGCAGTCTGGAGGATGACGCTCATCCGCCGCTCATCGGGGGCATGAAGGCGACTTCCGAGCCCGCGGCGACAGGCCCGTCGCCCCGGACGATGACCTTGTCGACGGCGACCTGCACGCCTTTGCCGATCAAGGCCTCGGCCAACATCGCATCCGCGCCCAGCGCCGCGCGGATCTCGGCCAGGCTGGCGCCCTCGACCTCCCGTTCGCGCCAGCCGGCGATGTCGGCGAGTCGTCCAAACAGCAGCACCCGCGCCATCTCAGCCGCCCGTCGTCGACATGTGGCGCCGAGTGGCCGGCGCCTCGCCCCGGGCGATCTGGAAGTCGTGGCCCTGCGGTTTTGCGTCGACGGCCAGCCGGATCGCGTCCACCAGCTCGGCGTCATCAGCACCGGCGCGCAGCACGGCCCGCAGGTCGCTGGCGTCCTCGCGACCCAAGCAGGTGTGCAGCGTTCCGGTGCAGGTCAGCCGCACGCGGTTGCAGGCCTCGCAGAAATTGTGGCTGAGCGGGGTGATCAAGCCCAGCCGCCCGCCGGTCTCCTCGACCCGCACATAGCGCGCCGGACCGCCGGTGTTCAGCGGCAGGTCTGTCAGGGTCCAGTAGCTGGCCAGCTCGCGCCGCACCTGCTCCAGCGACAGGAACTGGTCGGTGCGGTCGGCCTCGACCTCGCCCAGCGGCATGGTCTCGATCAGCGTCATGTCCAGGCCCCGCGCATGGGCCCACTGGATCAGCGCCGGGATCTCCTCGGCGTTGTCGTGCTTCAGCGCCACGGCGTTGATCTTCACCGCGATGCCCGCTGCCTGCGCCGCGTCGATGCCGGCGATCACCGCCGCCACGTCGCCGCCGCGGGTCAGGGTGCGGAACAGGTCGGGTTTTAGGGTGTCGAGCGAGACATTGATCCGCCTGATCCCGTGCCGGGCAAGGTCGTCGGCGAACCGGGCCAGCTGGGTGCCGTTGGTCGTCAGGGTCAACTCGTCGAGCGCACCCGACCGCAGATGCCGCGACAGGCCTTCGACCAGGCTCATGAAGCCCTTGCGGACCAGCGGCTCGCCGCCGGTCAGCCGCAGCTTCCGGACGCCCAGGCCGATGAAGGCGCTGGACACGCGGTCCAGTTCCTCGAGGCTCAGCACCTCCGCCTTGGGCAGGAAGGTCATATGCTCGGCCATGCAGTAGACGCAGCGCAGGTCGCAACGGTCAGTCACCGACACCCTCAGATAGGTGACAGTGCGCCCAAAGCCGTCGACCAGAGGTTGTCTGGCGGCTGGCGTCGGCGCGGTGCTGGAGTCATACGGGGTCATCTGATGGCCAAGATAAGCCGGGGGGCGACATGGCGACAGGGGTAGATGCACTCGACGCCATCGTATTGGCCGCCGGCGCCGGAAAACGCTTCGGCGGCGGCAAGCTGACCTCGGCCTGGGGCGACGGCCTGCTGCTGGACGCGGCGCTGGCCACGGCCTTCGCCTCGCCGGCCCGGTCGGTCAGCGTGGTCTGGGGCGCCGACGGGCGGGTTCTGGAGGCGGCCAGCCGGTGGGCGAGCCGCAACGGGCAGGCGCCGCGCCTGAGGATGATCCACGCCCGGGAGCACGAGGAGGGCATGGCCGCCTCGATCCGGACCGGGGTCGCGGGCCTGCCCCGTGACTGCGCCGGGGCCTTCCTCTTCCTGGGCGACATGCCGAACGTGCCGCACGATCTGCCGGCAAAGCTGGCCCAGGCCCTGGCCGGCGGCGCCTGGGCGGCGGCGCCGGTTCATGGCGAGCGGCGCGGTCATCCGGTGCTGTTCGGCGCGAAACTGTTCGCCGTGCTCAAGACCCAGACCGGCGACCGGGGCGCCAGCAAGCTGCTCGACGCCCTGGGCGAGGACCTGGCCCTTGTCCCGGTCGATGATCCGGGCGTGCTGTTCGACGTGGACGTGAAGTAGCTGGTCCTCGCCCTGTTGGGCGAGGGGGACCACCTGAAGGGTGGTGGAGAGGGAGACGCGGGCGTTCGAGGCTATGCGCCGCCACTACGCCGAAACTCCGGACAGCCCTCCCACGGCAGCGCTTCCCGCTCCACCATGCTCCGCATGGTCCCCCTCTCCCAAGTGGGAGAGGAAGGTCAGACCACCGACCGCACGATCGGCAGCCGCGTCACCGGCGCCTGGCCGGCCGCGAGCATGGCGTTGGCCAAGGCGGCGGTGATCACCGGGGTGCCGGGCTCGCCCACGCCGCTGGGCGCATTGCCCGACGGCACGATATGGGTCTCGACAACCGGCGCCTCGGGCAGCCTCAGCACCCGGTAGGTGTCGAAGTTGGTCTGCTCGACCGCCCCGTCCTTGAGCGTGACCTCGCCGTACAGGCCCGCCGACAGGCCGTAGCAGGTGCCGCCCTCCATCTGCGCGGCGATCTGGTCGGGCGAGATGGCGGTGCCGCAGTCGATGGCGGTGACCACGCGGTTGACCTTGGGATCGGCGCCGGCGACCAGGCTGACGTCGGCGACCTGGGCAACCACCGAGCCGAAGCTCTCATGCACCGCCACGCCGCGGAACTGACCGGCCGGAACCGGCCCGGCCTTGGACACGGCCAGGTCCAGCACCGCCAGGTGCCGCTTGGCGCCGGCGCGGGTGAACAGGACGCGACGGTACTCGACCGGGTCCTTGCCGGCCTTGCGGGCCAGCTGGTCGATGGTGTGCTCCATGACATGGGCGGTGTGGGTCGCGCCCACCGACCGCCACCAGAGCACCGGAACGCCGACGTCGGGCAGCGCGACCTGGGCGTCCACGATCGGGGTAGCCTTGAGATAGGGCGAGCCCTTGGTTCCCTCGACGGCGGTCTCGTCGAGTTCCGGCACGCCGGTCGGCGAGCCCTTCATCAGCGACTGGGTCACGATGCGATGGGTCCAGGTCGCCGGATAGCCGTCCTTGTCGACGGTGATCTTCACCGCATGATGGACGATCGGTCGGAAGTAGCCGGCGCGCATGTCGTCCTCGCGCGTCCAGACCAGCTTCACCGGCTTGCCCTTGCCCGCCTTCTTGGCGATGTGGACGCACTCGACGACATAGTCGGACTGGAAGTTGGCACGGCGGCCGAACGAGCCGCCGGCGAACAGGGTCTCGATCTTGATCGCGCCGGGCAGGTTGCCGACGATCTTGGCCGTATTGAGCTGGTCGAGCGTGGGCGACTGCGATCCAAAGGTCAGGGTCGCGTTGTTGCCCTTGACCAGGGCCACGCAGTTCATCGGCTCCATCGACGCATGGGCCAGGTAAGGGAAGTCGTAGGTCGCCTCGAACGCCTCGCCCTTGGCGCTCGCGGCGTCGCCCTTGGAATCGAACGCCGCCCATTTCAGGTCGGCGGGCCCCTTGCCGCCCGCGATGGCGCGGAACTCGGCCAGGATCTGGTCCGACGACCGTTTCTCGGCCTTCGACTCGTCCCACTCGACCTTCAGGGCCTCCCGGCCCTTCAGCGCCGCCCAGGTTCCGGTCGCCACCACGGCCACGCCGCTGGGAATCTCGACGACGTCGACCACGCCCTTGACCTTGCGGGCCGCCGTGTCGTCGAAGCTCTTCACCTTGCCGCCGAAGCGCGGCGCGTGGGCGACCACGGCGGTCAACAGGCCGTCTTCCTTAACGTCGAGGGTGAAGCGGGCTGAGCCGTCGCTCTTGACCTGGCTGTCCTTGCGGCGAACCCGGTCGGAGCCGATCAGGGTGAAGGTCCTGGGGTCCTTCAGCACCGGTTCCTTGGGCGGCTTGACTTTGCTGGCGTCGAACAGAAGTTCGGCGAAGGTCGCGCTCTGGCCGCCGCCGCTGACGATGCTGTCCTTGACGGTGATCTTGCCGGCGGGGACGTCGAACTTCTTGGCCGCGGCCTCAACGAACATCGCCCGCGCGGCGGCGCCGGCGGTGCGCAGCTGCGTCCAGCTGTTGGCGATGGCCGTGCTGCCGCCGGTGCCCTGAACGCCCATCGCCGAGTTGGCGTAGGCCTTGGCGACCGCCGGAGCCTGCTCGACGCGCACACGGTTCCAGTCGGCGTCCAGTTCCTCGGCGACGATGGCCGCCAGGCCCGCATGGCTGCCCTGCCCAAACTCGATGTGTTTGGAGACGACAGTCACCTGGCCGTCGTCCGTGATCTTGATGAAGGGTCCGAAGGCCCCGAACTCGGCTTCCGAGCCGATGCTCATCAGGTCGCCGAGCGAGCAACCCACCAGCAGGCTGCTGCCGGCGACCACGGCGCCGACCACCAGCACCTCGCGGCGGGACGGATCGGCTTTGGCGACAGGCGTGTGCGCGTTCATGATGGCTTCCCTCACGCCTTGGCCGGCAGGGCGGCGGCGATGCCGGCCGCGTCCTTGATGGCCGCGCGGATGCGCGGGTAGGTCCCGCAGCGGCAGATATTCCCGGCCATGGCCGCGTCGATATCGGCGTCGCTGGGGGCCTTGTTTTCGGTCAACAGGGCGGCAGCGCTCATGATCTGGCCGGACTGGCAGTAGCCGCACTGCGGCACGTCCGCCTTCACCCACGCCTGCTGGACCGGATGATGCCCGCCCAGGCCCTCGATGGTGGTGATCTTCATGCCCGCCATCGCGCTGACCGGCGTGGAGCAGGACCGCGCGGGTTGGCCGTTCACATGCACGGTGCAGGCGCCGCACTGGGCGATGCCGCAGCCGTATTTGGTGCCGGTGAGCCCCAGCTCGTCCCGGATCACCCACAGCAGCGGGGTGTCATCCTCGGCCGTGACGGTCACGGACTTGCCGTTAAGTTCGAACGCGATAGCCATTCGCGGCGCCCCTCATCTGATCTTTCGCGAAACGGCGAGTTCCACGACCAGAGCTATCTTAACGTTGTTAAGCCGGGAGCTGGCCAGCGAATTTTTCTGGGGGCCAGGACGGACTCTCCGGCGTTTCCACCCGGCGCCAAGGCGAGGTAGGTTCACCGTTCCAAGCCGGAGCCCCCTTATGCGCCTGATCCTCGCCGCCGCCCTCGCCCTCTCCTGCCTGGCCGTCCCGGCCGCCGCCCGGGACGGGGCCGCCCTCTACAACGTCCAGTGCAAATCCTGTCACAGCGTGACCGGGCCCAGCACGCCGGCGGGCCCGACCCTGAAGGGCGTGGCCGGCCGCAAGCTGGCCTCCGCGCCCGGCTACAGCTACTCGCCGGGCCTGACGAAGAAGGGGGGAACCTGGACCGACGCGGCCCTGGACGCCTACCTGACCAACCCGACCGGCTACGCCCCCGGCACCAAGATGTTCAATCGCGTGGCGAGTCCGCAGGCGCGCGCCGCCATTATCGCCTATCTGAAGACCGGCAAGTAGCGGAGCGCGCCATGCGCCTGAGCCTCACCATCGCCCTGACCGTCACCACCCTGGTCGCGACCGGCTGCGCCAGCATCGAGGCCGCCCCGGGTTCGACCAGCGACGCGCTGCGCTACAGCTGCTCGGGCGGCAAGGGTTTCACCGCCGCCTGGAACCAGCCGGGCGACCGGGTGAAGGTCTCGGCCGGCGGGGTGACGAAGTCACTGCCCGGCGCCCAGTCGGCTTCGGGCGCGCGCTATGCCGCGGGCGACTTCGAGATCTGGGGCAAGGGCGACAACGCCACGCTGTCGGGCTTTCCCGGCGGTCCCTACAGCAACTGCCGGGCGGGCTGACGGAGCAAAAGTGGACGTATTTCCCGCCTATTTCCCCCTGACCGGGCGCAAGGTCGTCGTCGCCGGCGCGGGTGAGGCGGCGGACGCCAAGGCGCGGCTGTTCGACGGCTCTCCGGCCACCCTGGTGCGGGTCGAAGGCACAGCGGCCTTCCTGCCGGGCTCCTACAGCGGCGCGACCCTGGCCTTCATCGCCGGCGACGAACTGTTCGTGCAGGCCGCCGCGGGCGCGGCGCGGGCGGCGCGGGCGCTGGTCAATGTCGTTGATCATCCGACCCTGTCGGACTTCCACACCCCGGCCCTGGTCGACCGGGGCGAGGTTGTCGCCGCCGTCGGCACCGCCGGCTCGGCCCCGCTGCTCGCCGCGCTGATCCGCAACGCCATCGAGACCCGCATCCCCGAGGGGGCCGGCAAGGTCGCGGCGCTGTTGCGGCGAAACCAGGCGGCTGTCCGGGAGGCGATCCCCGACCTGACCCAGCGCCGCGCCTTCCTGCGCGACATGCTCTCGGGCCCGGCAGCGGCGGCGGCGATGGCCGGCGACATGGCGACCGCCGACCGCCTGTTCGGCGAGTCCCTGGCCAATGGCGGCAAGGCCGCCGGACGTGTGCGGTTCGTCGCGGGACGGGGCGCCGCCGACCTGCTGACCCTGCGCGCCAGCCGCGCCCTGGCAGAAGCGGACGTTCTGGTCATCCCGTCAGGGGTGGAGCCCGGCATCCTGGCCATGGCGCGGCGTGACGCCGGCCGGCTGACGCCCGAGGAAGCCTCGCCCGAGTCCCTGGCCGCCCTGGCCCTGGCCGGGCGGCAGGTGGTGCAGCTGATCACCGGGCCGATCGATCCGCACGACCTCAAGGCGCTTGCCGAGGCCGGCGTCGTGATCGAGGTCCTGCTGGCGGCGCCGGCCTGAGCGCCTTGCGCCTGGATGCGCCCTAGAAATCGAGTGACCGGCCCTTTGTCTCGGGCAGCAGGAGCAGCGTGCAGACCACGCTGATCAGGGTGAAGACGAACGGGTACCAGAGGCCGGCGTAGATATCGCCGGTCGCGGCCACGATGGCGAAGGCGGTGAACGGGACGAACCCACCGACCCAGCCGGTGCCCACATGGTAGGGCAGCGACAGGGCGGTGTAGCGGATTTTCGTCGGGAACAGCTCGACCAGCGCCGAGGCCTGGGGACCGTAGAGGGCCGTGGCGGCGACCACGAAGATCATCAACACCCCGAACAGTCCGGGCAGGTTCATCCGCTCAGCCTCGGCCTTGGCCGGGTAGCCGGCCTCGACCAGGGCCGCCTTCAGACGGGTCTCGAAATCGGCCTTGGCGGCCTTCATCGCGGGACCGTCCAGCCCTTCGCCCTCGACCGAGACCACGGTGGCCGCGCCGACGGTCACGGAAGCCATGGCGCCGGGCAGCGCCTCGCGGTTCTGGTAGGAGATGCCGGCGTTGGCCAGGCTGCTCTTGGCGATGTCGCAGGAGCTGACGAACTTCGCCTTGCCGACAGGGTCGAACTGGAGATTGCAGGTCGCCGGATCGGCGATGACGATCACCGGCGTCTTCGCCTCCGCCTCGGCCAGGGCCGGGTTGGCGAAGGTCGACATCATGTGGAAGCCCGGGAAGAAGGCGACCAGCGCCAGGGTCATGCCGAACCACAGCACCCACTTGCGGCCGATCTTGTCCGACAGCCATCCGAAGAAGACGTAGAGCGGGGCGCTGGCGGCGGTGGCCGCCATGATCAACAGGTTCACGGTCTTCGGGTCGACCTTCAGGAACCGCTCCAGGAAGATCGGCGCATAGAAGAAGGCGCAGTACCAGACGGCGCCCTGGGCGAACATCACGGCGGTCAGGGCCAGCAGGACGGTCTTGAGGTTCTTCCACTGGCCGAAGGCTTCCTTGAACGGCGCCTTGGTCTCCTCGCCGCTCTCCTTCAGCTTCTGGAACGACGGGCTTTCCGACAGCTTCATGCGCATGAAGACCGAGACGCCCAGCAGGCCGACCGAGACCAGGAACGGAATGCGCCAGCCCCAGGCGGTAAAGGCGTCCTCGCCCAGCAGTGTGCGGGTCACCAGGATGACGATCAGGGCCCCGAACAGGCCGAACGCTGCAGAGGTCTGGATCCAGCCGGTCATGAAGCCGCGCTTGTGGTCGGGCGCATGCTCGGCGACGTAGATCGCCGCGCCGCCATACTCGCCGCCCAGCGCCGTGCCCTGGATGATGCGCATGATGATCAGCAGGATCGGGGCGAGAATCCCGGCCTGTTCAAAGGTCGGCAGCAGGCCGATGGCGAAGGTCGCCGCGCCCATCATGATGACGGTGATCAGGAAGGCGCCCTTGCGGCCGTTCTTGTCGCCGATGCGGCCGAAGATCAGCGCGCCCAGCGGCCGGAAGAAGAAGCCCGCGCCGAACAGGGCCAGCGCCGCCAGCACCCCGGCGGTCTCGCCCAGCTCGGAGAAGAAGTTCTTGCCGATGATGGTGGTCAGGGCGCCGAAGACGAAGAAGTCGTACCATTCGAACGCGGTTCCCGCCGACGAAGCCGCCACCACCGTCGTCATCGACGCCTTCGGTTCAGCGCCCGGCTGTGTCGCCGTGGTGTCCGCCATTGCCGTCTCCCCCGAGGTTACAGGAGTCCTCTAGCATCGCGGCGCGGCGCGACGGAAGACGGTCAGGCGACGCGGATATCCGGCGACGGTTCGTTCGCCTGCGCAAGACGTGCGATTTCCGAGATCAGGGCGGCCGGCGAAATCGGCTTGCCGACCACGCCGTCCATGCCGCCCGCCAGGTAGAGCTGGCGCTGGTGGGCCAGGACATTGGCCGTCAGGGCGATGATCGGCGTCGCCGCGGCATGGCCGCCCAGGGCGCGGATGCGACGGGCCGCCTCCATCCCGTCGATGCCGGGCATCTGGATGTCCATCAGGATCAGGTCGAAATGGCCGATGGTCGCGGCCTGCACCCCGGCCAGGCCGTCGGCGGCGGTCGACACCCGGGCGCCCAGGCTGTCGAGCAGCTTCACGACGATGGTCCGGTTGGTGGCGTTGTCCTCGACCACCAGCACGCGCAGCCCCTCCAGCAGCGGGGAATCGTCGTCGATCGCGGCTGTCGCCGGAATCGCCGGCTCGGCGGCGATTTCCAGGCGGAACACCGAGCCCTCGCCGGGCACGGAGCTGAAGCTGACATCGCCGCCCATCAGCCGCGCCAGCGTGCGCGCGATGGAAAGGCCAAGGCCCGAGCCGCCGAACCGGCGGGTGGTGGAGGCGTCGGCCTGGTGAAAGCGTTCGAACAGCTGGCCCTGGGCCTCCACGGGGATGCCGACGCCGGTGTCATGCACGATGAAGGCGATCCGGCCCGGCGCGGCCTGTTCGCAGACGATCCGAACGCCGCCCTTGAGCGTAAACTTCACCGCATTGCCGACCAGGTTGAACAGGCATTGGCGCAGGCGCACCGGATCGGCGGACACCCAGCCCAGCGCAGCCTGCCCCTCGATGGTCAGGGTCAGCCCCTTGTCGCGGGCCTGCGGCTGGAGCAGCCGCGCCACGCTGGCGGCGAGGTCGCCGGCGTCGACCGGCCGCGCCGTGAGGTCCAGCCGCCCGGCCTCGATGCGCTCGAAGTCGATGACGTCGTCCAGCAGGGTCGACAGCATCTCGCCGCAACCGAGCGCCTCATCGAGCAGCCGGTGGCCGTCCGGGCTCATCGTCTCGCCCTTGAGCAGATGCAGCACGCCGAGCACGCCGTTCATCGGCGTGCGGATCTCATGGCTCATGTTGGCCAGGAAACGGGCCTTGGCCTCCGCGGCGGCCTCGGCGGCGCGCTGCGCCTCGACCAGGGCCAGCTCCTGACGCTTGCGCGCATCGATGTCCAGCACCAGGCCGACGCCTTTGCGGGTAGGCCTGTGCAGTCGGTAGAAGACCCGCACCCATCGCGCGTCGCCGGCGGGACCGACGATGCGGAACTCCATGGTGACGTTCTCTTCGCCCTCCGCCCACCGCGTGTTCACCGATTCCACGAGGTCGCGGTCATCGGGATGCACGAACGGCCAGACCGGGACGGCGATGGCCGCGTAGTCCATCGGTTGGCCGATCAGGCGGGTGAACTGCTCGCTGGCCCAGAAGGTCCTGTGGACATGGTCGATCTCGAAGGCGCCCGCCTCGGCGGCGCTGAGCGCCAGCTCCTGGCGCCAGGCGTCCATCCGGGTCTGCTCCATGAGCGCCTCGACCCGAGCCTGGCCCTCCCGGGCCGCGTCGCGGGCGGCGACCAGGGCCGTGACGTCCTGTGAAATGCCGCGCAGCGCGAACACCCGGCCGCGGGGTTCCGTCTGGAAGGTGGCCCGCATCGACAGCCAGCGGCCGTCACGGGTGCGCATGCGGTGCTCGATCGTGGCGCCCTTGCCGGTGAGCACCCCGGTCGAGAAGGTCTCGCGCACGGCGTCGATCTGGGTCGGGTCAAGATGCGCGTAGAAGTCCTCCGGGTCGGCGATCTCCTCGGGACTCCAGCCGGACATGGCGTGGATGTCGGGCGACCATTCGATGGTCTGGGTGCGCGGCTCGAAACTCCACGTGCCGATCCCGGCGGCCTCGGACAGCATCGACCGCGTCTGCCGGGCCGCCTCGAGCTCCTCCCGCTGGAGGACCGATTCGGTGATGTCGTGCAGGGTGCCGACCATCTGGTCGTCGGGATCCAGCCGGGAGCGGCCCTGGATCCACATCCACCGGCCATCCTTGCGCCGGATCCTGAGCTGATTGACGGTGTGGCCGTCGCGCTTCATGCGCCGGCGGGAGTCGATCGCTTCCTCGTAGCAGTCCTCGTGCAGGAACTCGAAGATCGGCTTGCCAATGAGGTCTTCGCGGGTCCAGCCGGTGTTCCGCTCCCAGGCGTCGTTCACCTCGGTGAAGATACCCTCGCGGTTGACCACCGCGAACATGTCCAGGGAGTTGTCGAAGAACCACCGCGCCGCGGCGGACTCCGTCCGCCGCGCTCTGGAAGCTCGATTTCCGGTCTTGCCGCCGGCCATGCGCGATTTCCGCCCGTTTACCCAGACGGACCATGCAAGGCGACATGTAAACGTCAGGTTTTCAAACCTCGGCCCACATCCTGAGCAGGTTGTGGTAGGTCCCCGTCAGCGAGACGACGGCGGCGTCGCCCTGCCCCAGGCCCTGGGCGGCGCGCTGGATGGCCAGGTCCATGTCCAGCAGCAGCGCCCGCCGTGCGTCGTCCCGGATCAGGCTCTGGATCCAGAAGAAGGACGACACCCGCTCGCCGCGGGTGATGGCCTCGACCCGGTGCAGACTCGAGGCCGGGTAGAGGATCGCGTCGCCGGCCGGCAGCTTCACCTGGTGGACGCCGTAGGTGTCGTCGACGGTCAGTTCGCCGCCGTCGTAGTCGTCGGGCTCGCTCAGGAACACGGTCATCGACAGGTCGGTGCGGATTCGCAGGGCGCCGTCGCGGGTCTGGCGGATGGAATTGTCGATGTGGTCGCCGAACGACTCACCGACACCGTAGCGATTGAACAGCGGCGGGAAGATCGTCGCCGGCAGCGCGCCGGCCACGAACAGCGGATGCCGGTTCAGGGCCGCCATGATCACCGCGCCGGCGTCGCGGGCGGCGGCGGAGTCCTCGGGCAGTTGCCGGTTGCGCTTGGCGAGGCCGGACTGGAAGCCGGACGTAACATTGCCGTCCACCCAGTCGGCCGGGTCGATCGCCGCGCGCAGGCGAGCGACCTCCTCCTTGTCCAGAACCCCGGGGATTTGCAGCATCATGGTCGAAATCTACCGCGAAAGGAGACGCCTCGCCCATGAGGGGCGAGGCGTCAGTGTGACCGGATCGAGGGGGAGGAGGATCAGAACCGGTAGGTCAGGGCCACCTGGGCCGACCGGGCGTCGCCCGGCGTCGCCCAGCCAAAGCCGTTCGAGGAGCGGATGCGCGTATAGTATTCCTCGTCGGTCAGGTTCTTGAGGTTGAACTGCACCTGGACCGCATCCGTCGCCGTCCAGGTGACGGCGGCGTTGTGCACCCAGTAGTCTGGCGCGTGGAACAGCGTCGCCGAACCGGTCGGACGGTTGAAGGCGTACTCGCCCGAGTAGGTGGCCCCGTAGCCGACCATGAGCGTGTCGGCGACCATGTAGCTGGTCCAGACGTTGAAGGCGTGCTCCGGCGTCAGGGCGATCGGGTCGCCCTTCTGGGCGTCGAGGGTCGGGACAGTGGCGTTGCCGGCGATGCTCTGCAGGATCTCGCTGTCCAGCCAGGTGTAGTTGGCGATGATGGTCCAGCGGTCGTTGATCTGGCCCGCCAGACCGAGAGCCAGGCCCCGCACGCGGGAGGCGCCGTCCAGCTGCTGCTCCGGCTCGGCCGGATCGAGCGAGTTGACGCGGTACTTGCTGCGTTCGTTCTGGAACAGGGCCGCCGTCAGCGACACCCGACCGTCGAGCACGTCCCACTTGGCGCCGACCTCGAGGACTTCGCCCTCTTCCGGATCGACGTCGCAGTTGCCGTTCGCCGCCGCCACGGAACAGCCGCCGTTCACGGTCGCCTGCGAGGGCGTCCGGGTGTTGCCGTAGGCGATGTAGAGACTGGCGTTCGGCGCGGGTTTGAAGACCAGGCCCATCCGGTAGGACAGCAGGGTCTCCTCGCTCTCGCCGCGCGTGGTGACGCCGGGAACGCGGACCGGCGGCGTTCCGACGGCGTAGGTGGACGGCGTCGAGATGAACTCGCCTTCGTTGCGTTCCAGGCGCAGGCCGCCGTTCAGCTGCCAGCGCTCGCTCAGCTCGATGGTGTCGAAGGCATAGATCGCCTGGTTGGCCAGTTCGCCTTCACTGACCGTCGTTTCGAAGAAGTTGACCGGCCCTGTGTAGACATTCACCGGGTTGGAAAGGCTCATGGCCGGATAGGCCGGCGTCGTCGAGTTGGCGTTCCGCTGCACGTTGCCGGTGGAGAGGTCATACGTCTCGTTCGAGAACGAGAAGCCGAGCACCAGGTTGTGCGACCAGCCGCCGGTAGTGAACTTCATGTTGAAGTCGGTCTGGCTGACGATCTGGTTGTTCTCGGTGTCGCGCAGGTTCCCACGGGGTCCGCTGAGGGCATAGAGGCCCGGCGTGGCGCAGGCGGCGCCGCCGTTGGCGTTGAGGCCGCTGGCCAGGCACCAGGTTCCCTGCGGCGGGTTGACCACCGTCAGCTGGGTGACGCGCTGCCAGCGGGTGATGTTGCTGATCGTCAGGCGGTCGCTGAAGTCATGCTCGAAACGGCCGGTCAGGGAGCTGACCTGCGTCTCCTGCCGGTCGATGTTGCGGAAGCCATAGTAGGTCGACGGGTCGACGCCGGGCAGCGGGCCGTTGAGAAAGGCGTTGGAGGCGTAGGGCACGCCGTACTGGGGCGTGTTCTCGTCCTCCTGGTGGTAGGCCGCGAGGGTGATGCGGGTCGGGCCGTCGATGCCGAAGGTGACTGAGGGGGCGATCCCCCAGCGCTCGTAGGTCTCCACGTCGCGGCCCGGCGCGTCATTGCCGTGGACCATCAGGTTCAACCGCCCGGCGACGCCCTCGGCCAGCCGCCGGTTGGCGTCGACCGTGAACCGGCCATAGCCTTCGGTGCCGACCGCGCCGCTGACGACCACGCTGTCGCCCGGGCGCGGCTGCTTGCTGACCAGATTGATCGAGCCGCCGACCGAGCCGGCGCCGGCATAGACCGAGTTGCTGCCGTTGATGACTTCGATCTGCTGCAGATTGAAGGGGTCTGTCCGACTGTATTGCGCGCTGTCGCGCAGGCCGTCGGTGGTGATGTCGTTGTTGGCCGAATAGCCGCGCAGATTGATGCTGTCGCCATAGCCGCCGCCGCCCTCGCCTGCGCCGAAGGTGATGCCCGGCACGGTCGTCAGGATGTCGCGCAGGGTCAGCAGGTTCTGGTCGCGGATGGTCCTGTCGGACACGACGGTGATCGTCTGCGGGGTGTCGAGCGGCTCGGAGGTGATCTTCGGCGACGAGGGTCTGGCGGCGCGCTGGCCGTAGATGTCGACGCTGGACACTTCCGTGCCGGCGTCAGCCTCGGCGGCGCTGATATCCTCGGCGGCCGTCGCCAGGCCCGGGGCCAGGCTCAGGCCGGCGGCGCCGGCCACGGCGGCGAGTCCCAGGGCATGTTTGGCGCGGGCGGTGACGCCTGGCCGGATGGTTGTACGCATGGAAGTTACTGTCCCCGTTCTGTCGGCGGCCGCACCGGTGCCTGCGATTGCGACGCGTTCTTAGCGTTCGCGTTTCCAGCTTGCAATGAGAATTATTCGCAACAAGCGACTATTGAGGCGGCTGCGCCTTGAGGTGCGCGCGACGGGCCCGTCGACGCAGCCACATCACTGTGCCGGTCACGCCGAGCAGCGGCGGCGCGACGCCGGTCAGGAAGACCAGAAGCTGCCAGATGAAGGGCGTGTCCTGGCCGTCGTGAATCTTGCGCATCAGCGGCGAAAGGTCGTCGGAACGCGCGGGCGCTCCGCCGCCGGCCGCCGGCTCGCGGGCCTTCTGCGGCTTGCCGTCCTTGTCGCCGATCTGGACCGTCACCGGATCGCCGTCGCCCTGCGGCGCGAACTGGACGCGCCAGGCTGCGCGGCGGCCTTCGGTCGGCAGGTTGACCGAGGTCAGCGTCAGTCCGGGCTTCTCGGCGCTCGCGGCGGCCACGACAGCGTCGATCGGCGTCGAGGGCGCGGCCAGCGGCGGCGGCGGAACCGGACGCGGCGGCCGGGGCCCCGTCTGCCATTCGGCGACGCCGAACAGCGCGCGGCTGGTGGCGGGGAAGGAGATGTAGACGCCGGTCAGGGAGACGACGAGCAGCGGAACCAGCACCCAGAAGCCGAACATGTGGTGCAGGTTGTTCATCGTCGAGGGCGACCGCCGCCAGCGCAGCCCCCGGGCGACCTTCCCGTTGCGCGGCCACCACAGCCACAGGCCGGTCAGGCAGGAGAGGGTCATGGCCCAGCCCATCCAGCCGACGATCTTGCGACCCAGGCCCGGCGTGGTGATCAGCAGGCTGCCGTGCAGGCGGTGCATGACATTGATCAGTTCGTCGCGGGTGTTGGCGGTATCGAGGACCTTGGCGGTGGACGGATCGAGCCAGGCGGTCAGGGACTGCGGCCGGGCGCCGGGCGCCAGGGTCTGGCCGTTGATCCGGGCCGACACGACCACCGGATCGCCGGCGGCTTCGGGCAGGCGGATCTGCGACACGGTCGCCCGGTCGCCGAACGCCGCGCGGGAAGAGGCCAGATAGGCCGACGGGGGCAGCACCGCCCGGCCCTCGCTGACCGCGAACCGTCCCGGGTGCAGGAGCTCTTCCAGCGGGTCGTGCCAGACCAGCAGGGCCCCGGAGACGCCGAGCGGCACCAGGAGCACGAACAGGCCCACGCCGAGCCACAGGTGCACGTCGAGCCAAAAGCGGCGCAGGCGGCCGAGGACGGACTGGGTCAAGGAAAGCTCCGGAACAGCGATAGCCTCACCGCCTAATGCGAACGCTTCTTATAATCAAGCGCATCTTCGCCGCCTTGACCCCCGGCGGCGACGGGCCTAGCCGGACTGGCGATGCAGGGAGGCGCCCATGAGCTTCAGGCTTGAACCGGTCGGTCACGTGCGCGGCGGACGCACCGAGGCCATCGACGATGACTGGGGACCCAGCCGCGCCCGCATCGAGCTGGACGCCACCCGGTTCGGGCTCGAGGCCCTGTTCGGCCTCGCCGACTTCTCCCACGCCGAGATCGTCTTCGTGTTCGACCAGATCACCGACGACCAGGTCACCACCGGCGCCCGCCGCCCTCGCGGTCGGGAGGACTGGCCGCTGGTCGGCATCTTCGCCCAGCGCGGCCGCAACCGGCCCAATCGCCTCGGCGTCTCGGTCTGCAAGGTCATCGCCGTCGACGGCCTGACCATCGAGGTCGAGGGCCTGGACGCCATCGACGGCACGCCGGTGCTGGACATCAAGCCGGTGCTGAAGGGCTTCATCCCGCGCGGCGAGGTGCGCGAGCCCGCCTGGGCGGCCGAGATCATGGAAGGCTACTGGTGAAACGACCGCTCGAGGGCGTTCGCGTCCTGACCATCGAACATTTCGGCGCCGGCCCCTACGCCACCCTGCTGATGGCCGAGCTGGGCGCGGAGGTGATCAAGATCGAGAGCCCGTCGCTGGGCGGCGACGCCTCGCGGCCGACCGGACCCTTCCTGCTGGGCGAGCACGACAGCCAGTACTTCCAGACCTTTTCGCGCGGCAAGAAGAGCGCCGCCGTGGAACTGAAGACCCACGCGGGGCGCGAGGACTTCGAGCGGCTGGTCGCCTCCGCCGAGGCGGTGGTCAACAACCTGCGCGGCGACCAGCCGGCCAAGCTGGGCCTCACCTTCGACGCGCTGAAGGCCATCAACCCGGCCATCGTCTGCGGCCACCTGTCGGCCTATGGTCGGGGCAACAGCCGCGAGGGCTGGCCCGGCTACGACTATCCGATGCAGGCCGAATGCGGCCTGATGAGCCTGACCGGCGAGCCGGACGGGCCGCCGACCCGGATGGGCGTCTCGATCATCGACTTCATGAGCGGCGCCACCTTCGCGTTCGGCGTGGTCTCCGGGATCCTGTCGGCCCGGGCGACGGGCGAAGGCTGCGATGTCGACGTTTCCCTGTTCGACGTCGCGCTGCACCAGCTGAGCTATCCGGCCATCTGGGCGATGAACGCCGGGCATGTGACCGAACGCCTGCCCAACGGCGCCCACCCCTCGCTGGCGCCGGTCCAGCGGGTGAAGACCGCCGACGGCTACGGCCAGCTGATGTGCATGACCCAGAAGTTCTGGGTCGAGCTCTGCGCGCTGGCCGCCCGACCGGACCTGGCCGCCGATCCGCGCTTTGCCGACCTCGCCGCCCGCCGCGCCAACCTGCCGGCGCTGACCGAGGTGGTCGACGCCCTGTTCGCCACCCGCACCAACGCCGAGTGGACCGCCCTGCTCGGCGGCCGCGTGCCGTTCGGACCGGTCAACGATCTGATGGAGGCTCTGGACAATCCGTTCGTGGCCGAAATCGGCATGCGGGACGTCGTCGAGCATCCGGACGCGCCGCAAGGCCTCCGGATGCTGGCCGCGCCGCTCAGGATCGACAACGAGCGGATGCCCGGCATGCGGTCCCCGAAGCTGGGGGAGCATACCGAGGAGCTGCTGGGCTAGCGCCCCGGGGAGCCGCGCATCTCCCACTGTCGTCATCGTCGGAACAAGTCCGACGATGACGGAGGAATTTATCTGCACAAAGCGGAGCGGCTCAAACTCCCAGCTCCTCGCCCGTCATCCGCCGGTAGAGGTCCAGGTAGCGCGCCGACATGGCGTCGATGACCGCCTGCGGCAGCGGCGGGGGCGGCGCCTCGCCGTTCCAGCGCCCGGCCGCGCGCTCGGCGTCGAGGTGGTCGCGTAGCGGCTGCTTGTCAAAGCTGGGCGGGACCTCGCCGACCGACCAGCCCTCCGCCGGCCAGTAGCGGGAGCTGTCGGGAGTCATGACCTCGTCGATCAGCACCACCTTGCCGGCCGGATCGCGCCCGAACTCGAACTTGGTGTCGGCGAGAACGAGACCGCGCTCGGCGGCGGCGTCGCGGCCCGCGGCGTAGACCGTGCGGCTGAGGCGCTCCAGCTCGGCGGCAAGGTCCGCGCCGATCAGCTCGACCATCCGCGAGACGGGAATGTTCTCGTCATGGCCGGTCTCGGCCTTGGTCGCCGGGCTGAACACCGGTGGGTCGAGCCGCTCGCTCTGCCGCAGGCCGGGCGGCAGCGCCTCGCCCGCCAGCGTTCCGGTCGCCGCGTATTCCTTCCAGGCCGAGCCGGAGAGGTAGCCGCGCACCACGCATTCGATCGGAACCACCTCGACCCGGCGGCACAGGGTGGCGCGGCCGGCGATCTGGTCGCGGTGGCCTGCGAGCGCGGGGACCTCGGTGATGATCTCGTCCGCATCGACCGAGAGCAGGTGATGGTCGACCGCCCCCTCCAGCCGCCTAAACCACCAGGCGCTCAGCTGGGTCAGCACCGCGCCCTTGAACGGCACCGGCTCGGCCATGACCACGTCAAAGGCGCTGACCCGGTCGGTGGCGATCAGCAGCAGGCGCTGTGCGTCGACGACATAGATGTCGCGCACCTTGCCCCGGCCAAGAAGTTCAAGGGGCAGATCGCTTCGGGTCAGCAGGTCCATGATCGCGCTCTATGGTCTTCAAGCGCTGCACATGCTGCGGGCTCCGGCGAAGGTCAATCCTCCAGCGATCCACCCCCTTCTGTCAGGCGAGGATCCGCACCTTGGGCTCGCGATCCCACTGGCGGGTGCTGGCCGGGGCGATGAAGCCGTCGGCGCCGCCCGCCAGATCGACGATCCCGGCGTCCGGCTGAACTCCGGCCTTGTCGAGCAAGGGCTGAGCTTCCGCCGTGTGACCGATGGCCTTGAGGTGGACGAAGGCGTTGGCCACGAAGTCGGTGGCCGCGTTCTCGCCGAGCAGTTCGGCGCAGCCCTCCTCCGACACCACCAGCGCCACCGCGTCGAACAGCACCGAGGGCGTGCCGGCCAGCTGACCGTCGGCGGCGAGTTTCTTGCCGCCCTTCAGGGTGACGCCGCCGATCTTCGGGGCGACGATCTTGACCGTCGCGCCCGCACCTTCGACCGCGCCGCGAACCGCCTCGACAACCGCGCCGTCGGCGCCGTCAGTGACGAGGATGGCCACCGCCCGTCCAACCAGGCTGTCGGGATACTTGCCGATGAGGCGCAGAGCCGGCGACGGCTCCATGTCCTGCGGCGCCGCGGCGGCCTTCGACTTCGGAGGCAGGTCCATGTTCAGGCCGTCGGCGACCCGCTTCGCCAGGCCGGCGTCGACGTTCTGGACGTTGGCCAGCACGCGCAGCCGCACCGGCTCGAGGACCACCTTAGACAGTTCGAAGACCAGGGCGCTGGCCAGGTGGGCCTGCTCGATCTCCGTCAGCGAACGGTAGAACAGCCGCGCGTGGCTGTAGTGGTCGGCGAAGGTCTCGGCGCGCAGCCGGACCTTGGTCTCCTCCACCGGCTGGCGGAAGCTTCGGAAGCCGCCGTCCGGGTCTTCGCGCGGGCCGCCGGGCTCGCCGTGCTCGGCCAGGCTGTTGGGCTCGTAGTTGGCCCGGCCCTTGGGGACCATAGTCTGCATATGGCCGTCACGCTGGAAGTTCTGGAACGGACAGCCCTTGGCCTGGTTGATCGGCAGCTGGTGGAAATTCACCGTGCCCAGCCGCGAGAGCTGGGTGTCCTGGTAGGAGAACAGCCGGCCCTGCAGCAGCGGGTCCTCCGAGAAATCGACGCCCGGCGGGATGTTGGTCGGCAGGAAGGCGACCTGCTCGGTCTCGGCGAAGAAGTTGTCCGGGTTACGGTTGAGCACCAGCCGGCCGACCACGCGGATCGGAACCAGCTCCTCGGGGATCAACTTGGTGGCGTCGAGGATGTCGAACGGCAGGGCGTCGGCTTCGGCCTGGGACAGCAGCTGCACGCCGAACTCCCACTCCGGGAAGTTCCCGCTGTCGATGGCCTCGAACAGGTCGCGACGATGGTAGTCGGGATCGGCGCCGGCGATCTTCACCGCCTCGTCCCAGCAGGTCGACTGGGTCCCCAGCTTCGGCCGCCAGTGGAACTTCACGAAGGTGGCGTTGTCGTCCTCGTCCAGCAGCCGGAAGGTGTTGACCCCGAAGCCTTCCATCATCCGCAGCGAGCGAGGGATCGTCCGGTCCGACATCTGCCACATGACCATGTGGGTGGTCTCCGGCATCAGGCCGACGAAGTCCCAGAAGGTGTCGTGGGCGCTGGCGGCCTGGGGATAGCCGCGATCGGCTTCCATCTTCACGGCGTGGACCAGGTCGGGGAACTTGATGGCGTCCTGGATGAAGAAGACCGGGATGTTGTTGCCGACCAGGTCCCAGTTGCCTTCCTTCGTATAGAGCTTCACCGCGAAGCCGCGCACGTCGCGAGGGGTGTCGATCGAGCCGGCGCCGCCGGCAACGGTGGAGAAGCGCACGAAGACCTCGGTCTTCTCGCCGACTTCCGTGAGCACCTTCGCGCGGGTCACATCGGCCAGGGACTCGGTCAGTTCGAAGAAGCCGTGCGCGGCCGAGCCGCGGGCGTGGACGATGCGCTCGGGAATGCGCTCGTGGTCGAAGTGCTGGATCTTCTCCCGCAGGACGAAGTCCTCAAGCAGGGTCGGGCCGCGCGGACCCCCCTTCAGGCTGTTCTGGTTGTCGCTGACCGGCACGCCGTGATTGGTGGTGATGCGGGCGTCGGGCGCGGACGCGGTCTGATGAGTCTCACCGCCGGCGCGGACCGTCGTGGTCGGGGCGGGGTTCTTGGGCGTGGCCATGGGCAATCCTCCTGCGGACCGGGCGGTCTCGGCAGGACTAACGTCAGGCGTGCGGGTTGGTGGCGTCAGCGCGCGGCTTTATTCGCCGGGGCGTCGGCAAGGCGACCTAGAGGGTCTTGCGGATTTCGGCCCAGGCGTTGACCAGGGCGTCGCGGTGGCCGGGGTCGGCGACGGCGATCAGGGCCTCGGCCCGGCCGTCGAGCGTCAGGCCGCGCAGGTCGGCGATGCCGTGCTCGGTGATGACCAGCCCGACGTCGGCGCGGGGGACGGACACCGCGGTCTGCGGCAGACGCGGGATGATCCGGCTGATCGATCCGCCCTTGGCCGAGGACGGCAGGGCCAGGATCGGCAGGCCGCCCTCCGACAGGCGGGCGCCGCGCAGGAAGTCGGTCAGGCCGCCCGTGCCGGAGATCTGGCGACCGCCCTGGAACTCGGCGTTGGCCTGGCCGAACAGGTCGACCTCCAGCGCCGAGTTGACCGCGACCAGCTTGGGGATCGCCGCCAGGGTGCGGATGTCGTGGGTGAAGCCCGAGGGCTCGAACCGGATGCGCGGGTCCCGGCCGCAGAGGGCGTAGAGGTCGGCGTCCCCGGCGGCGAGGCCCGTGACCACCTCGGTCAGGGCCCCGGAGTCCAGCACGGCCTGCAGCGGCCCCGCGACCATGCCCGAATGGATGCGCAGGCCCTTGAGACCCTCCATCGCCTGCACCGCCGCCACCCCGGCCTTGCCGAGCCCGAACTGCAGGCTGGACCCGGGCGTCAGCAAGGTCTGCAGATGCCCCTTGATGCGGTCGAAGGCCGGATCGAGGGCGCCCGCCTCGTAGGTCAGCAGCGGCGACTCGTCCTCGGCGACCAGATCGAAGGCCGACAGGTCGTAGAGTGGCCCCTTCACCCGGGGCATGTGCGGGTTGACGATCGCCGCCCTGAACACGCCCCGCGCCAGCACCGCCGGCGCGAGGTCCGAGGCGACGCCCAGCGACACCCGCCCGTCGGCGTCCGGCGGACTGACCACGACGACGGCGGCGTCGAGCGGCGTCGTCCCCAGCCAGCCCCAGGCCTGGAACCAGGTCATCGGCCGCAGCGCGAAGGCGCCGGCCTCGAAGCTCGCCCGCCAGTCGCCCGACAGGAAGGTCCCTTCGGCGCGCGCCGTCTCGTGCAGGCCGGCCCAGTCTGTCCGGTTGATCCCGGGCACATGAGCGCCGACGAAGGTGATCCGCGCCGCCAGATCAGGCGCAGCCCGGAAGGCGTCGAGCAGGCCCAGGGGCTCGCCCGGACCGCCGGGCGTGAACAGACGGCCGGCCGTCCCGTTCAATCGCGAGGCGAGCTTTTCGGCGAGCTTGTCAATCGGGAGGCGAATCACGTCATTCTCGGTTCAGACGACGCCTGCAACCGTATGCGGCGCCGATGTGTTCAGTGCGTTGAATACCCGGCCCCTGAAGGACCAGACCGCGTCATGAAAGCCTCGATCGACCATCCCTACGATATCGCGCGGCCGTTCCTGTGGATCGCCGCGGCCTTCTTCGCGACGGGCTTTCTCGGCTACATGGCCCTGTACGGGACGCCCTTCTAGGGTCACGCCGCGCCGGTCGAGCCGAAGCCGCCCGCGCCCCGCTCTGTCGTTTCCAGGCTTTCGACTTCCAGCCACGACGCCGACGCCACCGGCGCGATGACCAGCTGGGCGATGCGATCGCCCCGGCGGATGACGAAGTCTTCCTCCCCCAGATTGATCAGGATCACCTTCACCTCGCCGCGATAGTCGGCGTCGATGGTGCCCGGCGTGTTGAGGCAGGTGATCCCGGCCTTGGCGGCCAGGCCCGAGCGCGGCCGCACCTGGGCCTCGAACCCCGCCGGCACGGCGAACGACAGGCCGGTGGGGACCATGGCCCGCGCCATCGGCTTGAGGATCAGCGGCTCATGGTCCGGAACCGCCGCGCGCAGGTCCATGCCGGCGGCCAGAGCGGTCTCGTAGGCCGGCAGCGGGATGCCCTCGCTGTGCGGCAGGCGGGTGACGGGGATGGTTGGGGTCATGCCAGCGCCTCCGCGATGCGGGCGGCCAGCCTGGCGCCGACCGCTTCCTTGACGTCCCGGTCCCAGCGCTCGACGCCGGACTTGGTGATCAGCAGCACGGCATTCTCCCCGCCGCCCATGACGCCCGGCTCGGTGACGTCGTTGGCGATGATCCAGTCGCAATTCTTGCGGGCCAGCTTGGCCCTGGCGTGCGCCTCCACGTCGTTGGTCTCGGCCGCGAAGCCGACCACCAGCCTGGGCCGGCGCGGGCCGCCGGCGGCGAGGGTGGCGAGGATGTCGGGGTTCTCGACCAGCCGCAGCTCCGGCGGGCCGTCCTTGCCCTTCTTGAGCTTGACCCCAAACGCCTCGTCGGGCCGCCAGTCGGCCACGGCGGCGACGCAGACGGCGGCGTCGGCCGGCAGGGCGGCCTCGCAGGCGGCCAGCATCTCGCGAGCCGACTCCACGTCCACACGCTTCACGCCGGACGGCGTCGGCAAGCTGACGGGGCCGGCGACCAGCGTCACCCGGGCCCCCAGGGCGGCGAGGCCGGCGGCGATGGCGAAACCCTGACGGCCGCTGGAGCGGTTGGTCAGCAGCCGCACCGGATCCAGCGCCTCCGCCGTCGGTCCGGCGGTGACCAGCACGTGTTTTCCGGCCAGCGGACGGCCGCGCGGACCTTCCAGCATGGCCATGACGGCGTCGAAGATGGCCTGGGGCTCGGCCATCCGGCCGGCGCCGAACTCGCCGCAGGCCATGGCGCCCTCGTCGGGCCCCACGAAATTGACGCCGTCGGCCTGCAGGGTGGCGAGGTTCCGCTGGGTGGCGGCGTGCTCCCACATCCGCACGTTCATGGCCGGGGCCATCAGCACCGGCTTGTCTGTGGCCAAGAGAGTTGTTGAGGCCAGGTCGCCGGCCAGGCCGTGGGCCGCCTTGGCCATCAGGTCGGCCGTCGCCGGGGCCACGACCACCAGGTCGGCCGAGCGGCTGAGCTCGATATGGCCCATCTCCGCCTCGTCGGTGAGGGAGAACAGCTCGCTGTAGACCTTGTCCTCGGCCAGGGCCGACAGGGACAGCGGCGTGACGAACTGCGCGCCCGCGGCGGTCAGGATCGGCCGCACGGCCACGCCGGCCTTGCGCAGCAGCCGTGTCAGCTCCAGCGCCTTGTAGGCCGCGATGCCGCCGCCGACGATCAGAAGAACCCGCCGCTCACCCAAACCGCGTCCTCGCCTTCAAAGCCTTCCCGCTCCTTACGGCGCGGGCGGGCGCTGGACAACCGGCTCGACCTGTGTTCCTAGTTCGTTCGTTATTCTCGTTCAGGTGGCATAGCGAGGGTTCTCATGATTAGATTGTCTGGCGGCTCCGCCGTCATCGCGGGCCTGTGCCTGCTCATCACTGGTTGCGACGGCGGCGCCTCGGCCGTGCCGGTGCAGAAGGCCGGGGATGTCGCGCGGGCGACGCCGGCTTCGTCACAGGCGTCCTCCTCCGACCGCCCCGGGGCCTCGGACGCCGATCGGGCGCCGGTTCCCAAGGTCGACGGCCGGCCGATGTGGTCGGCCACGCGGCGCTACACCGCCGAGCAGAACGCCCGCCGCGCCTTCGAGCGCAACGGCGCGGCCTTCGGCGCCGACACGGTCGACGCCTTCGTGCGCAAGGCCCACGCCTTCACCGCCAAACCGCCGAAGGGCGCGCTGTTCCTGACGCGGGAGAACGGCGACCGGCTGATCTACGACCCGGCCGGCAACGTCTTCGCCATCGCCTCGGCCGAGGGCGCGCCACGCACGATGTTCAAGCCCGACACCGGCATGGCCTACTGGGAACAGGTCAAGGTCGACGAGGCCGACCGCGCCGCGCGTCGGCGGCAGCGGGGGGATGGGGGGTAGGAGCCCCCTACCCCAGCAGATACCCCAGCACGCCCGCCAGTCCGGCCACGGCCGCGCCGAAGGCGAACCAGGCCAGGCGCGACGGGCGTGGCTCTACGACCGTCACGGTGGTCACGCCGGTCTCCTGGGCCTCGGCCATGCGGGCGATGGCGCGCAGGGCGCGGACGGCGTCGTCGGCCAGCTCCTTCGCCCGGGCGATCGGCGACAGCTCGCGGCTGATCCAGCGGCGGACCACCGGGTCGGCGGCCTGCCAGATGTCGTGGTCGGGATAGAGCCGGCGGGCGACGCCCTCGACGGTGACCATGGTCTTCTGCAGCAGCACCAGCTCGGGCCGCAGCCGCATCTCGAACAGGGCGGTGATCTCGAACAGCTGGGCCAGCAGCCGGCCCATGGAGACCTCGCTGGCCGCCCGGCCGAACACCGGCTCGCCGACCGCGCGCAGGGCCTGGGCGAAGGCGTCGATGTCGTGGTGGCGCGGCACATAGCCGGCGTCGAAATGGACCTGAGCCACCCGCCGGTAGTCGCGCATCAGGAAGCCGTAGAGGATCTCGGCCAGAAAGCGCCGCTCGCGCGGCCCGAGACGGCCGATGATGCCGAAGTCGACGACGGTGATCGTCGAGGGCGCCGACACGAACAGATTTCCCTCGTGCAGGTCGGCGTGGAACACCCCATGGTCCACCGCCTGGGCCAGGAAGCCGCGGATGACGCTGTCGGCCAGCGCCCGGCGGTCCAGGCCCGGCGCCTCCAGCGTCGCCGGATCCGACAGCGGCAGGCCGCTCGCCCATTCCAGAGTCAGGACGCGCTTGCCGACGCCTTCCCAGACCACGGCCGGCGCGCGCATGTAGCTGTCGCGGGCCATCACCTCGCCGACCTCGCCGGCCCCGGCGGCTTCCATCCGCAGGTCCAGCTCCAGCTCCAGCGCCCGGACCACGATCTTCGCGAACAGGACCGGCTCCAGCCGGCGGGCCGGGACGATCAGCCGCTCGACCAGACCAGCGACCATCAGCAGCACGCGGCTGTCGGAGTCGACGCGGCGCTCGATGCCGGGCCGCAGCACCTTCACCGCCACCCGGCGGCCGTCGAGCATCGTGGCCTCGTGGGCCTGGGCGATGGAGGCGGCGGCCACGGGTTCGCCGAAGGTGGCGAAAAGGCTTTCGACCGGCCGGCCGAGCTCGCGCTCGATCTCGGCCCGGGCGATGGCGGTCGGGAAGGGCGGCAGGCGATCCTTCAGGTGCGACAGATCCTGGGCGAACTGGCCGCCGAAGATGTCGGCGCGGGTCGACAGCACCTGGCCCAGCTTGATGGCCACGGGCCCGAAGCTTTCCAGCGCCCTGGCCAGCCGCTCTCCCGGACGCCCGACCTTCGACTGCGGCCCGGCGAACAGCCGCAGGAACCGGCCCAGGGTCTGGACCCCCGTCGGCAGCAGCGGATCGACCTCGCGCGGGATCAGCGCGTCCGCGCGGATCAGGGTCCAGCCGACGGCCAGCAGGCGGGCGAAGGCGGCGAGGTCCATGCCTAGATGGCCCGTCCCGTGTGCATGGCCGCGACGCCGTTGGTGAAGTTCACATAGCCCGCGCCCGCGAAGCCGGCGTCGGTGATCATGCGGGCGAAGGTCTTCTGGTCGGGGAAGCGGCGGATGCTCTCGACCAGGTACTGGTAGGAGTCCCTGTCGCCCGCCACCCACTCGCCGATCTGCGGGATGGCGTTGAACGACCAGGCGTCATAGGCGGCGCGGACCAGGCTGTTGGTCGGGCGCGAGAACTCCAGGCAGATGAACCGCCCGCCGGGCTTGAGCACCCGCCGCGCCTCGCGCAGGGCGGCGCTGACGTCGGTGACGTTGCGGATGCCGAAGGTGATCGAATAGGCGTCGGCGCTGGCGTCCGGCAGCGGCAGCCGCTGGGCGTCGCCCACGGCCCAGCAGACCTCGGGCGGATAGCCGCGCTCGCGGCCGGCGGCGATCATCTCGGCGTTGTAGTCGATGACGTGGATGGTGGCGTCCTCGCCGCCCCGGCGCTCCTGCGCGGCGCGGGCCATTTTCGCGTAGCGGTGGGCCATGTCGCCGGTGCCGCCGGCCACGTCGAGGATCACCTCGCCCGGCTGCGGATTCAGGCGCGCGGCCACGGCGTCCTTCCAGAGCCGGTGCACGCCGGCGCTCATCAGGTCGTTCATCAGGTCGTAGCGGCCGGCGACGCGGTCGAACACGCCCCGGACCAGGCCGGGCTTTTCGGAAGGATCGACGTCGCGGTAGCCGAAGGTGGCGCTGCTCTGGCTCATGCCTTGCCTCATAGACCCGGGACGGCGCCTAGGCTAGCCAACGGTGGACCCCGCGCAGGCGAAAGACACCCATGCCCGAGCTTCCCGAAGTCGAGACCGTCCGCCGCGGCCTGCAGCCCGTGCTGGAAGGCGCGCGGCTGAGCCGCGTCGAACAGCGGCGGCCCGACCTGCGCTTCCCGTTTCCGGACGGCTTCGTCCAGCGGCTGACCGGCGCGCGGATCGAGCGGCTGGAGCGGCGGGCCAAGTACCTGCTCGGCCACCTCGACCGGGGCGACGTGCTGGTGATGCATCTGGGCATGACCGGCCGGTTCGAGATCGCCGCGCCCGGACTGGCTGCGCGGCCCGGCGATTTCGTTCACGCCGTCGCGCCTGATCCCAAGCATGCCCATGTCCTCTTCGAGACCGAGGCCGGGGCGAGCGTCACCTACTACGACCCCCGACGCTTCGGCTTCATGGGCCTGGTCCCGGCGGACGGGCTGGCGACCCACCCGTGGTTCGCCGACATGGGTCCCGAGCCGCTGGGCCCGGACCTGACCGCCGCCCATCTGGCCGCCGCCTTCGCCGGCCGCAAACAGGGACCCAAGACGCTGCTGCTCGACCAGCGGATCGTGGCGGGCCTGGGCAACATCTACGTCTGCGAGGCGCTGCACCGGTCCGGGATCTCGCCGCTGCGGCCGGCCGGCGAGATCGCGGCCTCGAAGTATCCACTGCTGGTGCAGGTCATTCGCGAGGTGCTGGGCGAGGCCATCGAGGCCGGCGGCTCGACCCTGCGCGACTTCGCCGCCACCGACGGCGCGCTGGGCTATTTCCAGCACAGCTTCCGGGTCTACGGCCGCGAGGGCGAGCCCTGTCCGACGCCGGGCTGCGGCGGAACGATCGAGCGCGAGGTCCAGGCCGGGCGGTCGACGTTCTTCTGCCGAAAGTGCCAGAGGTAGCCCTGCGTCCTTCGCGACGCTCGCAAAGCGCTCGCTCCTCAGGATGACGAATTCAGAGGGACGCCAACACCTTCGTCATGCTGAGGAGCGCGCAGCGCGTCGCGAAGCACGCACGGCCTACCCCCGCGTCGGCAGGCCGTAGCCGAAGTCGTACTTCAGGTGCTCCCGCAGAATGCCCTCAAGGATCGCGGTCGACGCCGCGTCCCAGTGCCGGTCGTCGCTGTCGGCGCGGACGCCGTAGACCTCGACCTCGGGATTGTGGTGTCGGGCCATGAAGTCCTTGCTGCCCGCCGCCACGCCCGCATCGATCGAGGCGTCGGACAGCGTCACGCCGAACTGGGCCAGCAGCCGGACCAGGCTGGCGCGCGGGTCGGCGCGGAAATCCTCGTACTTCAGGACCAGCGTCTCGGCCGGGTAGCGAGCCTGCACGGCGCCCCAACGGTTCAGGAAGCGGATGTACCACCAGGCATCGCAGTTGAACGCCTTGCCCAGCGGGTCGCCCTTCACATAGTCGGCGAAGGGCACGTCGTACTTGGCCTTCCACTTCTCGTAGTTGGAGACCAGCACATCGCGGATGTCCCGAACCACCACGCCGTAGGGCGGCAGCGGCGCCATCGCGCGCAGCCAGCCCCATTCCAGTTCATAGGGCGCGATGGTGTGCGAACTGGCGATCCGCGGCGCCGGCCAGTCGGCGGGCCGCTTGTGCTTGGGATGGCCGATCACCTCGTTGGACGAGGCGTTGTTGTAGAACCTGGGCGGCTGCAGACCGTAGGCGTCCGCGATCGCGTACGACAGCATCCACTTGATCCAGTGGGTGCCGGAGTGTTGACCCGTCACGAGATAGCCCTGCCAGTCCCGGTCCCTGTACAGCGACAGGTTCGTGGACTCGCGATTGAGGGCGTGCAGTTGAAAAGCAAGGTTCATGGAGTCGCTCGTAGCGTGGCCCTGAAAACCCTGTCGATTTGGTCGGGATTGACGGCGCTGGCCGCCGCGACCGTCCTGATCGCGACCCCTGCCCCGGCCGCGGCCGAGCCGGCGGTATGGACGATCCGCGACGCGGACTCGACCATCGTGCTGTTCGGCTCGGTGCATCTGCTGCCGGCCGGGCTGGACTGGCGGCCGGCGACGCTCGACGCGGCGCTGGCGGAGGCCGACGATCTCTGGTTCGAAACCCTGACGGACGACGCCGCCAGCGGCCTGGCCGCGCGACGGCTTGGCGTGCTGCCGGCCGGCGACAGCCTGATGACCCGCCTGACCCCGCAGGGTCGGGCGCGCCTGCAGCGGCAGGGCGAGCGGCTGGGCCTGTCGCCGGCGGCGGTGGACCATCTGCGGCCCTGGCTGGCCGACCTGACCCTCAGCGTCGCGGCCCCGCTGCAGGACGGCGCGTTCGCCGACGCCGGGGTCGAGCGCACGCTTGAGACCGCCGCACCCGCCGCCACGCGACGCTACTTCGAGACACCGGCGGAGCAGATCGAGTTCCTGGCCGGCGCCCCGGAGGTCGACCAGCTGGCCTCGCTCGAAGAGACGCTGCGCCAGCTCGAGGAGGATCCCGAGCTGTTCAGCCGGCTGGTCCGCGCCTGGCTGGCGGGCGACCAGGCCGCGATCGAAGCCCTGGGCGTCGCCCCGATCCGGACCCTGTCGCCGGTGCTCTACGAACGGCTGCTGGCCGGCCGCAACCGGCGCTGGACCGAGATCATCCTGGCGCGGCTGGCCGGGTCGGGGACGACGGTGATGGTGGTCGGCGCCGGCCATCTGACCGGCCCGGACGGCGTGCCGGCCCTGTTGCGCGCCCGGGGCGTGGCGGTCGAGGGGCCCTGAACGCTCTTGAGCCGGCGCGGCGGGGCGGGCACAAACCGGCCATGACCGATTTCCAGACCCTTCTCGTCGAGACGCCGTCGGACGGCGTCCTGCTCGTGCGCCTCAACCGGCCCGAAGCCCTCAACGCCCTGAACTCGACCCTGCTGTCGGAGCTCGGCGGCCTGCTCGACAAGGCCGGCGCCGATGACGCCGTCCGCGTCGTCGTCCTGACCGGCTCGGAGAAGGCCTTCGCGGCCGGGGCCGACATCAAGGAGATGTCGGACAAGTCCTACGCCCAGATGATGAAGCTCGACTTCTTCACCGACGCAGCCCGGCGCATCGAGCAGTTCCGCAAGCCGATCATCGCGGCGGTCAGCGGCTACGCCCTGGGCGGCGGCTGCGAGCTGGCCATGATGTGCGACTTCATCATCGCCTCGGAGACGGCGAAGTTCGGCCAGCCGGAAATCAACCTGGGCGTCGCGCCCGGCATCGGCGGCACCCAGCGGCTGACCCGCTTCGTCGGCAAGTCCAAGGCCATGGACATGATCCTGACCGCCCGGATGATGGACGCCGCCGAGGCCGAGCGCGCCGGCCTGGTGTCTCGCGTCGTTCCCGCCGACAAGCTGCTGGAGACGGCGCTGGAAGCGGCGGCGAAGATCGCCGGCCACTCGCCGCTGGCGGTGCTGATGAACAAGGAACTGGTCGAGGCGGCCTACGAGACAACCCTGGCCACCGGCGTGGCGCTGGAGCGGCGCCTGTTCCACAGCCTGTTCGCCTTCGAGGACCAGAAGGAAGGTATGGCCGCCTTCGTCGAGAAGCGGAAGCCCGCCTTCAGGGGCGAGTAAGCAGGGCCGCCGCCTCGTCGGTCATCAGCCATTTTGCGAACGCTTCGCCCGCCGCCTCGCCGGGGCCGCGGGTGACGACGACCTGGACCTCGCCGGGGCCGATCTTCGGCTTGAAGCGGTTCTGCAGCCGGGCGTGGCCGTAACGCTGCAGCCGGTCGGCCAGCTTGGGCTCGCGGGTTGCGATCACCGCGCCGGAACCGGCCTCTCCGGCCTCCAGCAACGCCCTGGGATCGGCCGCCTTGAGCGTGAAGGCCGTCGCCTCGCCCTTGCGCACCCAGGCCGCCAGCGCGACGTTCAGCGGCGCGACGAGATCGGGATCGCAGACGATAGCGGGCCCCGGCCCGCCGCGGGCGCATCCGGCGGCGGCCCCCAGCGCGAGGAGAAACAGTCTTCTGTCCATGCCTCGCTTGTACAGAAGCGGGGCCGATCCGCCAGAGTCACGTTGACCGCCCCCGGTCCTTCCTGTATTTGCCCGCCCTTCGATTTATCCGGCGTACGCGACGTCCGCGCGCGCCCCGTCCGTTTGAGGTCTACAGGCACATGGCCAATAATCCCGGCGCCAAGAAGGCGATCCGCAAGATCGAGCGCCGCACCGAAGTGAACAAGGCCCGCCGCTCGCGCGTCCGCACCTACCTGCGCAAGTTCGAGGAAGCCCTGGTGGCCGGCGACGTCGCCGTGGCCAAGGAAGCCTTCATCACCGCGCAGTCGGAGCTGATGCGCGCGGTTTCCAAGGGCGTGGTGCACAAGAACACCGGCTCGCGGAAGGTCTCGCGCCTGAACGCCCAGCTGAAGAAGCTGTCGGCCGCCTGATTGCGGTCGGGACGGGGCGTCGGTTTCCGGCGCAACGCCTTACATTCAAGCAGTTTGATGAACCGGTCGGCGCCTCCGCGCCGGCCGGTTTTTTCGCGCCCGCATTTCGCGCGTGTGGCGAATTTGCACACCCCTCAGGGGCTGGTTAACGGATTCCCTTGCCGTGCCGGGGGCGTCGGCGAGTCAACAGAAATATCCGTATCGAGACTCTAATTTCAGGTTTGACCGGCCGTTTTCGAGGTCGCTAGTGTGAAGTTCTAGACGCTCTGGTTCATCTCCAATTTTGGTCATGAGTAAGGCGGCGGCGGGTGCTCTGCGTCCGCCGGTCAAGCCTCTGTGCGTCAATTTTCGGCTTCATCGTCGTGGGGGCGGCTGAGGCTTCGCGGGCAAAAGACAGATAAAGATCGGGTGGGCTGAATATGACTTCCGTGGGTGGCCAACAGATGCCTTCTCAGACTCCGGCCGGCGCCGTCTGGACCAAGGCCTGCCTGGCGCTTCGTCATGAACTCGGCGAAGCCGCCTTCGGCTCCTGGCTGGCCCAGGCCGCCCTGCGCGAAGCCGGCGGCCAGCTGTATCTCGTCACCCCGACCGGCGTCGCCCGCGACTGGATCCGCCGCAACGCCTGGCGCCGCATCGGCGAGCTCTGGGCCCAGCACGACCCCGAGGGTCGCATCCTGGATCTGAAGTCCCGCATGGAGTTCGAGTCCGACACCGGCGGCATGGAGATCATCGCCGAGGCCATCGAGGTCATGGACCCGGTCGCCACCGACGCGCCGGCCATCGCCCAGATGCCGCCCGTCCGCCCGACGCGCACCGCCGGTCTGCAGGAGCGCTTCACCTTCGACAGCTTCGTGCCGGGTCCGGCCAACGAGTTCGCCCACGCCGTCGCCCGCCGGGTGGCCAGCTGGGCCGACGGCCACTTCAACCCAGTCGTCTTCCACAGCCCCTACGGCTTCGGGAAGACCCACCTGATGAACGCCCTGGCCTGGGAGGCCATGCGCGCCGCGCCCGAGAAGAAGGTGGTCTACCTGACCGCCGAGCGCTTCCTGTCGACCTTCGTACGGGCGGTGATGGATCGCTCCACCAGCCTGTTCAAGGAAGAGCTGCGGGCCGCCGACCTGCTGCTGATCGACGACGTCCATTTCGTCGCCGGCAAGCAGTCGACCCAGGAAGAGCTGTTCCACACCCTGACCGCCCTGATGGAGGACGGTCGCCGCGTGGTGTTCTCGGCGGATCGCCCGCCGGCCCAGATCACCGAGATGGACGCCCGCCTGCGCAGTCACCTGTCGGCCGGCCTGGTCTGCGGCATCGAGCCCGCCGACCGCGGCCTGCGCCTGGGCATCCTCGAGCGCAAGCTGGCCTCCCTGGGCCGCCAGGGCGGCTTTGTCGCCCAGGCCCGTCCCGAGGTGCTGCAGTTCCTCGCCGACCGCTTCACCGACAGCGTGCGGGAGCTGGAAGGCGCGCTGAACACCCTGGTGGCCCGCATGGGCGCGGAGGTCTCGGCCCTGTCGCTGGACGAGGCGCAGAACATCCTGCGGCCGCACCTGCGGGGCACCGAGAAGCGGATCACCATCGACGACATCCAGAAGGCCACGTCCGAGCATTTCGGCCTGCGCCAGGCGGACCTGATCTCCGAGCGCCGCAACCGATCGGTGGCCCGGCCCCGTCAGGCGGCCATGTGGCTGGCCAAGCAGCTGACCACCCGCTCGCTGCCGGACATCGGCCGGCGCTTCGGGGGCCGCGACCACACCACCGTCCTGCACGCCGTGCGCCGCATCGAGGCCCTGAAGGCCGACGACGCCCAGCTGTCCCGCGACCTGGAAGCCCTGACGCGCAAGCTGCGCGGGTAGGTCCACCACCCGTCATCCTCGGACTTGTTCCGACGACCCATGAGCATGATCGACAGCAAAAAAGGGCGCGGATCACTCCGCGCCCTTTTCGCCTGGCTCACCACGCATGGCCCCCTCGGGCTCGGCCAAGGGCCGACCCAAGGGCAGGCTTCACGACGCGCGCGAGACTGAAGGAGGGATAGCTAGAACCGCTTCCCGCGCACGCCGTGGTCCGCGAAATAGTCGATCATCTTGCGCCAGCCGTCCTGGGCGGCGTCCATGTCGTAGCTGGCCCGATAGTCGGCGTGGAAGCCGTGCTGGGCGTCGGGATAGACGATGATCCGGGCCCCGTCCTTCTCGAACTCGCGCAGCCTGGCGTTCATCAGCTCGACGTCGGTGACCGGGATGCCCTGGTCCCTGCCCGCGTAGAGTCCCAGCACCGGCGCCTTCAGATAGCCGGCGAGCTCCAGCGGCCATTCGCGCTCCGGCTCGGACAGGAACTGGCCTTCCGCCGGACGCGCCAGCCGGCCGTACCAGGCCACGCCGCAGCGGAAGTGCCGGTATCGTGAACAGGCCAGCCAAACGGCCGCGCCGCCCCAGCAGAAGCCGGTGATGGCCATTTTCTTGCGGTCCACGAACGACTGGCCCGACAGCCAGGCGACCGTGGCGTTGATGTCGTTCATCACCTCCGCGTCGGTGGCGGCCGCAACGATTCCGCGGATCGCGGCGAAGTCGGTCAGCGGGGCAGGGTCGCCGTGACGGGCGAAAAAGTCTGTGGCGATGGCGACGTAGCCCAGCTTGGCCAGCCGACGGCAGACGTCGCGGATGTATTCGTGGATGCCGAACACCTCGGAAACGACGATCACCACCGGGAACCGTCCCCGGGCGGCCGGGCGGGCGACATAGGCCGGGATGTCGCGGTCACCCGCCGGGATCATCGCCATCTCGGCGACGAGGCCGTTCAGGTCGGTGATGATCGGGGCGGCGCTGGCCGAGACGGCCGCCGCCGCGTAGCCGGCGAAGAACAGGCCGCCCAATGCACGACGGGAGACGTCCAGATCCCCTGGCAAAGTCCCCTCGGGGCGGGTGAGCTTGAGCATGGCGGTTTCCTCGACGGCGTTTTGTCGCACCCTATAGCGACGGAATGGGCGCCGCCAAGGCCGGCGCCGGAGCGGCCCGCCGCAGGGTGACGTTGATACGGCCGCCCCCAGGGACCAGACGGGAGGAGCCGGGGATGATGCGGTCGACCCCGTGGTAGGCGAGCCGGGCCTCTCCGGCCAGCAGGCAGACATCGCCCGATGCCAGGCGCAGCGATCGGGTCGGACCCTTGCGCGTCGATCCCCCAAGACGGAACAGCGCCGTGTCGCCCAGCGAGATCGACAGCACCGGGAAGGCGAAGTCGGCCTCGTCCTCGTCGCGGTGCAGGCCCATGCGGGCCCCGGGCCGATAGAGGTTCACCAGGCCGGCGTCGGCCGGGACGACGGGGTCGACAAGCTCGGCCCACAGGGCCTGGAGCAGCGGCGGCATCGACGGCCAGGGCTGTCCGGTCAACGGATGGCGGGGTTCGTAGCGATAGCCGAGGCGGTCGGAGACCCAGGACAGCGGGCCAAGCCCGGTGGTCTCCACGCTCATCGCCTTGCCGCCCGGTGTGACCTGGACATGGAACGGCGCTTCCCGCGCGGCGTCCAGGACGGCGGCCACCAGACTGGCCTGAACGTCAGGCGACAGATGGCCAGGCAGCAGTGTGAATCCGGTTTCGTCCCTCATGACCGTCCCGTGGCGCGCGCCACAGGGTGCGCGCCGGACGAACACGCTACAAGAGCGGAACCGACGCGGGCGACGCCCGCGCCGGACACCGGTCAGTCTTCGGTGTAGCGGTAGGAAGAGATCTTGCAGACGTCGATGCGCGAGCGGACCAGCTCGTCGCCATCCTCGAACACCGCCTTGAAATCGTACAGGCAGTAGCCGGTGCCGTCGTCGACGTTGACGGTCACGGACTGTCCGGGACGCAGCACGTCGCGGCCCAGGATGTCTTCTTCCCAGTCGTTCTCGCTGACGTTCGAGGCGTAGAACCTGACGATCGTGTAGCGGGTTTCGTTGATGATCCGGACGCGCCGGTCCTCGGCCGAGGCGCTGGCCGCCGTCAGCAGGCTCGACGCCGCGAACACGGCGATCGCCGCCGCGGCCCGGAATTTCCGATTCAGTTTGAGCATTGTATCCCCCTCAGGATTGCGTCGTGACAACGGCTTGATAAGCGCCCCGGCCCCGATTGCGCCATGCCCCAAATGGGGGGCGCCGTCCCCAAGGCGTCGACTCGCCGACAAAGCCCTCAATTTGGCTGGGGTTTTGCACTTGCAGCGGGGGGTCTGCTTCCCATATGGCGGTCTTGACGACGGCTTCCGCAAAACGGAGGCCGGTCCATTCCCGATCAGAGGATCCACCGGGGACGGAAGAGAAAAACCGGAGCGCTTCACGTAAGGCTCTTGTCGCCGCCGTCCGCCAACTTTGGAGTAGAAAGACCTCAAGATGAGCAAGATCATCGGTATCGACCTGGGCACCACGAACTCGTGCGTGGCCATCATGGACGGCAAGAACCCCCGGGTGATCGAGAACGCCGAAGGCGCGCGCACCACGCCGTCGGTCGTCGGTTTCCTCGACGACGGCGAAAAGCTGGTCGGCCAGCCGGCCCGCCGCCAGGCGGTGACCAACCCGACCAACACCCTGTTCGCCATCAAGCGCCTGATCGGCCGCGCCTACAGCGACCCGGTGGTGGACAAGGACAAGGGCATGGTGCCCTACGAGATCGTCAAGGGCCCGACGGCCGACGCCTGGGTCCGCGCCCACGGCAAGGACTACAGCCCGCAGGAAGTCTCGGCCTTCATCCTGATGAAGCTCAAGGAAGACGCCGAGCGTCACCTGGGCGAGCCGGTCACCAAGGCCGTCATCACGGTTCCGGCCTACTTCAACGACGCCCAGCGTCAGGCCACCAAGGACGCCGGCAAGATCGCCGGCCTTGAAGTGCTGCGCATCATCAACGAGCCGACCGCGGCGGCCCTGGCCTACGGCCTGGACAAGAACGACGGCAAGAAGATCGCGGTCTACGACCTGGGCGGCGGCACCTTCGACGTCTCGATCCTCGAGATCGGCGACGGCGTCTTCGAGGTGAAGGCCACCAACGGCGATACCTTCCTCGGCGGCGAGGACTTCGACCTTCGCGTGGTCGACTATCTGGCCGACGAGTTCAAGAAGGAGACCGGCACCGACCTGCGCAAGGACAAGCTGGCCCTTCAACGCCTGAAGGAAGAGGCCGAAAAGGCCAAGAAAGAACTCAGCTCGACCGCGCAGTACGAGGTCAACCTGCCGTTCATCAGCATGAACGCCAACGGCCCGCTGCACCTGAACATCAAGCTGTCGCGCGCCAAGCTGGAAGCCCTGGTCGAGGACCTGATCGCCCGCACGATCGCGCCCTGCGAACAGGCGCTGAAGGACGCGGGCCTGAAGAAGTCCGACATCGACGAAGTGATCCTGGTCGGCGGCATGACCCGCATGCCCAAGGTCGTGGACGCGGTGAAGGCGTTCTTCGGCCGTGACCCGCACAAGGGCGTCAACCCCGACGAGGTCGTGGCGCTGGGCGCCGCGGTCCAGGCCGGGGTGCTGCAGGGCGACGTCAAGGACGTGCTGCTGCTGGACGTCACGCCGCTGACCCTGGGCATCGAGACCCTGGGCGGAGTGTTCACGCCGCTGATCGAGCGCAACACCACCATCCCGACCAAGAAGAGCCAGACCTTCTCGACCGCCGACGACAACCAGTCGGCCGTGACGATCCGGGTCTTCCAGGGCGAGCGTCCGCTGGCCTCGGACAACAAGATGCTGGGCCAGTTCGACCTGGTCGGCATCCCGCCGGCGCCGCGCGGCATGCCGCAGATCGAGGTCATCTTCGACATCGACGCCAACGGCATCGTGCACGTGACGGCCAAGGACAAGGCGACCAACAAGGAGCAATCGATCCGCATCCAGGCCAACGGCGGCCTGAGCGACGCGGACATCGAGCGCATGGTCCGCGAGGCGGAGTCCAACAAGGCCGAAGACGAAAAGCGCAAGGCCAGCGTTGAAGCCCGCAACCAGGCCGACGCGGTCATCCACTCGACCGAGAAGGCCATGGCCGAGCACGGCGACAAGGTCGGTCCTGACGAGAAGGCCGCCATCGAAACCGCCCTGACCGACCTGAAGGCCGTGATCGAGAGCGGCGACGGCGAGGACATCGCCGCCAAGACCCAGACCCTGATCCAGGCGTCGATGAAGCTCGGCGAGGCCATGTACAAGGCCCAGCAGGGCGAAGCCGGCGACGGTGAAGCGGGTCAGGCCGCGGACGATGGCGTCGTCGACGCCGAGTTCGAGGAAGTCAGCGACGACGACAAGAAGTCGGCGTGACATCCAGCCTCGTGGCGGCGGAACCCCGGATATGATCAGGATCTGTCCGGGGACCGTCGCCACCGCCTTCATAAAGGCAGACGTCCCGTTCCTCTCGTTCCTGTCGACCAGCCGGTCGGCGCCGGACTTGCAGAGGGACGGGCGCTCCACCACTTCTCAAGACAAGCTTTTCCGAATGTCCGTCCATGCGTGACTACTATGACATTCTCGGCGTCCAGCGCGGATGCGACGAGGCCGCTCTGAAGAGCGCCTTCCGCAAGAAGGCGATGGAGCACCACCCTGACCGCAACGGCGGTTGCGGTGACGCCGAAACCCGCTTCAAGGAAGTCAACGAGGCCTACTCGGTCCTGTCGGACGCCCAGAAGCGGGCGGCCTACGACCGCTATGGCCACGCAGGCGTCAACGGCGGCAATGGCGGCGGCGGTCAGGGCTTCAACGACGTCCACGACATCTTCAACGAGGTGTTCGGCGACGCGTTCGGCGAGATGTTCGGCGGCGGACGCCGGCGGCAGAACAACGGCCCGGCCCGTGGCGCGGATCTTCGCTACGACCTCGAGATCACCCTGGAGCAGGCCTACGCCGGCGCCGATGTGGAGATCACGGTCCCGGCCTCGATCACCTGCGAGCCCTGCGAGGGCTCGGGCGCCAAGCCGGGCACCAGCCCGACGGTCTGCGGCAGCTGCGGCGGCGCGGGCCGGGTCCGCGCGACCCAGGGCTTCTTCGCCATTGAACGCAGCTGCCCCCGCTGCGGCGGCACCGGCAAGCTGGTGCTCGACCCCTGCAAGGCCTGCCATGGCCAGGGCCAGGTGCGGCGCGACCGCACCCTGTCGGTGCGCATCCCCTCCGGCGTCGATGACGGCGCCCGCATCCGGCTGGCCGGCGAGGGCGACGCGGGCCAGCGCGGCGGCCCGCGCGGCGACCTCTACATCTTCCTGTCGGTGGCCCCGCACGACCTGTTCGAGCGCGACGGCCTGGACCTGCTCTGCACGGTGCCGGTGGCCATGTGCACCGCGGCGCTGGGCGGCGAGATCGAGGCTCCCTGCCTGATGGGCGGCGAGAACTGCGACGGCGAGTGCCGCATTCCGGTGAAGATTCCCGAGGGGGTCCAGACCGGCAAGACCATCCGCCTGAAGGGCCGGGGCATGCCCTCGCTACGCACCCGCGAACGCGGCGATCTGATCGTCGAACTGTTCGTCGAGACGCCGACCCATCTGAGCGCGCGCCAGAAGGAACTGCTGCGCGAACTGGCCGACCTGTGCGGCGACGCCCAGCATCCGCAGGCCTCCGGCTTCATGGGCAAGGCCAGGAAGTTCTGGGACGGGGTCACCGGCCAGGCCTGACCATCACCCGAACCGAGTAGAAAAAGGCCCCGGGCGCCGATTCCGGGGCCTTTTTTGCGTTCCCTATCGTGACACCGGCGTCATTTTCTGGCGTGATGTGAACAACGACAAGATAAGGGAGGCGGCCATGGCCGACGGTGGGTTTGATCTGGGCCAGTCCCGGCGTGAAAAGGCTGAGCGGGATGCGGCGGCGCGGGCGCACGCCTGGTCGATCCCCATCGAGCAGATCGACGTGGCCAACCCGGACCTCTGGGTGAGCGACACCCACTGGCCGTACTTCGAGCGCCTGCGGAAAGAGGCCCCGGTCCACCTCTGCGAGACCAACGAGGAAGTCGGCCCCTACTGGTCGGTGACCCGCTTCGAAGACATCATGGCCATCGACACCAACCACCAGGTGTTCAGCTCGGACGCGCACCTGGGCGGCATCACCCTGCGCGACATGGATGACGACTTCATCCTGCCGATGTTCATCGCCATGGACCCGCCCAAGCACGACGTTCAGCGCAAGACGGTCAGCCCGGTGGTCAGCCCGGCCAGCCTGATGCAGCTGGAGCCGATCATCCGCGAGCGGGCCTCCGGCCTGCTGGACAGCCTGCCGATCGGCGAGACCTTCGACTGGGTCGACCGCATCTCGATCGAACTGACCACCCAGATGCTGGCCACCCTGTTCGACTTCCCCTTCCACGACCGCCGCAAGCTGACCCGCTGGTCGGACGTCGCCACGGCGGCGCCGGGCATGGGCATCATCGAGACCGAGGACCAGCGCCGCGCCGAGCTGCTGGAGTGCCTGGAGTACTTCACCGGCCTGTGGAACGAGCGGGTCAACGCCCCGCCGGCCAACAACCTGATCTCGCTCCTCGCCCACGGCGAGTCGACCAAGAACATGGCCCCGATGGAATACCTCGGGAACCTGATCCTGCTGATCGTGGGCGGTAACGACACCACCCGCAACACCATGACCGGCAGCGTCCTGGCCCTGAACCAGAACCCCGACCAGTACGACAAGCTGCGCGCCAATCCCGACCTGATCACCAGCATGGTCTCCGAGACCATCCGCTGGCAGACGCCGCTGGCCCACATGCGCCGCACGGCCCTCGTCGACCACGAGATCGGCGGCAAGACCATCAAGAAGGGTGAGAAGGTGGCCATGTGGTACGTCTCGGGCAACCGCGACGACACGGCGATCGACAACCCCGACGCCTACATCATCGACCGCGAGCGTCCGCGCCACCACCTGTCGTTCGGCTTCGGCATCCACCGCTGCGTGGGCAACCGCCTGGCCGAGATGCAGCTGCGCGTGGTCTGGGAAGAGATCCTCAAGCGCTTCCCGACCATCGAGGTGGTCAGCGAGCCCAAGCGGGTGCCGTCGTCCTTCGTGAAGGGCTACGAGAGCCTGATGGTGCGGATCCCGTCGAAAAACCCTGCGTGAAGGCGGGCGACGCCGACGCGATCACCGAAAGCCTCGAACGGGCGGCAGAGGTCTGTGACGACCTGACGCCGCTGGTCTACGCCCGCCTGTTCGCGGCCCATCCGGCCATGGAGCCGCTGTTCGCCTCCGACCGAAACGGACAGGTGCGGGGCGAGATGCTGGCGCGGGTGATCGAGGCCATCCTCGATTTCGCCGGCGAGCGGAAGTACGCCGCCACCCTGATCCAGACCGAGGTGGTCACCCACGCCGGCTACGACGTGCCGCCGGCCGTGTTCGGGGTCTTCTTCGGCACGGTGGCGGAGACGGTGAAGGCCCTGATCGGCCAGGCCTGGACCGCCGACATCGACGCCGCCTGGTCGAGGCTGCTCGCTGAGCTGGACTGGTACGTCACCCACCCGGACCAGGCGGAGACGGCTTCAGGGACAGTTTAAGGTGTCCCTGCAGGGACACCTTAAACTGTCCCCTGTTCCTCACCCCTTCCAGAACCCGACGATCTCGCGCACTTCGGCCACGGTCGGCGCAGCGACTTCCCGCGCCTTCTCCGCGCCGGCGGCGAGGATGCGGTCGATCTCGGCCGGATCGGCCATCAACCGGCGCATGGCCTCGCCCACGGGGCCGAGTTTGGCCACCGCCAGATCGGCGAGGGCGGGCTTGAAGGTCCCGAAACCCTTACCGCCGAACTCGGCGATCACCTGTTCCCTGGTCATCTCCGCCAGCGCCCCGTAGATGCCGACCAGGTTGTCGGCTTCCGGCCGGGCGGCCAGGTCCTCGACATTTTCCGGCAGCGGCTCGGGGTCGGTCTTGGCCTTGCGGATCTTCTGGGCGATGGCGTCGGCGTCGTCGGTCAGGTTGATGCGCGAATTGTCCGACGGATCAGACTTGCTCATCTTCTGCGATCCGTCGCGCAGGCTCATGATCCGCGCGCCGGGGCCTTCGATCACGCCTTCAGGCAGCGGGAAGAAGCCCGGCCGGTCGAAGTCGTGATTGAACTTGGCGGCGATGTTGCGGGTCAGTTCGAGGTGCTGCTTCTGGTCTTCGCCGACCGGCACATGGGTGGCCTTGTAGAGGAGGATGTCGGCCGCCTGCAGCACCGGATAGGTGTAGAGGCCGACCGAGCTGCGCTCCTTGTGCTTGCCGCTCTTTTCCTTGAACTGGGTCATCCGGTCGAGCCAGCCGAGACGGGCGACGCACTGAAAGATCCAGCCCAGTTCGGCATGAGCGCTGACGGCCGACTGCGGAAAGATGCTGGCCTTGTCCGGGTCGACGCCGGCGGCGATGTAGGCCGCGGCGATCTCGCGGGTCTGGGCGGTCAGTTGGGCCGGGTCCTGCCACACCGTGATGGCGTGCAGGTCGACGACGCAGAACAGGCACTCAGCCTCGTGCTGCATGCGGGCGAATTTCACCAGGGCGCCGAGGTAGTTGCCCAGGTGCAGGGCGCCGGAGGGCTGGACGCCGGAGAGCACGCGGACAGGACCGGCGTAGGGGACGGGGGCTTGGTCAGTCATGGATCGGTCTTTTCGGAATGCGGGTCGTACAGGCGCGGCGAGGTCCGCCGCGCGGCTTGGCGGGTAGACGTCAGGCGCCGCGCCATCGGCGCGTGAGGAGAGCCAGCAGGACCATGCAGGCTCGATACGGCGCCGCCGCGATCAGGACAAGCCTTGGCGCCCTAGAGGACCTCGGTCGGCGGCGGCGCGGTCACGCCGGGGCGGCGGCGCAGGGCGGCCTTGATCTCCGGCAGGGTCACCCCGCCCGAGGCCAGCAGCAGCGGCGGATAGATCGCCGCGCCGGCCAGGCAGAGCAGCAGGACGACGATCTCCTTGGGACCCAGTCCCGGCAGGCGGAAGGCGCCGATCAGGCCTTCGAGCGGCGCGCGATAGAGCTGGGCCGTGAACAGGACCAGGCCCATCGCCGTGCTGGCCAGCAGGATGCGCACCAGCTTGCCCCGGGCGGCGGGCGAGGGCGTCCAGTCGCCGCGCTTGCGCAGCGTCCAGACCATCTGGGCGACGTTCAGCCAGGACGCGAAGGCGGTGGCGGCCGCGATGCCCTCGAAGCCGATGATCTGGAACAGCGCGATGCCCAGCACGATGTTGACCACCATCGAGATGATGGCGAACCGCATCGGCGCCCTTGTGTCGGCCCGGGCGAAAAACACCGGCGACAGCACCCGCGCCAGCACGAAGGCCGGCGTGCCCCAGCCGTAGTGGAACAGGGCCTTGGCGGTCTCCTGTGCGTCGAAGGCGGTGAACTCGCCGCGCTGGAACAGGCCGTCGATCAGATAGTGCGGCACGGCCAGCAGCGCCGCCGCCGCCGGCAGGGTCAGGGCCATGGCGAAGACGATGGCCTGGTCGGTGGTGCGCTGCGCCTCGACCTTGTCGTCGATGCTGATCGCCCGCGACAGCGTCGGCAGCAGGGCGACCCCGATGGCCACCCCGACCAGGCCCAGCGGCAGCTGGTAGAAGCGATCGGCGACCGACAGCCAGGTCCGGGCGCCGTTCACCTGGCTGGCGATGATCCCGGAGATGAAGATGTTGACCTGGGTGACGCTGGCGGCGATGGCGCCGGGGATGGCCGTGGCGATGAGACTGCGGATTTCCGGCGTCAGACGGGGGATGGTCGGCCGGATCTTCGCCCCCACCCGCCACACGCCCCACCACAGCAGGCCTGCCTGGGCGATGCCGGCCCCGAACACGCCCCAGGTGGCGGCGTAGGCCGAGCTGACGGCGTCGTTGGGCGGGATCACCGCGATCAGGATGCCGGCGTTGAGCAGGGTCGGCGCCGCCGCCGACAGGGCGAATCGGCCGCCGGCGTTCAGCACGCCCGACAGCAGCGCCACGATGGCCATGCAGGGCAGGTAGGGCATGCTGATCTGCGTCAGCACGACCGCCAGCTTGAACTTCTCCGGCTGGTCGATGAAGCCTGGATTGATGACCATCATCAGCCACGGCATGGCCAGCTGGAAGGCGATGGTCAGCACGAGGGTCGCCGCCGCCAGCGTCGCGAGGGCGTCAGTCGCCAGCTTGTCCGCGGCCTCCTGGCCTTCCCTGGCCAGCACTTTGGAATAGGCCGGCACGAAGGCGGCGGTGAAGGCGCCCTCTGCGAAGATGCGCCGGAACAGGTTGGGGAAGGACTGGGCGGTGTTGAAGGCGTCGGCGGCCGGCGTCGCGCTCGCGCCCAGCCGGGCGGTGATGAACAGGTCGCGCGCCAGGCCCATGAACCGGCTGACCAGCGTCAGGCTGGAAAACACCATCGAGGAGCGGATCAGGCCGCCCTTGGGAGTCTTCACGGGTCTGGACGGCTTGTCTGCGCTCACCGGCCGCTTGTGCGACGCGTCGCCGGGGTGGTCAAGGCGGCGGGAGGCGGCTGCGCTGAAACTCCTTGAGCGTTAACGCGCCACGCTGGCCCGCGCCCGTTCCAGCTTGGGCCGGCCGCGCGAGGGGCCGGCCTCGTCATCCTCGAGCACTTCCATCAGCGCCGCCTTCAGGGCGTTGGAGGCGCGGGTGTCGGTCAGCTTTCCGCCGCCGGGCGTCTGGACATAGAAAGCGTCGACCGCCCGCTCGCCATAACCGTCGATATGGGCGCTGACGATCGACAGGCCGGCGTCGGCGACCGCGCGGGCCAGGGCTTCGAGCAGGCCGGGACGGTCGCGGCCTGACGCCTCCACCACCGTGGCGTCTTCGGACGCTTCATTGTCGAGCATCACCGTCGGGGTGATCGAGAAGGCGGCGGCGCGGCCCAGTTCCTGCGGCTTGCGGGGCTCGAAGGTCGGCGGCTCGCCCTTGCCGGCCGCCTCCATGGCGTCGGCCAGCCGGCGCAGGATGCGGGGGTTGTCGGCGCCGATCGGGGCGCCGGTGATGTCCTGGACGTGGAAGACGTCGAGCGCCTGGCCCTGGGCGGAGGTGAACACCCGCGCCCCGACGACGTTGCCGCCCAGCCCCGAAATGGCCAGGGCCAGATCGGCGAACAGGCCGCGACGATCCTTGGCGGCGACGACGATCTCGGCGGCGTTGCGGTCGGGCCGCACCCGGGTCTCGGCCGCGGCTCCGCCCTGCATCTGGGCGCGGCGCGCCAGCTCGGCATGGGAGGCCAGTTCGTCGGGTCCGAAGGCGGTGAAGTAGGCGTCCTCCATCGAGGCGGCCCAACCCTTGGAGACCGGGTCGCTTTCGATCAGCGCTTTGCGGGCCTCAGCGGCGACGGCGCTCTGGTGGCGGCGGGCGCTGGCGGCAGGGTCGGAGCCACGGCCGCCGCGGAACACCGCCTCGGTCGAGGCGTAGAGCTCGCGCATCAGCTGGCCCTTCCAGCCGTTCCAGACTCCCGGCCCCACGGCGCGGATGTCGGCCACGGTCAGCACCAGAAGCAGGCGCAGGCGTTCGGGGTTCTCGACGATGCCGGCGAAGGCGGCGACGGTGGCCGGGTCGGTGACGTCGCGCTTCTGGGCGTAGTCGCTCATCACCAGGTGATGCTCGACGAGCCAGGCGATCAGCTCGATCTTGCTGCGTTCGACGCCCAGCCGCTCGCAGGCCGAGCGCGCGGCCCGGGCCCCGGCCTTCTCCTGTCCGCCCACCCCGCCCTTGCCGGTGTCGTGCAGCAGCATGGCCAGAAACAGCGCTTCGCGGTCGTCGATCAGCGGCATGATCGACACTGACAGCGGATGGTCCTCGACCAGACGGCCGTCGGCGATGTCGGCGATCACCCCCACGGCGCGCAGCGTGTGCTCGTCGACCGTGTAGGAGTGATACATGTTGAACTGCATCTGGGCGACGATCCGGCCGAACTCCGGCAGATAGCGGCCCAGCACGCCGGACTCGTTCATCAGCGTCAGGGTGCGGTAGGTTCGCTTGCCGCGCGCCAGCACGTCGAGAAAGGCCTTCGCCGCCTCCGGATCGCGCCGCACCTTGGGCGTGATCAGCGCCAGGCTGCGCGTGACCGCCGTGAAGGCGTCCGGATGCAGGTCCAGGTTCCGCTGGTCGGCGATGCGGAAGATGCGGATCAGGTCGACCGGATCCTTCTCGAACACCTGCGGCCCGTCGATGTTGAGCCGGCCGCCTTCCTCCACGAAGCCGGGGGCGTCCAGCGGCTTGCGCCGGGGGCCGCCCTGGCCGGGCAGGAAGCGCGACAGGCCCTTGGGGTGGGCCTTCAGGTGCTCGGTCTCCAGCTTGGCGGAGAAGGTGCGGGTCAGGGACCCCACCTCGCGGGCGATCAGGAAATAGCGCCGCATGAACCGCTCGACGGCCGGATTGTCGGCCCGGTCGCCATAGCCCATCCGCCGGGCGATCTCCGGCTGCAGATCGAAGGTCAGCCGCTCCTCGGGACGGCCGGTGGCGAAATGCAGATGGGCGCGCACCGCATGCAGGAAGTCGAAGGCCCGGACGAAGGCCCGCACCTCGCGCCGGTCGAAATAGCCCAGGGTGAAGACGTCCTCGGGCCTTTCCACCGGATGCAGGTACTCGGCGATCCACATCAGGCTGTGCAGGTCGCGCAGGCCGCCCTTGCCCTCCTTGACGTTGGGCTCGACCATGTAGCGGCTGGCGTCGGCCCGGCCGTGCCGGTCGTCGCGCTCCCTGAGCTTGGCGGCCACGAACTCGGCCCCCGTGCCCTTGACCACATCGTTCCAGAATCGCTTCTTGAGGTCGGCGGCCAACGCCGCGTCGCCGGTCAGCCGGCGGGCCTCCAGCAGCGAGGTGCGGATGGTGAAGTCCTCGCGGGAGAGCTTCACGCACTCCTCCACGGTGCGCGAGGCGTGGCCGACCTTGAAGCCCAGGTCCCACAGCGCATAGAGCATGAACTCGATCACGCTCTCGGCGTGCGCCGTCTGTTTGTAGGGACGCAGGAACAGCAGATCGATGTCGCTGTAGGGCGACAGCACGCCCCGGCCGTAGCCGCCGACCGCCAGCAGGCAAAGCCGCTCGCCCTCGGTCGGGTTGCGGGCCCTGAACATGTGGACGGTGGTGAAGTCGTAGAGGGCGGTGATCACCTCGTCGGTGACCCCGCACAGCAGCCGGGCCGTCTCGACCCCGCCGGCCCCGTTCTCCAGTCGCTCCTTGGCGATCATCCGGCCGCGAAACAGGGCCGCCTTGAGGATCTCCAGCGCCAGCTTGCGCTGCTCCGGCTCATTGCCCGCCGCGTCGTGGGCGGCGGCCGTCAGCCGGGCCCTCAGCGCGTGGCCGTCGACGACATGTTCAAGGCGGGTGGGGCGGAGGCGTGCGACCATGATGGGTTTCTATGTGCGCTGCGGCACAAGACGACGCAATGGGCGCAGCGCTGAAGCGCGCTCCACGCCAAATGGATAGTCAGCTCTGAAGGCTAAGCGTAGATTTTTCGGGCGGTCGGCGTGGGAACTGTCCGTCCGAGTTCGACCGCGCGGTGGAGCCAATCCGCGATAGCCCCACGGACGTTGGCCAGCGCCTCGGCATCCGTCGCCCCATCAGACATGCAGCCGGGAAGATCGGGAACGGTCGCGAGGTATCCGCCGCCGTCCTCATCCGAGAGAGGCTCGATAACGATCCGATATTGATGGCCGTCAGTCACCGGACTGCATCCTCACAGCAGAAACCTAGGATACGAACTGTCGGATGTATACCGGCTTAATCGGGCGCTTGTGCGGCACCGTCAGGATGGCTTCCTGACTCTCATGGGAGATCGTAAAATGCGATCCACGCTTGGGAGCTCCGCAATCGAGACCGTAGAGACGGCAAACCGACTCGATATCTTCAATCGAGAAGTTGTCGCGCGGATTGCGCTGCATTTTCTCGAGGAGCTTCTCGGCCTTCGACATAGTTTCCCCTGCCGTGTTCACGGCAATCCCGACCTGCCCCTCCAATGAGTACTTTCGATAGAGGTCCGGCGATTCCTGATTCAGATCAAGGGTTTATGCGAGCGTTGCGGAGGCTGGGCTGCGACTCCATCAGAGCAACCCCCGCAGCCGATAGAGCGCGTCCATCGCCTCGCGGGGGCTCATGCCGTCGGGGTCGAGGGTGCGAAGGGCTTCTTCCACCGGGCTGGGGCCGGTCTTGACCGGCGTCGGGGCGGTAGCGGCGAACAGGGGCAGGCCCTCCAGCCGCGCCGGCGACTCCGCCTCGCTCTCCAGCCGCTCAAGCACCTGCCGCGCCCGGGCGACGACGGCCGGCGGCACCCCGGCCAGCTTGGCCACCTGGACACCGTAGCTGCGGTCGGCGGCGCCCGGTCCCGCCTCGTGCAGGAAGACCAGGTCGCCGTTCCACTCCTTGGCCCGCAGGGACAGGTTGGAGACGTAGCTGAGCTTGTGCTCCAGCGCCGCCAGCTCGTGGTAGTGGGTCGCGAACAGGGCCCGGCTGCGGTTGGTGGCGTGCAGCGCCTCGGCGCAGGCCCAGGCGATGGCCAGGCCGTCCCAGGTGGCGGTGCCCCGGCCGATCTCGTCGAGGATCACGAAGCTGCGCGGCGTCGCCTGGGTCAGGATGGCGGCGGTCTCGACCATCTCGGCCATGAAGGTCGAGCGGCCGCGGGCCAGGTCGTCGCCGGCCCCCACACGGCTGAACAGCCGGTCGACCACGCCCATCGTCAGCGAACGCGCCGGCACGAAGCAGCCCGCCTGGGCCATCACCGCCAGGATCGCGTTCTGGCGCAGGAAGGTCGACTTGCCGGCCATGTTCGGGCCGGTGACGATCGACAGCCGCGCGCCGGTCTCGCCCGAGCCGTCCAGCCGGCAGTCGTTGGGCGTGAAGGGATCGCCCGCCCGTTTGACGGCGGCCTCGACCACCGGGTGGCGGGCGCCGACGGCGTCGAAGGCGAACGAGCGGTCGACCACCGGGCGCACGGCCTGCTGATCCTCCGCCCATTCGGCCAGGGCGGCGTCGACGTCCAGCGTAGCCAGCGCCCGGGCCGCCGCCTGGATGGACGGGGCCAGGGCGCAGGCGCCCTCGCGCCAGGCCTCGAAGGTCGCCATCTCGATGGCCAGCGCCCGCTCCCCGGCCTGGGCGATGCGGGCGTCGAGGTCGGCCAGCTCCACGGTGGTGAAGCGCACCTGGTTGGCCAGGGTCTGGCGGTGGATGAAGGTGGCGTTCAGCGGCGGCTGGAACAGCGGGTCGGCCTTGTTCGCCGTGGTCTCCACGAAATAGCCGAGCACCGCGTTGTGCTTGATCTTCAGCGGCACGCCGCTCTCGGCCGCCAGCCGGCTCTCCAGCGCGATGATCACCCGACGGCTGTCGTCGCGCAGGCCGCGCGCCTGGTCGAGCTCGGGTCGGACGCCGGCCGCGACAAAGCCGCCATCGCGGGCCTGGGCCGGCAGGTCGGGGCCCAGTCCCTGCTCCAGGACCGCCAGCAGACCGGACAGGTCGGCCGACAGCGACGGGTTCACCGCCGCCAGCGCCTGGTCGATCTCGAACGGCGGCGCGGTCAGCTGAGCGCCTTCGTTGGACAGCAGGGCCGACAGCGCCTCGCCGGTTTTCAGGCCGTCGCGCAATGTGCCCAGGTCGCGCGGGCCGCCCCGGCCCAGCGCCAGTCGCGACAACGCGCGCGCCAGGTCGCCGGAGCGGCGCAGGCTCTCGCGCAGCCGCTCGCGCAGCTGGCGGCGCTCGACCATCCACTGGACGGCGTCCAGCCGGACGTTGATGGCGTCAGGGTCCAGCAGCGGCCGGGCCAGACGCGCCGCCAGCAGCCGCGATCCGGCGGCGGTGACGCAGCGGTCGATGCAGCCGAGCAGCGAGCCGTCGCGCTGGCCTGACAGCGTCTTCTCGATCTCCAGCGAGGTGCGGGTGGCCGGGTCGATGGCCATGACATCGGCCTCGCCCGCCCGGCGGGGTGGCGACAGGGCCGGAAGCTTCCCCGCCTGGGTCATCTCCAGGTGCGCGGCGATCAGGCCGAGCGCGGAAATCTCCGCCCCGGCCAGGCCGCCGAAGCCGTCCAGGGTGTCGACGCCGTACAGCCGCTTGAGCCGGGCCTCGGACGCGGCCGGCTCGGCCAGGGCCTGGGCCACCGGTTGCACCAGCCCGCCGGCCCCCTTGAGCGCCTGATTGACGGTCTCGTCGGCGAACAATCGGTCTGGGACGAGGATTTCGGACGGCTGCAGCGCCGCCAGCGCGGCGGCCAGGCCCGACGGCGCGATCAGCAGGCTCTCGACCTCGCCGGTGGAAAGCTCGACGCTGGCCACGGCCGCCTGGCCGCCGCGCAGGGCGACCGCCGCCAGCCGGTTGGCGCCGCGCGCGTCGAGCAGGCCCTCCTCGGTCAGGGTGCCGGGTGTGACGATCCGCACCACGTCGCGGGCGACGATCGACTTGGAGCCGCGCTTGCGAGCCTCCGCCGGGCTCTCGATCTGTTCGCAGACGGCGACCTTGAAGCCGGAGCGGATCAGCTTGGCGAGGTAGGCTTCGGCCGCATGGACGGGCACGCCGGCCATCGGAATCGGCTGGCCGTTGTGGGTGCCGCGATGGGTCTGGGCGATGCCCAGGGCGGCAGCCGCCTTGATCGCATCGTCGAAGAACAGCTCGTAGAAGTCGCCCATCCGGAAGAACACCAGCGCGTCGGGCTGGCGCGACTTGGCCTCGAAATACTGGGCCATGACCGGGGTGGCCCCGGCGGCGTCAGGAGTTGGGGCGATCGAGGCGGAGGGGGCGTTCATCGCCGGCGAACCTAGCGGGCTTCGCCGGACGCGTTAAGGGCCGACCACGCGGGTGGCCGGCCCTCGACGTTCAGTGGGTTCGGCGCGATCAGGCGACGTTGGAGTAGCGGTCGTCGTAGCTGTCCTGGCCGGCGTCGTCGGAGATCCGGAAGCGGCGGATCATCGAGCCCAGCTGTTCGGCTTCCTGGCGCATGGCGTGGGAGGCGGCGGTCGATTCCTCGACCATGGCGGCGTTCTGCTGGGTGATCTGGTCCATGCGGTTGACCGCGATGTTGACCTCTTTCAGCCCGTTGGCCTGTTCGCGGACCGAGGCGCTGATCTCGGTGATCAGGCGGGTCACGTCGCCGACGCGGCCGACGATCCGCTCCAGCGCCTGGCCGGCTTCACCGACCAGGGTGGCGCCGCTGTTGATCTGGTTGCTCGACGAGGCGATCAGAGCCTTGATCTCCTTGGCCGCCTCGGCGGAGCGCTGGGCAAGGGCCCGCACTTCCTGGGCGACGACCGCGAAGCCCTTGCCGGCGTCGCCGGCCCGGGCCGCTTCCACGCCGGCGTTCAGGGCCAGCAGGTTGGTCTGGAAGGCGATCTCGTCGATAACGCCGGTGATCTGGAAGATCTGCTTGGACGAGGCTTCGATCTCGCTCATCGCCGAGACGGCGCGGCGAACGACCTCGCCCGACTCGCGGGCCTCGACGCCGGTCTCGCCGACCATCTTGTCGGCCTGGGCCGAGCCCTCGGCTGTGCGGGACACGGCGTTGGTGATCTCGTTCAGCGTGGTCGCCGTTTCCTGAAGGTTGGCGGCCTGGTTCTCGGTGCGGCGCGACAGGTCGTCGGCGGCGGCGCTGGTCTCGCTGGAGGCGGTCTCGATGCCCGAGGCGCGGTGCGAGATGGTGCGCATGATCTCGGCCAGCTGGGTGACCGTGGCGTTGAAGTCGGCGCGCAGCGACTCGTAGGCCGGGGCGAACGGCTTATCGAGGCGGCAGGTCAGGTCGCCGGCGGTCAGGCGCTGCAGACCCTGGGCCAGGCCATCGACGACCTCGGCCTGTTCCTTGGCGGAGGCGGCGCGGGCCGCTTCCTGGGTGGCGCGCGTCGATTCCTGGTCAGCGGCCTGGGCCTGTTCGCGTTCATGGAGTTCGGCGAGGCGAAGCTGGTTGTCGCGGAAGATGACCAGCGACTTGACGATGGCGCCCAACTCGTCGGCGCGCTTGAGGACATCCAGGTTCACCCGGTTGTCGCCGCCGGCGAGAGTCTCGGTGGCGGCGGCGATGCGGATGACGCCCTTGCGGATGGCGACCACCAGGGCCGCGGCGATGGCGGCGACGGCAACCAGGGCCAGCAGAACCAAGACGGTGGCGATGGCGCCGATGGTCTCGGCTTCCTTCACCGACTTCTCGGCGCGGGCGACAGTGTTGTCGCTGGAGGCTTTCACAGCCTTGGCCAGCGTGGCGTTCATCTGGATGTAGGATTCCTCGAACGGCACGGTGAACTGCGCGGCGGTTGTGGCGTCGGCGTCCAGCATGCCGGTGACGAGGTCGACGGCGTCCTGATAGCCGGACAGTTCCTTGGCCAGCGCCTGGAGTTGCTTCTGGTTGGCCGGCTCGGCGGTCTTGACGACGGCGTCGACTTCCTTGCGGATGTCCTTGATCTCGGCGGACAGCGCCGCGGCGCGGTCCGGGATCCTGGCGGTCTCGATGTCGGCCAGCTTTCCGGTGGTCAGCAGATACAGCTCGCCGTGGGCGGCGGTGATTCGCTGGGAGATGGAGGCCAGGCGAAGCGCCTGGGGCACGTCGGAGGCGACCACCTGGGTCAGCACCGACCGCTGGTTCTGGTTCATCCACCAGGAACCGCTTGCCACAAGGGCCAGCGCGATGATGGCGAGCAGCGGCGCGAAGCCGATCTTCACCGCCAAAGGCGCATCATCAAGTCTCGGCATACGCATAAAAGTTTCCCCGCCCACCAACAGCGACGCGGCACCTTCCCCTGAATTGGGTAATCTTGAGGTTAACGCCGAAAACGTATCGGGGCGCCTCGGCGGAGGCGCCCCGAATTCGTCTTTGTCGATCCGCGACGACCCTGGAGCGGGCGGCGCGGACCGGTATGTGTCCGTGGACCGGGCTTTAGGCGCCCGGGAAGCGGACCGGAACGCGGATGGTGCCCGTCTTGCCGGCCATGGGCAGGACTTCGGCGACGCAGATGGCCGCCTTTTCGAAGCCCGGCGACGGCGCCTGGCTCTGCACGACCTTGCAGGCCGACAGCTTGCCGGCGTCGGCGTTGCATTCGAGGGTGATGGCGGCCGCCTGACGGGTGTTGGCGTGCTTGGTGAGGCACGACTCCATCTGGGCCTGGAGGTTGGCGGCCGAAGCCGGACCAACGAGGGTGACCGCGGCCAGCAGGCCGGCGGCGACGATAGCGGGATATTTCATCCTGAGTTGCCCCTTCTGAGCATTGATAACCAATACGGGTTTAGGCTCAGGGTGTTAAACAGCTCCTTACGGCGTCCCGGTTTTTGACTCTTTTGCATCGCCCTTGCCGAAGAGCCCGCGGGCGGCCATCTAGAGAGTGTCATGTTTATCCAGACCGAGCCCACGCCGAACCCCGAGGTTCTGAAGTTCCTTCCCGGGCGGGAGGTGCTGACCGACGGCGCCCGCGAATTCCGCGACGATGAGGAGGCGAACGCTTCCCCGCTGGCCCGCGCCCTGTTTGACCTTGGCGATGTCGTGCGGGTCTTCTTCGGCTCCGACTTCCTGACCGTCACCAAGGCGGAGGGGACCGACTGGAGCCATCTCAAGGCGCCGGTGCTGGCCGCGATCATGGATCACTTCACCTCCGGCGCGCCGATCCTGACCACGGGTGCGGCAGATGGCCACGACCAGACGGTCTATGAGGGCGACACCGCGCAGATCGTCCAGGAGATCAAGGATCTGCTCGACACCCGCATCCGCCCGGCCGTGGCCCAGGACGGCGGCGACATCGTCTTCTCGCGGTTCGAGGCTGACACCGGCGTGGTCTATCTGCACATGCGCGGCGCCTGCTCGGGCTGCCCGTCCTCCTCCGCCACGCTCAAGGCCGGCGTCGAGAACATGCTCAAACACTACGTGCCGGAAGTGACGCGGGTCGAGCAGACGCTGTAGAGAGCGCGGGTGATCCTCGCCCTCGACACCTGCCTGACCGCCTGTTCCGCCGCCATCCTGGGCGGCGAGACCGTGCTGGCCGCCCGCTCCGAAGCGATGCCGCGCGGACATCAGGAACGCCTGGCGCCGCTGGTGCGCGAGCTGGCGGAAGAGGCCGGCGTCGCCTTCAGGTCGCTCACCCGCATCGGCGTCACGGTCGGCCCGGGCAGCTTCACCGGCCTGCGCGTCGGCATCGCCTTCGCCAAGGGCCTGGGCGCCGCCCTCTCCATCCCTGTCGTCGGAGTCGGCACGCTGGAGGCCATGGCCTTCGGCAAGACCGGCTTTGTCGCCGCCGCCATCGACGCCCGCCGGGGCCAGATCTATCTGCAGCTGTTCGGCGACGGCGTCGCCCTGACCGCCCCGGACGCGGTGACCTTGGAAACCGCCGCCGCCCGCATCGCCGAGGTCTACGCCGGCGGCCCCGCGACCTTCACCGGGTCCGGCGCGCCGCTGCTGGAGGGCATCCTCGCCGGCGCTGTGATCGAGATTTGCGACGGGCCCGACCCCGTCGCCGTGGCGCGCCTGGCCGCCGCCGCCCCCGTCAGGCCGGTTCGGCCGCTGTACTTGCGGGCCCCGGACGCCAAGCTGCCGATATGAGCCTGCGCGCCGCCCTTGCTGAAGATGCGGCCATCCTCGCCGCCCTGCACGCCGCCGCCTTCGACAAGCCCTGGAGCGCGGGCGAGATCGCCGCCTTGATGGCGACGCCCGGCGTGTTCGCCCTGACCATCGACGGGCAAGGCTTCATCCTGTGCCGCGCCATCGCCGGCGAGGCCGAGATCCTGACCCTGGCTGTGACGCCCGCCGCGCGACGCCTCGGCGTCGGCCGCGCCCTGGTCGAGGCGGCCGCCGGCCTGGCCGCGACACAGGCCGCGACGAGCCTGTTCCTCGAGGTCGCGGACGACAATGTCGCGGCGCTCGCCCTCTATGCATCGGCGGGCTTCGAGCGCGTCGGATTGCGCAAGGGATACTATGCGTCCGGCGCGGACGCGGTCGTGATGCGGCGCGCGCTTAACACCTGAGCGGCCAGCGCCTATCTTGGCGCGACTCAGGACGGAGGACTGCCTTGGACCGGCTCGAAAAACTGTGCGTCGAAAAAGGCATGCGGATGACCGACCAGCGCCGCGTCATCGCCCGCGTCCTGTCCTCGGCGCAGGATCACCCGGACGTGGAGGAGCTCTACCGCCGCGCCCACGCCATCGACCCGCACATCTCCATCGCCACCGTCTACCGGACGGTTCGCCTGTTCGAGGAGTCGGGGATCATCGAGCGCCACGACTTCCGCGACGGCCGCAGCCGCTATGAAGAGGCGCCCGACGTCCACCACGACCACCTGATCGACATGAAGACCGGCAAGGTGGTCGAGTTCGTCGATGAGGAGATCGAGGCCCTGCAGCAGGCCATCGCCCGCAAGCTCGGCTACAAACTCGTGGATCACCGGCTGGAACTCTACGGCGTGCCGATCGAGGAGTGACGGCCGACCTTGCGTTGAGCCAAGTCTGGTCTCCAACAGCGGTCCCCAGCCCGCATCAAGTCGCCACTTCCAACCTTTGCGCGACCGTGTACCGTGCGACAGCATGAGGTTGAAGCACGCGATGAGGCGAACCATGCCCTCTCCCATTGATTGGGATGCGAGAATGGCCGGGCTTGCAGCCGCCGCCGGGGCGCTGTTGAGGGCCGATCAAGGCTCGGTTCGATCGAACGAGCAAGATTCGGAAGCATCGCTGGCCGCGCCACCCGAAGGCGGTGTCGTTCCAGCGATGGTACGGATCGAATACGAAAGCGCCGACGGCGAGCTCACTACGCGAGACGTTACAGTCCGTAGAATATGGAAGACTGACACCAGCGTGTACTTCCGCGGGCGCTGCCATAAGCGGCGACTGGATCGAACTTTTCGAGCTGATCGAGTTCATTTCCTGGCGTGTCTGGCGACCGGTGAGGTCCCAGACGAGCCGGAGGCTTGGCTTGCAGAGCACGCGCTCTTTGACGACGCCTATGTCGCGCCCGAGCGAAAGGGTTCTGGATCGCTGCATCTCGCGATGAGGGCGGCGCTACCCGGCGTTACTATTCTATCGTTTCTGGCTCGGTCGGACGGCTTTCTCGATCCGGACGAGGTCGAGGTGATCGTGGACTACGTGATGATGTCCACAACCGCCGAGCTGGATCGTGATGCGTGCTCGAAGGTCGTTGCGCGGCTATCGCCGGATGACGCCGAACTCGTGGAACACTTCGGCTACTTCCTCAGACAACCCGAACGCTGGGAGCGCCTGTCGAGAGCTGCCCGGAGGCTCGTCGATGCCGACGGCGAAATCAGTGCGGACGAACAGATCGCTTGGCGGAAAGTTAGTGACAGCTATGCCTTGGCGCTTGAGGCTTTCGAGGTGGCTGAACAACGCAAGCTGGAGGACATGTTTGGCATCGCCCTTCGTGCCTGATGACCGCCACTCCCTGCCCGACCGCTAAGCTGGACTTCGGGCCGGAAACTTGCGCCGGGCCCTCGCCAACCCCATAAACCCGGCATGACCCAGTCCGCGCGGGAAAAGCGCCTCTACATCAAGACCTACGGCTGTCAGATGAACGTCTACGACAGCGAGCGCATGGCCGACGTCCTGCGCCCGCTGGGCTATGGCGTGACCGATGACCCCGAAGGCGCCGACCTGGTGGTGCTCAACACCTGCCACATCCGCGAGAAGGCCACCGAGAAGGTCTATTCCGAGCTCGGCCAGCTCAAGCTGATGAAGCGCCGCAAGGCCGAGGCCGGCGGGACGATGAACATCGTCGTCGCCGGCTGCGTGGCCCAGGCCGAGGGCGAGGAGATCATGCGCCGCCAGCCGGCCGTGGATCTGGTGGTCGGACCCCAGGCCTATCACCAGCTGCCCGAGCTGATCGCGCGAACCCACCGGGCCACCGGCGAGCGCCTCTCCGCCGACTTCGCCGCCGACGAGAAGTTCGACGCCCTGCCGGCCGAGCGGCACGTCACCGGCGTCACCGCCTTCCTCACCGTGCAGGAGGGCTGCGACAAGTTCTGCACCTTCTGCGTGGTGCCCTACACGCGGGGCGGCGAGTGGTCCCGTCCGGCAGAAACCGTGATCGCCGAGGCCCGCGACCTGGCGGCCAAGGGCGTGCGCGAGGTCACCCTGCTGGGCCAGAACGTCAACGCCTACGACGGCTGCGACGGCGGCCTGGCCGGGCTGGTGCGTCAGCTGGCGAAGGTCGAGGGCCTGGACCGCATCCGCTACACCACCAGCCATCCGCGCGACATGGACGACGCCCTGATCGCCGCCCATGGCGAGGTGGAGGCGCTGATGCCCTATCTGCACCTGCCGGTGCAGTCGGGATCGGACAGGATCCTCAAGGCCATGAACCGCGGCCACACGGCCGAACACTACATCCGCCTGGTGGAACGCATCCGCGCCGCCCGGCCCGACATCGCCATGAGCTGTGACTTCATCGTCGGCTTCCCCGGCGAACGGGAGAGCGACTTCGAGGCGACCCTGAACCTGGTGCGCGAGGTCGGCTACGCCGGCGCCTTCTCGTTCAAGTACAGCCGCCGTCCCGGCACGCCGGCCTCGGCCATGCCCGGCCAGGTGGCCGAACAGGTCATGGACGAGCGGCTGCAGCGGCTGAACGCGCTGCTGCAAGACCAGGCGGCGGCTTTCAACCAGTCGGTCGTCGGCCGCGTGGCGTCGGTGCTGATCGAGAAGGTCGGCCGCAACGCCGGCCAGGTCGGCGGCCGGTCGCCCTGGCTGCAGCCGGTGCATATCGAGGGGCCCGCCTCGCTGATCGGACAGATCCTGCCGGTGCGGATCGAGGCGGCGACGCGGGGCAGTCTGTCGGGTTCGCTCGTTCTGGAACCCGCATGAGCCGTCCTCCTGAATTTCTGCCGCTGTCCGACGACGCGGCCCGCGCCGTCTACGGTCCCGGCGGACGCCACGCCGCCCTGATCGAGGACGCCTTCAAGGTGTTGATCGAGACTCCTGGCGGCGGCGTCTCCGTCCAGGGCGACGCCCGCGGCCGCGGCCAGGCCAAGCGCGCCATCGCGGCGCTGGAGGCCCTGGTCGACGCGGGCTCGCCGGTCAGCGAGGCGGACGTGCGCGTCGCCGTCGGCGAAGCCCGACCGACCGCCTCGGCCGGTCCGGCCGCCGTGGCCCGGGCAGGTGGCGGTCACCGGGGTCCTGTGTCACCCAAGACCGCGACCCAGGCCCGCTACATGGACATGCTGGGGCGTCATGACGTCACCTTCGGCCTCGGCCCGGCCGGGACCGGAAAGACCTTCCTCGCCGTGGCCCACGGCGCGGGCATGCTGCTGCGCGGCGACGTCGACCGCCTGATCGTCACCCGGCCGGCGGTTGAGGCCGGCGAGAAGCTGGGCTTCCTGCCCGGCGACCTGACCGAGAAGGTCGATCCCTATATGGCGCCCGTCTGGGAGGCCCTGACCCAGATCGTCGGGACCGAGCAGCTGCGCCGTCGCCGCGACAAGGGCGAGATCGAGGTCGCGCCGATCGCCTTCATGCGCGGCCGCACGCTTGCCCACGCCTATGTCATCGTCGACGAGGCGCAGAACACCAGCCGTCTGCAGATGAAGATGGTCCTGACCCGGCTGGGCGAGGGCTCGCGCATGGCGGTGACGGGCGACCCCAGCCAGGTCGACCTGCTGAACGCCGGAGACTCGGGCCTGGCCCACGCGGTGTCGATCCTGGAAGGGGTCGAGGGCGTCGGCGTCACCCGTTTCACGTCCGACGACGTCGTCCGCCACCCGATGGTGGCCCGCATCGTCAAGGCCTACGACGCGGACGCCGCGAAGCGCGCCGGTAAATGATCGACATCGAGATCGAGGACGAGGCCTGGTCGGCGGCGCTGCCGGAGGCCGAGGCTGTCGTGCTGGCCGCCGCGCAGGCGGCGCTGGAGGCGCGCGGCGGGGTCACCATCCTGCTGACCGACGACGACAGTGTCGCGGAGCTGAACGAACGCTTCCGCGGAAAGACCGGCCCCACGAACGTCCTGAGCTTCCCGGCGCCCGAAAATCCCGAGGACCATCTGGGCGACATCGCCCTGGCCCATGGCGTCTGCGCCCGCGAGGCGGCCGAGCAGGGCAAGCCGATCGCGCACCATCTGCAACACCTGGTGGCGCACGGGGTGCTACATCTTCTAGGATACGACCACCTCACCGAGGCCGAGGCCGAGGAGATGGAGGCGCTTGAACGGCGGATCCTCGCCGGACTGGGCGTCCCTGATCCTTACGCCTGACAGCAGGGACGACATGCCGAGCGACGATACCGGGACGCAGCCCGAGACGCCCCCCCGACGAAGCCGGGGACTGCGCGCCCTCTTCCGACGCCTGCGCCGCGAGGTCGCCGAACCAGTGCAGGAGCTGGAAACCGCCCAGGGCCAGGCCGCCGCGGCCGCCGCCACGCTGGTCGGTCAGGCGCGCGCCTTCCAGACGCTGACCGTCGATGACCTGATGACCCCCCGCGCCGATATCGTGGCGGTGGAGATCACCACCGCCTTCGAGGCGCTGGTCGCCCGGTTCATTGAAACCGAGCACAGCCGGCTGCCGATCTACCGCGACACGCTCGATGACCCGATCGGGGTCGTTCACATCAAGGACGTGTTCAAGGCGGTGTCGGGCAAGGGCCGCAAGCCGGCCGCCACCTCGACCCTGCTCAAGCGCCTCAAGCGGGAGACCCTGTACGTCCCCGCCTCCATGCGCGCCGCCGACCTGCTGGCCCAGATGCAGAAGACCCGCATCCACATGGCGCTGGTCATCGACGAGTATGGCGGCACCGAGGGTCTGGTGACGCTGGAGGACCTGATCGAGGCCGTGGTCGGCGAGATCGATGACGAGCACGACGAGGCCACGGTCAGCGGCGTGCGGGCCCGTCCCGGCGGCGTGTTCGAGGCCGATGCGCGCGCGCCGCTGGAGGATCTGGAGGAAGCCCTCGGCGCCGGCGAACTGGCGCCGGCCGAGCTGGAGGAAGAGATCGACACCGTCGGCGGCCTGGTCACCGCCATCGCCGGCCGCGTGCCGCGGCGAGGCGAGGTGATCCAGCTTCCGGCCGGCTACGAGCTGGAAGTGATGGACGCCGATCCCAGGCGGGTGAAGCGCATCCGCGTCCGGCCCCGGCCGGACCTGCCCGGCGTCGAGGCTCCACCGGCGTGATTGTCGCGCGGCTGGCCAGCGGCCTGCAGAAGGCCCCCCGCTGGCTGCTGGCCCTGGTCGCTGGCCTCGCGGCGGCGCTGGCCCATCCGCCCTTCGGCCTGCTGCCGGGCCTGCTCGGCTACCCGCTGCTGCTCTGGCTGGTGGACGCCGCCGACGAGGCCCGGCCGCTGCGGTCGGCCTTCTGGCGCGGCTGGCTGGCCGGCCTGGCCTATTTCGCGGTCGGGACCTGGTGGATCGCCGAGGCCTTCCTGGTCGACATCGTCGCCCATGGCTGGATGGCGCCCCTCGCCGTGGCCGCCATGGCCGGCGGCGTGGCGCTGTTCTGGGGCGCCGCGGCCCTCGCCTATCGCCTGACCCAGGCGACGGGCCTCTCCCGCGTGCTGGTCTTCGCCGGGGTGTTCGCCGCCTTCGAGTGGCTTCGCGGTCATGTCCTGACCGGCTTCCCCTGGAACCTGCCCGGCGAGACCTGGCGGGCCGGCTCGGCGATGTCCCAGACGGCCGCGCTGGTGGGCGCCTATGGCCTGACCTGGATTACCCTGGCGACCGTTTCGACGGTCGTGCTCTGGCGCGAGGGTCGCCAGGGACGCTTCGCCGTCGGCGGCGCGGCGGCGGTGCTGGCGGGGCTGTTTGTCTGGGGCGCGGTGCGGACCGTCGATGTCCAGGTCACAGAGCCCGGCGACCGGCGTGGCGAGCTCCGTGTGCGCATCGTCCAGGCCGACATCAAGCAGGCCGCCAAGTACGATCCCGCCCACTTCCAGCGCATCGTCGACGCCTACACCGGCCTGACCGCCCGCCCCTACCCGGGCCCGCCGGCCGACATCGTCATCTGGCCGGAAGGCGCCATCCCCGCCGCCGTCAACGACTACCTGGCCCCCGGGACCTGGACCCGGCGGGCCATCGAGCAGTCGCTGCGCCCGGGCCAGGTCCTGCTGGTCGGGGCCTATCGCTACGAGGGGACGCCGGCCGATCCCCGCTACTTCAACACCCTGGTCGCCGCGCGCCGCACCGCCGGGGGCCTCGAGCCGGCGGGCGTCTATGACAAGCACCGACTGGTGCCGTTCGGCGAGTTCCTGCCCCTGGAAGACCTGCTGACCCGCCTGGGGGTCAAGGCGTTGGTCCATGCGCCCGAGAGCTTCGCCACCGGACCGGAGCCGGCCCCGTTGACCGTCGCCGGCCTGCCGCCGTTTCAGCCGTTGATCTGCTACGAGTCGCTGTTCCCGGGCTTTACCCGGCGGGGCGCGCGCGCCTCCGGCGTAGCCCCGGCCTTCATCGTCAATGTGTCCAACGACGCCTGGTTCGGCCGCACAAGCGGGCCGCTGCAGCACCTCAATCTGGCCAGCTATCGGGCCATCGAGGAGGGTGTCCCGATCCTGCGTTCGACGCCCACCGGGGTCTCGGCGGTGATCAGCGCACTGGGACAGGTGGACGCAGGTGCGTTGCGTCTTGGAGATACCGGCGTTATTGACGCGACCGTACCCCGGCGGCGGACTGACACCCCGTACCGTCGCTACGGCGATCTGCCCTTTGTCGCCCTGTTGCTGGTCTCGGCCGCGTTCATCCTGCGTATTCGGGTAGTCCGGGCCTTGAAACGGCGACAGAATGGCGTGATGGGGGGTAAGTGAAACCGGTGTTTCTGCTATTCAGGGCCTCATGAACGCTACCACTGATACTGACCGCTCCCCCAACCCCGTCGACCTGCATGTGGGCGGACGCATCCGGATGCGCCGCAAGCTGCTCGGCGTTTCTCAGGAACGCCTCGCCGACGACCTCGGCCTGACCTTCCAGCAGGTGCAGAAGTACGAGCGCGGCGCCAATCGCGTCAGCGCCAGCAAGCTGTACGAGATCGCCAAGTCGCTGCAGACATCGATCTCCTACTTCTTCGATGGTCTGGTCGATCCGTCGACGGCCCGCGCCGAGGGCGTGTCGGACAGCGGGGCCGAGCCCTTCATCCACGACTTCCTGATGACGCCGGAAGGTCTGGAGCTGGCGGCGCTGTTTCCCAAGATCAAGCGCGGCCGCGTCCGTCGCCGGATCCTCGACCTCGTCCGCTCTATGGCCGAGGAAGAAGAGACCCCTGACGGCGCCGAAGACTGACGGTCTCTGACGACGCGCCCCGAATTTCTGGCGCCGGTCGATGATCCGCGCGCTGCGCGTCGCCTTGCGGACATAAAGATATCCTTATAGGTTTCGAGGCCGCCTTCGAGGCGGCCTCGTTTCCCTTGGAGTCCCGTCTTGAGCCGATCCTCCTACCTCTTCACCAGCGAGAGCGTCTCGGAAGGCCACCCCGACAAGGTCGCCGACCGCATCAGCGACACCGTGGTCGACGCCTTCCTGACCGCCGACCCCGAGGCCCGGGTGGCCTGCGAGACGCTGGTCACCACCAACCGGATCGTGCTGGCCGGTGAAGTCCGGGCCGGCAAGCCGGGCGGCGACAAGGCCGCCAACAAGGCGCTTACCCGCGACATCATCAGATCGCTGGAGCCCAAGGTGCGGGCCGCGATCAAGGACATCGGCTACGAGCAGAAGGGCTTCCACTGGGAGAAGGCGAAGTACGCCTGCTATCTGCACGGCCAGTCGGCCCACATCGCCCAGGGCGTGGACGCCAGCGACAAGAAGGACGAAGGCGCCGGCGACCAGGGCATCATGTTCGGCTACGCCTCGACCGAGACGCCGGAACTGATGCCGGCCACGCTGCAGTACAGCCACAACATCCTCAAGCGCCTGGCCGAACTGCGCCACAGCGGCGAGCTGTCGGAGCTGGAGCCTGACGCCAAGAGCCAAGTGACGCTCGAGTACGACGGCGACGGCAAGCCCGTGCGCGTCGTCTCCATCGTCGTCAGCCACCAGCACAAGAAGAAGATCGACGGCAAGGCGGCCACCAGCAAGCGCATGCTGGATCTGATCAAGCCGCACGTCCTGTCGATCTTCCCCGAAGGCCTGGTGACCAGGAAGACCCAGTGGCTGGTCAACCCCACCGGCCGCTTCGAGATCGGCGGACCCGACGGCGACGCCGGCGTGACCGGCCGCAAGATCATCGTCGACACCTACGGCGGCGCCTCCCCGCACGGCGGCGGCGCCTTCAGCGGCAAGGATCCGACCAAGGTCGACCGCTCGGCGGCCTACGCCTGCCGCTACCTGGCCAAGAACGTCGTCGCCGCCGGCCTGGCGGACCGCTGCACCATCCAGATCGCCTACGCGATCGGCGTGGCCAAGCCGGTCTCCTTCCACGTCGACCTGCATGGCACCGGCAAGGTCGATCCGGCCGAGCTGGAGAAGATCCTGCCGGAGCTGATCGGCGGCGCCACGCCGCGGTCGATCCGTGAGCATCTGCAGCTGAACCGGCCGATCTACGCCCGCACCGCCGCTTACGGCCACTTCGGCCGCACGCCCGACAACGAGGGCGGCTTCAGCTGGGAAAAGACCGACCTGGTCCCGGAACTGCGGAAGCTGGCGTAAGTCGCTCAGGCTTCCAGCCGGGAACAACGAAAAAGGGGCGCTGTCGCAAGACAGCGCCCCTGATCGTTTGTGGTGAGCTGCGCCCTACAGCGAGCGCTTCACTTCCTCGACGGTGAAACACTCGATGGTGTCGCCGGCGCGGATGTCCTGGAAGCCGGCGAAGTGCATGCCGCACTCCTGGCCGGCGTTGACCTCGTTGACCTCGTCCTTGAAGCGCTTGAGCGTCTGCAGGGTGCCCAGTTCCAGCACGACCACGTTCTCGCGGACGATCCGGACCTTGGCGCCCTTGCGGACCACGCCCTCGGTGACGCGCGAGCCGGCGATCTTGCCGATCTTGCTGATGTCGAAGACCTGCAGAACGTCGGCGTTGCCGAGGAAGGTTTCGCGCTGGATCGGCGCCAGCATGCCCGAGAGCACGCCTTTGATGTCGTCGATCAGGTCGTAGATGATCGCGTAGTAGCGAATTTCCACGCCTTCGCGCTCGGCCATGGCCCGCGCCTGGGCGCTGGCCCGGACGTTGAAGCCGATGATCGGCGCGCCGGCGCCCTTGGCCAGCTGGACGTCGCTTTCGCTGATCGCGCCGGCGCCCGACAGGATGATCCGCGCGCGGACCTCGTCGGTGGCCAGCTTGTCCAGCGAGCCGACGATGGCTTCGACCGAACCCTGCACGTCGCCCTTGATGACCAGGGGCAGCTCGCTGACCTTCTTGGCCGAAAGCTTGGCCATCATGTCGGTCAGGGAGACCCCGGCCGCCGCGCCGCCGACGGCCGCCTTGTCGCGCTTGAGGCGCTGGCGGTAGTCGGTCAGTTCGCGGGCGCGGGCGTCGTTCTCGACCACGGCGAAGGCGTCGCCCGGCGAGGGGGCGCCGTCGAGGCCGAGGATCTCGACAGGCGTCGAGGGACCGGCTTCGGACAGCTGTTCGTCGCGCTCGTTGAGCAGGGCGCGGACGCGGCCGAACTGGGCGCCGGCCACGACGATGTCGCCGCGCTTCAGCGTGCCGCGCTTGACCAGGACGGTGGCGACGGCGCCGCGGCCCTTGTCCAGCTTGGCCTCGACGACCACGCCCTCGGCCGTACGGTCGGGGTTGGCCCTGAGGTCGAGCAGCTCGGCCTGCAGAAGGATGCGCTCGAGAAGCTCGTCGAGACCCTGGCGGGTCTTGGCGGAGACCTCGACGGTCTGGACGTCGCCGCCCAGGCTTTCAGCGACCAGCTCGTACTGGAGCATCTCGTTGATGACGCGGGTGGGGTCGGCCCCGTCCTTGTCGATCTTGTTGATGGCCACGATGATCGGGACCCCGGCCGCCTTGGCGTGCTGGATGGCCTCGATGGTCTGCGGCTTGACGCCGTCGTCGGCCGCCACGACCAGCACCACGATGTCGGTGACATTGGCGCCGCGCGCCCGCATGGCGCTGAACGCCGCGTGGCCCGGGGTGTCGAGGAAGGTGATGCGGTCGTCGTCTTCCAGGCGGACCTGGTAGGCGCCGATATGCTGGGTGATGCCGCCGGCCTCGCCGCCGACGACGTCGGTGGCGCGCAGGGCGTCGAGCAGCGAGGTCTTGCCGTGGTCGACGTGGCCCATGATGGTCACGACCGGCGGACGCGGCTCCAGATCACCCTCGTCGTCGTCGGCGACCAGGAAGCCTTCTTCGACGTCGGCTTCGGACACGCGGCGGACGGTGTGGCCGAATTCGGTGGCCACCAGCTCGGCGGTGTCGTTGTCGATGACATCGGTAATCTTCAGCATCACGCCCTGACGCATCAGGAACTTGATGATGTCGACGCCGCGCACGGCCATCCGGTTGGACAGTTCCTGCACGGTGATGATGTCGGGGATGACCACTTCGCGGGCGATGCGGGCCTGCTCGGCTCCGCCGCCGCGACGCTTTTCCTTTTCCCGTTCACGGGCCCGGCGAACCGAGGCCAGCGAGCGCATGCGCTCGGCGGCGCCCTCGTCGTCTCCGGCCAGGACCTGGATGGTCAGGCGACCTTCGCGACGCTTGGGCTCGCCCTTGGTGCGCGAGACGGCCTTGCCGGGCGCGGCGCCCTTGCGGCGATCATCATCCTCGTCGGGACGGCGGTCGATGAGCGCGCCGCCAGGCCGCGGGGCCGAGCGGGTGGCGCGCTGGATCTCGGGCGTGGCCGGGGCGGCAGGCTGGCCGGGACGCGGCGGACGCGGGCCGCCAGGACGGTCGCCGGTGCGCGGAGCCGGGCGCGGGGCCAGGGCGGAGTAGCGGACGGTCTCGCCGCCGGGACGCGGCGCGCCGCCTTGCGGACGGTCACCTTCGCGCGGCGGACGGGCGCCCTGGTAGCCGGTGGCGGCGGCGCCCTGCGGACGGGGACGGTCGCCTTCCGGACGATCGCCCGGACGCGGCGCGCGCTGGCCATAGGGGTTGCCGGCGCCTTCGCGCGGGGCGCGCTGGTTGAACGACGTGCCTCCGCGATCGGGGCGATAAGTCGTGGTGCTCGGACGATCGTCGCGGCGTTCGCGCGACGGCTCGTAGGTGCGGGTCTGGTTGCCCGGCTGCTGCTGCGGCGCTGCGGCGCGGGGAGCCTCGGCCACCGGCTGCGGAGCCGGGGTCGGCGCGGGCGCCGGGGTCGGGGCGACAGCAGCCGGAGCCGCCGGAGCCGCCGCGGCGGCCTGGGGCGCGGGCGCCGCCGGAGCGACGGGAGCCGGCGGCGGAGCCACCACGGGCGCCGGGCGAGCGGCCTCGGCCGCGGCGCGGGCGGCGGCCTGTTCAGCGGCCTGGCGGCGCGCCTCTTCCTCGGCGCGGGCGCGGACCTGGGCGGCCTGACGCTCCTGGGCCTCGCGGGCGGCGTCGATGGCGCGCTGGCGGGCGCGCATCTCTTCGGCCGACAGGTTGCCCGACGGGTCGATGGCGGACGGGCCCGAGGGACGCGGCGCGGCGGGACGCGGATCGTAGGTCGTGCGCTTCTCGGCGGCCGACGGGCCGGCGAGGTTGCCGCCGCCGGCCGGGCCGTGCGTGCGCACGCGCTTGGTCTCGACCACCACAGTCTTCGACCGGCCGTGGCTGAAGCTCTGCTTGACCACGCCTGCGCTCACCGAGCCCGCGCGGGGCTTCAGGGTGAGGGAGGGCCTGGGGGCATTGGGCCGGCCGTTGTCGTTCTCGTCGCTCATGCGTCTCGCTTAACTCACTGCCGGCGTATCCGGCGCATACGTAACGTTCAAAACCTGAAGGGACCGCGGCGCGATCCGCCCGGCCCTTCTATTCCTCGCGCCAACCCTCGGGAAGAAGCGGACGGAACCCCGCCAGTCTGTGGACGTCCTTCGTCCAGTGACCGGAGGCTCGCCCCGCAAGGAAGGCGGTGTGTATCACATTCTCGCCCCCCAAGGCCAAACCCAATTCCTCGGAGGTGAAGACGCCGATCAACTGTGGCGGCGAAGGCGATGTCCGGAAGGCGGACAGGAGCTTTCGGCGGCCGTCCGCGGCGCCGTCGGAGGCTTCCACGAGCCAGGCGGCCTTGCCGCCCCGGATGCTGGAGAGAACCTTTTCGAACCCGGAGATAATGTCCCCGCCGCGGCGTGCAAGGCCGAGGGCGTCGAGGCACCGACGATGCAGCAGCGCGTCGACCTGGTCGGCGAGGCCGGCCGGCGCGACCAGTTTCGTCTTCGCCGCCCGGGAGAACAGGCCCTTTTTCGCGGCGGTCTCGACACTGGCGCGGTCGGCGGCGACCCACAGGCCCCGACCCGGCAGCTTGCGCGCCAGGTCGGGCGTGACCACGCCCTCCGGCCCGGCCACGAACCGGATCAGCTGGTGTTCCTCCATCACCGAGCCCGAGACGATGTCCCGGCGCTCGCGAGAAGCTTCCCCATGGGTCCGAGGGGTGCGGGGTTGAGGGGCGGCCATGTCGGTTTCGCCCTCAATGAGCAACGCCCTCAGGCGTCGCTCGCCTCGCCTTCGGCCACGGCCAGATCGTAGTCCTCGGGGTTATCGAGACCCTCGGAAACGAACTCTTCCTCGTACTCCGGCTCCGGCGGCGCCTCGACCCAGCCCATGATGACGCGAGCCCGCATGATCAGGGCCTCGGCGTCGTCCGGCGACAGGTTGAAGGCCTCCAGGATGCCCGGCTCGCGCACGCGCTCGCCGTCCTTGGTCTCGAACCAGCCCCGCAGGTCGTCCGGGATCAGGCCAGCGAGATCCTCGACGGTCTTCACCTCGCCCTCGCCCAGGGCGACGGCGATGGGCAGGGTGACGCCCTCGATCTCCAGAACGGCGTCCTCGACGCCCAGCTCGACGCGACGGGCGTCCTGGGCGGCCGCTTCCTTGTCGAGGAACTCGCGGGCGCGGGTCTGCAGCTCGTCGGCGGTGTCGTCGTCGAAGCCTTCGATGGCCGCGATCTCGTGCGGCTCGACATAGGCGACGTCCTCGACCGACAGGAAGCCTTCGGTGGCCAGCAGCTGGGCGATGACCTCGTCGACGTCCAGGGCTTCCTGGAACAGGGCCGTGGTCTCGGCGAACTGCTTCTGACGGCGCTCGCTCTCCTGGGTCTCGGTCATGATGTCGATCTGCCAGCCGGTCAGCTGGGAGGCGAGACGCACATTCTGGCCGCGGCGGCCGATGGCCAGCGACAGCTGCTCGTCCGGCACCACCACTTCGACGCGCTCGTCTTCCTCGTCCATGACGACCTTGGAGACTTCAGCCGGGGCCAGGGCGTTGACGATGAAGGTCGCCTCGTCGCCGTTCCACTGGATGATGTCGATCTTCTCGCCCTGCAGCTCGGCCACCACCGCCTGGACGCGCGAGCCGCGCATGCCGACGCAGGCGCCGACCGGGTCGATGCTGGAGTCGTTGCTGACCACGGCCATCTTGGCGCGGCTGCCCGGGTCGCGGGCCACGGCGCGGATCTCGATGACGCCGTCGTAGACTTCCGGCACTTCCTGCGCGAACAGCTTGGCCATGAAGCCGCCGTGGGCGCGGCTGAGCATGATCTGCGGACCCTTGGTCTCGCGGCGGACATCGTAGATGTAGCAGCGGATGCGGTCGCCGAGGTTGAAGTTCTCGCGCGGGATCGACTGGTCGCGGCGCATGATGCCCTCGCCGCGGCCCAGGTCGACGATGACGTTGCCGTACTCGACCCGCTTGACGGTGCCGTTGACGATCTCGCCGACGCGATCCTTGTACTCTTCGAACTGACGCTCGCGCTCGGCCTCGCGGACCTTCCCGGTCACCACCTGGCGGGCCATCTGGGTCTGGACGCGGCCGAACTCGAAGGGCGGCAGCTCCTCGTCGGTCACCTGGCCGACGAAGGCGTCGCGATCGAGCGCCAGGGCGTCGCTCAGCCGGACCATGCCCAGCGAGGTTTCGTCCAGCTCGGCGTCGTCGGGCACCACGGTCACGTAGCGCTTGATCGAGGTCTCGCCGGTCTTGGTGTCGATGTGGACGCGGATGTCGTGCTCGGCGCCGTAGCGGCTGCGGGCCGCCTTCTGGATCGCTTCCTCGATGGAGGCGATCACAATCTCCTTCTCGATGCCCTTCTCGCGGGCGACCGCGTCGGCGATCTGGAGCAGCTCAAGGCGGTTGGCGGAAATGCCGGTGGCCATGGTGGTTTCCTACTCTTCTTCGGATTGGATACGGGCGGCGCGCTCGGCGGCCCCGTGTTTCATCAGTTTGTCGTTGAAGACCAGCTTGGCCTCCACGATCCAGTCGAACGGTATGTAGAGGGTGGTCTCGGCCTCGCCCTCGACGTTGATGCCCACCTGCCATTCTCCCGAAGGCGTGGCCTCGACGCCCGCCAGCTCGCCGCGGAAGCGCTTGCGGTTCTCGGCCAGGCGGTCGAGCTCGAGGCGGGCCTCGAAGCCTTCCCAGGTCTCGAAATCCTTCAGCCGGGTCAGCGGCCGGTCGATGCCGGGGCTGGAGACCTCCAGCGTGTATTCACCGGTGATCGGGTCGGCGGCGTCCATCACCTCGGACACGGCGCGCGACAGCAGCGCGCAGCCCTCGACCGTCATGTCGCCGTCCGGTGTCTCGGCCATGATCTGCAGCCGACGGCTTTCCTTGCCGGCCATCAGACGCAGGCGGACGATCTCGTACCCCGCCGCTTCCGCGACCGGATCGAGCAGTTCGAGCAGCGTGGCGTCTTCCGCCGTGCGTGCGCGCATCCGTTCAAAACCCAAACAAAAAGCGGCGGCCCGAAGACCGCCGCTCGACTGCGCTATCCAGCGCGATCAAACGATGTGAACGCCTGTATAGCGCGGCCCGAACGGCTTGTCAGCCCCTCAGGCCGCGCCGCGCCTTACGCCTTCGTCGGGGCGCCGCCCAGGAAGTCCAGCTTGCCGATCGGCGCGCCGACCGACCGCAGCAGGGCGTAGGCGGTGGTGACGTGGAAGAAGAAGTTGGGCAGGGCGAAGCCGGTCAGGTAGTCGGCGCCGCTGAACTTCAGTTCCATGTTCGGGAACTTCAGCACCACCTCGCGGTCCTCGGCGCCGTCAAAAGCGGCGGCGTCGACGCCCTCGATGAAGGCGATGGTCGCGGCGATGCGGGCCTTCAACTCTTCCAGGGTGGTCTCGGTGTCGGGCATGGCCGGAACCTCGGCCCCGCCCAGCCGGGCGATGGCGCCCTTGGCGGCGTCGGAAGCCATCTGGATCTGGCGCGGGAAGGGATGCATGTCCGGCGCGAGGCGGGCCTCCAGGATGGCGGTCTCCGACAGGCCGGCGGCCAGCGCCTTGTCGATGATGGCGGCGGTGTTGGTCAGCGCGCGCACGAAAACCGGCGCGGACGCAGCGTGGACGGAAAAGCTCATCGGTGGTGCCCCAGGGAATTGATCAGGCCCGACAGATCGGGTGCGCCCCCGCCAATTGCCAGAGGGTCGGTTGCAGATCGCGGGTCGGGCGGTCTCAGGCCCGCGCGAAATCCAGAAACACCGGCGCGCAGTCGCCCAGCTTCTTTTCCTCGTACCGGGTGGTCAGGTGGTCGGCGGGCGGGACGGCGGTGTCGCCGAGCGGCCCGGTGAACAGGCCGCTGGCCGCCATCCGCTGCAGCGTCCAGTCGGCATAGGCCGCCCAGTCGGTGGCGAAGCGCAAGGTTCCGCCGGGCTTGAGCAACCGGTGCAGCTCGACCAGGAACTCGCTCTGGATGATCCGCCGCTTGTGGTGGCGCGACTTGGGCCATGGATCGGGGAACAGGATGAATATCCGGTCCAGGCAGCCGTCCGGCAGCCGGCCGGCCACCTCGCGCGCGTCGCCCTGGTGGACCTTCACATTGGTAAGGCCGCCCTCCTGCACATGGCGCAAGGCGCTGGCCACGCCATTGAGGAAGGGTTCGACGCCGATGATCAGCAGGTCGGGGTCGCGGGCCGCCTGCCCGGCCATGTGCTCGCCGCCGCCAAAGCCGATCTCCAGCCAGATCTCGCGGGCGTCGGGCTTGAGGTCGCGCGGATCGAACGGCCCTTCGGGGATATCGACGCCCGGGGCCACGGTGTCGAGCAGCGCCGCCTGCCGCGCCTTGAGGACGCGCGCCTTGACGCGGCCGTAGCTGCGCAGGGCCCCGTGGGGCTGCTGGGGAGTGAGGGTCATGGCGGCTGCTCTAGCGTTTCGACGCGGCCCCCGGAAGGGAGTCCCTTGAGCCGGAGGCCAAGACCGGCGATCCTGCGGCTGTTCCCGGGGCCTTGCCGGCCCCCCGCCACGGTCATGGAGGGCTCCGTGTCGACCCGTTCCATCCTCGCCGCCACGATGGCCGCCGCCCTGTTGGGCGCCTGCGCCTCGACGCCGGACCGTGTCGCGGTCGGGCCGACCTGCGGCGCCGAACGCCAGGTGACCGTCACCACCCAGGGGACCCGGCTGGCCCTGCGGCCCGGCTCGACCGCGCGGCTGCAGAAGGCGTCCCGGCTTCCCGGCGAAAGCGGCGTTGTGCTGTCCTGCCGGCCCGGCGGCGGCTCGCTGAAGCGCTGCGTGGTGCTGTTCGAGGACGCTCCGGGACAGGGCTACGGCAAGGCGGCGCGCGCCTGGGCGCAGCGGGTCATCTACCCCGCCGACGAGGACTCCCGCTCCATCGAGGTCCGGGTCCGGTTCGGCCCCACGCCGACCGGCGACCGGCGCTGCAGCTGACGGCGCCCAATTTCCGCCCCGGAGGGACGCGAAGGAGGCCGACATGATCCGCACGATCACCCTGCTGGCCGCCCTGGCCCTTACGCTGGCCGGCTGCGCCACGACCGCCCGCTATGACGCCGCCGGCGACGTCCATGCGCTGCTGGTGGCCATCCGCGACAACGACCGCGCCGCCTTCGACCACTACGTTGACCGCCGGGCGCTGAAGAACAGCCTGGAGTCCCGCCTTGTGCGCGAGGTCGGCCGCCGGGACATGGACGACAGCGCGCGGGCGCTGGCCGCCCTCGTCGCGCCGGGCCTCGCCGACGCCGCGGTCGGAGCCTTCCTGCGGCCGGAGGCGTTCCGGGCGGCGGCCAGCTACTACGGCTATACGCCCGACCAGCCGCTGCCGAGCCGCGTCGCCATCGGCGCCGCTCTGAAGTACCGCGACGACGGGTCGGTCTGCGCCACGAAGAAGAAGGACGGGCCCTGCCTGCTGGTGTTCACCCGCCAGGACGGCGTCTGGAAGCTGTCCGGCTTCGAGGGTGATCTCGCGGACCTGCGCGGCAAGTCTGGATCAAAACGCTAGGGTTTGAGTGTCATGACGCGTTCCGTTCTTCGCGCCGCGCCGGGGCTGGCCCTCGTCGTCGCCCTGGCCGCGGCAGGCCCATCGACGGCGGCCGTCAAGCGGATGGTCACCTATGACTCCGCCTCGCCCGAGGCCCGCAAACTGACCGGCGCCGGCCTGACCTTCGTGTTCACCAAGACCCTGTTGCGGCAGCGGGTGCTGGCGGTGCGGGCCACCGCAGTGGCGGTCGGGGTCATCCCCGAGCCCCTGCGCGACACCGACACCATCCGCGCGCTCGACGGCCTGATGGGCGAGGACGCCGGAACCGGGACCCTCTACGCCATCGACCCGGCCAAGGCCGAGGGCCGGGTGATGGTCCAGGCCTTCTGCCCCGGCGCGACCAGCGGCTGGCTGGCCATCAGCCCGATCGCCCACAATCGCAACCTGCGCGTCCACGCCTTCGGCGCCGACGCCGCCGGCCAGGCCCGGCTCTGCGCGGTGATGGACTTCACCTGGCGCGGTGAATGGCGGATGCCCAACCCCAACACCTCCGACGTCACCGCCCGGGTCATGGCGCCCGACTATTACAAGTCGCCGGGAAGCTAGCGGCCGTCGACGCGGGGGACATGTTCCGGCGATAGCCGGTACGTGTCCCCTCAAGGGTTGCGGGGACACGTACGCTTCGCGAACATGTCCCCGGGGGACCTGACATGGCCGACATCGACATCCTGAAGGACTACGAGCGCTTCGACTTCGCCGACGGGCCGTGGACGCGGCCTGTGTTCCGGCGCGGGTCAGGGCCGGCGGTGATCATCATGCACGAGATCCCGGGCCTGCATCCGCTGGTCGTGCGCTACGCCGACGGCGTGGCGGCGGCGGGGTTCACCGTCTACCTGCCCAGCCTGTTCGGCGAGCCGGGGCGGCAGGTGTCGAACGGCTATGTCGCCCGCGAGATGTTCCTCAATGTCTGCATCCGGCGCGAGTTCAACGTCTGGGCCAATGGCAGATCCTCGCCGATCGTCGACTGGCTGAGGGCCCTGGCGCGCAAGGCGCACGCCGACTGCGGCGGCCCGGGCGTCGGGGCGCTGGGCATGTGCTTCACCGGCGGCTTCGCGCTGGCCATGATGACCGAACCGTCGGTGATCGCCCCGGTGCTGAGCCAACCCTCGATGCCGATCGGCAAGGGCCGCGAGCGGGCCATCGACTGCTCCGCCGCCGAGATGGGCTGCGTGAAGAAGCGGCTGACCGAGGAGGACCTGAGCGTGCTGGGCCTGGCCTTCCACGGCGACCGTTTCGTACCGCCGGGCCGGTTCGAGATGCTGAAGGAGGAGCTGGGTGACCGCTTCGAGGCCTGGCAGCTGAAGCCGCAAGACGGCCAGCCGGGCACCGGCGTGCCCAGCCACTCGGTGCTGACCATTCACCTGGCGGGCAGCGGTCCGACCCGCGAGGCCGAGGCGCGGACGATCAGCTTCTTCAGTCAGCGGCTGCGGCCAGCGGCCTCGGCCCCCACGGCGTGAAGTAGACAAACGCCGCCGTCAGGCCGCCCATCACCACCATGCCCAGCGCCACCAGCGCGAACAGCGTCCAGGCCGGAGCCTGAACGGTCACCAGGATCAGGCCCCCGACCCCGACCACCACCAGTCGCGCCGTGCCCGCCGCCAGCGGTCCCGCGATCTTCCCGGCGCCCTGCGAGGCGAAGTAGAGCGCCAGCGACAGGCCGAAGAAGGCGAACACCGGGCCGACGAAGTGCAGGTAGACGGCGGCCGCCTTCCGAACGCCGGGCTGGTCGGTGAAGATCATCACCCATAGGTCCGGGAACAGGGCCAGCAGAACGCCCAGGCCGCCCAGCCCCACGGCGGCCAGACCGCCGGCCGTCCAGGCCACCTTGCGGGCCCGGGCCACGTCCCCGGCCCCGATGGCCAGCCCGACCATGGGCAGCGAGGCGACCCCGACCGAGAAGGCGATGGGCACCAGCAGGAATTCCAGCCGCGAGCCGATGCCGTAGCCGGCCAAGGTCTCGGCGCCGAAGCGGGCGGCGATGGCGGTGATGACCAGGATAGTGGTCACGGTCTGGATCGGCGACAGCAAGGCCGGAGCCCCGACCTTCAGAATGTCGTCGAAGTGCGCGCGGCTGAGCGGCCCGCGCAGGCGCAGCTTCACCCGCGCGGTCGACCGGCGCAGCAGCAGGAACAGGATCACCGTCACCAGGGTCCCGGTGATCGCCTGGCCCAGGCCGACGCCGACGATGCCCAGCGCCGGCGCCGGACCCCAGCCGAAGCACAGGGCGCCGCCCAGCACGACCTGAAGGGCCGCCCCGGCCAGCATCGCCGCCGAGGGCCCGACCATGTTGCCCGAGCCGCGCAGCACAGAAGCCAGCATGTTGCTGAGCCAGATGGCGCCGGCGAAGGCGAAGACGACGGTCGAGTAGAGCACCGCCTGGCGCAGGGTCTCGCCCTCGCCGCCCAGCAGCGTGAACACGCCGCGCCCGAACAGTGTGAGGAGGATGGTGAAACCAAGGCCCAGGGCCAGGCCGATCACCGCCGCATGGCGGGCCAGGGCCTCGGCCCGGGCGGTGTCGCCGGCGCCGAGCGCCCGGCTGACGGCCGAGGACACGCCGCCGCCCATGGCCCCGGCGCTCATCATCCCCATCAGCATGATCAGCGGCAGCACCAGCGCCGCCGCGGCCAGCGGCTCGACGCCGAGCCGGCCGATGTAGGCGGTCTCGGCGATGGCCACCGCCGTGGTGGCCGTCATGCCCAGCAGGTTGGGCGCGGCCAGCCTGATCAGGGTCGGCGCGACGGGCGCGACCAGCAGCGGATGGGGGGCCGCCGCCCCGGTCGTGTCCGTCATGCCCTGCTCCGCCCACGTTCGTTTCGATTCACTACGCATAGTGACAGACCGTGGACCACCCGCAACCGTGACCTGTCGGCGCGGCGGCGATGCGTGCGCGAAACTGGACATCCCGGCCCATCGCGCCTAGAAGCCCGCCCTTGTTTTCGCCCGCCCCGGGTTCGATCCCCGCCGCCGGCCAGAGGTAGACCGCCATGTCACGCGCCAGTCCCAAGCACGGGAAATCCCGCCACCAGGCCCCCGCCGGCCCGACCCAGCGCCAGCTGCGCGCCGGGGAGCTGATCCGCCACGCCCTGGTCGAGGTCCTCCGCGAGGAGGAATTCCGGGAGACGGCGCTGCAGGGCGTCTCGGTGACCGTGTCCGAGGTGCGGATGAGCACCGACCTCAAGCACGCCATCTGCTTCGTCGAACCGCTCGGGGCCGGCGTCACCGGCCAGGAGACGGCCGAGATCGTCAAGGCGCTGAACAAGGTCGCCAAGTACCTGCGCGGTCGGCTGTCGCGCCACATCGCCATGAAGTTCACGCCGGACCTGAAGTTCTTCCACGACGACAGCTTCGCCAACGCCGCGCGGATCAACAGCCTGTTCGACAACCCGCGCGTCCAGGCCGACCTGCACCCCGAGGACTTCCCCGCCCCCGCCGCCAGCGACGACGACGGCGAAGCCTAGGATGGCCCGCCGCAAGAAGGGCGACGCCGTCTCGGGCTGGGTGTGCCTGGACAAGCCCTACGACTTTGGATCGACCCAGGCCGTGGGCCGGGTGCGCTGGCTGTTCAACGCCCAGAAGGCCGGCCACGCCGGCACGCTGGACCCGCTGGCCACCGGCGTGCTGCCCATCGCGCTGGGCGAGGCGACCAAGACCGTCCCGTTCATGATGGACGCCGACAAGGCCTATCGCTTCATGATCGAATGGGGCCGCTCGACCACCACCCTGGACCGCGAGGGCGAGACCACCGGGACCTCCGACGTGCGCCCCACCGTCGCCCAGGTCGAGGCCGCCCTGCCCGCCTTCGTCGGCGAGATCCAGCAGATCCCGCCGCAGTATTCGGCGATCAAGGTCGACGGCGAGCGCGCCTATGACCTGGCCCGGGCCGGCGAGGCGTTCGAGCTGCAGCCGCGCGCGGTGGTCGTCCATGCCGCGCGGGTCAGCGCCGCCCCCGACGCCGACCATGTCGAGATCGAGGTCGAATGCGGCAAGGGGACCTATGTTCGCTCCATCGTCCGCGACCTGGCGGCCGCCCTGGGGGCCGAGGCGCACGTCAGCGCGCTGCGCCGCACCCGGGTCGGGCCGTTCGGGGAAGATCGTGCGATTACGCTGGAAAATCTGGAAGATATGAGCCATAAGGCCGCGCTTCCGGAGGTATTGCTCCCGGTCGAGACCGCGCTGGACGACATCCCGGCGCTGGCCGTGACCGCGGAGGACGCCTTCCGGCTGGCGCAGGGAAGACCCATCGTTCTCGTTCCCCGACAGGTCGAAAACCTCAAGGCCCGCCTCACCGGCGGTTCCCGACTGGTTTCGGCGATGGACGGAGACAGGCTGGTGGCCCTCGCCGAGATGCGCGCGGGAAAGCTCAATCCCGTCCGGGTCTTTCTTCAAGCCTGAGCGGAGACCACACGATGTCGATCACTCTCGAGCGCAAAGCCGCGCTCATCACTGAACACGGCCGTACCCCCGGCGACACCGGAAGCGCCGAAGTCCAGGTCGCGATCCTCACCGAGCGGATCGCCAACCTGACCGAGCACTTCAAGTTCCACAAGAAGGACAACCACAGCCGTCGTGGTCTTCTGCTCATGGTTTCGCAGCGTCGTTCGCTGCTCGACCACCTGAAGAAGTCCGACGTCGCGCGCTACCAGGCGATCATCGAGAAGCTGGGCCTGCGCCGCTAGGCTGACCAACCCCTCGGGGCGGGATCTTTCAACAAGGTCCCGCCCCGACGCTTATCCGCCGAAGGTTCCTCCAGGCCTTGGAACCGCCGGCGCGAAGCCCCCTAAGCCGGGCTTCTGACGTACGAACGAGGGTTCAAACGAAATCCTCATCAGGCCTGACATATGGAGAGGATTTCGGAAACGACACCTGTCCGCCCCCGCGGGAATACGCCCTCGGGACACGAGAGAAAGACCCTCAATGTTCGATATCAAACGCAAGACCATCGAGTGGGGCGGCAAGACGCTCACGCTCGAAACCGGCCGCATCGCCCGTCAGGCTGACGGCGCCGTTCTGGCCACCATGGGCGAAACCGTCGTCCTGGCCACCGCCGTGTTCGCCAAGACCCAGAAGCCGGGACAGGACTTCTTCCCGCTGACGGTCAACTACCAGGAAAAGACCTTCGCCGCCGGCAAGATCCCGGGCGGCTTCTTCAAGCGTGAAGGCCGTCCGTCGGAGAAGGAGACCCTGGTCTCCCGCCTGATCGACCGTCCGATCCGCCCGCTGTTCGTCAAGGGCTTCAAGAACGAAGTCCAGGTCGTCGTCACCGTGCTGCAGCACGACCTCGAGAACGACCCCGACATGCTGGCCATGGTCGCCGCCTCGGCCGCCCTGGTCATCTCGGGCGCCCCCTTCATGGGCCCGATCGGCGCCGCGCGCGTCGGCTGGATCAACGGCGAGTACGTGCTGAACCCCACCGTCGACGAACTCAAAGAGTCGAAGATGGACCTGGTCGTGGCCGGCACCGCCGACGCGGTCATGATGGTCGAGTCCGAGATCCAGGAACTGAACGAAGAGATCGTGCTGGGCGGCATCAAGTTCGCCCATGAAGGCATCCAGCCGGTGATCAACGCGATCATCGACCTGGCCGAACATGCCGCCAAGGAGCCGTTCGACTTCGCCGTCGACGACACCGACGCCATCAAGGCGGAGATGAAGGCCCTGGTCGGCGCCGACATCATCGCCGGCTACAAGATCCAGAAGAAGCAGGACCGCTACGAAGCGATCGGCGCCGCCAAGAAGAAGGCCATCGCGGCCCTCGGCAAGAGCGAAGCCAATCCCGACGGGACCGACCCGCTGAAGCTGGGCGGCGTGTTCAAGGAACTGGAAGCCGACGTCGTGCGTCGCGCCATCCTCGACACCGGCATCCGCATCGACGGCCGCGACGTGAAGACCGTGCGTCCGATCCTCGGTGAAGTCGGCATCCTGCCGCGCACCCACGGCTCGGCCCTGTTCACCCGCGGCGAGACCCAGGCCCTGGTCGTGGCCACCCTGGGCACCGGCGACGACGAGCAGTTCGTCGACGCCCTGGAAGGCACCTACAAGGAATCCTTCCTGCTGCACTACAACTTCCCCCCCTACAGCGTCGGTGAAACCGGCCGCATGGGCACGCCCGGCCGCCGCGAAGTCGGCCACGGCAAGCTGGCCTGGCGCGCCCTGCGCCCGATGCTGCCGGCCAAGGAAGACTTCCCCTACACGATCCGCCTGGTCTCCGAGATCACCGAGTCCAACGGCTCGTCCTCGATGGCCACGGTCTGCGGCTCCTCGCTGGCCATGATGGACGCGGGCGTTCCGCTGATCCGTCCGGTCAGCGGCATCGCCATGGGCCTGATCCTGGAAGACGACGGCTTCGCGGTTCTGTCGGACATCCTGGGTGACGAAGATCACCTGGGCGACATGGACTTCAAGGTCGCCGGCACCAGCGACGGCATCACCTCGCTGCAGATGGACATCAAGATCTCCGGCATCACCATCGACATCATGGACAAGGCCCTCGCCCAGGCGAAGGAAGGCCGCGACCACATCCTTGGTGAGATGAACAAGGCCATGGACGCGCCGCGCGCCGAGCTCGGTGAGTTCGCGCCCAAGATTGAGACCATCAAGATCCCGGTCGACAAGATCCGTGAAGTGATCGGCACCGGCGGCAAGGTGATCCGCGAGATCGTCGCCGAAACCGGCGCCAAGGTGGACATCGGCGACGATGGCACCATCAAGATCGCGGCCTCGGAACAGTCCAAGATCGACGCGGCCAAGGACTGGATCAAGTCCATCGCCAGCGAGCCGGAACTGGGCGCCATCTACAACGGCAAGGTCGTGAAGGTCGTCGACTTCGGCGCCTTCGTGAACTTCTTCGGCGCCAAGGACGGCCTGGTCCACGTCAGCCAGATCAGCAACGAGCGGGTCTCCAAGCCCAGCGACGTGCTGACCGAAGGCCAGATGGTCAAGGTGAAGCTCCTGGGCTTCGACGATCGCGGCAAGACCAAGCTGTCGATGAAGGTCGTCGACCAGGAAACGGGCGAAGACCTGTCGGCCAAGGCGACCGAAGAGGCGTAAGCTTCTAGCGTCATCGCTGAAGATTGGGGGCGGTTCCGGCGACGGGGCCGCCCTTTTTCTGTTTCAGTCCTCCCCGGCTTGCCGGGGAGGGGGACCCTGCGGAGCATGGTGGTGGGGCAGCGCTGGCGGCGGACGACTGACCGCCGTGCACAGCGCCCGATCCTGAAACCCCGGCGCCGGCCCCTCCGACCTCGCTCCGCGAGGCCACCTCCCCGCTCGCTTCGCTCCGGAGAGGAAGAGCGCTTATCCCCCGTCTTCCCGGCGAAGGCCGGGATCCATAAAACCGCTCCAGCCCTTGCCCCGTATGGGCCCCGGCCTTCGCCGGGGAGACGGAGATAGGGGGATAGACCACAATCAATCCCCCTCGCTCCAACCGCCCCCATACTCATCACGTCCCCGTCGCGGGGGAGGGCGCCTGGTACCAGCCCGATGCGGCGGCGGGGAGTGGTCGAGCGGGATCAGGCGGAGGGGACGTAAGCCTCCGTTCCAGGCGTGCGCTGGTGTGCAGGCCCGCCCGTTCGTGGGCAGCAGTTCAAACCGTCTGGAGAGGCTAGGCGGGGAGAGTCCGGGAAAAAAGGGTGAACAGCCCTGCGCGTCCCGGGCCTGCGGGAGAACGACCACGCGGAGCGCTGACCTTCGTCGAAACGGCCCACGACTACCCCTATGCCGGGCGGAGGCCCGGCGCTCCGCCCCCTCCCCAACCTTTTCGGGTCAAGCCGCAAGAGGATGCGAAGCCGTGCCCCTTCCGACCAGACAATCTGCCGCGCTTCCGGCCCGGCAAAGTAAACGCCCCTTAACTCTCCGCGGGCCAGATAGGCGGCTCAGAACGATGGGGGCGCGGATGGCGCGGGCGGCGAGGCGGACCGGGCTGGATATGGCGATGGAGCTGGCGGCCTGGGCCTGGACCCAGCCGTTCAGCGCGCGCCTGCGCGGCGGCGTGGTCGCGGCGGCCGGCCTGGCGCTGATCGCCGCCTTCGCCACCTGGAATTCCGCCGATCCGAGCCTGAACGTCGCCTCCGCCCTGCCGGCGACCAACATCCTGCGCGGGCCGGGCGCGGTGGTCGCCGACATCTTCGTGCAGTCGCTGGGCCTGGCCGCCTGGGGACTGGCGCTGCTGATGGTCGTCTTCGGCCTGACCCGCGCCGTCGATCCAGATCCGGATGCGCACCGCCGCGCCACCCGCCTGCGGGCGCTGGTCGGCGTGTGCGCCGTGCTGGCCCTGGCCGGGGCCATCGCCGCGCCGAGCCCGCCCAAGAGCTGGGCCCTGGCCCGGGGCCTGGGCGGTTTCTGGGGCGACGGCCTGCTGGGCGGGCTGTCGGGGATCATCGCCTTCGCCCGTATTCCAGGCGCGGAGATCATAGCCGCCCTGGTGCTGCTCGCCGTCGGCGGGTTCGCCGCTGCGTGGGCCCTGGGCGTCAGCCGCGCCGGCATGGCCCGCGCCGCCGAGGGCGCGCTGGAAAACCTGCTGGCCCGCCGCCCGGCGCCGCGCGAACCTGAGCCTGTCGCCGCCCCCGCCCGGGCCCCGGCTGCGCGCCGCCGCGCGGAGAAGGCGGCCGCCACGCCCAAGCCGCTGCGCTTCGCCGACGATCCGCCGGCCGAGGTCGACGAGGACGACGCCGATATCCCCGCCGCCGGCCGCCCCGGCGCCCCGGCCATCAAGCCGCCCAAGCCGGCGCCCAAGAACAGCAGCCGCGAGGTGCGCGAGCAGCAGAAGACCTTCGACTTCGTCGCGCCCGGCGGCTTCATGCTCCCGGAGCTGGCCATGCTGGCCAAGCCCAAGCCCCGCGTCGGCGGCTTCGACGAGGAGGCGCTGCGCCAGAACGCCCGCCTGCTGGAAAGCGTGCTCAGCGAGTTCGGCATCCGCGGCGCCATCGACCAGATCCGCCCCGGTCCGGTCGTCACTCTCTATGAACTGGTGCCGGCCCCAGGCGTGAAGCATGCGCGGGTCGTGGCCCTGGCCGACGACATCTCCCGCTCGATGGGCGTGGCCGCCTGCCGCGTCTCGGTGGTGTCGGGCCGCAACGCCATCGCGCTGGAGCTGCCCAACGCCAAGCGCGAGACGGTCTATCTGCGCGATCTGCTGGCCAGCGCCGACTACGAGAAGGCCTCCCAGACCCTGCCCATGGCGCTGGGCGAGACCATCGGCGGCGAGCCCTACATCGCCGACCTGGCCCGCATGCCCCACCTGCTGATCGCCGGGACCACCGGCTCGGGCAAGTCGGTCGGGGTCAACGCCATGATCCTGTCGATCCTCTACCGGCTGAGCCCCGAGCAGTGCCGGTTCATCATGATCGACCCCAAGATGCTCGAACTGAGCGTCTATGACGGCATCCCGCACCTGCTGGCGCCGGTGGTGACCGACTCCAAGAAGGCGATCGTGGCGCTGAAGTGGACCGTCCGCGAGATGGAGGACCGCTATCGCCGCATGGCCAAGATCGGCGTGCGCGGCATCGCCGCCTACAACGAGCGGGCCAAGGAGGCGATCGACAAGGGCGAGCACTTCGAGCGCACCGTCCAGACCGGCTTCGACGAAGCCGGCCGGCCGATCTTCGAGAGCGAGAAGATCCGTCCCGAGCACATGCCCTATCTGGTCGTGGTCATCGACGAGGTCGCCGACCTGATGATGGTGGCCGGCAAGGACATCGAGGGCGCCGTTCAGCGGCTGGCCCAGATGGCCCGCGCCGCCGGCATCCACCTGATCATGGCCACCCAGCGCCCGTCGGTCGACGTCATCACCGGCACCATCAAGGCCAACTTCCCGACCCGGATCAGCTTCCAGGTCACCTCGCGCATCGACAGCCGCACCATCCTGGGCGAGCAGGGCGCCGAGCAGCTGCTGGGCCAGGGCGACATGCTCTACATGGCCGGCGGCAGCGGCGGCCGGCTGACCCGCCTGCACGGCCCGTTCGTCGCCGACGAGGAGGTGGCGGCGGTGGCCAAGTTCCTGCGCGAGCAGGGCACGCCGCAGTACCTGGACGAGGTCACCGCCGGCGGCGATGACGAGGACGGCGACGGCGGCGGCTATGGCTCGGGCGGCGGCGACGGCGACGAGAACAGCCTCTACGACCGCGCGGTGGCCGTGGTCACCCGCGACGGCAAGGCCTCGACCAGCTACATCCAGCGCCGGCTGCAGATCGGCTACAACCGCGCCGCCTCGCTGATTGAACGAATGGAGCAGGAGGGCGTTGTTGGAGCCGCCAACCACGCCGGCAAGCGCGAGATCCTGGCCCCGCCTCCCCCGTAGGAGCGCGAGTGGTCAAGAAATTGCCGTTCGGCCCTGCTAGAGCGATGCCATGACCACGACCAGACGCGCCCTCCTCGCCGCCGCCCCGGCCCTGCTGCTGGCCCCGGGCCTCGCTCACGCGGCCCTGTCGCCCGCCGACCAGGGCATGCTCGACAAGGCCACGACCTATCTGCAGGGCCTGCAGTCGGCTCGCGGCAAGTTCGTGCAGACCGACGCCCGCGGCTCCCAGACGACCGGCCTGCTCTACCTGCAGCGCCCGGGCAAGGCGCGCTTCGAGTACGAGGCGCCGTCCAGCCTGCTGGTGGTCTCCGACGGCCGCGTGGTCTCGGTCGCCGACAAGCGCCTGAAGACCGTGAACCGCTATTTCCTCAGCCAGACCCCGCTGAAGCTGTTCCTGGCCGACGAGATCCGGCTGGATCGCGGCGTGCACATCGCCGGCGTCCGGGCCCTGAACGACGGCTTCGAGATCACCGCCCAGGACCGCGCCGGCAAGACCAAGGGCCAGATCATCATGACGTTCGGCGGCAGCCCGCTGCAGCTGCTCGGCTGGACGGTCACCGACGCCCGCAACGCCCCGACCCGGGTGCGGCTGACCAGCCTGGTGCGAGCCTCGGGCCTCGACCCGGCCCTGTTCAAGGCCCCTTACCCGGCCCCGGCGCGACGGGGCTGAGTCCCGCCGGTTTGTGACACAATCGCAACAGGCAAATACCTCGATTCAACCCGTTGACGTTTCTGCACTCTCGTTGCAATAATGCCACGCATAACGGTAGCGCGCCCGACCTCGCGATACCGTCGCACCGTGCCGGAACCTATCCCCTCCCGGCGGCGGCATGAGAGACCACCTTTCGCGCCCGGATGCTTCATGCATCCGGGCGTTTCTTTTGGCCGAAAACCCCGTATCTGACGCCCATGCGCCTTCGTCTCGCCACCTGGAACATCAACTCGGTCCGCCCGCGCGGCGAGCTCATCGGCCGCATGGTCGACGAGGTCGCGCCCGATGTCCTGTGCCTGCAGGAGATCAAGTGCCAGACGGCCGAGTTTCCCAAGGCGATGTTCGAGGATCTGGGCTTTTCCCACTTCCGCATTGCCGGCCAGAAGGGCTGGCACGGGGTGGCCATCGCCTCGCGCCATCCGATCGAGGACGCCCAGCCGCTCGAGGTCTGTCGCGAGGGCCACGCCCGCTGCGTCGGGGCGAAGATCGCCGGGATCGAGATCCACAACTTCTACATCCCGGCCGGCGGCGACACGCCAGACCGGGCGCTGAACCCCAAGTTCGACCACAAGCTGGACTTCTACGAGGGCCTGACCCGCGAACTGGCCAAACGCGATCCCAAGGCGCCGCTGGTCGTCACCGGCGACCTGAACGTCGCCCCGGGCGAGTTCGACGTCTGGAACCACCGCTACATGTCGAAGATCGTCAGCCACACGCCGGTCGAGATCGAGGCCTTCCGCGCCATGCAGGCGTCACTGGGGCTGATCAACCTGGTGCGCGAAGCCACGCCCGAGCCGGAGAAGCTGGCCAGCTGGTGGAGCTATCGCGCCGCCGACTTCCGCCAGTCCAATCGCGGGCTGCTGCTGGACCACATCCTGGTCACGCCCGGCCTGCGCGACGCCGCCTTCGCCGGCGGCAAGGCCCAGGCCCGCATCCACGACGACGTGCGCGGCTGGGACAAGCCCAGCGACCATGCGCCGGTGACGGCGGATTTCATGGTTTGAGGGCGGGACTGCCGGACGCTGTTGGGGGACAGCTACCGGCTGGCGCCGGAACCAGTCCCTAAGGCTGCAGCCGATAGCCACCCGCCTCGGTCAGCAGCAGGCGGGCGTTGGCGGGATCGGGCTCGATCTTCTGGCGCAGGCGGTAGACGTGGGTTTCCAGCGTGTGGGTGGTGACGCCGGCGTTGTAGCCCCAGACCTCGGTCAGCAGCTCCTCGCGCGACACCGACTTGGCCCCGCTGCGATAGAGATACTTGAGGATGTTGGTTTCCTTCTCGGTCAGCCGCACCTTCTTGGCCTTGTCGTCGACCAAGAGCTTCTGGGCCGGACGGAACTCGTAGGGGCCGATGCGGAAGACCGCGTCCTCTGACGCTTCGTGGCTGCGCAGATGGGCGCGGATGCGGGCCAGCAGCACCCCGAACCGGAAGGGCTTGGTGACATAGTCATTGGCCCCGGAATCCAGGCCCAGGATGGTGTCGGCGTCGGTCGCCGCCGCCGTCAGCATGATGATCGGGGCGGTCACCCCGCCCTTGCGCATCAGCCGGCAGGCCTCGCGACCGTCCATGTCCGGCAGGTCGACGTCGAGCAGGATCAGGTCCGGCCGGGCTTCCCGGCCCAGTCGTCCGCCCTCCCCGGCCGTCTCGGCCTGGACCACCGCGAACTCCTCATGGAGCTGCAGCTGTTCGGCCAAAGCGCTGCGGAGGTCGTTGTCGTCATCGACGATGAGGAGAGTCTTGGGTTGCGCCATCAACAGACCATGCACCGGTTCGCGGCCTCTGGCCAACATCCGGGCGAGACCAGGCCTGCAGATAGGGTTCGCGCGCGGCTATTTCACGGCCTTGCCCGGGCCGTCAGCTCCGCCCACCGAACAGGGCCGAGCCGACCCGCACGCTGGTGGCGCCCAGGCGCACCGCTGTCTCGTAGTCGGCGCTCATGCCCATCGACAGTTTCTCCAGGCCGTTACGGGCGGCGATATCGGCCAGCATCGCGAAGTGCGGCTCCGCGGGCTCGGCTTCCGGCGGGATGCACATCAGCCCCTCGACGGTCAGACCCAGATCGCGGCAATGGGCGACAAAGGCGTCGACATCGGCCGGAAAGACCCCGGCCTTCTGCGGCTCCTTGCCGGTGTTGACCTGAACATAGAGGCGGACGGTCTTGTCGGATCGCGCCATCTCCCGGGCCAGGGCGCTCGCCAGCTTATCGCGATCGACGGTCTCGATGACGTCGAACAGGGCCACCGCCTCGCGGACCTTGTTGGTCTGCAGCGGCCCGATCAGGCGCAGCTCGACCCCCTCGCGCCGCGGAATCCAGCGCCCCATGGCCTCCTGGACGCGGTTTTCGCCGAACAGCCGCTGCCCGGCGGCCAGCATGGCGTCGATCTTCTCGTCCGCCTGTTGCTTGGAGACGGCGACAAGGGTCACATCGGCGGGCGACCGCCCGGCCTCCCGCGCCGCGGCGGCGATACGGTCCAGCACGGAAAGGCGCGCGTCGGCGACAGCGGATGAGTGAGGCAATGGGTGATCTCCAGCGGCTGGCGGACCTTGCGGCGTCCTTACGACCCCGCCTGCCCTCCGCAAAGCCCCTGCCCCGCCTGATCTTCGTCACCGACCCGGACCGGACGCCCGATCCGGCGGCCGTGGCGATGCGACTTCCGGCCGGCAGCGGGGTGATCTACCGGGCGTTCGGCGCCGCCGACGCGCTGGAGCAGGCGGCGCGGCTGGCGGCCATCACCCGCGCGCGTGGGCTTGTGCTGCTGATCGGCGCCGACGCGGTCCTGGCGGACGCCGTGGGGGCCGGCGGCGTGCATCTGCCGGAACGCGACCTTGGCCGCGCCGACAGCCTGAAAGCCGCCCATCCCGACTGGATCGTCACCGGCGCCGCCCATTCGCTGGAAGCCGCCCGGTTGGCGGCTGAGTTCGGCTGCGACGCGGTGCTGGCCTCGACGGTGTTTCCCAGCGCCAGCGCCTCGGCCGGGACGCCGATGGGCGCGGACGGGTTCGCCGCCTTCGTCGCCGCCGCGCCGCTGCCGGTCTACGCGCTGGGCGGTGTGAACGTGAAAACGGCGCGCGAGCTGGTCAGCTCGGGCGCCGCGGGATTTGCGATGGTGGAGGGCCTCAAAACTTGAAGGCGGTCTCGAGCCGCACGCGCGGCGTTTCCTCGCGGCCGTCGCTCTTGCGGATCGGCGCTGGCTGGTTGGGTCCGACGCCGACGGCGCCGCCGACGCGCAGGCGCGGCGTGACCTTGAAGAAGGCGCCCGCTTCGACGTCGCGGCCCGACGGGCCGATATCGGTGCGCGGCTTGATGTCCAGGGTCAGGCCCCAGCGGCCCTTGTTGGCGTCCCAGACCAGCCGGCGGCTGTCCTGCGGCGCGAACTGCGCGTCACCGGCGTTGAAGTCGCTGCGAACCGTGAAGGGCGCCGTCGGCTTGGGCTTGGCCGGCGCTGTCTGGGCATAGGCGAACGTCGCCGAGCCCGCCAGGGCCAGCGCCGAAATCGCGACAGTGCTCAGAAGCTTGGTCATTTCGCCTTTACCGGCTTCCCCCAGCCGTCTCGCTCTTGCCATCATTCCTGATGAAACATGGTGAGCCTTCATCGCGATTAAAAGCGGCTGGGGGCCGGGGTCAACTGGCTGCGGTCAGACTCGGGGACGGAGTCCAACGATTCCCCGGTCGCCTGTTGCGCGAAGGCCACGAGATTCCCGTTTGGCGGCGAGGCGGCCCTGTTGTAGACGGGCTGTCGAGGCGTCGGGGGTGTACGCCGCCGCGCGAACATGGCACGCGCGGCCCGAAACGTAAGTGGAGCGATACAATATGGCGTTTGCGCGCGGGTCTTGGATGCGGGTCGCCTCTGTCGGGGTTCTGACCCTGGCGCTCGTGGGCGTGGCCGGCTGCGGAACGGGCGGGTCGCGGAACGTCGGCGACGGCGGCGAAGCGGCGCAGATCGGCGTCAACGCCTATCTGTGGCGCGCGACCCTGGACACCCTGTCCTTCATGCCCCTGGCCTCGGCCGACCCCTACGGCGGCGTGGTGATCACCGACTGGTACACGAACCCGGAAAAGCCGGACGAACGTTTCAAGGCGACGGTCTACATTCTCGATACGCGACTTAGGGCCGACGGCCTCAACGCGACCGTGTTCAAGCAGGTCAGCGACGGCGCCGGCGGCTGGACGGACGCCCCCACGGCGCCCCAGACCGAGACGGATATCGAGAACGCCATCCTGACCAAGGCCCGCCAGCTGCGCCTGGCCAACATGGCCGGCTAAGCCGGCCCGGACCACCCGAAAGCCGAAATGGCCCGATACAATCCGAAGGACGCGGAGCCCCGTTGGCGTGAAGCCTGGGCCCGCAAGGACGTTTTCCGCGTCGCCAACGACGATCCGCGGCCGAAATACTATGTCCTGGAGATGTTCCCCTATCCGTCGGGGCGCATCCACATGGGGCACGTCCGCAACTACGCCATGGGCGATGTGGTCGCCCGCTATCGCCGCGCCAGGGGTCATGCGGTGCTGCATCCGATGGGCTGGGACGCCTTCGGCATGCCGGCCGAGAACGCCGCCATGGAGCGCGGCGTCCACCCCAAGGGCTGGACCTACGACAACATCGCCGGGATGCGGGAGCAGCTGAAGGCGCTGGGCCTGTCGATCGACTGGAGCCGCGAGTTCGCGACCTGTGATCCGGAATACTACGGTCAGCAGCAGGCGTGGTTCCTGAAGCTTCTGAAGCGGGGCCTGGTCTACCGCAAGGAGGCCACGGTCAACTGGGATCCGGTCGACATGACCGTTCTGGCCAACGAGCAGGTCGTCGACGGCCGCGGCTGGCGCTCCGGCGCGGTGGTCGAGAAGAAGAAGCTGACCCAGTGGTTCCTGCGGATCACCGACTACGCCGATGACCTGATCGAGGGTCTGCAGACCCTGGACCGCTGGCCGGAGAAGGTCCGGACGATGCAGGAGAACTGGATCGGCCGCTCCACCGGCCTGCAGTTCTCGTTCGACTTCGACGGCCGCGCGCCGGACGGCTTCGAGGCGGGACTGGAGGTCTATACGACCCGTCCCGACACCCTGTTCGGCGCGGCCTTCGTCGGCATCGCGCCCGATCACCCGTTGGCCGAACGGCTGGCGACTGACCCGAAGGTCGCCGCCTTTGTCGCCGAATGCCGCAAGGGGGGCACCTCGGAAGCCGACATCGAGGGCGCCGAGAAGCTGGGCCTGGACACCGGCCTGCGGGTGAAGCACCCGTTCGTCGAGGGCGAGACCCTGCCGGTCTGGATCGCCAACTTCATCCTGATGGACTACGGCACGGGCGCCATCTTCGGCTGTCCGGCCCATGACCAGCGGGACCTGGACTTCGCGCGCAAGTATGGCCTGCCGGTCAAGCCGGTCGTCCTGCCCGGCGACGCCCATCCCGCCACCTACATGGTCGGGTCCGAGGCCTTCACCGGCCCGGGGAAGATCTTCAACTCCGACTTCCTCGACGACCTGACCATCGAGCAGGCCAAGGCCGCCGCCGTCGCCCGCATCGAAGGGATGGGCAAGGGCAAGGGCGCCACCGTCTACCGCCTGCGCGACTGGGGCGTGTCACGCCAGCGCTACTGGGGTTGTCCGATCCCGGTCATCCACTGCAAGGCGTGCGGGACGATCCCGGCCCCGGCCGACCAACTGCCGATCATCCTGCCTGACGACGTCACCTTCGACCGGCCGGGCAATCCGCTTCTGCACCATCCGACCTGGCGCTTCGTGAGCTGTCCCACCTGCGGCGGCGAGGCCGAGCGCGAGACCGACACCCTCGACACCTTCATGGACTCGTCCTGGTACTTCGCCCGGTTCGCCAATCCGCAGAGCGACACACCGATCGACAAGGCCGCCGCCGACAAGTGGCTGCCGGTGGACCAGTACATCGGCGGGGTCGAGCATGCGGTCCTGCACCTTCTGTACGCCCGCTTCGTGACCCGCGCCCTGAAGGATGAAGGCCTTCTGTCGGTGGCCGAGCCGTTCGCCGGCCTGTTCACTCAGGGCATGGTCACGCACGAGACCTACCGCAGTCAGGCGGGCGACTGGGTCGAGCCGACGCAGATCGTCATCGAGACCGAGGGAAACACCCGCCGCGCCCGCGTGGCCTCGACGGGCGAGCCGCTGGTCATCGGCGACATCGAGAAGATGTCGAAGTCGAAGAAGAACGTCGTGGCGCCGGAGGAGATCTTCGAGGCCTATGGCGTCGACGCCGCCCGCCTGTTCGTGATGTCCGACAGCCCGCCCGAACGGGACGTGCAGTGGACCACCGGCGGGGTCGAAGGCGCCGGACGCTTCGTCAACCGCGTCTGGGCCGAGTTCGACGCCTCGGGACCGGGCCCGTCGGGGCCCGACACCGACCCGCGGGCCGAAGAGCTGCGCCGGGCGACGCACAAGACCATCAAGGCGGTCACGGACTCCATCGAGCATTTCCGGTTCAACAGCGGCATCGCCCGCCTGTATGAGTTCCTGAATATTCTCAAAGGCTTCCAGGCCGGTGACGCGGGGGTGGCCAATGCGCGGGCCGAGGCCCTGTCGGTGCTGGCCAGGCTGATCGCCCCCTTCACCCCCCATCTGGCCGAGGAATGCTGGATGCGGATCGGCGGCGAGGGCATGGCCGTGGACGCGCCCTGGCCGGAAGCCGATCCCGCTCTGACTGTCGATGCCGAACTGGTTCTGCCGGTGCAGATCAACGGTAAGCGCCGCGACGAGGTGAGAGCCCCGGCCGACGCGGACGCGGCGACGGTCGAGGAATTAGCGCGAGCCAACGCGGCGGTTCAGGCGTACCTTTCGGCGAACAACCTCTCGATCCGCAAGGTGATCGTCGTGCCCGGCCGCATCGTGAACATCGTCGCGGGATGACCATGAAGATCCGTCTTCTGGCGCTCGTCCTGATCGCGGCCGCCCCGCTCCTCGCCGGGTGCGGCTTCACGCCCCTGTACGCCCAGCCCGGCGTCAGCCCGGGCCTGTCGGCCATCGAAACCATCGCGCCGGAGGGCCGCACCGGCTATCTGCTGCGCGAGTCGCTGGATGACGCCCTGGCGCGCGACGCGGCCATTCCGGCCGCCTACACCCTGAAGATCGACCTCAAGCAGACCCGTACGCCGCGCGGCCGCCGCGTCGATTCCGCCGCCAGTCGCTACGAACTGGTTCTGGACGCCGACTGGACCCTGACCGAAGCGGCCACCGGCCTGGTCGCGTTCAAGGGCGTGACCAGCACCGAAGTCACCTTCGACCGCGCCGATCAACCCTATGCCTCGATCGCCGGGCACCAGGACGCCGAGGAGCGCGCCGCGGCCGAGCTGGCCCGAAAGATCCAGCTGCAGCTGGCCATCTGGATGATGCACGGCCGGGCGGGCTAGCCTCCCGTGATCATCTCCAAACGCCCCGACGTCGAACGGTTCCTCAAGGGGCCGGACGCAGGCGTGCGCGCCGCGTTGATCTATGGCCGTGATCGCGGCGGAGTCCGGGAGCGGGCCGACAAGTTGGCCAGGGTCGTCACCGCCAATCCCGACGACCCCTTCGACACGGCCATGCTCAACGACGACGAGCTGGATGGCGGCCGGCTGGAAGGTGAATTGGCCGCCATCTCGATGATGGGCGGTCGCCGGCTGGTGCGGGTGCGGTTCACCGGCGAAAAGGCGGGGCCTGACAAGGCCGCAGCCGAGGCGTTGGCGGCCCATGCCGAAGGAAAACTGAACCCCGACGCCTTCCTGCTGATCGAGGCCGGGGCGCTCGGCCGCGACTCGGCGATGCGCAAGGTCGCCGAGAAGGCCGCCGCCTGCGCCACCATCCCCTGCTACGACGATGAGCCGGGCGATGTCGCCCGCCTGGTCCGCGAGTCGCTGGCCGCCGACAAGGTGGGGCTCGACAGCCAGGCGCTGGAACTTTTCGTCTCGCGTCTGCCGCGCGAGCGCGGCGTGGCCCGGCAGGAGATGGAGCGGCTGGCGCTCTGGCTCGGCCCGGGCAGCGGCCGGATCGCCACGCCCGCCGACCTGGAAGACTTTCTCGGCGTCGAGCCGGAGGCCTCGCTGAGCGATGCGGCCACCGACGCGTTCGGCGGCAAGCTGGCGGCGGCCCAGGCCGGACTGCGACGCGCGGCGGCCGAGGGGGAGGGCGGACCGGCCGCCGTCCGCGCCATGGGCATGCATCTGGCACGGCTGCGCCGCATCCTCACCCTCGCCGGCAACGGCGCCAGCCTGGCGGAAGCCGCCAAGGCCTCGGGCGTCTTCTGGAAGAACGAGCGCGAGATGCTGCGCCAGGCGCGGGCTTGGACGCTCGAGCATCTGCTGGCGCTGCATCCGGAGGTGCTGGCCGCCGATATGGCCTGCAAGACGGCCGGCGCGCCCGACAGCCTGCTGGCCGAGCGCCTGGCGCTGACAATCGCCGGACGGGCGCGACGACTGGGCCTGTAGGGCGACGCCGTCGCGCGACGCACGGCGTCGTTCGCGCCTGGTTCTGGCCGCGCCGCGCATCTGAAAGGCGCCATTCTCGCTCCTGGGCGCCGAGCGCCGCATGACTAAGGATGACCTTTACAGTATAGTCCATCGATGAGCGCAGATACGCCCCCCGTTCCCGCTTCAGGCCGCGCCGCGCGGGCCCGCGCCGACGCCGCGCGCTCGGAAGACGCCATTCTCGCAGCGGCGCGCGGCCTGTTTCTGGAGGCCGGCTACGACGGCGTGAATCTCGACCAGATCGCGGTGGCGGCGGGCGTGTCCCGGCAGACCGTCTACAACCGCTTTGGCGGCAAAGAGGCCCTGTTTCGCGCCATGCTGCGCCGCCACTGGGGCGGCATGCTGGCCTGGGCGAACTGGGTCCGGGACTCGATCGGCAGCGTCACCTTCGAGGATCCCGCGGCCAAGCTGGTCGGCATCGCCGGCGCCATCTACCGCTTCGCCGAAGAGGGCGAGCAGGTCGCGCTGACCCGTCTGGTGGTCGCCGAATCCCGCGCCCGCCCATGGATCGGCGAGGAATTCTACCGCTTCGGCAAGGAACCGACACTCCAGGCGCTGGCCGGCGTGCTGTCGGCGATGAGCGCCCAAGGCGTCATCGACTGCCCACGCCCCGACATCGCCGCCCGCCAGTTCCTGGGTCTGATCCAGGAGTTCGCGATCTGGCCGCATGTCATGGGCATCGGCCCGGCAGCCGAGACCCTGCCGTCCCGCGAGACGGTCATCACCGAGGCCGTGGCCACCTTCCTCTGCCGCTACGGTCGGCGCCATCACGAGGGTGAGCCGGCGAAAGACGATTGACTCATGGATTAGACTATATCGTATAGTCTATAACAATCCTGGGGGGCTTCCATGCGCCGTTCAACCGTCCTTGTCCTGTCGTCACTGGCGGCTCTCGTCGCCGCCTGCGCGCCGGCGCCGGTCATTCCGGTCCCGCCGCCTACCGCCGCCATGGTCGCGCCCGCCGCCAACCCGCCCGACGGTATGAGCCTGGCGGCCATCCCGTCCGGGCGTATGTACGCCAGGGCGGGACTGGCCTACGAGGGCGGCGGCATGGACGATGCGCGCGTCTTCTCGATCGGCGGCATACTGGTGCGCCATCCGAAAGGGACGGTCCTGTTCGACGCCGGCTTCGGACCGAGCGTTGACGAGCACTTCAGGATCGGCACGCCGCTGCTCCTGCGGCTGGCCTCGAAGTACGACCGCCAAACCACCGTGGCCGAAGAGCTGCGCAAGGCCGGGATCGCGCCGTCCGGTCTCACCGCCGTGATCCTGACCCACGCGCACTGGGATCATGTCAGCGGACTTGAGGCTCTGCCCGGCGTTCCGGTGTGGGTGCCGGCGGCCGAACTGGCCTTCGTGAAGGGGACGGCCAAGGCCGGCGCGCTGGCGCGCCGCCTCGGAACCGACAGCTATCGCGCCTACAGATTTACGGACGGTCCCTACCGGGGCTTCCCCGCCAGTCGGGACCTGTTCGGCGACGGCAGTGTCGTGCTGGTCGAGGCCGGAGGACATACGCCGGGCTCGATCATCGCCTTCGTCAGCCTGCCGGATGGCAAGCGCTACGCCCTGATCGGCGACATCGCCTGGCAGACCGAGGGCGTGGACCGGCCGGCGCAGAAGCCGTGGATCGCGCGAAGCGTCGACCATGATCGCGACGCCACCCGCGCCCTGCTTGTCCGGCTCAAGCAGCTGAAGGCGGCCGATCCCGGCCTGGTCCTCGTTCCGGCCCATGACGCGCGGGTCTGGGCGACCTTGCCGACCCTGAGCGCTACTCCCTGAGCATCCAGACCGGTACCCTCAAAAGGGGCCAGAAATACCCTATTATTTTCAGTAGGTTACGAACCTGAAAACCAAAATCGGCTCTGTGGCGAAATTAGCCGCGCCGGTCGCCCTCAGCTACGGCTCCCTGCGCCTCAGCCGCCGCGTGTCAGACGTCGGCAGAGGTCGTCGAGCTGCTCCAGCGTCTTGTAGCGGATGCGGATCTCGCCGGCGCCGCCCGCGTCCTTGATCTCGACCGGCAGGCCGAGCACCTCGGACAGGTCGTCCTCCAGCGCCATCGTGTCGGCATCCTTGCCGCCGGGCCGACCGGGAACCTGCGGCCGAGCCGACCGGGTCTCCGGCGCGCCGCGTTTCACCAGGGCCTCGGTCTCGCGGACGTTCAGTTCGCGGTCGACGATCTCGCGCGCCAGGCTGACCGCCTCGGTATGGCCGACCAGCGCCCGGGCATGACCGGCAGTCAGCTGCCCCTCGGCCAGCATCAACTGGACGGACTCGGGCAGGGTCAGCAGACGCAGCGCGTTGGCCACGTGTGGCCGACTCTTGCCGACCACCTGGGCCACCTCTTCCTGGGTGCGGCCGAACCGATCCATCAGCGCCTTGTAGCTGAGCGCCTCCTCGACGACCCCGAGATCGGCGCGCTGGACGTTCTCGACGATGGCGATCTCGAGGACCTGGCGGTCGTCGAGGTCGCGGATCAGGGCCGGCATGGCCCGCAGGCCGGCCTGCTGGGACGCACGCCAGCGGCGCTCACCGGCCACCAACTGGTACTCGCCGGGGAGATCGGGGGCGGGACGCAGCAGCACCGGCTGCAGGACGCCCTTTTCCCGAATGGAATCCGCCAGTTCACCAATCTCGGTCTCACCGAACCGGCGGCGCGGCTGGTCGGGATTGCGGTGGATCAGCTCGATCGGGATCTCGCGCACGCCTGCGGGCTCACCGGCCGGCGTTGCGGCCGTCTCCGCCTCGGCCTCGCCAAGCAGCGCGGACAGACCGCGACCCAGTCCCCTGCGACCTTCAGCCATCGACGTCGTCACTCCGTTCATTCCGTCGTCAGGCGGCCCGCAGGCGCCGTTCGCGTTCACGACCCACGACTTCGCGGGCCAGCTTGAGGTAGGCCTGTGATCCGGCGCACTTCAGATCATAGATCAGCACAGGCTTGCCGAAGGACGGCGCCTCCGACACCCGCACATTGCGCGGTATGACCGTCTCGTAGACCTTGGACCCGAAGTGGGCGCGGACATCGCGCGCCACCTGTTCGGACAGGCTGTTGCGGCGATCGAACATGGTCAGCACCACGCCCTGGATTTCGAGGGTCGGATTGAGGCTGCCCCGCACCAGGTCGACGGTCCGCATCAGCTGGGTCAGGCCCTCGAGCGCGAAGAACTCGGTCTGCAGCGGCACGAACACCGCATCTGCGGCGGTCATGGCGTTGACCGTCAGCAGGTTGAGCGACGGCGGACAGTCGATCAGCACGTAGCCGTAGTGGCCGGCCGCCCGCAGCGGCTCCAGCGCGTCGCGCAATCGGTAGGAACGGCGGGGGGCGTGGCCCAGCTCCAGCTCAATGCCCGAAAGGTCCGGGTCCGAGGGCAGGATGTCGAAGCCGGGGAGGGCGGTCGGCACGGCCGCCTCGGATGCCGGCATCTCGTTCATCAGCACGTCGTAGAGGTTGGTCTTGCGCTGCTGGCGGGTGATCCCCAGGCCTGTCGAGGCGTTGCCCTGCGGGTCGGAGTCGATCAGCAGGACCTTTTCCCCGACCGCCGCCAGGGCGGTGCCCAGATTGATGGCCGTCGTGGTCTTGCCGACGCCGCCCTTCTGGTTGGCGACGGCGAGAACGCGCATCGGGGCCGGCGGTAGGACCGGGTCAGGCCTGTCAGGCACGGGAAAGTCCCTTCACTTCGACAATGCGGCCGCGCGGGTCGCTCAAACTCTCGATCAGGCGGCTGGAGAACTTCCACGATGTGGTGGCGTCCTCAAGCTCGGATACCACATCTTGACCCTTCAGAAACAGGCCGGTGGCCCCGCGCCGCAGATAAGGCCGCGCATACCCGAGCAGTCGGGTCATCGGCGCGCAAGCCCGGGCGGTGACGATATCCACAGTCAGCGACAGGTCTTCCGCACGCTTGTTGTGAATGACCACCGGCAGGTCCAGCGCCTCCGACACCGAGGTCAGGAAGCGGCATCGCTTGGCCATGCTCTCGACCAGATGCACCGTCGCACCGGGCACGCCCTTGAACAGGATGGCCAGAACCAGACCGGGAAAGCCGGCGCCGGCGCCCAGGTCGGCCCAGGTCTTCGCGTCCGGCGCCAGGCGCAGCAGCTGGGCGCTGTCCCAGGCGTGGCGATTCCAGAAGTCGGGCAGGGTCGCCGGACCGACGAGGTTCATCACCGCGTTACCGGCGGTCAGCATCTCGAGGAAGGTCTCGAGGTCCGCCATCTGGGCGTCGGTGGCCTGGGTCAGGGCTTGAAAGCCCGCGGCGTCCAGCGCCGCGCCAGCCGCCTCAGGCGGCGCGAGGGCGTCGGACATGGGCAAGCAGGGCGGTCAGGGCGCCGGGGGTGACCCCTTCGATGCGGGCCGCCTGGCCGAGGGTCAGGGGGCGAACGGCGGTCAGCTTCGAGCGGACCTCATTGGAGAGGCCCCCGATGGCGGCATAGTCCAGATCAGCGGGCAGACGCAGGGCCTCGTCGCGGCGGAAGGCCTCGACATCGGCGGCCTGGCGATCTAGATAGCCGGCGTAGGCGGCGTCGATCTCGATCTGCTCCCGCACGGCGGGGGTCCAGCTGTTGATCTCCGGCCAGAGGCCGGCCAGCACGTCCAGCGTGACCTCCGGATAGGCCAGAAGCTGGGTCAGATCGCGACGCTGACCATCCGCCTTGACCGAAAGCCCAGCCTTCTGGGCGGCGGCCGGCGTTAACGACCATGAACGGGCCTGGGCGCGGGCCTCGTCGAGGGCCCGTTGTTTCACGTGAAACACTCCAGCCCTTGTGGGGCCGACAATTCCGAGATCGATCCCGCGTTGCGTGAGCCGCTGATCGGCGTTGTCGGCGCGCAGCAAAAGCCGGAACTCGGCCCTACTCGTAAACATCCGGTAGGGCTCGGTCACACCCCGCGTCACCAGATCGTCGATCAGAACGCCGATATAGGCCTCGTCGCGGGCGAAGGTCGCCGCCTCGGCGCCGGAAGCGGCCCGGGCGGCGTTCATTCCGGCCATCAGACCCTGGGCGCCGGCCTCTTCGTAGCCCGTCGTGCCGTTGATCTGGCCGGCCAGATAGAGCCCCGGCAGGCGCTTGACCTCCAGGGTCGGGAACAGCTCGCGCGGATCGACGTAGTCGTACTCGATGGCGTAGCCGTAGCGACGAACCTCGACCGCCTCCAGGCCCGGGATGGTGCGCAGGAACAGGAGCTGGGTCTCTTCCGACACGGAGGTCGAGATGCCGTTCGGATAGACGGTGTCGTCGTCCAGACCCTCGGGTTCCAGAAAGATCTGGTGAGCGGTCTTGTCGGCGAAGCGGACGACCTTGTCCTCGATCGACGGGCAGTAGCGCGGGCCGCGACCCTCAATCCGTCCACCGTAGACCGCCGACTCCGTCAGTCGCTCGGCGATGATCTTGTGCGTCTCTTCGGTCGTCCAGGTGACGCCACACTGGATCTGGGGGACGTCGATATGGTCGTTGAGGAAGGAGAAGGGGATGGGCTCGGCGTCGGCCGCCTGCATCTCCAGCCGGTCCCAGGCGATGGTCGAGCCATCGAGCCGCGCAGGGGTTCCGGTCTTCAGCCGCCCCATGTCGAGGCCCAGGCTGTAGAGCCGGTCCGACAGGCCGATGGCCGGCGCGTCGCCGACCCGTCCGGCCGGGATGCGCTGCTCGCCCAGATGGATAACGCCTTTGAGGAAGGTCCCCGTGGTCAGAACCACCTTCGGCGCGCGGTACTCGGTCCCCGACCCGCCGACCACGCCGGCGACCATATCGGCCTCGACAATCAGATCCTCGACCGCCTCGGCGATGATGTTGAGGTTCGGCGTCGCGGCCAGTTCGGCCTGCATCGCCTCGCGATAGAGCTTGCGGTCGATCTGGGCGCGCGGACCGCGAACGGCGGGACCCTTGGAGCGGTTCAGCATGCGGAACTGGATGCCGGCCTTGTCCGCCATCCGACCCATCAGGCCGTCGAGGGCGTCGATCTCGCGCACCAGATGGCCCTTGCCCAGGCCGCCAATGGCCGGGTTGCAGCTCATCTCGCCGATGGTTTCGAGCTTGTGAGTCAGCAGCAGGGTGCGCGCGCCGAAGCGCGCCGAGGCCGCCGCGGCTTCACAGCCGGCGTGGCCGCCGCCGATCACGATCACATCCCAGGATTGGGTCATCTGCACAGGTCCGAACGCGAACGCCCCCGACGAGCGGGGGCGACGGGACGTGGGTATACAGGAAGCGGGACGAGGTTGGGAGTCTGTGCGTGCTTCGACACGCGCCTGCGGCGCTGCTCAGCAGGACTAGGCTATCTGGCATTCTCTCATCCAGTCATCCTGAGCAGCCCGCACAGCGGGCGTGTCGAAGGACGCAGGGCCTACCCGTGTTTCACGTGAAACATCTCATTTACCAATACAGAAGCTGGAGAAGACCCGGTCGAGAACCGCTTCCGGGTCGACGCGGCCGGACACCCGCTCCAGCGCCCGCGCCGCCAGGCGGACATCTTCCGCTGCCAGCTCCGGCTCGGGCTGGGCGAGGGCGCGTTCAATGCGGGCCGCCGCCTCCGTCAGACTCTCGGCATGACGAAGCCGGGTCGCCGCCGGGAACTCCGACGCCGCCAGCGCCGCCACAACACGGGCCTCGAGCGCCCGCTGCACCGACGCCGCGCCGTCCGCCTTCATCGACACGTCCAGAATTTCCAGGCCCAGCTCCAGAGCCGCCGCCCGCGCCCGCCCGCCATCGAGGCTTTCGGGCAGGTCGGCCTTGTTCATCACACAGAGGTCGCCCGACTGAACCAGATCATGGGCAAGACGCCAGCTGCCGTCCGAGGCATGGCCGTCGACCACCCAGAGCCGCAGATCCGCGCCCGCCGACCAGGCCTGCGCACGACGCACGCCCTCGGCCTCGATCGCCTCCTCGGTCTCACGAACACCAGCGGTGTCGGCCAGCAGGGTCTTGTAGCCGCCCAGCACCAAGGGGACCTCGATGACATCCCGCGTCGTGCCGGGCGTCGCGGTGACAATGGCGGCGTCGCGGCGGGCGAGTCCGTTGAGCAGACTGCTCTTGCCGGCGTTCGGCGCCCCGATCAGCGCCACCCGGAAGCCCTCGCGCACCCTGCGGCCCCGGTCGGCGTCGGCCAGCGCGCCCTGCAGTTCGGACAGCAGGCGCGCCAGATGCGGCCGCGCCCGGGCGGCGACGTCTTGGGGCAAGTCCTCGTCGGGGAAGTCGACCGCCGCCTCCAGCACCGCCAGGCTCTCGATGAGGGCCTCACGCCAGGCGTCGTAGCGACGCGACAGGCCGCCACCCAGCTGGTCCAGAGCCTGACGCGACTGCGCGGCCGTCTCGGCGTCGATCAGGTCGGCCACCGCCTCGGCCTGGGCCAAGTCCAGCCGGCCGTTCTGGAAGGCGCGGCGGGTGAACTCCCCGGGCTCCGCCAGCCGCAGGCCCAGATCCGCTAGCGCGGTGACCAGGGCGTCGACCACCGCCAGGCCCCCGTGGACATGGAACTCCGCCCCGTCCTCGCCGGTGTAGCTGGCGGGACCCGGAAACCAGAGGGTCAGGGCTTCGTCGATCGCGGCGCCGTCCACGGCCGTCAGTTTGCGCAGCGAGGCCCGCCTCGGCGCGGGGACCGATCCGGCCAGCGCCATGACGGCCGCTCGCGCGCCAGGGCCCGAGATCCGCACCACCGCCAGCGCCGCGCGGCCGGGCGCGGTGGCCGGGGCGAAGATGGTGTCGGTCATTCGCCGGGCTTGGTCCCGAACCCTGCCGCCGCCGGCATGGCCGCCGTCATCAGCTTGCGGAACTGCTCCTGCGCGCCCGAGCCGAAGGCCATCCAGCTCTTCATCAGCTCCTCCGGCGCCAGGGCGGCCATGTTGGCGTCCATGCGCTTCTGCATCTCCGCCACCATATGGTCATTGAGGGCGGTGACATCGGGCAGGCCCATGAAGGTTCGGGCCTCCACCGGGGTGCAGTCGATCTCGACGGTGACCTTCATGGTTCGATCTTTCCTTGGCCGCAGACGGGGTTACCTATGGCCGCGAGACGCGCGACCGCGCTAACAACCACATCCTGACACAAAACGGAGACCGACGATGAGCGGAGAACGCGTGACCATCAAGACGCCCGACGGCGAGTTTTCGGCCTATGTCGCCCGTCCGGCGGCCGCGAAGGCCCCCGCCGTTGTGGTGATCCAGGAGATTTTCGGCGTCAACGCCGTGATGCGCGACATCACCGACGGCCTCGCCGCCCAGGGCTACCTGGCCATTTGCCCCGACCTGTTCTGGCGGATCGAGCCGGGCATCGACATCACCGACCAGTCCAAGGCCGAGTGGGACAAGGCCTTCGAACTGTTCAACGCCTTCGACGCCGACAAGGGGGCAGAAGACCTGCAGGCCACCATCACCGCCATCCGCGCCGATCCCGGCTGCACCGGCAAGGTCGGCTCGGTCGGCTTCTGCCTGGGCGGCAAGATGGCCTTCCTGACCGCCACCCGCACCGATGTCGACGCCGCCGTTTCCTACTATGGCGTGGGCCTCGATTCCCTGACCCCCGAAGGCGAGAAGCTCACCCGCCGGGTGATGCTGCACATCGCCGGCGAGGACGGCTTCGTGCCCAAGGAGGCCCAGGCGGCCATCCACGCGGCCCTCGACAACCATCCGCTGATCACCATCCACGACTATCCGGGCCGCGACCACGCCTTCGCGCGTCACGGCGGCGAGCATTTCCACGCTGGCGACGCCGAGACAGCGGGTCGTCGCTCGCTGGCCTTCTTCGCCGAGCATCTGGGGTAGGGCGCATGCTGGCGATCCAGGCGGCCCGCACCGGCGGGCCCGAAGTCCTCGAAGCCGTCGATCTTCCCGTCCCCGCTCCGGGGCCGGGGGAGATCCTCATCCGGCACGAGGCCATCGGGCTCAACTTCATCGACACCTACTATCGCTCCGGCCTCTATCCGGCCCGGCTGCCGGGCGTGATGGGGGTTGAGGGCGCCGGGGTCGTCGAGGCGATCGGCGAGGGGGTGACCCGCTTCGTGGTCGGCGACCGCGCCGGCTACGCCGGCGGGCCGCTGGGCGCCTATGCCGAATACCGCACCTACAAGGCCGACCGGGCCGTGAAGCTGCCCGAGGGAGTCTCATCGCAGGTGGCGGCCGCTTCGCTGCTCAAGGGCATGACGGCGGAGTTCCTGCTGCGCCGCTGCTACGCGGTGAAGGCCGGCCAGACCATCCTGGCCCATGCCGCCGCCGGCGGCGTCGGCCAGATCCTCGTCCAGTGGGCCAAACACCTCGGCTGCCGCGTCATCGGCACAGCGGGCGACGCGGACAAGGCGGCGCTGGCCCGCTCGCTCGGCTGCGACGAGGTCATCCTCTATCGCGACGAGGACGTCGCGGCCCGCGTCCGCGAACTGACAGGCGGGCAGGGGGTCAGCGTCGTCTATGACGGCGTCGGCGCCGCCACCTTCGAGGGGAGTCTGGGTGCCCTGGCGCGCCGGGGCATGCTGGTCAGCTACGGCAACGCCTCGGGCCCGGCCCCGGCTGTCCTGCCCTCGCGCCTGGCGCAGGGGGGGTCGCTGTTCCTGACCCGGCCAGGCCTGTTCGACTACATCGCCACCCGCGAAGAGCTAGACGAGAGCGCGAGCGCCCTGTTCGCGGTCCTGACCAGCGGCGCGGTCAAGGTCGACATCGGCCAGACCTTCCCGCTCGCCCAGGCCCGTCAGGCGCACGAGACGCTGGAGGGCCGCGGCACGGTCGGCTCGACGCTGCTCGTCCCCTGAGGGCCCGGAACCGCCGGCGGATACGACAAAGGGCGCGGATCATTCCGCGCCCTTCTTCGTTCCGGCGATCCGCGTCGGATCAGGTGTTCATCGACTGGAAGAAGTCGGCGTTGTTCTTGGTCTGGCGCAGCTTGTCCATGAGGAACTCGATCGCGTCCTGGGCCCCCATCGGGTTGACGATCCGGCGCAGGACGTAGGTCTTCTGCAGCTGGTCCTTGGGGGTGATGAGCTCTTCCTTGCGGGTGCCGGACTTGAGGATGTCGATGGCCGGGAAGATGCGCTTGTCGGCGACCTTGCGGTCGAGAACGATTTCCGAGTTCCCGGTGCCCTTGAACTCTTCGAAGATGACTTCGTCCATCCGCGAGCCCGTATCGATCAGGGCGGTGGCGATGATGGTCAGCGAACCACCTTCCTCGACGTTGCGCGCCGCGCCGAAGAAGCGCTTGGGACGCTGCAGGGCGTTGGCGTCGACGCCGCCAGTCAGCACCTTGCCCGACGACGGGACGGTGGTGTTGTAGGCGCGGCCAAGGCGGGTCACCGAGTCCAGCAGGATGATGACGTCGCGCTTGTGCTCGACCAGGCGCTTGGCCTTCTCGATGACCATCTCGGCGACCTGCACGTGGCGGGTGGCCGGCTCGTCGAAGGTCGAGGAGATCACCTCGCCGACGACGGTGCGCTGCATGTCGGTGACTTCTTCCGGGCGCTCGTCGATCAGCAGGACGATCAGGTAGCACTCGGGGTGGTTGGCGGCGATCGACTTGGCGATGTTCTGCAGCATCACCGTCTTGCCGACCCGCGGCGGGGCGACAATCAGGCAGCGCTGGCCTTTGCCGAGCGGGGAGACGATGTCGATGATCCGGCCCGAGCGATCCTTCAGCGTCGGATCCTCGATCTCCATCTTCAGCCGCTCCTCGGGGTAGAGGGGCGTCAGGTTGTCGAAGTGGACCTTGTGGCGGACGTTCTCGGGCGCCTCGAAGTTGATCTGCTCGACGCTGACCAGCGCGAAGTAGCGCTCACCCTCGCGCGGGGCGCGGATGGCGCCGACGACGGAATCGCCGGTGCGCAGGCCGAACTTCCGAATCTGCGAGGGCGAAACATAGATGTCGTCAGGGCCGGGGAGGTAGTTGGCTTCCGGGCTGCGCAGGAAGCCGAAGCCGTCCGGCAGCACCTCCATGGTGCCCGATCCCGAGATCTCGATGCCTTCCTCGGCAACGGTCTTGAGGATGCCGAACATCATGTCCTGCTTGCGCATCGAGTTCGCGTTATCGAGCTCCAGCTTTTCAGCCAGGGCCAGCAGGTCGGCGGGGGAGGTTTCCTTCAGTTCCTGAAGGGACATGCGGGTGACGCCGAGGGCGGCGACAACGGCCGAAACCTGGGATTCGTCGCCATCGTGGCCGTCGTGGCCTTCGGAGCCGGTCTCGGCCGCGTTGTCGGCGACGTGGGCTTCGGTTTCGGTGTCGGGTGTATTGTCTTCAGACATGGACGGACTCTGGTCGTGGAGGCCGAGGGCGGCCCCTTGGGTAGACGGGCGCCGGACTGGACCTTTGACGGTCCGGGGGCGGCGAATGGAAGGCGCTTGAAGCAAGCGCGAAAGGACGTTCGGGGAGCCGGATCATGGGCGCGCCGCCAACGGGCGCGGATCCGGCGAAAGGAGAAAACGCGAACCGAAGCGGTTCACATCGCGGGCAGGGGAACCACACCGCCCCCGCCCCGTCAAGGAATCCGTTGTCGCGGCGCAGACCTAGCGGGCCAGGAACTCGGTGGTGACCGCCAGAACCATGACCACGGCCGCCAGGAACGGCAGCTCGTTGGTCATCCGCCAGAACTTCTCCGAGCGGGCGTTGGTGCCGGCGGCGAACTTCTTGCGGGCGCCGGCCAGGAAACCGTGCCAGCTGCTGAGGAACAGGACCCCGGCGAGCTTGACCCACATCCACGGCTGGGCCAGCACGTCCGGGCGGGCCGCCATCAGGCTGAGCCCGAACAGCCAGGTCAGGATCATCGCCGGATTGATGATGATCCGCAGCAGCTTCACCTCCATGACCTGGAGGGCGGTATCGAGCTCGCCCCCCGGGATCGCCCGGGTGTGGTAGACGTACAGCCGCGGCAGGTAGAGCATCCCCGCCATCCAGGCGATCACCGCGATGATGTGAATCCCGCGCAGCAGATCGTAGTGTTCCGGAAACCAGCTCATGCGGCCCTCTCCCGACAGGGACATTGCTTGAAGCTGCGGTCGCACGGCCTGCCCGCCGGCGCAACGCCGGTGCGGCCCAGCGCCTCGACCGCCACCTCGGCCAGACCCTCGATGAAGGCCAGGTCCGTGCCGACGGCGGGAGCCCGCAGATAGAACGGGAGCCCAAGAGTCCGCGCCAGATCGGCGTACTCATGGTCCAGCTCCACCAGGGTCTCGACGTGTTCGGAGACGAAGGCGATCGGCGTCACCAGAACACCCCGACCGTCACGACCAGCCTCCTCGATCGCCTGCTCCGCCGACGGGCCAATCCACTTCAGCGGTCCGACCCGGCTCTGGTAGCAGACCCGCCAGTCCCAGTCGGGCGCCCAGTCCGGCCCCAGCTGGGCGACCACGGCCGCGCAGGTGCGCTCGACCTGGGCCTGGTAGGGATCGCCGCCGGCGATGACCTTCTCCGGCAGGCCGTGGGCCGAGAACAGCAGGCGCAGCGGTCCTGGCGCCCCCATGGCTCGGTGGGTCCGCACGATCGACCGTGCATGCGCCTCCACCAGCCCCGGCTCCTCGGGGTAGCAGCAGATGGTGCGGGTCCGGCCCGGACCCTTGTAGGCCTTGGCCCAGGCCTTAGCGGAAGACTGGGTGGTAGTGGTCGAGAACTGCGGATAGAGCGGCAACAGCACGATCTCGTCCGGCGCGAAGGCGGCCACGGCCTTCGCGGACTCATCGGTCATCGGATGCCAGTAGCGCATGGCGATGAAGCAGCGGACCTCGTCGCCGGCGAGCCGGGCGCCCAGCGCCGCCTCCAGCGCCGTCGCCTGTTTGCGGGTCTCGGGCAGCAGGGGCGAACCCCCGCCCATGATCGCGTAGTTGGCCTTGGCCGACTCCTCGCGCCGGCTGCTGATCAGGGCGGCCAGCGGCGTGCGGACGATGCCCGGCAGGCTGATGATGGCCGGATCGTTGAACAGGTTGAACAGGAACGGCCGGACCGCGTCCGGACCGTCCGGCCCTCCCAGGTTGAACAGGACGACGGCGACCCTGCGGCCGCCGTGGCTAGCGTCTGTCACTGTCCGGTCACCCGCTTGAGCACCTGTTCCACATGCGCGATCGGCGTATCAGGCAGGATGCCGTGGCCGAGATTGAAGATGTAGGGCCCGTCCCCCCACTGGTCCAGCAGCTGCTCGACGCGGCGATCCAGCGCCGGCCCGCCGGCCCGCAGCAGCAGCGGGTCCAGCGCACCCTGGATGGCCTTGGTCTTCTGGATGGCCTGGCCGACGTGAGCCGGACAGGCGGTGTCCAGCGCCACGCCCTGCACGTCGACGGTGTCAGCATAGTACTGCGCCAGGCTGGAGGCTCCGCGCGGGAAGCCGATGACCGGCGTCTCGACGCCCAGATCCCGCAGACCCTTGATGATGGTCCGGTGCGGCTTGCAGACGATGCGCTCGAACAGGTCCTCGGGCAGGCCTTCCGCCCAGCTCTCGAACAGCTTCAGCACCTGGGCGCCGGCCTCGGCCTGCATGGCCAGGTAGCGGACGCTGGCCCGGGCGACGATGTCGAGCAGCCGGTCCATGTCCTCGGGCCGTTCGTAGGCGAAGGTCCGGGCCTTGCTGCGGTCCGAGGAGCCACCCTCGATCATGTAGCTGGCCACTGTCCACGGCGCGCCAGCGAAGCCGATCAGCGCCCGCTCAGGCTCCAGCGCGGCCCGAACCAGCGACAGGGTCTGCCCCACTGGGGTCAGCTTGAAGGTCGAGGCCTCGATCTCGCCCTCCAGCGCGTCGAGGGACGGAAGCTCGCCCAGCTTGGGGCCCTCGCCCGCCTCGAACCACACCTTCTGGCCCAGGGCGCCCGGGATCAGCAGGATGTCAGCGAAGACGATGGAGGCGCTGAACGGCAGTCGCCGCATCGGTTGCAGCGTGGCCTCCGCCGCCATCTCCGGGTTCAGACAGAAGGAGATGAAATCCGGCGCCGTCGCCCGCAAGGCGCGGTACTCGGGAAGATACCGCCCCGCCTGGCGCATGAACCATACCGGAGGCCGCTTGAGGGTCTCGCCCGAGAGGACCTTCAGCAGGTCGGGTTTTGAATGCTCGCTCATCGCCGCTTGATAGGCTCCGCGCCGCGAGAGGCAAAGCCCTCCTTACTTCCCTGATAGAAAGTTAAAAAGGATGGGGAGGTAGGCGTAGACCCGGGGCGCCGACGGGACAGTCTGGTCGAGAAGCGCGATCTCCATCCCGGATACAGACTTGTTCCCCCGCTTGCTCACAGCGGTACAACCCCCTGTGAACATCGGGGACGGACTGGCAGGGCTTCGAAATCCTTAACAAAACCCTAACGGCCTGGTGCGCGTCCATGCCGCGGCTGCTGCGCCTCGTGCCGGGCGGGGGAGGGTTAACAAATCCTTACCGGTGGATGTCGCGCCAACCTGGGGACGACCCTGGCCCAAACCGGGCAAGGCGTCCCCGTAACTCACCGGTCGCGCTGAACGGCCCGAAATCCGTCCGCAACCGTCCCCGAAGGGTTAAGAGAACATTAACGGTCCATGCACAGGCTTGGTCGAACGCCCGACCTGGCTCTATGGAGGGGTGATGAGCACAGCGCCCCGCGTCGCCACCTATTTCCACATCCATCTCGTATCCGACTCCACGGGCGAGACGCTGAACGCCATGGCTCGCGCTGTCTGCGCCCGGTTCACCGATATCCTGCCGATCGAGCACATCTACGCCCTGGTCCGCTCGCCCCGCCAGCTGGAGCGGGCGCTCGAGGAAATCGCCGGCGCGCCGGGCGTGGTCATGCACACCATTGTCGATGGCGCCCTGCGCGCGGCGCTCGAGGAGGGCTGCCGCCGCCACGAGATCCCCTGCATCGCCGCGCTTGATCCGGTGGTCGCCGCCATGTCGCGCTATCTCGGCGCGCCCATCTCCAGCCGCGTCGGCGCCCAGCACACGCTCGACACCGACTACTTCAACCGCATGGAAGCCCTGAACTATGCGATGGGCCACGACGACGGTCAGGGCGCCCAGGATTTCGAGCAGGCCGACGTCGTCCTGGTCGGGGTGTCGCGGACCAGCAAGACCCCGACCTGCATCTATCTCGCCCATCGCGGCGTGCGGGCCGCCAACGTGCCGCTGGTGCCCAACATACCGCTGCCCAAACAGCTGCTGGACATCAAGAAGACCCTGGTCGTCGGCCTGATCGCCTCGCCCGACCGGTTGATTCAGATTCGCCGCAACCGTCTGCTGTCCCTCAATGAGCAGCGCGAGAGCACCTACATCGACCAGGAAGCCGTGCGCGAGGAGATTATCGCCGCTCGCCGCCTGTTCGAACGTCAGGGCTGGCCGGTCATCGACGTGACGCGCCGCTCCGTGGAAGAGACAGCCGCGGCGATCATCAATCTGCTGTCGGGCGGCCGGGGTTCTGTGGAGGTGCTGGGATGATCGTGCTGGCGTCGAAGAGCCCGGCCCGAACCGCCGTTCTGCGCGCCGCCGGCGTGCCCTTTGAAACCCACGTCGCCGGGGTGGACGAGGGCGCCGTGAAGGCTGGCCTGCTGGCGGAGGGCCAGGGTCCGCGCGAGGTCGCAGACGCCCTCGCCGAACTGAAGGCCATCAAGGTCTCCCGCGCACGACCCGGCGACCTAGTGATCGGCGCCGACCAGACCCTCGATCTTGCCGGCGAGCTCTTCGACAAGGTCGAGACCCTGGCGGAGGCCCGCGAGCGGCTCCAGCTCCTGCGCGGCAAGACGCACAAGCTGCACTCGGCCGTGGTCGTGGCCCGGGGCGGCGAGGTGATCTGGCGCGAGGTCCCCCCCGCGAAACTGACCATGCGCGACTTCAGCGACGCCTTCATCGACAGCTATCTGGCGGCTCGTGGGGAGGGGATCCTCAGCTCTGTCGGCTGCTACCAGCTGGAGAACGAGGGCGTGCAGCTGTTTTCCCGCATCGAGGGCGACTATTTCACCATCCTGGGCCTGCCGCTGATGGGCCTGTTCGACTTCCTGCGTCTGCACGGGGAGCTGGACGCGTGAGCGGGATCACGGGCGCCGCCCTCGTCGCCGGGATCGTGGGCCGGCCGGTCACCCACTCCCTGAGCCCGGTGCTTCACAACGCCTGGATCGCGGCGGCCGAACTGAACGCCGCCTATGTGCCGCTGGCGCCCACGGCCGGCGGATTCGCGGCGCTTGCCGAAGGGCTGCGCGGCGGCGTCATCCGGGGCGTCAATGTCACCATCCCCTTCAAGGAAGACGCGCTGGCCTGCGCCGACGAGGCCAGCGAACGCGCGCGCCTGGCCGGCGCGGCCAACCTGCTGCTGTTCCGCGACGACGGATCGATCTTCGCCGACAATACCGATGGTCCGGGCATGCTGGCGGCGCTGGCCGTCCAGGCGCCAGGCTTCGATCCCAAAGCCGGACCGGCAGTCATTCTGGGCGCCGGCGGCGCGGCCCGGGGAGCGGCGGCGGCGCTGGTACTGGCGGGCGCGCCGGATATCCGCATCATCAACCGCACGGCCGACCGCGCCTTCGCGCTGGCGACAGACGTCGGCGGACCGGTTCGGGCCGCGGACCTCAAGGGCGCGCTCGACGACGCCAACGTCGTCATCAACGCCACTTCGCTCGGACTGAACGGCGGACCGGGCCCGGAAGTCGACCTCGCGACAGCGCCGGACGCCGCCGTGATCCTCGACATGGTCTACAAGCCGCTGCGCACCGAGTTCATCGCCCGCGCCCAGGCGCGGGGCCTGCGCACCGTCGACGGGCTGGAGATGCTGATCCGCCAGGCCGTCCCGAGCTTCGAGGCCTTCTTCGGCGTATCGCCGCCCGCGGATGTCGATGTCCGCGCCCTGGCCCTGAAGACTATCGGAGAAACCGCATGATCACCGTCGGACTCACCGGCTCCATCGGCATGGGAAAATCGACCACCGCGGCGATGTTCGCGGCCGAGGGCGTTCCCATCTACGACGCCGACGCAGAGGTCCATGCGCTGTACGCCAAGGGCGGCGCGGCGGTCGAACCACTGGCGGCGGCCTTTCCCGGCGTGGTCGTCGACGGCGCGGTGGACCGCGCCCTGCTCAGCCAGCGCGTGGTCGGCAAGCCCGAGGAACTGAAGCGGCTCGAGACCATCGTGCACCCGCTGGTCGGGATGAGCCGTGTCGGCTTTTTCGAGAAAGCGGTCGCCGCGGGGGCTGACATCGTCATTCTCGACATCCCGCTGCTGTTCGAGACCGGCGGCGAGACCCGCATGGACGCCGTGGTGGTCGTCTCCGCCCCGGCCGACGTTCAGCGTCAGCGTGTGCTGGCCCGCCCCGGCATGGACGAGGCCAAGCTCGATGCCATTCTCGCCCGCCAGACGCCCGACGCCGAAAAGCGGGCTCGCGCCCACTTCGTGATCGACACCGGCCAGGGTCTGGACCACGCCCGGGCCCAGGTCCGCGAGGTGCTCAGAGTTCTGCGCGATCCATCCACAGCGCGACCGCTTGCCCCGCTTGTCGCTCCCGCCGAACCGGGTCAATGAAGAGGCCATGGCGCGTCACCTTGTCCTCGACACCGAGACCACCGGGCTCGATCCCCGGAGCGGTCACCGCCTGATCGAAATCGCCTGTGTCGAGGTCATCGACTTCATCCCGACCGGCAAGTCGTTCCACGAGTACGTCCATCCCGACCGCGAGATCGACCCCGACGCCGAGCGCGTGCACGGCATCTCGCTAGCCTCGCTGCGGGACAAGCCGCGCTTTCCCGAGATCGTCGACCGGCTGCTGGACTTCATCGGCGAGGACAAGATCGTCGCCCACAACGCGCCGTTCGACCGCAGTTTCGTCAACGCCGAGCTTCAGCGCTGCAACCGGGCGATCACGGCCGACGACCAGTGGATCGACACCCTGGCCCTGGCCAAGAAGAAGTTCCCGGGGATGTACAACTCCCTGGACGCCCTCTGTAAGCGGATGAAGATCTCGCTGGCGGCCCGCGACAAGCACGGCGCCCTGATCGACGCCGAACTGCTGGCGGCGGTCTATCTCGAACTGCAGGGTGGCAAGGAACGGGCTCTGGACCTGACGATGAGCGCGGTCGAGCGCGCCAACCAGGTCATCCAGACCATCGTCTACGGCGCCCGGCCCCGGCCGCTCGCGCCGCGCTCGACCCCGGACGAACGCGCCGCGCACGAGGCTTTCGTGCGCGGCGTGCTCAAGGACAAGGCCGTCTGGGCCAGGTTCGGAATTCAGTAGCCGGTCAGGCGTTGCCGACCAGCGAGCCGTTGCCCTGCGCCTTGCGCGCGGCGTAGACGCCGGCGAAGTCGATCGGGTCGAGCTGGAAGGGCGGGAAGCCGCCTTCCGAGGTCACGTCCGAGATCAGGCGACGGGCGTAGGGGAACAGGAAGCGCGGGCACTCGATCATCAGCACCGGTTCGATCTCGTCCTGTGGCACACCGCTGATCGCGAACAGGCCGCCGTAGAGCAGCTCGACATGGAAGGCGATCTTGTCGCCCCGCGTCGCCTGGGCGGACAGTTTGAGGTCAACCTCGAACAGGCCGTCGGTGCGACCGCGCGCATTCATCTCGACGCCGATGTCGATCTGCGGCGGCAGGCCGGTCGCGTCAGAGCGGAGCGATTCCGGAGCCAGGGGGTTTTCAAACGAGAAGTCGCGCACGAACTGCGCGAGGATGCGGAAACCGGGCTGGGCTTCGGCGCCGTTCTCGGCCGGGGCGGTGAACGTATCGCTCATGGTGGGATCAGGTTCCTGGACTTGTACAGGGTCGCGGCCCGGACATGAGCGCGACAATATTGAGGCGCGCTGCTATCACGCGCTCCCTGCCTGTGCAACGGCAGGCCCCTTACGCGGGCGGAAGCCTGACCTATATTCGCCTGAGTACAACCGGAGCCCGGTCTGACGTGAAATATCTTGAGCTGGTCATCTTCGCCGTGTTCGCCGCCGTGGTGCTGTATCAGCTCTACGCCGTGCTCGGTCGCCGCATCGGTCGACAGCCGGAGGACGGCGCGCCCAAGCCCCAGGCCGCGCCGGTCGATGCGGACCCGGCGGTCGCCACCGAGGCGCCGCCGCTTGACGGTCCGGCGCCCACCGGCCTGAATGCCATTCGCGCGAAGGACTCGACATTCGACGTCGCCCGCTTCCTGGATGGCGCCCGCCAGGCCTACGAGATGATCGTCATCGCCTTCGCCGCAGGTGATCGCGCGACGCTGCAGAACCTGCTCTCGCCAGCCGTCGCCGAAAGCTTCGAGGCCGCCATCGACGCCCGCGAGGCCGAAGGCCGCACCGAGACGGTCGAGTTCCTCCACGCGCCGCGCGCTGATCTGGAACAGATCGACGTCAAGGACGACGTTGCGCACGTGATTGTCCGCTTCCTGGGCGAGTTCCGGTCGCGGACCAAGGGGCCCGAGGGCGAGGGGGTTGATGACCGTCGCACGGCCGAGTTGTGGACCTTCGAACGCAATCTTAACAGCCGCGACCCCAACTGGACCCTGGTTCATGTAGACGCCGCGGAGGCGTGATGCGGTTTCGGGTTCTCGGCGCGGCGGCGCTGCTTCTCATACTGGCCGCCTGCGCCACCCCGAAAGCCGACGGCCCGATCGTCGCGCCGCAGACACCCGTGCCGGCTCCGTCTCCGTCTCCACCGATTGCGCCGGCCACCGTATCCTTCGCCGACCTCCCGGGCTGGGAAGCAGACGACCACGCCGCGGCCCTGAACGCCTGGCGTGAGACCTGCGGCGTGGCGAGGGACGCCGACAGCGCAGCGGCCTGTCGCAAGGCCCGGGCGCTTGGCCCCGTGGACGCCGTCGCCGCCCGCGCCTTCCTGGAAGCCAACTTCCGACCGTCACCGCTTGAAGCCGAAGGGCTGCTCACCGCCTACTTCGCCCCCCAGTACGAGGCCCGGTACTCCCGCCGGGACGGCTTCACCGCGCCGGTGCGCGGCCGCCCCGCCGATCTGGACATGAAGGGCTCACTGGATGTCACCCACACGGTCGAAGGTCGGACCGAGACCTACCCTGACCGCGCCGCCATCGAGGCGACCGAGCCGGAGGTGATCCTGGCCTGGATGCGGCCCGAAGACCTGTTCTTCCTGCAGATCCAGGGCTCCGGCGTGTTGGTGCTGCCGGACGGAACCCGCAAGCGCGCCGCCTTCGCGGCCCATAACGGCCGGCCCTTCGTCGGTATCGCCCGCCCGATGCGCGAGCGTGGCCTGCTCAAGGACTCCGACACCTCGGGCGACGCGATCCGCCGATGGCTGGCCGAGCATCGTGGCCCCGAAGCCGACGAGATCATGCGGCTGAACCCGCGCTACGTCTTCTTCCGGATGAGCGATGACGACGGCAAGGAGGCGACCGGCGCCGCCGGAGTTCCGCTGCCGGCCGGTCGAGCCATCGCGGTCGACCTGTCACGTCATGCCGTCGGCGAGCTGTTCTGGATCGACGCCAGCGCCCCGATCCTCACCGGCGCCTTCCCGACCTACCGGCGACTGACGGTGGCGCTGGACACCGGCGGGGCGATCAAGGGCGAGGTGAGGGCGGACCTCTATATGGGCAGCGGCGACGCCGCCGGCGTCGAGGCGGGCCGCGTCCGCCACACGCTGCGAATGTGGCGTCTCATACCCGTCGCCAGCGGCGGTTGAGGCCATGGCGCGCAAGCTGAAGCCTGAGGAGGCGCGGCTCTGGAGCCATGTGGCGTCCACGGTGCGGCCGCGTCCGGGCATGGCGCTGCCCACAACGGACGCTGAAGCGGTCAAGCCGAAGATCGATCCCAAGGCCGCGCCGGCGCACCTGCCGGTCGCGACGGCGACCAAGCCGAAGCGCCCCGCGGTCGCGCCGCCGCCCGATCCGATCGAGCCGGGTCGCAAGCGACGGATCGTGCGGGGCCGCGACCCGCTGGAGGCGCGCATCGACCTGCACTTCATGACCCACGACCGGGCCCGCGCCGCGCTCGAGTCTTTCCTGCTGCGCGCCCATGCCGAAGGCGTACGCGAGGTGCTGGTCATTACCGGCAAGGGGACCCTGGGCGAGGGCATCCTGCGCCGCCAGACGCCGGAGTGGCTGGCCGCGCCGCCTCTGCGGGCCATCGTCGCCGGCGTGTCGAAGGCCGATCGCCGGCATGGCGGCGAAGGGGCGCTCTACGTCGCCCTGAAGGGAAAAGCGCGGACGTGACTTAGCGTCATGCTGGCAGTGTCACAAACCGCCGGTCATAGTCATGGCCGATCCCGAGGGTTCAATGATGAGCGAACGCGTTTTGGTGGTCGGCGCCGGCATGGCCGGGCTGTTCTCGGCCTTGGCGTTGGGCGGAGCCGGCTGGCAGGTCGATGTCCTGGAGCGTGATCCGCCCGCGCCGGATGGCGGGGCCGACGACGCCTTCGAGAACTGGGCGCGGCGCGGCGTCGGGCACCTTCGCCACAGCCATGCCTTCCTGGCCCGGCTGCGGCGGGTCATCGCCGACAATCATCCGGGTCTGCTGGACGATCTGCGCGTGGCCGGCGTCCAGGAACTCAACTTCTTCGACGGCCTGACGCCTTACGCCCGCGAGAAGTACCGGCCGATGCCGGAGGACAGCCAACTGACCGTCCTGACCAGCCGTCGCACGACGCTTGAACTGGTCCTGCGCCGCTATGTCGAGCGCATGGACAGCGTCCGCATCCACAGCGGGGTCAATGTCGTCGGGCTGCTGGGCGAGCCCGACGAAGAGGGCTGCTTCGTCTGTCGCGGGCTGACCGTTGAGGACGCCGCCGGCCGTCGGGACGAGCTGGCCGACATCGTCGTCGACGGCGCCGGCCGTCTGTCGCAGACCTTTGAATGGCTGGAGGAAGCCGGGATCAAGGTCGCCGAGGAGAGCGAGGACGCCGGCATCCTCTATTACACTCGCCACTGGCGGCTGCGGCCGGGCCACGAGGAGCCGCCGCGCGGCGGACCTCCGGGCGCGGGCGACATCGGCTTCATCAAGTACGGCGTCTTCCCGGCCGACAACGGCTGCTTCTCGATCACCCTGGCGGTGCCGGAGATCGAGGAGACCCTGCGCCAGGCGGTCCTGCGACCGGAGACCTTCGACCGCATCTGCGCGCTGATCCCCGGCGTCGCCCGCTGGACCGATCCGGACCGCGCCGAGCCGATCAGCAAGGTGTTCGGCATGGGCGACCTCAAGAGCCGCTGGCGCGACACCGTCACCGACGGCAGGCCGGCCGCCCTCAACCTGTTCGTCGTCGGCGACGGTCTCATCCGGACCAATCCGCTCTACGGCCGCGGCTGCTCGTTCGCTGCCGTCGAGGCCCACCTGCTGCGTGACGTGCTGATCGCCCACAAGCGGCCCGCCACCCGCGCCATCGCCTATCGCGACGCGGTCCAGACCGAGCTTCGGCCTTTCTACGACGGCATGCGCTTCCAGGACCGCCAGGCGATCATACGGGCGCGGCAGACCCTGGCCGGCGGCCAGCAGCCGGGATTCAAGGCGTTGATGGCGCGCAGCTTCGCCAACGACGCCCTCACCCCGGCCCTGCGGTCTGATCCGGCATTGCTGCGGGAGTTCATGCGCGGCTTCCACATGCTCGAGCCCAGCAACGACTGGCTCAAGCGGCCCGCCAACCTGGCCAAGGTGCTCAAGGTCTGGGCCACGCCCAAGCCGGCCAAGGTGAAACACTATCCGCCGCGCCTCGGGCCGCGCCGCCCGGAGATGTTCGAGGCCCTGGGCCTCAGCGCGACGGCGGACGCCGAGCGGCTGGGGATCACGCCCGGACGCTAGGTCCGGCTCGCCTTCTCGTCGACGCCGGAGCGGCCCTCGCGGGCCTCCAGCTTCGCGGCGACCGCGTCCAGCGACACGCCGCTCGCCGCCAGCAGGGCCAGCAGGTGGTAGAGGACGTCGGCGCTCTCGGCGGCCAGGGCGTCCTGGTCCTTCAGCGCCGCGGCCAACACGGCCTCGATCGCCTCTTCGCCGAGCTTCTTCGCCGCCAGCGTCGGGTCGGCCAGCAGCTTCGCCGTCCACGACGAAGCCGGGTCGGCGCCCCTGCGGGCCTCGATGGTCGCGGCCAGGCGGTCGAGCACTTCGGTCAGGCGGCTCATGCGATCACTCCCTCGACCAGGCGGACCGGCACGCCGGCGTCGGCCATGGCCTGTTTGGCGCGGGCGATGGACACCTCGCCGAAGTGAAAGATCGAGGCGGCCAGCACCGCGTCGGCGTGACCCTCGGTGACGGCCTGCACCAGGTGATCGACGTTGCCCGCCCCGCCGCTGGCGATCACCGGCACGCTGACCGCGCCGGTCACCGCGCGCAGCAGGCCGATGTCGTAGCCGGTCTTGGCGCCGTCGCGGTCCATCGAGGTCAGCAGGATCTCGCCCGCGCCCTTGGCGACCGCCCGCTCGGCGAACACGATGGCGTCGAGGCCGGTGTCGTTGCGGCCGCCGTAGGTGAAGATGTTCCACCCCCCGTCGGGCCGCGCCTTGGCGTCGACGGCGACGACCACGCACTGGCTGCCGAAGGCGTCGGCCATGCGGCTGATCAGGTCGGGGTCCTCGACGGCGGCGGTGTTGATCGAGACCTTGTCGGCCCCGGCCCGCAGCAGGGCGCGGGCGTTCTCCACCGTTCGCACGCCGCCACCGACCGAGACCGGCATGAAACAGACGTCGGCGGTGCGGGCGATCACGTCCAGGATCGCGCCCCGCCCCTCGTGGCTGGCGGTGATGTCGAGGAACATCAGCTCGTCGGCCCCCGCCGCGTCATAGGCCCGCGCCTGCTCGACCGGATCGCCGGCGTCGCGCAGGTCGACGAAGTTGACGCCCTTCACCACGCGGCCGTCCTTGACGTCCAGGCAGGGGATGACGCGGACCTTCAGCATCAGCCGGCGATCTTCAGGGCCTGGGCCGGGTCGACCGCGCCCTCGTAGAGCGAGCGGCCCAGCACCGCGCCGGCGATCGGCACGCCCGGCCGCGCCTTGAGCAGCTCGATGTCGCGGACCGAGGCGATGCCGCCCGAGGCAATGACGGGGATGGAGACCGCGTCGGCCACCTCGCCGACCTGGTCGACATTGACCCCTACCATGGCCCCGTCGCGCCCGATGTCGGTGACGATCAGGGCCGCCACGCCGGCGTCTTCGAAGCGTTTGGCCAGTTCGATGACGCCCAGGTCCGAGGCGCCGATCCAGCCCTCGGTGGCGACCATGCCGTCGCGGGCGTCGATGGCCACGGCGATCTGCTCGGGCCACTGGCGGGCGGCGGCCTTGACCAGGGCCGGGTCCTTGACCGCGACCGTGCCCAGGATCACCCGGTCGATCCCGGCCTCGATCCAGGCCTCGATGGCTTCCATCGTTCGCACGCCGCCGCCCAACTGCACGGGAATCGAGATGGCGTTCATGATGTCGGCCACGGCGGCGGCGTTGACCGGCCGGCCCTCGACCGCGCCGTTCAGGTCGACGACGTGCAGCCAGGAAAAGCCCTGTTTCTGGAATTGCCGCGCCTGGTCGGCCGGAGAGGTGTTGAACACCGTCTCCTTGTTGAGGTCGCCGTGCAGCAGCCGCACGCAGCGGCCGTCCTTCAGGTCGATGGCGGGATAGAGGATCACGCGCGCGTCTCCAGGAAGTTCTGCAGCAGCCTCAGGCCGGAGCCTTGAGACTTCTCGGGGTGAAACTGGACGCCCATGATGTTGTCCTTCGATACGGCGGCGGCGAACAGGCCGCCGTGGTCGACGCTGGCCGCCACATGTGACGGATCGTCGGGCGTGAACGCGAATGAATGGGTAAAATACATGTGCGGGGCCGGGCCCAGGCCCGCCATCAGCGGAATGTCGCGGACGGCGGTCAGCGGGTTCCAGCCCATGTGCGGGATCTTGGCGGCCGGATCGGACGGCGTCAGCCGGGCGACGGTCCCGGCGATCCAGCCCAGCCCCGGCGTGGTCCCGAACTCCAGGCCCCGGTCGGCGAGCAGCTGCATGCCCACGCAGATGCCCAGGAACGGCGCGCCGCGGGTCAGCACCGCCTCGCTCATTGCCTCGATGAGGCCGTCGCGCGCCGACAAGGCCGCCATGCAGGCCGCGAACGCGCCCACGCCGGGCAGCACCACGCGATCGGCCTTGGCCACGACAGCGGGATCAGCCGTCACGACGATGTCGGCAGGCGCGGTCATGCCCTCCGCCGCCTTGCGGAGAGCCTTTTCGGCCGAGCGAAGGTTGCCCGACCCGTAGTCGATCAGGGCGACGCTCTGCATAGGGGTTTCCTAGAGCACGCCCTTGGTCGACGGTGCGCGGCCATGGGTCTTGGGGTCCAGCTCCACCGCCTCGCGCAGCGCCCGGGCCAGGGCCTTGAAGCCGCTCTCGGCGATGTGGTGGGTGTTGTCGCCGTACAGGGTTTCCATGTGCACGCAGGCGCCGGCGTTCATGGCGAAGGCGTGGTGGAATTCCTTGAACAGCTCGGTGTCCATCTCCCCGACCTTGGGCCGCGAGAAGGCGACCTTCCAGATCAGGTAGGCGCGGTTGGACAGGTCCAGCGCGCAGCGGGTCAGGGTCTCGTCCATCGGGATGTAGGCGGTCCCGAAGCGGCGGATGCCCTTGTAACCGTCCAGCGCCTGTTTCACCGCCTGGCCCAGCACGATGCCGGTGTCCTCGACGGTGTGGTGCATGTCGATGTGCAGATCGCCCTTGGTCTCGACCTTCAGGTCGAAGCCGCCGTGGCGGGCGAAGCCCTCCAGCATGTGGTCGAAGAAGCCGACGCCGGTCGAGATCGTCGACTCGCCGGTCCCGTCGAGATCGATCCAGACGCGGATCTGCGTCTCCTTCGTCTCGCGCACCACTTCGGCCGTGCGGGCCATCAGATCAGTCCTTCCGCCTTCGCCAGGGCCTCGAGCGAGACCTGCGGTCTGGGGCCGTAGTGGCCGATGACTTCCGCCGCCGCCAGGGCGCCGAGCCTGCCCGCCGTCGCCAGCGGCAGCCCGCGCGCGATCCCCAGCAGGAAGCCCGCTGCGTATTGGTCGCCGGCGCCCGTCGTGTCCACGACTTTTTCCACCGGAACCGCATGGATCAGCGCCGAATCCCGTCCGGCGAGCACCAGCGAGCCGGCCTCGCCCCGGGTGATGGCGCAGGTGTTCGTGATGGCGCCCAGTTTGGCGGCGGCGACCTCGAAGTCGTCGGTCTCGAACAGCGCCTTCACCTCGGACTCGTTGGCCAGGACGATGTCGCACTGGCCTTCGATGAAGCCCAGCAGGGCGGCGCGGTGGCGGTCGACGACAAAGGCGTCCGACAGGGTGATGGCGATCTGGCGACCCGCCGCGTGGGCCAGGCCCGCCGCCTTGGCGAAGGCGCGCCGCGCCTCGCTGGGATCGAACAGGTAGCCTTCCAGATAGACGATGGTCGAGCGCTCGACGATCTCCGGCTTCACGTCGTTGGGGGTCAGTTCGACCGAGGCGCCCAGGAAGGTGCACATGGTCCGCTGGCCGTCGGGCGTCACGTTGATCATGCTGCGGGCCGTCGCCGGGCCGCCGGTCAGGCGGGTGGTGTCGAAGGTCACGCCGATGGCCTTCATGTCGTGCTCGAAGACATCGCCCAGCTGGTCGGCCGCCACCTTGCCCAGATAGGCCGCCCGGCCGCCGAAGCTGGCCACGCCCGCCACGGTGTTGCCGGCCGAGCCGCCGGAGGTCTCCATCCCCGCCGCCATGCGGCCGTACAGCGCGACGGCCTGGGCCTCGTCGACCAGCTGCATCGAGCCCTTGGCCAGGCCTTCCGTCGTCAGGAAGGCTTCATCGCAGGGGGCGATCACGTCGACGATGGCGTTGCCGATGGCGGCGACGTCGTAAAGGGCGGTCATGGAGGGGTCGATCTCGCGCGAAAACAGATGCTGGTCGTTACGGGAAAAGGCCTTTCGGGGCAATGAACACCATGGGCCGGACGCGGCTCGACTTCCCTTCCGGCAGCACCGCCAGGGTCCCCCGCCGCAATCATCGCAGGGAGCGAAACCATGGCCGCCTATCTGATCTTCACCCGGGACAAGACCACCGACGCGGGTGAGCTCGCCACCTATTCGGGCCTCGCCGGCCCCAGCATGGCCGGCCACGCCGTCACCCCGCATGTGGTCTATGGCAAGCACGAAGTCCTCGAGGGCCCCGAGGTCGAGGGCGTCGTGGTCGTCTCCTTCCCGACCGCCGAGGCGGCGAAGGCCTGGTATGACAGCCCGGCCTACACCGCCGCCCGCGCGCACCGCTTCAAGGGCGCCGAGTACCGCGTGGTCCTCGTCCAGGGCGTTTGACGGAACGGGGCAGGGGGCGGTACCGGGCGTCGCATGACCCGGATCGCCCTCCTGACTCCCGCCGCCGACAGTCCCTACGCCGAAGCGTGGCGGCCCTACTTCGACCGCTACGCCGCCGCGCTGGCGCCGCAGGGACTGATCGCCGAGCCGCTGCCCTGGACCCGGGCGGCGGAGACCGATGCCGAGGTGGTCATGCCACTGCTCACCTGGGGCTATCACCTGGAGACCGAGCGCTGGCTGGCGACGCTGGACGCCCTGGCCGCGTCGGGCGTGCGGACGCTGAACAGCGCCGCGATGCTGCGCTGGAACACGACCAAGACCTACCTGGCCGAGCTCGAGGACGCCGACGTACCCGTCGTGCCGACGATCTTCGTCGACCGCGCCACCTCCAAGGCGGTTGAGGAAGCCCGCGACCTGCTCGGCGGCGGCGAGCTGGTCATCAAGCCGCAGATCTCCGGCGGCTCGCACGAGACCATCCGCCTCGCGCCCGGCGCGGCGCTGGAGAACGGTCCGACCGGCCCGGCGATGATCCAGCCCTTCCTGCCGTCGGTCAACGGCGAGGGTGAACTCTCGATGCTGCATTTCGGCGGCGTCTTCAGCCACGCGGTCGGCAAGGTGGCCCGCGGCGGCGACTTCCGCGTCCAGCCGCAGTTCGGCTCGACCATCGGCCCGGCGACCCCGTCGGACGAGGCCATGGCGGTGGCGGCCGCCGTCTTCGCCGCCCTGGACGAGACCCCGGTCTACGCCCGCGTCGACCTGATCCGGCATCTGGACGGCACGCTGCGGGTCATGGAGCTGGAAGCTATAGAGCCGGACCTGTTCTTCGAGCACTGCCGGGAAGCCGGGATGCGGTTCGCGGCGGCGGTGGAGCAGGCGCTGGGCTGAGGGCACGGCTTCGCATCCTCTTGCGGCTTGACCCGAAAAGGTTGGGGAGGGGGCGGAGCGCCGGGCCTCCGCCCGGCATAGGGGTAGTCGTGGGCCGTTTCGACGAAGGTCAGCGCTCCGCGTGGTCGTTCTCCCGCAGGCCCGGGACGCGCAGGGCTGTTCACCCTTTTTTCCCGGACTCTCCCCGCCTAGCCTCTCCAGACGGTTTGAACTGCTGCCCACGAACGGGCGGGCCTGCACACCAGCGCACGCCTGGAACGGAGGCTTACGTCCCCTCCGCCTGATCCCGCTCGACCACTCCCCGCCGCCGCATCGGGCTGGTACCAGGCGCCCTCCCCCGCGACGGGGACGGGAGTGATTGTGCCGCAGGCTTGGGCGAGGGGGATAAACCGTGATCTATCCCCCCATTTTTCCCTCTCCCGTTTGGGAGAGGGGGACCACCCGAAGGGTGGTGGAGCGGGAGGCTCCTGTGCGTGGAATCCTTGCGCGGACAGGGATGAAGGCCGGACGCGGCGGCCAAACACCGATCGCCTGCGTGTCCCTCTCCACCCTGCTCCGCAGGGTCCCCCTCTCCCAACAGGGAGAGGATAGAAGGCGCCGGCGGCGTCACCGACCGCGCGAGTCAGCCCGACCACACCCGCCCTTAGGCCTTGATGGAATGGGAGCGCGAGCGGTCGCCCTGGTCAAGGACGGCCCTGCGGGCCGCCGCGCAGCGGCCGGCTTCGCCGGTCCTTGAGCAGGACGCCCGCCCGCGCAATGCTCCGCCAAGGCTGAAGGGCGGGGACCGCCGGAGTGGGAGCGGCCGCTTAAGCCTCGCCTGCCAGGGTGAACTCTACGCCGCAGCCCAGGACGCCTTGCGCGGGGACCATGATCGCGTGGTCGGAGACGCTGAACGACAGGCCGCTTTTCCGCATGGAACAGGCTGCATCCTCAAGCGACGCCACCTCAAAGCGGAGCGCGACCATGCCGCCCTCGACTGCCCCGAAGCGCTCCTCGAAGACGCGCCTCGGCAGGTACCTGAACCCGGAGAGTGACAGACTGAGCGCTGCCACGTCCGCCGCGGGTCCAGGCGTCACGTCGCCAAAGGCCAGGCCAAGGATGCGGGTCGCGCTGTTCGGGTGCCGTGGCTTGCTCAACCCCTGTTCGTCGTCAGCAGCGGGATAGTCCACGAGGGCCAGCACCAAGGGCGCGACCCGTTCAAGCACGCTCACCCAGCGCAGGTCGAGCGGCGGAGCCTCCTGGTTTTCCCAGTCTCGAACCAGCCGAACGACCGGGCCTGTGCGGAAGGTGGACAGTTCGGACGCGGCGTCGATCAGCGATGGCGCGCGAAACAGGCAGGAGTGCGGCACGGCGCCGTGAGAGGATGGACGGTCTGGGTCTGACTGCAGGTCAAGCCAGCCACGCTCGAGGAATACCGCGCGGCAGGTCCAGCTTTCGAGCGGGTAGTCCGGCGACTGGTACCGACAGAGGCCGGACACGCTGAAACCCAAGGCCTCGAAAGCTGTGGCCAACCGCGAGAGATCCTGATGTCCAATCGGGATATGATCAATCTCGTACACACCCGTCGTCCATGCGCTGCTCAGCGTGGCTGTGAACATTAGGACGCCAGTTGAAGGTCCGCCATGGGTCTAGGGTGCACAACCTGCTCCGCCGCCCCCTACCCCCCCACGAACAACTCCCGCGACGGACACAGGTCGCTCACCCGACACTCCAGGCACTTCGGCTTGCGCGCCACGCAGACATAGCGCCCGTGCAGGATCAGCCAGTGGTGGGCGCGGGTCAGGTACGGCTCGGGCACGATGGCCATCAGGTCCTGCTCGACCTTGTCCGGCGTCTTGCCGGCTGACAGCTTCAGGCGGTGCGAGACGCGGAAGACGTGGGTGTCGACGGCGATGGCCGGCTCGATCCCCAGTTCGTTCAGCACCACGCTGGCGGTCTTGCGGCCGACGCCGGGCAGGGCCTCGAGGTCGGCGCGGTTCAGCGGCACTTCCCCGCCGTGCTTGTTCAGGATGATCTCCGACAGGGCGATGACGTTCTTCGCCTTGTTCCGGAACAGGCCGATCGAGTTGATGTAGGGGATCAGGCCCTCGACGCCGAGCGCGGCCATGTCGGCGGGGGTGTCGGCAACCGGAAACAGCTTCGCCGTCGCCTTGTTGACTCCCACGTCCGTGGCCTGGGCCGACAGGGCCACGGCCACCACCAGGGTGAAGGGGCTGGTGAAGTGCAGCTCGGTGCGCGGGTCGTCCGACAGGGTCGAGAAGCGGTCGAACAGCTCATCGACGCGCGCCCGCTCCTTCGGGCTCAGACGTTTGCGGCGCACGGCGGGCTTTTTCATCGGCGGTGAAGATGGCGTGACCCGGACCGCTCGCCAAGACGGGGGCCCCGACCTATGTACCAGCCCATGTCCGGCCGGCTCTACATGGATGCGGAAATCCGCCAGAACGCCTCGCTGAGCCCGCTGGGGTTCAAGGTCATTCTCGGCGTGGTCGTGGCGGCCAGTTCGCTGTTCTCGATCTTCTTCTTCGTCATCGGCGCCTGGCCGGCCCCGATCTTCCTGGGGCTGGACGTGCTGCTCATCTGGCTGGCCTTCCGGGCCAGCTTCCGGGCGGCGGCGCGCAAGGAGCGGGTGCGGGTCAGCGCCGAGCAGGTCGAGGTCTGGCTGGAGTCGGAGTCCGGCGAGCGCACGGTCTGGACCTCGCCCACCGCCTTCACCGGCCTGGACGTCGAGCCCTACGGCCAGGACGACACCAAGGTGCGGCTGCGCATGCACCGCAAACGCTACCTGGTCGGGCGGGCGTTGAGCCCCGAGGAGCGGGCGGATCTCGGCCGCGCGCTGGACGACGCCCTGCGCGCCGCCCGGGCCGAGCGCTATCCGACCGCCGCCGCGCTGCCGGCCTGACCGCAAGAACCGGGTGGAGCCGCGCGCTTGCGGTTCCTAACTTGCGCTCATGGCCCGCGACATGATCGATGAACCGATGACCGCCACCCTTGTCCAGCTCGAGGACCGCGCCCGCGACTATCACCGCATGGAGCGGGCGCTCAGCTGGCTGGCCGACCACTGGCAGGACCATCCCTCGCTCGACGAGGCGGCCGAGGCGGTCGGCCTGTCGCCCTTCCACTTCCAGCGCATCTTCACCCGCTGGGCCGGGGTCAGCCCCAAGACCTTCGTCGGGGCCATCGCCCACGCCGAGGCGCGGCGCAGCCTGGAAGAGGGCGCCAGCGTGCTGGACGCCGCCTTCGACGCCGGCCTGTCGGGCCCTTCGCGGCTGCATGACCTCTTCATCGCCCAGGAGGCGGTGACGCCGGGCGAGGCGCGCCGCCGGGGCGAGGGCCTGACCCTGCGCTGGGGCCTCGCGCCCACGCCCTTCGGCCGGGGCCTGTTCGCCATCGCCCCGCGCGGCCTGGCGGGCCTGGGCTTCGCCGGCGAGGGCGAGGAGGGCGCGGCCTTCGCCGACATGCACCGCCGCTTCCCGGCCGCCGACTGGGTCCGCGACGACGCGGCCGCCGGGGAGATGGCGCTACGGGCGTTCGGCGGGGAGGGCGGGCCCGTGCCGCTGGTGCTGATCGGCACGCCGTTCCACATCCAGGTCTGGAAGGCCCTGCTGCGCATCCCGGCGGGCCGGACCGCCACCTATGGCGAGGTCGCAAGCTGGGCCGGCAAGCCCAAGGCCTACCAGGCCGCCGGCGCGGCGATCGGCGCCAACCCGGTCAGCCTGCTGATCCCCTGCCACCGCGTGATCGCGCGGGACGGGCGGCTGACGGGCTATCACTGGGGGCTTGGGCGGAAGGCGGCGATGCTGGGGATGGAGGCGGTGGCGCGGGCGGGGTGAGGCCTTGCGTGGTTCGCGACGCTCGCCCGAGAGCTCGCTCCTCACCATGACGAAAGTGGTTTGCGTTCCACTGCGCTCGTCATCCTGAGGAGCGGCGCAGCCGCGTCGCGAAGGACGCAGGGCCGCGCCGCAGCCCCCCTCCGACGATGACGGGGCGCTACAAGATAAACCGCGACAAATCCACATCCGCCGCCAGCGCCCCGATGCGGTCCTTCACATAGGCTGCGTCGACGGTGACCGTCTGGCCGCCGCGGTCGGCGGCGGTGAAGCTGATCTCCTCGACGACCTTTTCGAGGATGGTCTGGAGGCGGCGGGCGCCGATGTTCTCCAGGCTGCCGTTCACCGCCACGGCGGCGTCGGCCAGGGCGTCGATGGCGTCCTCGGTGAAGACCAGGGTCACGCCCTCGGTGGCCAGCAGCGCCTGGTGCTGGCGGATCAGGTTGGCCTCCGGCTCGGTCAGGATGCGGCGCATGTCGTCGCGGGTCAGGGCCTTGAGCTCGACCCGGATCGGCAGCCGGCCCTGCAGCTCGGGCAGCAGGTCGGACGGCTTGGCGACATGGAAGGCGCCGGAGGCGATGAAGAGGACGTGGTCGGTCTTCACCGGCCCGTACTTGGTCGAGACCGTCGTGCCCTCGATCAGCGGCAGCAGGTCGCGCTGCACCCCCTCGCGGGAGACATCGCCGCCGCCGGGCCGGTCCGAGCGGCTGGCCACCTTGTCGATCTCGTCGAGGAAGACGATGCCCTGGTTCTCGGCCAGCTCGAGGGCCTCCTGGGTCAGGGCCTCCTGGTCGAGCAGCTTGTCGCTCTCCTCGGCGATCAGCGGCGCGTGGGCGCCGGCCACCGTGGTCTTGTGGGTGCGGGTGCGGCCGCCGAAGGCCTTGCCGAACATGTCGCCCAGATTGAGCACGCCCATCGAGGCGCCCGGCTGGCCGGGGATGTCCATGCCCTGGAACGGCGAGGCGGTGTCGGCCAGCTGCAGCTCGACCTCCTTGTCGTTCAGCTCGCCAGCCCGCAGCTTCTTGCGGAAGGCCTCGCGGGCGGCGGTCGAGCCGGGGCCGGTAAGGGCGTCGAGGATGCGCTCCTCGGCGGCGGCCTCGGCCCGGGCCTTCACGGCGGCGCGGCGCTTGTCGCGGACCATGGCCATGGCGCTCTCGACCAGGTCGCGCATGATCTGGTCGACGTCGCGGCCCACATAGCCGACCTCGGTGAACTTGGTGGCCTCGACCTTCAGGAACGGCGCCTGGGCCAGCTTCGCGAGGCGCCGGGCGATCTCGGTCTTGCCGACGCCGGTCGGGCCGATCATCAGGATGTTCTTGGGCGTCACCTCGTCGCGCAGGTCGTCCGGCACCCGCCGACGGCGCCAGCGGTTGCGCAGGGCCACGGCCACGGCGCGCTTGGCCTCGTCCTGGCCGACGATGTAGCGGTCGAGCTCGGAAACGATCTCGCGCGGGGAAAACTCGGTCATACGGACCCTGTGCTGCCGTTAAGGTGCGCCTAGTTCGGCCTCGGCGGCGGCGGGACCAGCAGTTCGTCGAAGACGATCCGCCAGCCCTCGGCGCGGCGTTGCCACACGCGCACATAGTGACCTTTGGTCTCGCCTCCAATGCCAGACCAGTCCATGACGCCATAGGTCCAGACCAGATCTCCGGCCTCGGAGGCCTCGCCGCCCAGGGTCCTGAGCCGCGCCGTGGCCGGCCGGGTGGCCATCTCCACCTCCGCCGCCTCGCAGGTCTCGGCCGGCGGCAGGGCCGAGCCCTGCATGCGCCCGTCGCAGGCGTAGACGGTCAGGAAGCCGGCCTTCAGGTCGGTGAGGGCGACGGTCGCCAGCGCCTCCTCGACGGCGAACACCTGGGCCAGGGCCTCGCTGCTGTCCATCGGCGGCACATCGGCGACCTTCAGGAAGCCCACGGCCCCGCCCGGCCCCGGCGCGCCCGACGGGTCGCTGGGCGTTCCGCCGTCAAAGAGCCACTTCCACTCGCCGTTCAACTGCTTCTTCCAGACCGTGAAATAGTGGCCGCGCCGCTTGCCGGCCACGGCGTAGGGACCGGTCGTGAAGCCCAGATCGCCTGATTTGGCGATCGCCGCAAAGACCGGCCACCATTCGAGCTTCGGATCGTCCGGCTTGCCGTCCGGCGCCTTGGCCAGGTTGTCGTGGGCGTTGACCGGCTCGGGCTGGATGACGATGGCCTCCGGGGCCGAGTGCTTCAGGAACGAGGCCTTGACGCCCATCGCAGAACCGTCGACCGCGAACGCCCGCTCGGCGGCGACGACCGGGGCAGGGGTGACGGGCTCGGCGAGCGCGGTGGTGGCGAGCAGCGCCGGCAGGGCGGCGAGGGTGGCGATACGGCGCATGGATGGTTCCTCCCACGCGCATTCACGCCAGCGGAGCCCGGCAAGTCCCGTTAATTCGCGGACAGGTCTGCGCCCGCTCGCACTCTCCCTTTCGTCATCGTCGGACTTGTTCCGACGACCCATGAACACCGGAGGTGGGCGAAGAGAGGGGATTGCTCGGCGCCTCGCTGGCCCGCGTCACCACGCATGGGTCGTCGGAACAAGTCCGACGATGACGGGGAGAGGTTCCCCTACCCCGCAAACAGCATCAACACCGCCGGCCCCTCGCCGGTCTCCACCACAGCACCACCTCCGGCCTGGCCAGCCAGCGGGCGATCATCGGCAGGTCGCCCTTCGTCATCTGCCGGAAGAGGTAGGGGTCATCGGCCATGCCTAGCCCTCCACCTTCGCCCATCGGACCATCAGCAGCGACCGGCCCCAGTCGGTGTCCTTGACCTCGCCGGCCGTAAAGCCGGCCTTCTCGTAGCAGCGGATGGCGCGGGGATTGTCGGGCGAGGGGTCGACCCCGACCGCTGGCGCGCCCTCGGCGAACATCCGGTCGACATGGACGCGGATGAAGGCCGAGCCGTGACCCTGCTCCAGCAGGTCGGCTTCGCCTATGTACTGGTCGATGCCCCGCGAGCCGGGCGGCAGGAAGCCGAAGTGATGATTGGGCCAGGCGTGCGGGTCGTAGTCCTGCAGATAGGCGAACGGCCTGCCGTCGAGGGAGACGATCCACAGACGCCTATCTCTTTCGGCGAGATCTTCCAGCAGGTCTTCGCGCGTCGGCTGGCTGTCTTCCCACCACGCGGCGACCTGCGGCGCGGCGCGCCATCGCTGTATCAGCGGAATGTCGTCCTCGGTCGCCCGCCTGAAGTGGTAGGGTGACCTTGTCATCCGTCAGCCTAGGCTTTCCACCGTCAGCTGGCCGTTCGTGTAGACGCAGATCTCCGCCGCGATGCCCATCGCCTTGCGGGCGATGTCCTCGGCGCCGAGGTCGGTGTGTTCGGCTAGGGCCTTGGCGGCGGCCAGGGCGTAGTTGCCGCCCGAGCCGATGGCGGCGACCCCGCCCTCCGGCTCCAGCACGTCGCCGACGCCGGTGACGGTGTAGATGGCGCTCTCGTCGGCCACGAGCAGCATGGCCTCCAGCCGGCGCAGGTAGCGGTCGGTCCGCCAGTCCTTGGCCAGCTCGACACAGGCCCGGGCCAGCTGGCCGGGGAACTGCTCCAGCTTGGCCTCCAGCCGCTCGATCAGGGTGAAGGCGTCGGCGGTGGCCCCGGCGAACCCGGCGATCACCTTGCCGCCGGCCAGGGTGCGCACCTTTCGGGCGTTGCCCTTGACCACGGTCTGGCCCATGGAGACCTGACCGTCGCCGGCCACCACGGTCTTGCCGTTCTTGCGCACCGCCAGGATGGTGGTGCCGTGCCAGTCAGGGAAGTTCGTCGCGCTCTGCATGGCTTTCGATGTGGCGAGGCGGCGAGGCGAGGTCAAGCGGATGGCGTTTTCAGAAGCCGAGGTCGAACGCTACGCCCGCCATCTGGTGCTGCGCGAGATCGGCGGGCCGGGGCAGCAGAAGCTGAAGGCCGCCAGCGTGCTGATGGTCGGGGCCGGGGGGCTGGGCGCGCCCGCCGCCCTCTACCTCGCCGCCGCGGGCGTGGGCCGCATCGGCCTGGCCGACCCCGACACCGCCGCCCTCTCGAACCTGCAGCGCCAGGTGATCTATGCGACCGCCGACGTCGGCCGGCTGAAGGTCGAGGCGGCCGCGGCGCATCTGGCGGCGCTCAATCCGGAGATCGTCGTCGAGACCCACGCCGTCGCGGTCACGGCCGAGAACGCCGCCGCGCTGGTCGCCGGCTATGACCTCGTGCTCGACGGCACCGACGATTTCGCCACCCGCTTCGCCGTCTCCGACGCCTGCCGGGCGAAGGGAAAGACCCTGGTCAGCGGCGCCATCGCCCGCTGGACCGGTCAGGTCGGGGTGTTTCCGGGCAAGCCCTGTTACCGCTGCCTGGTGCCGGAGATCCCGCCGGACGCCGACACCTGCGTCTCGGTCGGGGTCATCGGGGCGCTGGGTGGCGTGATCGGCTCGATGATGGCGCTGGAGGCGGTGAAGGTCATCACCGGGGCGGGCGAGCCGCTCATCGGCCGCCTCCTGATCTACGACGCCCTGGCCGGCGAGACCCGCACGGTCCGCATCGGCGCCGACCCGGACTGCCCCGCCTGCGCTTGACCTGCCGCGTTTCGCCCCATCTCATCCCCGGCAACGAAAAGGGACGGGGAAACGCAAGATGAAGACGCTGGGCAAGGTCCTGCTCGGACTGCTGGTCGTGGTCGCCGTGGTGCTGGTCGGCGGCTGGCTGATGCTGCGGCGTCCGGCCATCCCTTACGAGACGCTGGAAGCCAAGTACGCCACCCCGGCCTCGCAGTACCTGACTCTGAAGGACGGCGTCCGCGTCCACTACCGCGACCAGGGCAACAAGGCCGGCCCGGTGCTGGTCATGGTCCATGGCTTCTCGGCCAATCTCGAGACCTGGGAGCCGTGGGTGAAGCGGCTGGGGGCCGAGTACCGCATCATCAGCCTCGACCTGCCCGGCCACGGCCTGACCCGCGCGCCGGAGGGCTACACCCTCAAGCGCACCGGCTTCGTGGACATCGTCGACGAGACGGTGAGCCGGCTGGGTGTCGAAAAGTTCGTGCTGATCGGCAACTCGATGGGCGGCGGGGTGACCTGGAACTACGCCCTGGCCCATCCCGGCAAGCTGCAGGGCGCGGTGCTGGTCAACGCCGCCGGCTGGATCGAGCCCCGCGAGGACGGCAAGGAAGGCCCCTTCATCTTCAAGGTGCTGCGCAACCCGGTCGGCCGGGCCATCGTCAAGGACCTGGACGTCAGCGCCATGACCCGCGCCGGCCTGCGCGACGCCTTCGAGCCGACGCCGGACATGGCCGACGACGCCATGGTCGCCCGCTACGTCGAGATGGCCCGCGCGCCCGGCCACAAGGACATCATCCTGAACCTGATGAGCGGCTACGATCCGAAGGACGCGGCGACGAAGGAGAAGCTGGCGGCGATCACCGTCCCGACCCTGGTCCTGCACGGCACGGACGACCGCCTGATCCCGGTCTCGGCCGCCGGCAGGTTCGGCGACGCTATCCCCGGCTCGACCGTGATCATCTACGACAAGGTCGGCCACGTCCCCATGGAACAGATCGCCGACCGCTCGGCGGCGGACCTGGACGCGTGGCTGAAGGCGAAGGTGTTTGTGGCCAAGCCGTGAGGGGGGCGGCGCGCAAGGCCGTCCACCGTCAGCGGCGGCCTATCGCAGCCTCAACGAAGGCGATCATCTCGGCCAGGAAACTCGCTTCGGTCTCGGAATCCCAGCCGCCGTGGCCCTCGTCCTCGAGCTCGATGAGCCGAACGGACCGGCCCGCGCGCTTCAGCGCCTTCTCCATGGCCCGCGACTGGGCGATCGGCACGATGTCATCCTCCGTCCCGTGGATCAGCAGCACCGGCGGCCCGTAGCCTCCGGCGTAGGTGATCGGCGAGGTGGCGACCAGCTTCTCGCGCTCCTTCTCGGGGTCTCCGATCGAGCGAAGCCAGTACTGGTAGACGGGGGAATCGACGCCGCGCCTGGTGCGTTCCCATTTCTGGCTGGCGACCAGGTCCGAGACGCCGGCGAAGCTGACAACACACTTGAATCGCTCCGGCGCCTTCGCACCGGCGTACAGGCTGACATAGCCCCCGTAGCTGGCGCCCACCACGCAGATGCGGTCGGGGTCGACCTTGCCCGAGTCGATGAGGGCCTGGACCCCGTCCATGACATCGTCCTGCATGCGCAGGCCCCACTGGCCGTATCCCAGGGCCGCGAACTTCGTCCCAAAGCCCCCTGAACCCCGGAAGTTCGGTTGGAACACCATGTAGCCTCTGGCCGCGAACGCCTGGGCCCAGCTCTGGAACTGAAGGTTGTCACGCGCCTCGGGGCCGCCGTGCGGCATCAGGATCAGGGGCGGTTTGCCGGCGGCGGACGCTTGAGGCGGCGTGAGGTAGCCGGACAGGGCGAAGCCGTCGCGGCTCTTCCAGTCAAACCGGGCCGTGGGCGCAAGCCGCTCGGGCTTGAGGGCCGGCCGCTGGGCGCCGAGCAGCTCCAGCTTCCCGGTGCGGCGGTCGTAGACGTGAAACGACCCGGGATCGACGGGCCCTTCGACGTACAGCACCAGAACCTGAGCGTCGGCGGACATGGCGTGGATGCTCACGCTGCGCTCCGGCCCGAACCTGGCCAGCAGGGTCTCGTAGACGCCGCGAAGCTCGGGCTCGCGGATCTCGCAGCGCTGCGCGTCCGCCCAGTAGCAGAGGCTCAGCGGCTCGCCGGTCTTCCGGTCGATCTCCACGGAGGTGAAGTCGTATCCGGGGATGCTCCAGATCATGGGCCCCATGGTTCTGGTCGTCAGGTCGTAGAGCCGAAGCTCGCGGGTGTCGCCCGCCTCGCCTTCCTTGGGCTTGATGGCCACGTAGAGCTTGGTGGCGTCGGTCGCCGTTCCGACGACCTGGAACTCCGGCATCGCGCGGACGTCCTTCTCGCGAATCCGGAACAGCTCCTGCCACTGGCCGCCGGCGCCCCGGCCCATGACGCGGAAGCCGCTGCGCTGGCCGAGGGCGTCGTAGCGAAGCACGACCGCGCCATTGCGATCCACGTCCCAGGTGACGGTGACGCCGGCGCCGACGTCCAGGGTCGTCGTCTCGCCGGTCGCGACATAGACCTTGAGCGCCCGGATGGCGCGGCCCTCGCTCGTGTCGTAGCCCCGAACGACGATGTGCCCGGGATCCTGATCCAGCCAGTCCAGGACGCCGAAAGACGGCATCCATGTCTGGTTAGCGCCGCTGCGGTCCATCGCCACCAGCCCGCCGCTGAATCCGACCAGCTGCTTGCCCTCACGGCCGCCGAACATGAGGGACCGATAGTTGTAGATGAGCCTCTCGTCGGTCTTCCAGTGGACCAGATCGATGTTGAGGGCGCCGGCGTCCTCCGGCGGCAGAATGCTGGTCTGCGTCCGCGCCGTCAGGTCGATGATCTGGATCGCGTCCTTGGCGCCGTTGTGGCGGATCAGGGCCAGATAGCGGCCCGACGGGGAAACCTCTACGCCGTGGATGCGGCCCTCGGCGGTCAGTTCAGCGATCGTCGGCGGCGCTGTTCGCGCCATCGCCACGGGCCCCGGTAGCGCGGCCGCGACGGCCAGCGCTGCAAGAACGGATGCAAACTTCATGACCATAGCCCCCCGCCGGGAAAGCTGCGTTCCCCGGCGGCTCCCGTCAAGCGGGCGTCACAGCATCGACGGAATGACGCGGTCCGGCGGCCTGTGGCCGTCCATGAAGGTCTTGATGTTGACGATGACCTTCTCGCCCATGTCGATGCGGCCCTCGACGGTGGCCGAGCCCATGTGGGGCAACAGCACGACGTTGGGCAGCTTCAGAAGCTTGGGGTTCACCGCCGGCTCGTGCTCGTAGACGTCCAGGCCCGCGCCGGCGATCTCGCCCCGGGCCAGCATGTTGGCCAGGGCGCCCTCGTCGATGATCTCGCCGCGCGCCGTGTTGACGACCACCGCGTGCGGCTGCAGCAGCTTCAGGCGGCGGGCCGACAGCAGGTGGTAGGTGGCCGGGGTGTGCGGGCAGTTGACCGAGACGATGTCCATCCGGGCCAGCATCTGGTCCAGGCTCTCCCAGTAGGTGGCGCCCAGCTCCTCGGCCACGCGCGGACTGACCGGCTTGCGGTTGTGATAGTGGATCGACAGGCCGAAGGCCGCGCCGCGCCGGGCCAGGGCCTGGCCGATGCGGCCCATGCCGATGATGCCGAGGCGCTTGCCCCACAGGCGGCGGCCCAGCATCCAGGTCGGCGACCAGCCCTGGAAGCCCCCGGCCTGGACCACGGCCGCGCCTTCGACGATGCGGCGGGTGCTGGCCATGATCAGGCTCATGGTCAGGTCGGCGGTGTCCTCGGTCAGGACGCCCGGGGTGTTGGTGACGATGAAGCCGCGCTGGTTGGCGGTGGCGACGTCGATGTTGTCGACCCCGGCCCCGAAGTTGGCGATCAGCTTCAACCGCTCGCCGGCCCGCGACAGCAGGCGCGAGTCGAGCCGGTCGGTGATGGTGGGCACCAGCACGTCGCAACGCCCCATGGCGTCGACCAGCTCGTCGGCCGTCATCGGACGGTCGTCGACGTTCAATTCGGTGTCAAAAAGCTCCCGCATCCGGGTTTCAACCGGGTCGGGCAGCTTGCGCGTGACGATGACTTTCGGCTTCTTGGCGGCCATGGACGCTTTCGGTGCGGACGTTGGGCCCTTGAAGGGCTCGGCGAACCCTTAGCAAAGGCCCGGCGGGGGGCCAAGGGAAGGCTGGATTGTGATGCGTTCAGAAATGCTGGCGCCGACAAACAAAGCGCTGATGCTCGCGGCCATGGCGATGGTCGTTCTGCTGGCCGGCTGCAACCGCCGGGGCGAGGCGCAGTGCGACACGCCCTCGCGCCAGCCGGTGCCCCGCTTCGTGTCTCTGGAGTACAACGAGATCAACGCCCGCAACGGTCCGGGCGAGGATCACCGCATCCTGTGGACCTGGCGGGCCAAGGGCATGCCGGTCGAGGTAATCGCTGAAACCAGCGACTGGCGCCGGGTCCGCGGCCCCGACGGCGCGTCCGCCTGGGTCCACAAGCGCGGCCTGATCGGAACCCTGGCGGTGATGCGGGTCAAGCCGGGGCAGGTCGCGCTGCTGGCCGAGCCGCGCGAGGACGCCAAGGTCGTCGCCTGGCTGAACCCCCAGGCCGTGGCGACGCTGGAGAAGGCCGATGGCGACTGGCGCCAGGTCAAGGCCGGCGGTCGCAGGGGCTGGGTGAAGGCGTCCGAGGTCTGGGGCGCGGGCGGGCCGACGCCCTGCCGGCCCCGGGAACATTGAGGCCGCCTGCCTTAAGTGCTAACCCCACCCCTTGTTCGGCCGCCCCGAAGGCGGCGAAGCCCCGGTGACGCATGACCTCGACGACCCCGCCGCCCATGGCCCAGTCCAGCTACAGCCACGACGACCTGATCGCCTGCGGCCGCGACGAGACCTTCGGACCCGGCAACGCCCAGCTGCCCATGCCGCCGATGCTGATGTTCGATCGCATCACCGAAATCACCAACGACGGCGGCGCCTACGGCAAGGGCCAGGTCCATGCCGAGCTGGATATCAATCCGGACCTCTGGTTCTTCGCCTGCCACTTCCACAATGACCCGGTGATGCCCGGGTGCCTCGGCCTGGACGCCATGTGGCAGCTGGTCGGCTTCTACCTGGGCTGGATCGGCGGCCCCGGCCGCGGCCGCGCCCTGGGCGTGGGCGAGGTGAAGTTCTCCGGCCAGGTGACGCCGAAGATCAAGCAGGTCCGCTATCGCGTCGACCTCAAGCGCGTGATCAACCGTAAGCTGGTCATGGGCATCGGCGACGGGATCCTCGAGGCCGACGGCAAGGTTATCTATGAGGCCAAGGACCTGCGGGTCGGCCTCTTCGACCCGAAAGACATGGTCTGATTCAGGGCCGGCGCGGGCGGCCGCTCCATGGCGGAGCGGCCACAAGGGAAAAACCTGGGGAGTAGGTTATGCGGCGCGTTGTCGTCACCGGTATCGGTATCGTCTCGTCCATTGGCTCGAACGCCAATGAAGTGATCGCTTCGCTGCGCGAGGCGAAGTCCGGGATCAAGTTCACCCAGGAGTACGCCGACCTCGGCTTCCGCAGCCAGGTCCAGGCCGCGCCGGACTGCGACTGGGAAGCCCTCGTCGACCGTCGCGCGGCCCGTTTCCTCGCCGAAGGCACCGGCTGGGCGCATGTCGCCATGGAACAGGCCATCACCGACTCCGGCCTGGAGGAGACCGAGGTCTCCAACGATCGCACCGGCCTGATCGTCGGCGCCGGCGGACCCTCGACCAAGATCATTATCGAGGCGGCCGCCACCACCCGCGAGAAGGGCCCCAAGCGCATCGGCCCGTTCGCGGTGCCCAAGGCTATGAGCTCGGGCGCCTCGGCCACCCTGGCCACCTGGTTCAAGATCCGCGGCCTGAACTTCTCGATCAGCTCGGCCTGCGCCACCTCCACCCACTGCATCGGCTCGGCCTACGAGCAGATCGCCTGGGGCAAGCAGGACGTGGTCTTCGCCGGCGGGACGGAAGAGCTGGACTGGTCGCTGTCCAACCTGTTCGACGCCATGGGCGCGATGAGCAGCAACTTCAACGACCGTCCGGCCACGGCCAGCCGCGCCTATGACGCCAACCGCGACGGCTTCGTCATCGCCGGCGGGTCGGGCATCGTGGTGCTGGAAGAGTACGAACGGGCCAAGGCGCGCGGCGCGAAGATCTATGGCGAAGTGGTCGGCTACGCGGCCAACTCCGACGGCTTCGACATGGTGGCCCCCTCGGGCGAGGGCGCGATCCGCTGCATGAACCTGGCGCTGGCCGGGGCCGGCGGCCGGACCGTCGACTACCTCAACCCGCACGGCACCTCCACGCCGGTCGGCGACCTCAAGGAAATGGAGGCGGTCCGACAGGTGTTCGGCAAGAACGCCCCGGCCATCTCCTCGACCAAGTCCCTGACCGGTCACAGCCTGGGCGCCGCCGGCGCGCAGGAGGCCATCTACTCCATCCTGATGATGAACAACGGCTTCCTGGCCGAGAGCGCCCATATCGAGACCCTCGACCCGGCGTTCGAGGACATGCCGATCCTGCGCCAGCGGGCCGACCGCCAGGTCGAGACGGTGATGTCCAACAGCTTCGGCTTCGGCGGCACCAACGGCTGCCTGATCATGGCGCGGGTGTAGAACCCGCCGCCACTCTCCAAGAAGACACGGAAAACTCCCAGATGGCCGACGACTACAACTTCCCCAAGGGCGAGCTGATGAAGGGCAAGAAGGCCCTCGTCACCGGTGTCGCGAACCACAACTCCATCGCTTGGGGCATCGCCTCGCAGCTGGCCGCCCAGGGCGCCGAGCTGGCCTTCGCCTACCTGCCGGACATGGAAAAGCGCGTGCGGCCGCTGGGCGAGAGCATCGGGGTCAAGACCTTCATCCCGATGGAAGTCACCGACGACGCCTCGATGGACGCCGCCTTCGCCGAGCTGGAGACGGCGTTCGGCACCCTGGACGCCTTCGTTCACTCCATCGCCTTCGCCAACAAGGACGAGCTCAAGGGCTCGTTCGTCGAGAACACCACCCGCGAGGGCTTCCTGCGGGCCATGAACATCTCGGCCTTCAGCTTCGTCGACTGCGCCAAGCGGGCGTCGCGGATGATGCCGAACGGCGGCTCGATGATCACCATGACCTACCTGGGCGCCGAGCGGGTCATCCCCAACTACAACACCATGGGCGTGGCCAAGGCGGCGCTGGAGGCGGCGACCCGCTACATCGCCCGCGACCTGGGTCCCAAGGGCATCCGGGTCAACGCCATCTCGGCCGGGGCCATGCGCACCCTGTCGCTGGCCGGCATCTCCGGCGGCCGGGGCATGCTCAGCCAGGGCCGGGCGTTCAGCGCGCTGAAGGAAGACACCTCGATGGAGGGCGTGGCCGGGGCGGCGCTGTGGCTGCTGTCGGACCTGGGCCTGTCGACGACCGGCGAAGTGGTCCACGTCGACGCCGGCTTCCACATGATCGGCCTGCCCGACGGCGAACCGGCCGAGGGCTGAGCCCCCTTTTCGGGGCAGGGTCGCTCGCGCGGCCCGGTCTAGTGTGACCGGGCAGACGCAGGAGGGCTCGATGCTCCGGACAATGTTCACCCTGGCCGTCGGCGCGCTGGCGCTCGTCGCCGCGCCGGCCCGGGCCGAAAGCGCGCTTCAGACCACGTTCAGCGCGGCGATCACCCAGTTCGCCGCCTATGGCGAGCCGGGCAAGACCGGCATCGCCATCGGCCAGGCCTCGGCCGCCGGCCGGACCATCCCGGTGGCCAGGATCCAGATCAGCGAGGTGCAGGGGAGGGATTTCACCCTGTCGCGCCGGATCCTGTTCGTGCCCGCCGACCAGAAGGACCAGACCTTCCGCTTCCGGTTCACCCGCGCCACCGACGACATCCTCGTCTACAGCGTCACCCAGACGCCCGGCCTGACGACGGCGAGCCAGACCGTCAACTGCGTGGGGCGCCGCAATGGCCCGGGCGGGCTGAACCTGCTGTTCAAATGCTACCGGCCCGAGGTCGAGGCGTTGGGGACCCTGGCCGAGGCGTCCTTCACCTTCACCTTCGCCACCGACGTCAACCCGCCGTTCCGCATCGCCATCGGCGAGGGGCTGGACAACATCTTCAACCTCGACGCCAGCAGCGCCTTCACGCCGAAGCTCTAGACCGAATAGGCCCGCATGAAGATCCGCGCCGCCTCGGCGGCCAGGGTCTCGACCTCGTCATCGGTCAGGTCCGGGCCCAGGTTCATCAGCGCCTGGGTCTGGCGCTGGCCCAGCACCATGCCGCTGAAGAACTCGGCCGCTTGCAGTGGATCGGCGACGTTCATGCGGCCGGCGCGGGTTTCCATCTCCAGGAAGGCGGCCAGCTGGGCCCGCGAGCGCACCGGGCCGGCCTCGAACACCGCCCGGGCCAGGTCGGGCATTTCGCCGGCGCTCTGGATGGTCACCCGCATCAGGCCGTAGTTGCCGCCGGTCAGCACCTTGAGCACCGTCCGGGCATAGGCGCGCAGCGCGTCTTCCGGATTCTCCTGCGCGCCGGGCTCGCGCAGCGAGGCGGTGATGCTGTCCACCCGCCGGTCGACCAGCGCCCGGATCAGTTCCGCCTTGCAGCCGTAGTGGTTGTAGACGGTCTGTTTGGACACGCCCGCCCGGCGGGCGATGGCTTCCATCGGCGCGGCCAGCCCGCGCTCGCCCAGCACCTCGGCGGCCGCGTCGAGGATGGCCTCGGTCTTGGCGAGATCGATCTGTCCGGGGAGCCTGGGCATCTAGTGGTCGCCCCCGCTGTTGGCCCCGAGCTGCGGAATGGGCGTGTTGCCCGGCGTGGTCAGCAGCGACAGCGCCGCCGCCGCCAGGGCGCCGATGGTCAGCAGCGCGAAGCCGTCGCCGAAGGCCAGCACCTGGGCCTTCTGGTGGATCATGTACTGGAAGGCCTTCATCGCCGCCCCGTCCGGGTCGATCACCCCCAGCTGCTGCATGCGGGCGGTCAGACCGGCCAGCATGCCCTGGGCCTGGATCGAGTCGGTGCCGACCTTGGCCGACAGCTCGTTCATATGCACCGCCGTGCGGGTGCTCAGGCTGGTCGACAGCATGGCCATGCCCACGGCGCCGCCGACGTTGCGCGACAGGTTCACCAGCCCGGACGCATCCTTGATCAGGTCCGGAGTCAGGGTGCTCATGGTCAGCTGGGTGGTGGCGATCATGGCGATCATCACCCCCACCCCGCGGAAGGCCTGCAGCCAGGCGAACTCCCAGAATCCCCACTCGTCGGTGATCGCATGGCCCATCCACATGCCCCAGGCGATCATGCAGAAGCCGCAGAACATCGGGATGCGCGCATCGATCTGGCGCACCCATCGTCCGGCCAGTGGTCCGGTGAGGAACATGGCCAGGCCGGACACCAGCATGGTGGTGCCGACCTCGGACGCCGAGAACTGGCGCACCCGGCCCAGGTACAGCGGCATCAGGAAGGTGCCCCCGTAGAGCGCCGCGCCGGACACGGTCGACATCATGATGCCCAGCGCGAAATTGCGGTCGGCGAAGGCCCTTAGCTGCACGATCGGCCGGAAGTAGTTGAGCTGCCGCCAGACGAAAATCGCCCCGGCGCTCGCCGACAGCACGGTCAGCCACAGGATCAGGTCGTCCTCGAACCAGTTGTCCTTGGCCCCCTCCTCGACGACGTACTGCATGGTGATCAGGAAGGTGGCCATCATCGCCAGGCCGAACCAGTCGAAGCTGTGGGCCAGGTCCTTGTCGCCCTTGTCGAAGTTCCCGAAGCGCCAGACCAGGCCCAGGCTCAGCAGGCCCGGCAGCACGTTGATGAAGAACAGCCAGCGCCAGCTCAAGAGCTCGGTCAGGTGTCCGCCCAGCGTCGGTCCGACCGTCGGCGCCAGGGTGACGATCATGCCGGTGACGACGTTGGCCGTGATCCGCTTGTCCGGCGGGAAGGCGGTGAAGGCGATGGCGTAGACGGTCGGCACCATCGCCCCGCCGACAAACCCCTGCAGCGCCCGACAGATGATCATCATGTCGATGCTGGTCGACATCCCGGCCAGCACGCTCATGATCAGGAAGCCGCTGCAGCTGAACAGGAACACCCGCTGGGTGCCCCACAGCCGTGACAGGTAGGCCGACAGCGGGATCATCACCACTTCGGGGATCAGGTAGGCGGTCTGGATCCAGCTGACCTGGTCGGCGCTGGCGCCCACCCCGGCCTGAATCTGCGGCAGGGAGGCCGCGACGATCTGGATGTCGAGGATGGCCATGAATTGGCCGATGGCCATCCCGCCGAAGCCGAGGAACAGCTTGGGCCAGTCGACGGTCTGCGCCGGAGCGCCCGGCCCGCCGGAGAGGGTGGCGGCGGTCATCGCCCTACTGGGACTGGCCGGTGCGGACGTAGCGGGTCGGCGCCGCGCCGGACTCCGCGAAGCTGACGCCGGTGCGGTCGCGCACGTCGACGCGGACCTCGACCGACAGACCCGGGCGCAGCGCCCCGGCCAGCGGCGCGTCGCGGTCCACGGCGACCCGGACCGGGACGCGCTGGGCGATCTTGGTGAAGTTGCCGACCGCGTTCTCGACCGGGATCAGCGCGAACTCCGCGCCGGTGGCGGGGGCGAAACTCTCGACCCGCCCGGGGATCGCCTCGCCGCCGAAGGCGTCGGCCTTGATCTCGACCGCCTGGCCGATGCGCAGGCGGGCCAGCTGGGTCTCCTTGAAGTTGGCGATCACATAGGTTCTGCCCAGCGGCACGATGCTCATCAGCGACACGCCCGGCTGGACCAGCTGCCCGGGGCGCACCGAGCGGGCTCCGACAACGCCGGCGGCGGGCGCGCGGATGACGGTGCGCTCCAGGTCGATGCGGGCCTGTTCGACGGCGGCGCGGGCCGCCTGGGCCTGGGCCACGGTCTGGGCGCGGGCCGAGCCCAGCGAGGCGGCGCTGCGGCGCTCGGCCTCCAGGGCGGCCTGGGCCTGGGTCACGCCGGCCTGGGATTGGGCGGCCCCGGCGCGAACGGTCTGCAGTTTCTGGTCGGAGACCCAGCCCTGACCGGCCAGGTCGCGATAGCGCTTGAGGTCGGCCTCCATGCGGCCCGCCTCGGCCTGGGCGATGCTCACCCCGGCGGCCCGTTCGGCGATGACCGCCTGCTCGAGCGAGGCCTTGTCGTCGACCGCGGCGACTGCGGCCTCCAGGGCGTTGGCGTTGGCGATAGCCTGGTCAAGCCGGGCCTGGAAGCTGGTCGGGTCGATGCGCGCCAGCACCTGGCCGGCCTCGACATGGGCGTTGTCGGCCACCAGCACCTCGACCACATAGCCCGACACCTGCGGGCTGACCTGGACGGTGTCGGCCTGGATGAAGGCGTTGTCCGTCTTTTCCCAGGCCTGTTTCTCGATCCACCAGGCCCCGCCGCCGATCAGGATGGCGAGGCCGGCGACGGCCGCGACCGTGGCCGGAAGAATCTGGTCCCTGGGGATGAACGGCATGGACGGACCTGCGCGACGCCTGCGGACGGTTCACTCGGCCGTCCCTCACCGTCCGGCTTACCTGCGCCCTACGTCTCCGGCAAGCGTTGATTGGACCGGATCGTCCAGTCTTCAGGCCGCCGCGGCGGTCGGCCCGTCCAGGGCGCTGGCGGCCTCGACAAGCGCCAGGGCCAGGGCGCCCGCCGCGATGTCCACCGGCGTCGCGCCCGGCAGATCCCCGTGCTGTTCGGCCGTCCGCCGTCCACAGGCCGCCGCGAGGGCCGCCCGGCCTTCGGGCAGGCGGGTCAGGGCGTCGACCAGCACCTCCATGACGACCAGCGCGGCGGCGGTGTCGATGGCGCCGGCGCGAAGGCCCACGCAAGATTGCCAGGGCATGTCGGAGGGGTCGGTGCGGGGGGTTGAAGCGGACTGGGTCATGTCACCCTGTTAGACCGGGCTCGCGCATCCAAAGTTTAACGGCCCGGCGACGTATCGCCGCAGTTGCATCGCAAAACCCCGTCTCGCGCGCTTTCGCCGCACCTCGCGTCGGGATAGTCTGCGGCCATGGTGTTCGAACGAGCCACCCCGCCGGCCCTGCGCTGGGTTGTCGCCTTCCTCGCGGTCTGCGCCGTGCTGGGCCTGTGGCTCGGCTTCAAGGACCAGATTCGCCGCAACCCGCCGGCCTGGTACACCGGCGCGCCCGACCCGGTGACGCCCGGGGCCCAGCCGGGCGACCCGGTGATCCGCGAGGCGACGGCGTTCGATCCCAACGCCCCGACGCGGGATGCGGCGCCGGCCTCGACCGCCCAGGCGCAACCGAAGTCGCCCGCCAAGGCCGATGAGGCCGAAGACGAGGACGCCGCTCCGGAGACCCCGCTCATCGCGCCGCCGGTTCTGACGCCGCCCGCCACGACCCCGGCCCCGTCCGCCCAGCCGGCGGCCCCGCGACCGCGCCCCGCGCCTCCGCCCGCCGCCAGACCCGCGCCCTCGGAGGACCCGGTCGGCGATCTGCTTGATCCGCCTGCGTCCTCGCAGAGCACACCCCCGGTGCCTTACTGACATGACCACCCCCTACGACGCCGACGTGGTGATCGCCGGCGCCGGCGTCGCCGGGGCGACCCTGGCGCTGGCGCTGAAGAGCGGCGGGCTGGAGCCGGTGCTGGTCGATCCGGCCCCCTTCAACACCCAGCTGGCGCCTGACTTCGACGGCCGCTCCTGGGCGATCGCCTATTCCTGCTTCCGGCAGTGGCGGGCCCTGGGGCTGGCCGAGGATCTGGAGCCGCACGCCCAGCGCATGGACCACATCCTGGTCACCGACGGCCGGTCACCCGGCGCGGCGACCCCCGGCCAGACGCCCTTCTTCCTGCATTTCGACGCCGCCGAGATCGCCGACCGCGTGGCCGGCGAGCCGCTGGGCTACATGCTGGAAAGCCGTCATGTTCGCGCCGCCGTGGCCAAGGCGGTCCTCGCCGCCGGCATCCGCGTCATCGCCCCCGCGCGGGTGGCCGGGGTGGAGATCGGCGCGGGCTCCAGCAAGGTGCTGCTGGCCGACGGAACCGCCCTGACCGCGCCGCTGGTCGTCGGCGCCGAGGGCCGGGGCTCGACGGTGCGGCAGGCGGCCGGCATCGAGGCGGTCGGCTGGGACTATCCGCAGACCGGCGTGGTCTGCACCGTGAAGCTGGAGCGGCCGCACGGCGGCGTCGCCCACGAGTATTTCCTGCCCGGCGGGCCGTTCGCCATCCTGCCGCTGACCGAGGACCGCGCCAGCCTGGTCTGGACCGAGAAGCGCGATCGCGCCGAGGCGCTGCGCACCGCTCGGCCGGAGGTCTTCCACGCCCATCTGCACCGCCGCTTCGGCGAGTTCCTGGGCGGGGTCGAGGTGGTCGGGCCGGTGTTCACCTACCCGCTGTCGCTGTCGCTCGCCGAGCGGTTCAGCGGGCCGCGCGTGGCGCTGCTCGGCGACGCCGCCCACGGCGTCCACCCCATCGCCGGCCAGGGCCTGAACCTGGGGCTGAAGGGCGCGGCGGCCCTGGCCGAGGTGCTGGTCGAGGCCTCCCGCCTGGGCGAGGACATCGGCTCGGAGCTGGTGCTCGACCGCTACGGCGCTTGGCGCCGGTTCGACACCATGACCCTGGCCGCCGGCATGGACGCCTTCGTCTGGCTGTTCTCGAACGACCACCCGCTGCTGCGGCTGGCGCGGGGCGTGGGCATGTCGGTGGTCAACCGCATCGGCCCGGCGAGGCGCTTCTTCATGCAGGAAGCCGGCGGCGCGGTGGGCGATCTGCCGAGGCTGCTGCGGGGCGAAGCGCTTTAGGAAACTGAAATCCCGGGGCAATCGGCGACGATGTGCTCCCGGATGAGGTCGTCGTCGACGCGAGAAAATAGGGCCTCCGCCAACTCGAGATCATTCGCCTTCCAACACAGACGAACGATCTGGTGCATCGCGAAGTTTCGATAGAACTCATCGTCGACAGTCGCGACCTGGCTCAGAGCCTCATCCCGAAGACGCTTGTATCGTTCGATCTCGGCATTGCGAAAATCAGGGTCGTCGGCCAGGAAGCCCGGCAACGACATCTGCGCAATCCGACAAGTGTGCTGAACTGCAAGCGCTCGGCGCGCATCCTCGCTGTGATCGTCTTCTTGCATTGTGCCGACCCCCAGAACGGAATGCACGCAGCGTACTACCCCTCCAGCACCCGCGCCTCGTCCGGCAGCATGATCGGCACGCCGTCGCGGATCGGATAGGCCAGCTTGGCGCTGGCGCTGATCAACTCGCCCTTGTCGCGGTCATAGGTCAGCGGGCCCTGTGTGACTGGGCAGACGAGGATCTCCAGCAGGCGGGGATCGACCTTGGGGGCGGCGGTTTCGTTCATGCGCCGGTTCTAGCCTCCGTTGGCTGCAGCGCCAATCGCTACTGCATCGTCCCGTGGTCTTCGTCGCCCCCGGCGGCGTCGATCTCCAGCAGGGCGGTCAGGGTGGCGGCGCGATCCTCGATGGTCACCGCCTCCAGCAGCGCCTGTTTCTCGGCCGCCTCGAACGGCAGGCCCATGGCCAGGCTGTTGACCAGGGCGTCGATCGGCGCGGCCTGGGCCGACTCCCACTCGATGCCCAGCCCGCGATGCTCCAGGTAGCGGCCGAGCGCCGCCAGGAAGGCGGCGCGGTCCAGCCCGCCGGGCGCCGCGTCCTCGCGCAGGTCGGCCTCGAACCGGTCGAAGCTGGCCCGGACCTGTCGGTAGGGCGTGCGCACGGGCAGCTCCTCGCCGATCTCGAAGCGGCACAGGCCCGTCAGGGTGATCAGGTAGCGGCCGTCGGAGGTCTCGGCGAAGCTGGTGACCTTGCCCAGGCACCCGACCGGCGCCAGGGCCGGCAGGTCGCGCTCGCCCCCGCGGGTCTGGACCATGCCCAGCAGCCGGTCGCCGGCCATCACATCGTCGATCATGTTCAGGTAGCGCGGCTCGAAGATGTTCAGCGGCAGCTGCCCGCCCGGCAGCAGCAGCGCCCCGTCGAGCGGGAAAACGGGGATCGCCAGCGGCAGGTCCAAGGCCTTGCGGTATCCCGTGGGCATCGTGGTCTCCCTAGCTGAAGAGGATCGACGACAGGCGTCGTCGTCCCTGTCTGGTGACGTCCGAGGTCGCGCCGGCGGCCTCGAAGACCGTCAGCAGCTGCTTGCGGGCCGCCTCGTCGTTCCAGGTCCGGTCCCGCTCGATGATCCTGAGCAGGTGGTCGGCGGCCTGGTCGAACTGGCCCGCGGCGGCCATGGCCCCCGCCAGTTCAAAACGCGCCTCGTGGTCATCCGGATCACCGGCCAGCCTTTGTTCGAGCGGCGCGGTCTCCGACGTGGCGCTGTCGGCCAGCGCCAGGGCGGCGCGGGCGGCGTCCAGGTCAGGGTCCTTCGCGTCGGCGGGCGCCATGGCGACGAGCTCCGCCGCCTGCTCGACATCACCGCCCAGCACGCAGCAGCGGGCCAGGCCGCCCAGCGCCTTCACGTTCTGCGGATCCATCTGCAGCACGGCCGCATAGCCCTGGGCCGCGCCGCCGATGTCGCCCAGCTCGAAGGACTCTTTCGCCTGGGCCAGAACCTCGTCGATCTCTGAGGCCGGCGGCGGGCCCGACAGCTTGTCGACGAAGCGGCGGATCTCGCTCTCCGGCTGGGCGCCCTGGAAGCCGGTCACCGGCTGGCCGTCGACGAAGGCGTAGACGGTGGGGATCGACTGCACGCGAAGCTGGCCGGCGAATCCGGGGTTCTTGTCGACGTCGATCTTGACCAGCCGCACCGCGCCCTTGGCCTCGCGCACGACCTTTTCCAGCACCGGGGTCAGCTGCTTGCAGGGCCCACACCAGGTTGCCCAGAAGTCGACGAGCACCGGCGTCGTCTTCGACGCCTCGATGACGTCGGCCATGAAGGTCGCGTCCGAGCCTTCCTTGATGAGGTCTTCGCTCGCGGTGGTCTCGCCGATCAGGGTCATGCGGTGTTCCGTGGAGGGCCGCGTCCTGCGCGGCCGTGGTTCAAACGTCCTGCCGCCAAGATGGTCTCATGCCGGCCGGTCTTCAACGTGTCAGACGACGACCATCGCCTCGAAATCGACGATCAGGGGCGTCACGCCCAGCGCGGCCAGGAAGGCGCGGAAGCCGGCCTGCGACACGGCGGTGGTGGCGGTGTTGGTCAGCGGGTGGAAGTTCACCGGGTCGGCGGCGGCCAGGGCGGCGTCCAGCACGAACCGCACGCGGTGGGTCGTGTCGTTGATCAGCCCGAAGGCGGTGACCGAGCCGGGGGTGACGCCGAGGGTCTCGAGCATCAGCTCCGGGCTGCCGAACGACAGCCGGCCCGAGCCGATGACGGGGTGCAGCTTCTTGAGGTCGATGGTTGTCTCGCCGAGCGCCGAGATCAGCCACAGCTGGCCCTTGGCGTCCTTGAGGAACAGGTTCTTGGTGTGGCCGCCGGGCATCGTCGCCTTGATGTCCTCGCCCTCCCCGACCGTGAAGACGGCGGGATGGTCGGTGGTGGCGTGGGCGATGCCTTCGGCGTCGAGGAAGGCGAAGAGGTCGGCGCGTATCTTCATGCGGCGTCCTTAGCCGAAAGCCGGGGCCTTGCGGAACCGGTCTTGTCGCGCCACAGGATCGGACGACCCGTCAGCGCGAGGACCGTCCATGGACATGGAACTGGAGTGCTACCCGACCAGCCTGCGTCCGCCGGACATCGTCCCCGGCCGCCCGCAGCGCGCCTGGATGGAGGGGTTCCTCGACCGCCATGCCTATCGCTGCCTGCCGCTGACCATGGCCAATACCAGCGGCTGGGAGATCCTCTGCCCGGTCGGCTTCACGGCCGAGTGGAACGGCGGGCCCGACCAGGCTGACATCACCTTCAAGGCCGACCACCCGCATCCGGACTTCCACGATCTGGTGAAGAGCCACTTCTCGCGCGGCATCATCACCTTCCACCCCGGCTACCTGTTCCGCACCCCGCCGGGCTGGTCGATGTGGGTCCAGGGCGCGCCCAACCACGTCAAGGACGGCATCCAGGCGCTGCAGGGGCTGGTCGAGACCGACTGGCTGCCCTTCCCGTTCACGATGAACTGGATCTTCACCCGCCCGGGCAAGGTGCGGTTCGAAAAGGGCGAGCCCTTCTGCTTCATCACGATGCTGCAGGACCGCGAGCTGGGCCAGGTCCAGCCGGTGACCCGCTCGCTGGAGGCCAACACCGCCCTGCGCGACCAGTACGACGCCTGGTTCCGCCAGCGGCAGGACTTCAACACCCGTCTGGCCAAGTCCGACCCCGAGGCGATGCGCGACGCCTGGCAGCGCTACTACTTCAAGGGCGAGCTACCGGAGGAGACCGGTCCGGCCCCCGCGACCCACGTCAACAAGCGCCGTCTCAAGGCGCCGAAACTGGGGGTCTGATCCGACGGCGGCGATGGCTGCGAGAATCTCTCCGGCCAGCGCTTGCCAAGGCTTTGACCCTCTGCCATAAGCCGCCTCTCGATTTTCGGGGCGTTTCCTTCGGGGCGTCTCTGGAGCGCGGGCGTAGCTCAGGGGTAGAGCACAACCTTGCCAAGGTTGGGGTCGAGGGTTCGAATCCCTTCGCCCGCTCCAAATTTCCTCAAGGAAATCAGAGCGTTATGAGAGGGTCGCCGAAAGGCGGCCCTTCGCTTTTCAAGCCTGGTGTCCACATGGTGTCCACCGTGACGGAAGCGAACGCCGGGCAATTCCGTTGCAGGGGAGCGCGGACCGAATTTGTAAGTCTGATTGAGGAGATCGGCCAGGTCCTGGACGCAGGTCAAATTCGATCTGAAAAGCGATCATACGCATCGATCCTGCGGACTAGGGGGTCGACCTCCCGCCGATAGATCTCCGTTCTCAAGAACCGAACCTCAGCTTCACGCTGAGCCTCAGGAACGTCGATGTACCAAGCGCGCGGCTGAGGACCGGGATCACCGTTCCAGCGGTATCCTCGCGCCTTCAGGGTCTCCTTGAGATCGAAAGGAGAATTCTCCGCCCAGATGCGCCAGGAAACAACGCGAGCGCCATCCAAGAGGCGGCTAAGGCCCGTAACGCCAGATCGAGGGAGCCGCATTGCCAGCAACTCGATGGTTGCAAGACAGTCGTGCATAGCGCGGTGACGGTCGTAGAAGAAGCCGGCGGATTGAGCGAGATAGGCGAGTTTCGTGCCCTCGAACCCCTCCACTGCCCAATCGATCTGGCTGAGCGAGCATGCCCATGGCTTGGTCGAGAACACGTCGCTGAAGCGTTCAAGGAAGCGGCGGTCGAACGCCGCGTTGTGCGCGATGACGAGCGAAGCCGGCGCCGCAAATGTGGCCACCACGGCGGGATCGATAATCTGGCCGGCCACCATCTCGTTGGTGATGCCCGTGATCGCGGTGATTTCCGGCGTAATTGGTTCGCTCGGCTCGCGCAGCCCCTGGAAGCTGTCGCCTACGCTGAAAACGGTGCCGTCCAGGCCGTATTTGAACGGCGTTATGGCGAGTTCGATGATCTCGTCGCGCTGAGGATCGAGTCCCGTGGTCTCCACATCCACCAGCATACCGAGCCGCACCGGCACGCCAAGAGGCGGCGTAGTAGATGGGCGCGGCTTGAGACGGCGCAGGACCCGATAATCCCCTGTCGCCTCCAACGTCTGCGCCAGGCTCTCCAGATCGTCAGAAGATTTCATCGTCCAGCGCTTCGTTTGCCGCCATCGGCTCCCCTCCAACCGCAGCAGCGCCGTCGGCCGGACGGAGCGCGAGGCGAATGTCAGCGGCTCGACCTTCTTCGTGGAACCACAAATCGACCACGGCGGTATCGTCGCTCCGCGGCCGCGGGGATGCCTCCCTGACCTTGAAGGTCGTCGGCAGATTGACCGACGTTCCAAACACCAGCGCGTGCTGCCGAGGTAATGACGGCAACCGCTTCAGGACCGACTCTGAGATGAACGGCGTCATCTGGCGAATCTGTGAGAGATCGTCGGGATTCTGGATGCGGTGAACCAAGAAGTTGGAGCACTGGCTGAGGACCGTCTTGGACAGCTCGCTCGGGCGCTGCGACGCCAGAAGCACGAACATGCCGTATTTGCGTCCTTCTTTGGCGATGCGCTCGAAAATCTTGGTGGCGTCGATGGAAAAGCGGGACGGCGTAGAGGCGACATATCTATGAGCCTCTTCGAGCAGCAGGTGTATCGGGAAGCGGTTTCTCGGTTCCGCATGGCGAAGAAACCGAAAAAGCATGCGTGCAATGACAGCACTGACCAGCTCAACGATTTCATCTTCGACGGAATTGAGGTCAATAATAATGACCTGATTGCGTTTGGTGAACGCTTCCCCAGCACCCCTTTCCAAACCGACAATGTTGGTCAAGAACTCCAGATCGCTTACAGCCGCGTCAACGTCAGCCCCTTCGTGACGCAGAAAGGCATATTCTGTTCTCTCCTGGAGAGATCTGAGCCGCGTGACCATGGACGAGCAGTAGTCCCGGATTTGGCGGTTGCCGTGAGCCTCCTCATAGAGGATCGCGAAGTCGAGACACTCGTGCAGCTCGTCAAAGGAGAATGGCGTCCGATTGTAGGCTGGTAAGGGCGCATCCTCCCGGAGCTTTTTTCTCACTTCGTCCAGAAACGCCGATTGGTTGTTTCCAGCAAAATTTCCATACTGAAAATTCGGATTAAAGCGGTTCAACAGCGCCATATTCAGGTCGTTTGTCGGATACTTCTGGAGAAGGGAGACGACGCGCTGAAATTTCGAGACGGGGGAGTCGCCATCTGCCCCTCGAAAGCATTCAATGATGCAGGTGGCGACAAAGTGCTCGCGTAGCGCCAGGGCCTCTGGCGTATCGGCATGAAAGAGACTTGTCAGACCTAACGCTGTCCGAAGGACCGGCAGTTGTGTTCGCTCGCTGGCCTGCAAGAGCAGTTCCCATTCTGCCATCTCCAGGAACCAATGCGGCATACGGAAGCCCGCCGCCGTGCCGTCGAGCACGAACCGCTCGACCCCGATGACACCCTTCTTCGCGGAAGCGGCCAGAGCGGCGTGATATTCGCCGTTGACGTCGAAGACGACGAAGGTCGCGCCGCGGGCGTGATGCTCTTCCGGTTTGCTGAAAAGGGACTGCAAGACCGAGGCGACCGTGCAGGACTTGCCGCTGCCGGTATTGCCCAGGACGGCGACATGACCGCCGAAGAACTCGTTCAGCCGGACCTTAATGTCGTAGTTCTCGAACACCACCGACTTGCCGATGGGCAGAACCCGGTAGCGCGTGGCCCCTTCGGGCTCGCAGGCGCCGCCATCCGGGCCGACCGACGGCTCGACCGCCGCCTCAGTCTCGAAGATGCGATCGAGTTCGCCATCCAGCGCATAGAGTGCATCCGCATACAAGGAAGGGAAGACGGACACACCGAAACGGAACGCGCCGCCACGCATCGGCAACATGCCGACGGGCACCACGTCCAGATATTTCGAGGAGCCGGCCCGGTCGAAATCGCCCCGCTCGGAAGGCGTGCTCGCGTCGCGCTCACGCAGGCCGACAACCTCGACCACGACATATTCGGACTGCGACGGAATCATCAGGAACGATCCCAGCCGCGCCACATAATGCACGCCGTCGAAGCCAACGACCGTGAAGTTGTCGGTGCCGACGTGCATCTCCACGACAAAGCGGTCGGCCGCGACCGAGACCACCTTGCCGATCGCGCGCTTGCGATCGTCGTGGCTCATGCCTCGCCATCCTTCGGCTCGTCGTCCCTTTTCGGCGCCAGCTCCGACAACACCTTGCGAACGGCGTCGTCAATCCTGTCGCTGGGACGCTGCGGCATGAAATGCTCGACGATCATGTCGAAGTAGTGCGCCCTCGTCCCCTCGGCAGGACCGTCACCCCCGATGATCCAAATGCGCGGGTCGCGCAGCGTCCGCAGCTTGGCGATCTCGCCGGCCGTATCCGGCGCCGCGAAGATCACCAGACGGAACGTCGGGATCGTCAGCGCCTGGTAGATAATGTTGTTCAGGTGCTCATCACCGAAGGCGTAGCCCGCCGTGATGAGAACGCTCTGCTCGCGCACGATCCGGGACTGAAATTCCCGGAACAGGTCCGCGTAGGGCGAGCCGAGCGAGGAGTTCTGCTTCGCCGGCGTCGGATAGATCAGCATCTGGTTCGTGGACTCGGGCGGCCAGACCTCCTTGATCGGGAACAGGCCATGATCGTCCTCGGTCCAAGTGACCGAGCCATGCAATTTGCAGAGATAGACGAAGGCGTCGACGGCGGTCCACTTGCGGCTGGCGACGTCGAGCTGCTCGGCCAGGGCATAACGGAAGATCGCTGGGTTGAAGCGACGTTCCACGACGCCGGAAAAGCCGTTGGCATAGGGAATGCCCAGGCGATCCATCGCCAATTCGCTGAAATGATCGTAGTTGGTCGTGAACACCCAGGGCCGGGGCAAGGACCGATCGCGCAGGACCAGTTTCTTGTAGAACCGCTCGTAGAGGTCGCGCACGGTGGTGTCGCCCTCCGTGGCGAAGGCCCCTTGGGTGACACGGGTCCAGAGGAAGTCCTGAACCTTCTTGATGATGCCGTCGAGAACAGCGCGGTATGGGTGAAGAGCGGGATTCTCGCTCTGGCGCAGCACGAACCGCTGCGCGAACAGCACCTCCATCAGGCGTTCCAGATTGCGGCTGTAATCCTTCGCCAGGTCGATCCCGAGCGCATCGAGATAGTCGAGTTCGCCCTTGGTCAGCCGCCATGGCGCCGGGGCAGCGCCGACGACCGGCGGATCGCCGTAGAATCCCGCCGCCCGCGCTTCGAGGGTTTCTCCGCAAAACTCCTTGGCCAGGGGAGCCATGGTCGCAATACCGAGTTCCTTTTTGTCCTTCATGAGGGAGGAACATCCGGCGCCGAGCAAGAACGCGATATTCTTGGCGTTCATGGCTTCGGAAATCGCCTGGCGGGCGCTCTCGACCCCCTTGTTCCAGTCAAGGTCTGAAGGTTCGGCATCGCCGTTCCGCAGGAACTGGAATATGCGGCCTTCGCTTTCCTCGCCCATCTGATTCCCTTCCCCACGCCCTTGGCCGGTATGTTTTGGCTCGCCTATGGAGCCAGGAGCCTCCCCATTTTGGATTGGCTTCAGGCGGCTGCGCGCCCGACAATGTCCATGAGCTTCTCGTAACTGGTGACGACGTCGTACTTGACCCGATCCTCCGTGACCCGCCGGCCAATCTCGTCGAAGAACTTTCGCGCGCACGCTATCTTGGTGTTCTCGATCTCGCGGAGCTTCATCGAGGACATGGTGCCCTTGGTCTCGGCAACGAAGTAGATGTGCTTGACGCTGCCTTCCTTGAAGGAAATTGCCCAGTCAGGATTGTAGTCGCCGACCGGCGTCGGAATAAGGAAGCCGCGGGGAAGCTTGGCGTAGACCACCACCTCGCTGCTGGCGTCCAGGGCGCCGGCAAATTTGCGCTCGATTTCCGAGTCAGTGACGACATAGTCATAGACGTGGTGCTTCAGCTTCGCACTGGCCTTCGAAAAGTCCTGCCCGGTCTGGTTGGCCGTGAAGATGTCCACGGCGTACCGCTCGGACAGGCCGTCGTAGGCGAGCCGTTCGATGATCATCGTAGCCTTCTGCTCGGCGACGATCCGGGAGGCCTCGGCGATGAAGTGCTCGGGGTTCTCTCTGAACTGACTGAACACACTCGCCTGGATCCCCGTGAGGACGTCGGCCACGGTCTTGCGCGTCAGCTCCGTGTTTTCCGCGACCTTTCCGAGAAGGTCGTACTTCACGAGGGAATGGACCGAGCCGCCGCGCTCGGTCGTCGATCCGGTGAGGGAGAAGCCATCGCCGGCCATCAATTGCTCATCGGTCAGCCCATCGCCCTGAACGCCGGTCTGCACGGTGTACTGGAGCGGCGTGACCCGGAGCTGGCTGTCCAGCGCGCTCACGCATTTGCGGACCAACTCGTCGGAATCGAACTCGACGCGATAGACGGCCTTCTGGTTGATCCGCCGCCAGAGTTCCTGGAACTCCTTCTTCTCAAAGTTTTCGTTCAGCGGATTGGTCTTGGGCTTCCGACCGTCCTCCACCTTCGGCAACTGGGCATCGCTGAAGACGCTGTCGATGATCTGGAAGATCTGATCCGCGTGAGGCTTCAGGTCGTCTGGCAGCGCCGCCAGCGTCCCGGCCTCCTTGGCCTCGTGGTACGCCGAGGTGATCTGATCCGCGTCGTCCGAATAGTCGTTCTTCATCAGGTAGCGATAGATCTGCTTCGCTATCGCCGGCGTGATCTCGATCGGCCCGGCCTCGGTCGTGATGGTCTTCCCGGTGAAATAGGCCTCGGTCGCCTTCCGGGGACGGGAGGTCAGCGTGTCAGCGATCTCTTTCTGGAGACCACCGACGAAAGCCGTGTAGCTCTCGCTGGCCACGACGGTCAGCACGTTGATGTCGTGGACCACGGCGGGGTTGTCCATGCGGTCGCCGTTCTGGTCGACCGACAAGCGGAGCCCGCGGCCAACCTCCTGGCGGCGCGAGATCGTATTGTCGCTGTGCTTGAGCATGCACATGACGAACACATTTGGATTGTCCCACCCTTCGCGGAGGGCCGAGTGCGAGAAAATGAACCGGGTCGGCTCGCCAAAGGACAACAGCCGTTCCTTGTCCTTGAGGATCAGGTCGTAGGCGTCCACGTCGTCTGAATCGACCGCGCGTGCTCCAACCACAGGGTCCTTCAGCCTGTTCGTTTTTTTGTCGATCGAGAAGTAGCCGTTGTGGGTCGCCGCGGCGTCGATTCCGGCTAGGTGTTTGCGATAGGCCTCATTGTCGATCGCCAGCTCCGACAGAAATTCCTCTTTGAGAAGCTCATACTCCTCCTCGAACACGCGGGCGTATTCGCCCTTTTCGTCGGGCTGGGCATAGTCGCGGTACTTCACCACCTCGTCGATGAAGAAGAGCGACAGCACCTTGATGCCCTGGGCGAAGAGCTGCTTCTCCTTGTCGAGGTGCGCCTTGATCGTCTCGCGGATCTGGATGCGCCTTATGTCGCGCTCTGACACGTCCCCGGTCGCCTCGCCGGCATGGAGCACCAGCCCGTTGGTGAACTCCACCGTGTCGTTGCGGGCGTCGATCTGCGAGATGACGAAGCCGTCCCGATATTGGTCCAGCTCCCCCGACTCGGCGAAGAGATCGTCGCGGAACTCCAGCCGCTTGAGCTGGCGCTTGATCTCGCCGGACTTCAGCCTGACCTCGATTTCGATCCTTGCCACCGGCGCCTTCTTCGAGATGTCGATGCCCTCGAGGTAGAGATAGGCGTTCGTGCCGGCGAGACCGCGTGTCTGGATGCCCCGCACGGCGATCTTCTTCACCAGCTTCTGGTTATAGGCGTCGAGCGCATCGAGCCGGTGGACGCGATTGTGCTCGGTCCGGTGCGTCGCCGAGTAACGCAGGATCATCAGCGGCTTGAATTTGGGCAGCGCCTCCATAGTGGCGGCGCCTTCCATCTTCTGCGGTTCGTCGAGGATCAGGATCGGCCGGTTGCTGGCGATCACATCGATGGGCTTGCGCGACTGGAAATCGTCCAGCTCGTCATAGATGCGGCGATTGTCGGCGCCCCGAGCGTTGAACGCCTGGATGTTGATCACCATGACGTTGATGCCGGCGTCTGAAGAAAAGCTCTCCAGCTCGTGCAGCCGCCTGGAGTTGTAGATGAAGAAGCGCGCCTTCTTGCCGTAGCTCTCGGTGAAATGGTCGGCGGTGATCTGGAGCGATTTGTAGACACCCTCTCGAATGGCGATGCTGGGCACCATGATGATGAATTTCGACCAGCCGTAGCGCTTGTTCATCTCGAACATGGTTTTGATGTAGCAGTAGGTCTTGCCGGTGCCCGTCTCCATCTCGATATCGAGATTGAACCTGCATCCGGCGTTGGAGACCAGCTTGTCCGAGATCGATAGGTTCTGCCGCCGCTGGACGTCCTTGATGTTGGCCAGCACCTGAAGGTCGGTCAGAGCAAGATCGGCGTTCTTGAAGCCCTCCTCGAAGGCGCTAACCTGCGCCTTGCGGCCGGGGTCGATGCGGTAGGTGATGCCGCTCACAAGCGGCTGACCGGCGAAGCAGTCCACCACCGAGTCCACGGCCTGGGTCTGGTAGGGCTGGACTTTGAACTTCAGCTTCATTTCCATCCCCCTCAGATCGACCTGACGTCGGTGCTGGGGGAAAGCTGGCGGAAGACCTGCTCGACGTTGATCTTCACGGCGTCCGACACGAAGCCGTTGTCACGGAAGACGACGCGCAGCGGTTCGCGGCTGGCAAGCTCCTTCACCAGTTCCTCGGTCACACCCGCATCGAAGCAAGCGACGAGGGCGTTTTCATCCACGAAGAAGACACTCTTGCCCAGCACCGCCTCGCGCCGGATCGGCAGAGTCAGGTCCACGCCCCAATCGACCAGGACCTGGAACAGCAAATCCTCCGGGGTGCGATCCGGCCTAATGTTGTCGACCGCCTGAAGCAGGTCCCTCTGATCGACCTGATCCGGGCGGTAGTACACGTCCTGCATGTTTGACGTGTCGACCTTGAGGACACGGAAGCCGACGTCAAGATCTGCAGTATGATGGTTTTCGAGCAATTCTGCCGCAACATTCCGAATACGCTTAAGACCCATCTCGAAGATGGACTTCATATCGTCTTCCGGTGAGGGTAATGGCTCCGGAAATTGTACTGATATGTACCTTCTATTTCCGCCGTCCTCTGCATTTTGCTTTATTACCGCGTGCGCCGTGGTTGCGCTTCCGCTGAAAAAATCGAGCACAATGTCTTGATTGCCGGGCTTCCCTGCTAGCTGAAGAATCCTTTGGATCAACCCTACGGGCTTAACCGAATTAAGGACATTTTCAGTGTGCTGGAAGGGTACATATTTCAACAAATCCTTCTTTGCGTCCTGGGTGTGACCCACCTCTTTATAGAACCATATGGTTTGTGGCGTCCGTCCCTGTTTCACCTCAGAAAGGAAGCGCTTCAATCGAGGCATATTGTTGCCGTCGTCGCCCCACCAAATCCTATTGTCGTTATCGAGCCTCTTGAAGTTCTCTGGACTGACCCGCCAATACATTCCCCTGCCGGGTCCCTCGATGACTCGGCCGGATGGACACGTTACAGGGTATGTTCCTTCTGCGTAGTAATTGCGAGCTTGCAGGTCTCCCGACGTCCAAGGCCCACGGGAATCATTGTCGGGGTTCTTGTAACGAGCGATCATTTCCTCAGTTTGAGGGAGCAGCTGCGGAGTCCACAGGGCCTTTTGCTTAGCGTACACGAGTACGTAATCGTGGTCTTCCGAGAACCATTGTGCAGTATTTTTTGGCGAAAAGACTTTCTGCCATATTATCTGAGCAACAAAATTTTCCTCGCCAAATATCTCACTGCAGAGCTTTCGAAGATTGTCTGACTCATTATCGTCTATCGAGATAAAAATGACACCGTCATCCTTCAGGAGCGACCGCGCGAGCCGCAGGCGTGCATACATCATCGTAAGCCAATCAGAGTGAAATCGACCATTGGCTTCTGTATTTGCGACAAGGCGCTCCGCGTTGTCATCAGCTTGCTGCGACCGCTTAAAGTACGCCTCCAAATCTTCTGAAAAATCGTCGTCGTAAATGAAATCGCGTCCCGTGTTGTAGGGCGGATCTATGTAAATTACCTTTATCTTTCCGAGGTATATTTCCAAAAGGAGCTTTAGAGCTTCCAGGTTGTCTCCCTCGATGAATAAATTTTTTGAGTTATCAAACTCAACACTTTGTTCACGGCAGGGGCGGAGAGTCTTGGCGATCGGCGCATTAGCTGTTGCCAATGCCTCTCTTTTCCCCGGCCAGTCCAACCGATAGCGCTCCTGAGATCCTTCCACGATGTGATCGCTTAGCTCCTGCCGAAGCTGGTCGAAGTCCAAAGCCAGTCGCAGTCTCCCGGTCGCCTCGTCGTGCGCTTCGGTCACACAGCCGGGGAACAGTTCGCGGATTTTCGCGATGTTCTCCAGGGATATGTCGGGGCTGTGCATCTTCAGCTTTTCCATACGTCGTCCTCTTACTCGCTCGTCACAGCACGGATGGGCTCACCCATGGCCAAGCGATCCAGCTCCTGCTTGGCCATCCGCAGCTCCGCGTTGATAGCGACCCGCTTGTTGAATTGCTTTTCGCGGCCCAGCCGCGCCTTGATCCGGTCTACCTCTCGGGTCTTGGCCCGGATCGCTTCCATGCGCGCTACGCGCGTCTGAATGTCTTCGCCCGCCGCCTTCGACACCGGCATCATGGCCGTGAGAATCGCGTCGTAGAGTCCGCCGAGATTGAGCGCGACCGGCAGGGGCTGGCGCGGCGCATCGTCTGGCGCCCAGTCGGTCGCGAAATACTCGCTGACCACCCACTTGGTCGCATCCGCCTCGCTCGGCCGCTTGAAGGCGGCAACCGCCTTCCGCTTGCCCGACCAGGCGAGTTCGAACAGCAACGGAAAGGGGATTGCGCGGTCAATGGCGCGCAGCACCTCTTCGTCCAGCTTGTTCGTCCGCAGGCTGATCCCGAACACCTGAATCTCGCTCACCGTCCGCGTGGCGGCGAGGTTGATGGTCTCGGGCGCGAGCTTGAATTTCCAGACGATCTGATCAACCTGTGTGACGAACAAGTCCTTCAGCGCGGTACTGGCGCCAGCGTGTTCATAGATCCTAGTCTTGGATACCACGCGCCCGAAGGCGGCGGCCTTGGGATAGTCGAAGAGGACGGTCATGCAGGCGCCTCCTCGACCACGAGGAAGGCGATCAGCTCGAAATCGTCGAGCCCGGCGATGGTGTGGACTAGCGCCGTGGTCCGTCCGCCGCTGAACAGGCTATCGAGGTCTTTCTCCTCCTTCACCTCGATCATCGAACGGATGGCCGCGCTCAGAAGCGCGGAGCATTGCTCCATCTTCCGGCCATCCTGCGTCCTCTCGTTGAACAGGCGGCAAACCGCCTGGATCGGCTCCGGGTGGCTCCGGCAACTCGTGCGGATCAGATCGAGCAGCCGTTTCACCTCGGTATGGTCGACAACGACATCCCCGTCGCGGCCGACATAGACCAGGTAATAGGGGTGAAGGCGGTTCTGCTGGTTGATGTTTACACTGTCGTGGATGTTCTTCAGTGCGAAGATCACGCCCGGCAGCAGCCCGAGCGCCGGCTGTGCCGGCACGACCGCATGCATGCCGTTGGGCAGATGCTCGATGTCGCCGTTCTCCTTGATGTGGTTCAGGAGATCCATGCGGAAATCATTGAGGCCGAGATCAGTGATCGAAATCCCCGTCCGCACATCCTCCAGCTCGATCACCTCTTCCTGGAGGCGCTTGAGCTGGTCCTTCCGGTAGGCGATGTCGCTGCTCTTGGCCGTGAGCACGTTGTCGTCGCCGGTCGCCGTGACATCGGCGATCATCATGCGGTTTTCGACGCGCTCCTTGAGGTTGATGTACTCGTCGAGCGAGATGTCCGGCCAATAATTGACGAGCTGGATTTGCGTGTTCGGCGACCCGATACGGTCAATGCGCCCGAAGCGCTGGATGATCCGCACCGGGTTCCAGTGGATGTCGTAATTGACCAGGTAGTCGCAGTCCTGAAGGTTCTGGCCTTCGGAGATGCAGTCCGTGCCAATCAGAATGTCGATCTCGCCAGCCTCATGCGGCAGGACCAGGTGCTTTTCCTTCGAGCGCGGGGAGAACAGCGTCAGGACGGACTGAAAATCGTAACTCTTCTTCAGCGTGGTCTTCGGCGCGTCGGAACCCGTCACCAGGCCGGAATTGAGTCCGTGAGATTTCAGGAAGGCCGGCGTCAGGTTGGCATAGAGGTACTTCGCCGTGTCGGCGAAGGCGGTGAAGATGAGAACCTTGCGATTGCCGGGGTTCAGCGGCTCGTCCACCTTGCGGGTGATGACGTCCTTGAGGTGCTGAAGCTTGGCGTCGTCGTCGGGACCGACCTTGTCCATCGAGGCAATCAGGTCCCGGATCAGGGCGAGGTCGGCCTCAAGGTCGTGCTTCCACGACGGCAGGTCCATATCCGCGAGGCTGATCTGGATCTTCCTGCCGACCGTGAACTCGTCGAGCCCGGTGAGGTCCTCATCGTCGGCATCGAAGCCAGGATCGTCGAGATGATCGGTGACACTCGCCGAACCGCCAGTTCGTTCGAAGGTCGAGATTGCTTCGAGCGTTTGCGCGATGTTCCCACTCAGCGCACGCAAAGTAAGCCGAAAGGCTTCAACCGAACTTTCCAGCCGCTTGAGCAGGTTGGTGGTCATGAGAGCCTGAAGGCTCCGCTCCCGATCCGCCTGGCGCAGCTTGCCGCGCCCGCCCTCGACCTGAGTGTCGTAGATCTCTTCGTATTTGCGCAGCCGGCTTGGCAGGATGTAGCTGATCGGGGCGTAAACAGCGAGTTTGAGCACCGACAAGTGGCTGAAGATGTCATTAAGCCCGAGCACGTCGGCCCGGTGGGTGATCGGGCACTGATGAGACAGCGGCTTTCGGCGCTGCGGGAACTTTCCGATGTCCTTCGTGTCGTAGAAGGTCTCGATATGCTTGCGTGACCGGGCGATCGTCACCGCGTCCAGCAGTTCGAAGAAATCGAACTCGAGCGCCTTGAGGATGGCGGCCGCCGTCCGCTCCTGTGGCGGAAGCTCCGACCAGGCATTGAAGGCCTTCTGGGCGCGCCGAAATATCTCCTCGACCCCCGTCTTGGTCTTGAGGTGTCGACTGAGGTTTTCGGATTCCCCTTCGTAGGCCAGGGCAAGCTGATTGCGCAGATCGTTGAACCGATTATTCACCGGCGTCGCCGAGAGCATCAGAACCTTGGTCTTCACACCGGAGCGGATGACCTTGTTCATCAGTTTCTGGTAGCGTGTCTCCCGGTCTTTGAAGACGTCGTTGTTCCGAAAATTGTGCGACTCGTCGATGACGACGAGGTCGTAGTTACCCCAATTCACGCGGTTGAGCGGGATACCGAACGACTCTCCTGAGGTGCGGGAGAGATCGGTGTGACACAGGACGTCGTAGTTGAATCGGTCCTTGGCGAAGATGTTGGTCGTCAGGTTGGTGTTATAGTTTCGCCAGTTATCGGCAAGCTTCTTCGGGCAGAGAACCAGAACCGACCGATTGCGCAGCTCATAGTATTTGATCACCGCCAGCGCAGTGAAGGTTTTACCGAGACCGACGCTGTCCGCCAGGATGCAGCCGTTGTGCATCTCCAGCTTGTTGATGATGCCAGTCGCCGCGTCGCGCTGATAGTTGAACAGCTTGTTCCAGACGAGCGTGTCCTTGTAGCCGGTCAGGTCGTTCGGCAGCGCGTCCTGATCGACTTCCTCGAGGAAGTCCTGGAAGATGTTGTAGAGGATGTGGAAATAAAGCCGCTCGGGGGAGTTTTCCTGGTAGACCGACTCGATGTGGTCGCAGATCGCGGCCGTTACGTCGCTGACCTTTTCGTCGTCGTTCCATATTTGGTTGAAGAGTTGAAGATAAACCTGCGTGTGAGCGGCATCGTCGATTCGACTGACGAAGTTCGAGATCGCGTCGCCCTTCTGGTAGCCCAGGTCGACCGCTGTGAAGCCGCTGATCGGCATATAGGCGACGTCGCCGGCATCCGAACCCGCATGGATGAACTGCTGCATCGGGGCCTTGGTCGTGTTCGACCGGAAGCGCACCTTCTTCCGAATCCACTCGGCGCATTCGCGGGCGACCGCACGCTGCGTCAGTTTGTTGCGCAACTGGATCTCGAAATCGGTTCCGTAAAGCCCCCGCTCGCGCGCCGTCTTGGGGATGAAGAATTCTCGCCGCTCCTTGCGTAAACGGTCGGTCACATCCATCGGCACGAAGGTGGGGGCGGTGAAGATGAACTGGAGGCTCTCGACCCTCGACAACTCCGATTTGAGCGCCTCGAAGGCGTAGATCGAGAAGCATGACGCCGCGATCTTCAGTCGCGCACCGCGTCCCACCGTCGCCTTCAGATCGTCGCCGAGAAGCAGAGAGGTGTTATCGATGATTTTCATCGACACCCCCCTCTCGCAGAAGCACGATCTGCTGGTCCTGTGGGCGCCGCGCCTCCGGCGGGGTGTCGAGGCCAAGTCGCCTCAGCGCGTAGTAGCGAAGCGCCTTTCGAACCTGAATTTGGGCCCGCCCACCTCGCATTCCGTAGTCGAGGGCGATGATCCGTTTCTGGCTTTCGGAAAGGTCCGGATGCGGCCCTATTTCCAGCGTGGTGAGTTCATTCCAATCGGTATCATCCGCCGGCGATGCCCCGCTCGGACGAACCGACCTCGTCTCGATGATGCGTGAGAGGAGAAAGTCCTTGAACGACTTATCGACCTCGCAGAAGGCGCGGGTGTGCCACCGGAACCCGTCGAAGCCTACCGCGTGTGGCGCGATCCATCGCCAGCGAGGATCATCGCTGGAGAGCGATTGATATTTGACCTCGACTGCTTGGTTTTGGCGGATCGCCGCAAGCACCGTTCGCAACGTATTGTTGTTGACGCCGCGGGCCGGCACGGGCGGCCCGGCATAGGGAGGGGAGCGGGCGATCCAGGATTCGGACGAGGACAAAATGCCTTCAGCAACGGACCGAAGCTGGTTGAGGTATTGACCGGCATCTGGTTTCAGAAAGCAGGGCTGAAATTCGTTGCTCGCAACATAGCGCTTGGCGCTCTTGTCGTAGACGGCGTTGTGCGGCGCCCGTTCTTGATAGAGCGTCAGATCCTTTGATGCCTGCGGAACGGACACATCGAAAGCTTCGATGATGTCCGAGCGATTCACGCCGCCTTCCCAGTAAAGTCGGAACTCGATGAATTCGAGCCGGCGCTCCACGCCCCATTTCAGCACCGCCTCGCCTCCCGGCATCGCTCCCCCACCTCCGCGTCGTCAGATGAGCATCAAAACTATATGGACATATCGACGCGATGCGTGTAATTATTATCTCCATCTGCGGCGCCGGTCAACAATGATCGGCGTGCGCGTTGGGGGCCATACGTGCAAGAGGACAATTCGCGGGCGGGCTACGGCGCTGACCCAGCGTCCGAACAAGAAGTAGCTCCCGGAAGGAGAGCGGCCATGGCCGTTGCGAGTCGATCCACCCTAGTCGTTCACGGCCGTCTCGCCATGAGGGAAGGTCGCCTGGCGGCGGCCCGCAATGGTCGTCATGGCCTCCAGATCATGTCTTTCGAGCAAGCGGCGGTCCGGCTTGCCGGCGGCTTCGTCCGACCCATCGACGATGAGAGTCTGCGCGCCGCCATCCAAGCGGCTCTGCCGGCGACGCCGATGGGCGAGCTGGAGAGCATCAAGGCTCTCCCCGGTATGATCGACGCGGCGGCCGATACGCTCCACAAAGCCTGGCGTGCCGGAATCGACCTGGCCGCGCGCGCCGTCGATCATCCGCGTCTCGGCGCCATCGCGTGCCTGGAAGCGGCCGTCCTCGATCAGCTTCCGTCCGGCATGATGCGCCCCCTGGACATCGTCGCCGCCGCAACCGCCCGCATCGGTCACGCGCCGGTGGTCCTCGGTCGGATGGAGATCATCGGCCTCACCGAACTCTCGCCCTGCTGGCGGCCGCTGCTCCATGCCCTTACCGCCCATATCCCCGTCCAGTGGACGGCCGGCCCCAGAAGCGTTCCCGTATGGCTCGACGGCACGGGCGTTATGGTCGCGCGCGCGCAGACGCAAGCGCCGGGTATCAGCGCCGTCAGCGCGGCGACAGCCTATCACGAGGCAATCGAGGCGATGCGCTGGGCGCGAAGCCTGCTCGCGTCGGGCGTCTCGCCCTCGGAGATCGCCATCGCGACAGCTTCGCCCGCCGACTATGACGATCATTTCTTGGCCCTGCGCGCTGACGCCAACATCGATCTGCACTTCGTCCACGGCGTCCGCACCGTCACCACCCGCGAGGGCCAGGCGTCCGCGGCGCTGGCCGACATTGTGGTCCGCGGCCTGTCGCAGTCGCGGCTGCGGCGCCTCGCGGCTCTCTGCCGAGACAGCGGACCTTTTGAGACCCTCCCCGAAGGCTGGCTGCGGGTTCTGCCGACCGATGCGCCGCTCTCGACGCCGGGCGCCTGGAATCGCCTGCTGGCCCGGTTGACGCCGGAGGACTGGCCCGACGGCACCGACCACGCGGCAGCGCTGCGCGCAGCGGTCGAGACCCTGGCGAAAGGATCGGAGGCTGCTGGCGAGATCGGAGAAGCCTTCCTCAAGGGCCGGGCGCTCGCGGTCTGGCGCAAGGCGCTGCTCGCCGGCCCCGCCGCCTCGATCGATGCGACGCTGGAAACCCTGAAGCAGGATGACGGGCTGGAAGCATGCGTCTCTGTCGCGTGGATGCCGGCCAGCGCGCTCGCGGCGTCACCCCGCCGCTTCGTACGACTGCTGGGCCTCACCTCCTCGCGCTGGCCGCGCGGCATCGCCGAGGACCGGCTGATCCCGGACCATATCATCCCGACCCCGGTGCTCGATCCGCTGCCGGTCAACCTCGCCGACCGCCGCGACTTCGAGACGATCCTCGCCACAACGGCCGAGACCATCGTTCTCTCTCGCGCCCGGCGCGACAGCGACGGGCGTCTCCTGGGACGCAGCCCGCTGCTCGCCGGGCGTGGCGACGGGACCTACCTCCGCCGAAACGCCGTGCCAGCACACGCCTTCAGCGAGACCGACCGGCTCATGGCCCGGCCCCAGGAGTTCGCCGCCGATCCGCAGGCGGTTTGCGCGCAGGGCTGCTGGCGAGATTGGCGGCAGGCGGAGATCACTCCGCATGACGGGCTCGTGCGGGCGGATCATCCGCTCGTTCTCACCATCCTCGGCCGCACCCAGTCGGCCAGCTCGCTTCGCCGCCTGCTGCGCAATCCGCTCAGCTTCGTGTGGGTCTATGCGTTCGGCTGGCGCGAACCGCAGAGCAGCGCCGAACCGCTCGTGCTCGACGCGCTTGGGATCGGCGACCTCGTCCACATGGTGCTCGACCGCGCCTTGCGCGACCTTGAGGGCGGAGGCGGGCTCGCTGCCGCCGACGCGGAGACCGTCGAAGCGGCGGTGGCCCGCGCCGCGCAAGCCGTCGCCAGCGATTGGGAAAGCGAACGTCCGGTTCCGCCGGCCGTCATCTGGAGTCGCACCCTCGACGACGCCCGCGTAATGGCGGGCCGCGCCCTGACCTATGGCGATGATGTCCTGCCCGGCGCGCGCGCATACGGCGAAGTGCCGTTCGGCGGCTCGGAGCCGAAATCCGACGCGCAGACGCCTTGGGATGCGAGTGCGCCGGTCACGATTCCCGACACCGGCTTCAACATCGCCGGCTATATCGACCGGCTCGACATTTCGGGCGATGGCAAGCGCGCGCTCGTGCGCGACTACAAGACAGGCAGGCCGCCGCGCCGCGAAATCCGGCTGAACGGCGGACGCGAGCTTCAGCGTTGCCTCTACGCCTTCGCGGTGAAGGCGCTCCTCGGCGACGATGTCGCCATCAGCGCCTCGCTGCTCTACCCGCGCGAGCCGGTCGACCTCCAGCTCGACGATCCCGAGGCGGTGCTGACGGAGATCGCCGGCTACCTTCGCGCGGCGAGGACCAGCCTCTCCGGCGGTGCGGCCCTGCCTGGCCCGGACACCGGCGGCGACTACGACGACCTCGCCTTCGCCCTGCCGGCGAACGCCAGCGCCACATATTGCAAACGCAAGCTCCCGGCCGCGACAGCACGGCTGGGCGAAGTCGCTCAGGTCTGGGAGGCGGAATAATGAGCAGCGTGTCCAAGGTGCTGAAGGACGACGGCGCGCGCCGCGATGCGATCAGCCTCCATGATCGGTCGATCCTGGTTGAGGCTGGTGCAGGTTCGGGCAAGACCGCCGTCATGGCCGGCCGCATCGCCGTTATGCTCGCTGAAGGCGTCCCCCCGCGCGCTATCGCCGCCGTCACCTTCACCGAACTCGCCGCGAGCGAGCTGCTGTCGCGGGTCCGGGAGTTTGTCGCCGACCTCACGGCCGGCAAAATCGCGCCCGAACTGCACGTGGCGCTGCCCAATGGTCTGTCCCAAGTCCAGCGCGACAACCTCGCCGCCGCCAGCGCCGCGATCGACGAGATCACCTGTTCGACCATCCACGGCTTCTGCCAGCGGCTGATCAAGCCCTATCCGGCGGAGGCCGACATCGATCCCGGCGCCGGCGTCATGGACCGCAACCAGGCCGACCTCACCTTCCTCGAAATCGTCGACGGCTGGCTGCGCGAGCGTCTGGCCGGCGGGCAGGGCGGCATCCTGGCTGAAATGGTGCTGCACAGCCCCGGCGAGACCGTGGCGCTCATTCATAAAATCGCCGAGAATCTGCGCCGCCGCCGCATGCTCTCGGCTCCGCCCGTCTCCGCGCTTGGCGGCCACTTGACTGCGTTCCGCCAGACCACCGCCGACTTTGCGGGCTTCATCGATGGCGCGGCGGCGGCCGAGCCGGAAACGGCAGCGATCGTCGAGCGGCTGGCCGAGATGGCGACCGCCTTGGCCAACGGCCCCGATCCCGCAACGCCTTCGGGCCTGGTCCGGCTCCTGACCTCGCGTCCCCACCCGGACCTTTGCACCAAGGCCGGCGCCTTCGCCTCCTTCCGCAAGAAGGGCAAATGGGCCACCGCGGCGAAGCAGGCCGGTCTCTCCAAGGCCGACGGCGATCGGCTGAACGACGCCGCCGAGGTCCACTACACCGCCTGCTGCGACGCCTGGGTCTCGCTTGTGCAGGCCGCCGCCGGCCACGCCCTGGCGGCGCTGATCGACGAAGCGCGTCCAATCCTGCAACGCTATCGCGACCACAAGCGCGCCAGCGCCCAGCTCGACTTCGACGATCTGATTTTCGCCGCGCGCGATCTGCTGCGCGACCATGACGACGTCCGCCGGGCGCTCGGACAGCGTTTCGCCCACGTCCTCGTCGACGAGTTCCAGGACACCGATCCCCTGCAAACCGAGATCTTCTGGCGCCTTTGCGGCGAGCCGGTCGATGGCGCGGACGGCTGGACCGGGTTCCGCATCCGGCCAGGCGCGCTCTTCCTGGTCGGCGACCCCAAGCAGGCGATCTATCGCTTCCGGGGAGCCGATGTCGGCGCCTATGTGCAGGCGCGCGACGCATACAGCGCCCAGGACCCCGGCAGCCTCCTGTCGATCTCCACCAATTTCCGCTCCTGCGCCTCGATCCTCACCTTCGTCAACGAGCGCTTCGAGGTCGCGCTCTCGGCCGATGGCCAGCCCGGCTTCACCGCGCTCGATCCGTTCCATGACGATCGCGGCGGCCTGTGCGTGGCGGCCCTCGACATCGCCGTGGCCGATGAAAATGGCAAGGCCACCGCCGAGCAGCAGCGTGACGCCGAAGCCGACGCCATCGCCGAGCTTTGCGCCCGGCTGATCGAAAGCCACCCCATCATCGATCGTCGCAGCGGCGCCGAGCGCCCCTGCCAGCCGGGCGACATCGCTTTGCTGGCGCCGACCGGCGCGGAGCTGTGGCGCTATGAGGAAGCCTTGGAACGCCGCGGCGTCCCCGTGGCGACCCAGGCTGGCAAGGGGCTGTTCCGCCGCCAGGAGGTCCAGGACCTGATCGCGCTGACCCGCGTCCTCGCCGATCGCCGCGACACGCTGGCGCTCGGCGCGCTGCTCCGCGGGCCTCTGGTCGGCCTCACCGAGGAAGAACTCCTGGACATCATCTGGGGGCTTCCGCGCTCAGAGGAGAAGCCCGATCGGATTCCGCGTCTGGACCTCAGCATCGACCCCGCCGTCATCGGGCATCCGCTCGCGCGCGAGGTCATCGAGCGGCTGCAATCGCTTTCCCGGCGCGGCAACAGCACGACCCCGCACGAACTGCTCTCGCAGGCCGTGGATGTGATGCGCGTGCGTCCCCTCCTCCTCGAACGCCATCGCGGCCAGGCCGAGCGCGCGCTCGCCAATGTCGATCTCTATCTCAGCCTGTCGACGGGCTACGCCGTGCGCGGCCTGCGCGCCTTCGCCGAGGCGATGACGGCGGCGTGGTCCGATGAGGCGCGCGCCGTCGAGGGACGGCCCGACGCGCAGGAAGAAGCGGTCGCGCTCTTCACCATGCACGCCGCCAAGGGGTTGGAATGGCCGATCGTCATTCCGGTCAACACCATGACCGGCGTCATGGCGCCCGAGAGCGCGGTCATCGACCGCCAGACGGAGACCTTCTATTGCCCGGTCCTGGGCGTCCCGCCCGAGGGCTACGACGCCGCGCGTGACGCGGAGAAGGACGAGCTGGACCGCGAACGCATCCGGCTCTGGTATGTCGCGGCCACCCGCGCTCGCGAACTCCTCGTCCTGCCCCGGCTCGACGCCACGCCGTCGAAATCCGCCTGGATCGGTCTCGTCGATCTGTCGCTCGCCGCGCTGCCCGGACTGGACGTCTCCCATTTGCCCGCCGGTTTCACGGCGACGGCGGCCGGAGCGGCCAACGCCCAGACGTGCGCGAGCTTCGCGGCCGAAGCCGAAACCATCGCTGCCGGGCAAACACGGCTGACCTGGCTCGCCCCTAGCCGCGACGAAAACGCCGCTGGGAGCGTGCTGCGGGAAGAAGAGGCGGCCCTCTGGATAGGATCGGCCGACGACCAGCCCCCCGAGCTGGACGCCACCGCCCCAGTGCAGGGCGGCCGCGAACGCGGGCTGATCCTGCACAAGCTCATGGAAGAGGTTCTGACCGGCGAAACCCAGGAGGCCGGAGCCACCCTGGCGCAACGGGCCGCCGAACTCATCCGCGCCCTCGGCCGGTCTCCGGTCGATGACCCGGCGACGGGACTGTCGGCCCAGGAACTGGCGGCCTGTGTCATCAGGACTCTGGCCCTGCCTGACATCGCGGCCTTGCGGCCGGGCCTTCTGGCCGAGTTTCCCGTCTATGCCGCACAGGCGGTCGATGGTGTGGAAACCGCAACGGCCGGGATCGCCGACGCCCTGACCCTGACGGCCGAGGGTCGCCCCGCCGTCGTCGTGGACTGGAAAAGCGATGTGTCGCCAGCCCCCGGCACGCTCGATCACTATCGCGCGCAGGTGCGCGCCTATCTCGATATGACCCGCGCCGAGCGCGGGCTGATCGTGCTCATGACCTCGGGCGCGGTCATCCCGGTCCTGCCGACGACGCCGACCGAGAGCGAGGCGGCCTGACCCCATGTCGTCTCTCGCTTGGATTGATTTCGACGAGGCCGAGCGACAGCGCGCGCAACGGATCATGGCGCTCTTTCAGGAGCGCGAGACCCGCGACGAGCTGGGGCTTGGCGCGATCCGGGATTCCATCGCCGATCACCTGTTTCCGGGCACGAGCACGATCCAGACCCGCCTGCGCTACATGCTGTTCATACCGTGGCTCTATCGGGCGCTGGAGAAACGCCAAGTCCCCGAGGCGCAGCTCCGCGCCGAGGCGCGAGACACCGAGATCCGGCTTGCCGACGCCTTGAAAACCGGCGGCGAGTCCAACGGCATCATCGGCCGCGATGCGGGACCGCGGCTCCAGCGGCTGCCCAGCTCGGTCTATTGGGCGGGGCTGGGCGCGTGGGGCGTCCGGGTTTTTCCGGGCTCGCTCGACAGCCTATTCGTCGCCTTGCGCGGCCGCGGCCGTTCCCACGGCGCCTCCAGCGGCGAAGACGCCCTGGCGGGCGCCCAGACGCCCACTGTCTGGAACCCGGCCTTGCCGCAGCCGCCAAGCGACCTGCTCGAGCGCGCCGTCTTCCGCCTGACCACGGACGAGGCGCAGTTCCTCATCGACCGCCTGGTCGCCAGCCAACCGGCGGCGCTGCTCACGATGCTGGCGCGTGAAGGCATCGACGCGGACTGCGACTATATCTGGACCCATCCTCACCTGTCGGCGTTTCCGGCCGCCGCGCGCCGCCTCGTCCAGCATGGAGAAATATTCTCCCATGTGATGTACGGCGCGGCGCTGCTCTACAATCTCGCGCTCAGCGAGCTGCGCCAGCGCAACGACTGGATCGACGACTATCGCGAACGGCTTGCGGACTGGAGCGACGAACTCGATCCTGGCGCCGTCCGCGCATGGTCGCTCGATGATTTCTGGAACGTCGTCGAGCACCCCGCGCACGCTGTCCGGCCAGCCGCCAAGCGCTTTGTGACCGAGTGGCGCGAGCTGGTTCTGGCCGGGACGGAGCAGGTGATCGCGTCGCCTGCGGCGCGGCAACTTGTCGAAGAGCGCGAGCGTCGGCTGAAAACCAGCCAGTCCCGCTACGCCAATCACGCCGTGCGCGACCGCTGGACCGGCGCATCCGGCGCCGACCGCCTCACCTTCCGTTGGGCGCAGGCCAAATCGCACCTGCGGGATCTCGCCCATGCTGAATAGGCGCAGTCTCGATCCCGAACAGCGAACCCTCTACGGTGCCAATCTCCAGCCGCCGGCGGGCTACGTCTTCGACGCGGCGGTCGCCACGACCTTCTCGCTCGACTTCGAGACCGCGCTCGCCGTGCCGGTCAGTCTGGCGCTGTTCGCCGCAGAGAATCGCGACGAGATCCTTTCTCATCCCCTGGCGCTCTTGGAAGGCGCCGAGCGCATCGCCGGCCGCCTCGTTGTCTTCACCGACGCCGGCCACATCCAGGCGAGCGTCCGTCCCCATTCCCGCCTTTGCTCGCTGCTCGAACGCATCGTGGTCGAGGTCTCCGCCCCTCACGGCGGCGCCTTCCACCCCAAGATGTGGGCGCTGCGCTTCACGCCGTTGCGGCCCGAAGACCCGGCGCGCCTGCGCCTGCTCATCCTCTCCCGAAACCTGACGCGCGACCGCTCCTGGGATATTGCCGCCACCCTCGACGGCGTGATCTCCAAGCAGCCCAAAGCCATCAACCGCCCGGTCGCCGACTTCCTTCGCCAGCTCCCCGACCTGGCGACCGTCGGCGCTCCCGACGGTACGAAGACCCTTGTCGACGAGCTGGCCGAAGACATACGGCGCGCCGAATGGAGCTTGCCCGAGCCATTCGAGAGCGTCTCCTTCGCGGTCAACGGCCTCGGCGGCAAGCCGTGGCGCCCGGAACCTTGCGTGCGGCTGGGCGTGGTCTCGCCCTTTTGCGATGACCAGACCTTGTCGCTGCTCGCCGGCCTGCCCAGCGCCGAAAAGCCGATCTTCATCGGACGCTCCGACGAACTCGCGCAGGTGTCCGGCGCCACGCTGGACGGCTTCGCGCGCGTTGTCGTGCTCGACGAGATGGCTGCCACGGAAGATGGCGAGGAGACCGACGCAACGGCCTTGCAAGGGCTCCACGCAAAGGCGTTCGTCGCCGAGCGCGGCTGGGACACCGCGATCACGGTCGGCTCAGGAAACGCCACGCGCCCGGCGCTGCTGACGGGCGGCAATGTCGAGATCTTCGCGACCCTGACCGGCAAGCGGTCGCGGGTCGGCAGCGTCGAGGAAATCCTTGGCGAGAAGGGGTTCGGCCGGCTGACGCGGCCATTCGTCCGCGACGAGATGAACACCGCCGACGCCGCGCAACGCGCGGCCGAGGCGCGATTAGACCTGGCCCGGCGAGAGATTTGCCAAAGCGGCCTCACGCTCCGTTGCGAGCGCGCCGAGCCCAACGCCGATGGCGCGCCCGCCTGGCGGGTCTGGCTGGCGCCGTCCAAGCCGTTGTCCCTTTCGGGGATCGGCGTCCTGCGGGTTTGGCCGATCACGCGAGGCGACGGTCATGCGCGCGATGTGTTGGAGCCTCTTCGGCTGGGACAACCCGTCGACCTTGGCGCAATGCCGCTGGTCGATCTCACGCGCTTCCTCGCCTGCCACCTGACGGACGAGACGGAGAATGTCACCATCCTGTTCAGCACCGGGCTTATGATGGAGGGGCTGCCCGCCGAGCGCCATGCCGCCATCCTGCGCTGGGTGATCGACAGCAAGGACGCCTTCTTCCGCTATCTCCGGTTACTCCTCTCTGAATTGGGCGATCCCTTCGCCGCCGCGCTGGCGGCGCAGGATGGGTCCGGTCAGGGCGCGTGGCGCGCGGCTACCGACGACGCGCCGATTCTCGAAGAGATGGTTCGCGCCTTCTGCCGGGGCGGCGACCAGCTCCGCGCCATCGAACGGCTGATCGCACGCCTGGAAACCGGCGACGGCGCCGATACCGATCCGATTCCGGCAGAGTTCCGCGCGCTCTGGAACACCTTCCGGGTTGCGCTCGCCACGCAGGACGCCGCTCATGCCGAATGAACGGTTCCGCGCCGACGCGGCGCTCGCGCCTCTCAAGGTCTTTCAGCGGCGCACCGTCGATTATGTCTTCGATCGGCTCTACGGCGAGGACGATCCCGTCCGCCAGTTCCTGGTCGCCGACGAAGTCGGCCTCGGCAAGACGATGGTGGCGCGCGGCGTCATCGCCCGCATGATCGAGCACCTGTGGGACAGCACCAAACGGATCGACATCCTCTACATCTGTTCGAATCAGGCGATCGCCGCCCAGAACCTTAACCGGCTGAACGTCCTCGGGCGGCGCGAGCTGGCCCTGCCGACCCGCATGACCCTGGTTCCCCTGCAATTGCGCGATCAGGTCGGCCTCGACGCCAACAAGGTGAACTTCATCAGCCTGACGCCGGGCACGACCTTCGATCTGCGCTCCGCGACGGGCGTGACGCAGGAACGCGCCCTATTGCACCATCTCCTGCACGACCTCGTTTCGCGCCCGCGGGGCCTGCACAATCTGTTGCAGGTCACGGCCGGCATCGACGGCTGGAACCGCGCGGTGGACACGCTCACCCTCGAAGGGGTCGACAAGAGCATCATCGGGCGCTTCCGTCGCGACGTGCAGGCGGATCGCGACCTCTTCGAGGCACTCGAACGGGTCTGCGAACTCTTCCCGCGCCGCCGGGACAGCTATCCCCCGGAGATGACGCAGCCGCGTAACAGCCTGGTCGCCCGGTTGCGCGCCAAGCTCTCCCATGCCTGCGTGGACGCGCTGCAACCCGACCTGATCATCATGGACGAGTTCCAGCGATTTCGGGATCTGCTGCACGGCGACAGCGACGCGGCGATCCTCGCGCGCGAACTGTTCGACTATTCCGGCGGCGACGGGCATGTCGCCCGCACCCTCCTGCTCTCCGCGACGCCCTATCGGATGCTCACGCTCGCCGGCGACGAGCCCGACGAGGGTGACCACTATCAGGATTTCCTCGAAACCTTGAGCTTCCTCTATGGCCGCGAAAAAGGGCCGGAGGTGGCAGCCACGCTCTCGCGCGAGATGCGCGCTTTCCGCAGCCTTCTGCATACCCTGCCGCAATCGCACGCTGCAGCGGTCGAGGCGCGCCAGGCCATCGAACAGCGCCTGCGCAAAGTGATTGCCCGAACCGAGCGGGTCGCGTCCACGATCGAACGCGACTCCATGATGAGCGAGCCCGTCATCACGGTCTCGGTCGACCCCGCCGATCTCGCGCAGGCGTCGGCCTTGTCGCAAGTGGCCCGCACGCTCGATGCGCCGGAGATCATCGAATACTGGAAATCCGCGCCTTACCTGCTCAACTTCATGCGCCACTACAGCCTGAAGCAGCTTCTGACGGAGGAGGCGGAGGCGCCCTCGGCGACCCTCCGAGACGCCATCCAGGCCGCTCGGCCGACCATGCTCGATCACGACGCTATCGACGCCTATGCGCCGCTGGAGCCAGCCAATGGCCGCATGCGCGCGATCATGGACGACATCTTCGGCCAGCGTCTCGAACAGAATCTCTGGATACCTGCCGCCATGCCCTATTACGGCGACGGGCGATCCGGCACGCCGCTGACCAAGGCGCTGATATTTTCGGCCTGGTCCATGGTGCCCGACGCGATTGCAGCCCTGCTGTCCTATGAAGCCGAACGGCGCATGGGCGTCGGCGAAGCCGGCCGACGCTATTTCGAGCAACATCGTCTGCGTCCCTTGCAGTTCCGACAGGATCAGGGGCGGCTTGTGGGTTTGCGCGCGCTGCTCCTGATCTATCCATCGCCGGCTCTGGCCGAGCTGGCCGATCCGCTCGCGGTTTTCAGTGAAACCGAGGCCGCCCTGTCGCAGGAGGACATGCGCGCCGCCATCGTCGACCGCCTCAAGCCCGCCCTCGAGGCTCTGCGAATAGGGGCGGCGTCGCGGCAGGACGCCAACAGCGCCGAGTGGGCCGCTCCCGCCGTGGTCGATGACCTGCTGGGCGCGCGGTCCCGCGTCTGGCTGGAGACGCCCCATGGCATGCGCGCCCTGGCGAGCGAAGACGCCTTTCAGGATCATGTCGCCGAGCTTGCGGCGGCGGTGAAGGCGCACGACATCGGCGCATCGTCCGCCGATCTTCCAGACCTGCTGGTCGACGTGGCGCTCGGCAGTCCGGCCGTCTGCGCGCTTCGCGCCCTCAAGCGGATCGCGCCCGAGCTGGCGTGGGACGACCCGCGCCTGCTCAGCGCCGCCGCTGAAGTCGCTTGGTCGTTCAGGGCGCTGTTCAACCAGCATGACGCGGTCGCCCTGCTGCGGCGGGATACCGACGATCACTATTGGCGCCGCGTGCTGGTCTATTGCGCCGAGCACAACCTACAGGCCGTCCTGGACGAATACGCCCACTACCTTGTCGATGCCGAAGGTCTCGGAGCCCGCCCGGCCGAGGAACGCGCCTTCGGCGTCGCGCGCGCCATGGCCCAGGCCCTGGCCATCCGCCCGTCGCAGATCGATGTCGATGACGTGCATGTCGATGGCGAGGCCCTCGCCATCAGCAAATTCCAGATGCGTGGACGCTTCGCGATGCGGCTCGCCGACTACAAGGACGAGGATGGCGCCGTCGCCCGGCTCGGAGGCGTGCGCGATGCGTTCAACTCGCCGTTCCGGCCGTTCGTTCTCGCCACCACGTCGGTCGGCCAGGAGGGGCTGGATTTCCATCCCTATTGCTATCGCGTCTATCACTGGAACCTGCCGGGCAACCCAGTGGACCTCGAACAGCGGGAAGGCCGCGTCCACCGCTTCAAGGGGCACGCCGTGCGCCTCAACCTGGCCGAGCGCCAAGCCGGTGTCGTCAGGGGCTATGGGCAGGCGCCTGACGATCCATGGAAGCTGATGTTCGAGCGCGCGCGATCCGAGGCGGCGGTCGACACAGATCTTATCCCTTATTGGATCTACGAAGGTTCCGTGAGGGTCGAACGGCGCGTGCCGATGTTGCCGTTCAGCCGGGAAGTCACGCGACTCGCTTGGCTCAAACGCAGCCTCACGGTCTATCGCCTGGCCTTTGGTCAACCGCGGCAGGACGATCTGCTCGACTATCTGCAAACTCTCGCCGGCGAGGGCATGGACCCAAGTCTGCTCGGCGATCTGCAAATTCGGCTCGAACCAGGACTTCCTGGCGGGTCAGAACCATAGCCACGTCGAGACCGTTCTCGAAGTCCCCCGTACGAAATGAAGCGCGTGCTACATCGATGCCCATGGTTCGATCGCATCCCTTGAGGCGCGCCGCCCGCTGGGCCGGGCTGTCGGCAAAGCGGAAGCCCCGGCAGCCGGGTCTTCCCCCCTTAGGGCTTCCATCCCTGGCGCCGGCATAGCCGGAGAGGGAGAGTGCGGACCGGGTTTTCCGTGACGGGTTGAGGGCTGGGAGAGAGGCTCCTGGCACCCGTCGCGGAGACCCGCGATGTTCAAGCACCGCCACGAGACCGGCTCCGGCCGCGCCAGCCTGTATGACGAGATCACCACAAAGATCATCAGCGAGTTGGACGCTGGGCGGCTGCCCTGGGTCCAGCCCTGGGGCACGGCCGCGGTGAAGGCGCCGCTCGCCATGCCGAGGAACGCCGCCACGGGCCGGCAGTATTCCGGGATCAATGTACTGATCCTCTGGGGCGCTGTCATATCCCATGGATATTCAGGTCAAAGCTGGCTGACGTTTCGCCAGGCGCTCGCGCTCGGCGGCAACGTGCGCAAGGGCGAGCACGGAACGACCGTTGTTTACGCCGACCGTTTCGTGCCGGACGACGAGAAGAAGCGCGCGCGTGAGACCGGCGAGGACGCCGCCGCGATCCCGTTCTTGAAGCGCTTCACGGTCTTCAACTCGGCGCAGTGTGCGAACCTGCCCGAGGACGTGGCGATCGTCGCGCCGCCGCCTCCGCCAGGCTCGATCGAGCCCCAGGTCGAGGCGCTTATCAAGGCAAGCGGGATCGATTTCCGCATCGGCGGCGATCGCGCCTTCTACGTGCCGGCCGGCGACTACGTGCAGGTGCCGCCGCCCCAGGCTTTCTTCGAGCCGATCAATTGGCATCGAACCGCCCTTCACGAATGCTCCCACGCCAGTGGAGCGCCGCATCGCTTGAACCGCGACCTTTCAGGCTCCTTCGGTTCGAAGAAGTACGCCTTCGAGGAGTTGGTCGCGTTATCTGGACAGTCTGCGCCGTCCGCAACATTGCAGTAAGGTCGGCGATGGACGC
>JASJPM010000006.1:0-221489 GCA_031426695.1 Caulobacter sp.
GTTCACATGGTCCCGCGCCGCGCCGGGCTTCAGCAGCTTGGGTTCCAGGTTGAAGACGCTGCGGTAATTGCGGTTGCACAGCAGCAGCCGGCCGTTGCGGTCCCAGAGGACAAAGGCCTCGGACACGCTTTCGATGGCGTCGCGCAGGCGGTTCTCGGCCGCCTGGGCCCGGGCCTGCGCCAGCCGCTCCTCGGTGACGTCCAGCGCGACGCCGATGATCCGGTCGTAGCCGTCGGCCCCTGGCTTGCCCAGGCCCTGGCCGCGGGCGTCGATCCAGATCGAGCGGCCGCCCGATGAGGCGGGCACCCGGAAGGACACGTCGAACGCGCCGTAGGTCGCCGCATGGGCCAGCGCCTGCCGGACGCGCTCGCGATGATCGGGGGCGACGCGGTCGAGGACCTCCTGGCCGCCGACGATCCCGCCGCCGCCCCAGCCGAAGATGACCCCCGTGACGTCGGACATGAACACCTGGTCCTGGGCCAGGTCCCACTCCCAGATGCCGCAACGGGCCGCCTCGACCGCCATGCGGAACCGCTGCTCGCTCTGGACGAAGGCGCGCTGGGCGGCCTCGGCCTTGCGGCTCTGGCTGAACAGCAGCAGGGCCAGGGCGATTCCGATGCCCAGCGGCACCAGCAGGGCGACGATGCCGTCGATGCGGTCGCGGTTGGCCGCCACGATGCCGGCGGGCGGGCTGGCGGCGATGGCCCAGAGGGCGCCGCCGGCGGCCGGACGCGCGGCCACGTCGATCAGGGCGCCGTCGGGTCGCCGGGCCCGCGTGAGCTGGTCGTCCTTGAGGTCGTCGGGCGACAGGGCGAAGGCCTCGCGCACGGTCGAGGCCTGGGTCACGCCGCCGGCGCCGGCCACGGCGAGCAGGCGTCCATCCGGCATGGCCAGCGCGGCGGAGGACCGGCTACCGGCCCGCAGGGGCAGGCGGGCCAGGTCCTGGGCGGTGAGCAGGATGGTTCGGTCGCCGACCACCCTGGCGATGTAGAGCCGTCGGGGATCGCCGGCGGGGACGCCGATCCAGCCGCTTTTGCCGGACGCGAGCGCCAGGCGGGCGGCGCCCTTCCAGTCCGCCGCCTCGACCCGGCCGGAGACGGCGCCGACGGTGTCGCCGGTCACGACGGCGGTGGCGGCGACGCCGTCGCCCGCGGCGCGCAACACGGCCTCCGCCGCGTCGATGGGCGAGTCCGGAGCGCGGTCGATGAGGACGGCGCCGGCGGTCAGGCCGCCGTTGCGGCGGGCGACCTCGACATCGATGCGCGCCGCCAGCACCTGCGCCGCGGCGTCCGGACCCGCGTCGCCCGGGCGCGTCCAGTTCCGCTCCAGGCGCTGCACGCCGAAGAAGGTGTAGATGGCGAGCAGGAGCAGCGCCGCGAGGATGGCGACGCGCACGAAAGCCCCGCCCGGCGCACGTGCCTCCCCCGGAGCGAAAGCGGGTTCGCCGGCCGTGCCTGCCTTGCGACTCTTGCCCGCCAAGTCCTTCGAATCCCCGCGCCCGAGTCACTTCCCCCGACAGTGAATCTTACGGAAGCGTTCCCGTCGCGTCACGGGCCAAACCGGCCTTTGCACAGCTTGTGAGTCAGTTGGCCGCAGTGTGACAGCGCCGATAGAAGAATTGGCGTGCCCGGCGGGCCGCGGGGGCCTAGATCGGGGGTCTCCGAGGAAGGGTCCCGAGGGCATGATCCAGACATCGCTGCCTCTGCGCCATGCGCTGCTCGCCCTGGCGGTGGTCGCCGTCTGGGGGACCAACTTCGTGGTCATCCGCATCGGTCTGGACCACCTGCCGCCGCTGCTGTTCGCGACCCTGCGCTTCACTTTCGCGCTGGCGCCGGCTGTGTTTTTCATCAAGCGGCCCGACGTCCCTTGGCGCGACCTTGCGGCCTATGGCGTGCTGATCGGGGCCGGGCAGTTCGGCCTGCTCTACATCGCGATGAACGGCCACATCTCGCCGGGCCTCGCCTCGCTGGTCGTGCAGAGCCAGGCCTTCTTCACCGTCGCCTTGGCCATGGGGCTGAGCGGCGAGCGGGTGAAGCCCTTCCAGATCGCCGCCCTGACCCTGGCGGCGGCCGGGATCGGCCTGATCCTGTGGCGGACCGACGGCTCGGCGACGCCGCTGGGCCTCGCCCTCGTTCTGATGGCGGGCCTTAGCTGGGCCGGCGGCAACATCGTCAGCCGGCGCAGCCCGAACGCCAACATGTTGGGCTTCGTGGTCTGGGCCAGCCTGTTCTCGGTCCCGCCGCTGGCGGCGATGTCCCTGGTCTTCGAGGGCTGGCCGGCGATCCGCCAGGGCCTTCTCGCCGCCGACGCGACCACCTGGGCGGCGGTGATCTGGCAGTCGGTGGGCAACACCCTGTTCGGCTACGCGGTCTGGGGCTGGCTGCTGTCGCGCCATCCGGCGGCGACCATTGCGCCGATGTCGCTGCTGGTGCCGGTGTTCGGCATGGCCGCCTCGGCCATCGTGCTCGGCGAGGCGCTGCCCGCCTGGAAGCTGGCCGCCGCCGCGCTGGTTATCGCCGGGCTGGCGGTGAACGTGCTGTGGCCGGGCGTGGCGGGGCGATTCCGACGGGTTCCGCCGGCGACGTAGGGACAGACACCGAGGTGTCTGTCCCTAGGCCAGCGCTTTGCTGGCCAACTCGAACACGTTCTTCGACAGGCCCTCGACGGCGACGATCCGCTCCAGCTGCGCCTTCATCAGCGCGCCCAGCTCGGGCCGGTAGCGGCGCCAGGTCCCCAGCGGCTCGACCAGGCGGGCGGCCGTCATCGGATTGACCGCGTCGGTGGCGATGATCTGGTCGGCCAGGAAGCGGTAGCCGTCGCCGGACGGGTCGTGGAACCGGGCCGGATTGAAGTTGGCGAAGGTCGAGACCAGCGCCCGCAGGCGGTTGGGGTTCTTCCCGTCGAAGTCCGGGTGAGCGGTCAGGCCGAGCACGCCGCCCAGCGCCTGTTCGGACGGATCGCGGGCCTGGGCGGCGAACCATTTGTCGAGGACCAGCGGCTCGGCCTTCCATTTCGCATGGAAGTCGGCCAGCGCCTTGTCGCGCGCCTCGCCGCCGAGCTCGATCAGCGCGTTCAGGCCGCCTATGGCGTCGGTCATGTTGGTCGCCGTCTCGAAGTGGCGGGCGGCCAGATCGCGGTTGCCGGCGTGGGGGTCGACCGCCAGCAGCTCCATCGCCGCGTTGCGCAGCGCCCGGCGGCCCGCCGAGGCGGCGTCCGGCGAGAAGCCGGCGCCGTCCGACAGGCCGGTATGCAGCCGGCGCAGGTCCTCGCCCAGGTGCACCGCCAGCCGGGCCCGCAGCAGATTGCGGGCTGCGTGGATCGGCGCCGGGTCGGCCGGCGACATGGCCATCGACAGGTCCGGCTCGCTGGGCAGGGTCAGGATCAGCGCCTTGAACGCCGGCTCGGCGGCCTGGTCGGCCAACGCCCGGCCGACAGCCTCGGCGTAGCGTTCCTCGGCCACCTCGTCCGGGGTCCCGGCGGCGCGGGCCAGGATCAGGTCGCGGGCCAGGCCCTGGCCGGCCTCCCAGCGGTTGAACAGGTCCGGGTCGGCGGCCAGCAGGACGTAGCGGTCCTTGGGCTCGCTGTCGGTGGTCAGGTTCACCGGCGCGGAGAAGCCGCGCAGCGGCGACAGCACCGGCCGCTCGGGCGCGGGCAGGCGGATGGTCCGCTCGGCCTCTTCCAGGATGATCAGGCATTCCTCGCCCATCGGACGGCCGTCATCGTGCAGCAGGCCCAGGCGAACCGGCAGCGGCAGCGGCTTCTTGTCCGGCTGGCCGGGCGTCGGCGCGGTGCTCTGGCGCAGGGTGATGGCCACCTCGCCCTTGCCGGCGTCCCAGTCGGTGGTCAGGTCGACCCGGGGCGTGCCGGCCTGCTCGTACCAGCCGAAGAACTGGGTCAGGTCGCGGCCCGAGGCGTCGGCGAAGCACTGGATGAAGGCCTCGACCGTGGTCGCCTCGCCGTCGTGGCGGTCGAAGTAGAGGTCCATGCCGGTCCGGAACATCTCCGCCCCGAGCAGGGTCTTCAGCATGCGGATGACTTCGCTGCCCTTCTCGTAGATCGTCGCGGTGTAGAAGTTGTCGATCTTGATGTAGGCCGAGGGCCGCACCGGGTGGGCCAGAGGGCCGGCGTCCTCGGAGAACTGCCGGGCGCGCAGGGCCTTGACGTCCTTGATCCGCTGCACCGCCTCGCCGCGCATGTCGGCGCTGAACGACTGGTCGCGGAAGACGGTCAGGCCTTCCTTCACGCACAGCTGGAACCAGTCGCGACAGGTGATGCGGTCGCCGGTCCAGTTGTGGAAATATTCGTGGGCCACGACGCTTTCGATGCGCTCGTAGTCCATGTCGGTCGCCGTCTGCTCATCGGCCAGCAGCAGGGCGGCGTTGAAGATGTTGAGGCCCTTGTTCTCCATGGCCCCGAAGTTGAAGTCGCGGACGGCGACGATCATGAACAGGTCGAGATCGTATTCCCGGCCAAAGGCTTCCTCGTCCCACTTCATGGCTCGCTTGAGACTGTCCATGGCGTACTCGGCGCGGCTGGCCATGCCGGTGTCGACATAGACCCGCAGGTCGATGGTCCGGCCCGACATGGTCACGAAGCTGTCGACCAGTTCGTCCAGCTCGCCGGCCACCAGCGCGAACAGGTAGCAGGGCTTGGGGAAGGGGTCGTTCCAGACGGCGTAGTGACGGCCGCCCGGCAGATCGCCGGTCTCGACGCGGTTGCCGTTGGCCAGCAGGCGGTCGAACGCCTTGTCGGCCTCCATCCGCACCGTGTAGCGGGCCAGCACGTCGGGCCGGTCGAGGAACCAGGTGATGCGCCGGAAGCCCTCGGCCTCGCACTGGGTGCAGAACCGCCCACCCGAGATGTAGAGCCCCATCAGCGCGGTGTTGGCCGAGGGGTTGATCTCGACCTCGGTCTCCAGCGTGAACGCCGCGGGCAGGCCGGCCAGCGTCAGCGTCTCGGCGGTCTCGTCGAAGGCGTGGGCGACGCCGTCCACGGCGACCGAGAGGGTCTTCAGGCCATCGCCGTCCAGCACCAGCGGGTCGCTGTGCTCGCCATTGCGCCTGACCGTCAGCTTCGCCTTTACCCGCGTCGCGGCGGGCTCGAGGCTGAAGTCGAGGAAGACCTCGTCGATCAGGTAAGCGGGCGGCCGATAGTCGACCAGGCGGACGGGCTGGGGCGTTTCTGTGCGCATGCCCCCTATCTAGGGCAAGGGACCGCCCGCCGCGACGGCTGATCGCGCAAAAACGGCGCACCGAGTGGATACTCCCCTCTGGGGGAGCTGTCGGCCCGAAGGGCTGACTGAGGGGGGCCATGAGCGGCGGGGCCGACCCCCTCCGTCTCGGCTTCGCCGAGCCACCTCCCCCAGCGGGGAGGATCTGGACGCTGAAACACTATCGACCGGCTTTACGCCGCCGCGACGTCCCCGGTCGTGCGGCGCATGCGCCAGAAGCGGATGGTGCGCAGCGCCGCGTCCCTGGGCAGGGTGTTGTAGAGGTCGCCATAGGACTTGGCCCGGGTCATCGCGTCGTCGGCGCGGTCCAGGATCAGCACGGTGAAGGTCAGGAACAGGCTGCGGTCGAAGTCCGCGGCCTTGCAGACGATGGCCAGGGCGTCGAGTTCCTTGCGCTCCAGGATGCGACGGGCGGTGTGGAAATCGACGTCGGCCAGCTCGGCCAGGGCGACCAGGAAGCGGGTAGTCTCGCGATTGCGCAGCATGGCGGCCAGCACGCGCGGCCCCATGTCGCCGCGGGCGATCTGGGCGCGGACCGCGGCTTCCGCCTCGGCGTAGTCGGCCGGCAGGGCGCCGTCGCCGAGCGCCACCCGCTTGCGGCCGGCGGCCAGCGCCGCCTCCAGCTTGGCCGGGTCGATGGCGGCGTTGGCGCTGGTGATCCGGTCGCGCAGCCGCGCCTCGACCACGAAATACATCTCGTTGAGCAGGTCGATGGGCAGCTGCTCGCGGCCGACCACGGCTTCGTGCAGGTCCGGGTTGACGGCGGCGCGGTCGACGGCGCGCTCATGGGCCTTGCGCGACAGCTCCGCGCCGCTGTTGCGCAGCAGCAGGCCGAGCGTGTCGTCGTCGCCCCGTTCGACGATGGCGTCAGACACCACCGACGACACGGTGGATCGCCGGGATATGGCGCGCAGGTGGTCCTGGCCCTTGGTGCGGGCCAGCTGGACGAGGTCCTCGTCGCTGAGCGCCCGCGAGCGTTCCAGCACGGGCCGGGACACCTCGATCTCGTCGCCGGCCAGCGTGCGCATCAGGCCCAGCGGCGGGGCGTCGGCGTCGGACATTCGCCCGGCCAGCTCGGCGCGCACGGCCACTTCCATCTCGTTGGCCAGTTTGCCGAGCACGGCGTCGAACAGGCCCATCTCGGCCGGACCGTGGGTCTCGCCGGAGAAGAACATGTCGGTCACGCCGCGCAACAGCTCGCGCCGGCGTTCGCTGGAGCTTTCGCCCGCCAGCGCGATCAGGTCGTGGAGACGGCTGCCGCCCGCGCTCACCGGCCGGCCTCCGCGGCGGCGGCGGCCCGGGCGCGGTCACGCTCGCGCTCGCGGCGACGGGCGGCGTCGGACATCTCGCCCTGGCCGTTGGCGTCGGCGACCTCGTCGGAGCCAACGCCGCCGCCGGGGGCGAGGTCGGCCAGGGCGGCGTCGACGGGCGCGGTCTCGGGACGGGTGGCCCAGTAGGAGGTGGGCGGCGGAATATCGATGGGATCCGGCACGCCGCCGAACTCGCGCAGCACCGAATAGGCCTTCGACCGGCCGGCGTCGCCCGGGGCGCGGACGGGCGCTGACGGAGAGGGCGGCAAGGCGGCCTGCGGACGCGCGGGCGGCTCGTAGCGTGGCGCTGCGGCCGCTGGCGCTGCGGCGGGGCGATCGTAGAGGCTGGTTGGCAGTGTCCTTTGCGGGGCGGACATCGACGGATAGGCGGTGGCGCGCGGGCCGGGTGCGGCGGCGGCCGGTCCGGCCCAGGCGGCGATCGGCTGGGGCATGACCGGGGTGGCCGTGACGGGCGAGGCCTGCGGGGCCTGACCGGCGGTCTTGCCGCTCCAGCTCAGCATCTGGCCGGTGTAGGGCGCGGCGCTCGCGGGCAGGGCGCCGGCCTGGGCGGGCTCCATCGTCGACCGCGCGCGGGGCGGGCCGTAGCGATCCTCGGCCGCCTGTGCGCTGACAGCGCCGGCCGCGAGGATCGAGAGGGCGAGAACAAGACGCATGCAGGGGTCCGCCGCAAGGGTACGACCCTGTGCTTAACGCGCGCCGCTTAATCCGCGCCTAACGGCCGCGCCACCAGACCAGCGCCCGGCGTTCAGCCATCTGCAGCAGCGCATGCAGCAGCGCCGCCATGACGGCCAGCACGAACAGCGCCGCGAACATCCGCGCCGTCTGCAGCCGGTTGCCGGCTTCCAGAATCCGCCAGGCCAGGCCCTGGGCCCCGCCCGACCCGGCGACGAACTCGCCGATCACCGCCCCGATCACCGCCAGCCCCGCCGCGACCTTGTGCCCCTCCAGCAGGAAGGGAATCGCCGACGGCAGCCGCAGGCGCAGCAGCTTCTGCCACCGGCTGGCGCCGTAGAGGTCGAACAACCGCTGCAGGTCGGGATCGGCCGCCTTGAGCCCGGTGACGGCGCCCGAGAAGATCGGGAAGAAGGCGACTATGGTGGCCAGCACGACCACGGCCCGCTCGGGATGGTCCAGGCCCGCCCAGATGATCACCAGCGGCGCGACGGCGATCACCGGCGTTACCTGCAGCGTGACGGCCACCGGCTGGATCGCCCGCTCGATCACCGGGCTGAGGGCAGTGAGCAACGCCAGGCTCGACGCCAGCAGACTGGCCACGACCAGCGCGGTCAGCGCCGTGAAAAGGGTGTTCCAGGCCGAGGACAGCAACAGCGGCCAGCCCTCGGCCAGGCTCGCGGCGATCGCCGACGGCGGCGGCAACAGATAGGCCGGAACGCCGGTCAGCCGGCAGACCGCCTCCCAGATCGCCAGCAGCAGGGCGATGAACACGAGGGGGATGGCGATGGCGGTCAGCGACTTCATGCCGCCCGCTCCATGCCCTTGGCCAGCAGGGCCGATACGGTCTCGGCCGCCGCGCGGAAGGTCTCGGTGACCCGGAAGCCGGCGGGGCGGGGCAGGGGCGCGTCGATGGCGACCTCGCCGGCGATGACACCCGGTCCGGCGGTCATCACCACGACGCGCGAGGCCATGTACACGGCCTCCTCGACATTGTGGGTCACGAACAGGATGGCGGGCTTCAGCTCCGCCCACAGGGTCAGCACGTCGTCAGCCAGGGTGCGGCGGGTGATCTCGTCCAGCGCCGCGAACGGCTCGTCGAGCAGCAGCAGGCGCGGGCGGGTGACCAGGGCCCGGGCCAGCGACACCCGCATGGCCATGCCGCCCGACAGCTGGGCCGGGCGTGAGGCGTCGACGCTGGCCAGGCCGACACGGGCCAGCGCCTCCGACGCCTGGCCGCGCGCGGTGCGGCGGTCGACGCCCGACAGCTCCAGCGGCAGGGCGACATTGGCCGCCGCGCTCATCCAGGGCGCCAGGGTGGCGGCCTGGAAGACCAGCGAGGTCTCGCCCCTGCCGGCCTCGCGCTGGACGACGCCGCGCGTCGGCTGTTCAAGCCCCGCCAGCAGCCGCATGGCCGTCGACTTGCCGCAGCCCGACGGCCCGACCAGCGCGATGATCTCGCCCTCGCCGATCGCCAGGTCCACGGGGCCCAGCACGCGCCCCCGCCCGCGATAGTCGACCTCGACGTTCCGCAGGGAGGCGGTCATAGGGCGAAATCCAGCGGTCCTGAGCCGAGCCGCGAGGCTTCTCCCGGCCCCTCCACCCCGTCATGGCCCGACTTGTTCGGGCCACCCATGCGTGGTGAGCCTGCCGGAAGGCGCCCGGCTGATCGACCGCATATCGCCTTGAGCGCCGTGTTCATGGGTGGCCCGAACAAGTCGGGCCATGACGATGATGGGGAGGAGCGCACATTGGCTCCCGTCAACCCTTCGCCTTCGTCACGAACTGCAGCGTGTAGCCGGCCCGGTAGTCCATGTCCTTCGGATAGACCCCCTGCTCGGACGCCACGCGGAAGAACTCGGCCCAGCGGGCGTCGGTCATGATGCCGATACCGCTGGTCTTCGCGTCGCCGGACTCGAGGATGCCATAGTCGCGCATCTGCTTGCGGGCGTTGGCCAGAAGCTCCGGCGTCATCTCCGGATTGTCCTTCAGGATCAGGGCGTCGGCCTTGCTCGCATCACCGTTCAGGTAGGTCTGCCAGCCGATGACGCTGGCCTCGACGAACGCCTTCACCACGTCCGGCTTGTCGGTGATCAGGGTCTGCGGCGCCAGGACCATGGTGGCGTAGCCGGGGTAGCCCTCGTCGGCGAGCAGGAAGGTCGCCGGCTTGAAGCCCGCCTCCTTCTCGATGGTGTAGGGCTCGCTCGACAGATAGCCCTGAACGATGGCCCGCTTGTCGGCCAGGAACGGCGCCAGGCTGTAGTTGTACTTGCGCACCTGGGCGTCGGTGAAGCCGTACTTGCTCTTCAGCCAGACCCAGAAGGCGGTGACCGAGGCGTCGGCCAGCAGGATCGGCCGGCCCTTCATGTCGGCGATCGAGTTCACGCCCGTGTTCGGGTGGGCGATCAGGACCTGCGGGTCCTTCTGGAAGAAGGCGGCGACGGCCTTCACCGGCGCCTTCTCCTTGGCCATGTTCAGCGGGATGAAGCTGTTGGAGCCCATGCCCATCTCGACGCCGCCGGCGGCCAGCAGCTGAGGCACGTTCACGCCCGGCCCGCCCTGCATGATCTCGACCTTCAGCCCGCGCTTCTCGTACTCGCCGGTGGCCAGCGCCTGGTAGAAGCCGCCGTGCTCGCCCTGGGCGCGCCAGTCGGTGGCGAAGCGGATGGTGGTCAGGGCGTCGACCGCCGCGACCGTCTTGTCGTCGCCCTTCGGCGAACAGGCGGCGGCCAGGCTCGAAACGGCGCCGGCCAGCATCAGACGACGTGAAAGCATGGAAGTCTCCCCGGGATCGCGACGGAGAAGGTAGGCGCCGGAACGCTGTTCGTCGAGGGTGAGGTGCTCTCATATGCCCGTCATCGTCGGACGTGTTCCGACGACCCATGAACATCGAAGGCAGATTTGCATGCGCCCGGCATCGGCGCCGCGCAGTTCTGGTTCGTCATCAGGCATGGGTCGTCGGAACACGTCCGACGATGACGGTGAAGGGAGCGGAAATGTGGAGGATGGGAGGAAAGCGTTTCCCCATAGAGCAAAGGGACGGTGCGTCCGGTTGCCCGGCTGCATCGCCCCTTCACCCAAGCCTCTTGCGAGACTTGCGGTCTGGAGGTCGTGGATCGGCGGGGGTCCGAAGCTTGCGCCCCGGTCTTCACTGATCCGCTCCCGGCCCGGTCTTCGAAGGTCTCCCTTCGATCCTGGGGTCCTGGAGCGTCCCGCTCGCTAGGCCTTCCGGTTTCCCGTCTCGCCCGCGCCGCGTTTCCTCTCGACGGCTTGACTGTGCGCTCAGGCCGGGTATGAAGCAACCGCTCCCAATTCGACCCATGTGAATGCTTGCCCGGCCTGCGGTTGACGGCCTGTGGACAAGGTGTGGATGGGTGCGAAATCTTACCGATAAAGCAGGTGCTTGAGTTGTCCACAGCAAAGTGACCATCCCGCTTGTCCTCCCCGCTCGCGGGGAGGGGGACCGCTCGCAGAGCGGTGGAGGGGCAGCATCGTCGGGACAGAATTGGGCGCAGTGCAAGGCGAATGGTCCTCAAGCCCCGGCGCTACCCCACCGCCATGCTCCGCATGGTCCCCCTCCCCGTAAACGGGGAGGACAGCGTCACCGCACCCCGGTAAGACGTCCGGAACCCACACCAACACGTCCAGGAAACCGCCCATGTCCCTGATCCTCACCGAGAAGCGCGGCCACATCGCCATCCTGACCCTGAACCGGCCGGACGCGATGAACGCGCTGGGCGCGCCGGGCGACGGCGACCAGGTGGCGGCCGCCTGCGCGGCGATCAACGCCGACCGCGACATCCGCGCCGTGGTCCTGACCGGCGCCGGTCGCGCCTTTTCGGCCGGCGGCGACGTCAAGGCGATGAAGGCCCGCGAAGGCGCCTTCGCCGGCAACGGGGTCGAGCTGCGCGACGGCTACCGCAACAACATCCACCGCGTGGTGCGCTCGATCTACGGCCTGGAGGTCCCCTCCATCGCCGCCGTCAACGGCCCGGCCATCGGCCTGGGCTGCGACGTGGCCTGCATGACCGACATCCGCATCGCCGCCGAGGGCGCGCGGTTCGGCGTCACCTTCCTCAAGCTCGGCCTGATCCCGGGCGACGGCGGCGCCTGGCTGCTGCCGCGCACGATCGGGATGAGCCGGGCCAGCGAGCTCCTGTTCACCGGCGACGTGATCGACGCCGCCACCGCCGAGAAGTGGGGCCTGGTCAGCAAGGTCGTTCCCGCCGAGAGCCTGCTGGACGAGGCCGTCGCGCTGGCCGAACGCATCGCCCAGCAGCCGCCGCACGCGCTGCGCCTGGCCAAGAGCCTGCTCAAGCACGGCCAGACCACCAGCTACGACACGCTGATGGAGATGAGCGCCGCGGCCCAGGCGATCAGCCACCTGACCGACGACCATATGGAAGGCGTCGAGGCGCTGCTCGAGAAGCGGCCCGCCGTCTTCAAGGGATCCTGACCATGCGCGCCGGTCTCCTGTCGCTGCTCCTGACCCTGGGCGTCGCCGCCTGTTCGCCGCCGGCTCCGGCCCCCGCGCCGAAGCCGGCCCCTGAGCCGGCGCCGGTCCCGGCCGCGCCGCAGAAGGCCGCCAGCGAGTGGGCCTTCGGCACCGGCCGGAACAGCGTCGAGATCGTCCACCTTGTCGGCGGCGATCCGACGAAGCCGGACCTGCGCATGGTCTGCGCCGCGGGCCAGGGCTTCCTGATCCTGCTGCCGGGCTTGCAGCAGGTGGACAGCGAGGAGCGTCTGACGCTGGGCGCCGGCGGCATCGCCCATGGGTTCGTCGCCACGGCCGCGGTCCAGGGCGTCCAGGCGACCGGCCCAATCGACGATGAACTGCTGTCGGTGTTCGAGAGCGCCGAGCCTATCGGCGTCAACCACGGCTACCAGAACGCCGGTCCGTTCACGCCGCCGGCCGCGCTGCGCCGGGCCTTCGCCGAACAGTGCCGCCAGCTGCGGGCGCGCGGATCGGTCTGATGGGCAAGGAAGCGTTCGACATCCGCGCGACGCTTCCGGACGGCGAGGACATCGGCCGCCTGCAGTGGGAGACGCCCAGGCTGGTCTTCCGCGGCGCGTCCCGCCGGCTGTTCGAGGGCGAGGCGCTGCAGGGCGTGCGCGCCGAGGGCGGCGATCTGGTGCTGGCCGGCGGCGAGCGGTTCGCGCTGGGCGAGGTCCAGGCGGGGCGCTGGGCGCAGGCGATCGCCAACCCGCCGGGCCGCCTCGACAAGCTGGGCGTCAAGGCCGGCATGCGGGCGGCGATCCTGGATCTGGACGACCCGGACTTCGCCGCCGAGCTGGCGACGCGGGCGGCCGTGGTCGACGAGCTCTCCGGCCTCGATATCCTGGTCTACGGCGCCGACAGCGCGCAGGCCCTGGCCCGCCTTGGCGAGCTGGTCCCGGCGCTGGCCGACAAGGGCGCGCTCTGGGTCGTCTCGCTCAAGGGCAAGCTGCTGAAGGTGAAGGACGTCGAGGTCATGGCCGCCGCCAAGGCGCACGGCCTGGTCGACAACAAGGTCTGTTCGTTCTCCGCCGACCGTACGGCCCTGCGCTTCACGCGGCGCAAAGGATGATCCTCGAAACGCCCCGGCTGCGCTTGCGGCGCTGGCGCGAGGGCGATCGGCCTGCGTTCGCCGCCCTGAACGCTGACCCGGAGGTCATGCACGACCTGGGCGGTCCGATCTCGCGCGAGAAGAGCGACGCCAAGCTCGACCGCTACGCCGCCGTCTTCGACAGTCACGGCTTTGGCCGGTGGGTCATCGAGACGCCGGCGGACGAGTTCATCGGCTACACGGGCGTCATGCCCGCCGGGGCGGACCATCCGCTGGGGCGCCACCACGAGATCGGCTGGCGGCTGACCCGCGCCGCCTGGGGCTACGGCTACGCCAGCGAGGCCGCCGCCCGCGCGCTCGAGGATGCCCTGCAACGTGTCGGCCTGCCGGAGATCCTGGCCTACACCGCCCCGGACAACATCCGGTCCCAGGCGGTGATGGCCAGGCTCGGCCTGCGGCGCGACGCCGGCCGCGATTTCACCACCGCCAATGGCAACGCTCCCGGCTGGAATGGCCTCGTCTGGTCCGCTGGATCCGACTGGAAGGCCTCGCTTTCCGTCACGAAAGGCGGCTAGACCGCGCTCATGGCCCTTCGTGATTTCGGCATCCTCCTGTTCGTCTGCCTGGTCTGGGCGTTCAACAACATCGTCAGCAAGATCGTGGTCGCCGAGTGGGGCGTGCCGCCGCTGTTCTACGCGACGGTGCGGTTCGCGCTGGTGGCGCTCTGCACCCTGCCGTGGCTGTGGCCGGCGCCCCGACCGACCTGGCGGATCATCACCGTGGCCATGCTGATGGGAGCCGGCAACTTCGCGCTGCTGTTCATCGGCTTCAAGACCGCCAGCCCGTCGGCGGCCTCGATCGTCATCCAGCTGGGCGTGCCGATCACCACGGTGCTGTCGATGTTCATGCTGGGCGAAAAGGTGCGCTGGCGGCGGGGCCTGGGCATGGCCCTGACCCTGGCCGGCGCGGTGGTCGTCATGTGGCATCCGACCGGCATGAGCATGTCCTTCGGCCTGTGGCTGGTTGCCGCCGCCGCCTTCGCCGGCTCGCTGGGCGCGGTGATGATGAAGCAGATGGAGGGCATCAAGCCCTTGCAGTTCCAGGCCTGGGTGGGCTTCTCGTCCTTCTGGCCGCTGGCGGTGCTGAGCGCGTTCACCGAACAGAATCAGTGGCCGCTGGCCCTCGACGCCGGTTGGGGCTTCCTTGCAGCCGTGGTGTTCTCGGCCGTCGTGGTGTCCGTGCTGGGTCACACCTTCTATTACGGCCTGATCCAGAAGTACGAGGCGACGCTGATCTCGCCGCTGACCCTGATGACGCCGCTGTTCACCATCATCATGGGCGTGCTCATCACCAACGACCACTTCGACGGCCGGATGGCCATCGGGGCCGGCCTTGCGCTACTGGGGGTGTTGATCATCGCCCTGAGGCCCAATCGCGTGATGCCCCTGCTCATGGCCATCCGGAACCGCGCGCAATGACGCTGGAGTTCATCGAGGCGCCGTCGCCCAACTTCGACGTGCGGACCAAGGTCCCGGACATGCTGGTGCTGCACTACACCGGCATGGAGACCGGCGAAGGGGCCCTGGCCCGCCTGTGCGACCCGGAGGCGAAGGTCTCGTCCCACTACATGGTCGAGGAAGACGGCCGCATCTTCCGCCTCGTGCCCGAGGAGCGCCGCGCCTGGCATGCCGGCGTCTCGTTCTGGAAGGGTGAGGAGGGGGTCAACCACGCCTCGATCGGCATCGAGATCGTCAACCCCGGCCATGAGTTCGGCTACCGCCCGTTCCCGCAGGCGCAGATCGACGCCGTGATCGCGCTGGTCGCCGACATCCGCACCCGCTGGCAGATCGACGACAACCGCATCCTCGGCCACTCCGACGTCGCGCCGGCCCGCAAGATCGATCCGGGCGAGCTGTTCCCCTGGAAGCAGCTGGCGCAGGCCGGGCACGGGATCTGGGTCGAGGCCGACCCGGCGCCTGGCGATCCGCTGGCCGAGGGCGCCGAGGGCGTCGGCGTCTTCGCGCTGCAGGCCGGGTTGACGCGCCTGGGCTACGACTGCGCCCCGTCCGGCCGGTTCGACCAGGCCACCCGCGAAACCGTCAGCGCCTTCCAGCGCCACTGGCTCCAGACCCGCTGGGACGGCGTGGCCGACGGCCTGACGCGGGCGACGCTGATGGCGGTGCTGCGGGCGGCGGGGTAGTTCGGGACTGACACCGACGGTGTCTGTCCCTATGCATTGACCTTTCGACCCCCAACCCTCACATACCGCCCCGGATCAGACGGCCGGGCGATCGCGGTCCCTTCGGGGGTCGAGGAAAGTCCGGGCTCCACGGCGACAAGGCGGCGGGTAACGCCCGCCCGGGGTGACCCGAGGGATAGCGCCACAGAAAGCAAACCTCCTCCGCTTCGGCGGCGGGAAGGGTGAAAGGGTGGGGTAAGAGCCCACCGCGGACCTGGTGACAGGGACGGCATGGCAAGCCCCGCCTGGAGCAAGACCGAATAGGGATTCCGCGCCCTCGCAAGGGGGTAGGGCCGTCGCCGGCCCGAGGCGTCCGGGTTGGTCGCGAGAACCGGTCAGCAATGGCCGGTCCAGAGGAATGATCGTCGCGGGCTCGCAAGGGTCCGTCACAGAACCCGGCTTACAGGCCGTCTGATCCATTTCATTTCCGCTCAATCCTCCCCGCGAGCGGCGGAGATCGGACCGAAGTTATCCCCGCAATACTTAACACGTTCCATGTATGTTCTGTGGAGTGATCAGGCGCGCCAATGCTTGCGGCCTGCGACATTGTTGTATTAGCGAAGAAACGACGACTTGGTGTCATTGCATCCCACATGATCCCATGTTAACCCAGTTTCTATCGCCGAAGGGGTCGGCGATCTAGGGGCAGGGGACTGGGGCGCGTGTTCCTCTCGACCTTCGAGAAGCAGCTCGACAGCAAGCGGCGCATCGTTGTGCCGCATGAGTTCCGCGCCGCCGTCGGTCAGCCCTTCGAGGGCGTCTTCTGCTTTCCGTCCATTGAAGCCGACTGCCTTGAGGGTGGCGGCAAAGCGTTGTTCGATCGTTACGCCGGCCTGATCGAGGAGCTGCCGTTCGGCGACCCGCTGCGGTCGGCGCTGGAGACCAGCGTCTACGGCGGCATGGCCAAGCTCTCGTTCGACGAGGCCGGCCGCATCACCCTGCCGCCGGCGCTGTGCGACATGTTCGGCATCGGCGCCGGCGACTGGATCGCCGTGGTCGGCATGGGCGATCGCTTCCAGGTCTGGCCGCGCGAGGCCTTCCAGGCGCACCGCGCCGCCGCCCGCGAGGCGGCGAAGTCGGGCCTGGCCGACCTGCGCATGGTCCAGCGCGCCCGCCTGTCCGGAGCCGCCGGATGACCGAGGCGCCGCACGTTTCCGTCCTGCTCGACGAGGTTGTCGAGGCGCTGGCGCCCAAGGCGGGCGAAACGATTGTCGACGGCACCTTCGGCGCGGGCGGCTACAGCCGCGCCTTCCTGGACGCAGGAGCTGCCGTCGTGGCCTTCGATCGCGACCCGACGGCCCGCCGCTTCGCCGCCCCGCTCGAGGCGACCGGCCGCTTTCGCCTGATCGAGGCTCGCTTCTCCGAGATGGCCGACCATTTCGCGCCGGGCAGCGTCGACGGCGTCGCCCTCGACATCGGCGTGTCGTCCATGCAGATCGACGAGGCCGAGCGCGGCTTCTCCTTCATGCGCGACGGCCCGCTCGACATGCGCATGGGCGGCGACGTGCCCAGCGCCGCCGATATCGTCAACACCGCCGAGCAGGCGGAGCTGGCCCGCATCTTCTATGTCTACGGCGAGGAACGGGAGAGCCGCCGCGTGGCCTCCTTCCTCGTCCGCCGCCGCGCCGAGCGGCCGTTCGAGCGCACGCTGGATCTGGCCGAAGTCGTCGAAAAGGCCCTGGGCGGCCGCCGCGGGGCCAAGGTCCATCCGGCGACCAAGGTCTTCCAGGCGCTGCGCATCGCCGTGAACGAGGAGCTCTCGGAGCTGGAGCAGGGCCTTGTCGCCGCGGAGCGAATCCTGAAGAGCGGTGGGCGTCTCGCCGTCGTCACCTTCCACTCCCTTGAAGACCGTATCGTGAAAGCCTTCTTCGCCGAACGGTCGGGGCGCCTGCCTGGCGGTTCGCGCCACGCACCGCCGGTCGCCGGCGGTCCGCCCCCGACCTTCGACATGATCGTCAAGGGCCACCGTGACCCGTCCGAGGCGGAGGTCGCCGCCAACCCGCGTGCCCGCTCGGCCAAGCTGCGCGCCGGTGTTCGCACCGATGCTCCCGCCTGGAGGGCCGCGGCGTGATCTCGGTTATCTTCACCCACCGCACCCGGGGCTTCCGCACCCTGAACGTGCTGCTGACCTCGGTACTGGTGGTCCTCGCCGTGGGCGTGAACCTGGCCAAGACGTTCGCCGGCAAGGAGCGGACCGAGATCGTTCGCACCGAGCAGGACATCCGCAACGAAGCCCGCCAGATCCGCGTGCTGCAGGCCGAGGTCGCCCACCTGGAACAGCCCGAGCGGCTGGAACGCCTGTCGCGCGCCTATCTCGCCATGGCCCCGGTGAACGTGAAGCAGGAAACGACCGTCGAAGACCTCTACGCCGCCTCGCTGAAGCGTCCGGGAGTCCAGCCGCCGGCCGCGCCGATCCAGGCCAGCACCGAGCCGGTCGCCCCGGCGATCGAGGCTGAAGCGCCTTCCGGGGAGACGCCATGAGTCTGCCCGACCTGACGCCCCATCGTTATCCGCTGGTCTGGCGCTGGATCATCGAGCGCGTCTGGCGGGTCGAGCATGCGTTCGAGCGGGCGCATGCCGACGGCCGGGCCGAGAACGACACCCGTATCCGCATCCTGGTCGTCGCGGCCGTCTTTTCGGTCGGCTTTCTGGTGATGGCCGGCGGCGCGGTGTGGTCGGCGACCCTTTCGGACGCCGGCGAGGGCGGCCGCGCCTACGCCGGGGCGCCGGAGCGCGCCGATCTGGTGGACCGCCACGGCCGGCTGCTGGCGGCGAACCTGCCCCACTACACCCTGTCGGTCGACACCCGCGAGGTCTGGTCGCGGCGCGAGGTCCGCACGGCGCTGCTCAAGGCGCTGCCCCGGCTCAAGCCCTCCCAGGTCGACCGGGCCCTTGCGGCCGAGCGGCGCGGTGTTGTTCTGCGCGGCCTGACGCCCGGCGAGAAGGCGCGGATCCACGATCTGGGGCTGGCCGGTGTGGTGTTCGATCCCGAGCAGCGGCGGGTCTATCCGCTCGGCGCCCTGGCAGCACATCTTCTCGGCTATGACGAGAAGGGCGGCGAGCCGGTGGCCGGGGCCGAGAAGGCGCTGCGCGATGAAATCCTCAAGGCTGGCGCCGAGGGCAGGCCCGTGGCCCTGTCCATCGACGTGCGTGTCCAGGCGGCGCTGGAGGAAGAGCTGGCTCTGGCCGCCGCCCAGTACCAGCCCAAGGGCGCGGTCGGCGTGATCACCAACGTCCAGACGGGCGAGATTCTGGGTATGGCCAGCTGGCCGGACTTCGACCCCAACTATCCTGGCCGCGCCAATCCCGAGCAGCTGCGCAACCGCGCCGCCGCCTCGGTGTTCGAGATGGGCTCGACCTTCAAGGCCTTCACGGTGGCCATCGGCCTCGACACCCAGGTGGCGACGCCGGACTCGACCTTCGACGCCTCGACGCCCCTGAAGATGGGCTACCGGACCATCCACGACTTCCACGGCACCAACCGCATTCTGACCCTGCGCGAGGTGTTCAACCACTCCTCCAACATCGGCACCGCCAAGCTGGCCCTGGCGGTCGGCGCCGACCGCATGGCCCGTTATTTCCACGCGCTGGGCCTGACCAAACGGGCCCAGGTCGAGCTGCTGGAGTCCACCCGTCCCCTGACCCCGAAGAAGTGGGACGAGGACGACATGGCCAGCGTCTCGTTCGGCCATGGCATCAACGTCTCGCCGCTGGCGCTCGCCCAGGCGATGGGCGCCATCCTGAACGGCGGCAAGCTGGTCCCGCTGACCATCCGCAAGATGGAGGCCGGCAAGCGCCCGGACGGCCCCCGGGTGATGTCGGAGACCACGACCCTGTCGATGCTGCAGATCATGCGCGGCAATGTCGTCGAGGGCACGGGCCGCAAGGCCGACGCCCCGGGCCTGATGGTCGGCGGCAAGACCGGCACCGGCGAGAAGTACGACCCCGAGATCCGCGGCTACAGCAGCTACAAGCAGGTCGGCTCCTTCGCCGCCGTGTTTCCCACCGACGGCCCGGCCGACGCCGAGCGCTACTTCGTGCTGATCCTGATGGACGAGCCGCAGGGCGGCGTGCGCACCGGCGGCTGGGTCGCGGCGCCGGCCGTGGGCAAGATCGTCGATCGCGTCGCCCCGTTCCTGGGCGTTCGGCGCCGCCCGCCGGAGCCGACCCTGCCGACCACGCCGACCTATGTCGCCACCGCGCGCATGGCCCAGCCGACGAGGGGGCACTGATGCGCCTGTCGATGCTGGTCAGCGATGCACCGACAGACGATCGGGACATCACCGGCGTCACTGCCGACAGCCGCAAGGTCCGGCCCGGCTTCCTGTTCGCGGCCCTGCCGGGCTCGACGGTCGACGGTCGCAAGTTCATTCCCGGCGCGGTCGAGGCCGGGGCCGCCGCGGTGCTGGCGCCGGACGATGTGAGCGGCCTGGCCGTTCCCGTGGTTCACGCCGCCGACCTTCGCCGCGCCTACGCCCTGGCCGCGGCCGCCTTCTGGGGCGCTCAGCCGGCAACCTGCGTGGCGGTGACGGGCACCAACGGCAAGACGTCGGTGGCCACCTTCTGCCGCCAGATCTTCGCCCGTCTTGGCCACACGGCAGCCAGCATGGGCACGCTGGGCGTCACCGTCTCGGCGCCCGGCCAGGCGGACCGCCAGATCACGCCGCCGGGCCTGACCACGCCCGACGCCGCCGATGTCGCCGAGCTGATGGCGCGCCTGGCCGCTGAAGGCGTCACCCACCTGGCGCTGGAAGCGTCGTCGCACGGCGTCGACCAGCGGCGCCTGGATGGGGTGAAGCTGACGGCGGCGGGCTTTCTGAACCTGACCCAGGACCATCTCGACTATCACGGCACCATGGGCGTCTATCGCGCCGCCAAGCTGCGCCTGTTCGAGGCCCTGCTGCCGCGCGGCGCCACCGCCGTGCTGAACGCCGACAACGACCAGTATCCGGTCTTCGCGACCGCCGCGGCCGCCGCCGGCCAGACGGTGCTGTCGACCGGGGCGGCGGGCGAGGGCATCCGCGTGGTCGACCGCGTCCTGGCCGCCGATGGCCAGCGTCTGACGCTGGCGCATGCCGGGACGACCGCCACCGTCCATCTGCCGCTGGCCGGCGTCTTCCAGGCCGACAACGCGCTGGTCGCCGCCGGTCTCTGCATCGCCGCGGGCGAGGCCCCCGCCGACGTGTTCGCCGCGCTGGAGCACCTGAAGGGCGCGCCCGGCCGCCTGCAGCGCGTCGGCGCCCGGGCCGGCGGCGGCGAGGCCTATGTCGACTACGCCCACACGCCCGACGGCCTGGAGACGGTGCTCAAGGCGCTTCGTCCGCATACGGAGGGGCGCCTGCTGGTCGTCTTCGGCGCCGGCGGTGACCGCGACCGCACCAAGCGGCCGCTGATGGGCGAGGTCGCCGCGCGGCTGGCCGACGTGGCCATCATTACCGACGACAATCCGCGCTCCGAGGACCCCGCCGCCATCCGCGCCGAGGTTCAGGCCGGCGCGCCGCGCGCGCTGAACATCGGGGGCCGCCGCGAGGCGATCCGCGCCGGCGCGGCCATGCTGACGGCCGGCGACGTGCTGGTCGTGGCCGGCAAGGGCCATGAGCAGGGCCAGACCATCGCCGGTGTGACCCACCCGTTCGACGACGTCGTCGAGACCGCCGCCGCCCTCGGGATGGAGGCCGCCCATGTCTGACGTCCTCTGGACATCGGATGAGCTGGCCGCCGCGACCGGCGGGACCGTCGTCGGCGGCCCGTTCACGGTCGGCGGCGTTTCGATCGACAGCCGTTCGGTCGAGCCGGGCGACCTGTTCGTGGCCCTGGCCGGGGTCCGCGACGGGCACGAGTTCGCCGCCGGGGCGCTCGCCTCGGGCGCGGCCGCCATCCTGGCCAGCAAATCGGTCGACGGCCCGCACCTGCTGGTCGAGGACACCTTTGTGGCGCTCGAGCAGCTCGGCGTGGCGGCCCGCGAGCGCAACCACGGCCGGCGGGCGGCCATCACCGGCTCGGTCGGCAAGACCAGCGTGACGCAGGCCGTGGCCGCCTGTCTGGCGCTTGCCGGGCGCTGGCACTCGTCGGTGAAGTCCTACAACAACCACATCGGCGTCCCGCTGACCCTGGCGCGGATGCCCCGCGACACCGAGCGGGCCGTCTTCGAAATCGGCATGAATCACGAGGGCGAGATCACGCCGCTGTCGAGGTTCGTCCGGCCGCATGTGGTGGCGATCACCACGGTCGGGCCGGTCCATATCGAGAACTTCCCCGACGGCGAGGCCGGCGTTGCGAAGGCCAAGGCCGAGATCTTCGTGGGGCTGGAGTCCGGCGGCGTGGCGGTGCTGAACGCCGACAACGCCTGGTTCGATCTGTTGAAGGCCGAGGCGCTGAAGGTCGGCGCCACCGTCCGGTCCTTCGGGGCGGGGGAGGGGGTCGACGCCCGTCTCGTCGACTTCGTCGCCGGTGACGAGCGCGCCACGGTCCATGCCGTCATCGACGGCGAGGCGCTGGAATTCCCGTTGCTGCAGACCGGCCTGCACTGGGGGCTCAACAGCCTCTGCGTGCTGCTGACGCTGGAAGCCATGGACATGCCCCGCGAGACGGCGCTGGCCGGGCTCGCCGGCTTCGCGCCGCTGGCCGGCCGGGGCGCGGAGACGACGGTGGCCATCGCCGGCGGGGCTTTCACCCTGATCGACGAGAGCTACAACGCCAACCCGATCTCGATGGACGCCGCCTTTCGCACCCTCGGCGGTCGCAAGGCGACGGGGCGGCGGATCGTCGCGCTGACCGACATGCTGGAACTGGGCGGCCAGGGCGCCGACTTCCATGCCGGACTGGCCGCGCCGATCAACGCGGCGGGGATCGACCTGGTCTTCTGCGCCGGACCGCTGATGAAATCGCTCTGGGACGCCCTTCCGCCGACTCGACGGGGCGGCTACGCGGACTCGGCGGCCGAGCTTGCGCCGCGGATCGTCGAGGCTGTTCAGCCGGGCGATCTGGTGATGGTCAAGGGATCGAACGGAAGCCGGGCCAGCGTCATCGCGGCCGCTCTGGCGTCGCTCGGCCATGGGGGAGACAAGGCCTGATGCTGTACCTGCTGTCCGAGATGCGGGACGCGCTCCCGGTCCTCAATCTATTGAAATATCTGACGTTCCGGACGTTCATGGCGACGGCGACAGGCTTCATCATCGCCGTTGCGATGGGCTCTCGCTTCATCGCCTGGATGCGGGCTCGTCAAGGCAAGGGTCAGCCGATCCGCAAGGAAGGACCCGAGCGCCACGTGCTCGAAAAGGCCGGCACCCCGACCATGGGCGGGCTGATGATCCTGGCCGGGATGGTCGGCGGCACGATGCTGTGGGCCGACCTGACCAACGTCTACGTCTGGGTCGTTCTGATGGTCACCCTGGCCTTCGGCGTGCTGGGCTTCATGGACGACTACGACAAGGTCACCAAACAGACGACGGCCGGGGTTTCGGGCCGCGTGAAGCTAGGCATCCAGGCGCTGGTGGCGGTCGCCGCGGTGACCATCCTGGTGATGTTCGGCCAGGTCTCGCCCGATACGCCGCAGCTCAGCACCTCGGTCGCCTTCCCGATCTTCAAGCGTCTGCTGCTGGATCTCGGCTGGTTCTACGTCGCCTTCGGCGCCTTCGTGATCATCGGCGCGTCCAACGCGGTGAACCTGACCGACGGCCTCGACGGCCTGGCCATCGTGCCGGTGATGATCGCCGCGGCCACCTTCGGCCTGATCGCCTACCTGGTCGGCAACTACAACTTCGCCCAGTACCTCCAGGTCCACTTCGTGCCGGGCACCGGCGAGATCGCGGTCTTCTGCGGGGCCATCATCGGCGCCGGCCTCGGCTTCCTTTGGTACAACGCCCCGCCGGCCAAGATCTTCATGGGCGACACCGGCTCCCTGGCCCTGGGCGGCGCGCTCGGCGCCGTGGCCGTGGCCACCAAGCACGAGATCGTGCTGGCCATCGTCGGCGGCCTGTTCGTGGCCGAGGCGCTGTCGGTGATGATCCAGGTCGTCTACTTCAAGCGCACCGGCAAGCGCATCTTCCTGATGGCGCCGATTCACCATCACTTCGAGAAGCTGGGCTGGGCGGAATCGACCGTCGTCATCCGCTTCTGGATCGTGTCCCTGATCCTGGCCGCCATCGGCCTCGCAACCCTCAAGCTTCGGTAGGGGAGGCTGGCGCTGTCATGATCCCCGTTCGCGGTTTCGAGGGACGCAAGGTCGCCGTTCTCGGTCTGGGCAGGACCGGGCTGACGGCGGCGCGCGCCCTCGTGGCCGGCGGGGCGCAGGTCGCGCTCTGGGACGAGAATCCCGCCAGCCGCGAGGCGGCCGCCGCCGAGGGCTTCGCGGTCGAGGACCTGAAGGGCGCCGACTGGTCCGACATCGCCGCCCTGATGCTGTCGCCGGGCATTCCGCTGACCCACCCCAAGCCGCACTGGTCGGTCGAGAAGGCCGCCGCCGCCGGCGTCGAGGTGCTCGGCGACATCGAGCTCTTCGCCCGCACCGTCAACGCCGCCCCACCGCACAAGCGGCCCAAGATCGCGGCGATCACCGGCACCAACGGCAAGTCGACGACCACGGCGCTGCTTGGCCACCTGTGCGCCGCGGCCGGCCGGGACACCCGGATCGGCGGCAACATCGGCTACGGCGTGCTCGGCCTGGAGGACATGCACGGCGGCGCCGTCTATGTGCTGGAGACCTCGTCCTATCAGCTGGACCTGACCAGCAGCCTCAAGGCCGACGCGGCCCTGCTGCTGAACATCTCGCCCGACCATCTGGACCGTCACGGCGGCATGGAGGGCTACGTCGCCGCCAAGCGCCGGGTGCTGCTGAACCAGGGCAAGGGCGACACCGCCATCATCGGCGTCGACGATGCCTGGTGCCAGCGCATCTGCACCGAGATCACCGCCGCCAATCGCCGGACCATCTGGCCGATCAGCGCCAGCCGCTCGATGGGGCGCGGCGTCTACGCCATCCAGGGCGTCCTGTATGACGCGACGGGGGATCGGGTGATCGAGGTGGCCGACCTCGTCCGCGCCCGCTCGCTGCCCGGTCGCCACAATTGGCAGAACGCCGCCGCCGCCTATGCCGCCGCCCGCGCCCTGGGCATCCCGGCCGAGGTCGCCGCCGAGGGGCTGATGACCTTCCCGGGTCTGGCCCACCGCATGGAGACGGTGGGCGTCCGGGGCCTCGTCCGCTTCGTCAACGACTCCAAGGCCACCAACGCCGACGCCGCGCGCCAGGCGCTGAGCAGCTATCCGCGTGTCTACTGGATCGCCGGGGGGCGCTCTAAGTCGGACGGCATCGCCCCGCTCGAGGATCTGTTCCCGCGCATCGCGCGCGCCTACCTCGTCGGCGAAGCCCAGGACGATTTCGCCCGCACCCTCGACGGCAAGGCCGACTATCTCAAGACCGGCACGATCGAAGCCGCCGTGGCCGCCGCCTGGGCTGACGCCGACGCCAGCGGCGAGGACGCGGTCGTCCTGCTGTCGCCGGCCTGCGCCTCCTTCGACCAGTTCAGCGATTTCGAGGCCCGGGGCGAGGCGTTCCGCGCCGCCGTGGAAGGCCTCGGCAGGCCCGCCCTCAAGGGAGCGCGCGCATGACCAACAGCGTCCACCCCTTCGCCCGCTCGGACCGCACGGCGCTCGGGCGCTGGTGGTGGACGACCGACCACTGGCTGCTGGGCGCGGTGGCCATCCTGATCACGCTGGGCGTGCTGCTGTCGTTCGGCACCAGTCCGGCCGCCGCGGCGCGCCTGCACTATGACGCCTCCTTCCACTTCGCCATCCGCCAGAGCGTGTTCGGCGTCGCGGCCCTGGCCATCCTGATCGTCAGCTCGATGCTGACGGCCCGCGGGGTCCGGCGAACGGCCTTCATCGTCTACGCCCTGACCATCCTGATGATGGCGGCGCTGCCGTTCCTGGGGCACGAGGCAAAGGGCGCGACGCGGTGGATCAATATCGCCGGCTTCACCCTGCAGCCGTCGGAGTTCATGAAGCCGGCGCTGATCGTGCTGGTCGCCTGGATGTTCGCCGAGGGCCAGAAGGGCGAGGGCGTCCCGGGCGTGTTCATCGCCTTCTGCCTGTACGGCCTGGCGGTGGCGCTGCTGCTGGTCCAGCCGGACGTCGGCCAGACCGTGCTGATCACCGTCGCCTTCGGCGCCGCCTTCTGGATGGCGGGGGTGCCGATCAGCTGGATCATGGGCCTGGGCGTCACCGCCATCATAGGGCTGGGCAGCACCTACTTCCTGATCCCGCACGTCCAGGCGCGGGTCGACACGTTCCTGAGCCCCGACAAGGCCGACAAGCACCAGATCAGCCAGGCGTCCGAGGCCATCGCGGCCGGCGGCCTGTTCGGCCGGGGACCCGGCGAGGGGGTGATGAAGCGCGGCGTGCCCGACATGCACACCGACTTCGCCTACTCGGTTCTGGCCGAGGAATACGGCCTGATCTTCTCGCTGGCGCTGATCAGCCTGTTCGCCTTCCTGGTCATTCGCGGCCTGTACCGGGCGCTGCGGCTGTCCGATCCGTTCGAGCAGGTCGCCGCAGCCGGACTGTTCGTACTGGTCGGGCAGCAGGCGCTGATCAACGTCGCGGTGAACCTCAACATGATCCCGACCAAGGGCATGACCCTGCCGTTCATCAGCTACGGCGGCTCCTCGATGCTGGCCATGGGCCTGACGCTGGGCATGGCGCTGGGCCTGACGCGCAAGCGGCCGGGCGCCTACACGGCCAACGAGGGTCTCGCCCGCGCCGGCGCCTTCGCCTAGAGAGTATCCATGCCCGCCAGACTTGCAGTGGTCGCCGCCGGGGGAACCGGCGGCCATATGTTTCCAGCCCAGGCGCTCGCCGAGGCGCTGACGGCGCGCGGCTGGCGCATCCTGCTGGCCACCGACGAGCGCGGCGCGCTGTACGCCGACAAGTTTCCGGCCGACCTGCGGATCACGCTGTCGGCCGCGACGGCCCGGTCGGGCGACCCGATGGGCATGCTCAAGGCCGGCGCCGCCGTCCTGCAGGGCACGATGCAGGCCCGCGGCTTCTTCAAGCGCATGGACCCAGCGGTCGTCGTCGGCTTCGGCGGTTATCCGTCCCTGCCGTCGCTACTGGCGGCGCTGAGCCAGGGCCGGCCGACGGTCATTCACGAGCAGAATGCGGTCCTGGGCCGCGTGAACCGCTTCCTGGCCGGCAGCGTCCGGGAAGTCGCCTGCGCTTTCCCGACCCTGGAGAAGGCCAAGCCGAAGGTGAAGGCCCGGGCCCATGTGGTCGGCAACCCCGTGCGGCCGGAGATCCGCGCCCTGGCGGACCTGCCCTACGCGCCGCCGACGGCCGACGGCCCGATCCGCCTGCTGATCACAGGCGGCAGCCAGGGGGCCCGCCTGCTGTCGGAGATGGTGCCCGAAGCCATCCTGCGCCTGCCCGAGGACCTGCGCGCCCGGATCACGGTGCAGCAGCAGACGCGCAAGGAGTCGATGGACATCGCCCGGCGCATCTACGCCGACGCCCTGGTCAAGGCCGAGGTGGCGCCCTTCTTCCGCGACATGGCCGGCCGGCTGCGCGACGCGCACCTGGTCATCGGTCGGGCCGGCGCCTCGACGGTCTGCGAGCTGGCGGTGGCCGGCAAGCCCTCACTGCTGGTGCCGCTCAAGATCGCCGCCGACGACCACCAGACCTTCAACGCCAAGCTGCTGGCCGACGCCGACGCCGCGGCGGTGGCCGCCGAGGACGAGCTGACGGTCGACGACATGACCGCGGCCCTCAAGGCGCTGCTCAAGGACCCCGCCTGGCTCGCCAACATGGCCAAGGGCGCCCGGTCGGTGGCCCGGCCCGACGCCGCCGAGAAGCTGGCTGACCTCGTCGAGCGGACGGCGCTGGGGGGATAGGGCGCTGGCGTCACTGCGTGCTTCGACACGCGTCCTGCGGACGCTGCTCAGCATGACTTGGAGGTATGGCCTTCCCACAACGTCATCCTGAGCAGCCCGCGCAGCGGGCGTGTCGAAGGACGCAGTGACGTCAACGCCCGTATTCCGGCGCCCGCACAAATCGTCTAAGCCGCTTCCCATGAACCAGCGCCGCCGCCCCGTACCCTTCGAACTTGGTCCCGTGCACTTCATCGGAATCGGCGGCATCGGCATGAGCGGCATCGCCGAGATCATGATCCGCATCGGCTATACGGTGCAGGGCAGCGACCTGAAGGCCAGCGCCAACACCGAGCGGCTGGAGAAGCTGGGCGCGAAGATCTTCATCGGCCAGCAGGCGGCCAACGTCGAGAACGCCTCGGCCGTCGTCTATTCGACCGCCGTGAAGGCCGACAATCCGGAGATGGTCGCCGCCCGCGAGCGCCGGCTGCCGCTGGTGCGCCGCGCCGAGATGCTGGCCGAGCTGATGCGACTGCAGTTCTCGGTCGCGGTCGGCGGCACGCACGGCAAGACCACCACCACCTCGATGATCGCAGCCCTGCTGGACGCCGGCGGCCTGGACCCCACGGTGGTCAACGGCGGGATCATCAACGCCTACGGCACCAACGCCAAGGTGGGGGAGGGCGACTGGATCGTCGTCGAGGCCGACGAAAGCGACGGCACCTTCCTGAAGCTGAAGTCCACCGTCGCGGTGGTCACCAACATCGACGCCGAGCACCTGGACCACTGGGGCGACTTCGAGGCCGTGAAGAAGGGCTTCCAGGACTTCGTCGAGAACATCCCCTTCTATGGCTTCGCGGCGGTCTGCGTGGACCATCCGGAGGTCCAGGCCCTGGCGGCCCGGATCGAGAACCGGCGGCTGGTCACCTACGGGACCAACCCGCAGGCCGAGGTCCGCGCCCAGCACATCACCATGGGCCCCGACGGCGCGCGGTTCGATGTGCTGATCACCCCGCTGGCCGGCGAGCCGATCCGCTACGAGGGCCTGACCCTGCCGATGGCGGGCTTGCACAACGTCATGAACGCCTGCGCCGCCATCGCCGTCGCCCGCGAGCTGGGCGTCGACGAGACCGGCATCCGGGCGGGCCTGAAGGGCTTTGGCGGGGTGAAGCGGCGCTTCACCACCACCGGCGTCGTCAACGGCGTGCGGATCATCGACGACTACGCCCACCACCCGGTGGAGATCGCCGCCGTGCTGACCGCCGCCCGGGCCATGACGCCGGACGCCAAGGTCATCGCCGTGGTCCAGCCGCACCGCTTCACCCGGCTGCGCGACCTGATGGCCGAGTTCAGCGCCTGCTTCAACGACGCCGACGTGGTCATCGTGGCCGACGTCTATACGGCGGGCGAGACGCCGATCCCGGGCATCGACCGCGACGGCCTGATCGAGGGCCTGCGCCGCTTCGGACATCGCCGCGCGCTGCCGCTGGAGAGCCCGGCGGCGCTGGCCAGCATGATCGCCGAGGAGGCCAGGCCCGGCGACATGGTCGTGCTGCTGGGCGCGGGCGACATCACCAGCTGGTCCTACGCGCTGCCCGGGCAGCTTGAGGCGATCGGGAAGTGACCTGGAAGGCCAACCTGCCCGCCGTTCGCGGCAAGCTGCTTTTCGACGAGCCGCTGGCGCCGTTCACCTGGTTCCGGGTCGGCGGGCCGGCGGAGGTGCTGTTCCTGCCGGCGGATCCGGAGGACCTGGGCGACTTCCTGCGCGAGCTTCCCCAAGGCGTGCCGGTCACGGCGCTGGGCGTCGGCTCCAACGTCATCATCCGCGACGGCGGCGTGCCGGGCGTGGTCATCCGATGCGCCGGCAAGGCCTGGGGCGAGGTGCTGGTCGACGGCGACCTGGTCATTGCCGGCCCAGCCGCGCTCGACGCCCAGGTGGCCCGCGCCGCCGCCAAGGCCGGTCTGGCGGGGCTGGAGTTCTTCGTCGGCATCCCCGGCGCCATCGGCGGCGCCCTGACCATGAATGCCGGCTGTTACGGCCGTGAGACCAAGGACATCCTCGTCTCGGCGACCGGCTACGACCGCGCCGGCGAATTCCGGATCTGGGAGAATCAGGACTTTGGCTTCACCTATCGGCACAGCGTCGTGCCCGAGAATTCGATGTTCTGGACCCAGGCGGTGTTCCGCGGCACGCCGGATGACCCCGCCGCCGTGAAGGCGCGCATGGACGAGATCACCGCCCGGCGCGAGACCACCCAGCCGATCCGCGAAAAGACCGGCGGCTCGACCTTCAAGAACCCCGAAGGCCACTCCTCCTGGAAGCTGGTGGACGAGGCCGGCTGGCGCGGCAAGCTGTTCCGGGCGACCGGCGGCGGGGCGATGTTCAGCGACCTGCACAGCAACTTCATGATCAACCCGGGCGAGGCGACCGCCGCCGACCTCGAGGGCCTGGGCGAGGCCGTGCGCGCCGACGTGAAGGCGAAGACGGGCGTCGAGCTGCAGTGGGAAATCAAGCGGATCGGCAAGCCGGCCTGAGACGGTTCATCGAACACGGGAACGCCGTGGCCGCGCCCGCGATAGTGTCGTATGCCTAGGCGGCGGTTCATTCAGGCGTCCTCGATCCATGTCCGGCCACGACCACGACCACCCGTCCGACCCCGATCTGGTGCGCCCCGCGCACGAGGGCCGGCAGGCCATGGCGGCGACCGATCCGGACATCGACGAAAGCGCGCGCCTGTTCACCAGCGCCGACTTCCTGTCGCTCGACGCCTCGGTCGAGGCGGCCATCTCCCGGCGGATCGACCTCTACTACAACACCCCGCTGGAGATCTTTCCGTTCGGCGAGCAGAACCGCAAGCCGGACCGCTTCCACGTGCTGTTCAAGCGCCAGGTCGAGGAACGCTTCCCCGACGACGCCCAGATGCGGCGCGAGATCTCCGGCTACGGACGACTGATCTTTCGCTGGCTCCTGACCTACATGCTGGGCAAGCGCGCGTGGCAGACGCTTGCGCTCGCCGGCCTCTGGGTTCTGGCCGCGACCGGCGCGACGCTGCTGCAGGGCGTGATCGTCGGCGCCGGGCCGCAGGCCATCGCCATCGGCGTGGGCATGCTGCTGGTCGTGGGCCTGTTTTTCGGGGTCAACGCGCTGGTCTTCACCCAGTACCGGCTGGGGCTTGAGAACCGCTCCTACTCGCTGTCGCGCGAGATCGTGCAGTACACGCGGACGCTCCAGAACGACTACACGACCATCCGGGCGCTGCCCGACCAGTCCGAGACGCATTTCCAGAGCGACGGCCCGGCCTGGGGCAAGCGTTCGGCCTTCCTGATCCGGCTCTTGATGTGGATCGCGGCGCGGATGGAGTACCTGGAAAAGTACGTCCAGGTGTCGATGTGGCGGGTCCGTCGCGAGCGCTACTGGATGGACTGGGCCGGCGGGTTCCTGACCCTGCTGGTGCTTGGGCTGTGGGCCTGGGCGCTCATCGGGCTTCGGCCGTCGTCCGAGGGGGCCGCCGCGTTCCGCGCCCTGCAGGGCCTGGCCCTCCTCCTGGGCATGGTGGTGTCCTGGGCGTCCTTCTTCCGTTGGCGTACGCCGGTGACCCTGGTCCAGGACAAGCTCGATCCGAATTCCTGGATCCGCTACTCGACGCTCGACCTCGACAACACGATCGGGGAGCAGGTGCGCCGCGACAAGGAGCGGCTCGTCGAGTACCGGCACCTGACGCGCGGACGCTGATCGGTGAGCGGATAGGGCGCGCGGCGACCCGCCGACCGACGCCCCCCCCGGTTTCCGCCGCCAGGGTGCGCCAAATCTTGACCGCATCCAGACCAACCCTCGCTTGACTTGGCGGCCCGCCTGTCGCACCCGCCTGACATGCGAATTTCCATGCTCGCCCTCGCGGCCGTCCTCGTCCTGTCGTCCCCCGCGCTCGCCGCCGAGCCGGCCGATACCGCCGCCGCCCTGCGCGACAAGGCGCTCGCCGACAACACCGCATGGACGATCCTCGAGGATCTGACGACCGAGATCGGGCCGCGTCCGGTCGGCTCGCCGGCGATGACCCGCGCGAAGGACTGGGCGGTCGAAACCCTGACCGCCTACGGCTTCACCAACATCAAGGTCGAAGAGTTCGCCAAGCCGACCTGGCGCCGCGGCGCCGAGTCAGCGTCGATCATCGCGCCCTATCCCCTGAACCTCTCGATCATCGGGCTGGGCGGCAGCGTCCCGACCCCGCCCAAGGGCGTCGAGGGCGAGGTGGTGATCTTCCGGACCCTTGCCGAACTTGAAGCCGTCCCGGACGGCTCGCTCGCCGGCAAGATCGCGGTCGTGACCACCCCGATGGTCCGTACCCAGTCGGGCGAGGGCTACGGCGCGGTCGGCGCGGTGCGCCGCACCGGACCGTCTATCGCCGGCCGCAAGGGCGCCATCGCCTACCTCACACGCTCGGTCTCAACCTCGGACTCGCGCCTCGCCCACACCGGGATCATGCGCTACGCCGACGGCGCGCCGCAGATCCCGGCCGCCGCCCTGGGCGTCCCGGACGCGGAACAGCTGGAACGCCTGGCCGCGCGCGGACCGGTCCGCGTGAAGCTCAACATGGCCTCGACGATCGACCTCAAGTCGGTCGCCTGGAACATCTCGGGCGACATCGTCGGCAGCGAACATCCCGAGCAGATCATCGTCATCGGCGGCCATCTCGACAGCTGGGACGTAGGCACCGGCGCCATCGACGACGCCTCGGGCATCGCCATCACCACGGCGGCGGGCAAGCTGATCGGCGACCTGCCGCGCCATCCCGGGCGGACGATCCGCGTGGTGATGTGGGGCTCGGAAGAGACCGGCGGATCCAGCGAAGCCTACGCCGCCGCTCGCAAGGACGAGATGCCGAACCTGGTGATCGCCGGCGAGAGCGATTTCGGCGCCGGACGGATCTACGCCCTGCAGCTTCCGGAGCGCGCCATGACCTCCGGCGCCCTGGCCCCGCTGCCGGGTCTGATGGCGCCGCTGAAGGTGATCGTCTCCCGCGAGCCTGCCCGTGGCGGCGGCGCCGACACCGAGGGCCTGGAGGAGGCCGGCGTGCCGGCGTTCAGCCTGCGCCAGGACGGCACGCGCTACTTCGACCTTCACCACTCCGAGGACGACACCCTGGACAAGGTCGATCCCGATGACCTGCAGCAGAACGTCGCCGCCTGGGTCGCGCTGCTCTACATGATCGCCGACGGCGATATCGACTTCCGCGCTCTGAAGGACGCCAAATGAGCCTGCCGCTCCAAGGCCACCACGTCGCCGTCCTGCTGGGCGGCCTGTCTTCCGAGCGCGAGGTCAGCCTGGTCTCCGGGGGCGCCTGCGCTGGCGCGCTGGAGAACCTGGGCGCGAAGGTCACCCGCGTCGACGCCGGCCGCGACCTGGCGCAGGTGCTGACCGCGCTCAAGCCCGACGTCTGCTTCAACGCCTTGCATGGCGAGTGGGGCGAGGACGGCTGCGTCCAGGGCGTGCTGGAGACGCTGGGGGTCCCCTACACCCACTGCGGGGTGCTGGCTTCGGCGCTGGCCATGGACAAGGCCAAGTCCAAGGCCGTGCTGGCGGCGGCGGGCGTCACCGTGCCCGGCGGCGGCCTCTTCAACCGTCACGACGTCGCCCGCGACCACGTCATGCCGCCGCCCTACGTGGTGAAGCCCAACGCCGAGGGCTCGTCGGTCGGCGTCTTCCTGGTCTTCGAGGGCGCCAACAGCCCGCCTCAGGACGTCATCGCCCCGTCCTGGACCTTCGGCGAGGAGGTCATGGTCGAGCCCTACATCGCCGGCATGGAGCTGGCGGTCGCGGTCATGAACGGCAAGGCCCAGACGGTCACCGAGATCGTCCCGCGCACCGGCTTCTACGACTACGACGCCAAGTACGCCGAGGGGGGCTCCGAGCACGTCGTGCCGGCCCGCATGCCGCCCGAGGATTTCGACCGCGCCCTTCGCCTTTCGGAGCTCGCCCACGCCGCGCTTGGTTGTCGCGGTGTGACCAGAAGCGACCTCCGTTATGACCCTGTTAAGCGTCTTCTGGTCCTCTTGGAGGTCAATACGCAGCCCGGCATGACTCCCACCTCTCTGGTTCCAGAACAGGCGGCGCATCTGGGTACGTCGTTTGACCAACTAGTGCTCTGGATCGTGGAGGATGCGTATGCCCGCGGCAATGCGGGGGGCGGGACGCGGTAGCGTCAAGCCCCGGGCCAAAGCGCCCGCAAACAGGGGTGGACCCCGGAAAGCCTCCTCGGCGCCACGGCCCGCGGCGAAGCTGCGCGCCGCCCAGGGCGTGCTGCCGCCGATGATCGCGCTGGGCGTCGCCGGCGCCGTGCTGACCGTCGGCCTCATCGTGACCCTGGCCACCGGACATCGCGGCGAGCGCGTCGCTCACGGCCTCGGCTCGGCGGTCGCCGGCCAGACGGCCGGCCTCGGCTTCCGGCTGGACAAGGTGCATGTGCAGGGCGCCTCGCCGATGGCGCAGCAGGCGATCCTCGACGCCACCGGCCTGTCGCTCGGACAGCCGATTCTCGATGTCGACCTGGAGAAGGTCCGCCAGGCGGTCGCCGGCGTGGGCTGGGTCGAGGAGGCGCAGGTCGTGCGCCTGCTGCCCGATACGCTGGTGATCGCGATCGCCGAACGCGAGACCCTGGCGGTCTGGCAGTCACGCGGCCGGTCCTTCGTCATCGACGGCGGCGGCCGGGCGATCCCGGAAGCCGATCCGGGCCGCTTCCCGCAGCTGCCGCTGATCGTGGGGGAGGGGGGCAATGACGCCGCCGCCGCCATCCTGCCGGCGGTGCAGTCGCGGCCGCGCCTGCGCGACCGCCTCGAGGCGCTGGTCCGCGTTGACGGGCGGCGCTGGGATCTGCGGCTCAAGGACGGCGGCATTGTCCAGCTGCCGGCGGTGGACGAGGAGTCGGCGCTGATCCGTCTGGACCAGCTCGACCAGCGCCAGCGAATCCTGGAACTCGGCTTTGAACGAATTGATCTGCGGGAACCGGGCCTGATCGCCCTGCGACCGCGAGAGACTCCGGCGCCGGGCCAAACGCCCGTCGCGGCCGGCGTATAGAAGGCGGCGGGCGGGGTGCTCAAGTCGATGTCACGGACGGATGATCGCAAGCAGGCGCGGGATGGCCTGAAGGCGGCGTTGGCGCGCCAGCCGGTGATCGCGGCCGTGGATCTGGGCGCATCCAAGGTCGCCTGCTTCGTGATGAGGCCGGACGGCGTGCGCCGCGGCGACCGCACCCTGACCACGGCCGGCGTGGGCTACGTCCAGTCGCGCGGCGTCAAGGGCGCCTCCATCGCCAGCATGGACGAGGCGGCCGAGGCTATCGCCCTGGCGGTCGAACGGGCCGAGGCCGTGGCCGGCGTCAGCGTCCAGGGCGTGACCATCGCCACCGCCGGCGGTCAGATGGGCAGCCAGCGGGTCGGCGCCCGCGTCTCCATCGGCGCCCGTCCCATCACCGACAACGACTGCTCGCGCGCCCTGGCCGCGGCCCTGGCCCAGATCCGTCTGCCCGGCCGCCGCCCGCTGCACATCCTGCCCATCGCCTGGTCGGTCGATGGCCAGCGTGGCGTGCGCGACCCCCGCTCGATGTTCGGCAAGAGCCTGGGCGTCGACCTGATCGTCGTCTCCATCGCCGAGACCATCTTCCAGACGCTCGGCCACTGCGTCGAGCGCGCCCACCTGCAGTTCGAGGGCGTGGTCGCCGCGCCGTTCGTCTCGGCCCTCGCCGCACTCGAGGAAGACGAGATGGATCTGGGCGCCATCTGCATCGACATGGGCGGCGGCACGACCTCGGCGGCGGTGTTCAGCGGCGGCAGCCTGGTCCACGTCGAATGCCTGGCCGTCGGCGGCGAACACGTCACCCAGGACATCGCCCGCGGCCTGTCCACCTCCCGCGCCGGCGCCGAGCGGATCAAGACACTGCACGGCTCGGCCATCGCCTCCGCCAACGAGGACCGCGAGATGATCGAGGCGCCGCCCCGTGGCGACGACCCCGGCGCCGGTCCGGTCATCGCCCCCCGCTCCCTGCTCAAGGGCATCATCGCGCCGCGCGTCGAGGAAACGCTCGAGCTCCTGCGTGAACGGCTCAAAGAGGCCGGGGCGCTGATCGAGCCGGGCGCGGGCATCGTCCTGACCGGCGGGGCCAGCCAGCTGGCCGGCGTCCGCGAGGTCGCGGTGCGGGTGTTCGACCGTCCCGTGCGGCTTGGCCGGCCCCGTCGGGTGCCGCATCTGGCCGACGCTGTCACCGGCCCGGCCTTCTGCGCCGCCGCCGGCGTTCTGCACCGGGCGGCGTTCGGCCCCCGCGAAGCCGTCTCGGCCAAGGTGCTGGCGGGCGCGGGCAAGCGGCGCGAGCCCGTTGATCCCGGCGCCGGCCCGGTGACCAAGGTGGCGGCCTGGCTGCGCGACAATCTGTAGCCGCAATTCTCGGTCTGATTCGCGCAAGCCCTTACTCCACAACAAAAATGCTCCGGAGGCGGCTCGACCCGGGTACGACTCACGCTATGCGGTTAACTGCCGATTAAGGATGTGGGTCCGACATTAACCCCGCCGTAAGGCATTCCCGGCGCGCGGGTCGCCGGACTGTTCGAAAGAACGCCAGGACACGGGGTCCCACTATGAAGCTGTACGCGCCTCAAACCACCGAACTGAAGCCCAGGATCGTCGTCTTTGGCGTCGGCGGCGCCGGCGGCAACGCGGTCAACAACATGATCGAGGCCGGCCTCGAGGGTGTTGAGTTCGTCGTCGCCAACACCGACGCCCAGCAACTGCAGTTCGCCAAGACCGAACGCCGCATCCAGCTCGGGGTGCAGGTCACCCAGGGCCTCGGCGCCGGGGCGCACCCGGAAGTCGGCATGAGCGCCGCCGAAGAGAGCACGCCGGAGATCGGCGAGCACCTCGATGGCGCCCACATGGTCTTCATCACCGCCGGCATGGGTGGCGGCACCGGCACCGGCGCGGCGCCGATCATCGCCAAGTGCGCGCGTGAGCGCGGCATCCTGACGGTGGGCGTGGTCACCAAGCCGTTCCACTTCGAGGGTCGCCACCGCATGCGGCTGGCCGACGCGGGCATCGCCGAGCTGCAACGCTACGTCGACACCCTGATCGTCATCCCCAACCAGAACCTGTTCCGCGTCGCCAACGAGCGGACCACCTTCGCCGAAGCCTTCGGCATGGCCGACCAGGTCCTGCACTCGGGCGTCCGCTCGATCACCGACCTGATGGTGCTGCCGGGCCTGATCAACCTCGACTTCGCCGACGTCCGCACGGTGATGACCGAGATGGGCAAGGCGATGATGGGCACCGGGGAAGCCTCCGGCGACGACCGCGCCCTGATGGCCGCCCAGAACGCCATCCAGAACCCGCTGCTCGACGAAGTCTCGCTCAAGGGCGCCAAGGCCGTGCTGGTGAACGTCACCGGCGGCCTCGACATGACCCTGCTGGAAGTCGACGAAGCGGCCAACGCCATCACCGACCAGGTCGACCCGGAAGCCAACGTCATCTTCGGCGCGGCCTTCGACCCGGCCCTGGAAGGCTCGATCCGCGTCTCGGTGGTCGCCACAGGCATGGACGGCGCCTCGATCGCCGCGATCGAGCCCCAGCGCACGATGCGGGTGAACGCCACGGCCAAGCCGCTGATCGTTGACCAGGCCCCGCCCGCTCCGGCGCCGGAACCCTACGCCCAGACCACCGCCTATGAAGCGCCCCGCGCCCCCGAGCCCGCCCCGACCTGGGCCGCCCAGGAGCCGCAGGTGATCCAGCCCTCGATGTCGCTGGACGCTCAGCAGGCTGATCTGGCCTTCGAGGAACCCGAGCCCGTCGCCGCCGCCCCGACCGTGTCGGAGCCGGTCATCCAGCCCCCGGTGTCGCGCACGGTCATCGTCGACCCGCTCGTCGCCGAGGATGACGACTTCGACGCGCCGCTCTACGCCGAGACCCCGTTCACAGACAGCCGGCAGCAGCGCAAGGGCTTCCTGAGCCTGTTCGGCGGGCGTCCGCAGCAACAGCAGCCCCGCTTCGAGGGCGGCATGCCGCGCGCGATGGGTCGGACGTCGGCCGCGGCGCTGCCGGTTGAGGAGCCCCAGGTCGACGAGACGGAAGACCTCGAGATCCCGTCCTTCCTGCGCCGGCTCGCCAACTAGCCTGTCGGGCGAGATTGGCGGCCTGCCGTTCTCGCCCTGCTTGAATGTCGAATGCGCCTCGCCGGCGGGACGGTTACAGTCCCGCCGGCGATGTCTTTTTTGGCGAGTGTTTTCAATAGCTTCCGGCCGTTACAATCCGAAACAGCGATTGTTTTGCCGCGCCGCAGCATAACCCGTACATGGCACGTGGGGCGTTGCGCGGTCGTGGAGACCGCCGGTCCCCTGACTGGAAAGGTCGCTCGTGTCTCTGTCGGCGTATCATCAGCACACCGTGGCCGGCCCCGTGATCTTCGCGGGCGTCGGCGTGCACACCGGCGCCCATGTGCGCGTCGCGGTGCGTCCGGCCGCAGTCGACGCCGGCGTGACGTTCGTGCGCACCGACCTCAAGGACATCGACAACACCATCCGTGTTTCGGCCGAAGCCGTCGGCCAGACCCGCCTGGGCACCGTCATCAACAACGCCGCCGGCGCCAGCGTTTCGACGATCGAGCACCTGATGGCCGCCTTCTGCGCCCTGGGCATCGACAATGTCGTCGTCGAGCTGGACGGACCCGAAGTGCCGATCCTCGACGGGTCGGCCGAGGTGTTCATCCAGTTTCTCGACCGCGCCGGCCGCCGCCGTCAGGAAGCATCGCGTCGCTTCATCGAGGTTCTGGAGCCGATCGAGGTGGTCGAGGGCGACAAGCGCGCCGTCCTGCTGCCCTCCGACCGGTTCGAGGTCGCCTTCGAGATCGCCTTCGACTCGGCGCCGATCGGCCGCCAGCGCGTCGACCTGGAGATCACCGAGGAGTCGTTCCGCGAGGAACTCGCCGATTGCCGCACCTTCGGTTTCCTGAAGGACGTGGAAGCCCTGCGCGCCGCCGGCCTGGCGCGCGGCGCCTCGATGGAGAACGCGGTGGTCCTCGACGGCGACCGCGTGCTGAATCCGGAAGGCCTGCGCCGCCCGGACGAATTCGTGCGCCACAAGGCGCTGGACGCTGTCGGCGACCTCTATGTCGCCGGTCTTCCGCTGCTCGCCCGCTTCGAGGGCCTGTACGCCGGGCATGGTCTGAACAACCTGCTGGTCCGGGAACTCATGGCTCGTCCGCAGTCCTGGCGCGTCCGCACGCTCGCTCCGGAATTCGCTCAAGCGGTTTGATCGGCTTTCGCCGCATTTGCGCCCGCCTTCCTGTGGTGTAGAAGCCAACAGGCGCCGGGGGCGCGAACTGGTTCGAGGTGAGGGTAAGTGCTTCGTAGATCGCATGGCCGCACGGTGGCCGTCGTCGCGGCCGTGACGGCGTCTCTGGCTCTCGCTGCGTGCGCGGGCGACAAGAAGGCCGCACCGCGTCTCGCCTATCAGGAACGCCCGGTCGAACTCCTGTACTCCACGGGCGCCTATCGCCTCGACCAGCGTCGCTGGACCGAGGCCGTGTCCTACTTCCAGGAAGTCGAGCGCCAGCACCCCTATTCGGAGTGGTCCCGCCGGTCGATCCTGATGGCGGCCTACGCCCGCTACCAGGCCAACCAGTACAGCGCGGCCATCGAGGACGCGGAACGCTTCATCCAGCTCTACCCGGGCAATCCGTCGGTCGTGTACGCCTACTATCTGAAGGCCGTCTGCTACTTCGAGCAGATCGTCGACGTGAACCGCGACCAGGCGTCGACGGAACAGGCGCTGGGCGCGCTGCGCGATATCGTCACGCGTTATCCGACCACGGAATACGCCGCGGACGCCCGCCTGAAGATCGACATGGTCAACGACCAGCTGGCCGGCAAGGAAATGGCCATCGGCCGCTACTACATGCGCCAGGGCCAGACGCTGGCGGGCATCAACCGCTTCAAGACGGTCATCGACCGCTACCAGACCACCACCCACACGCCGGAGGCGCTCTACCGGCTGGTGGAGAGCTACACCACCCTCGGCCTGATGGGCGAGGCGACGGCCAACGCCGCCGTGCTCGGCTACAATTTCCCGGGCGATCCCTGGTACGCCGACGCCTACAAGCTGCTGACCGACAAGGGGCTGCAGCCCGCGGTCGCGCCGAAGGATTCGGGCGCCAAGGTCAGCTACCTCGACAAGATGCTGGGCAGGACGCCGGCCCCGCCGCCGCCGGGTGAGGCGGTGCAGACGACCGAGCCGACCCGTGTCGCGCCGCCGGAAGCCGACGTTTCGGCGATCCCGGCGCCCAAGCCCAAGCGCAAGAGCATGCTCGACCGCCTTCTTCGGCGTTGACATAGAACGATTGTAGAACAAACTGCCCGCCATGCTGATCGGGCTGACCATTCGTGACGTCGTGCTCATCGAGAGCCTGGACCTCGCCATAGGTTCGGGCCTCACGACGCTGACCGGCGAGACCGGGGCCGGCAAGTCGATCATCCTCGATGCGCTGGGCCTGGCCACCGGCCAGCGCGCCGAGGCGGGACTGGTGCGCCGGGGCGCGTCGCAGGCCAGCGCCACGGCCATCTTCTCCCTGCCGCCCGAGCATGCCGTCTGGGCCGTTCTCGACGAGAAGGGTCTGGCTTATGAGCGTGACGAGGATCTGGTGCTGCGTCGCCAGCTGTCGGCGGACGGCCGCAGCCGCGCCTTCGTCAACGACCAGGCCACCGGCGTCGCGGCGCTGAAGGAACTGGGCGCCCTGCTGCTCGAAGTGCACGGCCAGCATGAGACCGTCGGCCTGCTCGATCCCCGCACTCACCGCGCGCTGCTGGACGCCTACGGCGGCGTGTCCGTGGGCGCGGTCGCCGCGGCCTGGAGCGGTTGGCGCGCCACGCGTGAGCGCACCGCCGCGCTTCGCGACCTGGCCGCTCGCACCGCCGCCGACCTGGAAGAGATCACGCTACGCTTGGGGGAACTGGACCGGCTCGACGCCCGGGACGGCGAGGAAACGGCGCTCGCCGAGGAGCGGGCGATCCTCGGCGCGGCTGAAAAGGCGCTGGCCGAGGTGTCGGCCGCGCGTGAGGCGCTGGGCGGCAACCGGCTGGGTCAGAACATCGCCTCGGCATTCCGGGCCCTGGAACGCGCCCGCGAGCGGGCGATCAGCGCCGGCGCCGCGCTCGACGGACCGGCCGTCAAACGCCTCGAGGCCGCCGCCGAAGCGGTCGACAAGGCCCTCAGCGAAGTGCGCGAGGCCGAGGCCGCCATCGACGCCGCCGCCGACGCCTTCGATCTGGACCCCAAACGGCTGGAAGAGGCGGAGGAACGGCTGTTCGCGCTGCGCGGCATGGCCCGCAAGCTCAGCGTCCCTGTCGAGGCCCTGCCGCAGGTCCGCGCGGAGCTCAGCGCCCGGCTGCGCACCATCGAGACCTCCGAGGAGCAGCTGAAGGTCGCAGAGGCCGCCGAGGCGGCCGCTCGCAAGGTCTATCTGGACGCCGCCGCCGTGCTGTCGGCCGAGCGCCGCGCCGCCGGCGACCGGCTGTCGGCCGCCGTCGAGGGCGAGCTGGCGCCGCTGAAGCTGGAAAAGGCCAAGTTCCGCGTCGTCGTCGAGCCGCTGGCCGAGGACCGCGCCGGCCCGTCGGGCCTCGACCGCGTCGCCTTCGAGATCGCCACCAATCCGGGCGCGCCGTTCGGCCCGCTGGAGACCATCGCCTCGGGCGGCGAACTGGCCCGCTTCGCGCTGGCCCTCAAGGCCTCGCTGGCCGCCCGCGCCCACGGCGCCCAGCCGTTGATGATCTTCGACGAAGTCGACCAGGGGGTCGGCGGCGCGGTGGCCGACGCCGTCGGCCTGCGCCTGCGCCGCCTGGCCGCCGACGCCCAGGTGCTGGCCGTCACCCACAGCCCGCAGGTCGCGGCCCGCGGCGACGCCCACTGGCGCATCAGCAAGGGCGGCGACGGGGCCATGACCCGCACTGCCGTCGAGGTCCTGTCCCCCGACGCCCGCGAGGAAGAGATCGCCCGCATGCTCGCGGGGGCGGAGATCACTGACGCCGCCCGGGCCGCGGCGCGGGCGCTGATCGGGGCTTAGACGCGTTGCGTCCTTCGCGACGCGCTCCTGTCGGATCGCTCCTCAGGATGACGAAGGTGGGTTGGCTGCACTAACCTTCGTCATGGTGAGGAGCGAGCGATCAGCGAGCATCTCGAACCACGCAGAGAATCGAGCCACGCACCCTTCATGAGCGCCGAAATTCCCCCCGCCGACCTCACCGAAGCCCAGGCCGTCGAGGAACTGGAGCGCCTCGCCGACGCGCTGGCGGCGCATGACATCGCCTATCACCGCGAGGATTCGCCGGTGATCAGCGACGCCGAGTACGACGCGATGAAGCGGCGCAACCTCGAGATCGAGGCCCGCTTCCCGCATCTGGTCCGTGAGAACAGTCCATCGCTGAAGGTCGGGGCGGCCGCCTCCGCCCAGTTCGGGCCGGTTGAGCACGGCGTGCCGATGCTCAGTCTCGACAACGCCTTCGCCGACGAGGACGTGACCGACTTCGACGCCCGGGTGCGCCGCTTCCTGCGGCTGGGCCCTGACGAGCATGTCGCCTTCACCGCCGAGCCGAAGATCGACGGCCTGTCGGCCTCGATCCGCTACGAAAGGGGCGTGCTGATCCGCGGCGCGACGCGGGGCGACGGGCGCACCGGCGAGGACATCACCGCCAACCTCCGTACACTGAGGGATATTCCCGAGCGCCTTGCCGGCGACGGCTGGCCCGAGGTCATAGAGATCAGAGGCGAGGTCTATGCGCCGCTCGCCGAGTTCGAGGCCTTCAACCGCGCCGCCGAAGAGGCCGGCAGTCGCACCTACGCCAACCCGCGCAACTTCGCCGCCGGCTCGCTGCGCCAGATCGACCCGACGGTCACCGCAAGGCGCCCGCTGAAGTTCTTCGCCTACGCCTGGGGCGAGATCAGCGCGCCGTTCGCGGAAACGCAGAGCGAGGCGCTGGCCCTGCTCAAGCGCTGGGGCTTTTCGACCAACGACCGCTCGCGCCGCGTCGAGGACGCCCAGGGCCTGCTGGACGTCTATCGCGAGATCGGCGCCGCCCGCTCGACGCTGCCCTATGACATCGACGGCGTCGTCTACAAGGTCGACCGGCTGGACTGGCAGCAGCGGCTGGGCTTCGTCTCCCGCTCGCCGCGCTGGGCCATCGCCCACAAGTTCCCGGCCGAAAAGGCGACGACGCGGCTGGAGGCCATCGACATCCAGGTCGGCCGCACCGGCACCCTGACGCCCGTCGCCCGGCTGCACCCGGTGACGGTCGGCGGCGTGGTGGTCCGCAACGCCACCCTGCACAACGCCGACGAGATCGCCCGCAAGGACGTCCGCATCGGCGACATGGTCATGCTGCAGCGGGCCGGCGACGTCATCCCGCAGGTGCTGGGTCCGGTCGACGCCGACCGCCCGGGCCGGGGCGCGCCTTATGTCTTTCCGCACGAATGCATCTGCCCGCTGAAGACGCCGGTGGTGCAGGAGACGACGGCCGGCGGCGCCACGACCGTGGCGCGGCGCTGCACCGGCGAGCTGGCCTGTCCGTTCCAGAAGATCGAGCATCTGAAACACTTCGTCTCCCGCCGCGCCTTCGACATCGAGGGGCTGGGCGAGAAGCAGCTGCAGGCCTTCCTCGACGAAGGCTGGATCACCGAGCCGGCCGACATCTTCCGGCTGCCGAAGGACGAGGCCAGGCTGGCCGCCCTGCGCGAGCGCGACGGCTACGGCGAGACCTCGGTGACCAACCTGGTCGCCGGCATCGAGGCGCGGCGGACGATCAGCCTGGACCGCTTCCTGATCGCGCTGGGCATCCGCGACATCGGCGAGACGACGGCGACGCATCTGGCGCGGGCCTTTGACAGCTTCGCCGAGCTGGAGCGGGCGGTGATGGCCGCCTCGCAGCAGGCGCCGAGCCCGGCCTATGTCGAGGCTTCCGAACTGCACGGCATGGGCCCCAAGGCGCTGGAGGAGTATCTGCACACCGCGCCGACGCTGGCCGACGATCCCTGGCCCGAGGCGCCGCTGCTGCAGAAGCTGGACCGGGCGCTGCCCGGGCTGGCCAGCCCGGCCAAGCGGGCGCTGACCGACCGGTTCGAGACCTGGGACGCCTTCGTGTCCGGCGCCCAGGCGGCGGCGTCAGGCGCGCCGGGCGAGGACTTCCTGGCCCTGTCGGCGATCGACGGGGTGGGGCCGGTCGCCGCCCAGTCGATCGCCACCTTCTTCGGCGAGGACCACAACCGCAAACTGGTCGAGGCGCTGGTCGCCGAGCTGGACGCCATCACCCCGCTGGCCAAGCCCAAGACCGACACCGCCGTGGCCGGCAAGACCGTGGTCTTCACCGGCGCCCTGGAAAAGATGACCCGCGACGAGGCCAAGGCCCAGGCCGAGGCCCTGGGGGCCAAGACCGCCGGCTCGGTGTCGAAGAAGACCGACCTTGTCGTCGCCGGCCCCGGCGCCGGCTCCAAGCTCAAGGACGCCGAGAAGCACGGCGTGACTGTGCTGACCGAGGACGAGTGGCTGGCGATGATCGGGGGTTAGGGGGCCTACGCCAGTTCCCTGTTCCGCCCCCGGTCGGCCAGCCACGCCGCGCCGATGGCCAGCAGGTAGACCACCAGCCCCAGCCGCGCGAAGGCGAAGCTGTCGCCGGCCGGCTCGGTGATCTCGCCGACGATCTGCAGCGTGACCAGGAACAGCAGGAACAGCAGCGCCGGCCAGGCGGTGCGGTCGTTACGCCCGCGTCGCCACAGCCAGGCCGCGCCGGTCAGGGCGATCAGCCCCATCTCCAGCGTCTTTTCGGCGGTGGCGTAGTTCCACCAGCCCAGGCCGACCTTCTCGCCGCCCGGCCAGATCTCGAGGTCCGGCCGGTGGACGAGGAAGTCGAGCCCCCAGTGCGACAGCACCACCAGCCCGATGGCCACGGCCGCGCCCCAGGGCAGCTTGATCAGCCGCGCCAGCAGCAGCGCCGCGACCGACCAGACCAGCGCCGCCGGCAGGCTGTGGGTCCAGGGCATGTGCTCCAGCACCAGCGGGCTGCCGGGCAGGGCGGGATCGAAGCTCATCCGCTCGACCCCCGCCATGACCAGGCCGCTGAAGCCGATATCGACCAGCTGGGCGCCGCCGATCAGCGCCCACAGCGGCGCGCGCGGCTCGATGGCCTTGGCGGCCAGCGCCGCCGCGTAGTGTCCGACAAACATGGTGTTCCCCCCGCCTTGTCTTCGTCACGGTTCGAGGCGAGCTTCAGGCGCCAACGTTCTCCAGACAAGCCCCAGGCCCGACCCATGCTCCGTATCGCCGCCCTGTCCCTCGCGCTCGCCGTCGCCGCGACGCCCGCCCTCGCCTCCGACATCGTCGGCCGTTGGGTGACGCCCAGCCAGGGCCAGGTGGAGATCTTCAAGTGCGGCGCCGCCCTGTGCGGCAAGCTGATCAGCTCGCCGCGGCTGGATCGCGAGCCGCACCTGACGGACCAGCTGAACAAGGACGCGTCCAAACGCGGCCGCAAGATCAAGGGCATCACCATGCTGGAGGGCTTCGGCGGCGGCCCCACCGTGTTCACCGGCGGCAAGGTCTACAATCCCGAGGACGGCGGAACCTATGCCGGCACCATCACCGTGGTGGACGCGGGCACCCTGAAGCTGAAGGGCTGCGTCGCGGCGCCCCTGTGCAAGACGCAGGTGTGGAAGCGGGTGAAGTAGCTACTCCCTCCCCACGAGGGGGAGGTAGCCCCGATCATCACATCGGCGCGCAGGCCCCTTCGAGCCAGGCGCGGACCTCGGCGTCGACCAGCGGGCCGATCTTTTCCAGCACCTCGGCGTGGTAGCCGTTGAGCTGGGCGCGTTCCTCGTCGGTCAGCAGGTCGACCTCGATGCAGGCCCGGTCGATCGGCGCGAAGGTCAGGGTCTCGAAGCCCAGCATCGGCCGCTCGCCGCCGGGAATGTCGGCGGCTTGCGTGACCACCTGCAGGTTCTCGATGCGGATGCCGTACGCGCCCGGCTTGTAGTAGCCTGGCTCGTTGCTGAGGATCATGCCCGGGCGCAGGGCGACGGAGTTGGGCGCCTTGGCGATCCGCTGCGGGCCCTCGTGGACGCCCAGGTAGACCCCGACGCCGTGACCGGTGCCATGATCGTAGTCGAGGCCGGCGTTCCACAGCGCCAACCGCGCCAGGGCGTCGAGCGCCGAGCCGGTCGTGCCGGCCGGGAAGCGCACCCGCGACAGGAACAGGTGGCCCTTCAGCACCAGGGTGTAGCGCTGCTTCATCTCGGCGCTCGGCGTCCCGATGGCCATGGTGCGGGTGATGTCGGTGGTGCCGTCCAGGTACTGGCCGCCGGAATCGACCAGCAGCAGGGATCCGGGCGCGCAGCGCTCGTTGCTGCGCTCGGTCGGCCGGTAGTGGGGCAGGGCGCCGTGGCCGTTGGCCGCGCCGATGGTGTCGAACGACAGGTCCTTCAGATGGCCGGTCGCCTCGCGGAAGCCCTCCAGCGTCGCCACCGCCTCCTTCTCGTCGGGCGGATTGACCTGACCCTCGGTGGCGATCCAGTGCAGGAAGCGGGTCACCGCCACGCCGTCGCGGATATGGGCGCGGCGCGTGCCCTCGATCTCGACGGCGTTCTTGCAGGCGCGGGGCAGGGTGCAGGGGTCCATGCCGCGAACCGCTTCGGCCCCCTCGGCGGCCAGGGTGTCGAAGTACCAGGCCGAGGACTGGGCCGGGTCAACCATCACCTTCCGGCCCTTCAGGTCAGCCAGGGCGGCCGGCAGCGCATCCGGTGTCTCCAGCGAGACCTGGTTGCCGAGCCATGCGGGCAGCGCCTCGGTCACCTTGGCGGGGTCGAGGAACAGGCGCGCCGTGCCGTCGGCCTTCAGGATGGCCTGACCGATGGGCAGCGGCGAGCGGATGACGTCCCCGCCCCGCACGTTGAAGAGCCAGGCGATGGAGGCCGGCGCGGTGATCACCGCGGCGTCCGCGCCGGCGTCCTTCACCGCTTTGCCGACGCGCTCGCGCTTGGCCGGAGAGTCCTCGCCGGCGAACTCCAGCGGCTGGGGCACGATCGGCGCCTGCGGTTGGGCCGGGCGCGCTTCGCCCCACGCGGCGTCCAGCGGATTGGGCTCGACGGGCTTCAGGCTAGCCCCGGCCTTCTGCGCGGCGGTGCGCAGGTGGTGCAGGGCGTCGGGGCTGTGCAGGCGGGGGTCGTAGCCGATCACCGCGCCGGGCGAGGCGGTCTCGAGGTAGGCGGGCACGCCGCCCTCGACCAGGTCGCGGATCTCGAACACCGCGCCGTCGACCTGCTCGCCGACCTGCAGGGTGTAGCGACCATCGACGAAGACGGCGGCCCTGTCCTTGAGGATCACGGCGGCCCCGGCCGAGCCGGTGAAGCCGGTGGCCCAGGCGAGGCGGTCGTTGGCCTCTGGCAGGTATTCGTTCTGATGTTCGTCCTCGTGCGGGATCAGGAAGCCGTCGAGGCCCTGGGCCTCCATGGCCTTGCGGATCAGCGGCACATGCCGCGGGCCGAAGGACGGGTCGGTGGATTCGTCGAAGGTCTGGCGCATGCCGCCAACTTAGGCGCGACCGATTGTCCGCGCCACTGGTTCGGCGGGACGCCGGAAAGGTTCGGTCAACCAGATCAGCCTAGCGCCTGTGGTCATCGATTCCTGCCAGGGGGCTGTGAGGAACCATGAGCTGCTGCGACCATCTCCGACCGCGATCCTTTTCCCGCCGACAGGCCATGCAGGCCGTTGCGCTCGGCGGGGGGGCGGCGCTGCTGACCACGCTCGCGCCCGGCGTCTCGAAGGCCGGCGGCCATACCGAGATGCTGCTGCTGACCTGCATGGACTTCCGGCTCACCGGCGCCGTCGAGGACTACATGGAGGCGCGGGGCCTGGCCGGGAAGTTCGACCATGTCGTGCTGGCCGGCGCCTCGCTGGGGGCGCTGAACGACCGCTTCCCGGCCTGGGCCGACGTGTTCTGGGCGCACCTGGACCTGGCGATCCAGCTGCACGAGGTCCATCGCGTGATGATCCTCGATCACCGCGACTGCGGCGCCTACAAGATGATCCTCGGCGAGGCCTCGGTGAAGGACGCCGACATAGAGCTGAAGACTCACGTCAAGCAGCTCTATGCCTTGCGCTCGGCGATCCAGACCCGGAAGCCGGGCCTGGAGGTCGAGATCGGCCTGATGGACCTGCAGGGCAGGGTCCTTCAGATCGTCTGACGGCCTACTGCGGGGCGGGCTGCGGCTCGCCCATGGTGTCGGCGGCGGACGAGGCGCTGCTTGCTGCGTCGCTGGCCGCATTGTCGGCGCTGCGGGCGGCGTCGGCGGCGGCGGCGCGGGCTTCAGCAGCAGCTTGTCCCGCCTGGGCGGCGGTGGAATCGGCGGCCGAGGCGGCGGCGGCGCGGGCGCTGTCGAGCGAGGACTGGGCGCCGCTCAGCATGCCTTCAGCGCGGCCCTGGTCGGCCGCGGCGGCGATCGCGTTCGGGTCGGTCGCGTCTTCCTGACCTTGGGTCACCATGAAGGCGACCGCGATGATGGCGACGACCGCCACCAGGGCGGCGACCACCCAGGCGGTGGAGTTGGAGCCGCGATTGTCGGTCACATGGACCTCGGGCGCCGGACGGTGCGGGACGTTGGGATCGATCTGGGTCACGAGTAGCGGCTCCTGGGGCGATATCCCCGACTGGCCGCATCAACGCGAGGTGATGGCTTGCGGTTCCTAGCCCCGCTGCAGGACCAGCGTCGCCCAGGCGTCGCGATGGATGCGGCGCACGACGCGGAAGCCCTTGGACAGGTAGGCCGCCTTTACCCGCCGCTCCTGCGTCCGAAGCAGGCCAGACAGGATGGCGACGCCGCCCGGGCGCAGCGCCTGCTTGATGTCCTGGCTCAGCGCCACCAGCGGCGGAGCCAGGATGTTGGCGAACACCAGGTCGTAGGGGGCGTCCTTGCGCACCGCCCGGTCGTTCAGGCCGGAGGCGTGGACGAAGCGGGCGGTGGAGCGGTTCTCGCGGGCGTTCTCGTTGGCGATGCGCACCGACGGGGCGTCGATGTCGGTGCCGACGGCCTTGCGCGAGCCGGTGCGCGCCGCCGCGATGGCCAGCACCCCGGTGCCGCAGCCGACGTCCAGCACCCGGCCGAAGCGGCGGGCCTTGAGCAGGTCGTGGTAGGCGCGCAGGCACCCGGCCGTGGTGCCGTGGTGGCCGGTGCCGAAGGCGGCGCCCGCCTCGATGCGCAGCGCCACCGCGCTGGCCGGGACCTGTCCCTTGTCGTGCACGCCGTAGACGAAGAACCGGCCCTCGCGCACCGGCGGCAGGCCGCTCAGCGCCATGGCCAGCCAGTCGGCGTCGGCCAGCGGCTCGACCAGCACGGTCAGGCCGCCGGACGCGGTCAGGCTGTCACGGATGCCGTCTTCCTCGTCCTGCGTAGTCGGGAAGGCGTCGATGCGCCAGACGTCGCGGTCTTCGTCCTCCTCGAGGATCGAATAGGTCGCGCCCTCCAGCATCGGATCGGCGTCCAGCGCCTCGGCGGCGGCCTCGGCCAAGGCGCGGGGCCCGCGGGCGATGATCTGGGCGGCGTTGTAGCTCTCGTCGGTCATGGGCGCCCCTCTACCGCGAAGGGCGCGCCGGGTCACGCGGCCTTGAGCGCCTTCGCAGCGGGTGCGCGGCGGCGGGGGGCTTTCTTCGGGACGGGAGCCCAGGACGGCGCCATGCCCTCGCGCCAGACCAGCCCCCTGGCGCCGAGATCGAAGCGCGGCGTGAGATCGGTCTGCGCGCAGGCGGCCGGCGAGGGCTGACCCAGCGCGCGGCGGAGCAGTTCGGCCAGCTTCGACTGCGGCGTCTCGAAGGTGAAGACCACGCTCACGTTGAGGTCCTCGCCGTTCACCGAGCGGATCGGCGACTGCGAGGGCCAGAAGGCGGCCTGACCGGCCTGCAGCATCACCGGCGTCACCGAGTCCTCGCGGGCCGGGCTCCAGGGCAGGCCGGCCTGGGGCCCGGCCGGGTAGACATACAGAACCTGCCCGCCGCGCACGGTCAGCGCGGCCGCCTCGCGCGGCGCGATGGTCAGCGGCGCGGCCAGGCGCGGGCTGGAGATGACGATCGAGGCGTTGGCGCCCATGACGATCAGGCCGGTGACGTCATGCAGGTCGGCGGCCAACTGATCCAGCACCAGGCGACAGGCCGGGTCGCTGGACATCACCCCGTCCAGGCTGACCGACAGGGCGCCGGTCCCGATGGCCTTCAGCAGCTGGGCGCCGGTGGCCTTGTCCGCCGCGCCGGCGATCCAGCCGTCACGGGGCGAGCCGTCCGGGCGCCGGGTCAGAATGCGGGTCCTGTCCCGCGGATGCAGGTCGAGCAGCTGGGTCAGCGACTCGTCGGCGAACAGGCCGGTCCCGGCCAGGGCGTGGCCGAAGCGCAGCACCTCACGTCGCGCGAGCCGGCGCTGGTCGGCGGTCAGGGGCGAAAGCAGGCTGGGCATCGGCGGCTGTCCCATTGCGGTTCTGTCGCCGGGGGACGGAGCAAGGGGGAGGCCAGCGGTTCGCTGCCACCTCCGTCATCGCTACCGCTCCCCGCGCCGCAACGGAGAGGGACGCCCCTCAAGCCTTCTCCACGAACCCGTCCAGCACCTTCTTGTCGCCGGCCTTGTCGAAGCTGACGGTCAGCTTGTTGCCTTCCACCGCCGCGACCTTGCCGTATCCGAACTTCTGGTGGAACACGCGGTCGCCGCGCTTGTAGTCGCTGCCGGCCGAGCTGTCGGAGCTGGCGACCAGGCGGCCCTCGCCCTCGATCACGGCCGTGCGGCCGGCGTGGCCGCCGTGGTAGCCGCGCTCCTGGGCCCGTTTCCAGCCGGGCGAGGAATAGCCCTGGCCGAAGGTGCGGTCGTCGTCCCAGCGGCTGGTCATCGGCTGCTGCATGCCGGGGCCCCCGCCGTAGTAGCCGGTCTCCGACGCCGCCTCGACGCTTTCGACCGGCAGTTCGTCGACGAAGCGGCTGGGCAGCTGGCTGGTCCAGCGGCCGTAGACCTGGCGGTTGGCGGCGAAGCTGATGCGGGCCTCCTCGCGGGCGCGGGTGATGCCGACATAGGCCAGCCGCCGCTCCTCCTCGAGGCCCTTTTCGCCCTTCTCGTCGACGCTGCGCTGGCTGGGGAAGACGCCTTCCTCCCAGCCGGGCAGGAAGACCAGCGGGAACTCCAGCCCCTTGGCCGAGTGCAGGGTCATGATCTGGACGCTGTCGTCGCCCCCCTCGCGGTCCAGGTCCATGACCAGCGAGACGTGCTCCAGGTAATCGCCCAGGGTCTCGAAGGCGGCCATCGACTGGACCAGCTCCTTCAGGTTCTCGAGCCGGGTCTGGCTGGTCGGGCCCTTGTCGAGCCGCAGCACGTCAGTGTAGCCGCTCTCGTCCAGGATGGTCTCGGTCAGCCGGGCGTGGTCGACCCCGGTCGCCATCTGGTGGGTCCAGCGGTCGATGTCGCGCACGAAGTTGGCGAGCGCCGTGCGGGTGCGGGCGGCCAGTTCATCGGTCTGGACGATGCCGCGGGAGGCGGTCAGGGCCGAAACGCCGGCGCCGCGCGCGATCTGCAGGATCTTCTGCACCGTGGTCTCGCCGATGCCGCGCTTGGGCACATTGACGATCCGCTCGAAGGCCAGGTCGTCGTCCGGTGACTGCACCAGCCGCAGATAGGCGTGGGCGTCGCGGATCTCGGCCCGTTCGAAGAAGCGCGGGCCGCCGATCACCTTGTAGGGAATCTGCAGCATCACGAACCGTTCCTCGAACGCCCGCATCTGGAAGCTGGCGCGAACCAGAATGGCGATGTCCTTGAAGCGGCGCGGGCCGCTGTCGACCGTGCCCTTCTTCCAGCGCTCGATCTCCTCGGCGACGAGGCGGCTTTCGGCCTCGCCGTCCCAGACGCCGCGCACCCGGACCTTCTCGCCGCCGTTGCTCTCGGTCCAGAGGGTCTTGCCCAGCCGCCCCTTGTTGACCGCGATCAGGTGCGAGGCGGCGGCCAGGATGTGGCTGGTCGAGCGGTAGTTGCGCTCCAGCCGCACGACCTTGGCGCCCGGGAAGTCACGCTCGAAGCGCAGGATGTTGTCCACCTCCGCCCCGCGCCAGCCGTAGATCGACTGGTCGTCGTCGCCGACGCAGCAGACGTTCTGGCGCGACTGGGCCAGCAGCCGCAGCCACAGGTACTGCGCGACGTTGGTGTCCTGGTACTCGTCGACCAGCACGTATTTGAACCGGCCGTGGAAGTCGGCCAGCACGTCCGGGTGCTTCTGGAAGATGACCAGGTTGTGCAGCAAGAGGTCGCCGAAGTCGCAGGCGTTCAGCACCCGCAGCCGCTCCTGGTAGAGCTGGTACAGCCGCTGGCCCTTGTTGTTGCCGAACAGCGCGCCTTCCGACGGCGGCAGTCTGTCCGGGGTCCAGCCGCGGTTCTTCCAGTGGTCGATGAGCCCGGCCAGCTGCTTGGGCGGCCAGCGCTTGGCGTCGATGTTCTCGGCCTCGAGGATCTGCTTGATCACCCGCTGCTGGTCGTCGTCATCGAGGATGGTGAAGGTCGACTTCAGGCCGACCAGCTCGGCGTGGCGGCGCAGGATCTGGGCGGCCACCGAGTGGAAGGTGCCCAGCCAGCGCAGACCCTCGGCCTGCGGGCCGATGATGTGGGTGATCCGCTCGCGCATCTCGCGCGCGGCCTTGTTGGTGAAGGTGACGACCAGCAGCTCCCACGGCTTGGCCCGGCCCGTCGCCAGGATGTGGGCCAGGCGGGTGGTCAGCACCCGGGTCTTGCCGGTGCCGGCCCCGGCCAGGACCAGCACCGGGCCTTCGGTCGCCTCGACCGCCTCCCGCTGCTCGGCGTTGAGGCCGTCCAGATAGGCAGGCTGGCCACGGTCGGCCCGGGCGAGGTCGCTGATGCGGGGGGAGGGAACAGGGGAGTCGGACATTGCGGAACATATGTAGCACAGGGCGGCGCCGGTTTAAGCGCCGCACGGCGCTTTCCGGAACCACGGGTCGTCGTCGCCGTTAATCCGGCGCAACAACCATCAAAGGAGGCCTCCCATGGCCGAAGGTTCCGGAAACAGCAGCAGCACGCCCTGGCTGGCCTTCCTCGTCGGCGGTCTTCTGGTCGTCGTCGCGATGATCGGCTGGTTCGTCTACTCGGGCCAGTCCTCGCCGGCCAAACAGGTCGACGTCACCATCGAGGCGCCCAAGCTTCCTGAGGCGCCGGCCATTCCGACGCCGGGGAACTAGCGTCATGGCCGCGCGCGCCGGCGGAGGCTCGACGCTCGTCGCGCTGATCGTCGGCGCGCTGCTGGTCGCGGTCGCGGGGATCGCCTGGATGGTGTGGTCAGGGCGCACGCCGGCGCCCGATCCGGCGGATATGGCGATCACCCTGAAGATTCCGGAGCCGCCGAACCTGCCCCGGCCGTCCCCGATGCCGGAACCGCGGCCCGAACCGCTGCCCGTTCCTGGACCGCCGCCGCTGCGCTGATCGCGGCAATTCCGCAACGGTCGCCGACCGACGGTCCTGAGGGCCTTGCATAAAGATGACGCCTGCGTCATTTTTGCGAAGCAGCCTCAGGAACTTCGACCATGGCCTTCGACTCCGCGCCGTCCGATCCGGTGACCGCCGCGCCGCCGCGCGCCGTGTCGCACCGCCTTCAGCCTCTGCGCGCCGCCCGGGCGCTGCGCCGGTTGATCGCCGACAAGGAAGACACCGCCCAGGTGTTCGAGATCATGCGGGCCCTGTCGGGAAATACGGTGGTGAGGGGCTACCGTCGCTTGATCTCCACCGCCCACGGCGGCCGCATCGCCTATGAGCGCGAGGAGTTCTGCGAGCGGCTGTCGGACACCGCCTGGCTCAACACCTTCGGTCCGGGGACGGTGGGCGAGGCCTATCGCAACTTCATCGCCCCGCGCGGCCTGTCGGCCGAGGGCCTGGCCGAGGAAAGCCGCAAGACCGCCGACGGCGAGATCGACGCCAAACATCCGCTGGCCTGGTACGGCCGCCGCATGCGCGACGTGCACGACGTCTGGCATGTGCTGACCGGCTACGGCACCGATGGCCTGGGCGAGGCATGTGTCGTGGCCTTCTCCTACAGTCAGACGAAAAGCCTCGGCTTCGCGCTGATCGCCCACGCCGGCGCACACCAGTACCAGAAGATCGGCAACGGCCATCCCTACCGCAAGGCGGTGATGGAGGCCTTCCGCAATGGCAAACGCGCCGCCTGGCTGCCCGAGGTCGACTACCCGGCCCTGTTCGGCGAGAACCTGGAAGCGGCCCGCGCGCGGCTGAACATTCCGCGCCCGGTCACCTATCTGAGCATCCCCGAGGACTGCCGCGACCGCCCGCTGACGCGGAAGTTCGACGCGTAGCGGCGGGCAGCGGCCTTTGCTCTTCCGTCATCGTCGCGCTCGTCGCGACGACCCACGCGTGGTGAGCGGGAAGGTGACCCGCGACCGCCGGGGCGGTGCGGCCAACCCCGCCTGTTCGTGTTCATGGGGCGTCGGAACAAGTCCGACGATGACGGAACGGGAATGGCGCTAGGGCTGTTTCGGCGGCTAGTTGGAGGCGCCCCGCCCCAACGCGAACACCCTGCACGCACTCGCCAGCGGCCGGTCCCCGCGCCCCTCGTCGATGCGGGCGATCAGGCTTGACAGGCTCAACGCCTCGTCCGCCGCCGCCAGGTCCAGCACCGCCCAGAACTCCGGCTCCAGCGCCAGGGAGGTGGCATGGCCGGCGAGGTTGACCGAGCGCTTCTTCAGCCCGCCGGCCATCAGGGCTCGCGCTTCTTCGCGTCGAGGTCGCGCGCGGCCTTGTCCCGGCGGGCCTGGGCCAGCGCCTTCTCATCCCCGGTGCGGCCGAAGGCGGCGCGGTTCTCCACGGCCCTGGTCTTCGCCTCGGCCTTCGCCCTGGCCTTGCGCGCGCGGTTGAGATTGACGGGCTCGCTCACGTCTACTTCTTCTTCGCCGGCTTTACCGGCATCGGCTTGATGACCACAGCCGACTCCAGCCGCAGCGGCCTGTCGCGGACCAGGGCCACCGGCGCGCGGCCGGGCCAGACGCAGTTCTGCATCGACAGTTCCCGGCGCAGGATCCACTGGGTGATCGCCCGGCCATTGGCCTTGCACGACAGCCCCACGACCCACTGCGACAGGCCCGGCTGCTCGGGCCAGGCGAACCCCATGGAGTCGCCGGCGGAGACGGGGCCGACGGCCGGCGCCACGCCCTTGCCCAGGGAGGCGAAGACGAGGCGGTCGGGCGCGATCAGCCGCATGGAAAAGCCGCCGTAGCCCTTCACATCGTCGCTGCCGCCGAGCGACAGGCCGTCGACGCCGGCGGTGATCACCGTGTCGAAGTCGAGCCGGCGCGCGCCTCGCTTCAGGGGCTGGATCCGCACCTTGGTGGTCTCGCGCGCCACATAGACCAGCTCCGGGCCTGAGCTGACGATCCAGTCGACGTCCAGGGCCAGCGTCCCGGCGCCCGTCCGGTCGGTGGAGAAGGCGGTCTTCTTCACCACGAAGGTCAGACCCTTCATGAACCAGCCGTCGGCCACGACCCGGTCGCCGAGCCGCACCTGGTGCCAGCTCCAGAACAGGCCGCGCTGGTGCGGGTGGTCGGCCGGCCGGTCCTGGGTCAGGATCGTGCCGTCGGGGGCGTAGAGCGGGTGCACGTAGTTCAGGCGGCCGGGCTCGTTGGCCGGGTCAGCGGGTTTGGTGCGGTAAAACAGAACCGGCTTGTCGTCCTCGGTCACGGTCACCCCGTCCGGGCCGATGACGGCGTCCAGCAAGCCGGGGCGGGCGAGCGCCTGGGCCGGCCCCAGCAGGGCGGCGGCGGCGATCAGGGCGGCGGCGAACAGCGCTCTCATGCGTCGTCTTTCGATAGCGCCCGCGCCAGGGCGGGACGATCCTGCGCCCTCGCCAGCCAGTCGTCATAGACGGCGTGCGGCGGGAGCATCTGGCGGGCGAACTGGAGCAGACTGATAAACATAATGTCGGCCGCCGAGAAGCTGTCGCCCAGCAGCCAGGGGCCCCGCTCCAGCGCCTCCTTCAGCTGACCGTCCATGATCTCGTAGGCGGCGTTCTCCGCCTCGCCGGCCTTGCCGCTCCAGCGGGCGGTGACCACCGGCTCCAGCACGCCGGCGTAGTAGGCCAGCCAGGTCAGGTAGGGCCCGCGCAGCGGATCGCCGACCGCCGGCCCCATCGGATGCTTGCGAAACTTGTCGGTCAGATACAGGGCGATGGCCGCCGACTCGGTGATCAGCGCGCCGTCGTCGACCAGGGCGGGGACCTGCCCGTGCGGATGCGGATTGGCCGGGTCCCGCGCGCCGACCCCGCCCTGGCGGGCGATGTTCACCGTGCGGATCTCGTAATCCGCGCCGAGCTCTTCGAGCAGCCAGATCATCCGCGTCGAGCGGGACCTGGGCGCGTGAAACAGGGTGAGCATGTCGACCTCCACAACGTCGACGCGAACATAAGCAGAACAAAATGCCTCGCGCAACCCGCCACGGCGCGAGCCGTTCTCCCTCCGCCGGGCGGGGCGCTCACAGCAGCTTGCAGGGAGATGCCAAGATGATCGACGCCACGCAGATCAAGGAACATATGGAAGTCAAAGGCTCCGACGACAGGCACGTCGGCAAGGTCGACCACGTGCTGGGAACGGACATCGAACTGGCCAAGTTCGACCTGGGCGCCGGCCTGAAGCACCACCTCATCCCGCTCTCGTGGGTCGACCGGATCGACGAAAAACACGTCCACCTGACCCTGACCGCCGACGAGGCCAAGGCCGGCTGGCGCGAGAAACACTAGCTCGACACCCGTCGCGAATTGCCGGAAATCACCCCTTGTCCATCCCGGGCGAGGGGCTTTTTCGCATGTACCGGCTCTACGGATCACGCTCGACGGCCAGCCTTGTGGTCCACTGGATGCTGCTGGAGCTGGGCGTCCCTTTCGAGGTCGAATGGCTGGACTTCGACAGCAAGGCCCAGAGGTCGGACGACTACCTGCGCCTGAATCCGGGCGGCGTCGTGCCCACGCTGGTCGTCGACGGCGCGCCGGTGGCCGAGACCGGGGCGATCCTGATGCTGCTCGCCGAACGCCATCCAGAGGCGGGCTTTTCGCCGCCGCCGGGGACGCCGGAGCGGGCCGAGTGGCTGCAATGGATGGTCTGGCTGGCCAACGGGCCGATGGCCAGCTTCCGGCTCTGGTTCTACGAGGATGACCTGCCCGGCGCCGACCGCGCCGCGCTGCAGGCGAGGATCGAGGGCTTCTGGTCGCGCGTCGACGCGCGCCTGGCCGGGCGGCGGTTCATGGTCGGCGATGCGCTGTCCACCGTGGACCTGCAGCTGGCGATGCTGGCCCGCTGGTCGCGCAACATGCCAAGGCCCGCGACGACCTGGCCCAACGTCGCCGCCTGGCTGGCGCCCTTGCGCGCCCGGCCCGCCCTGCGCGAGGTTCACGTCCGCGAAGGCCTGAGCGACTGGATCAACGCCTGATCCTCCGCTAAGACCCGCGCCACAGTGCAGGGTCTGAACATCACCATGAGCGACACGCCTCCCGACCGCCTCGCGAGCAACCCCAAGAGCCCCTTCTACGACGAGGCCGTGCTGGCCCGCGGCGTGGGCATCAAGTTCAAGGGCGAGGAAAAGACCAACGTCGACGAATACTGCGTCAGCGAGGGCTGGGTGCGCCTGGCCGTCGGCAAGACCCTCGACCGTCACGGCAATCCGATGACCGTCAAGCTCCAGGGAACCGTCGAACCCTACTTCCGCAACGACGGCGGCGAGTAACCCCCCTCTTCAGGGGTCGGCGCCGCGGCGACGGCGCTCCAGTCTCTCCGCCTGGTTTGGAGGGGCCCTGGATGACTATTCCCAGAAATACGGCTCGCGCCGTGGCGATCATCGTCGCCTTGGCCGTCGCTCCATCGGTTCAGGCGCGCGGGGAGGTCGAGGACTACGCGCTGGAAACCTTCACCCCCGCGGAGCGCGGCAAGATCAGTCCATACGCGGGATTTGCGCGGCGGCTGGTCGACGAGAACGGGTTGTTTATTGCTCTCCTGAGCAGCGCTGAGACCGTCGAGCACCCCAAGCCGAACGTCTGGCGGATCACGATCCCGGGCTATACGGCCGCTGATACGCCGAACGTCTGCATGGCCGCGATTGATCCCAATCGTCGCCCGGGCATGACCATGGCCGCGATCCAGGCCCGTATCGGCGAGGTCATCGCGCCAGGGTCGGCTTTCGAGGCCTATGCCGCCGCCGAGATGGATTCGATCCAGTCCCGCACCGTCGAGACCATGAGGGGCGTGTCGGGCAAGCCGGGGCCAAAGCTCGGCGTGTGGGTGGGGCCCCGCGGCGGGCGCTACAACGCGGTCGGCGTCCTGCCGGCTCCGGCCGGAACCCTGTTGATCGGCTGCACCGGACGGACGGCCCGCGATGCTCAGGAGCAGCTCTCGTTCTTCAAGCCCGCCGCCGGGCTTCTCTGACCACCCAACGCACGTGGCCGGTGGCGCGCCGGGGCGAGCGGTGGTGAAATGGCGCCATGGCCCGGACCCGCGCGATCGCTGGACGTCTGGCCGCCGGCGCCCTGGCGTTGACGGTCGGGGCCGCCGTGCATGAGCCGGTGATCTGGGACAGTGACCTCAGCCCGCCGCCGGCCATCTCGGTGGCCCCGCGCACCCAGCGGCACATCCTCGATGAGCGCCTGCAGGCGCTGGGCGGCGCCTTCGGCGGCAGCGTCGGCATCGCCGTCTACAACGTCGACGCGGGCTGGGCGGTCGACTTCAACGGCGCGGAAATCCAGCCCCAGCAGAGCGTCAGCAAGCTGTGGGTCGCGCTGACGGTGCTCGACGCGGTCGATCGCGGCGTGCTGGCGCTGTCCACGCCGGTGACCATCCGCAAGGACGACCTCAGCCTCTTCCACCAGCCGATCCGAGAGCGCGTGGGGGAGGGGAGCTACACCACCACCGTGGCGGCCCTGCTGAAGGGCGCGATCGCCCAGAGCGACAACGCCGCCAACGACGCGCTGGTGCGTACGGTCGGCGGCCCCTTCGCCGTACAGGTTACCGTGGTCGGCAAGAACCTGGGCGAGATCCGCTTCGGCCCCGGCGAGCGCGAGATGCAGACCCGGGCCGCCGGCCTAACCTGGAAGCCCGAGTACAGCTTCAAGCGCGCCTTCTGGGAGGACCGCGAGGCCCTGCCGCCGGAGCAGCGCAGCAGGGCGCTGGACGACTACCTCGCCGACCCGCCGGACGGGGCCAGCGCGCTGGACATCGCCGAGACTCTCGGCCGGCTGAAGCAGGGCGAGCTGCTGTCCCCGGAGTCGACCGACTATCTGCTGACCCTGATGGGCCAGACGGTGACCGGGTCCAGCCGTCTGCGGGCCGGCATCGCGCCCGGATGGACGCTGCGCCACAAGACCGGCACCGGCCAGGTCAACGGCCGGCTGGCCACCGGCTACAACGACGTCGGCCTGCTGACCGCGCCGGACGGGACCGTCTACGCCGTGGCCGTACTGATCGGCGCGACCCGCCGGTCCTTCGATGAACGCAGCGCCCTGATCGCCGAGGTCGCGCGGATCGTAATCGCCAGCCATCCGGCGCCGACCGAAGCCGCCGCCTGAGGCCCCCCTTATGTGGGGTTCCGGATGTTGGCGTCATGAGATGCTGTCGGCGTCACGTCAGCCGAAGTGGAGGTCGGTCATGTCGTTCAGGTACGCTTCCGGGCGGACGTTCCAGGCGCTCGCGGTCGCGGCGTCGCTCTGGGTCTGCGGGCCCGCCCTCGCCCAGGCTCCGGATGGCTATCTGATCGTGCCCGCCCCGGCGGCGGAACGAGGCGTTTTCATGCCGATCGCCGGCGATGCGGCGTACGGCTACAGCTATCTGTCTCCACGAGGCTGGTTCGCGGCGACGCTTCCGAGGGGCGCGACCATGAGCTCGGTCAAGCCCGACACCGTGAGCTTCCAGATGACGTCCGGAGGACACGAGGCGGTCTGCATCGCCGTCGCCTATCCGGAGGCGCAGCGGCGGCCCGAGCGGTTGGACCAGCTCCAGCTTCGGATCGGCGCGCTCCTGACCCCGGGCGGCGCCTATGACCGCATGGCGCGGGAGGCGCTCAGCGTCACCGAAAGCGGGGTGCTGCCGCTCAGGGACGACGGCAGGATTCCCGTGAAGCTCGCGGCCTGGACCGGCACGCAGGCCAACGGCCGGTACATGACGATGGCGCTGGTGGAATTGCCGGTCGGACTGCTTTCGCTCGCGTGCGATGCGCCGACGGCCGCGAAGGCGAAGTTCCTGACCAGCATGGTCTTCCGCATCGCCGAGGGCGGGCTGTGAAGCGCGTCCTGCCGGTCAGCGCCGTTGCGGCGCTGCTGGCGATAGCGGCCCCCTCACAGGCCCTGGCCCCGACCTGGATTCCGCAGTCGTCCAACGGCAATCCGGTCGCCGCCATCGGCGTCGGCGGCGGGACCAGCATCACCGTGACCTGCTACGCCCGCCCATCGCCGCGCTATGTGCTGGTGGTGAAGGGGCCGGCGCGGGGACTGAAGCCCGGTCTGGGCGTCATGGGGCGCGTACAGGGCAAATCTTCGATCAAGGTGCGCTTCGACCGGGTCGAGCTGCCGCCGGGTGGCCTTGCGGTGCTGACGGTGCAGGGCGGCCTGCGCGGCACGACCGGCGACCAGCCGCGCGCCCTCTACAGCATCGAGGCCATCCGCGCGGCGAGGAAGCCGATCACCGTGTCATCCGGCCCGTTCAGCATCACCGTTCCCGAGACCGGCGCCGCGGCGGCCATCGCGCCGCTCGAGAAGGCCTGCGGCGATGTGAAGGGCATGGCCAAACGGGCCGAGGGCCGCTTCGGCGAGGTCAACTGACCCCGGCCGCCTTCGCGTCGGCCGTCAGCTGGTCGAGGTGCTGGCGGATGTGGGCGGCCTCGGCCGTGCTGTTGGCCAGGCCGATGGCGCGGTCGAAGGCCTCGCGGGCCTCGGCGCGGCGGTCCAGCTGCAGCAGCAGGGCGCCCTTGACCCCGAAGTAGTTGAAATAGCCCGACAGCCGCCCCTCCAGCGGGGCGATCATCGCCAGCGCCGCCTCCGGACCAAAGGCCTTCGAGGTCGCCACCGCCCGGTTCAGCGTCACCACCGGCGAGGGCTGCAGCTGCTCCAGCGTCGCGTAGAGGGCGTCGATCTGCGTCCAGTCGGTGTCGGCCGGCGTCGCGGCGCGGGCGTGCAGGGCGGCGATGGCGGCCTGGACCAGATAGGGACCGGTCCGCCGGTGCCGCATGGCCTTGTCGATCAGCGCCAGACCCTCGGCGATCATCGCGCCGTTCCAGAGCGCGCGGTCCTGGTCGTCCATCAGGATGATGCCGCCGTCGGCGTCGAAGCGGGCGGCGCTGCGCGACTGCTGCAGCAGCATCAGGGCCATCAGGCCCATGATCTCCGGCTCGGTCTGGTAGAGGCGCAGCAGCAGCCGGCCCAGCCGGATGGCCTCGGCCGCCAGCGGCGACCGCTCCGCGTGCTCGGGACCGCTGGCCGAATAGCCCTCGTTGAAGATCAGGTAGACCATGGCCGCCACCGCCGCGAGCCGCTCGGCCCGTTCCGCGGGGCCCGGCGTCTCGAAGGCGACGCCCGCGCCGGCGATCCTGGCCTTGGCCCGCGTAATCCGCTGTTCCATGGCGCTTTCGCCGACCAGGAAGGCGCGGGCGATCTGACGGACGGAGAGGCCCGATACGATCCGCAGCGCCAGCGCGACCTGCTGGGTCTGCGGCAGCTCCGGATGGCAGCAGATGAACATCAGCCGCAGCACGTCGTCGCGATAGTCTGCGCCGTCCAGCCGCTCGGCCAGCGGCGCTTCAACGTCGTCGAGGTCGGACAGCGCGGCCTCGTCGTCGGGCAGGGCGGTCTGGCGGCTGCGCTTGCGCACCCCGTCGATGGCGGCGTTGCGGCCGACCATGATCAGCCAGGCGGCCGGATCGCGCGGCGGCCCGTTCTTCGGCCAGGCCTTGAGCGCGCGCAGGCAGGCGTCCTGGAAGGCCTCCTCGGCGATGTCGAGATCCCGGAAATAGCGCAGCAGCGCGCCCACCGCCTGCGGGCGGGCGGCGGTGATCGCGCCGTCGATCCAGGCCAGATCGGTCACGCGCTCTCCGTGGCCGGCATGTCGACGCCCGGCAGGTACAGCCGCAGCGGCCGCAGCTCATAGGCCCCGCCGGGGTTGGCCTTGCCCAGCTCGCGGGCGATGGCCAGGCCTTCGTCGAGGCCGGCGATGTCGACGATGTAGAGGCCCAGCAGCTGCTCCTTGGTCTCGGCGTAGGGGCCGTCGATGACCAGGTCCTTCTGCTTGTGCAGGGTGGTGGCGGCCGTCGTCGGCATCAGGCGCAGCGACGGGCCCAGCTTGCCCTCGCGCTCCAGCCGCTGATGGACGACGTTGAGCTGGTCCATCACCGCGTCGTCCTCGGCCTTTGACCAGGACATGACGACGTCTTCGGCGTTGTAGCAGAGGATGGCGTAGAGCATCGGCGGGGGTCCCTGTTCCACTGGAAGACGATCCAGTATGCCGCGCGCCGACAGGGGCGGGGCGAACTTTTGCGCCGGCCGGGGCGTGCTATAGCCGGGCGAAGACGATGGAGGACGAGACCATGGCGCGCGAACGGATCGGGGCGGCGGCGGCGACGGCGAGGCTCAAGGGCTGGTCTGTCGGCCCGGGCGAGCGCGACGCGATCGTCAAGACCTTCAAGTTCGACGACTTCAACGCCGCCTTCGGCTTCATGACCCGCGTAGCGCTGAAGGCGGACCAGCTGGACCACCATCCGGAGTGGTTCAACGTCTACAACCGCGTCGAGGTGCTGCTGGCCACCCATGATGCCGACGGCGTCACCGACCTGGACGTCGAACTGGCGACCTTCATGGACAAGGTCGCGGGTTAGACGCGGCTCGCGCCCTCGCGAAGAGATTTTCGCGCCTGGCGCGGGCGATCATGGACGCGCCCCCTTGTCGAACCATGTTTGACTGCTGATCAATGACCCTCCACCCCGAAAACGGGGGGACGCCGTGGGAGGCAGGTTTGGCAGTTGAAGTGGAGTCCGGCGGCGCGACGCCGGCCGCGGTGGCGACGCCTGTCGCCCGGGGCGGCGCGCAGGGGCATCGCATGTCGTTGCCGCGCCTGCTGGCCTTCGCGACCCCGACCATTCCGCTCGCCGCCATGACCATGCCGGTGACGGCCTACCTGCCCAACTACTATGCCCAGGATCTGAAGGTGGATCTGGCCGAACTGGCCTGGGCCTTCATGGTCGTGCGCTTCTTCGACCTGTGGTTCGACCCGGCGCTGGGCCTGATCATGGACCGGACCAAGTCGCCCTGGGGGCGGTTCCGCCCCTGGTTCGTGGCCGGGGCCCCGATCGCCATGCTGGCGACCTACATGCTGTTCATGGCCGAGCCCGGCATCGGCGGCGTCTACATCCTGCTGTGGCTGATCGTCGGCTTCTCCGGCCAGTCGATGGGCCAGCTGGGTCACATGGCCTGGGCGGCGACGGTGTCGCCCGGCTACGACGAGCGGTCCCGCGTCTACGGCTGGTGGCAGGCGATGACGGTCATCGGCATGATCACCATCCTGCTGATGCCGCCGATCGTGAAGTACGGCTTCGGCGGCGAGTTCGCCACCGGCGTGAAGGCCATGGGCTGGTTCACCATCGTCTTCCTGCCGCTCACCGCCATCCTGGCGCTGATGGCCGTGGGCGAGCCGGCGGCCAAGCCGCATCACGAAACGCCGAAGCTGTCCCATGTCGTGGCCATGTTCCGCCGTGGGACGGTGCTGCGGGTGCTGGCCGCCGACATCTGCTGGGGCACGGCCCTGGCGGTGTCAGGGACGCTGCTGTTCTTCTTCTTCGACGCGGTGCGCGGCGTCGAGCGCGGCATGGCCGGGCTGATGCTGATTGTCTTCTTCATCGGCGGCCTGGCGGGCGCGCCGATCTGGCGCATCGTCGCCCGGCGCTTTGGAAAGCACCGCGCCCTCGCCATCGCCGGGGTGGCCTGGGCGGTGATGCAGGCCTCGGTTCTGATGGCGCCGAACATCCTGTGGATCGGCTTCCTGACCATGTTCCTGGCCGGGCTGCCGTATGCGTCCGGTCCGATCATGCTCAAGGCGATGATGGCCGATGTGGCCGACGAGGAGCGGCTGGCCAGCGGCGTCGACCGCACCGGCCTGCTGTTCTCGCTGCTGACCGGCTCGGTGAAGATCGGCTCGATGCTGGCGGTCGGCGGCAGCCTGTTCGCGCTGAAGGAAGTCGGGTTCGTCGCCGAGTTGTCGGGAAACAACAGTCCCGAGGCCCTGCTGACCCTGCAGCTGATGTTCTGCCTGGGCCCGGCCCTGCTGGCGCTGACCGCCGCCTGGATCGTCAGCGGCTATCGCCTCGACGCGGGCGCCCACGAAGAGGTCCGCCGCCGTCTGGCGTTGAAAGACCTGGAGCACGAGCCCCCACTGGTTCCGTGAGCCATAACGGCGGCCGGCGACCCGCGCCGACCGCCGCCCGGCGCGGCCTACTGGCCGTAGCCGATATACTCGGCGAAGGTCGGGACGATCAGCTTCCAGGTCTGGATGCTCAGGGCCATCGCCTCGCTGGTGAAGCCGCTCTCGGTGTCGATGTCGTAGCGGACGTAGGGGTCCATCTCCTCATCGAGCGCGGCGCGGGCGAAGCGCTTGGTGTAGTTCCACTCGTTCGCCTTCTTGAACCCCATGCCGTCGTCCAGGTCGAAGCCGGCCGAGAACTGGATGCTGGAGCAGCGATCGTTCTTGCAGCCGTAGAAATAGATGCGCCAGTTGACGCCGCCCGAGCTGCTCTTGATCGAGGTGGTGTCGCCGTCCTTGACGATCTCCGCGGGCAGGCCTTCGGCCTTGAGGGCGGCGACAGCCTCCTTCGGGGTGACCCCGCCGGCGGCGTAGGGCGCGGCGATGGCCGGGGCGGCGAGGGTGGCGATCGCCAGCGCCAAGCCGGCGGTCAGAGTGGTTTTCACGGGTAGTCCTCCAAGACGGGTGTTGAACACGCGCGGTGGATAGGACCCGCCGCCCGGGGCCGGCATGCCTCAAATAGGGGGTTGCGAAGGGGCGGGGTCGATTGAACACCCGCATCCTCCCCGGCGAGCCGGGGCCGATATACGGCGTCCTTGTCGGGGAAAGACGTGGTACTATGTCGCCAGCATATCTTCGCGCTGGGGAGGAGACTCACATGTCCCCCAAGACCATGTTCGCGTTCGCTGCTGTTTCAACCGCCATCGTCCTGTCCGCGGGGTCGGCTTCGGCCGCCGCCTTCGTGCTGGGCGGCGGCATGGCCAACGCCTGTTCCAAGGCGGCGGTCGAGGGGCGCGATGACCGCGAGTCCCTCGCCCTCTGCGACATGGCGCTGGAGAGCCAGCCGCTGCTCAAGCGGGACCGCGCCGCGACCTTCGTCAACCGGGGCGTCATCCAGCTGCGGCGCAAGGACTACGCCGAGGCCCGCGAGGATTTCGACACGGCGGTGAAGCTCGATCCGTCGATGGGCGAGGCCTTCGTCAACCGGGGCGCGGCCCTGGTCGCCGAGCGCCGCTTCCAGGAGGGCGTCGTCGAGATCGACCGCGGCCTGGCCCTGGGCGCCGACGAGCCGGAGAAGGCCTACTTCAACCGCGCCCTGGCCTGGGAGGGTCTGGACGACATGAAGGCCGCCTGGCTCGACTACCAGAAGGCGCTGGAAATCCGCCCCGACTGGGACGCGCCGCGGCGGGAGCTGACCCGCTTCACCGTCACCCGCGAGTAGGAGACGCCGCCATGCGCTTTTCCGCGCTGCTCGCCGCCGCCGCCGGCCTGGCCCTGGCCGCCGCGACCCCGGCCGCCGCCTCGGTCATGGTCGTCGGCAACGACATCGCCGTCGACTGCTCGAAGGCCGCCTTCGCCGGTCGCTTCGACCGACCGTCGATCGAGACCTGCACCCGCGCCCTGCAGGAGGACCGTCTGGACCGCCGCGACCGCGCCGGCACCCTGGTCAATCGCGGCGTCATGCTGACCCGCGCCCGCGACTACGCCGCCGCCCGCGCCGACCTGGACAAGGCGGTGGATCTGGAGCCGACGCTGGGCGAGGCCTTCGTCAATCGCGGCGTGGTGATGATGGCCGACCGCGACTACGCCCAAGCCCTGGCGGAGATCGAGCGCGGCCTGTCGCTGGGCGTCGATGAGCCGGCCAAGGCCTACTACAACCGCGCGCTGGTTCATGAATCGCTCGACGACGCCAAGTCCGCCTGGCTGGACTATCGCCGGGCCCAGGAGCTGGCCCCGGAGTGGGAAGCCCCGCGCCGCCAGCTGACGCGCTTCACGGTCTCGAAGCCTTAGGGCGTTTCGCGCGTTGACCTCTCGACCACTATTGAAGTCGGGGTTTGCATGCGCGCCGTTGTCCTTGCCGTCTTGATGACCGCGCTCGCCGCGCCGGCCTTCGCCCATCCGCATGATCCCGCCTGGCAGCGGCGCGAGAACGCCGAGGCCATGGAGCGGGAGGCCGACCGCGCCCGCGCCGAAGCCAGCGCGCGCGAGGCCCGCGCCCGCGAGCAACGGGCCCGCACCGAGGCCGCGATCCGCGCCCTGCAGGACGGCGAACTGGCGGGAGGGCCCTCCGCGACCGGCATGACCTGGCGCCCGCCGGTCCTCACCGAGCCTCTGCAGCCGATGACGCCGGCCGACGCGCCGAGGCCGGTCCCCGAACTGACGGAAGACGCCGCCCGCATGGATGCGCTGATGGCGCAGGCCATGGCGCGCTCGACGGCGAGGGTCCGCGCCATGTCCGGCGACAGGCCTCGCTAGACGCCGTCTGATTTCCGGGCCAGCGTGCCGGCCCATACTCCTGCAATGAGGATAAGACCATGCGTTGGCGCGGCGGACAGCGGTCCGGCAACATTGATGACCGCCGGGGCCTTGGCCCCACTGGCGCGGTCGGCGGCATCGGCATCGTCGGCATCATCGTCGCCCTGGTCGGCATCTTCTTCTTCGACGTCGATCCGGGCCAGATGCTCAGCATCGTCGGCCAGGGCGCGCCCGGACAGGAGCAGGTCGCCGGAAAGCTGGGCAGTCCCGAGGACGAGGCCGGGGCCTTCGTCGACGTGATCGAAACCTCCACCACCCAGGTCTGGACCGAGCTGTTCTCCAAGTCCGGCGAGGGCTACAGCCCGCCCGAGGATGTCGTGATCTACGACCAGGCGACCGGCACAGCCTGTGGTCAGGGTCAGGCCGCCATGGGGCCGTTCTACTGTCCCGGCGACAAGAAGGTGTACCTCGACCTCGCCTTCTAGAACGAGCTAGAGAGCCGGTTCGGCGCCAAGGGTGAGTTCGCCCGCGCCTATGTCATCGCCCACGAGATCGGCCACCACGTCCAGAACCTGACTGGATCGCTGGGCAAGGCCCGCGCCGGCGCGCAAGGCGCTGACGGCGGCCAGGTCCGCGTCGAACTGCAGGCCGACTGTTACGCCGGCGTCTGGGCCGCCCGCGCCTCGGCGGTGTCGGGTGGACAGGTTGCGCTGGAGCAGGGCGACCTGGAGGATGGCCTGGGCGCGGCCGCCGCCGTCGGCGACGACACCATCCAGCGCCGCACCCAGGGCCGTGTGGTCCCCGACGCCTTCACCCACGGCACGGCCGAGCAGCGCATGCGCTGGTTCCGCCGCGGCTACGAGACCGGCGATCCGAACCAGTGCGACACGTTTACGGCGCGGTCGTTGTAGGTAGGGCAGGGGACATGCACTTCAGTGCGTGTCCCCATCAGCTTGAAGCGGCAGGGGACACGTACCGAAGAGGTACATGTCCCCGTCACACCTACCCGCCGAACCGCTTGGTGAAGCGGAAGCCGATGGCGCGCGGCGGCAGCACCGAGGTGTAGAAGCTGCGCGCATAGACCGGGTCGCCGTTGATATCCGATACGATCTGGTTGTGACGCGGCGTGCTGCGGGCGCCGGTCTCGGCGTAGGTGTTCCACAGGTTGCTGATGTAGACCGTGGCGTCCCAGCTGTCGTTGGACACCTTCACCGACAGGTCGGCGATCGAGTAGCCGTCCAGGGTGATGCCGCCGCCCCTGCCGCCGGTGCGGGTCAAGACGTCGCCGGTGGCGCTCATGCCGTATGCGAAGTCGACATTCAGGCCGGCGATGGGCGGCGCGCTGTACTCGATATACAGGCTGCCCTGGTTCTCCGGCGCGCCCGGCAGGCGATCGCCCGGCTCCCCGTTTTCGTAGGTGATCGTCGACTGGAAGCCCGGCGGGTTGATCGACGGGACGAGGTTCAGCGTTGTCTCGGTGAGTTCCGCCTTGGCGTAGGAGTAGTTGCCGCGGACGGTCAGGTCGGGAGTGATCTTGAACCGGAAGTCCAGCTCCATGCCGACGCTCTCGGCGGCCTCGCCGTTCTTGGTGATCGGGATCAGCCCGTTCTCGGTGGCGGAGTCGACCTGCGGGTCGGTCCATTCGACCAGGAAGATCGCGCCGTTGATGGTCAGGCGCCGGTCCAGCCACTGGCTGTGGATGCCCAGCTCGTAGTTCTTGGTCTTGTCCGGGAAGTAGGCCATCTCGTTTGGCAGGCCGCAGGCAATCTGGTTGATCGGCAGCGGGTTGGGGCAGGGCGCCACGCCGTTGGAGTTGCCGATCCGGTAGCCTTCGCTGATCGTCGCGTAGACCATCACGTCCGGTGACAGGTCGTAGGACGTGTTGAACTTGAACAGCCAGCCGTCGTCGTCCTGACCGCCGGGCACGAAGTTCAGGGTGATGTCGTCCGGTCCGGCGCCGCCGAAGACGGAGTTGAAGAGCGGGAAGTCCACCGCGCTCTCGGTCTCCAGTTCGTAGGCGTACTTGCGCGCCCCCAGGGTGACCTGCCAGGCATCGGTGATGCGATAGCCGATCTCGCCGAAGAAGGCCGTCTCGGTCAGCTTTCTGCGGTCGACGGAATAGTATTCCAGGCTGTCGGGACGAACCCCGCCGTTGAAGGCGGCGTAGCCGGGCGTGAACTCGCGGCTCTCGGCGTCGGATTCAATCTTGTTGTAGAAGGCGCCGACGATCCAGCTGAGCGGGCCGTCCGACGAGGAGACCAGGCGGATCTCCTGGTTGATGCTCTCCTCCTCGGCGTCTTCACGGGTGAAGGCGGTGAAGGCGGGGAACAGTTCATAGCTGTATTCCAGGCCGATAAGCAGGTCGGTCTGGTCGCGCTGGCCGGTCTCTTCGTACTTCGACAGGCCGGTGGCCGAGGTCAGGGTGGCGAAGCCGAGGTCGGCGGTGACTTCCAGGGCCAGCAGGTTGTTGTCCCGGTCGTTGGGCTCGAGCACGCGCAGCGCGCTTTCATACTCGCCGACAGGGGCGGGCAGGGTGTTGACCCGGGCGCTGCTGACCTGCCGGGCGCCGACCTCCTGGTTCTGGAAGTACCAGGTCAGGTTGGCGTCGATGGCCTCGATGGGCTGCCAGCGGAAAGCCAGCCGGCCCGACAGGGTCTGCTCGGTGTTGGCGTCGGCCACGCGCCGGGTATTGGCGTCGATGTCGGCCGGCGTGCCCAGGGCGTCGGGGTTGGAGACGCCGATTTCGCGAACGACGTAGTTGTAGTCAATGAAGCCGCTGTCATCGAGGTAGTCGAGGGAGCCACGCACCGCGAAGGTTTCGCCCAGCGGCATGTTGAAGGTCAGGCCGACGTCGTAGCTGGCGCTGTCGGCTTCGGAATAGCCGTAGGTCTCGCCGCGCACGATCAGCTCGGGTCCGGAGAAGGACGGCCGCCGGGGAATGTAGCGGACGGCGCCGGCCATGGTGCCCGCGCCGTACAGGGTGCCCTGCGGGCCGAGCAGGACTTCGACCCGCTCCATGTCGTTGAGCTTCAGATCGAGCACGATCGGCACTTCGCCGAGGTAGGTGGCAACCATGCCGCCCGTGCCGTTGCCGACGCCTTCGGAGCCGCCGAGCGGGTCGGCGTTCAGGCCACGCACGATGATCCGGTTGCCGTCGCGGCCCCCCTGGTCGACCAGGTGGATGCCGGGCACGTAGGCGGCGATGTCGGCCAGGTTCGAGAAGCCCTGGGCCTCGATCAGGTCGCCGCCGATCGCGGCGATGTTGATCGGCGCCTCCTGCACCGTCGTGTCGCGACGGGTGGCGGTGATGATGACTTCATCGACGGTCGTGTCCTGAGCCAGCGCGGGCGCGGCGACGGGCAGGGCGAGCAGGCTGATCGACGCGAACAGCGAGGCGCGGGTGAACGACATGGATATCCCCCAAGTGGTGACTGGACTGGTTTGGACACTGGGGCCGGGGGCGGACTCGCCGATACTGTCCGGCGGCCAGGCGGCCCAAACTCAACGCAACTGACGCAAAAGACGGCGTCGCGGGGCGACTGCGTGCCCTTCGATGTGCAACATGTGGTGCTTGGGCTGTTCGGCCAACATGATTTGCGCGGTGTCCGGACGATCCGGGCGAAGGGGAGGCATGGGCGCCACAGGCGACAGTCTGGATGAGGCCGAATACCTGATGGCGCGCCGCGCCTGGCGGGAGGCGCATGCTCTATGCCTGCGAGCACTTGAAGCCGGCGCGACGGCGCGGCCGCTGTTCCTGCTCGGCGTCATCGCCGCCGAGCACGGCAATCTGGCCAAGGCGGCGGAGCTGTTTGAGCAGGCGGCGCGGCTGGAGCCCGGCGTCGCCCGCCACCACGCGCACCTGGGCCGCTGCCTGATCGCCTTCAACCGCCAGGACGAGGCCCGCGCCGCCGCCGACCGCGCCCTGGCGCTGGACCCGGCCGACGCCCTGACGCTGGACACCATCGGCGTCGTCTACAGCCGCTCGGGCCTGCATGAGCGGGCGCTGCCGCTGTTCGAGCGGGCGGTGGCTCAGGAGCCGGCCAATGCGTCCTTCCAGCAGAACCTGGGCACCGCCCGGCAGTTCGCCGGGGACTTCGCCGGCGCCGAGCAGGCGCTGCGCGCGGCCGTCGCGCTGCAACCGGACCTCTACCGGGTCTGGTGGGCGCTGGCCCAGATGTCGGCCCTGCGTCCGGAGGACGGGGCGCCGGCGCGGCTGGAGCAGCTGTTCCCCGCCGACCCGGACGCCGATCCGGACCGGGCGCTGCACGTCGGCCATGCCCTGGCCCGGCTGGCGGAGGACGCGGGCGACCCGCCGACGGCCCTGGCCTGGCTGGCCCGGGCCAAGGCGGCGCGTCTGCGCGAGGTGGCCTACGACCCCGCGCGGGACGCACGCCTCCTGGCAGCGGCCGCCGCCACTGTCGGGCCCGCGGCGGTGGAGGCCTCCGACTCGGCGCCGATCTTCGTCGTCGGCCTGCCGCGCACCGGCACCACCCTGGTCGACCGCATCCTCTCCAGCCACCCGGACGTGGTCTCGGTCGGCGAGCGCACCGACTTCGCGCTGATCCTCAAGCGGATGTCCGGCACGCCCTCGCCGCTGGTGCTGGACGAGGCGACCCTGGCGGCGGCGGCGGGCGGCGACGTGGACCTGGGCGAGGCCGGGCGGCGCTATCTGGAGGCCGTGGCCCCGCTGGCTGGCGCGGCGCGCAGCCTGGACAAGATGCCGCTCAACGTCCTCTACGCCGGGCTGATCCACCGGGCGCTGCCGAACGCCCGGATCATCTGCCTGCGCCGCCATCCGATGGACGCGGCCCTGAGCAACTATCGCCAGCTGTTCGCCACCCGCTTCCCCTATTACGACTACGCGCTCGATCTGGAATATACGGGCCGGTATGTCGCCGGCTTCGAGGCCCTGGCCGACCACTGGGCCGCGACCCTGCCGGCGGACCGCTACCTCAATTTCCGCTACGAGGATCTGGTCGCCGACCAGGAGGGCCAGACCCGCCGGCTGCTGGCCCACTGCGGCCTGTCCTGGGACCCCGCCTGCCTGGCCTTCCACGAGAACGCCGCCCCGGTGGCCACCGCCAGCGCCGTCCAGGTCCGCAGCCCGATCCACGCCGGATCCGTCGGCCGCTGGAAACGCTACGGCGAGGGGCTGGACCCGATGCTGGCGGCGCTGAAGGCGTCGGGGGTGGAGGTCTAGTCGGTCTCACACCGATGTGATCGCGCGACGCCAAATTCACTTGCTGCACTGCAGCAAGAGGCATAATCCGCCCGCCAGCGATCGCTCGGGGTGTTCCTGGGACCGCTGGAGAACTGGAAATCGATGACTGGCGAACCTTTGTTCGCCACGTCCAAATCGGCACCTTCCGACCTCAGCCAAAAATCCTCCACGCCCGCGCCGCAAGGCGAGAGCGCGCGATTCTGGCCGCTGGCCCTTGGGTCCGTGGGCGTGGTTTACGGCGACATAGGGACAAGTCCCCTGTACGCCTTTCGTGAAGCGCTGGGGCAGGCCGCGGCCGACGGCGGGGTGACCCCGGCCGCCGCGCTGGGCGTCGCGTCCCTGGCGATCTGGGCCCTGATCCTGGTGGTCACGGTCAAGTACGTCTTCTTCCTCATGCGGCTCGGCAACCAGGGCGAGGGCGGCGTGCTGTCGCTGATGGCCCTGGCTGAGCGCGCGGCCGGCAAGCGCACGGCGGTGATCTTCGCGCTCGGCGTCATGGGCGCGGCGCTGTTCTACGGCGACGCAATCATCACCCCGGCGGTGTCGGTCCTGTCCGCCGCCGAAGGCCTCAAGACCATCCCGGGCCTCAGCGCCCTGGCCACGCCGGCCTGGGTGATGATCATCAGCCTGGTGATCCTGGTGGGTCTGTTCGCGATGCAGGCGCGGGGAACGGCCGGCGTCGGCCGCTGGTTCGGCCCGATCTGTCTGGTCTGGTTCACCACCCTCGCGGCGCTGGGGATCAGCCACATCGTCCACCATCCCGGCGTGCTGGGGGCGCTCAACCCGCTGCATGCCGCCGGCTTCCTCGCCAACCACGGGATGATCGGGCTGTTCGTGCTGGGCTCGGTGTTCCTGACCGTCACCGGGGCCGAGGCGCTGTTCGCCGACATGGGTCACTTCGGCCGCAAGCCGATCACCGCGGCCTGGCTGTGGTTCGTCTTTCCCTGCCTCGTCCTCAACTACCTGGGGCAGGGCGCCATGGCGCTGCAGGCGGTGGACCTGGCCGGGGGGGCGGTTGTCCCCAACCAGGACTGGTTCTTCGTCATGGCCCCGGAAGCCCTGCGCGCGCCGGTGGTGATCCTGGCCCTGCTGGCCACCATCATCGCCAGCCAGGCGGTGATCACCGGCGCCTTCTCCCTGACCCGCCAGGCGATCCAGCTGGGCCTGCTGCCGCGCATGGTCATCCGCTAGACCTCGCACCACGAGGCCGGGCAGATCTACATGCCGCAGGTCAACGCGCTGCTGCTGGTCGGGGTGGTCTTCCTGATCGCGGTGTTCCGCAATTCCAGCGCCATGGCCCACGCCTACGGCCTGGCGGTGACCGGCACCATGGTCATCACCACCACCCTCGCCTTCATCGTCGTGCGCGGGCTGTGGAAGTGGCCGCTGTGGAGGGCGCTGTTGCTGATCTCGCCGCTGCTGGCGCTCGACGTGGTCTTCCTCGGCGCCAACCTGCTCAAGCTGCTGCATGGCGGCTTCGTACCGCTGCTGCTGGGCGCCGGCCTGTTCGTCATCATGGCCACCTGGGCGCGCGGCAGCCGGCTGGTCGCCGCCAAGACAGCCCGCGAGTCGACGCCGCTGGGCGACGTCATCGCCATGCTGGCCGCGCGGAGCCCGAAGCGGGCGGCCGGGGTGGCGGTGTTCCTGACCGGCGATCCCGACAACGCGCCCTCGGCCCTGATGCACAATCTCAAGCACAACCACGTGCTGCACGAGACCAACGTCATCCTGACGGTGCGGACGGCCGACACCCCGCTGGCCGACGCCGCCGACCGCATCGCCGTCGAGCGGCTGTCCCCCGACTTCTGGCGGGTGACCGCGACCTGGGGCTACATGGAGACGCCCCACGTCCCCAAGGCGCTCAAGGCCTGCGGCGCGTCGGGACTGAAGTTCGACATCATGTCGACCAGCTTCTTCCTCGGCCGGCGGACCATCGTGCCCGCCGCGCGGTCGGCGATGGCGGTGTGGCAGGACAGGCTGTTCATCCTGCTGGCCCGCAACGCCGCCGCCCCGACCGACTTCTACCGCCTGCCGCCCGGCCGGGTGGTCGAGATGGGGACGCAGGTCAGCGTGTGAGGGAGGGGCGGGGCCCCGGGCTCCCGCCCCTAGCCCTTCGGCGCGTGGACGATCAGCTGGATCTCGACGACGGCGCGGGGGGCCAGCAGGCCGCTCGTCCCGACCGCGCTCCAGGCCGGGTGCGGGCCCTTGATGTACTCGGCCTTCACCTTGTTGATGATGGCGATCTGGGTCAGGCGGTCGACGCCGACATCCGGTCCGGCCCAGACGTGGAAGCTGTTGATCATCACCACGTCGTCGAAGCTGGCGCCGGACGCCTTGAGCACCTGATCCAGCGTGCGGAAGCCGCGCCGCACCTGCGCCTCGAACGCGGCCTCGTCGACGCCCTCCTCGCCGACCGGCCCGATCGGCACGCCGGAGACGTACAGGGTGTCGCCGGCCCGGCGGGCGGGGGCGTAGTTGTAGGTCTCGTAGCTCTCCAGCCAGGCCGCCGAGGGGATGATCACCTCGCCGCCAGGGGCGGGGATCACGCGTGGCCAGGCCTGGGCGAGGGCGGCCGCCGGCAGCAGCGCGGCGGTCAGGGCGAGGGCGGCGGCAAGGCGCATGGCGGGCTCCGGAGGCTTCGAGGCGCGGGAGCCTCGCCGCAGCGGCGCCCGGCGGCAACTTAAGCTTTGGTCATCAGTCGAAGACGCCGCCGGTCCAGCCACCCCGCGCGCCATGCCCCCCCGAACCGGGGATGCCGCCCGGGACGGCCTCTGCGACGGTTGAAGGACAGTTCCGGAGGACTCCGCATGACCCGTTCCGCCCTGCTCGTCGCCGCCATCGCCGTCGCCGTCTGCGCCGCGCCCGCTCTCGCCGCGACGCCGACCGACGCGCGCTCGGCTGTGCTCGACGGCCTCGACAGTTTCTGCAAGCCCTACCTCGCCGGGGCCGACGGCGCGGCGACCAACGCGGCGGCCCAGGCGGCCGGCTGGACCAGAAGCCTGGGCATGATGAAGCGCGAGGGCGACTGGGGGCGGGTCACGGTCGACTACAAGCCCGGCGCGTCCTGCGTGGTCACCGTGCCGGCGGGCGGCGCCAAGGGCGCCGAGGTGGCGATCCTCGACGCGGCCGGAGCCTGGGCGCGAAAAGCCGGCTACAGCCGCACCGCCGCGCGAACCACCACCGCAAGCCCCAAGTTCGATGCCTTGGCCGAAGACTGGACCCGGCCCGGCGGCGGCAACGCGCTGGGCCTGCGCGCCTACGTCAACCGCAGCGCGCCCAGCCTGGTGCCGGACGTGACGATCTACATCTACGCGAAGTAGCCCCCCGCTTGCCCCCGGAACGGGCCGGGCCTAGTCTGCCGCCGTTCTCCGCGGGGCCGCGCTTGAGTGGCTGAGATTCGGCTGATGCCGTGACGCGCCGAACCTGATCCGGGTCATGCCGGCGAAGGGAGAGACGCGGTTTCCAACGCCATCCGGAAGCCCTTCCAGCGCCGGCGGACCCTCGACCCCGAGGACCGCGCCATGAACATCCACGCCCCCGTTTCCCCCAAGACCGACGACGTCGCGGTCGGCCCGCGTCTGGGCAGCCGCAAGGTCTATGCGTCGGGCGAGCTGTTCCCGGACATCCGCGTGCCGTTCCGCGAGGTCGAGCTGCACCCGACGGCCAATGAGCCGCCGCTGACCGTCTATGACCCCTCGGGCCCCTACACCGACCCGGACGCCGTCATCGACATCGAGCAGGGCCTGCCGCGCATCCGCGAGCCTTGGATCGTCGCCCGGGGCGATGTGGAGGAAGTGGCCGAGCCGCGCGAGGTCAAGCCCGAGGACAACGGCTTCGCCAAAGGCGCCCACCTGGCCCCGCGGTTCACCGCCAAACGCCCGATCTTCAAGGCCCGCGCCGGGGGCCTGGTCACCCAGCTGGAATACGCCCGGGCCGGCAAGATCACGGCGGAGATGGAATACGTCGCCATCCGCGAGAACCTGCGCCGCGAGCAGAACCAGCCCTGCGTCCGCGACGGCGAGGACTTCGGCGCCTCGATCCCCGACTTCGTCACCCCGGAGTTCGTGCGCCAGGAAGTGGCCCGCGGCCGGGCCATCATCCCGGCCAACATCAACCACGGCGAGCTGGAGCCGATGGCCATCGGCCGCAACTTCCTGGTCAAGATCAACGCCAACATCGGCAACTCGGCGGTGCTCTCCACCGTCGCCGACGAGGTCGACAAGATGGTCTGGGCCACCCGCTGGGGCGCCGACACGGTCATGGACCTGTCGACCGGCCGCAACATCCACAACATCCGCGACTGGGTGATCCGCAACAACCCCGTGCCCATCGGCACCGTGCCGATCTACCAGGCGCTGGAGAAGGTCAACGGCGTGGCCGAGGACCTGACCTGGGAGGTGTTCCGCGACACCCTGATCGAACAGGCCGAGCAGGGGGTGGACTATTTCACCATCCACGCCGGCGTCCGCCTGCCCTTCATCCCCATGACCGCAAAGCGGGTGACCGGCATCGTCAGCCGGGGCGGCTCGATCATGGCCAAGTGGTGCCTGGCCCACCACCGCGAGAGCTTCCTGTACGAGCGCTTCGACGAGATCTGCGAGATCATGCGCGCCTACGACGTCTCCTTCAGCCTGGGCGACGGCCTGCGCCCCGGCTCGACCAAGGACGCCAACGACGAGGCCCAGTTCGCCGAGCTGCGCACGCTGGGCGAGCTGACCAAGGTCGCCTGGAGCCACGGCTGCCAGGTGATGATCGAGGGCCCCGGCCACGTGGCCATGCACAAGATCAAGGCCAACATGGATGAGCAGCTCAAGCACTGCCACGAGGCGCCGTTCTATACGCTCGGCCCGCTGACCACCGACATCGCCCCCGGTTACGACCACATCACCAGCGCCATCGGGGCGGCGATGATCGGCTGGTTCGGCACGGCCATGCTCTGCTACGTCACGCCCAAGGAGCACCTGGGCCTGCCCGACCGCGACGACGTGAAGACCGGCGTCATCACCTACAAGCTGGCCGCCCACGCCGCCGACCTGGCCAAGGGCCACCCGGCGGCGGCGCTGCGCGACGACGCGGTCAGCCGCGCGCGGTTCGAGTTCCGCTGGGAAGACCAGTTCAACCTCGGCCTCGACCCGGAAACGGCCCGCAAGTTCCACGACGCCACCCTGCCGAAGGAAGCCCACAAGACGGCCCACTTCTGCAGCATGTGCGGCCCGAAGTTCTGCTCGATGAAGATCAGTCAGGAAGTGCGCGAGTTCGCCGCCGGCATGGCCCCGAACGCGGCGCTGGGCGGGGCGGGGGCGGCTGAGGCCGTGGATCCGGAGGCGGGTATGGCGGAGATGTCGCGGAAGTTCAGGGAGCTCGGGAGTGAGATCGAGGTGAAGGTGGAGGTGGAGTAGGGGAGTTTATTGTCTCGCGTAGTGCTAGAGGTTCGGCCCTTGTTGAGTAGACTATTCGCTAGGGATGGAGGCTCTGAGCCAAATAATCTCGAATTTCGTAAAGGTTGACGTTGAAATTCTCTGCGTCCTGTGGCCGGACAACGATGCAAAGCTTCGGCGCGAAAATTCTTTCCTTCGAGCCATCCGCGAATGACTGAGCTATCCTTTCGACCATTTTCTTCCTGGGATAGCCGGTGCGGCCTCGGCCGGTGCCCATCAAGGGAATGGCAAGTGGACGCGCTTCGCCTCGGTTGGTGACGAACTTCCACAAGGCCTCAAGGGCGTCCTCTACGTTGCGCAATGACGAGCTAGCGGTACCGTCGGCGCTAAGCCGTGACATCGCAACGAAGTAGAATGCGCGGCCGTGCGAGTTCACGCGAGCGACAGTGCCTATGGGATACTCCGTCGTCTTTCCGGGTGCATCTGCTCTGTCGGTGCCGACCACGCCGCGAAGCTCACGCTCCAGCTGATGATCAATGTCGGCCGTGTTTGAGTTGAAGAAGCGCGTCGCAACTTGTCCCTGAAGGCTATCAGCAGCGATTAATCCTTCGGCCATGGACGTGTCGAACGTGGTGTTAGTGCTCACGATGACGTCGCTGTCGCCATCAAACAAATCTCCTATTCTAACCTCTACGATATAGTCTTTGTTGGGCAGCTTGTATGACACGCGTGCAATTGGACGCCGAGTTACTACAACGTAGCCGATAGAAAATACCAGAAGTATGACTATTGCATAATTCCCATATCTGTCTTGAGAATAGATTCCAAGGAAGTCTGGGATCTCCATAAGCAGAAATAGGGACCCTAAAACAGCTAGAAGTTTAGCAAATGCCGTGGGCGAAAAGAGCGCGTGGCGCCAAAATGAAAGTGTAACGATAGAATTTATAAAGTAATTCACCGCTACAGCCCCAGAGACGAATAAACGTGATCATAAAAGAAGCAGGGCCCGTGCTCGCCCTTCTTTCTTCTTTGCGCGTCGTCCGCAGGCCACTCTCCAATGGCGTATGTTATAATCTTTTCATTGAATGGCACATAGATTGCGAGTGCCTCTTTCAATGCCGGGGGGCACAAATCGTCTTGCCGGCGACTACCATTTAGATTGACCGCGACGATGGGAATGCTGAGTCGTATTGCTACTTCGATTTCCCATTTCACGAATTTTGTCAGGTAGCGCGTCCTTTGACCAATAAGAATAACGAATGCCTTGCTGTTGGCAAATCGCTCTCGCAACTGTCTCTTGATGCTTTCTTCCTGACTGGCGTCTCTGGCGGTGTTTAGGTCATGAGCATTCTTGAATTCGAGATCGAATCTTTCGTTAGCCGACCATGCCGTCATAAGGCGGTAATAGTGGATGTCATTGTCGCCATCGAAGGCGATATAGGTCTTGTTTCGATAAGCCATACGTCCCCCGACGACCTGCACCGCACTTCAACCTCCACGATAGAGAGGCTGTTGGCAAGTTACTGTTGATAGTCCTCGGCGGGGCGGAAAAGCCGGGGCAGGTTCCCCCTCAATCTCATGCCGAGATCATCGCCGCCCGTCCCAGGACACTCAAGGACGGGCCTGCGGCCCGCCGCGGCGCGGCGACGCGGAGCGTCGTCCTTGACTGACCTGGGACGGGCGGCACGCTTGCATCCATGAGATCGAAGACTCGCCCCCCATCCGGGGATGCCCCGCCGCGCCGAAGCCGCTAGGGTCGCGGGAACCGCAGCGGAGACTCCCATGGCGACCCCGACCGGACTCTTCGCCCAGGCGCTGACGGCGCGGTCGCGGGCGGTGCTGTTGTGGAGCCTGCCGTTCTGGGGGGTGTTCCTGCTGGTCCTCACGCCCTGGCGCGGCGACGACGGACGCTGGGCGCCGGCCTTTGCGCTGTGGGCGGCCAACGCCCGGGCCGGGGGCATGCCGGTCACCGGCTGGATCAGCGCCGGCCTCTGGGCGCTGGCGGGGCTGCTGGCCCTGCGGATCACCTGGCGCGGGCTGGTCGGCCTGCTGGCGCCGGCGCGCAGCGGGCCCTGGCGGGACCTGGCCCGGTCGGGCGATCCGGCGGGCGCCGTCGCCGCCTTCGAGCGCGAGGCGGCCGCGCCGCTGCTGAGCCTGTCCCGGCCGCTGGTCGTGGTCACCCCGTCCTGGCTGCTGGTGCGGGCCGGCGCGGTCATGCAGCTGGTGCCGCTGGACGACATCGCCTGGGTGCACGGCGGCAAGGACGCGTCGGGCGCCGTGGTCGGCGGGGCCTTCCAGCTGGCCGGCGTGATCGACGCCAGGGAGCGGCGGGCGCAGGCCGCCCAGCCGGACGCCGACCTGGTCCTCTACCGCCGCTCGACCGGCGAGAGGGAGGCGCTGCCGGTCGACGCGGCCCTGCCGGCCCTGCTTGACCATTTCATCGCCCACCGCCCGGAGATCGTCGTCGGCTTCGCGCCGGCGCTGAAGACGGCCTGGGAGAGCGACCGCGCCGGCTTCGAGGCCGTGGCGCGGACGGCCGCGCTGTCGACCATGGAGCCGGACGCGGCGGAGGCGACCGTCGAGGCGCTGCTCTCCGCCAACGACCTGGCGCAGGCCGCCGTCGGCCTGGCCCAGGCCTCGGTCGCCGCCATCGATCCGCAGGCCGACTTCGAAACTGTGATCGCCCCGGTCAAGGCCGCCAAGGGCCTGGGCGACCAGCTGGCCGCCCGCGCCGAACGGGCCGGACCGGACGAGGGGTGAGGGGGCGCTCGCCGTGTCGACCCGGGACGGGCCTCGCACTGACGCTGGCGCCGACATGGATCGGCTGATCGACGAGGCGCTGACCCGCGCGACGCGCCAGGCGACGCAGGGCCCGCCGCCGCTGCGGGCCGGGCGGTATGAGCCCGAGCTCGCCGAGCGGTTCGAGGCGGGGCGCTCCAAGCCGGCCGCCAAGTAACTTATCCCCCGTCTTCCCGGCGAAGGCCGGGATCCATGACCTGGTCCCAACCCTTGCCCCGCATGGGCCCCGGCCTGCGCCGGGGAGACGGAGATGGGGGGATAGACCGCAATCAATCCTCCTCGCCCGAACCCCGCCCATACTCATCCCGTCCCCGTCGCGGGGGAGGGCGCCTGGTACCAGCCCGATGCGGCGGCGGGGAGTGGTCGAGCGGGATCAGGCGGAGGGGACGTAAGCCTCCGTTCCAGGCGTGCGCTGGTGTGCAGGCCCGCCCGTTCGTGGGCAGCAGTTCAAACCGTCTGGAGAGGCTAGGCGGGGAGAGTCCGGGAAAAAAGGGTGAACAGCCCTGCGCGTCCCGGGCCTGCGGGAGAACGACCACGCGGAGCGCTGACCTTCGTCGAAACGGCCCAAAACTACCCCTATGCCGGGCGAAGGCCCGGCGCTCCGCCCCCTCCCCACCTTCACCGGCGCGAGCCCGTGAGGCGGCGAAGCCGTGCGGGGTTCGCGACGCGCTTCGCGCGCCTCACCCTGACGAAGTCTGTAGGGCCACCCACCAACCTTCGTCATCCTGAGGAGCGCCCGCAGGGCGCGTCGCGAAGGACGCAACGCACCGAAGCCAATGGGGACCCGGACTGAAGGGCCTGTCCCCGTCTCCCTACGCCTTGGCCGGGCCCGGCGCGGCGTCGATGTCGACCACGCCCTCGATCTCGACGACCGCCGGCGGCGGCGGGGTGACCGCCTCGCCGGCGGCGGCGCGCCGGGCGGCGATCTGGGCCTTGGTCTCCTCGTAACGGGCCCGGGTGATGCCGTAGCGGGCGTAGAAGCCCGCCGCGATCAGGCCGGGGATGGCGGCCAGCACGCCGTCCCACAGGGCGAGGTTGCCGACCACCCCGGCCGGAACCTCGCCCGGCACGGCCTTGGCCGGGAAGGCGATCCAGGCCAGCACCAGCCCGGCCACCAGGGCGCCGATGGCCTGGTCGACCTTGGCGGCCAGCGAGCGGGTGGCGTAGAGCACGCCCTCCTGCCGCAGGCCGAAGCGCAGCTCGTTCTCGTCGGCGATGTCCGCCAGGGCCGACATCACCGTGATGCTCAGCACGCTGGCCGAGGCGTAGCTGACCACGGAAAAGGCGACCAGGATCCACAGCAGGCTGGGCGTCTGCGCGTCCAGCACCCCCAGCTGGCCCAGGATGTTGGGCAGGGCCGGCGCGATCGAATAGACCACCGCCCAGACGATCATCGTCATCCGCTTGTCGAAGCGCCGGTGCAGGCGGGCGGCGAAGACGAAGCCGGCGATGTAGCCGCTGGCGCTGCCCAGGATGAACCAGCGCAGCTCCTCCGACGTCAGCTGCCAGTAGAAGGTGCCCATGTAGAGGTTCAGGCCCGCCCGCATGCCGATCATCATCGACAGGAAGAAGAAGCCGATCAGCAGCCACAGATAGTTGAAGTTGCGCATCACCTTGGCGATGTCGCCGAAGAACTCCAGCGGGCTGAACTTCGGCAGGTTCTCGGCCGGCTTCGGCAGGCGGGGGATCTGGTCGCGGGTGAACCAGGCCGAGGCGAACAGGATGGTGATGGCCACCGCCGCCAGCCCGAAGGCGAAGGGGCCGTAGGGCTCGGGATTGAGCAGGCCGCGCGGGAACTGGGGCGTCGCCTTGAACACATAGCTCAGCGCGAAGAAGGCGGTGCCCGCCGCTCCGGCCCAGGTGAAGAAGTTGTTCCAGCTCATCACCCGCGAGCGCTCGAGGTAGTCGCTCGACAGCTCGCCGCCCAGCGCCAGGTGCGGCGTGTGGAAGAAGGTCATGAACTGCCGCATCAGGGTCACGGAGAGGGCGAACCAGGTGAACAGCGCCCACTGGTCCAGCTCGCCCGGCGGATTGAAGATGGCGATCAGGCTAAGGCCGATCGGGATCGGCGCGGCCAGCATCCAGGGGTGGCGCCGGCCCAGCCGCGACCGCGTGCGGTCCGACAGCGACCCGACCAGGGGGTCGGAAATCCCGTCCAGCACCAGGCTGGCGGAGATGGCCAGCCCGGCCAGCGCGGCCGGCAGCCCCAGCACCTGATTGTAGTAGAACATCGCAAACGCGCTGACCGAATAGAGCGCGATCGATTCCGCCGCCGAGCCGATGCCGAAGAAAAACTTGGTGTCCAGGCGCAGGCGCTCAGGCGCCGCCGGGGGCGATGTACTCAAGACGGTGGTCCTCCCGCGTTGGCGCTTGTCTGCGGCGGCCCTTCAGCCGCCGTACCGCGCTTTCCAACAGCAAGCGGGAATCCTGCCCGGCCGTCAACCGGGGCTGTACCTCATCGGCGAAAGGGTCGGACCTATTGCGGGCCGCGCAGGCCCTTGAGCGTGTCGTCCTGGCCGGGCTGGCCGGCCGGCGCGGACTCCGCGACCGCCTCGGGCTCGACGACCGGTTCGGCCTGGGCCGGGACCGGCAGCAGGTCGTCGATGGCGGAGGGCGCGGCGGCGGCGGGCGCGCCCTCGCCGGGCGCCGGAGCCTCGGTCATGTCCATGGCGGGCGCTTCGGCCGGCGGGGCGGCGTCTTCGGCCGGGAGGGCGGTCTCGACGGCGGGGGCCGGGTCAGCGGGCGGGGCGTCGGCGGCGGGGCCTTCGGCGGGCGCGGCCTCGGCCTGGGCGTCGGGTTCGGGCTCGGGCGTCGGCGGCGCCGCGACCGGCGCGGCGGCGGCGTTGGCGGTCAGGGCCTGGCCGAACAGGTTGGAGCGGGCCTCCAGCGCCTTGGCCGTCTCCTCGCACCGGGCGGGCGGCGACCAGCTCATCCAGAACTGGGCCAGCTGGGCCTTGGGCACGCTGGTGGCGCCGGTCCAGACGCCGCGGCCCTTCTTGATGGCGGCCGCGCCCTGCTGGGCGATGGGGGTCGGGCTGGCCTTCTCGGCGGCCTCGATGGCGCGGCCGAACAGGGCCAGGCTGGCGATCGCGTCCCGCTTCTGGGCCGGATACACCTCCTTGATGTTCTCCTCGGTGCCCGGCGTGGGCCAGGCGCGCTCGATGCGGATCACCTCGGGCATGGCGCGGTCGTACAGGTCGACATAGCCGCTGACCGCGCCGAAGCACCAGCCGACGTAGCCGTAGTCGTCGGTCGGGGGGGAGACGGGGCCGCCCTGGATCGGGAGCGGGGCGACGTCCTGCTTGCGTGGCGCGGCGGTCGCCACCGGGCCGTCGTCCGCAGGGAGCGCCGCCGGCGCGTCCTGGGCCAGCAGGGCGAAGGCGAGAAGAAGGATCGGGGCCATCAAGAAGGTCCTGTACTGATGTCGTCAGGCGTCGCGGTCGCGGGATCCGAAACCGCCGCCCCCCGGAGTTTCGATCTCGACGACGTCGCCGGGCCGCACCGTAATCGAAAAGCAGCCGGGAAGTTCCTTTACCCCGCCGTCCGCCTCGATCAAACGCTGACGCCCCGCCTGCGCGGCTCCACCGCCACAGATTCCCTGCGGACTGTGGCTTCTGCGCGTCGAAAGCAGGGCCGCTTCCATCGGGGCGAGGAAGCGCATGCGGCGGATGACCCCGTCGCCGCCCCGGTGGAGGCCCTCGCCGCCGGAGCCGTGGCGGACGCCGAAGTGCTCGACCCGCACCGGGAAGCGGCGCTCGAGGATCTCCGGATCGGTCAAGCGCGAGTTGGTCATGTGGGTGTGGACCGCGCTGGCGCCGGCCCGCGTCGCCGTCGCCCCGGCCCCGCCGCAGATGGTCTCGTAGTACTGCTTCTGGTCGTCGCCGAAGGTGAAGTTGTTCATGCTGCCCTGGCTGTTGGCCATGGCGCCGATGGCGGCGTAGAGGGCGTCGACGACGTGCTGGCTGGTCTCGACATTGCCCGCCACCACGGCGGCGGGCGGCTCGGGATCGAGCATGGAGCCGTGGCGCGTGATGATCTTGAGCGGCGTCAGGCAGCCGGCGTTCAGCGGGATGTCGTCGTCGACCAGGCTGCGGAACACATACAGCGCGGCGGCGTCGACGATGGCCGACGGCGCGTTGAAGTTGTTGCCCAGCTGGTCGGCCGAGCCGGTGAAGTCGAGGACCGCCTCGCCCCTGCCGGGGTCGACCTTCACCGTGACCACAACCTCGCCGCCGCCGTCCATCGGCACGCGCGCCTCACCGTCGACCAGCTTGCCGACCGCCCGGCGCACCGACTGCTCGGCGTTCTGCTGCACGAAGGTCATGTACCGGGCGACGGTCTGCGGGCCGTGGGCGCGGATCATGTCGGCGACGGCCGCAGCGCCGGCCTGGCAGGCGGCGATCTGGGCCTTGAGGTCGGCGAGGTTACGGTCCGGCGACCGGGCGGGCCACCGGCCCGTGGCCAGGGCCGCGCGGGTCTCCGCCTCCAGGAACCGGCCCTCGCGCATGATCGGCACGGCGTCCAGCAGCACGCCTTCCTCATCCAGCGTCTTCGAGAAGGGCGGCATGGAGCCCGGCTGGATGCCGCCGACATCGGCGTGGTGGCCCCGCGCGGCGACGTAGAAGGCCGGCTCAGCGCCGCCGTCCATGAACACCGGCATCACCACCGTGATGTCCGGCAGGTGGGTGCCGCCGAAGTAGGGATTGTTGAGCGCGAAGGCCTCGCCGGGCCGCAGCACCGGATGGCGCGCCTTGGTCGCCCGCACGCTGGCGCCCATGCTGCCCAGGTGGACCGGCATGTGCGGCGCGTTGGCGACAAGCCCGCCGCCAGCGTCGAACAGCGCGCAGGAGAAGTCGAGCCGCTCCTTGATGTTGACCGAGTGGGCGGTCCGCTCCAGCGCCGCGCCCATGGCCTCGGCCACGCCCATGAAGCGGCGGTTGAACAGCTCCAGGGTGACGGGATCGGGCTTGTCGGCGGCGATGGCGGCGGCGGCCAGGGGGACCGTGCGGACGAGCCGGATCAGCCCGTCGGCCTGGGCCGTGGCGCGCCAGCCGTCGGCGACGGCGATCTGGGTGTCGGCGCGGATGATCAGGGCGGGGCCGTCGAGGGCGGTCAGGTCGTTGGCATGGACCAAAGCCCTTCCTCCTCGATGGAGGAAGGGTTGGGATGGTGGTGAGGGCGGATTGTCGGGGGAGGAGCGCGTGAAGCTCTGGGCCTCTTGAACCCCTGCTGTTGATTCATCGGCTACACCACCATCGCCGACCCTTCCTCCATCGACGAGGAAGGGAGAAGCAGAGGCTTCCGCTTCCACACTGCCGATCAGGATGGCGCGGTCGGGCTCGATGAAGCCGAACAGGCGCTGGTGAGCCGTCTCGAAGGCAGTCCTCGCCGTCGCGGCGTTCGAGACCGCCACCGGCAGGGCGGCGTCGGCGCCGTCATAGCGCAGCAGCAGGCGGCGCTTGACGGAGCCCGTCTCGGAACCTTGCGCGGCCAGGGCGTCGCCGGCCTCGCCCGCCAGCCGGTCGGCCAGCGCGGTGGCGGCGGCCAGTCCGGCGTCGCCCAGCGGCTGGTCGAGGCCCGCCTGGCGCAGGCTGCCGACCCGCGCCTGCCCGATGCCCCAAGCCGACAGCAGCGACGCATGCTTCGGGCTCAGCACCTCGGTCACGCCCAGCGCGTCGGCGACCTGGCAGCAGACTTGGCCCGCCGCGCCCCCGAAGCTGACCAGGGCGTGGTCGCGGGGGTCGAAGCCGCGCTCGGTGGAGATGCGGCGCACGGCCTGGGCCATCTGCTCGACAGCGACGGCGACGAAGCCCTCGGCGGCGTCTTCGACGGTCAGCCCCATCGCCCCGGCCAGCTCGGCCAGCCGGGCGCGGGCGGCGGCGGGGTCGAGCGGGGCGTCGCCGTTCGGGCCGAACACCGACGGAAACCAGGCCGGGTCGAGCCGGCCGAGGACGAGGTTGGCGTCGGTGACCGTCGCCGGTCCGCCGCGGCCGTAGCAAGCCGGACCCGGGTCGGCGCCGGCGCTGGCCGGGCCAGCCCGGGCGCGGAAGCCGTCGTAGGTCAGGATCGAGCCGCCGCCGGCGGCCACGGTCTCGACGTCGAGCATCGGACTGCGAAGCCGGGCCCCCGCGACACGGGCGGTGTCCCGCCGCTCGAGCGTTCCGGCGAAGCGGCAGACGTCGGTCGAGGTGCCGCCCATATCAAAGCCGAGGACGGCGCTCGAACCCGCAGCGCGCGCCGTCTCGGCGACGCCAACCACGCCGCCGGCAGGCCCGGAGACGACGGCGTCCTTTCCCCGGAAGGCCTCGGCCCTCACCAACTGGCCGGCCGAGGTCATGAACCAGAGCGGCGCGCCCTCGACCGCCCGGGCCACCTGTTCGACATAGGCGCGCAGAACCGGCGTCAGGTAGGCGTCGGCCACCGCCGTCTCCGCGCGCGGCACGAAGCGGGGCAGGGGGCTGGCCTCGTGGCTGAGGGCCACATAGTCGAACCCCGCGGCGCGGGCGATCTCGCCGGCCGCCAGCTCGTGCGCCGGGTTCAGATCGCTGTGCAGGAAGGCGACGGCGAGGCTGGTGAAGCCCTCGCTTCGCGCCGTCGCCAGCGCGGCGGTCAGGGCCGAGACGTCGAGCGCCGTGATCACCGCGCCATCGCTGGCCAGGCGCTCGCGGGCCTCGATGACCCCATCGTACAACGGATCGGGGCGAAGGATGTCGAGGGCAAACAGTTGCGGCCGCGACTGGTCGCCGATCAGGATGGAATCGGCAAAACCCTCCGTGACGACCAGCAGGGTTCGTGCCCCCTTGCGTTCGAGCAGAGCGTTGGTGGCGACGGTGGTGCCCATCTTGATCGCCGCGACCCGCTCTGCCGGGAACCGATCGCCGGTCGCGACGCTCAGCAATCGACGCATCGCTTCGACGGCCGCGTCCGCGTAGGACGGCGAGGCGGACAGCAGTTTCAGGGTATGTTCGGCGCCGTCCGGAGAGCGTCCGATGACGTCTGTGAACGTTCCGCCCCGGTCGATCCAGAAAGTCCAGCCTGCCGCCGCCTCAGTACCGATTGCCATGCGTCCGCCAGAATCCTAAGCTCTGCCTATCCCATGAGCTTCTGGCGAAACATTGCAAGCCTCGCGGCGAGGGGCGTCGACGACGCCGAGTGCGCGGATTGTCCGCCGGGCCTGCCCGGCGAGGACCCCGCCTTCACGACCGCCGTCACGGCCCTGGGCGCCAAGCTTGCCCGAGCTGATGGCCGGGCGACGTCCGGTGAGTTCGACATGTTCGCATCGGTCTTCCAGCCTGACGCCGGGTCCGAGCGCAATGTCCACCGGCTGTACGACCTGGCCCGCCAGACGACGCACGGCTTCGAGAGTTACGCCCGTCGGCTGGCCAAGCGCTACCGCGCCTGCCCGCAGATCCTCGAGGACGTGCTCGACGGTCTGTTCCACATCGCCGGCTCCGACGGCGCGGTGACCGGAGACGAGCTCGACTATCTTGAACGGGTGAGCCGGCTGTTCGGATTTTCGCCCCTGACCTTCCGCCGGCTGAAGGCGACCCATATGGGCGCGGGACCAAACGATCCCTACGTGATCCTCGGCGTGCTCCCGGACGCGACGGACGAGGAAGTTCGCGCGGCGTGGCGGGCCCGGGTCTCCGACGCCCATCCGGACCGCGCCCGGTCCAGGGGGCTTCCGGACGAGTTCATTGAAGTGGCCGAATCCAAGACGGCGGCGATCAATGCGGCCTACGATACGGTCGTGCGGGAGCGTCGGGACATGGCGCTGGAGGGCGCCGCCTGAATGGGCGAACGGAGAATGTCTCGCTCTTCACGCGGGTGTTCAGTTGACGTTCAGCACGTTCGCACAAATTAATGACGGTGAAGGTCGCCTCCCAATGCGACCCTACGAGGACGACATGGACAATCAGACGACAGGGCAGGGCGGCTCACGATCAGCGGTCAAGGGCCTGGCCTGGGTGGCCGGTGCGCTGGCGACCTGTGCGGCGCTCGCCATCGGCGCGGTGCTGGCGATCTTCGCGACCCTGACCGTCGTGGTTATCGCCCTGATGTCCAGCGCGCTGCTGGGTCTCGCCGTTCTCGCCAGCCGCGCCCGCCGTTCGATGCGGGCCAAGGCCTCGTCGGATAGCGACATCATCGAGGCCCGCAATGTCGGCGGCCACTCCTGGGTCGCTTACGGCTGGAACGAGCGCCGGTAGGTCCGGCCTAGTCGCCCCCGCGGCGAACCTGTCCGGGGCGTCACGCTTTCCTTCAACGTCATGCTTGCACGACCCCACGCCCCGCCGCATGGTGACGTTCAAACAAGCGTTCGGGCCAGACGGGTCCAAGGGAGAGAAAAACATGATCGGCGTCGTCGCGACCCTGAAGGTGCAACCCGAGAAGGCCTCCGAGTTCGAGAAGGTGTTCCTCGACCTGGCCGCCAAGGTGAAGGCCAACGAGCCGGGCTGCTTGATGTACCAGCTGACCAGGAGCCGCACCGAAGCCGGCGTCTACAAGGTCCTGGAAGTCTATGCTTCCGACGAAGCCCTGAAGGCCCATGGCGGCACCGACTACTTCAAGGCCGCCGGCGCGGCGATGGGCCCGACGATGGCCGGCCGACCCGAGATCGAATACCTCGACGGCGTGGAGTAGCGGCCGTGGACCTCGCTTTCTCGGAAGAGGACAAGGCCTTCCAGCGCGAGGTCCGCGACTGGATCGCCGAAAACTACGACGAGGACCTGCGCAGGCAGATGTCCCAGTCGAAGAACGGCTATCTCGACAAGGCCGGCCAGGTGAAGTGGCAGAAGAAGCTGGCCGCGCGCGGCTGGGCCGCCACCAACTGGCCGGTCGAGTTCGGGGGCACGGGGTTCACGCCCAGCCAGGCCTATATCTTCAATATGGAGATGAGCCTGGCCGGCGTGCCGACCTCCTCGCCAATGGGCCTGAAGATGGTCGCCCCGGTGATCATGGCCTTCGGCACCGACGCGCAGAAGGCTCAGCATCTGCCGCCGATCATCAATTCCGACATCTGGTGGTGCCAGGGCTACAGCGAGCCGGGCTCCGGCTCCGACCTCGCCAGCCTGCAGATGAAGGCCGAGCGGGACGGGGACGACTACGTCCTCAACGGTTCGAAGATCTGGACCACCCACGCCCAGTGGGCTGACTGGATGTTCTGCCTGGTCCGTACCGACAACAGCGGCAAGCCGCAGAACGGCATCTCTTTCCTGCTGCTGCGGATGGACACGCCGGGCATTCAGATCAAGCCGCTGCCGACGCTGGATGGCCCCGCGACCAACGAGCAGGAGATCAACCAGGTCTTCTTCGACAACGTCCGCGTGCCGGTCGCCAACCGTATCGGCGAAGAGGGCAAGGGCTGGACCTACGCCAAGTACCTGCTCGAGTTCGAACGCGGCAACGCCTACGCGCCTGGGCTGATGAACCAGCTCAAGAAGGTGCGGAAGATCGCGGCTGCCGAGCTGTCGGACCAGGGGGAGCCGCTGATCCGCGATCCTGACTTCCAGCGCAAGCTGGCCGAGATGGAGATTCGTATCGAGGCGCTCAACGCCACCGAGCTGCGCATCTTCTCGGCCATGGGATCGGGTCAGCCGGTCGGGCCGGCGTCCTCGATGCTGAAGTGCGCGGGTTCGGAGGCGCAGCAGGCGATCACCGAACTGGCGCTGGAAGCGGTCGGCGGCTACGCGGCGCCCTTCGTCCAGGACACCTGGGCGATCACCAACGAGCCGCGGCCGGGGCCTGACTACGCCGCCCCCGCGGCGCCGAGTTACTTCAACTACCGCAAGGCGTCGATCTACGCGGGCTCGAACGAGATCCAGCGCAACATCATGGCCAAGCTGGTTCTGGGACTCTGATTGGCGGGGGACATGCACTTCAGTGCGTGTCCCCCGCTCCTTCAAGCTGATCGGGACACGTACCGAAGAGGTGCATGTCCCCCAAAAGTCAGCACTGCTTCTCGCGGTAGAGCCCGAGCAGATGGTTCATCCGCTGCTGCTTGGGTGACACGGTCGCCGGCGCGCCGTCATCACCACTGTTGGCGATCGCGTTTCCGGCGGCCACCGACGTCGCATCCGTGGCCGCGACGGCCGCCTGGGCCACCAGCGGGCTGAAGGCCCCGCCGACCATGCCTCGAGCCAGTCCGTAGCGAGCCGCGCCCGCCATCAGTCCGCCGGCGGCTCCGCCCATGATGCCCTTTCCGGCCTTGGACTTCTTGGCCTTCTTGGCGGCCTCCTGCTGTTCGGTCATCAGTTCGGCGTTCAGTGTGTTGGCCTCGCCGGCCAAGGCCTCGCAGGTCATCTGGCGGTCGCCGGTGCGCAGCACCTGGTAGATGGAGGGATCGATCGTCGCAGCGGGCGGGGCCGGGGCGGTCGGTGCGGCCGGCGCCTCCACGACGGCCGGAGCCGCGGGCTGCACCAGGCTGGCGGCCGGCGGCGGCGCGGCGTCCTCGGGCGGAGCCTCGCTCGATACTGGCTGGCGGGCGAGCGCCGGCGTGGCGATCAGGGCTGCTGCGGTCATCAGGGCTGTAAGGCGTTTCATGGGATGTCCCTCCGGTCGGCTACAGGCCGCGAGCCTTCTTGAGCTCGGCGACGATAGAGATGTTCAGGCCCTGGAACGCGGCGCGCACCAGCGCGGCATAGCGTTCCGGCGCGACCTCGATCGCGTAGACCTGACTCTGACGGTAAAGGGAGCCGAGGCCGGCATTGGCGAAGGCATTGCTGATCGCGACGCTGTCGGAGCGGTCATCGACCTCGTACATGATGCCGAAGGGCTCGGTGGACCCGTGGTTGCCTTCTATCAGGAAGCCGCCGTAAGGCCCCGAACCTAGGCCCTTACGGGATCCGCCGATCATGAAGTTCGCTCCCGAGCCGCTCAGGACGTCGAACCAGACCTTGGCCCCGACCTGGGCGGAGCCGACGTAAGTGCGCCGTCCGGTTGTCTCGAGCTGCTGATAATCGAGCGCGATCTGCGGGGTGAGCACCAGCGCGTCGGTCTCGATGCTCATGTCGGTCAGGGCGATGGCCGCCTTCGAGCCGGACAACACGGCCGAGGTGTACGGATGCCCGGTCCGCAGCGGCGCACTGCGTGGACCGTAGACGCTCATGCCGTTCATGCCCTGGGTGCGCGTGCCGATCACCTCCAGCCGGCCGGCCTCGGGCGTGGCGGCGACCTCCTGCGGCGTGACGACGTCGAACCCGGCCGCCTTCAGGCGCGTCAACAGATCGTCGTAGGCTTCCTGCGCGAGTTGCTCGGCCAGCTCGTCTGAAACCCCGACCAGCGCTGTCGTCAGGCTCGTCCGCCGCGGGGCCATCTCCGATCCGGCTCCGCCGGCGAAGGCGCTGACCTTTCCCGTGCGCACAAGCGCGAGGGCATAGGTCGGCACCAGGACGCGGGGGCGCTTGCTGCTGACCTTCGGGTTCCACGGCTTCAGCCGCAGCGGGATCGCCGGCACGACGCGTGGCAGCATTCCGATCTGACTCAGGCTCGCGAAGCCGTCTTCCTGGGACCCGGCGTAGCTGCGGCCGACGGCGCCGGTGACGCCGGTGACGCCTGTCCGCGTCGAGGGCGCCGGCGCGGATCCGGGCGGAGGCGCGTACAGGGAGCCGAACGGGTCGCTCTGGGCTCTGGCCGTGGTCGCCATCATGGCGATGACGACCACGAGGGTCGCCAGGCAGAACAGCAGATAGACGGCCTTGCGGACGATACTCATCGGCTCCCATCCTTCATGGACAGGGTGGCCCGTCGATGGGCGGCCGACATCCCCACTTAGGGGGGATGGCTTCAGGCGTCGGCGACGAGGTCGGCGATGACCTGGGGATGGGAGAAGTAGACGAGCAATCCGGCATCCTGGATCATTCGGAAGCGGACGTTGGGTAGCCCGCCCCAGGCCTTCTCCACGCCGGTGAGGGCCAGGGGCGCGCACTCGGCGATCGTCCAGCGCTCACCGCCGACACCCTCGGGCACGCTCCAGCCGCCGGCGAGGGCGCGGTGCTCGGCCGCGAAGCCGGCGCTTGTGCGCGCGAACATGCCCTGGGTATCGCGAACCAAGGCGTCCAGAACGCCGGGCTGCTCCAGCGTCGCGGCGTCCATCGGTAGCGCCGCGAGCGTTTGTCGCATCGTGACTTCGAGCAGGTCCGTGCGCGTTTGACGACGCAGGGTCTCGGCCAGCAACCCGATCAGCTGCGGGTTCGATTTGAAGGAGTGGGCGATCACGCCCATCATGCTCTGCGGCAGTCGGACCCGGTGTTCCAGGGAGTTCGCTGGCCATTTTGGATTGACGGCGATCCCGGCCGTGATCCGGTCGGCGTGATCCACAGCGAACTTTAGACCTGTGGGCGTACTGGCATCCCGGACCATCAGTTTGGTCCGGTCGATCTTCAGCGCATCCAGGACACGGACCATATCGTCCGAGCCCTGGCGCAGAAAGTCGCCGCGCGCGACATCGGTCAGGCCGAAGCCTGGCCGCTGCGGGACGATCGGGCGGTACCCATGCTTCTGCAGGGCACGGACGAGTTCAGGCGGAAGGCGACGCCCGGTGGCTGCGCCATGCATCACCACCACCGGCTTGCCGCTGCGGGGGCCATAGTCAGTCAGCGCGATCCGACGGTCGCCGGACGCGACCACGCGCAGGCGACCATGGGGGTCGATCGGCTCGAGAACGGTTTCGGCCGTTCCGGTCAAAGCCGCCAGCGTGCTGGTTTCCGCGGCAAGACGAACGAGGTCCTTGGCCTTGTTGACGCCGGTCTTGGCGAAGACCGCCTTGAGCTGGCCGCGAACGGTGGCCTCCTTGACGCCCAGGCCCTCGGCGACTTCCCGCGCGGTCAGTCCCTGGGCGAAGCGGGCGGCGGCCTTGGCCTCTGCGGCGGTCGCCCCGAAGCTGGAGCCGAGGACCTCCTCGATGTCCGGCGGCTCGGGGTGGTCGCCGCACATCAGGTCCATCATGCGGCGGATGAGATCGGGAGACCGTCGGGCGCCGGCCTTCTTCATGGCCTTCTTCAGGGCCTCGCGAGCGGTCTCACGACCGACCCCGATCCGCGCCGCCGCGGCGTCCAGGTTGGCGGCGTCCAGAAGCGCTTCAGCCAGGCGGGCCTCGAGCGGCGTGAAGCCGAAGGCGGCTGTCGCTCGGGCGGACAGGTCGCCTGCCCGTGACGGCGCGAAACACAGAAGGATAATGCGGCGGCCTGGCCCCTCGAGCGCCGTGCGGCAGTCCGCTGGCATCGGCCAGCCGGCCGCGACATCGCGGACTCCGGCGCAGGCGGCGATGGAGGCGCCATTCGAGCCGCCGATCAGGCCCGAGGCCTGACCGTCCTTCTGGGCCAGGCGCACCAGACGACGGATCATCAGCGTCTCGACCCCTTCGCTGAACCAGTCGTGGAAGGCGGCGTCGGCGTGAACCAGGGCCCCGTCCGCATCAAGAACGGCGAAACCCAGGGCCGAGCGTGGCGCGACCGTGGCGGTTCCTTCAGCCGGCGCGAAGCGGGCGGACTCCTCAAGGGCGGCCCGCATGGCTTCCGGCTCACGCAGGATGGCCCGCTCCAGCGTCGGCCAGGCGTCGAGAATCGCCTGGGCCGGCCGGCCTTCGGCCAGACGTTCCCGAAGAACCTCCGGAAAGGTAGCTGCCGACTGCTTGAACACGTCGTTCACCATCCCCGCACGGGTCCCTCAACCCGGCCCAATAACTCTAACCTGCGTTTCGCATTTGCGAGAACCCGATTCACTCAACTGGGTAGTCTTTGATCGCCTTGGAGAATTTCTGGTGCAGTCGAGTGTCGAACAGCTGTTTAAACCGGCAGCGGACCACCCACACTTCCGGAGCCGCTCCCCGTGTCGCAGGACGTCCTGTTCTCCCCGTTGAAGATCAAGTCGATGACGCTGCCCAACCGCATCGTCATGGCGCCCATGACCCGGTCGTTCTCGCCGGGCGGCGTTCCGACGAAGGATGTCGCTGCCTACTACGAGCGCCGCGCCGCCAACGCCGTCGGCCTGATCGTCTCGGAGGGTACGGGCGTCGCCCGTCCGGCTTCGCTCAATGACAAGAACGTCCCACGCTTCCACGGCGAGGCGGAGCTGGCCGCCTGGAAGACGGTGATCGACAACGTCCACGCCGCCGGCGGGGTCATGGCGCCCCAGCTGTGGCACGTCGGCGCGGTCCGCACCCGGGATCCGGAATGGACCCCGCCAGGCGCCTACGACAGCCCGTCGGGTCTCTCCAGTCCGGGCAAGACGTTCGGCGCGCCGATGAGCGACGCCGACGTCCAGGACGCCATCGACGCCTTCGCCCGCGCCGCCGCCGACGCCAAGGCGCTGGGCTTCGACTCGGTCGAACTGCACGGCGCCCATGGCTATCTGATCGACCAGTTCTTCTGGGACGGCGTGAACCTGCGCACCGACCGCTGGGGCGGCGCCACGCTGCCCGAGCGTTCGCGCTTCGCGGCGGAGATCCTCAAGGCCGTGCGCAAGGCGGTCGGCGAGGACTATCCGGTCATCATCCGGCTCTCCCAGTGGAAGCAGCAGGACTTCACGGCCCGACTCGCCGCGACGCCCGCCGAGATGGAAGCCTGGCTGGAACCGCTGGCCGACGCTGGCGCCGACGTCTTCCACTGCTCCCAGCGCCGGTTCTGGGAGCCGGAATTCCCAGAAGACGGGGGCGGCAGCGACCTGAACTTCGCCGGCTGGGCCAAGAAGCTCACGGGCAAGCCGACCATCACCGTCGGCTCGGTGGGGCTCAGCGGCGAGTTCATCGCGGCCTACGGCGGCGAAGCGAGCCAGCCGGCGTCGCTGGACGGCCTGGTCGAGCGGCTGGATCGCGGCGAGTTCGACATGGTCGCCGTGGGCCGGGCCCTGCTGCAGGACCCCGAGTGGGCCGTGAAGGTCCGCGATGGTCGCAACGACGAGCTCAAGAGCTTCGAGCGCTCCGCGATGGGCGTCCTCTACTAGCCCTGCTTCGGCGCGTCCTCGGGCGGCGGCAGGCATCCGCAGGGGATCGGGCCCCTGTGGGCGCAGGCCGCGACCAGCAGCAGCAGCGAGGCGGCGAGGGCGATCCGGACGGTCTTCATCGTGAAGACTCCTGACGGGCGTGGTCTGCGAACAGGTCGGCCACCTCGACCGGATGAGAATGATAGAAGAGCAGGCCGGCGTCGGCGAGGTCCGTGAACCGGACGTCCGGCAGCATGCCGAAGGCGGCCTCGACCCCGGGCAGGGTCAGCGGCCGGCACTCCATCACCAGCCAGGGCGCGGGTCCGTCGACCGCAGGCGGCTCCCAGCCGCGGGCGTAGAGGCTCTGCTCGCGCGCGAAGCCCTCGCTGGTCCGGGCGGCCATGGCCTGGATGTCGCGCACCATGCTCGACAGCACGCCCGGCCGGGCCAGCGCCTCGCGGTCGGCGACAACGTGGTCGGCCGAGCGCCGGACCATGTCGGCCAGCAGGTCGGAGCGGGTCTGGCGCCGCAGCATCTCGGCGAACATGCCGACGAACTCGGGGCGCACGAGAAAGGCCTTGGTGATTGACCCCATCACGGTGTCGGGACTGCGCACGCCGTGGCCGGGCCAGCGCGGGTTGGCCAGCATCCCGGTCAGGACGCGGTCCGGAAAGGCGGCGGCGAAGGCCAGGGCCGCGCCGGCGCCGTCGTCCCGCATCAGCAGGTGGGCGGACTTGATGCGCAGCCCGTCGAGCAGGGCCGCCAGATCCTGGGCGGCGGTTTCCAGGTAGTCGCCATGGGCCGGGTCGGTCAGGCCGAAGCCTGGCCGCTGCGGCACGATCGGTCGAAAGCCGCGCTTGTGCAGCGCCGCCACGAAGGACGGCGGCAGGGTCCGGCCAGTGATGGTGCCGTGCCCCACCAGCACCGGCGTCCCGCTCATCGGGCCGTAGTCCCACGCGGCCACGCGGCGACCGTCGGGGCGAGCGATGACCCGCAGCCGGCCGGCGACGCCTTCAAGCTGGGCGGCTGTCTCGCCCACGCGGGTCATGGCGTCCAGCGTCGAGGCCTCGGCGGCGAGCCGCATGAGGTCCCGCGCCTTGCTGACGCCGGACTTTGCGTAGAGCGCCTTCAACTGCCCGCGAATGGTGTGCTCGGTCACGCCGAGCTCGGCGGCGACCTCGCGGGCGGTCAGGCCTCGCGCCAGGGCCGCCCCTGTCCGGGCCTCGCCAGGCGTTGCCCCGAAGGCGGAGACGAACACGCCGGAGAGGTCGGTGACCTCGGGCTGGTCGCCGCACATCATGTCGAGCATCTCGCGAACGAGATCGGAGGAGCGCCGGACGCCGGCCTTGCGCTGGGCGGAACGGATCGCGTCCCGGGCCGTCTCCCGGCCCACACCCGCGCGGTCCGCGGCCACCTCGATCGAGGGGGCGTCGAGCAGGGCCTCGGCGAGGCGCGACTCGAGCGGCGTCAGGCCAAAGGCCTGTGTCGCGCGGGCGGCCAGATCACTGATCCGGGACGGCGCGAAGGCGACCAGCGCGAACCGGGTCGGCCCCGAGGCCAGAAGGACCAGAGCTTCGGTGGGCAGCGGCCAGCGCGCGGCGGATTCGGCGCATCCGACGCAGCTTGCCAGCACCGCCCCGTCCAGCGCCTCGACCAGGCCCGACACCGGATGCCCGCGGGTCGCCAGCTTGAGCAGGCGGTGAAAGGCCGGTGTGTCGCCGTGATCGCCGAACCACGCCGTGAAGGCCGGGCTGCGCCAGTGCACCCGGCCATCGGCGCCGGCAATGGCCACGCCAAGGGCGCGGGCGGGGATCAGGGTCGACAGGGCCTGCGACAGGTCCAGCCGCGCCGCGTCCTCAAGGGCCGCGGCCAGGGCCTCCGGCTCGCGGATGGCCGACGCCTCGATGGCGTGAAAGCTGTCGAGCACGGCCTGCGAGGGGCGTCCCTCGGTGAGCCGCGCCCGAAGTTCCTCCGCGAGCGAAACCTCGACACGATCAAGCACGGCTGACCAGACGCCTCCAGGCCGGCCAACTTGCCGGGTCGAGGCGGAGCATAACCGCGATCTGTCAGGCGTTGTAGTTCAGCTTCAGGCCCGGCCGGGGCCATTTGGCCTTGTACAGCTTGCCGGTGCCGGAGGCGGTGACCCAGGCGGTGGTCATGTCGGGTCCGCCGAAGCAGATGTTGGTCACCAGCAGGTCCGGGAACGGATAGTGCTCGGTCGTGCCGTCCGGATCGAAGGCGGTGATCCCGCCGTTGATGATGGTCGCCACGCAGACCTTGCCGCCGGCTTCCACCGCCAGGCTGTCCAGCAGCTGGTAGCCGGGCAGGTTGCAGACCACCCGGCCGGGCTGGAACGGCGGCCCTTCGGCCAGCACGCCCGGCTCGGCGACGTCGAACGCCCACAGGCGGCCCAGCTGGGTGTCGGCCATGTAGACGACCGTCTCGTCCGGCGAGAGTCCCACGCCGTTGGGCGAAATCATGTGCTCGCGGGCCCGGGTGACCTTCGAGCCGTCGATCTTCGCATAGTGAAGCGCGCCGTGCTTGCGGCCCTCCGGCGTCGAGCAGCCATGGTCGGTGAACCAGAAGCCGCCGGTCTTGTCGAAGACCAGGTCGTTGGGGCCGTTGAACTTTTTCCCGTCGCAGAGGTCGTAGACGGTCTCGACCTTGCGGGTGACCGGGTCGATGCGCTGGATATAGCCGCCGGTGTGGCTGGGCGGCGTCGGTCCGGGGATCAGCAGGCCGCCCACGTCCTGGAAGTCGAAGCTGCCGCCGTTGTTGGTCACCCAGATGGCGCCGTCCGGGCCGACCGCCGCGCCGTTCGGGCCGCCGCCGGTCTCGGCGTAGACCTCGGTCTTGCCGTCGGGCGTGATGCGGGTCAGGCGCTGGCCGGCGATCTCGGTGAGGATCACCGAGCCGTCGGCCATGGCGATGGGCCCCTCGGGGAACTTCAGTCCCTCGGCGACGAGTTCGATTTCCATGCGGCGCGCTCCCGTTTTCTGATTGGCGGGAAGTGAACCCAATGACGCCGGGTCAGCGCAAGCGATTCAACGGCGTTCGAGGACCCGGAAGACGAAGGCGTGGTCGTCATCGGGACCGGCGGGGTGTTCCTCGCGGCTCACTTCCCTCCAGTCGGCCTCGTCGAAGGCCGGCAGGATCACGTCGCCCTCCGGCTCGGCGTCGACCTCGGTCAGGTAGATTCGCCGGGCCTTGGGCAGGGCCAGTTCGAACAGCGCCAGACCGCCGATGACACAGACCTCCTCGGCCCCGTCGTCCTCCGCCTGCTCGCGGGCCAGCTCGATCGCCTCGTTGAACCGCTCGCAGACCACGGCCTTGTCCGGCTGGAACGAGCCGTCGCGGGACAGCACGACGTTCAGTCGGCCGGGCAGGGGCTTGAAGGGCAGGCTGTCCCAGGTCTTGCGCCCCATGATCACCGGCTTGCCCAAGGTGACCCGCTTGAAGATCGCGAGGTCGGACTTCAGCCGCCAGGGCAGGTCGCCGTCACGACCGATGACGCCGTTGCGGGCGCGGGCGACAGGGCCGAGGGCGATGGGGAGGAGGGACATGCCGCCTGCATAGCGGGCGGCGGCGGGATTGTCAGTCCGGCGCTTCTCTTACCCGGCGGAATGGGGTCTAGCGTTGCGCCCGAGGAGACTTGGCCATGACGAGCGAAACCGCCTTTGAGATGCACATGCCGCGCACGGGCAGGGCTGGCGTCCTGTCCGGCCGCGAGGTCGTTCTGCCGCCGCCGGGGCCGGGCGAGGCGCGGGTCAGGATCGAGGCGGCCGGCGTGGCCTATGCCGACATCGTCATGCGCCAGGGCCTCTATCCCGGCGTCAAGGCGCCGGTGACGCCGGGCTATGACCTGATCGGGCGGATCGAGGCGCTGGGCCCGGGCGTCGAGGGCTTCTCGGTCGGCCAGCGGGTCGCCGCCCTGACCGTCACAGGCTCGTATGCCGACCGCCGCAACATCGAGGCCAAATGGCTGGTCCCGGCGCCCGAGGGCGCGGACGCCCGCGCGCTGGTCGCGGCGGTGCTCAACGGCCTCACGGCCTGGCAGATGTTCCATCGCCTCGCCGTCGCCGGCCCGGGCGAATGGGTGCTGATCCACGGCGCGGCGGGCGGCGTCGGCAACCTGTTGCTGGAGATGGCGCGCAACGCCGGCGTCCGGACCATCGGCACGGCCTCGGCCGGAAAGAAGGCGGTGGTCGAGGCGCGCGGCGGGGTTCACCTGGACTACGCGACCGGCGACGTCGCCGCGAAGGCCCGCGAGATCTCGGGCGGCGGTGTGGTCGCGGCCTACGACCACATCGGCGGCAAGCACCTCAAGGCGGTCTCGATCGCGGCCCTGCGCATGGGCGGGGCGGCGATCCTCTATGGCGGCTACGACGCGACGAAGGGCGGCAAGGTCAATCCGGGCGCGCTGGTGCAGATGGTGCTGAACAACAGCCTGTCGGCGATGGGCCTGTTCAGCCAGAGCCAGGGCGTCGTCGGCTACAACGTGTCCTATTGGCGCGACGCCCGGCCGGAGGTCTATCGCCGGGATCTGGCGGCCGTCCTGGGCGCGGTCGCGGACGGTTCGATCACGCCGTTGGTCGGCGCGACGTTGCCGCTGTCGCAGGCGGCTGAGGCGCACGAGAAGCTGGAACAGGCGGCGGTGGCGGGGAAGATCGTGCTCGTGCCGTGATCGGGCTCAGACCGCGATGGGCGCCTTGATGCCGGGATGGGCCTGGTAGCCCTCGAGCTGGAAGTCCTCGTACTCGAACGCGAACAGGTCTCGCTTGGGCGCGATGTGCATGGTCGGGAAGGGCAGGGGTTCGCGCGACAGCTGCTCGCGGGTCTGGTCCAGGTGGTTCAGGTAGAGGTGCGCGTCGCCGAAGCTGTGCACGAACTCCCCGGGCTTGAGGCCGGTGACCTGGGCCATCATCAGGGTCAGCAGGGCGTAGCTGGCGATGTTGAACGGCACGCCCAGGAAGACGTCCGCGCTGCGCTGGTAGAGCTGGCAGCTCAACTTGCCGTCGGCTACGAAGAACTGGAACAGGCAGTGGCAGGGCGGCAGGGCCATGTCGTCGACGTCGGCCGGGTTCCAGGCGCTGACGATGTGACGGCGGCTGTTGGGGTTGGTCTTCAGGTTCTCGACCACGCCGGCGATCTGGTCGATCACCCGGCCGTCGGGCGCGGTCCAGGACCGCCACTGGCGACCGTAGACGGGGCCGAGGTCGCCGCTCTCGTCGGCCCACTCGTCCCAGATGCTGACGCCGCGCTCCTGCAGCCAGCGGACATTGGTGTCGCCGCGCAGGAACCACAGCAGTTCGAGCACGATCGACTTGAGGTGCAGCTTCTTGGTGGTCAGAAGCGGGAAGCCGCGCGATAGGTCGAAGCGCATCTGGCGGCCGAAGACGCCCAGGGTGCCGGTGCCGGTGCGGTCGCCGCGCTGGACGCCGTTGTCGAGGATGTCCTGCAGCAACGCCAGGTACTGCCGCTCCGGGTGGTCGGCGGCGGCCTGGGGCGGGGCGGCGATCACGGGCGCGAGGGCGTTCACGGCAGGCGGCTCCTTAAGAGGCACAGGCTGCTCCGGTCCGGGGCGATTCGCACTGGTGTTTTTCGCCCCGGAGGCTGGTTATCCCCACCTCTTGATCTCCAAGGATCGCAGAGCGAGTATGCGGTTCAGACTAATTCTCATGGTAGGAGTGTCCCTTGGTCGCCGCATTGCTCATCAGCCTGATGGTTCTTGCCGCTGATCCGCAGCCGGAAACGGCGCCTGGCGCCGAGGCGCCCACCACCCCTGCGGCGAGCGAGACACCGGCAAAGCCCGACACCTCCCGGCTTGTCTGCCGTCGCGACAGCCAGCCGAACACCCGCTTCAAGACCAAGGTCTGCAAGACCGCCGCGGAGTGGGAGGCGCGCGCCGAGGCCGCGCGTCAGGCGTTCGCCGAGGAGCAGCAACGTCCGATGATCAATATCGGTAAGGGCGACTAACCGGGTCACTGGCCTGGCCGGGTTCCCTGACTCTGGCCAGGCGGATCGGGGACGTCAGGTTCGGCGGTCACCCGCCGGGCATCCCGCCGTTTTCAGACGCGCTGGATGAACCTCTGCGCACCTGTCGTTCATTTAACGTGCCGCCCCGCAGTCATTCGGCTACAGGCTCGCCATAGCTGAATTGCGGGCGGAGTTATCCTTTGACGCAAGCGCAGACCATCGATCGTCCGGTCGGCAAGGGCGCCCAGACCCGCGAGCGGATCCTCGATATCGCCGAGACGAATGTCCTGCAGAAGGGCTTCGCGGCAACCTCGCTCGACGAGATCATCTTCGAGGCGGGCCTGACCAAGAGCGGATTCTTCTACCACTTCCGGGACAAGACCGAGCTGGCGCGCGCGCTGATGCTGCGGTTCCTGGACCGCGACAAGGCGCTTCTGGACGACATCTGGCGACGCGCGGAGGACCTCAGCGAGGACCCGCTGCACAGCTTCCTGATCGCCTTGAAGTTCTTCGCCGACGCGATGGACGACCTGCCTTCGATTCATCCCGGCTGCATGGTGGCCTCGGTGGCCTATCATGAGCAGCAGTTCGACCAGGGCGTCCGCCAGCTGGCGCGGGAGGCTGTCCTGGCCTGGCGACTTCGGATCCGGGCTCACCTGGATCGCATTGTCGAGCACTACCCGGCTCCCGCCGACCTTGATCTGGACGCCCTGGCCGACATGCTGAGCGCGGTGACGGACGGCGGCATCGTCCTGTCCAAGGCGATGGGCCGGGCGGAACTGCTCGGCCGGCAGATCCGCACGATGCGGACCCTCGTTCGAGCCACCTTCACCGGTCGCTGATCAGCCGGCGAACCCGCCGTCGTCGAGGAAGGCCTGCTCCTCGGGCGTGGTCTCGCGGCCAAGCGCGTGGTTGCGGTGCGGGAAGCGTCCGAACCGCGTGATGATGTCGCGGTGCACGATCGCCCACTTCAGCGTGTCCTCATCCCCGGTCGAGTCGCGAAGCGCCGTCGTCAGGGTCACGCTGAAGTCCTGGTCGGCCGGATCCTCGGAGTGTTCGAACGGCAGATAGAAGAACGGCCGCAGGGCCGGCTCGACCTCCTGGTCGAAGTCGTTCTGGATGGCCTGCCGGGCGATGGCGCGCGCCAGCGGGTCGGTCGCGAAGGCGTGGGCCGATCCTCGCCAGAGATTGCGCGGGAACTGGTCGAGCAGGATCAGCAGCGCCAGGCAGCCTTCGGCCGAGCCCCGCCAGGCGTCGTACTCGCCGCGGGCGGCGCGGAAGTGGACAGGCTCGAACTTCAGCCGGATCGAGTCGTCGAAGCGACGGTCCTTGCGGAACCATTTTCCCGGGCCGGCGAGGCGCCAGAAGCCGGTCACATCGATGGGTGTCGCGGTCATGCCCGCGAAGCTGACGCAGAGACGGATTTCGTTCAAGCGCGGTTCAGGTTGACCCGCGCAACTGTGGGCGCAAGGGACCATAGTCGGGCCGCCTCACAAGGGGCCTCCGGAGACACAGGGATGAAGAAGACCATCACGACGGCCTTGGTGCTGACGATGCTCGCCAGCACGGCGGCCGTCGCACAGCCTTACGGCGGCGGCCGCGGCCGGACACAGTCCGATGAACCGGAGTCCAGCGAACCGCGCGGCGGTCGCGGCGAGCGCGGCGAGCGCAGCGGCGGGCAGCGCGGCTCCGCGCCGCCGCAGGCCCAGACTCCGCCGGCCCCGGCCCCCGCGCCGGCCGCGCCTCGCGCCGGCCGGCCCGAACGCCCCGCCGCCGACGCTCCGCGTCCGCGCGGTCCCGGCGGCCGGCCTGACGACGTCCGACGCGACGGCCGCGGCGGCGGTGGAGGTCAGGGCGGCTGGGACCGAGGCGGACGCCCTGGCGAACCGGCTCGTCCCGACCGTCCCGGAACGCCGCAGGGCGGCTGGGACCGTGACCGTGACGGACGTCCCGACGCTCGCCCCGGCCCGGGCGGCCAAGGCGGACAAGGCGGTTGGGACCGCGACCGCGACCGTGACCGTGACCGTGACGGGCGCCCCGGCGCCGGCGGACAAGGCGGCCAGGGCGGTTGGGATCGCGACCGTGATCGCGATCGCGACGGACGCCCCGACACGCGCCCAGGCCAGGGCGGTTGGGATCGCGACCGTGATCGCGATCGCGACGGACGCCCCGACACGCGCCCAGGCCAGGGCGGTTGGGACCGCGACCGTGACGGGCGTTCCGACACTCGCCCCGGTTCCGGCGGCCAAGGCGGCTGGGACCGTGACCGTGATGGTCGTCCTGACGCGCGTCCCGGCACGCGTCCGGGCCAGGGCGGTTGGGACCGTGACGGCCGCCGCGGCGATGACCGTCGGTGGGACGGACGTCGTCCGGGCGAAGGTCGCAGCCTGCGCGACCGCGACCGTGGCCGCGGCTGGTACGACGAGCGCCGGTGGCGGCGGTCCTACCACGCGCCGCGCCGCTACCGCGCGCCGACCTACCGCTACCCGAGCGGCTGGTACGTGCGGACCTGGAACTACGGCGACTTCCTGCCGTTCGGCTGGTTCGGCGCGAGCTACTACCTGAACGCGGGCCACTACGGACTGCCCTACGCCCCGATCGGGACGGAGTGGGTCCGGGTTGGCGGGGACGCCGTCCTGGTCGACATCTGGACCGGTCGCGTTCTGGCCGTCTATTACAACCTCTTCTGGTAAGGGCGTCCCAAACCGGCTTGAAGGCCCCGGAGCAATCGCTTCGGGGCCTTTTCGTTGGCGCTTTCCCTTGACCCGCGCGCAAAATTCCGCTCGATAGCCCGGCCTTTGCTGCGGCGCCGTTGCGCGTTTGCGGCGTGAACGACCAACCGGAGAAAAAATCATGCGCGTCTACTATGACCGCGACGCTGATCTGGCCCGCATCCTGGACCGCAAGATCGCCGTTGTTGGCTACGGCAGCCAGGGTCACGCGCACGTACTGAACCTTCGGGATTCCGGCGTGAAGAACATTGCCGTGGCCCTGCGCCCCGGCTCCGCCTCGGCCAAGAAGGCCGAGAGCGAAGGCATCAAGGTCATGACCGTGGCGGAAGCCGCAGCCTGGGCCGACCTGCTGATGATCCTGGCGCCGGACGAACTGCAGCGCGGCATCTACGAGAACGAGATCGCCCCCAACATCCGCGACGGCGCCGCCCTGCTGTTCGCCCACGGTCTGAACGTCCACTTCGGCCTGATCGAGCCCAAGGCCAGCCTCGACGTGTTCATGGTCGCGCCAAAGGGCCCCGGCCACACCGTGCGCGGTGAATACCTGAAGGGCGGCGGCGTGCCCTGCCTGATCGCGGTGCACCAGAACGCCACCGGCAACGCCATGGACCTGGGCCTGGCCTACGCCAGCGCCATCGGCGGCGGGCGCTCGGGCATCATCGAGACCAACTTCCGCGAGGAATGCGAAACCGACCTGTTCGGCGAGCAGGCCGTGCTCTGCGGCGGCCTGGTCGAGCTGATCCGCGCCGGCTTCGAAACCCTGGTCGAGGCCGGCTACGCGCCGGAGATGGCCTACTTCGAATGCCTGCACGAGGTGAAGCTGATCGTCGACCTGATCTACGAAGGCGGCATCGCCAACATGAGCTACTCGGTCAGCAACACGGCCGAGTATGGCGCCTACGTCAGCGGTCCCCGCGTTGTGACGGCTGATACCAAGGCCGAGATGAAGCGCATCCTCACCGACATCCAGGAAGGGCGCTTCGTGCGCGACTTCATGGCCGAGAACATGGTGGGCCAGCCCAGCTTCAAGGCCATCCGCCGCCGCGCCGCCGAGCATCCCATCGAGGAAGTCGGCGCCCGCCTGCGCGGCATGATGCCGTGGATCACGAAGAACGCGCTGGTGGACAAGGCCAGGAACTAGGACTGCCCTAGAAAGCCCTCCTCCTCGATGGAGGAGGGTTGGGTGGTGGTGTGGCCGCTCAAATGAGGGGAATGCGCGGTAAGCTTCGGAGCCGATCCGCGCCTTTCGTTTGTCTCACTGCCCGCACCACCATCCCCGGGCCTTCCTCAGCCTGCCCTCGGGCGGGCCGGCAGGGCCGACCCGGGGGAGGAGGAAGGGAGACGGCGCCCTTGCGTCTGACCGCCGCGCGCCCGACATTCCGGGCAGCCCCAGGAGACGCCCCCATGAAACGCCTCATCCTCGCCGCCGCCCTCGCCCTGGCCGCCACGCCGGCGCTCGCCGAGCCGGTGGCCTACGCGATTGACCCGACTCACACCCAGACCACCTTCCAGGTGGACCGCTTCGGCTTCACCACCATCTTCGGCGCCTTCACCGCTTCCGAGGGCACGATCTGGATCGACGAGGCCGATCCCTCGAAGTCCCGGGTCGAGGCGTCGGTGAAGACCGCCAGCCTGGTGGCCGGCGACCCGACCCGCGAGGATCACCTGAGGGGCGAGCGCTGGCTGAACGTCGCCGCCCACCCGCTGGTCACCTTCAAGTCGACCAAGGTCACGCCCACCGGCAAGGACACCGCCGATGTGGCCGGTGACTTCACCCTGAACGGGGTGACTAGGCCGGTGATCTTCAAGGTCAAGCTGAACAAGCTCGCCGTCGCGCCGGGCTCTGGCAAACCCACGGCCGGCTTCACCATCACCGGTGAAGTGGACCGCACCGACTACGGGATCACCGTCGCCGGCGGCCTGATCGGGAACAAGGTCGGGATCCGCATCGAGGCGCTCGCCGTCGCGCCGGCCAAATAGGCATGCGTCGCGTCGAGTCCCTCTACCTGGCCGGGCCCGAGGTCTGGTACCCGAACGCCGGCGCCCACTTCGGCCTGCGCCAGCACCTCTGCGCCGAGTCCGGCTTCACAATGCTGCTCCCGGACATGGAGGCCATGCGAGAGCTGGAGCCGGGCGAGATCATGGCCCGGGAGATCTACGCCGAGCGCGTCGCCCGCATGCGCCGCGCCGACGCCGGGATCATCAACCTGACGCCCTGGCGCGGCCCCACGGCCGATCCGGGCGCGGCCTTCGAGGCGGGGTTCCTGTCGGGGCTCGGCAAACCTGTCTTCGCCTGGATGAACATCCCCGCCGAGGAGGACGCCGAGTACCGCGACCGCATCGACGCCCACATCGGCGCCCAGCTGGACGAGGACGGCGTCTGGCGCGACGGACAGGGTGCCCTGATCGAGGATTTTGGTCTGCCCGAAACCACGATGCTCTGGGCCGAGGCGCGGCGGCTGTTCGTGATCGTGACGCAGGACGTGATGAGCGACGTCACCGGGCTGCAGCTGTGCCTGCAGGCGCTGCGCGAGTACGTGGACGAGTAGGGAGGCAAGGAGCGCTCCCCGTGCTCAAAAGCGCAAGGATTTTGAGTACGTGCGCGTCGTCCTTGTGGGCCAGACCTCGCGCCAGCACGCGCCGACACTGCAACGTCTAGGTACAAAGGAGTTCGCCCGGCGAAGCACTCCATCACCCGACAGAAAGTACGAGAAGTCCGTCTTCCCAGAAGGTGATCGGTCCGTCCTCCGAGATCTTAACCGCAAGCCCATGAATGCTGGCATTCCAGGCTGCTGTCGTCCTCGCGCCATCGAACTGCTGGACGGTGGTCAAGCCGACGCGCTTGAGCGCGGCCTGCTCGGGACGTGACACCATGCAGGCGCAATCGATGACAGACCCATCGGCTGCGATCACCACCGCACCGTCGATTGCTGCTATGTCCTGAATGATCGAACAATCATCCGAACTAAGGGAGAGTGTAGAGGCGAACTCCCGGAGTTCTTCGTTGGCCCGGCCCGCCAAGCGTGAATCAGGGACCAAGTCGCTTGCTAACGTGCCTTCCCTTAGAACCACGAACAAGGCACCTCTACGCTCGTATGCTAGGTTCAACGCCATTTGCGCAAGCAAGTTCGCGTGGCAACCCAGATGCCGTTGAAGGAGCGAGGTGATGGCAGCATAGTTCAGAAAGTGCCAATGCCCTTGCCGCTTGAGAAAGGTTCCCCCATTCGGACAGACGGCGAACAGGTCACCTGAAGGAGAAGCAACAATGGCCAGCGCCTTCGAAAAACTCGCTCCGCAAAGTGCTGCCAACGAAACATGCGGGGCCAGAGTTATATCTGCCTCCGAAGCCTGTACGGGCCGCAACACGCCGACAATGCTGACGTTCGACGTAAGCGCGAGGAGGCTGATGTCCTCCGACTGAGAAAGTGCCCGAATCCACTTGGTGCCGAACAGCGCCTTCAGTGCGGGCACCGGCTGGGTGAAGCTGACGAGACTAAACAGCCCGCTGCATGTTGCATGGTCCGCTTTTCGACAAATCAAGAGGCGGATCGAGAACGACTTGCCTTCGTACTTCAGGGTCGTGGCGTTCTCGATGCTGCGAAGCCACCGCACGACAATGTCGGTGCCGAAAGACGCGTAGCGACCGATGGCGCGCGAGAAACGCGTCTGCTGCAGGGAAAGCCAGAGCTCTCTATCAGCCTCAAGCCTCGGAGCAGTCTTTATGTCAGCGTTGAAAACCCGGGTCAGTGCGCGCGCCACTTGAGTTTCGGTCTTGTCGAGAGGCCGGTCGAAGGCGAGTTTCAGGCCCGCGAGCAAGTTGTTGGTTGAAGGGTCGACAAGCGGAACCAGCAGTTGGCTTGACGTTTCTGTCAGCTTGATCTGCTTGTCTAACCGCACTCGTTCGATCGTTCCCCAAGCATTTCGAATGGCCTCAGTGTCGAGTATCGAGCACTGGGCCTCGGGGAAGAGCCCGGTGAAATGCCTAGCTAGCTCTTCGATCGTCTCACGTGAGCTCGCACGGTTCATTTAGCCCCCCCAAGGCGAGTATTTCTGCGGTGTTACCTAGGCGAGCGTCTGGCTGCAAGAATGAGAGTGGCATTTGTACTGGGACCTTAGAATGACACTCCCAAGCCGAGCCCGTCCTCAGTCAGTTGACCGCGATTACCACCCCAGCGCCGTCTCCCCACGCAAGATCGCCTCGGCCGCCGCCGTGTGCTGGCCGCCCGCGCGGTCATGCAACACCAGCGCGGGCAGCAGCGTCAGCGGGGCCTTGCCGGTCTTCACGGCCCGCACGATCACCCGCTTGGCCGGTTCGTCGGCGAAGGGCTGGACCCCGCGAATGCGGAACGAGCCCGCCTTGGGCGCCAGCTGGGACAGCAGGTCGGCCAGACGGTCGGCGCGGTGAATGACGGTGATGGTCCCGCCCTCGCGCACGGCCTTCAGCAGGAATCCCGTCCAGGCCTCCAGCCCGCCGTCGGCCATCCAGGCGCCGGACTTCTCGGGCGCCGGGGCGCGCAACTCGGCCGGGTCGTCGAAGAAGGGCGGGTTGGCCATGACGGCGTCGAAGACGGGCAGGGCGGTCGCGCGGAAGCCGGCCTGTACATCGCCCTCGACGATTGTCACGCGACCATCCAGGCCGTTCAGCGTAACGTTCTCCCGCGCCAGCGCCGCCGCGGCGGGATCGCGCTCAAGTCCGGTGAATCGCGCGCCGGTCCGCCGTGTCGCGGCCGCCAGCAACGCTCCGCCCGCGCCGCAGCCCGCTTCCAGCACCCGCTCGCCCGGCCTTGCGTCGCAGGCCGCCGCCAGCAGCGCCGCGTCCATCCCGGCCCTGTAGCCGCGCGCGGGCTGGCGCAGCCGGACGCGGCCGTCCAGCAGTCCGTCCTCGGTAATGTCCGGCGTGCTCGACATGGATGGCGACAACTCGGCCTTGTGCTTGTTCCCGCCGTGACCTATCCCGCCCATGAGGACTCCCGCAACGGCGCAGGGCCGTTCGCGGATTCTAAGGGAGCGCATGACCTTGGACGCAGTTCGCGCGGCCGCGGCCCGTCCGAAGGGCTCCGTAGAGGTGCTGACGCACCTGGCGGCCGGGGATATCGCCGAGGTCAACGCGATCATCGTCGCGCGGATGCAGAGTCCGGTGGCCGTCATCCCGATGCTGGCCGACCATCTGATCAACGCTGGCGGCAAGCGGCTTCGTCCGCTGCTGACCGTGGCCAGCGCCCGGCTGGCCGGAGCGCGGGACGACGCCTGCCTGAAGCTGGCCGCCGCCGTCGAGTTCATCCACACCGCCACCCTGTTGCACGACGACGTCGTCGACTCCTCGCAGCTGCGCCGGGGCAAGGTCGCCGCCCACCTGATCTGGGGCGCGCCGTCCAGCGTGCTGGTCGGCGACTTCCTGTTCGCCAAGGCCTTCGAGCTGATGGTAGAGGCCGGATCGATGAAGGCGCTCGACATCCTGGCCAAGGCAGCCGGCGTCATCGCCGAGGGCGAGGTGCTGCAGCTGACGCGCGCCCACGACCTGAACCTCAGCCAGGACATCTATCTGCAGATCATCGGGGCCAAGACCGCCGAGCTGTTCGCCGCCGCCGCCGAAGCGGGCGCGGTCAGCGCCGGGGCGCCCGAGGCGCAGATCCGGGCCATGCGCGACTACGCCATGAATCTCGGCCTGGCCTTCCAGCTGGCCGACGACGCCCTGGACTACGGCGGCGCGACCGAGACGTTGGGCAAGAACGCCGGCGATGACTTCCGGGAAGGCAAGGCGACCCTGCCGCTGTTGCTGGCCATCGCCCGGGCCGGCGCGGCCGAGACCGCCTTCTGGGAGCGCACCATCGGACGCCGGGAGCAGACCGACGCCGACCTCGACCGCGCCATCGCGCTGATCCGTGACACCGGCGCTCTGGAGGCGACCCTGGACCAGGCCGGCGACTTCGCCGCCAAGGCCAAGCAGGCGCTGTCGCCGATGACCAACAACAGCTGGCGCACCGCGCTGGAAGATCTCGCTGACTTCGCCGTCAGTCGACGGACGTGACCCAGACCGCCCTCCAGGCCTCTTCCCCCCTCGCCACGCTCGTCGACACGATCGAGCAGCTTTCGACGGCGCGCACCGTGCAGGATATCGCCGCCGTGGTGCGGTCGCGGGCGCGGGTCATTTCCGGGGCGGACGGGATTACCGTGGTGCTGCGGGACGGCGACCACTGCCATTATCTGGATGAAGAGGCGATCGGCCCGCTGTGGAAGGGGCGCCGGTTCCCGCTGGGCCAGTGCATCTCCGGCTGGACGATGCTGCACGGCGAGACAGCGGTGATCCCCAACATCTATCTGGACGATCGCATCCCCTTCACCGTCTACCGGCCGACCTTCGTGAACAGCCTGGTGATGACGCCGGTCCGCAGGGTGGATCCGATGGCCGCCATCGGCGCCTACTGGAAGGACGTCCACACGCCCTCCAGCGAGGCGGTCGCCGGTCTGGAGGCCGTCGCGCGGGCGGCGGCGACCGCGTTCGAGAACGTCAGTCTGCTGGCCTCGCTGGAGGACGCGTTGCGCCGTCGGGACCAGTTGATCCGGGAGCTGGATCACCGCGTGAAGAACACGCTGGCGGCGACCCTGTCGGTGACCAAGCGCACCCTCGGGTCCAGTCCATCGCCGGCCGCCTTCGCCGAGGCGCTGGAGGGGCGGCTGATGGCCCTGTCGCGCGCTCATGAGCTGCTGTCGCGAGAGGACTGGTCCGGCGGCGATCTCGCCGAGGCCGTGGGGCTGGCCTGCGACGGGAACGATCGCGTCCGCCTGCGGGGACTGCCGGTACGACTGGCCCCGGAGACGGCGATGAGCTTTGTTCTGGTCTTCCACGAACTCGCCGACAACGCCCGGCGGCACGGCGCCCTGAGCGTGCCGGGCGGCCGGGTGACGGTCGATTGGGGCGTGGACGAGGGCGTGTTCGAGCTGACCTGGCTGGAGTGGGAGGGCCCGCCGGTCACCGCCCCCGTTACGCGGGGATTTGGCTCCCAGATGATCGAGCGTGGCCTGCCGCGCGACGTCGGCGGGCAGGGACGGCTGAGCTTCGAGCCGGACGGCGTCCGCTATGTGCTGACGGCCCCCCTCGGCGAGCGCATCGCGGCGTGACCGGGCGCGTCCTTGTCATCAAACTGTCGGCGCTGGGCGACTTCATCCAGGCGACGGGGCCGATGAAGGCCATCCGGGCCGCGCACCCGGACGCCCACATCACCCTGCTGACCACCAAGCCCTATGTCGGCATGGGCGAGGCCACCGGCTGGTTCGACGCGGTCTGGAGCGACGGTCGCCCCGACTGGGCCGATCTGCCCGCCGTGACGCGCCTGCTGCTGCGGCTGCGAGCCGGCCGATTCGACCGGATCTATGACCTGCAGACCCAGAGCCGGACGATCCGCTACTTCCAGCTGCTCTGGCCAAGGCGGCCGCTCTGGTCAGGCAACGCGCCGGGCGCGGCGTTCCGCTACGCCGGTGAGGCGCGGGACCGGCTGCATATCCAGGACTCGCAGCGCGAGCAGCTTCGGATCGCCGGCATCGCCGACGTCGGACCGCCGGATATCGGCTGGATGACGGGCGACGCGGGCAAGTTCGACCTTGCCGCGCCCTGGGCCCTGCTGGCGCCCGGCGGCGCGCCGCACCGGCCGGCCAAGCGCTGGCCCGCCGAGCGGTTCGGCGCGCTGGCGGCGGCGCTGCTGGGGCAGGGGATCACGCCGGCGGTCCTGGGTCATGGCGCGGACGAGGCGGCTCTGGCGGCGACGATCCTGAAGGCCGCGCCCGGCGCGGTGAGCCTGGTCGGCCGGACCTCCTTTGGCGACATCGCCGACCTGGCGCGCGGCGCGGATCTGGCGGTCGGCAACGACACCGGGCCGATGCATATCGCCGTGGCGGCCGGCGCGCCGGCCGTGGTGCTGTTCTCGGCCGACAGCAACCCCGACCTCAGCGCCCCGCGCCCGATCCGGCCCGATCAGCCGGTGACCATCCTGCGGGAAATGGACCTGGGCGATCTGGCCGTGCAGCCGGTCGTCGACGCGGCCCTGGCGCTCAGAAGCCGGTAAACAGCCGGTCGAGGGCGCGGCGAATGTCGTCTTCGTTGTCGGCGAGACTATCCACGGTCCGCCCGACCATTCGTGTCGGCAGATGCGCCAGTTCCGAAACCATGATCGCGTGTCGAGCGTCGTGGACGCTGACCGGAACCTTGATATCGCCGACGCCTTCAGTGTCTTCGACCCGGCGGATGGGAGCCACGATCGTCGTCTGCATCGGCAGGTGGTGAGACTGAAGCACGACCATGAACGGCACGGTCGGCCGTCGCTTCGCCTCCGGATTGGCGACGACATCGAACTGCCGGTTCACCAGCGTCGCCACTCTTCGCCGAAACAGCCCTCGCGTTCGATTCGTTCGCCCCGCATCCGCAACGCCTCGGCGTTCTCCTCGGCCCAGCGGCGGGCCCGCGCGGCGGCTCCGGCGGGGTCGAGCCTCTGCAGGCGCAGGCGCAGGTCGCGCTCGCTCAGCCCTTCGACGGACAGGCCGATCCGCGCCGCGTTCTCCAGCAGCTCGGGGTCGATGCCAGGCGAGGGCGGCTCGGGCAGATCCATGCGAAAACGCTACACCCATGAGAACAAACCAGCAACTACAATCGCAGCGCGTGGGTCGCGCCGGGCGCGGCATCCGTCCGCGTGAAGCCCATGGCTTCCCAGAACGGCCCCGCAGCCTCCGAGGCCGCCGCGTTGACGGTCAGCAAGGGCGCGGCCTGGAAGCCCTGCTGCATCATCGCGCCGGCCAACCGCCTGCCGACGCCGAAGCGGCGGAACATCGGCAGCACGTATAGGCGCCGCATCCGCAGGGCCGGCTCGCCGGCGCCGGTCTCCGCCGTGACGCCGCCGACGCCGGCCAGCTCTCCGTCCACCAGCGCGGCAAACAGCGCGCCGGGGTCGTCGAACCGCTGCTCGCCGCCGGTCCATTGGGCGGCCAGCAGCGCCATGTTGCGCACCCCCTCTGCCGAGGCCGCCTGGAGGATTACGTCGAATCCATCCGGCAGGGTCTCGACAACGCGTGTGATCACGACCACGTCTTGGGTCATGCCGGGCCGGTCCCGGCGGCTTCGGAGACGATCATGATCCGGCTGATCCTCAATATCCTGTGGTTCATCCTCGGCGGCTGGATCAGCGGCCTGTTGTGGCTGCTGGGCGGGCTCTTGCTGGCGATCACCATCGTGGGCCTGCCGTACACCGGCGCGGCCTGGCGCATCGCCGGCTTCGCCTTCTGGCCGTTCGGCAAGGAGGTCGTCTCGCGCGAGATCATCTCGGGCCAGAGCGATCTGGGCACCGGCCCGCTGGGCTTCATCCTCAACGTGATCTGGTTCCTGCTGGGCGGCTGGTACATCGCCCTGTCCCACCTGCTGATCGCCATCGCCGAGGCCATCACCATCATCGGCATCCCGTTCGCGATCAAGGACCTGCAACTGGCCTTCATCGCGCTGGCGCCGATCGGCAAGGTGGTGGTGGAGAAGCGGTAGGCAGGCGGGGACATGTTCCGCGCAGCGGTACGTTTCCCCTGCAGCTTGCAGCGGCGGGGGACACGCACTGAAGTGCATGTCCCCGCTCACCGCGGCGGCGGCAGGTCGTCGCGCTCTTCCAGCAGCACCTTCAGGTAGGTCTCGCGCCGGTTCAGGAAGCCGCGGGTGACCTGGTAATGCTCGGTGTCCTCGTACTCGACCCGCTCCAGCCCGTGCTCTGAGGCCTGATAGATCCAGGCGTCGGGGTAGCCCAGGATGATCGGCGAGTGGGTGGCGATGATCAGCTGTGAGCGCGCCAGCACCAGGTCGTGCAGCTTGGCCAGGAACGACAGCTGCCGGCTGGGCGACAGCGCCGCCTCCGGCTCGTCCATGATGTAGAGCCCGTCGCCCATCAGGCGGTTCTCGAACAGCGAGAAGAAGGCCTCGCCGTGTGACTGCTCGTGAAACGACTTGCCGTCGTACCGCTTTCCGCCGGTCTGCTCGAGGTAGGTGGCGACGTTGAAGAAGCTCTCGGCCCGCAGGAAGAAGCCGTCGTGCGCGCGGGGCTTCCTCGCGTCGCGGATTGGCCGGATGTGGCGGTGCAGGACCGAGTGGCTGTCGTGCGTTGCGAAGCGGTGGTCGCGCGACCCGCCCTCCGGATTGAAGCCCCAGGCGATGGCCAGCGCCTCGATCAGCGTCGACTTGCCCGAGCCGTTCTCCCCGACGATGAAGGTCACGCGCGGATGGAACTTCAGGCTGCGGGTCTTGCGCACAACCGGCAGGTTGAACGGATAGGCGTCATCGTCCCAGCCGTCCTCGCGGCGGAACTCTGCAGCGATCCAGTAGGGTTCGATGAGGCCGGTCATGGCGCGACCATGACGTGTGTTCCCGATATGTTCAAGCCTTCGACGACCCGGCGGACATGACCTGTTGCAACAGCGCGAACCAGCGCTCGGCGTCGCGCGCGGCGGCCTGGAAGGCGACATTGCCGGGCGATACGCCACCGCCCGGCCAGTCGAAGAAGCGGACGGTCCAGACCGGACGCTGCGGGTCGTCCACCGTGATCCGCAGGTCCAGGGTGTTGATGCGGATGACCTCGCCCTTGCCGCCGGGCGGTGGGGCAGGCGGGGCCGCGTCGTCGCGACCTATGCGGCGGATCACGGTCCCGTCGCGGAGGCCCTCGACCTCCAGGATGGCGGCGGCGCCATAGGCGGCGTCGTCCTTCGCGGTCCCCAGCACCACCTCGCCGCGCGCCGGCGACAGGCCAAGCGCACTCTGGTCATAGGGCGACACGAACAGCTTTTCGGGCGTGTGGCGGGCCGACAGGCGGTCCTGAACCACGCGCAGCTTCGCCGCCTGCTGACGGTCCCGCCGAGCCGAGCCGATGATCAGGCCGATGATGATGGCGAGCAGCGTGCCGCCGACGATGAACATCATGGTCCGTCCCTCCCCAAGGTCAGGCGAGCCCGAGCCATTCCAGACCACCGGGCAACGGCGCGGCGGCGTAGTCGACCTGTAGCACGCGCCGGCGGCGATCGGCGCGCGAGCGGGCCGAGGCATGCAGGATCGGCGTCGAATAGGCCCAGACGTCGCCGGCCGTCGCGTGGCAGGTGTGCTGCGGCAGGGCCAGCGCCCGGGCCGCCGCCTCGGCCGCCGGCACGTAGCCGAGCCGGTGCGAACCGAGCGCGACGGTCAGCGGGGCGTTATCGTCGTCGCAGTCGTCCAGGTGCAGTCGCAGCGTCGCCATGCCCTCCAGGACGGCGATCGGCGGCGCGACGTGAAGCAGGCCGTCCTTGGTCGACCAGGGGCCGAAGCCGTCGACCTCCACCCGTTCGCGCACCACGATGGTTCGGTCCTGATGCCAGGCGACGATCCAGTTGGCGTCCGGCGTCTTGTCGAACAGCACGGCGCGGACGGGGCGGGCGCCTGCGCCGATCAGCTCGGCGGCGAGGGCGCCGACAGGGCTCGCCGTATCCAGCAGACCTTCCCAGTCTCCGCCGGGCAGCCGCTTGCCGGGACGACCGGTCAGGACGTCATTGAGGCGGCGGGCGAGGGAGGCAGCCTGAACGCCATCCAGTACGGCGGGCCGGTGCATTGCGCCGTGGGTCTCGAAGGTCAGGTCGGCGCGATTCGTCGCCGTCACGGCAGCTCCAGCCCGGCGCGGTCGAAGGCGCCGTCTTCTATCAGATGGTTCAGGACCCATGCCCGGTGATCAGGCCTGGCGAGACTGTCGAGATCCCGGCCGCCCGTCTCGATCGAAATGAGATCGCCAAGGTCATTGTAGATGCGAAACGGGTTTGGCAGATCTTCATCGGCCGCGATCAGCCTGGCCCAAACGGCATAGCGCCAGTCGATCAGGTCCATCTCGGACAGAACGCCCTCCAGGTAGCTCTTCAGGAAATGCCGTTCGATCCAGCGGAAGAGCATCTTCCGGTCTTCCAGGTCGAGCCCGACGACCTTGGCCACCTTCGGCAGCAGCTCTCCGGCCCTCCGCCACTCAGTCCTGTCGAGACCGGCGAGCTCCACTGTGTCCGCGTCCAGGTGCCCCAGCGCCATCAGATCCGCTGCCCAGCCGGATGCGTGCTCCACTTCGATCTTCTGGATCAGCACATCGATCGCGATGTCGGTGGTGCTCTGGGGCAGGTTCTCGAGCGTCACTCACCTCACCCCGGCGAGATCATCTTCTCCGGTCGCACCGCCTCGTCGAACTCGGCGTCGGTCAGGTAGCCGCCGCCGACGGCTTCCTCGCGCAGGGTGGTGCCGTTCTTGTGGGCCGTCTTGGCGATCTTGGCGCAGGCGTCGTAGCCGAGCTTGCCGTTCAGGGCCGTGACCAGCATCAGCGAGTTGTCCAGGCCGCGCTTGATGTTGTCCTCGCGCGGCTCGATGCCGACCACGCAGTTGTCGGTGAAGCTGATCGCCGCGTCGGCCAGCAGCCGGACCGACTGCAGGAAGTTGTAGGCCATCACCGGGTTGAAGACGTTCAGCTCGAAGTGGCCGCTGGCGCCGGAGAAGGTCAGGGCGGCGTGGTTGCCGAACACCTGGGCGCAGACCATGGTCAGCGCCTCGCACTGGGTCGGGTTGACCTTGCCCGGCATGATCGAGCTGCCCGGCTCGTTTTCCGGCAGGCTCAGTTCGCCCAGGCCCGAGCGCGGACCAGAGCCCAGGAAGCGGATGTCGTTGGCGATCTTGAACAGGCTGGCGGCCACGGTGTTGATGGCCCCGTGGCTGAAGACCATGGCGTCGTGGGCGGCCAGGGCCTCGAACTTGTTGGGGGCGGTGGTGAAGGAGAGGCCGGTGATGCCGGCGATCTTCTCGGCGACCATCTCGGCGAAGCCGACGGGGGCGTTGAGGCCCGTGCCGACGGCGGTGCCGCCCTGGGCCAGCTCCATCAGCGCCGGCAGCGTCATCTCGATGCGCTTGACGCCGTTCTCGACCTGCTGGGCGTAGCCGCCGAACTCCTGGCCCAGCGTCAGCGGGGTGGCGTCCTGGGTGTGTGTGCGGCCGATCTTGATGATGTGCTGCCAGGCGTCGCTCTTGGCCTTCAGCGCCGCGTGCAGGTGCTTCAGCGCCGGCAGCAGATCATGGACCACCTGCTCGGCGCAGGCGACGTGCATGGCCGTCGGATAGGTGTCGTTCGACGACTGGCTCATGTTGACGTGGTCGTTGGGGTGGACGGGCTTCTTGGAGCCCATCTCGCCGCCCAGCATCTCGATGGCGCGGTTACTGATCACCTCGTTGGCGTTCATGTTCGACTGGGTGCCCGACCCGGTCTGCCAGACCACTAGCGGGAAGTGGTCGTTCAGCTTGCCCTCGATGACCTCGTTGGCGGCGGCGATGATGGTCTCGGCCAGCTTGGGGTCCAGCTTGCCGAGGTCGCGGTTGGTCTCGGCGGCGGCGCGCTTGACGACCCCTAAGGCCCGGACGACGGGCAGGGGCTGCTTCTCCCAGCCGATCTTGAAGTTGCCCAGCGAGCGCTGCGACTGCGCGCCCCAGTAGCGGTCGGCGGCGACTTCGATGGGGCCGAAGGTGTCGGTCTCGGTGCGCGTCTTGGTCATGGTCTTTCCCGGGGCGTCAATGTCCGGGGTGGTTTAGCCGCAGGGGCCGGAACCGCAAGGGCAGAGAGGTCTCAGACCTCGAATTCGAGCGAGAACGGCAGGGTCCGCACCCGCTTGCCTGTCGCGGCGAACACCGCGTTGGCCAGCGCCGGCGCGACGCCCGGCACCGGAGGTTCGCCGACGCCGCCGACGGCCTCGCCCGGGCTCTCGAACAGGATCACCTCGATCGGCGGCGCCTGGTTCATGCGGATGACGCGATAGCTGTCGAAGTTGGTCTGGTCGGCGCGACCGCCGGTGACGGTGATCTGTTCGCCCAGCGCGGCCGAGAGGCCCATCAGCGTACCCCCTTCGAACTGGGCGCGGACCTGGCCCGGGTTCACCATCGTGCCGATGTCGGCGGCGACCACGATCCGCTCGACCTTCAGGGCCTTGCCCTCGACGCTCACCTCGATGGCGTGGGCGGCCAGCGTGTCCCACTCGTGCAGCAGCGCGACGCCGCGTCCGTGGCCCGGCTTCGCGGGCGACTTCCAGCCAATGGCGGCGGTGGCGGCGCGCAGGACCCGCAAGGCCCTCGCATTGCCCGCCAGATGCGCCTCGCGCCAGGCCAGCGGATCGGCGCTGGCGGCGAGGGCGCATTCGTCCAGGAAGCCCTCCTTGGCGAACAGCATCATGCCCGGATCGACAGCCCGCCAGGCTCCGACCGGCACGCCGGCCGGCACGTTGGCCAGGGTCATGGCGAACTTCGGCATGGTGTAGGGCGCCGGCGCGCTGCCGCCGGTGACGTCGTCGGTCGTGGCGGCGACGACCTCGTAGCCCTTCAGCGTCCCGTCGGCCTCCAGCGGGGCCCGGAAGGTTGCGCGCATGGCCGGGCGGTAGAAGTCGTGGGTGAAGTCCTCCTCGCGGGTCCAGACCAGTTGCATCGGGACGTCGAAGCCGCGCGCCGCCTCGATGGCGTAGCCCATGTAGTCCCCCTTCAGCCGCCGGCCGAAGCCGCCGCCGATCAGCAGCGGCACGAAGTCGTACTCGCCCTGCTTCAGGCCGGTGATGGCGGTGACGTCGTCGCGGGCGAAGGTCGGCGACTGGCAGGGCGCCCAGACGGTCGGGCGGCCGTCCTTCCACTGCGCCGTGGCGTTCAGCGGCTCCATCGGACAGTGGGCGATGTAGGGGATCTCGAAGGTCGCCTCGACCTTGCGTGGGGCGGCGGCGAAGGCGGCGCGCAGCTCGGCCTTCGCCGCCACGCCGGTGTCGCGCGGGCGGACCATGGCGTCGGGCGCGTCCAGGGCGGCGGCCAAGCGGGCGCTGATGGCGGCGCTGTCGTGGCGGACGGCGGGCTCGGTCCAGACCGGCTCCAGAGCCCGCACGCCCTTGAAGGCGGCCCAGGTCGAGCGGGCGACGACGGCCACGCCGTCCTTCAGCGTCACGACCTTCGCGACGCCGGACACGGCCAGCGCGGGAGCCGCGTCGACGGACGCCAGCGTCCCGCCAAAGGTCGGCGCGCGGCGCAACGAGGCGAACAGCATGCCGGGCAGGCGCAGGTCCACGCCATACCGGGCCTGGCCTGTGACCTTGTCGGCCAGGTCCAGCGTGGACATCGGCTTTCCGATGTAGCGACGCTGGGACGGGTCCTTCAGCGGCGGATCGGCCGGCGCGGGCATGGCGGCGGCCTCGGCGGCCAGGGCGCCGTAGGTCAGGATCCGACCGCTCGCCGCGTGGCGGACGACGCCGGCGTCCGTGGCGCAGCTGGCGGGATCGACACCCCAGCGCTTCGCGGCCGCCGCGATCAGCTGCGCCCGCGCGGTCGCGCCGGCCCGGCGAAGCGTGTCGAAGCGCGGCTTGATCGTGTCGCTGCCGCCCGAATAGAGCGCGCCCTCGAGGGTGTAGGGCTCGACCTCCGTCGCCTGGACCGTCGAGAGGCTGTCCCAGGCGGCGTCCAGTTCGTCGGCCAGCAGCTGGACCTGGCCGGTGCGAGAGCCCTGGCCCATCTCGAAGGCGGTGACTGTCAGAACGACGCGGCCGTCGGGGTGGATGGCGATCCAGGGCGACAGGGTCGCCTCGCCCGCCGCGCCGGCGGCGTTTGGCAGGGCGAGCAGGAAGGCCCCGCCCGCGCTCCAGGTCAGGAAACCCCGTCGACTGACGTTCATGGCCTGCTCCCGATATGATGCGCTCAAGCCTAGCGGACGGCGGCGAAGGGGTCTGTTACATCGACGTAATGACCAGATCCGTCATCGCCCCCAGACGCTCGGCGCTCGCCGCTGTCACGGTTGCCCTGGCCGCCGTCGGCCTGTCGGGCTGGACGCCGCCGCCCGATCCCGTCCCGCTGGTGGTCATCCAGACCGACAGGGGCGATATCGCCGTCGGTCTGCGCATCTACGAAGCGCCCGGGACCGTCCGCAACTTCCTGCGCTACGTGGAGGCCGGAGCCTACGACGGCGGGGCCTTCTTCCGCACCGTGGTGGCGGAGACGAACGACAATCCCAACCCCATCGACGTCATCCAGGCCGCCACACCCGCCGGCCCCGATGATCCCGGCGTCGGCCCCGTCGCGCTGGAGCGCACCCGGGACACCGGTCTGAAGCATCTGGCCGGGACCATCTCGATGGCCCGGGATGGCCCCGACACGGCGACCTCGAGCTTCTTCATCGTGGTCAAGGACGCCCCGGCGCTGGACTACGGCGGGCTGCGCAATCCGGACGGCCAGGGCTTCGCGGCCTTCGGCGGGGTGACGGGCGGCATGGACGTGGTCCGCGCCATTCAGGCGCTGCCGGCAAAGGACGAGCAGATCGGCAAGCCGGTGAAGATCATCGCGGTCAAGCTGTTGACCGAATTTCCGGGCCAGTGCCGCAAGTGACCGACGAAGGCTGGACCTCTCACGGCAAGGTGCGGGCGCGCGAGTCCGGCGGCGTGTTCGAGATCGTCGTCGATGGCCTGACCACCCAGGCCAAGTACTACAAGCCGTTGATCTACGAGTTCTTCCGCAAGGAGTGGCGCGGGTCGCGGCCGTCGTGGGGCGACTTCGGCGTCGAGATCTACATGGACTACGAGGGCGACCCGCCCTGGCTGGATCTCGACAACCTCGCCAAGGCCATCCTCGATGCCATCAAGGGATACGCCTTCCACGACGACGCCCAGGTGGCCCGGCTGCTGGTCGAGCGGCGGCCTGGCGACCGCGAGCGGATCACCGTGCGTGTGACGCCGCTCGCTTCGACCGGCGTTCGAAGGCCGTGATGGCGACGGTCGCGTAGCCGACGATCATGAAGGCGCCGTAGCGGCCGATGCTGACGGGATCGAGCTCCGGCAGCAGGTCGGTGAGCTTCAGCGCCGTCAGGGCGCCCAGGACCAGGCCGGGCGCGATGTAGAAGGCGAGGGCCAGCGGGCGCTGCCTGCGGGCCAGCCGGCGCAGGCGCACGGCGCCGTGGAAGACCAGGGTCACGGCCACCGCCGCCAGGAAGGCGTTGGCGGCGTAGAACCAGAAGGCGCTCTCGAGCAGCTGCGGCCCGAAGGCCACATAGTAGGCGGTGCTCGCCGCCCACACCGCCAGACCCGCCAACCCGAAGACCAGACCGTCCTGTTTTGACACGATACGCACCCCACGCTGACCGTTGCGATCCTCGCTCTGCGAACGGCGTGCCGTCAGGGGGTCTATTCGTCACGGCCCTCGAAAGCTGTGGATGACTTGCGCGGCGCCCTCAGCCGGTCAGCTGGCCCAGGGGTAGATGGCGCCCCAGAGGGCCAGGACCACGGAGAAGGCCGCGAAGATCAGCGAGGTGGCCGTGAACCGCAGCTTGCGGCCCAGCGTCCAGCTGTCGACGCGCCGTCCGCCCCGCCAGACCAGCGGCAGCAGCACGAGGTTGGCCGCCGACAGGACCGTCGAGACCAGGGCGCAGGACGAGGCCGTCAACAGCCAGCCGCCGGGCCAGTCGAAGAAGATCGCGGCCACGTCGCCGGTCTTGCCCAGCCAGAGGCCGGCCGTGATCGCGGCCAGCAGCCACAGCACCGACTGGGTGGTCTGGACCAGGCTCACCCGCCGTTGCATCGGCGTCTCGCGATAGTCCCGCAGCCGCATGCGCAGGCCGACCCCCGCCAGGGTCGCGAGCGAGGCGATCAGGGTCAGGAGCCCCAGGTTGGTGAACCAGCCCATGCCGCCGAAAAAGCCGACCCGCTGGTGGGTGCCTGCGCCGTGGCCCGGGATGTAACGGACAGCGCGGCCATCCTTCATCTCGAAGGCCAGGGTGCGCCAGCCGTCCGCCTGGCGGAACTGGCCGGTCGTCCCCACCGGGGTCCAGCGGGAGGTTCCGTTGCGGCCGGAGATCAGCAGCACGCCGGCGTCGGTGACCCGGACCTCGACCCGGCCGTTGACCAGGCCGATCAGCCTCTCGAGGCCGTGGAAGGCCCGGCGGTTGGCGACGTACTGGCCCTCGAAGGCCGAGGCGTTGGCCTTGAGCCACTGCGATCCCGGCGCGGGCAGCGTCGGCGTCGGGCCGTAGAAGCGTTGCACGATCCGGCCGGCCACCTCCGCGGTCAGGCGTTCGCCGGACTCGCCGTTGGCGGCGATGAAGACGCCCAGCCCCAGCTCGGGCACGAGGATCATCGACGAACGGAACGAGAGCAGGGCGCCGTCGTGGCCCCAGCCCGTCCGGCCGCCGGGCAGGGGGAAGGCCAGAAAGCCGTGGGCAGGTCCGGCGACGCCGGGGTGGGGTCGCCACTGGGGCGTGCGGAAGCCGGCGGCCGTCCCCGGGCTGTAGATGACGGCGCCGTCCAGCGTCCCGCCGTTCAGGATCATGGCCATGTAGCGGGCCATGTCGGCCGCGGTGCTGGAGGCGCCGCCGGCCGGGGCGCCGTGCGAGGTGTATTCGTAGGGCCGCTTGCGCCAGCCGGCGCCGGTCCAGAAGAAGCCGTCCGCCACCTCGGCGGCCAGCGCGGCCGGCATCGGGGTCGGCAGGTCCGGGCGGGCGGGGTAAGGGTCGCGGAACGTGGTCCGGGTCATGCCCAGCGGCCCGGTGATGTCCCGCTCGATGATCCGTTCGAACGGCTGCTGCGAGACATAGGCCAGGGCCGCCCCGGCGAGGTTCACGCCGTAGTTGGAGTAGGCCGGCGTCGTGCCCGGCTCGAACGCCCGGCGGGGACGTTCCTGGCGCAGGTAGACCAGCTGCGGCCGGACGCGGTCGGGGTCGCGCTCGAACAGCTGGCCCAGGGCTCGATCCTCGAAGCCCGGCGTGTGGCTCATCAGGTCGCGGACTCGCACCGGCGTGGTGAAGCCCTGGTCGCGGACCTGGACCTGCTCGGGCAGGTAGAGGTTGATCGGCGCGTCCAGGCGCATGCGGCCGGCCTCGACCTCACGCATCACGGCGATCCAGGTGAAGGTCTTGGAGATCGAGGCGATGCGGAACAGCGTCCGGTCGGGATCGACAGGCCGCGCCGTCGGCTCGAGGCGGGCGAAGCCGTATCCCTTCTTGAGGACGGTCTGGCCGTTCTGGACCACCGAAACCGTCACGCCGGGGATGTGATCGGCGGCGATCGCGTCGCGGATGATCCCGTCCACGAAGGCTTCGAGCTCGGGTCCGGGCAGGGGCGTCACGCCGGGAAGGGCGACCGGCGTCGGGGCCGGCGGGACCGCGGCGGCAGGCGTCGCCGGTGTGGGGCGGGGCGTCGCCGGCGTCAGGGCGGGGGACGGCGCCGGCGCCTGGGCCGAGCTGACGGTCGACAGGCCGAGAAGGCAGACGAGCGCTGCCGCGGCGACGGCTCTGGAAAGCAAGCGCACAGACGTTTCCCCAAGGGCGGATTTGACACCCCTCTTAGGACGGATCGTTCCGCGGTTCAAAGCCCGCTCGCCGCGGGTCGCCGATTTCCGTTCAGGGTACGCGAACGCCCGCGACGCCCTTGGGGAAGGGCATCATCGACAGCATCAGGCGCAGGTCCGGCCCTATGAAGGCCTGGGGTTCGGACGGCGGGCCAAGACCCAGGTCGGTCTCCTTGCTGGCCACGCAGGCCTGGATGGCGGGCGGCAGTCCCGGGAAGGACCGGGTCTTGCCCACCGACTGCAGGAAGCAGTCGTCGAAGAACGGATAGACGTTGTCGGCGCTGCAGCCGAACGAGCTGCGGTCGGGCCGGGCGGCGGTGACCACCATTCGCTGCGGGCCCTGCAGATAGGGCACGAAGACGCCGGAGTAGCAGGCCGAGATGATCACGATGGCCGGCCGGCCGGCGCAGGCCTCATCGACCAGCAGGCCCATGTCGCCGGGCGAGAGCACATAGGGCTTGCCGTGGACATCGAGCACCAGGCCCCTCGGGTTGCCGTGCGAGGTGTAGTAGATCAGGCAGCCGCCCTTGACCTTCGCGGTCGACGCCTTGACCGCGTCGAGCATCGACCGGGCGGTCAGCCGCTCCGGCCGGGGGGCGTCGTATCGGTCGGGGCGAGTCGAGAACTGGACCATGTTCTCGGGCCTGAAGCCCAGCGCCATCAGGGTGGCGGCGACATCGCGCCGGGCGTTGTCGAAGGCCTCGGTCGAGCCGCCGTCTCCCGAACGCCAGTCCCCGGCGACGACGACGGCGGACCAGTCGTTGAAGGGACTTTTCGGGGGCGTCTGGGCGAAGGCGGCGGAGGCGGCCAGCGCCGCGATCAGTCCGACAATGCCGCCGAGCCCCCGCCCCATGGCCGTCTCCCTATCCCTTGTACCGCGTGAAGGGCGTCGGCATCGCCGTGCCGGTGGCCCTGGCCAGGGTGCGCCCCTGATCGTCGAGCAGTTCGCCCTCGGTGAAGGCGATGGTCTTGCCCCAGCGGACCACCCGTCCGATGCCCCGGATGGAGCCGGGCAGAGCAGGGCGGAAGAAGCTGGTCTTCATCTCCACGGTGGGCGCGACGGCCGTCATGCCCGAGGCGACCATGCAGGCCACGCTCATGCATTCGTCCAGCATGGCGCAGAGATAGCCGCCCTGGATCTGTTTCATCGGGTTGGTCAGCTGTTCGGAGGCCTCGAACGCGACCTCGACCTCGCGGTCCGCCTGGCTGACCCGGACCATCCGGAAGCCGAGCAGCTGCGAGCCGGGCGGCTGGCGTTTTGTCCCGGTGAACCGGGCCAGCAGCTCCTCGTCGGTGAAGGTCCTGGCCTCTTCGGTGGTCGTCTCGCTCAAGACCGCCTCACTTCTTGCGGAACTGGTCGAGCGACACGACCTTGGGGCCGTCGTCGGGCGGCGGCGTCTCGTCGTCGCCATCCGCTTCGGCCGGCTCGGCCAGCAGCGGCTCGGCCTCGGGCGGCGGCTCGAACTGCAGGCCGAACTGGACATAGGGGTCGAAGAAGCGGGTCACCGCCGCATAGGGCACCGACAAACGCTTGGGCGAGCCGCCGAACTTGAGGGTCACCGTGAAGAAGGTCTCGCCCGGCGCCAGGTCCCAGTACTGGTGCTGCAGGACGATGGTCATCTCGTCGGGGTACTTCGACAGCACCTCGATCGGGCCCGAGACGCCCGGCGCCTTGGTGCGGAAGGTGATGTAGAAGTGGTGCTCGCCGGGGATGCCGCCCGGCGCGGCCGCCACCTTGAGCGCGGCCTTGACCACGCCCCGCAGGGCATCCTGGGCCATGGCTTCGTAGTTCATCTGGTCGTTGGGAGGCGTCGTGTCGGCCATGGGTCACTTGCTGCGGAATGGGCCTGGCACGGTAGCGTGTCGCGGGGGCGGCGCAAAGGCGCCGCGCGTCCTTCGCGACGCGGCGGGAAAAGGGGGACAGTCACTCATTTTCAGTGGGCGCCTTCGCGTCCGCCGCCGAAAATGAGTGACTGTCCCCCATTTCGGGAGGCGATGGATCGGGATCGGGATGGGGAAAGGGTGGGGGATTCTGTTTGCAGGCTCCCCCGGGCCCAGCCAGAGGATCTGAACCCCCTGGGCTTTAGTCTGAGTTCGCTAGAACCGCATTACGCGGCGACGGCGTACTCTTCAGCGAAGTTATCGTTCGCAGTTAGTTTAATGGCCCGATACGGTGAGCCACGCCGAGACAAAGAATACGTCTTTACACGTCTGTCGATGCTGATCGGCCCCATGCTCTTCGTGATAACTCGAAGGAGATTGGTGGAGCCGCCGGGAATCGCACCCGGGTCCAGTCCGTTTATTACACGCTCGTTTATGCCCATAGTCCGGGCAAGCCCGAACGCTTCCAATATAGGGATGATTGGTCGTGGGGGGAAGGACCGCCGCCGATTCAGCCGTCTGTATCGGGCGCCGGCTCGGGAGCGTCTTCCGACGGGACCGGAACGGCCGGCGCCTGCGGCCTGTCGCCCGGCGCGGGACGCAATCGCCCACCGCGGGCGAGCAGGTCTTCCCAGGCCTTGCGCGCCGCGGTCTGGTCAGCCCCGCGCGGGAAGATGACGTCGAAGCGGGGCTCCAGCCCCAGCGCGGCGTCCAGCGCCGCCTGCAGGGCCGGCGCGATCGAGCCGGCCTCCTCGTCCAGGCAGGCCCGGCGCAGGTGCCGGCTGGCGCCCGGCGTGACCAGCGTCACGTCCCAGGACACGCCGTCCACGCAGACGGGCGCCGCGCCGCCGCCTTCCTCCTCCGTGATCACGAAGCGCGGCGCCTGCCACATCGGATCGTCGATCAGCGCCCGGACGGCGGCGGCCTTTTCCGGCGCCAGGTCCTCGTCGAAGGCGATGCGGCGGGCTATGGCCGGCTCGCAACAGCCCAGGCCGGCCCGGGCCTGTACGAACGCCTTGCCGTCCCGGCGCAGGGTGACGCGGATCACCGCCTGGCGCACCCCCCGGGCGGGGCGGGCCCAGACCTCCAGCACTGCCTCGCTGCGGCGGACCAGCTGGCTCTGCAGCGGCTGCAGGCCCCAGAGGCGGTACATCAGCGGATCGACGCCGTTATCGATGGGGGGAGAGCGCTCGCCACGACCGGCGCGGCGGTCCCCGAGCGGGTCGGCGGCTTCCGGCGGCGCGGGCCACGCCTCTTCCCACCAGGCCTTCGGGTCCGGCTCGGGAAGGACGTCGGGCGCCGGCGGCGGCGGGGCCGCCAGAAGGCTCAGGGCAATCAGCAGGGCGGTCGGCAGGTGCGGGTCTCCCCTACATGCCCTCGGCGCCCCGCTCGATGGAGAGGACGCCGGTGCGGGACAGTTCCACAAGGCCGAGCGGGCGCATCAGTTCCACGAAGCTGTCGATCTTGCTCGGCGCGCCGGTGATTTCGAACACGAAGCTCTCCGACGTGGTGTCGATGACCTTGGCCCGGAAGATATCCGAGACGCGCAGCGCCTCGACCCGGTCGGTCCCCGTGCCGCGCACCTTGACCAGGGCCAGCTCGCGCTCGATGCCGTTGGGGTCGCGGGTGACATCGTGCACCCGGCGGACGCTGACCACCTTCGACAGCTGCGCCTCGATCTGGTCGAGTACGTGCGGCGCGCCGCGGGTGACGATGGTGATGCGGCTGGTGTGGGCCCGGCGGTCGGTTTCGGCGACCGTAAGGCTGTCGATGTTGTAGCCGCGGGCGGCGAACAGCCCGACCACGCGGTGCAGCACCCCCGCCTCGTTGTCGACGAGCAGCGCGAAGGTGGCGAGGTTCTCGACCACGTCCTCATGGGACATGTCGTAGGCGGAGGCGGGGTTGGGGAGTGTGGTGGTCATCAGGCGCGGCGTTTCCGTGTCTTGGCGTCGGTGTCCGCGATATGCGCCCGAAGAGCCTTGTTGATCTCTTGCTGATAGGTGTTGGCGTCTGACTGGTTCAGAAACCAGGTGACGAGATCGGCTTCGACACCGACAGGCCACAGGCGGGGCTCGCCTTGATTTGGCCGACTGGCGAAGAGCCGCCTTTCCAGGTCGACCTCCGGTATGTCGTTGGTGTCGATCTCGTCGTCCGGCATGGCTGCAAGCCGCGCCAGCTCTGCCTCACGACCAGAATTTGAGGATCTCTTGCTCATACCGTTTGCGCTCCCGGGGAGCCGCCTTTCGCGCGCTGACAATTCGGACCGCCTCGCCGCTCGTCGTGTTCCTGAGGGTATGGACGACCAGCAGCAGGGTGACGAAGCCGACGACCCCGATCGCATGCCAGCGAAGCTCGTTGTCGACGATGTCGTCAGCATACCAGACGATCCGCGGATCGTCCCAAACCTCGCGCGCAGTCTCGAACGAGACGCCGTGCTTGGCGAGGTTTGAGCGAGCTTTCTCGGGGTCCCATTCGAACTGCGGCATGCGGGCCGCAGCCAATCAATTCTCGTAAAAGTTGTCAACCGGCCCTACACAAGCCTTCTGCCGGCCGCGTCGATGACCTTGCTGATATCCTCGCCGCCTTCGGGCAGGATCATCTCGTTGTGCGCCTTGCCCGAGGGGATCATCGGCAGGCAGTTCTCCAGCTTCTCGACGCGGCAGTCGAAGACCACCGGGTGCGGGCTGTCGATCATCTCGAGGATCTTGGCGTCCAGCTCGGCCGGGTCGCTGCAGCGGATGCCGACGGCGCCGTAGGCCTCGGCCAGCTTGACGAAGTCGGGCAGGCTCTCGGAATAGGACTGGCTGTAGCGCTCGCCGTGCAGCAGCTGCTGCCACTGGCGGACCATGCCCATCCACTCGTTGTTGAGGATGAAGATCTTGATCGGCAGGCCGTACTGCACGGCCGTCGACAGCTCCTGGATGCACATCTGGATCGAGGCTTCGCCGGCGATGTCGATGACCAGGCTGCCGGGATGGGCCAGCTGCGCGCCGATGGCGGCGGGCATGCCGTAGCCCATGGTGCCCAGCCCCCCGGAGGTCATCCAGCGGTTGGGCTCCTGGAAGCGGTAGAACTGGGCCGCCCACATCTGGTGTTGGCCGACCTCGGTGGTGATGTAGGTATCGCGATCCTTGGTCAGCGCATACAGCCGCTCGATGGCCTGCTGCGGCTTGATCGCCGTCGTCGAGGGCGTGTAGCGCAGGCACTGGACGGCCCGCCAGGCGTCGATCTGCCGCCACCAGTCATCCAGCGCGGAGCGGTTGGCTTCCAGTCCCTCGACCGTCCAGGCCTCGATCATGTCGTCCAGCACGCTGGCGGCGTCGCCGACGATGCCAATGTCGACGCGGACGTTCTTGTTGATCGACGAGGCGTCGATATCGATGTGGATCTTCTTGCTGTTCGGCGAGAAGGCGTCCAGCCGGCCGGTGACGCGGTCGTCGAAGCGGGCGCCGACGCAGATCATCACGTCGCAGTCATGCATGGCGTGGTTGGCCTCGAACGTGCCGTGCATGCCCAGCATGCCCAGCCAGGCCGGGTCGGCGGCCGGGAAGGCGCCCAGGCCCATCAGGGTCGAGGTCACCGGCGCGCCGGTCATGGCCGCGAAGGCGCGCAGGGCGGCGCTGGCCGCCGGTCCGGCGTTGATGACGCCGCCGCCGGTGTAGAAGACCGGCCGTCTGGCCTTGGCGATCAGGCGAACGGCCTCGGTGATCTTGCCCGGGTCGCCCTTGGTGCGCGGCGAATAGCCGTGGCTGAAGCTGACCTCGTCCGGCGTCTGGTAGGTCGCGGTGCTGAACTGGACGTCCTTGGGGATGTCGATCAGCACCGGGCCGGGCCGGCCGGTGGTGGCGATGTGGAACGCCTCGTGGATGATCCGCGGCAGGTCGGCGACGTCCTTCACCAGGTAGTTGTGCTTGGTGCAGGCCCGGGTGATGCCGACCGTGTCGGCCTCCTGGAAGGCGTCGGTGCCGATCAGGTGGGTCGGGACCTGGCCGGTGAAGACGACCATCGGAATACTGTCCATCAGCGCGTCGACGATGCCGGTGATGGCGTTGGTCGCGCCGGGGCCGGAGGTGACCAGCACCACGCCGGGCTTGCCGGTCGAACGGGCGTAGCCCTCGGCGGCGTGGGTCGCGCCCTGTTCGTGACGGACCAGGATGTGCTGCAGGCGCGGACCGTGCGTCTCGTTGTCGTTGAACAGCGCGTCATAGATCGGCAGCACCGCGCCGCCCGGATAGCCGAACAGGGTGTCGACGCCCTGGTCGACGAGGGCCTGGACCACGATCTCGGCGCCGGTCATTTCGCGGGCGGCGGTCGGGGCGAAGGCTTTGGTGGTGGTCTGGGCGGTCATGACGGCGTCTCGGTTCGGAAAAGGGCAATAAAAAAGGCCCGCTGGAGGGGCCTGGGCATACGCGACCGGCGACAGCGCGACCGGGAGGTCACGCCGTGTCGGCCGCTAGGTAAGTACGGTGATGGTCTTGGCGGTCGCGCTGCGCACGATGATTGCTCCAAATCGTCTCCGGAGCAGATGCCACGCTAACGAAGGCCGGTCAAGGCCGGGACCTGCGCAAGGAATTGCCCCCACGCCGCGTCCGGGTCAGTTTCGGTGATCCGCGGCCAGTCCGGCGTTTGGTTGCGCAGCCAGGTCAGCTGCCGCTTGGCGTAGCGACGGGTTTCCCGGCGGGCCAGCTCGGCGGCCTGCGCCAGGGATGTCTCGCCGCGCAGATGGGCGGCCAGTTCGCGCACGCCGACGGCCTTCATCACCGGCAGCTCGGGGTCCAGGCCGCGGGCGACCAGGGCGCGGACCTCGTCCAGGGCGCCGCCCTCCAGCATGGCGTCGAAGCGGGCGTCGCAGCGGGCGTAGAGGGCCTCGCGCTCCGGCTCGATGACCACCGCGCGCCAGGCGTCGGCGGAGAGGGCGGGCGAGGTCTCCGCCTGCCAGGCGGTCAGCGGCCTGCCTGTGGCCTCCAGCACCTCCATCGCCCGGGACAGGCGCATGCGGTCGCCCGGCGCGATGCGGGCCTCCGCGACCGGATCGACCGAGGCCAGCAGCTCGCGGAACCGCGCCTCGCCCAGCGCGTCGTAGGTCTTGCCGACTCCGGCCCGCACGGCGGCGGGCGTCGGCGGGATGTCGGCCAGGCCGTCGGTCAGGGCCTTGAAGTAGAGGCCGGTGCCGCCGACCACGACCGGCGTGCGGCCCCGGCACTGGATCTCCTCCAGCAGCGGCGCCGCCGCGCGGGCCCAGCGGCCGACCGACCAGCCGTCCGCGCCGTCGACGACGCCGAACAGGTGATGCGGAATGTCGGCCATCTCGGCGTCTGTCGGGCGAGCGCTGAGGGCGCGCAGGTCGGCGTACAGCTGCAGCGCGTCGGCGTTGACGATCTCGCCGCCCACGGCCTGCGCCACGCGCAACGCCAGGGCGGACTTGCCGCTGGCGGTCGGGCCGTGGATGAGCAGGACGGAGGGCATGGCGGTGGCTTACGTCATGTTTCTCGTCTCCGCCACCGACGCGCTGTGCGTGGTTCGCGATGCTCGCCCAAGAGCTCGCTCCTCACCATGACGAGGACCTTTGGCAGCCCACCCACCGTCGTCATCCTGAGGAGCGATCCCTGAGGATCGCGTCGCGAAGGACGCACGGCGTTCTCCGCCCCCGGTTCCCATCCACCCAAAACCGCGCTAACCGGCCCGCATGTCACTCGCCGTCACCCTCGTCGCCGCTGACGCCAGCACCCTCCCGGCCGCCATCGAGGTGGCGGAGATCGCCCTGGCCCGCATGGGCCTTTCCACCGGGGCGCCGGATCTGCTGGGCCCCGACGCCGCCGATCTGACCGTGGCGAGCGACCTTCGCGAGCTGGTCCGCGAACGGCTGGAGGCGGCGCTGGAGGGGCGGGCGACGGACGTCTGCGTCCAGCCGTCCGAAGGGCGCCGCAAGCGCCTGCTGATCGCCGACATGGACTCGACCATCATCGGCTGCGAGTGCATCGACGAACTGGCCGACTTCGCCGGCGTCAAGGAGCAGGTGGCGGAGATCACCGAGCGGGCCATGCGCGGCGAGCTAGCCTTCGAAGGCGCCCTGCGCGAGCGGGTGGCGATGCTCACGGGGTTGGGCCTGGACAAACTGCAGGCCTGTTTCGACGACCGGGTGCGGCTCAATCCGGGCGCGGAGACGCTGGTGCGGACCATGGCCGCCCATGGCGCGCGATGTGTGCTGGTCAGCGGCGGCTTCACCTTCTTCACCAGCCGGGTGATGGCGGCGGCGGGCTTCCACGCCAACCGGGCCAACACCTTGGGCGACGACGGCGCCGTCCTGACCGGCCTGGTCGGCGAGCCGATCCTGGGCCGTGAGGCCAAGCTGGCCGCGCTGCGCGAGGAGACAGCCGCGCTCGGCCTGACGCCCGCCGAGGCGCTGGCCGTGGGCGACGGCGCCAACGACCTGGCGATGATCGAGGTCGCCGGCCTGGGCGTCGCCTACCGCGCCAAGCCGGTGGTGGCGGCCAAGGCCCACGCCCGGGTCGACCACGCCGACCTGACCGCGCTGCTGTATTTCCAGGGTTATCGGGCGGAAGACTTCGCTTAGGGGACTGGATACGGCGTCCCCGCAGGGGACGTTGTTTCCTGTCCCCGACACTTGCGAGGGTCGGGGACAGCTACCGATGTCCCTGAAGGGACACCGGAAGCAGTCCCCAGGCCTACTGACCCGTCGGGCCCTTGCTGAAGTAGCGGAAGAAGGCGCTGTCCGGCGACAGCACCAGGGTCGTGTCCGCGCCGAGCGAGGCGTCATAGGCCTGCAGCGACCGGTAGTAGGCCGCGAAGGACGGGTCCTTGCCGAAGCTGGCGGCGAAGATCTTCGCCCGCTCGGCGTCGGCTTCACCGCGGATGGTCTCGGCCTCCTGCGTGGCGGTGGCGACGATCTCGCGCTGGCGCTGGGCGCCTTCGGCGCGGATGCGAGCCGCTTCCTGCTGGCGGGCGGTCTTCATGCGGTCGAAGACGGCTTCCTGGTTGGCTTCCGGCAGATCGGCGCTGCGAATGCGCACGTCGATCACCTGCAGGCCCAGACGTGACCGGGTGGTGCGGTCCGACAGGTTCTCGCGAACCTGGCCCGTCAGCGCGGCGCGGCGACGGGAGATGATGTCCTCCGAACTGGCCGAGCCGAGCACCTGGCGCAGCGAGGCGTTGATCACCGAGTTCAGGCGATCCTTGGCCACCCGGTCATCGCCCAGGCCGGTGTAGAAGCGCACCGGATCGTTGATGCGGTAGCGCACGAAGGCGTCGACCATCAGACGCTCCTGGTTCGCCGTCAGGATCTCCTGGCGGTTCACCTGGATGGCCTGGTTGCGCTTGTCGAACAGCAGGCGGGTCTCGAGGAACGGAACCTTGATCTTCAGCCCCGGGCCGTCGTCCGGATCGGCGTTGACGGTGCGGACCACCTCGCCGAGGCGGATGACCAGCGCCTGGTGCGTCTGGTCGACGACGTAGAGGGTCTGGCTGAGGACGATCAGCGCGACGGCGGCGATGACGCCCAGGAAGGTGAGGCGCTGATTGGTCATTGGGTTCCTCCCGAGACGCGCTGGGGCAGGGCCGGGGTCGCGGTCGTGCTGCTCGGCTGCGGCGTCGCCCTGGGACGGAACACGTCCGGCGGCAGGATGATCGGGGCGCTGGCGCCCTTGTTGTCGATGATGACCTTGTTGGTCTTGGTCAGCACCCGCTCCATGGTTTCGATGTAGAGGCGGTCGCGGGTGACGCCAGGGGCAAGCTTGTACTGCTCGTAGACCTGGTTGAAGCGCGCCGCTTCACCGGCCGCTTCCCGGACGACCTGGGCGCGGTAGCCGATGGCCTGGTTGCGGACCTGGGCGGCGGTGCCCCGGGCCTGGTTGGCCAGGGACTCGGCGTTCTGGCTGGCGTTGTTCACGTCCCGGAAGGCGTCGACGACTTCCTTGGGCGGGTTGGCGTCGCTGATCTGCACGCCGTCGATGATGATCCCGGCGCCGTAGCCGTCCAGGATGCGCTGCATCAGGGCGGCGACCTCGATCTGGATCTGGCCGCGGCTGCGGCTGATGATGGCGTCCAGTTCGCTGCGGCCGATCACCTCGCGCATGGCGCTTTCGGCCACGGCCGACAGGGTCGCCTCCGGATCGGTGATGTTGAACAGGTAGCGGCCGGGACTGGAGACCCGCCAGGTCACCGAGAAGCTCAGGTCGACGATGTTCTCGTCGCCGGTCAGCATCAGGGTGTCGGCGTCGCCCGTGGCCGCGCCGACAGGCATGGTGCGCAGGGTGGTGACGTCCAGCTTCTGGGACCGCTCGATCAGCGGCAGGTGATAGCCGATGCCGGGGGTGTAGCTGCGGGTCCAGGCGCCGAAGGTGGTCACGACCGCCTCTTCGCGGGGGCCGACCACGATGATGCCGGCCAGCACGTAGAGCGCCGCCACCGCGCCGCCGGCGAGGGGGGCGAGCTTGCGCAGCGGAATTTGATTCCCGCCGCCCGCGCCGCCGGCCCCGCCGCGCATCAGGCCGGCGATGAAGGCCTCGATCCGGCGCTGGATATCGCCGAGATCGGGCGGTGTTCCGCCGGGCCCGCGACCGGGCCCGCCGGGACCGCCGGGGCCACGTCCGCCGGACTCCGGCCGTTTGGGTTCATCCTTGCCGCCGGGAGGCGGGGGCGCGCCCCAGGGGCCGGGGTTGGCGTTGTCATTCCAGGGCATCTGTGTTGCGTCGCTTTTCCGTCGTGTCTCGGCGGGCTTGCAAGCCGGCGCGGTCATGCGGATATGTGACGCCCCGCCCTCCAAGGCAAGACGAACCCGACATGACAACCTTTCACACTTCCGCTGACCGCGACGCAGCCCTGCGCGCGCTGGACGCCGTCATTGACCCGCGAACGGGGCAGGGATTGGCCTCGGCCGGCCTGGTGCAGGGTCTTGTGATCCGCGAGGGCCGGGCCGGATTCATGCTGGAGGTCCCCGCCGCCGACGCGCCGGCCTATGCCCCGGTCCGCGCCCAGGCCGAGGCGGTGCTCGCCGGATTGCCGGGCGTCGAGCGGGCCCAGGTGGTCCTGACCGCTTCAGCGCCGGAGGGCGTCACCCGCCAGCGCAAGGGCGCGCGGGTCTCCGAGGATCCAAAGGCCGCGCTCAAGCCGCGCAAGGAAGTCACCCGCCCCGCCCATGTGAAGCGGGTGATTGCCATCGCCAGCGGCAAGGGTGGGGTGGGCAAGTCCACGGTCTCGGTCAACCTGGCCTGCGCCTTCGCGGCTCTGGGCCTGCGGGTCGGGTTGCTGGATGCCGACGTCTACGGTCCCTCCGCGCCCCGGATGATGGGCGTCGACGGCGAGCCGGTGTTCGTCGATGGCAAGCTTCAGCCTCTGAAGGCCCACGGCGTGGTCGTGATGTCGATCGGCTTCCTGGTCGACGAGGGTTCGCCGATGATCTGGCGCGGGCCGATGGCCTCGTCCGCCGTGCGTCAAATGGTCAATGACGTGCGCTGGGGAACGGAGGAGGCGCCGCTCGACCTCCTGGTCATCGACATGCCGCCGGGCACCGGCGACATCCACCTGACCCTGATGGAGAACTTCGCGGTCGACGGCGTGGTGATCGTCTCGACGCCGCAGGAAATCGCGCTGATCGACGCCCGCCGGGCCGCCGCCATGTTCCGCAAGACCGGGGCGACGATCCTGGGCGTGATCGAGAACATGGCCTTCTTCGCGGATCCCTCGACCGGCCGGCCGATCCCGATCTTCGGGACCGGCGGGGCCAAGGCCGAGGCCGCGAACCTGGGCGTGCCGGTGCTGGCCGAGATCCCGATCGAGATCGCGCTGCGCCAGTCCGGCGACGACGGAAAGCCGCTGACCGCCGGCGAGGGCGGCGGGGCCGCCGCCGACGCCTTCAGGGCCGCGGCGAAGCGGCTGCTCTAGGCGACCACCGCCGGGGTCGGCGAGTCGGCGATGGCCTCGGCCGCCGACTGACCCGACAGGGCGGCGGCGTCGCGGGCGTCGAGATCGGCCCGGATGCCGTCGTGCTTTTCGCGGCTGAGGCTGTAGCCCATCACCGAGAAGGCGCCGGCCATGACCAGCACCACCGGCGCGATGGCGTAGGTCAGCACAAGGCCGGTCATCGCTTCGGGGGTGTTCACAGCGCCGGGCGCGGCGTTGAATCCGACCCAGTCGAGGATGGCGAAGGTGACCAGCACGGCCGAGGCCGTCCCGATCTTCGACGTGCTGGAGACCAGGGCGTAGAGCAGGCCGACGCGGTCCTTGCCGGTTTCGTGGCGCACCTCGTCGCCGACGTCGGCGACCATGGCCCGGATCAGGAAGCCGAGCGAGGCCAGGATGCCGCCGGCGATGAACATGGCCGGGGCCATCAGCCAGAAGGTCTTGCTTGGGATGAAGAAGATCAGCGCCTGGGCGATGGAATAGGCCGCCGCGCCGGCCATCAGCGTGCGGTGCTTGCCGAAGCGGTAGGCGGCCATGGCCCACAGCGGCGCGCCGAAGATCCCCGCGACGATGAAGAACAGCAGCATCACATTGGCTTGCGTCAGGGTGTAGCCGCGGGCCTGGATGAAGAAGAAGAGGTACAGTGGCGAGGTGATGGCCGGGCCGAGCGTGAAGAGCAGGTCGGCCCCCAGCAGCCGGGCCATGGTCGGCCGGGCGATCAGCGCCGGGAAGTCGCGCCAGGACAGCCGGTCCTCGGCTGAACGGCGCGGCACGACAGCCTCCTTGACGCCGAAGGCGACGATCAGGGTGGTGATCGGGATCGAGATCACGATCATCCAGCCCATGAAGGGCACCACTTCATTGTCCGGCAGCTTGAGCAGCAGCGGCAGGATCAGCACCGCGATGGCCCCGAAGGTGCCGCTGGCGGCGGCCCAGGCGTAGACTCGCGAGCGCTCGTCATAGCTGGTCGCCAGCACCGCTCCCCAGGCCGACTGCGACAGCACCAGCAGCGAGAAGCCGACGTAGAGCACGCCCAGCCAGATCAGCAGATAGACCTGGCCGACCCCCGGTTTGGCCAGGAACAGCTGCCAGACCCCCAGCATCAGCACCGGGGCGGCGACCACCAGCCAGAAGCGGTACCGGCCGATCGGCGTCCGCGTGCGGTCCATCAGAAGCCCGAACGCCGGATCGAAGATCAGGTCCAGCACCTTGACCAGAAAGAAGATGCCGCCCACCGCCGCCAGCGGCAGACCCAGCAGGCCGGCATAGTGCGGCGGCAGGTGGACCAGCAGCGGCGTGGTCAGGGCGCCGACCGGAATGGTCGCCATCGAAAAGGCGGCGATGGTGCCGGCGCTGATGCGCCCGGGCGCTTTGGTGGTGCTCAAGTCCGTTTCCCCCGACGCGTCTTGGCGCGCGTCGGAATGAGGATCGGATCATGCCGCTGGGGAAGCGCAAATGAAAAAGGGGACATGCACCTCAGCGCACGTCCCCTTGCTCAGCGTCGGGGGGGACACGCACTCAAGGCGCGTGTCCCCGATGGGTCAGCCGCCGGCCATCTTGCGGAAGAACTTCTGGCCCTGTTCGCCGCCGGCGAAGTAGGCCTTCTGGCCAGCCTCGTCGGTGATCTTGCTCCAGTTGTCGCGAACTTCCTCGACCGACAGGCCGCCTTCGCCCAGGTAGACGCCCTCGGTCTCGATGATGCGCGACAGCGCGAACACGCCGGCGCCGGCGGTCAGGATGGCGCCCGTGGGGGCTTCTTCCGAGACCAGGTAGACCACGCCCGGGGTCACGTATTCGGGCTTCAGCTTTTCCAGCACTTCCGGCGGCATCAGGCCTTCGGTCATGCGCGTGGCGGCGACCGGGCTGATCGCGTTGATGTGGATGTTGTTCTTCTGGCCCTCGAGCTTGATGGTGTTCATGAAGCCGATGATGCCCAGCTTGGCCGCGCCGTAGTTGGACTGGCCGAAGTTGCCGTACAGGCCCGACGAAGAGGTCGTGACGACGATCCGGCCGTAGTTCTGGGCCTTCATGATCTCCCAGACCGCCTTGGTCGGCTTCATGGTGCCCATCAGGTGGACGTTGAGCACGAGCTCGAAGTCCTCGATGGTCATCTTCGAGAACGACTTGTCGCGCAGGATGCCGGCGTTGGCGACCAGGATGTCGATGCGGCCCCAGGCGTCCATCGCGTCCTTGACCATCTTGGCCACGCCCGCGTCGTCGGTAACCGAGCTGCCGTTGGCCAGGGCTTCGCCGCCCATGGCCTTGATCTCGGCGACGACCGCCTCGGCGGCGGCGGAGTTGCCGCCCGAGCCGTCCATCGAGCCGCCCAGGTCGTTGACCAGGACCTTGGCCCCGCGACGGGCCAGCTCCAGGGCGTGCTGGCGGCCAAGCCCGCCGCCTGCGCCCGTGACGATCGCGACTTTCCCGTCGAACCGGATATCGGCCATGTGCGTATTCCTCTGCGCTGAACGCTTGTCAGATTTGTCGGCGGCGTTTTGCGGCGCAGCAGGGAAGGCGTCAAGTCATGCCCTAGCGTCCGCTCCGCCCGACGACCTCCATCAGTTCGGCGACCTTCCGGCGCTGCTCGTCGGCGTCGCCACTGGCGATGGCGGCCTCCACGCAGTGGGCGACATGGTCCTTGAGCACCTCTTCCTCGACCTTGCGCAGCGCCGCCTGCACCGCCGCGATCTGGGTGACCACGTCGATGCAGTAGCGGTCCTCGGCGATCATCTTCGACAGGCCGCGGACCTGGCCCTCGATGCGATTGAGGCGCTTTTCGACGGAACGGCGGGTGTTCCCGTGCATTGAAGATACTCCTGGGGGGTATCTTGTGTATACCCTATGGGGGTATATGTAGGCGACATAGGCAATCCGGAGAAGACCCCATGTCCGGCCATGATCACCACCATCATCACCACGCCCACTCCGCGCACGGCGCGGCGTCGACCGGCGGCGCCTGTTGCGCGGCGCACGCTTCGGCGGGCGACGGGACGGTGAAGGACCCGGTCTGCGGCATGACCGTCGATCCGGCGACGGCGAAGCATCACACGGTCCACGAAGGGCAGGGCTACTGGTTCTGCTCGGCAGGCTGCCGCGAGAAGTTCATCGTCGATCCCGACCGCTACCTGAATCCGGCTCCGGCGGCGCCGGCGCCCAAGGGCACGATCTACACCTGCCCGATGCACCCGGAGATCCGGCAGGAAGGGCCGGGGTCCTGCCCGATCTGCGGCATGGCGCTGGAGCCCGAGACCCCGACCACCGACGCCGGGCCCAATCCCGAGCTGGTCGACTTCACCCGCCGGCTGTGGATCGGCGCCCTGCTGACCGCGCCGGTGTTCGCCATGGACATGGGCGGCCACGTTCTGGGGCTGAAGATGCCGTGGAGCGACCAGATCTCGGCCTGGATCCAGCTGGTGCTGGCCAGCCCCGTGGTGCTGTGGGCGGGCTGGCCGTTCTTCCAGCGCGGCTGGGCCTCGCTGCTGAGCCGCAACCTCAACATGTTCACCCTCATCGCCCTGGGGACCGGGGCGGCCTACGGCTATTCGCTGGTCGCCACCCTGGCGCCGGGGCTGCTGCCGCACGCGTTCAGCGGTCATGACGGCGCGCCGCCGATCTACTTCGAGGCGGCGGCGGTGATCGTGGTGCTGGTGCTGCTGGGCCAGGTGCTGGAGCTGCGGGCCCGTGAGCGGACCGGCGGGGCGATCCGCGCCCTGCTGGACCTGGCGCCGCGCACCGCCCTGCGACTGACCGCCGACGGATCCGAGACCGAGGTCGGGGTCGACGCCATCCATCCCGGCGACCGGCTGCGCGTGCGTCCCGGCGAGAAGGTCCCGGTCGACGGCGAGGTGGTCGACGGCCGCAGCCACGTCGACGAGTCCATGGTCACCGGCGAATCCATGCCGGTCCTCAAGGAGATCGGCGCGGCGGTGGTCGGCGGCTCCATGAACCAGACCGGCGGCTTTGTGATGCGGGCCGACCGGGTCGGGTCCGACACCCTGCTGGCCCGTATTGTCCAGATGGTCGCCCAGGCCCAGCGCAGCCGCGCGCCGATCCAGCGGCTGGCCGACCGGGTCGCCGGCTGGTTCGTGCCGCTGGTGGTGGCCGCCGCCGTCGCCGCGTTCGCGGCCTGGGCCACGGTGGGGCCCGAGCCGAAGCTGGCCAACGCGCTGATCGCCGCCGTCAGTGTGCTGATCATCGCCTGTCCCTGTGCGCTGGGCCTTGCGACGCCGATGTCGATCATGGTGGGGGTCGGGCGTGGCGCCCAGGCCGGCGTCCTGATCCGCGACGCCGAGGCGCTGGAGCGGCTGGAGAAGGTCGATGTGCTGGTCATCGACAAGACCGGCACCCTGACGCAGGGCAAGCCCGCCCTGACCGGCCTGCGTGCCCTGGACATGGCCGAGGACGAGGTCCTGCGACTGGCGGCCAGCCTGGAGCGGTCCAGCGAGCATCCGCTGGGCGCGGCGGTGGTCGAGGCGGCGCGGACCCGCGGCCTCGCCCTGTCGGAGGTGACCGAATTCGACTCCCCGACCGGCAGGGGTGTGACCGGCCTCGTCGACGGTCGCCGCCTGGCGATCGGCCAGGCCCGCTGGCTGGAGACGCTGGGGGTGTCGACAGCGGCCCTGACGGCGGACGCCGATGAGCGCCGCGCCGACGGCGCGACGGTGGTGTTCGTGGCCATCGACGGCGCGGCCCGCGGCCTGCTGGCCATCACCGACCCGGTGAAGCCGACCAGCAAGGCCGCCATCGCGGCGCTGAAGGTTGAAGGCGTGCGGCTGGTGATGATGACCGGCGACAACCTGGTCACCGCCCGGGCCGTGGCGCGGTCGCTGGGCATCGACGAGGTCGAGGCCGACGTCCTGCCCGATCGCAAGGCCGCGGTGGTCGAACGCCTGCGCGCCGAGGGGCGGGTGGTGGCCATGGCCGGCGACGGCGTCAACGACGCCCCCGCCCTGGCCGCCGCCGATGTCGGGATCGCCATGGGCACGGGCACGGACGTCGCCATCGAGAGCGCCGGGGTCACCCTGCTGCGCGGCGACCTGACCGGAATCCTGAAGGCGCGCCGCCTGTCGCGGGCGACGATGCGCAACATCCGCCAGAACCTTGCCTTCGCCTTCGTCTACAACGCGGCGGGCGTCCCGATCGCGGCCGGCGTCCTGTACCCGGCCCTGGGCCTGCTGCTGTCGCCCCAGCTGGCGGCGGCGGCCATGGCGCTGAGCTCGGTCAGCGTGGTCGGCAACGCCCTGCGGCTGCGGCTGGCCAGGCTGTAGGCGGCTACTTCGCCTTGGCCGGCGCCTTCATCGAGCGGTCGGCGGGAACGCCGGCCGTGACGACCTTCTGCGCCCCAGCGGCCTTGCCGGGTTTCATGAACTTGACCAGGACGCGCTGGCCGATCAGCAGCGGGGCGCCGTCGGCGGTGACCACCACCTCGACCACCCGCTCGTCGGACCGTTGTGAGGGATCATCGGAGGCCAGTTTGCGGGCCCCGAACACGGCCGCGCGGCGCAGGACCTTGCCGACATAGACCTTGGACGGGTCGCCTTCGGGCTGGATCTCGACCTGCTGGCCGATGGCGATGTTGGGGATGTCGCTCTCGACGATCTCGGCCCGGGCGATGCGCGGGGCGTCCGGCTCCAGGTCGAACATCGTCGAGACGTTCAGGGTCGAGGCGCCGGCGCCGGGGTTGGCGTAGCGGCGCGCGATGCGGCCGTCCATCGGGGCGCGGATGATGGTCAGTTCGAGGTTGTACTCGGCCTCGCGCAGGGCGGCGCGGGCGGTGGCGACGCTGGCGCGCTGGGCATTGATCTGGGCTTCCCAGTCGCGGATAGCGTCGCGCTGCTGGTCCATCCGCTGGCGGGCGACGAAGTTCTCGCCGACCAGGCCCTCGAGGCGGCCGTACTCGCGGCGGGCGGTGTCGAGCTTGACCTGCATGACCGGGATCTGGGCCTGGACCTGGGTCACCTGGGCGCGGGCGCGCTCGACGGCGAGGCGGGCCTCGTCGTCCTCCTGGCGGGCCAGGACCTGGCCGGTGACGACGCGATCGCCCTCCTGGACATAGACTGCCTTGACCACCCCGCCGCGGCGGGCGGCGACCTGGATGATGCCGCCCTCGACGTCGACCTTGCCGTTGGCGATGGCCGCGTAGGGACTGACGACCTTGGTCGCCGCGGCCTTGTCCGCCTCGGCCTTCTTCGCCGCGTTGGCCCTGGACATCATCGTCCAGCCGGCCAGGGCGAGGACGACCACGACCAGGCCGATCCACAGCCATTTGTTCTTCAGGAAAGCGGGCATTTCGTCGGTCCTTCAGGATCGGTCAGTGCGACGCCAGCGAGGCGTCGGGGTTGGGGATGCGGCGCTCGTCGGCGATGATCTTGCCGTCCTCGATCTGGATCACCCGGTCGGCCCAGGCTTCCAGGCGCGGATCGTGGGTGACGCAGATCACGGCGGCGCCGTGTTCGGTGGCGGCCCGGCGCAGCAGGCGGATGACCACCTGGCCGTTCTCGCCGTCGAGGGCCGAGGTGGGTTCGTCGGCGAACAGGATCCTGGGGTCCTTGGCCAGGGCGCGGGCGATGGCCACCCGCTGCTTCTCGCCGCCGGACAGTTCGGAGGGACGCTGGTTCAGGCGATGGCCCAGGCCGACCTCCTCCAGCGCCAGCGTGGCGCGGGCCTTGGCCTGCGTCGGGGTCAGGCCCTGGTACTTGAGCACCGTGGTGACCTGCTGCAGCGCCGTCAGGGCCGGGAACAGGTTGAAGCCCTGGAAGATGAAGCCGCAGTGGTCGAGCCGGAAGCGGTCGATGCGCCCCGACGACAGCGTCCACAGGTCATCGACGTCCAGCGCGTCGACCCGTCCCTCTTCCGGCCGCAGCAGCCCCGAGAGGGCGGCGATCAGCGTCGACTTGCCCGAGCCGGAGGGGCCCATGACCATGGTCAGGTCGCCGTGGCGGGCGTCGAAGTCGACCCCCTTCAGGACCTCGATGGATGACTTTCCGGACTTGAAGCGCTTGACCAGCGCCTTGGCCTCGATGGCGAAGTCGCCGTGCTTGCCGTGAACCTTGGTGTGGCTGTTCATCGCAGCAGATCCGCGGGCTGGCTGTTCTTGAGGATGCCCAGCGACAGGAAGCCGGACACGACCGCGATCAGGATCAGCCCGGCGCCGACGATCAGCAGCAGTCCGATGGGCAGGCCGATGACCACGGCGTTGGCGGCGGCGAACAGCTTGACCAGCCAGGTCAGGCCTATGGCCGCGACGACGCCGATGACGCCGACCCAGAAGCTCAGTTCGACGACGATCCGGCGCAGCGATCCCATGCTGACGCCCAGGGCGCGCAGCGAGGCGAACTCCTTGATGTTGGCCATGATCGCGCCGCGCAGGGTCTGCCAGGTGATGGCCACCCCGATGATGATGCCCAGCACCACGCAGCCGCCGATGATGATGACCAGGATGCCTTCCTCGAACATCGCGCCGGCGTTCGCCTCGGCCAGTTCCGCCCGGGTCCAGGCCTTCCATTGGCCGTCGCCCATGGTGTTGAGCTCGGTGGCCACCGCCTTGGCCCGGGCCGGGTCCCGGACCTTGACCATCAACGGTCCGACGCGCGGCCCGGTATCGGCCTGACCGACCATGCGCAGGGTGTCGCGCGACATCACGATGGTGGGCTGCATCATGTTGGGATAGCCGCGCAGCACCCCGACCACGGTGACCGTCTGGCCATTGTAGATGGCCTTGTCGCCGAGCTTGACCCCAAGCGTCGGCAGCGAGGTCTCGTCCACGGCGATGGTGTAGGGCTGGCGCAGGGCGTCGACCAGTTCCTGGGAGTAGTCGGTCGGGATCGTCACCGCCCCGGGGGTGGTGTCGATGATGCTCGTCATCACGAACTTCATCTTCGGCCCGCCCTGGCGCGCCCGTTCGGCGGTGCTCATGGTCGGATCGAAGGCCGTGACCGACTGGAAGGTACCGCCGGCGTTGTCGAACGGCTGGACCTCGACGACCTCGGGATGGTTGTAGACCAGAGGGATGAAGCGGCGCGGCAGACCCGACGGCCCGCTCATCAGGTTGGTGGCGCCCGGCCGCATGACCATGATGTCGGCGCTCGATCGCTCGGTCTGGGCGGTGAAGCTCTGTCCGATGCCCATGAACACGCCGGTCATGGCGAGAACCAGCAGGCCCGACAAGGCCAGCGCCATGACCGCCGCCATGTAGCGGCGCCATTCGTAGATCAACGTGGCCAAGGCCAGCGACATAAGGTGGAGTCTCCCCGGAACGCCCGAATAACGTTGCTCGCGGTTCTGGACGCGCGCCGGGCGCCGGCCAAGTTAAATCGGGGTAAGGCCGTGCCGGGAGACTGGCCAAACGCGCATCCGCCGGGCTAAGGCCGCGGTCGAACGGGCATGATCCTTCCATTTCGCAAGAGATTTCAATGTTACGCGTATCCTTGGCCGGCGCGCTTCTCGGAGCCTCCCTGGTTCTGTCTGCCTCCCCCGCCGCCGCCGACGAAGGCATGTGGACCTTCGACAACTTCCCAGCCGCGCGGGTGAAGTCGGCCTACGGGGTGACCGTCGACGGTCCCTGGCTGCAGCGGCTGCGCGCCGCGTCGGTGCGGATCCCTGGCTGCTCGGCCTCGGTGGTGTCGTCGGCCGGGTTGATGCTGACCAACAACCACTGCGTCACCGGCTGCCTGGTGCAGCTGTCGTCGGCCGACAAGGACCACCTGAAGGACGGCGTGCTCACCGCCGCCCGCGCCGAGGAGCGCCAATGCGCCGGCATGTGGGCCGACGTGCTGATGGAAAGCACCGACGTCACCGACCGGATTCGCGCCGCCTTGGCCGGCAAGACCGGCGGGGCCTTCACCACCGCGCGCGACGCCGCCTTCGCCGCCGCCGAGGCCGCCGCCTGCAAGGGCGTCGCCGCCAGCCGCTGCCAGACCACCAGCCTGTACCGTGGCGGTCAGTACGTCGTGTACCGCTACCACCGCTACAGCGACGTGCGGATGGTGTTCGCGCCGGAGTTCGCCACGGCCTTCTTCGGCGGCGACCCCGACAACTTCAACTTCCCCCGCTACGACATGGATTCGGCCTTCCTGCGGGTCTACGAGGGCGGCAAGCCGGCGAAGACGCCGGCCTTCCTGAAGTGGAACGCCAGCGGCCCGCAGGCCGGCGAACCGACCTTCGTCCCTGGCAATCCCGGCACGACCGAGCGCCTGCTGACGGTGTCGCAGTTGGAGTCGTACCGCGACCTCAGCATCCCCGTCGGCCAGCTGCAGCGGTCCGAGCTGCGCGGCCGGCTGATCGAGTACGGTCGTCGCGGCCCCGATGAGAAGCGTCTGGTCGCCGACCCGATCTTTGGCCTCGAGAACGGCTTCAAGGTCTACTTCGGTCGGCAGTTTGCGCTCAGCGACAAGGCCTTCATGGACGCCAAGCGCGCCCAAGAAGCCGAGCTGCGGGCGAAGGTCGCCGCCGATCCGGCGCTGGCGGCCGAGATCGGGGATCCCTGGGGCGAGATCGCCACGGCCCAGGAGGCCTACGCGGTCAACTACCTGCGCTACCGCCAGCTCGAGGCCGAGGCCGGGCGGGGATCGGTTCTGTTCGGCTGGGCCCGGGGACTGGTCCGCGCCGCCGCCGAGCGCGAGAAGCCGTCGGATGAGCGACTGCCGGAATTCGCCGACGCACGGCTGACCATGGAGGAGCGCCGCCTGACCGCGCCCCGGACCATCGAGGCGCCGCTGGAGCAGTTGTATCTTGAGCACTGGTTGCTGAAGAGCCGCGAGTACCTGGCTAGCTGGCCCGCCGACCAGACCGCCGTGCTGGGTCGGGAAAGCCCCGAGGGCCTGGCCACCCGTCTGGTCTCCGGCACGAAGCTGGCCGATCCCGCCGTGCGCAAGGCGCTGTGGGACGGCGGCATGGCGGCGGTCGTCGCCTCCGACGATCCGCTGATCCGCTATGTCCTGCAGATGGATGCCGCCGCCCTGTCGGCCCGCGCCGCCTGGGAGACGCAGGTCGCCGGTCCGACGGATCGCGCCGCCGAGCGCATCGCCCGCGCCCGCTTCGCCGTCTATGGCGACAGCGTCTACCCCGACGCCACCTTCACCCTGCGCCTGTCCTACGGAAAGGTCGAAGGCTGGACGCATCGCGGGGTCGAGGTGGCGCCGTTCACCACCCTCGGCGGGACCTTCGCCCGGGCCACCGGCGAGGCGCCCTATGCCCTGGCGCCCAGCTGGATCGCCGCCGAGGGCAGGCTGGACAAGGACATCGTCTACAACTTCACCACCACCAACGACATCATCGGCGGCAACTCCGGCTCGCCGGTGGTCAATGCGAAGGGCGAGGTCATCGGCGCGGCCTTCGACGGCAACATCCACAGCCTGGGCGGCGCCTACGGCTATGACGGCGCGGTCAACCGGATGGTCGCCGTCTCCAGCGCCGCCATCACCGAGATCCTGACCACGGTCTACGGTCGCGACGCGCTGGTGAAGGAACTGATGACCGGCAAGTAGCCGCCCACGCCCCGCACTTGCGCCCGCCCGCCCGTTTGTAGTCAATCGACGCCTATGGCGCGGGCGGGGAGTCGGGCGCCGAAAGGGTGAGAATGGTCCGGCTGGAGAACGCGCAGAGCCTTGTCGGGATCGCCCTGACGCTGCTGGTCTGCTGGGCGCTGTCGGAGGACCGCAAGCGGTTCCCCTGGCGGCTGGCGCTGGGCGCGCTGGCGGTCCAGGTCGGCTTGATCCTGCTGTTGTTCGGCCTGCCGGCGGCGCGGGGAGTCGTGGCCGGGATCAGCGCGGCGGTCGACGGCCTGGGCGCGGCGACGGCGCAGGGCACGCAGTTCGTCTTCGGCTACCTGGGGGGCGGCAGCCAGCCCTACATGGTCGAAAATCCGCAGGGGTTGTTCGTCTTCGCCTTCCAGGTGCTGCCGCTGATCCTGGTGATCTCGGCCCTGTCGGCGCTGCTCTGGCACTGGGGGATCCTGAAGCTGATCATCCGCGGTTTCGGCCTGCTGTTCGAGAAGACCATGGGCATGGGCGGCGCCTCGGCGACCGCGACGGCGGCCAACATTTTCGTCGGCATGATCGAGACGCCGATCATCATCCGCGCCTACCTCGACAAGCTGACCCGCTCGGAACTGTTCCTGATGATGGTCGTCGGTTTGGCCACGGTCGCCGGCTCGACGATGGTCGCCTACGCCACGATCCTGAAGGACGTCCTGCCCAACGCCGCCGCCCATGTGCTGGTCGCCTCGGTCGTCTCGGCCCCGGCCGGCGTGCTGCTGGCCCGCCTGATGGTGCCCGAGAAGAAGGGCGAGGGCGGGATCAACGTCGACTACACCTCGCTGCTGAAATACGAGAGCTCGATCGACGCCATTTCCAGGGGTGTGGCCGACGGCCTGATGGTCGTCCTCAACATCTCCGCCATCCTGATCGTCTTCGTGGCCCTGGTGGCGATCGGCAACGGCCTGCTGGGCCTGGCGCCCGACGTGGCCGGCGCGCCGCTGACCATCGAGCGCATCCTGGGCGTGCTGTTCGCGCCGTTGGCCTGGTCGCTGGGCATCGACTGGGCCGAGAGCGGCAAGGCCGGCTACCTGCTGGGCGTCAAGCTGATGCTGACCGAGTTCATCGCCTTCATCCAGTTGGGCGCCGTACCCGAGGGCGAAATGACCGAGCGCACGCGGATGATCCTGACCTACGCCCTCTGCGGCTTCGCCAATGTCGGATCGGTGGGCATCACCGTCACCGGCATGGGCGTGCTGATGCCCGAGCGCCGGGCCGAGATCTCCAGCCTGGTCTGGAAGGCGCTGGTTGCCGGCTTCCTCGCCACCTGCATGACCGCCGCCGTCGTCGGCGCCATGCCGCGCGAGCTGTTCGGCATTCTCTGAAAAGACCAACAATCCCAAAGGGTAATCCCATGAAACTCTACGACAGCTTCCGGGCGCCCAATCCGCGTCGCGTGCGCTGGTTCCTGGCCGAGAAGGGCGTGGAGGACCAAGTCGAGATCATCAACCTGGACGTCTTCAAGGGCGAGCACCGCCAGCCGGAGTACCTGGCCAGGGCCGGGCTGCCGAACGTGCCGGCGCTGGAGATGGACGACGGCACGACGATCACCGAGTCCGTCGCCATCTGCCGCTATCTGGAGAGCGTCTTTCCGGAGCCGAACCTGTTCGGCGTCGACGCCCGCGAGGTCGCCATCATCGAGATGTGGACCCGCCGCGCCGAGATGATGCTGGCCACGCCGCTGATGATGACCGTCCGCCACAGCCACCCGGCGCTGGCGGCGCTGGAAAAGCAGATCCCCGAGATCGCCGAGAGCAACCGCGCCGCCGCCACGCGGGCCCTGAAATTCTTCGACCGGCGGCTGGGCGAGAGCGCCTTCCTGGCCGCCGACCGGCTGACCATCGCCGACATCCTGGTCGCCACCTCGATCGACTTCTCGCGTATGGCGAAGTTCGCGGTGCCTGACGAGATGGAGCATGTGAAGCACTGGTACGCCGGCATGATGGCCCGGCCGGCGGCCCAGGCCGGACAGGTCGCGGCATGATCCGCGGCCTTCTGCTCGCCGCCGCCCTGCTGCTGGCGCCGGTCGCGGCGGCGGCCCAGACGCTGACGGTGACCAACGGCGAGGGCAAGATCACGACCTTCACCGCCCAGACCCTGGCCGACCTGCCGCGCGGAACCGCGAAACTGGCCGGCAAGACCGTCTACGAGGGCGTCGACCTGTCCGCCGTGCTTCGCGAGGCGGCCGTGCCCCGAGGGCCGCGCCTGCACGGCAAGCCGCTGGTCGCCTATGTCGTGGTCAAGGGCAGGGACGGCTACCGCGCCGTCTTCTCCATCGCCGAGTTGGACCCGGCCTTTCGGCCGGGCGCGGCGATCCTGGCCGACCGCCGGGCCGGCGCGCCGCTGGATGAAAACGAGGGGCCCTGGCGACTGGTGCTCGAGGCCGACGCCAAACCCGAGCGCGGCGTGCGGCAGGTGGAGTCGATCACGGTGACGGTGCTGCCGTAGGCGCTCGCCGCCCCCTTTAGCCGAAGCGGTGCTCGCCGCGCTCGTGGATGATGTTGGCCCGGCCGACGATCAGGTCGTCGACGCTGCCGATCCGCGCCGGATCCTTGCCGGTGTAGGGCAGGGACCGCAGCACGTAGCGCATGGCGTTGAGGCGGGCCCGCTTCTTGTCGTCCGACTTGATCACCGTCCAGGGCGAGTCCGCCGTGTCCGTATGGAAGAACATCGCCTCCTTGGCCTTGGTGTAATCGTCCCACTTGTCGAGCGAGGCGAGGTCGACCGGCGACAGCTTCCACTGCTTGAGGGGATGGACCTTGCGCTCCTTGAAGCGCCGCCGCTGCTCCTCCTGGCTGACGGAGAACCAGAACTTGATCAGGTGGGTGCCGCTGCGGGTCAGGTTGCGTTCGAACTCCGGCGCCTGCCGCAGGAACTCGACGTACTCGTCGTCACTGCAGAAGCCCATGACCCGCTCGACGCCCGCGCGGTTGTACCAACTGCGGTCGAACAGGACGATCTCGCCGGTGGTGGGCAGGTGTTGGACGTAGCGCTGGAAGTACCACTGTCCGCGCTCGACCTCGCTGGGCTTCTCAAGCGCCACCACCCGCGCGCCCCGCGGGTTGAGGTGCTCCATGAACCGCTTGATCGCCCCGCCCTTGCCGGCGGCGTCGCGCCCCTCGAACAGGATGACGACCCGCTGGCGGGAGTCCTTCACCCAGGCCTGCAGCTTGAGCAGTTCGGTCTGCAGGACGAATTTCTGCTGCTCGTAGTCCCGGCGCAGCATCTTGTAGCGGTAGGGATAGGCGCCGCTGCGCCAGTCGGGGGCCAGTTCGTCGGCCGCGTGGCGCGGCTGTCGCGGCGCCCGGGGCATGCCGAGCGAGCGGCGCATGACGATGGCGTCGTCCGGCGCGGCGCCGTCGAGAAGCGCCTGGATGCCGTCCTCGGCCGTCGCCGGGTCATGCGCCACGGCCTCGAGCGCCGCCACTTCCGCCTCCTGCACCGCCTCGGTGCGCGCCGCGGCGAGGCCGTCGGCGACGGTGGCGACTTCGTCAACGTTGGCGGCTTCCGGGGCAAGGCCGGACTCGATGGCCGACGCCGCAGTACTGTCGTTCTGGTCCATCCACGTCCCTCCTGGCGGGTGTCGGTCCGTGCCGACACAGTCTCAGGGAACGCTAGAGGGCGTGGGTGGTCCGGAACATGACGTGGATCAAAGGCCGGCGCCGCTCAGGTGGCCGGCCCTGGTGCTCAGGCAAGGCTCGAGAACCCGGGCGCGGCCAGGGTCATCCAGATGGTGGCCATAAGGCTCACCGACGCAAACATCAGGATCAGCAGGTTTTTCATTGTCGTCCCTTCTCTTCGCGGGAGGTGGGTATGGCGACAATGCGGCGCAAGAAGCGACTTAAGTTTTGGACAGGTGGATTAAAAAGCCCGTCATGAGCGTTCGCGGCGGCGGGGCAGGGACTCCCACTCGCGCCGCAGCATCGAGAACAGGTGGGACGAGTAGTAGACGCCGTCCCAGTGCTTGTAGACCTCCCGCACAGTGCCCTCATGCACGAAGCCCTCCCGGCGATAGACATGCTCGGCGCGGGGGTTTGCGCTGGAGACGTCGAGCTCGAAGCGATTGGCCGACGTGTTTTCGAACACCCAGTCGATCAGCGCGGGCATCAGCCGGCGGCCGACACCCGTGTCGGTGATCGATGAGCCGAGCCGCTTGAGCAGCACGACGTCCGACGGGTCGGTGAGCTTGGCCAGAATAGCGAAGGCGATCAACCGGCCGGCCTCGCGCCAGGCGAAGTAGCGGTAGTCCGCGTCAGCCATTCGGGCGGCGTGTTCTTCCGCCGAAAAGTTGCCCAGATAGACCGCGTAGTCGGCGATGCGCTCGATCGCCATGATCGCCGGGATATCCGACGGCGTGGCGGGCTCGAGCGACACGTCAGAGCCTCCGGCCGACCTTCTTGATGACGCCCGAGAAGGACATCATCGGATTGTCGCCGGTGAAGATCAGGCCGCGGATGAAGACCATCGACTTGCCGGCCTTCAGCACCTCGCCCGTGCATTCGACCAGGTCGCCCTCGTGGGCCGGGCCGATGTACTCGCCGCCCAGGCTCAGCGTCACCGCGTGCGTGCCCTGCAGTTCCCGGGTGGCGATGGAGAACAGCGCGAAGTCGGCGAAGGTCATCATGCAGCCGCCGTGCATGAAGCCGCCGCCGTTCATGTGCTTCCTCTCGGCCCGGAAGGCGCAGCGGATCGAGCCGTCCGCCTCCTCGCGATAGTAGTAGGGGCCCGACTGCGTCTCGAACGGATCGCCCTGCCAGAACCGCCAGCCGGCCCATTCGCCCTCGGTGATCGTCGTGGGCCCGTGGGGAGCCTCGTTGCCGCCGTCCATGCCGTTTCTCCGTGATCGGTCCGCAGGTACGGCGATTGGCGACAGGGCTCAAGAGCGTTGGACCTGCCTTGAGGGCCAACACGCCCGGCGTGCGTCGCTCGCCCACTCGCCTCGCAGAACGGAGTTCACTACTGGTTAGCGATGTCCGGTGACTCTGCGGCAAGGCAGAGGAGATCGTCCGTTGGGCGCACGCGACCACCAGTCCATGGCTCTCGAAGCCAATATGGCGACCACGCTCGATGTGATGGCGTGGGAGATCGAGCTGGCGGGCGCCCGCTGTATCCTGCTGGACAAGGTGATCGGCGAGACCATGAAGAGTCTGCCGGTCGAGCAGCAGGGGATGATGATCGAGGGGCTGCACGCGGTCGATCTGCTCAGCCAGCATCTCACCAACCTGTCGGCCTTCGCCCGCACCCTGAGCGCCGACGCCCCGGACCTGGCGGTCGCGCCAGTGGGGCGCGCCATCGGCGACATCACGCTGGGCGCCCTCGCGGACCGGATGGCCACGGCCTTCGGGGCCGATGAGGTCACGGCCGAGGTCGACGCCGGCGATGTCGATCTGTTCTAGGCGTCCAGGATCAGGCGGGGGGCGTCAGACATGAACTTCGATACGCGCGGGCAGAAGGTGCTGATCTTCGAGAATGATCGCGCCGTGCTGGAAATGCTGCAGATTCGTTTCGACGTGGCCGGCTACCACGTCATGTGCGCTCGCAACGGTATGGCGGCGATCGAGATGCTGGGCGTCATGCGCCCTGACGTGGTGATCATGGAAATGGCCCTGCCGGAGGCGGACGGCTTCCGGATCCTGGAGGTGCTCCGCGAGCGCTATGGCAAGCCGCCGTTCCCGATCCTGATCATGGGGCGCGCGCTAAGCGTGGACGACATCCGAAAGGCCGTGGCGCTGGGCGCGCGGGATTGCCTGGCCAAGCCGTTCAGCGGCGCCGACGTTCTGGCCCGGGTCTCGCGCCTGTTGCAGAGACGGACCGAAAGTCCGGCCGCGGTCATGCCGGCGGTTCATGCGACTTCGCACATGCAGAGCCTGGTGATCTGACGATCCGCCGGCAGACCGCGACGCCCGCGTGAGTCTGGGCTATCAGGCGGTCCTGCCTGTGGAGTTCGACCTGTGACCACCTCGCCCATCGAAGACGCCATCATGGACCTGCTCGGCAAGGCGCCGGCCGGCAAGAGCATCGATCCGTCCGAGGTGGCCAAGCTGTTGCAGCCGGAGCGCTGGCAGCGGATCCTGCCGCAGGTGCGGTCCACCGCCGTGGGGCTGGCCCGGCAGGGCAAGCTGGTCATTACCCGTCACGGCAAGCCGGCCGACCCCGACAGCTTCAAGGGCGTCTACCGCCTGAAACTGCCCTGAGCCTCGCGCGGCCTTTTCTTCGCCGCGGCGTCGCGGCAATCCTGTCGCCATGAACCGTCGCGCCTTCCTGCTGTCGGCGACAGCGCCCGTGCTGCTCGCCGCCTGCGCCCCGACCGTCCAGACGGCCAGCGTCCCCGGCATGGACTTCATCGGGCCGCGGTTCGACGGCGAGGTCTTCGTCAGCTTTGACGGCGCGCGGCTGGGACTGACGCGCTGGCTGCCGGATGGGCCGCCGCGGGCGGTGGTGGTCGCGCTGCACGGCATGAACGACTACGCCAACGCCTTCCACTTCGCGGCGCCGGTGTGGGCGCAGGCCGGGATCGCCACCTACGCCTTCGACCAGCGCGGCTTTGGCCGTTCGCCCGGGCGGGGCGTCTGGGGCGGCGAGGCGCTGATGACCGAGGACCTGCGCACCTGCGTCGACCTGGTCCGGCGCCTGCACCCCGACCTGCCGGTGACGGTGGTCGGCGAAAGCATGGGCGGCGCGGTGGCGATCAGCGCCTTCGCCTCGCAACGACCGCCGCTGGCCCACCGCATGGCCCTGCTGGCGCCGGCGGTCTGGGGTTGGTCCAGCCAGCCGCTGCCGTACAAGACCCTCCTTTGGTTCACCGCCCATCTGGCCGGCGAGCGGGTCATCCGGCCGCCGCGCTGGGTGACCGACCGGGTCCACCCCAGCGATAACCTTGAAGAGCTGATCGCCATGGGCCGGGACCCGCTGATGATCTGGGGCGCCCGCAACGACACGCTGTTCGGCCTGGTCGACCTGATGGAAAGCGCCTGGGCGGGCGTGGGGCGGTTGCAGGTCCCGACCGGCTACTTCTACGGGGCCAATGACGAGATCATCCCGTCCGAGCCCAGTTTCCAGGCGGCGCGTCGCCTGAAGCCGTCCGACCGTTCGGCCTGGTACGCGGAGGGCTGGCACCTGCTGATCCGCGACCGCCGGCGCGACCGGGTCATCGCCGACGTCCAGAGCTACATTCTCGACCCCGAAGCGCCGTTTCCGTCGGGGGCGCCGATCATTCCGGGCGCGCCGACGCGCGGCAACGCGGCGATCGTTTGAGGGTTGTGACGAGGCCTGCCGCGGCGTAAACGGCGCGCGCACGTTCTCTCCCCATAGCGGCTAAGTTTCCGGCATGACGCTGTTCGATTCCCCCGATTTCGCGAACCATGAAGGCGTTCACGCCTGTTTCGACGAAAAGTCCGGCCTGCGGACCATCATCGCCGTCCACTCCACGGCGCGGGGGCCGGCGGCCGGCGGCTGCCGCATGTGGCCTTACGCCAGCGCCGACGCGGCGCTGACCGACGCCCTGCGGCTGTCGCAGGGGATGTCGTACAAGAACGCCATGGCCGACCTGCCGCTGGGGGGCGGCAAGGCGGTGATCATCGGCGACGCGCGCACCGACAAGACGCCGGCTCTGTTCGAGGCGTTCGGCCGCGCGGTCGACAGCCTGGGCGGCCGCTACTGGACCGCCGAGGACGTCGGCGTTTCGCCCGGCGACCTGGCCCACGCCAGCCGCACGACGAAGTACGTGGCCGGGCTGGAGGGTCATGACGCGGCTTCCGGCGATCCCAGTCCGGTGACCGCCGAAGGCGTTTTCCGCGGCGTGCGGCTGTGCGTCGAGCGGGCGTACAATCGTGATCTCACGGGCGTGACGGTCGCCATCCAGGGCGTCGGTCATGTCGGCGCGTATCTGGCCGACAAGCTGCACGCGGCCGGGGCGAAGTTGATCATCACCGACGTCAACCAGGCCGCCCTGGCCCAGGTTGCGGCGCGGACCGGCGCGGAGATTGTCGCCCCGGACGCCATCTTCGACGTCGAGGCGCAGGTGTTCGCCCCTTGCGCCCTGGGCGGGGCGATCAACGCCCAGACGTTGGGTCGGCTGAAGGGCCGGGTCATCGCCGGCGCCGCCAACAACCAGCTGGCCACCCCGGAGATCGGCGCCCTGCTGTTCGAACAGGGCCGGCTGTATGCCCCCGACTATGTGATCAACGGCGGCGGCATCATCAATGTGGCGGCCGAGATCATCGGCATCGAGTCCGGAACGGCCTTTGACGGCGCCTGGGTGGCGCGAAAGCTGGACCGCCTGACGGAGACGCTCGGCGAGGTGCTCGACCGCTCGCTGGCCGAGAAACGCCCGGCCCACGAGGTCGCCGACGAGATGGCCAAGGCCCGCATCGCCGAGGCGGTGGCGCTGAAGGCGGCCGCCTAGGGAAAGGCTGCCGCGAACTCTTCGCTTCGCTGCGAGCTTGAGACGGAAGGCAGCCTTGGAGATAGTGCTCGCCGTCCACAATCGTGTCCTGACTCGTATATAGGACAGAGCTGCTGGATCTAATGCTGAGGCCTCAGCTGTCGGAGGACCGGTCGACCGTGCCGCACGATACAGATGAGCGCCTTCGTAGCCGTCTCGACGCGAACCAGCTCGCGCGAGAGGAGCTTTGCTTGGGGGTTCTGGCGCTCGACTCTCGGTTCAGTGAAGTGAAGCCTCGCCACCCTCGGGGCGGGCCAGATGGCGGACGCGATATAGACGCCATGTTCCGCGGGTCTCAGGTCACCGCTGGTGCGGTTGGCTTCCTGAACGGCGCCAACGAGAGCGGAGCCCAAAAGACCCAAATCAAGAAGAAGTTCGAGAGCGACGCCGCGAGCGCCAGGACCAGCGACTCGCGACCGGATGTTTTTGTCTTCATGACAAATGTCGCGTTGACAATGGCGGAGCAGGAGAAGCTCAAGTCGACCGCACTCAAGCTCGGATTCTCGGCCTGCGAGATCTTTGACCGATCACTCATCCGCGCCATGCTCGACAGCCCAGACGGCTTTGCCCTTCGATTTCAGTATCTCGGGTTGCCTCTTTCTGAAGCTGAACAGACTAGCTTCTTTGCCAAATGGGGAGACGGGATCCAAAGTTTGGTTACGTCAAGCTTCCAGAGAGTCGAGAAGACGCTGGAGCGCTTGTTGTTTCTCCAGGAATCCAAAGATGTCCTCTCAGGACTATATGTCCACCTAGAGTTGGACAGGGTCTATTCCGACAGCGAGATTGGCCACTATAGAGCATTCGTGAGGATGTTTCTGCGCGAGCCCAAGCACAAAATCTATCAACTTCTCTTTGGTTCCAGTGACCGGTCCCTCCGGTTCAGATCAGATATCAAGAACCCTTGGGCCGAGCCCGCGGGTATAGGAGCGGGCATCGCTGGTGGCCAATGGGAGTTCTATATCCACCTTCCCGACCCGGGTGCGACCGAGAAAGCCTCCTCCGATGAGGATTTAGACAGGCTGGAAGTGGATGAGTCCGATCTAGATTCTCGGACAGAGAAGTGGACGCAGGTGGGCTCGTCAAGTGGTGTTGGATCGAAAGAGGTATCCACTATTGTTGCCGGATACAGTCATGACGATCCCCTAATCCGATATCGGCCCCGGCTACAGCTGAAGGATCTAGAGGATGCCGGATGGGTCATCCTTCTCAACAAGACTCTCTCAGAAAAAGTGGAGGCCATTCATATCTATGCCAACGGCTACAAGCTGAGTGAGATACGAAGACCTGATTTTGGTGTTGAGAACGGGCCGCCGACAACGGAAACACCACTGACGTTCTCGATCGATGAACTCGCTGATCCATGGGCACGGATCAAGCCTAAGATGGCCTCGTATTTTGAGTTAAGGTTTTCTGAGGCGACACCAGTTCGGATATTCGCCTCCAAGAGCGTCAACAACGGCACTGAGTACTTGAGGCGATCTTCACCGGAAGAGCAAAGCTAGGCTCTGTTGTTTCCGCTGATCTCGGATCCGGCGTTGCGGTCCAGTCGCCAGTAGATGGTCGCCGACAGCAGCGTGGTCGCGCCGACGGCGATGAACGGCCAGGTGAAGCTCTCCGGCGTCAGGGTGTCGCCCGCGCCGCGCGCCGCGTGCAGCATCAGACCCCCGAAGCTGACGCCCAGCGCCAGGCCGATCTGCTGGCAGACCGCCGACAGGGTCGAGGCCCGCGCGATCGACTCCTGCGGCACGTCGGCGAAGGCGATGGTGTTGGTGGCGATGAACTGGCTCGAGCGGCTGAAGCCGGCCGCCAGCAGCAGCGCCATGATCAGCGGCACGGGCGTCTCCGGCCGGAAGAAGCCGGGCGCGGCGGTGAGCGTGGCGGTGATGGCCACGAACACCAGCAGCATGGTGCGGAAGCCCCAACGCCGGAGCATCGGCCCGGAGAACGGCCGGGCCAGGAACACGCCCAGACCGCCGGCCAAGGTGACCGACCCGGCCTGCAGCGGCGTCCAGCCCAGGCCGACTTGCAGCAGCAGCGGCATCAGGAAGGGTGTCGCGCCGACGCCGAGCCGCACCAGGGTACCGCCCAGCAGGCTGGCGCGGAAGGTCGGGAACCGCAGCAGCGTCAGGTCGAGGATCGGCCGCACGCTCCGCACCGGACGGCGCAGGTAGATCCACAGACAGGTGATCGCCAGCACCACAATGGCGACCTGCGCCGGCAGAGGCAGCAGGGGAAGGCCCGCCGTCTCGGCCACGACCACCACGCCGGTGATCGCGGTCGCCGCCAGAGCAAAGCCCCTCCAGTCGAACCGGCCCGGGTGGGGCAGGGTGATGCGCGGCACGAACTTCACCACCGCCGCCATGCCGATCAGGCCGATCGGAATGTTGATGAAGAAGATCCACGGCCAGTCGGCGACCGCGAGCACGAAGCCGGCCAGCGGCGGCCCGACCAGCGGGCCCAGCAGGGCCGGGGTGGTGAACCAGCCCATGGCGCGGATCAGCTCGGCGCGGGGGGCCGATCCGACCACGATCAGCCGCGCGACCGGCGTCATCATCGCCCCGCCAATGCCCTGGACGATCCGCGCCCCGATCAGCTGCTCGAGGTTCTGCGACAGGCCGCCCAGCGCCGAGCCGAGCAGGAACACCGCCATAGCCGCCAGGAAGACGCGGCGCGGCTGGAAACGCTCGGCCATCCAGCCGCTGATCGGAATGAACACCGCCAGGGCCAGGATGTAGGAGGTCAGCGCCAGCTTGAGGTGCAGCGGGTCGACGTCGAAGGCCTGCGCCAGCGTCGGCAGCGCCGTCGACAGGGCCGAGGAGTCGATGAATTCCATGAACAGGGCCGTCGCCACGGCCATGTAGGCGACACGCGGGACGGGGCGGGTCTGCGGGTGAGGCTCGGCCTCGGCGGTCAGCCGGTCAGACGGTTCGCTGGGCACGGCCCGGTGTTAGCGCTTCGGGAGCCGTTGCTCAAACTTCGGCGCCTTGGCCGGCTTGCCGCTGACCGTGAAGGTGACGCCGACGACGGTGTCCTCGCGCTTGAAGCCGTAGGCGCCGATCTCCCGCCGGGCGGCGCTGACCGCGACCTGGCGGTCGCCCTGGCGCCAGCCGAGCCCCAGTTGCGCCTTGCCGAATTCAGCCAGCCGTTCGACCGACCAGCCGGTCCGCCGCCAGCCGCCGCGGGCCGGGTCACGGATGATGTTCAGGCCGAACGCCTCGCCCGACCCGGCGGCGAACACGAACCAGCGTCCCTTGGCCCGATCGGCGGGCTCCGGCGCGATGCTGAGCAGCAACTGCTTTGCGTCGAAGGGCTGTGAGGACGGCGCCGGTCGCGGCGCGAAGGTCGAGGATGCGCCGTCCTCGATGGCCAGACCCGAGCCGGTCTCCGTCGCGTCGCGGTCGGTGGAGACGGCGACGCGCAGGACGGGGCCGCCCGCCAGGACCCTGGGGCTGACCGAGGCGAGGGCGACCCGCGACCGGATGACGGGCGAGGCGGTAGTCAGGGCCCGCGCCTGCGCCTCGGCCGTCGGAGGCGGCGTCAGCGCGGCCAGCTGGATGGTCGAGCGGGACGTTGGGGTCGGAATGGCCGTCGGCGGCGACGGCGCGACGGCCGCCGGACCGCCCAGCAGGGCCAGGACCGGCGCCGGCGCATCATCCCAACGGCCGGTACGGATCGGCGCGTCCGGATCGTCGGGAACCCGGCCGCCGCCGGCGAACGCCTGGCTGAACTCGGCCTTGGAGAGCATGGACTCGGAGGTCAGTCCGTCTGTCGCTGCCCCGATGGAGGACGCAGCGCCTACCGCCATCGTCACCAGGACGACGACCCCCGTCAGACTTGTCGCCGCGATCGCTCGCATGGCGCACCCGGAAAAACCTACTCCCCGAAAGCATTGGTTAACGAGAAGAGCTAAGGACGCAACCCCGCTCGCGAGGCGGGAGAGCAGAATCTTTGTGGCGCGCGGACGGCGCGAAACCTAGTGGCCCGGTCGTGGCTTGGGCTTCCGGTCGGGCGAGGTCTTTTCCATGCAGCGTTTGTCCGGTTGCTGGCCGTGCTGGGGCAGGGCGTCTGTTTTCGGACAGGTGAAGTTCTGCATGGGGTTCTGCTGGGGAAAACCACTGGTCATCGGCTGTTCTGGACCTCCCTGGTAAGGATTGGAGCGGCGGGTCACGCGGCGGCGGGCAGCACCAGCGGGCAGACGTCCACGTGGACATCGAGGCGGGTGGCGCCGGGATCGCCCAGGATCACGCCGCTGACCGGCGCCGCTTCCTGCGGGCGGCGGCTGGCGGCGATGCGGATCAGATCGACGGACTCGGCGATGCCGTTGGTGGGGTCGAACTCCATCCAGCCGAGGCCGGGAAGGAAGACCTCGCACCAGGCGTGGGTCGCGCCGGCGCCACGCATGGCGCCGCTGTTGACGTAGCCGGTGACGAACAGCGTGGCGTAGCCCAGCCAGCGAAGGCTCTCGACCATCAGCCAGGCGAAGTCTCGGCAGGTGCCGCTGCCCAGCCGAAGCGTTTCCGCGGGTGTCTGGACCCCCTCCTCGTGGCGGGCGTGGTAGGCGAACTGCTGATTGATGGCCCGGTTGAGGCGCAGCAGGAAGTCCAACGCCGGCTCGCCGTGCGAGCGCAGATGGCCCGCCACCCAGCGGAAGACGCTGCCGTCGCGGTCTTCCAGCACCGGCGTGATGAAGGGCGACAGCACCACCCGATCCTCGACCGGATAGGCGATCGGCATCGCCGTGTGCGGGTCCGCAGCCTTCAGGTAGGCCAGCGGGGCCGGATAGCGGTCGATGACGAGGCGGTTGGTGATGTGAAGATGGTCGGCCTGGCCCTCGGGCGTGAACAGGCAGACGCAGTTGCCCAGCGGGTCGAACACCCAGCGCATCTCGCCGGGCGAGGAGATGGTCAGGGAGGCCTCGATGACCCGGATCGCGTGGCTGTCGCGAGGCCGAAGCAGCAACCGGTGCGCGCCGAACCCGACCGGGCGCTCGTAGCTGTAGCGGGTCTCATGGGTGATGGTCAGCCGGGTCACGGGGCCGGAACCCGCGACGCGTCCGGCGGTTCCATCACGAACCCTGGAACGCCCTACAGCGGATGAACGTAGACCTCGTTCCAGCCGATGCGGTCGCCGTCGAACTCCACGAGGTCGAAGCCACGCATGCGGGTCGTCGAGCCGTCGGGCATCGACATCGTGCAGTACCAGCGGCCGCAGAAGCCGCCGTCGATCGACCAGACCGTCTCCGGCTCGTAGGTCATCGGCGGCGTGGCCGCGAACAGGCCGGTCAGATAGGCGCGCAGGGCGTCATGGCCGATGATGCCGGCCGCCGTCTGCGGATCCTTGTAGGTGCAGCCGGGCGCGTAGAACTCGATCAGCGCCTCGACGTCCTTGGCGGTCCAGGCGGCCAGCCAGCGGCTGTTGAAGTTCTCGATGTCCATCATGCGCCCTCCAGAACCCGGGCCCGATGCTCGGGGGTGAATATTTCGGCAGGCAGGGTCTCGGGGCCGGCCATGACGGCGAAGCCATGGGCGCCAAGGCTCGGGTCGGCGCTGCTGCGTTCAAAGTAGCTGCGGCGACGCGCCTTGGCTTCGGGGCCGAACTCCGCGTCGATCGTCGAGGCCAGGGACCCGACGAAGCGCAGGCGGCGCATCCGCTCGGCCCGCTCCTCGGCATAGGCGGCGAAGGCCGCTGGCGACCAGTCCTCGCCGCCCAGCAGCACGTCGCGCACCGTCCGCACGTCGCGATAGGTGATCGACAACCCAAGCCCGTTGATCGGGTCGTTCCAGCCGGCGGCGTCGCCGACCAGCACCACGCCGGGCGCCGCCTGGGTGTCGGTCCAGCTGTCGTTGTTGAAATAGCTCAGGACCGGGCCGGCCGGAGTCCCGTCGGCGATGGTCTCCCCGGCCGGGCAACACTTCAGGCGGAAGGCGTCCAGGAACCGGCGCTGGCCCTCCGGCCCGCCGAAACGGCCCTTCTGCTCCAGCGGATAGCTGCCGTAGAGGCGGACCTTGTCGCCGCCTTGCGGGAAGGCGAGGAAGGCGAAGTCCTCCTCGGTGCCGATCGCCTGCAGGTCCTGGTCCCAGCCGCCGGCCCCCTCGACCAGCATGCCCGCGAACCAATGGTGCGGGCGGTCCTGGTGCAGTGTGATCCCGGCCGCCTCGCGGACTTTCGACATCCGGCCCTCGGCGCCGACGATCAGGCGGCAGCGCACGGTGTGCTCGACGCCGTTCCGCACATAGGTCACCGACGGTTCGACGCCCGGGCTTACCGAAGTGACCATCGCGCCGCGCAGGGTCGTCGCGCCCCCCGCCGTCGCCGTATCGAACAGCAGCTGGCAGTGGTGCGGATTGCCGATGGCCAGGGGGCCCGGCACGTCGGCGGCGAAGATGCCCAGCGGCAGGGTCCTGGCCTCGGCCTCTTCCGGCGTGCGGGTCTCGTCATAGGTGACATGTCGGCCGATGTGGTGGCCGCCGGCCGCCTTCAGCGTGTCGAACAGGCCCAGCCGCTGGGTCTCGACCACGCCCCAAGGCGCGATCCACTCGCCGCGCACCCGATCCTCGAAAACCTCGGTCTGTTCGAGCAGCAGCACGTCGCGCCCGGCCCGGGCCAGCACCGCCGCCAGCGCCGAACCGCCGATGCCGCCCCCGACGATGACCACCTCATGGAAATCGGCCAAGGGTCGTTCCTCCTGTTGTTGGGCGGACGGTAAGCCTCTGGATTTCCTTGGCAACCGTGACCCGACGTCAGGCTTCCGCAGCGAAACAGGCCGACAAATGGCGGTGAAAGTTCCAGAGGCCGGCTTCCAGATGGCTGAGCGGGCCAGGCTGGTAGAGCCGGCTGCCCACGCCCGCCTGCACGCCCTCGCAGACCGGAATGTCTTCCGCATGGACCGCCCGGACTTGCTGCTCGAACTCCGCGACGACTTCGGGGATCGCCGCCAGCTCCGGCGGGACCAGAAGGTGGATTTTCAGGGTGAACCGGTCGGCCTGGATCGCGTCGAGTTCGTACCAGACCCCGAACGGGGCCTCGCCTTCGGTGAAGAACATCAGGGTCGCCGGAAAGACGCCGCCGACGACGAAGCTCCCGAAATCGGGCGATGCGGGCGGGTTCTCGAGGATCGTGAAGAGGGCGTCGTCACTGCTGGCCGACGTCAGAAGGCCAGGGTTGGAGACCTGCAGGCTCCCGGCATGGGCGGCGATGTGGTGATAGGACTCGAGAAAGTTCTCGACCATCACCTTCCAGTTCCATGGCGAGTCGTAGGTCAGGGTGGCGGCCGTGACGAGGCGGGCGGGATCGATCGCGGCAAGCCGGTCGGCGAGGACGGTCAGGCGCGGGCCAAGGGGCGCCGCTTCGCCGTCAAGGTTGGCGAAGATCCAGCCGCCCCACTTCTCATGACGGATCGCGGGCAGGCCGCACCGCGCCGCGTCGAAGCCTTCGGATCGCTCCATCGCGGGCGCCGAAAGCAGACGGCCATCCAGGCCGTAGCGCCAAAGGTGATAGGGGCAGTTCAGGCTGGCGGCGTTGCCGGAGCCGTCGACGACGGGCAGGCCCCGGTGACGGCAGGCGCGCGACAACACGTGCAGGTCGCCGGCCGCGTCGCGCGTCGCCACCACGGGCGTGCCGGCCAGCGTCGCCGACCGGAAGTCGCCGGCGATGGAAAGCTCGCTTTCGCGCGCGACAGGCAACCATCCGGTCGCGAACACCCGGTCGCGCTCCGCTTTGAACACCGCCGGGTCAGTGAAGGCCGCTCCCGGGAGCGCGACGGCGCTCTCGGGACGATCCGCCACAAGGGCGTAGGGGTTTTGGATCATGAGCAGGCGCCTCCCTCGCCAGATCGTAGCGGGGCGAGGGGCGACCGCAATCCTGCCCCTACGTCAGCCCAGCAACATCCCCATGCCCGCCTGGACAGCCGGTCTGGCCGCGAGGCGTTCGACCCAGCCGGCGACCGCCGGACGGGCCGCGATCTCGGTGTCGAGACCGGCCCGACCGGCGATGACGACCAGCGGCGCGTAGCAGATATCGGCCAGCGAATAGTCGCCGACCAGCCAGTCGGCGCCGGCCAGTCGGCGGTCCAGAACATCCAGATGGGCGGTCAGTTCGGCGCGCCCCTGGGCGGCGACCTCCGGGCTGGCCGGGATGCCGATCGAGTGAGGCGCGATCCAGCGCTTCCAGGAGAAGGGCCAGATATCGTTGCTCCAGCCCATCAGTTGCCGAACCACGGCGCGCGCGGCAGGGGCGGCGGGCATGAGGGCCGGGTTGGAATGCAGGTCTTCCAGGTACTCCATGATCGCGGTCGACTCGGCGATGACCGTCCCGCCGTCCTCGAGCACAGGGACCTGGCCAAACGGGTTGAGCGCCAGAAACGCCGGCTCCCGGCCGGCGCCGCCGGGGAGGTCGATGATCTCCTCCTCGCAGGCCATGCCCTTTTCGGCGAGCGCGATCCGCACCCGCCAGGGCATCAGGGAGACGGGGTGCCAGTAGAGCTTCATGGGGCCTTCCTCCGCTGTCCGGGCCGGTAGTCCTCGGCGACCTTGCCCGCCAGCTGCGCCTCGGTGAACAGCACCGGCCGGGTCTTCATGGCCGCGAACAGCGCGACCTGGTCAGCGTAGTGTTTCGAGGTCGGTCGTTCGGCGCCCGAACCGAACTGGTGGATGCTCTCGCTGGACAGATTGCCGGCCCGGTCCCAGGTCACGAACATGATGTAGGTGTCTCCGGCCACGCCGGTCAGGCGGCCGTCCTTCTCCGACTTGCCGTAAACGGCCCGGAGGATATCGGGGCCGCCGTCGATCGGCAGGTCGACAGCGCCGCGCCGGATGCGGTTGACCTCGCCCCAGGTCGGGTCGATGCGGCCAAAGCCGGTCTTCAGGGACGCGGTCGCGGCGGTGAGCGCCTCGCGCGGCGTGACCTTCGGCCCCTGACCCTCGCGGCCGTTGATCACCGCAACGGCGGTGATCACGCCCAGGGCGGCGGCGCGGCTGGCGCGGTCGGTGCGCAGGTCCCAGCCGGCCAACAGGGCCTGCGCCGCCTTGAGGTCGGCGTCGCTCCCGGCATCCAGCTTCGCGATGTCCGCCATGATGCCCGCCAGCTCGGATTTGCGGCTGTAGGCGATGTCGAACTTGTAGGCCCGGAACTCGTCGCCCGAGATGGACGGATCGGCGGCGAAGGTCTCGGTCAGGCGCCAGGCGCGGTTGGTCATGTTGGTTTGCACGCCCATGCTCTGCGGATAGGCGCGCGGGTCCATGCCGTCGCCGAGCGCCGTGGATTGGTAGGGCGTGTTGTTGGCGTTGAAGACCAGGCCCGAGGCCGGATTCCACAGCTGCGGGACCTGGTCGAAGGGGCGATAGCCCTGCCAGACCAGATCGGACCGGTCGCCGGGCAGGACGCCGGCCCAGTCCACGCCCTCGCGGCGGTTGGGGAACAGGCCGTTGTAGACGTAGCCGATGTTCCCGGCCTTGTCGGCGTAGATGTAGTTGATGCTCGGCAGGGCCTGCAGCGCCATGGCCGCCTGCCATTCCGTCAGGTTGGTCGCGCGGTTCAGGCGCCAGTACTGCAACGGCTGGCGCACCTCGCCCATGCCGGCGTAGCGCAGGGCGTAGAGGCCGGACTTGGTCTCCAGAACCGGACCGTGGACGCTGCGCAGCACCGGCCGTATCACGGTCCAGCGGAAGGGCCCCCAAAGCTTGACGCGCAGCTTCGCCTCGGACCGCTCGAAGGCCTTCCACCGGCCGTCGAGGCGGTACTGGCCCGCGTTGTCCGGGTTGATGACCAGCCGGTAGACGTCGATCAGGTCGGGATTGTTGACGGTGTTGGCCCAGCCCAGGTGCGGATTGTGGCCGTGAAGCAGGAAGGGCGAGCCCGGGAAGAAGCCGCCGGCGACGTGCCAGCCCTCGCCACTCTGCACCACCGCCTCATACCAGGCCACCGGGCCGGTGTAGGGCTGGTGCGAGTTGACCAGCAGCCGCGTCGCGCCGTCGGCGGAGCGGGCAGGGGCCACGGCGACGCCGTTGGACCCCTTGGGCAGCGGGTCGGGCGCCAGTTCGTTCAGGCGCCGCAGTTCGCCGTCCAGGCCGTAGAAGAACGGCGTCTTGAACACAAAGCCCGCCGCGATGTCCTTGCCGGTCAGCGGCAGCAGGCCGGGCGCCACCTCGCCCGGGTGGGTGGCGGCGTAGTAGTTCACGCCATCGGCGTAGGCCTCCAGTACGGCGCGGACATCGGCGGGGAGGGCGGTCTCGTAGCCGGCGTCGATCGTCTTCCAGACCTCCAGCAGGCTGACGATGTAGTCGCCGGGCGCGGCGCCCAGACCTTCCTCGGCCGCCAGCGCGCCTCGGGTGGCCAGGGCGACCTGCTGGATGGTCGTGAAGTCGTCCTCGCTGTGGGCGAAGGCCAGGCCGAAGGCGGCGTCGGCGTCGCGCCGGCCCAGGATATGCGGCACGCCCCATTGATCACGACGTATGCGGACGTCGTACTGGTCGGCCTTGGCGATCAGGGGCGCGAGGTCGGCTCTGGCCGGCCGGTTGGGGACATCGAGCAGCAACACGGTCGTGGCCGCGATTACGACGAGCGCGAGCAGGGCGCCGACGCCCCTGATGATCCACTTCATGATGCTTCCCACCCCTTTTTCATCAGCCTAGCGCGCTCGACGGGGACATGCACTTCAGTGCGTGTCCCCGGCCGCTCGAAAGCCGCGGGGGACGCGTGCTCGCGGCGCGGTGCATGTCCCCGGTCACGCGCAGCTGCGAGGGGACACGCACTGAAGTGCATGTCCCCTTCCCCCTACGGCGCCTGCATTTCCGCTAAGGCATTGTAACGAAACGTCAGACGGCGGAGGCCCTTTCGACTTGCCGCGAGGCCGTGCGGCGGGCTAGGCAGACTCCCGCGCAAGGGGTCGATCCACACAGCCGCGTCAGATGGCCAGGGATCGGGACGCCCCGACATATGTAGGAGCGTCTGTGATGGGTGCTGAAGCTATCGAGGGCCTTGACCAGGCCCCCACGAAACACGCGCGTCTTGTCGCGTGGGTCAAGGACATCGCCACCCTCACCAAGCCCGACCGGGTCTACTGGTGTGATGGCTCTGATGCTGAGTGGGAGGCCCTGACCACGCAGCTGTGCGAGTCCGGCACCCTGACGCGGCTGAACCCGGAAAAGCGCCCCAACAGCTTCTATGCCGCCTCCGATCCACGCGACGTCGCCCGGGTCGAGAGCCGCACCTTCATCTGTTCGCAGGACGAGGCCGACGCCGGCCCGACCAACAACTGGTCCGATCCGGCCGAGATGCGCGAACGCCTCGGCACGCTGTTCGACGGCTGCATGCGCGGCCGCACGATGTACGTCGTGCCCTTCTGCATGGGCCCGCTCGGCTCGCCGATCAGCGCCCTGGGCGTGGAGATCACCGACAGCGCCTATGTCGCCATTTCGATGCGGGTCATGACCCGCATGGGCAAGGGCGCGCTGGACATGATGGGCGAGGACGGCTTCTTCGTGCCGGCCGTGCACACCCTGGGCGCCCCGCTGACGGCCGGCCAGGCCGACGTGCCGTGGCCCTGCAACGACGACAAGTGGATCGTCCACTACCCCGAGACCCGCGAGATCTGGTCCTACGGCTCCGGCTACGGCGGTAACGCCCTGCTGGGCAAGAAGTGCTACGCCCTGCGCATCGCCAGCGTCATGGCCCGCGACGAGGGCTGGTTGGCCGAGCACATGCTGATCCTCAAGCTGACCTCGCCCAAGGGCCAGGTGCGGTTCGTGGCGGCAGCCTTCCCCAGCGCCTGCGGCAAGACCAACCTGGCCATGCTGCAGCCAACCATCGACGGCTGGAAGGCCGAGACGGTGGGCGACGACATCTGCTGGATGCGCTTCGGCGACGACGGCCGCCTCTACGCCATCAATCCGGAATCCGGCTTCTTCGGGGTCGCGCCGGGCACCGGCATCGGCACCAACCGCAATGCCATCGAGACGCTCGACGAGAACGTGGTCTTCACCAACGTCGCCCTGACTCCCGACGGCGACGTCTGGTGGGAAGGCCTGACCGACGAGAAGCCGGCGAAGCTGACCGACTGGCGCGGCCGTCCCTGGACGCCGGAGAGCCCCGATCCCGCCGCCCATCCCAACGCCCGCTTCGCCGTCAGCGCCGCCCAGTGCCCGGTCATCGCCGCCGAGTGGGACGACCCCAAGGGCGTGCCGATCAGCGCCATCCTGTTCGGCGGCCGCCGCGCCAGCGCCGTGCCGCTGGTCACCGAGGCCTTCGACTGGGCCCACGGCGTCTTCCTGGGCTCGACGGTCGCTTCGGAAGGCACCGCCGCGGCCGAGAACAAGGTCGGCGAGCTGCGCCGCGACCCGTTCGCGATGCTGCCCTTCTGCGGCTACAACATGGGCGACTACTTCGGCCACTGGCTGGACGTCGGCGCCAAGGCGGACGCCGCCAAGCTGCCCCGCATCTTCATGGTCAACTGGTTCCGCAAGGACGACAACGGCCGCTTCGTGTGGCCGGGCTACGGCGAAAACAGCCGTGTGCTGAAGTGGATCTTCGAGCGGCTGGAAGGCGAGGCAGGCGCGACCGACACCGCCATCGGACGCCTGCCCGCGCCCGGCTCGCTGGACACCGTCGGTCTTGGCCTGACCGAGGCGCAACTGAAGATGCTGACCAGCGTCGACGCCGACGTCTGGGTGGAAGAGGCGTCCCTGATCCCGGCCTTCTTCGAGAAGTTCGGCGACCGCCTGCCGGCCAGGCTTTGGGCCGAGCATGAGGCGCTGACCGGCCGCCTCGCGGCGGGTGTGAAGCCCGAGGCCGTGGTCGCGGCCTGATCCCTGAAACAGTCGACAAGGAAAAGGCGCCGACGGGAAACCGCCGGCGCCTTTTTCGTACGTGCGTCCTTCGCGACGCTCGCTTGAAGCTCGCTCCTCAGGATGACGAAGTCAGTGGAACACCACCACTTTCGTCATGCTGAGGAGCCGGCCGTAAGGCCGGCGTCGCGAAGCACGCAAAGCCTACTCGGCCGCCATCAGCGCCGGGTTCACGTCGCGGACCGGCAGCATGACCACTTCGCCACCGGCGGGGGTGCGCATCTCCGCCAGTTCTTCCGGCGTGACCATGAAGCCGCGCTCGCGGGCCTTGCGGCCAAGGTCGATGCGCGAGGTCCAGGCGGCGATCGGGGCCGACAGCAGCATCGGCACGACGATCGGCCAGACCCACAGCAGCAGGTCGGGGCGCAGGATCAGGGCCAGGGTGCAGAACAGGCCGGCGAACGTCTCGTTGCGATAACTCCGCACCGCGTCGGCGCGGCTGAGCGCTTCGCCGTCGCGCACCTGGGCGGTCCAGCCGGCGTCGCGGCCGGTCAGGATCTCGTACACCGCGCGGGTGTTGCCGATCATGTAGATCGGGGCGGTGATCGCCGACAGGGCCATTTCCGAGACCAGGCCCTTGGCCAGCATCCGGCGGCCGCCGAAGGCCTGGCGCTCGGCCTTGCTGAAGAAGGCCAGGCTCCAGCCCATCAGCTTGGGTCCCAGCAGCATCAGGGTGGTCAGCAGGGTGGCCCACATGAACGGGTTGTAGTCGAAGCGGAACAGGTCCCAGAAGCCGTACCAGGTCGGGCGGTGGCTCACCTGGATGACCATGCCGACAACCAGCGAGGCCAGCCAAAGCGGCGAGGCGATGTAGGCCATCAGGCCGACGCCCATCTGGAAGCGGCTCATCGGGTGCAGGCCGCGGGCGCCGATGACGCCGAAGTGCTGCATGTTACCCTGGCACCAGCGGCGCTCGCGCTTCATGAACTCCAGCAGGCTGGGCGGGGTCTCTTCGTAGCTGCCGCCGAGCGCGGAGGTGACATGGACGCCCCAGCCGCCGCGGCGCAGCAGGCCGGCCTCGACCACGTCATGGCTCATGACATGGCCGCCGAACGGCTTGCGGCCCGGCAGGTGCGGCAGGCCGGCGCACTGGGCGAAGGCGCGGACGCGGACGATGGCGTTGTGGCCCCAGTAGCTGGCCTCCGAGCCCGACCACCAGGCCAGGCCCGCCGAGGCCACGCGGCCGTACAGGCGGACGCCGAACTGCTGGGCGCGGGCGAACAGGCTCTCGGCATTGATCACCGTCGGCGTGGTCTGGATCAGGCCGATGTCCGGCTGGCGCTCCATGGCGTCGACCAGGTGCAGCAGGGTCTCGCCCGCCATCACGCTGTCGGCGTCCAGGATGATCATGCTCTCATAGGCGCCGCCGAAGCGGCGGACCCAGTCGGCGATGTTGCCCGACTTGCGCTCGGTGTTCTGGTCGCGCCGGCGGTAGTAGGCGCGGCAGCGGCTGCGGTTGCGCAGCAGGTTGAACTCGGTCCACTCGGCCGCGGCGATGATGTCGTTGGTGGTGTCGCTGAGCACGAAGATGTCGAACGACCGCGCGGCGCCCAGGCGGGCCAGGTCGGCGTCCATGCGGGCCAGGCGGCCCATCGTGGCGCGCGGGTCCTCGTTGTAGACCGGCATCAGCAGCGCGGTGCGGGTGCGGGGCAGGGGCGCGCGGGCGGCGAAGGCCAGCTCGTCATTGGCGCCGCGCAGCAGCACCGCCAGACCGATCGCCGCATTGGTGAACCAGCAGGAGATGGCCGCGATCAGGGTCATGAACAGCGTCAGGCCGATCACCTCGAGCAGCATGAAGCCTTCGGCGGCGTACAGGCGGATCGGGGTCCAGCAGGCCAGGGCCGTCAGCACCAGCGTGCCGGTGGCCAGGATGGCGCGGCGCTTGGCGATGTCGGCCGGGCCGCTCGTGGGCGTGGAGGTGGCGACGGCGGCGTCGGCGCCCAGCGACTGGATCGGCATGGCCAGGGCGGCCGGCGCCGGCAGGTGCTCACGGGTCGGAGCGGACAGCTCAAGGTAGCTATCGCTCTCGTACTGGACTGCCAGATTGCTCATGTCCATGGACGTCGCCGTACGCTTCCTGGTGACCGGCCGGGCCCCTCCCATGAGACCCTGACCGAACTTCACGGACTTGTGTTGTTGCGGCGCAATAAATGCAAGCCCCTGGCGTCAAGAAAGAGGCGATCAGGCCCGGAAAAATCGGGTCAGCCCGGAAAAAATGCCCGCCCTGTGCAGTTTGCGTGAATTTCGGGCGCAATCACGGAGCATCACGGTTTCGAGAGGGGGCGCTAGCGCTCCGTGATCGACTCGCCGATCATCCGCGCCTTCACGCTCAGACCGACGCCGACTCGGCCTCCGCGATGGCGACCGATATCAGCCGTCGCTCCAGCAGGAAAGCAGTCACGCCGACCCAGCCGACCAGCAGGATCGCGAAGGCCCGTTCCCACCAGCCGACGTTGTCGTCGTTGACGGTCCCCGGGAACACCAGGTGCCGGGTGATCACGGTCATGACGACCATCATCACCAGCATGGCCGCCAGGAACCCGCGCAGACGCGCGACGCCCTCGACCTTCCACAGACCCCAGATCAGGAAGACCGGCGCCAGCTGGATGAACAGGCCCAGGTTGATCAGCCGGTGGCGCGGATCGGGCCAGGTGTAGATCCCCGACACCACCAGCCCCACGGCGCCGACCAGGAAGGCCAGGGTCACGATGGAGGCCGGGATGCGGCCCCCGCCCAGCGCGACCAGGGTCAGGCCAAAGCCGGCGCCGGCGAACCCCGCCGCGATCCCGGCCAGGATGACGCCGGTGTTGAACAACCCGGCGGAGGCCGGCGGCGCGGCCGGTCCGGCCAGCTCGCTGATGTACTGGGTGGCGTGGTCGAAGCTGGGAAACAGCAGCGCGGCCGTGATTGCGGTGACGGCCGCCAGCAGGGGGGCGCCGATCCCGGCCCAGAGCAGCCACCGACGACGGCGATAGCGGGTCATGCGGCGCGCGCCTCGTCCACCGGCCCGTCGGGCGGGGCCGCGACAAACGGCGGGCGCGGGTGGCGCTTGAGGCCCCACAGCGGCCGCAGCGGGCCCGTCCGGCGAACGATCTCGTAGACGGCGAGGCTGCCGCCGATGGTGGCGGCGAGCAGCAGCGCCGCTTCCGGCAGCGCCGCCAGGTTCCACGGCTTGACCAGATAGACGGCGACAACCAGCAGCGTCTGGTGGACCAGGTAGCAGGGGAAGACCGCGTCGGTCAGATAGCGCAGCGCCGGGCCGTCGGCCTTCCGCAGCCACACGCTGCCGTAGCCGAGGATGGCGGCGATGGTCAGCCACTGGTTGGCCGCATAGACCAGGCTCTTGGGAATGGCGAAGAAGAAGCGGCCGTCCGGGTGGGCGGTCAGGGCCATCAGCGCCACCAGCATGACCAGCGCGCCGGCCAGCGCCGGCTTGCGCCAGCGTTCAAGGTCGGCCCAGACCTGCTCGCGCAGGGCCATGGCGAAGCCGAACAGGAACACCGCCAGCGAGACGGCGTGGTTGTACCAGTCGACCGGCAGCTGGTTGGTGATGCCGAAGATCGGGAACAGGGTCATCCGCAGGACCGCCAGATAGGCGAACGGCACGACCAGCACCCGCCAGCCGGCCAAATGCCGCTCCAGCAGCGCCTCCAGTCGCGCCAGCATCGCCGGCCGGGTCAGCAGGGCGATGGCGGCGAAGGTGTAGACGCCGATGTAGAGCACGAACCACAGGTGGTTCAGCGGAATGCGCAGCAGCTGCGAGGGACTGAAGGTGTGGAGCCACCAGCCGACCAGGTCCCCGGTCCACCAGCCCTTGTCCAGCGCCTCGAGCCAGGACTGGGGCGGTACGAGAAAGATGACGCCAAAGAGGAACGGCGGAACCAGCCGCGCCAGCCGGGCCCTGGTGGTCTCGCGCGGCGACAGTCGCCGGCTCATGAACCGCAGCGCCGCGCCCGACACCAGGAACAGCAGGGTCAGCCGCCAGGGCCCCGTCGCCAGGATCGCCTCGGCCAGCCAGCCGAAGGTGTGGCGGCTGTGCATGTGCCAGTCCCAGGGCGCATAGACGAGCGCGACATGGAACAGGATCAGCAGGCCGAAGGCCGTGACCCGGATCCAGTCCAGGTCGGCGCGGCGGGCGAACGTCGCCGGCGGGAGCGCGGGCGCGGCCTCTGTCGGGGAATCCTGCAACACAGCGGGCGTCTGCAACCTCAAATCCGGGCCGGTCGTCTCCCGGTGCGTCCTGCCAGAGAATGCCGCCGACCGCGAGTCCGACGACGGCGTTGCTGGCCAGGGCGTGGGCAGAGCTGTGGCGTTGCAGCAACTCTTTTGTGCAACCGCGAAGATTGCCTGTTCAATCGTCGGATTCCCGACTATGGCCCCGCCCCGACGCAGCCAGTCTGTGTCGCGACCGGTTCATGCTGTCGGAGGCGAGAACCGGTTCCCTGTGAAGTGCGGGCTGCGGGGCCCGCGGAACCCCGGTCTGCAAAGGCCGGGGTTTTCACGTTTCAGGGCTTTGCTTCCGCCGGGGCGGGCAGGCAATCTTCGGCTCATGATCACCCTGTGGCACTGCGCTGACGCCCGTTCCTTCCGCCCGCTCTGGGCGCTGGAGGAGCTCGGTCTTCCCTATGAGCTGAAGATGCTGCCGTTCCCGCCGCGGTTCTTCGCCAAGGAATACATGGCCGAAAACCCGCTCGGCACCATCCCGCTGCTGGTCGACGGCGAGACGCGGATGACCGAGTCGGCGGCCATCGTGCAGTACCTGTCCGAGGCGCACGGGGGCGGCGCGCTGTCGGTGAAGCCGGGCGAGCCGGGCTACGGCGCCTTCCTCAACGGCCTGCACTTCGGGGAGGCGACCCTGACCTTTCCGCAGACCCTGGTGCTGCGCTACCGCCGGCTGGAGCCGAAGGAGCGCCGCCAGCCGCAGGTCGCCGACGACTACGCCAAATGGTTCCTCGCCCGCCTGCGGGGGCTGGAGGCGATCCTGCAGACCTCTGACTTCTACGCCGCCGGCCGCTTCACCGGCGCCGACATCTCGGTGGCCTATGCGCTGCTGCTGGCGCAGTCCCTCGGCCTCGACGGCGACTTCCCGCCGGCGGTCGCCGCCTACTGGGCGCGGATGCAGGCGCGGGACGGCTTCCAGCGGGCAAAGGCGGCGCAGGAACGGGCGAGCGTGGAGCAGGGGCTGATCCCGCTGGATGTGAGCAAGCTTTAGCGCCAAATCCCGTCATCGTCGGACTTGTTCCGACGACCCATGAACACCGCCTCCCGCAAGTGATGCACCGTCCCCCGCCGAGCCCTGCCGGCGCCTCAGCGCGCATGGGTCGTCGGAACAAGTCCGACGATGACGGAGGGAGGTGCATGGCCCCGGCTGCCCCTACTTCGCCTCCGCCAGCGCGAACAGCAGGTCGACGTAGAACTTCTCCACGTCCGCCAGGCCCGCAACGGCCGACCCGGCCTTCGGCTTGATGACCATGTACTCGTTGGGCGCATGCTGGGCCGAGCCATGCCCCAGGCCGGCGGTGACCATCGGCAGCTTCAGGCGGTCGGTGAAGACGTAGTAGGGCGCGCTTCCCGCCAGGCGGGGCAGGATGGTCGGGGTGACGCCGTACTTGACGAAGGCGCCGATGGCCGCCTTCACCAGCGGCGCCTCGACCGACGTCTGCGCCGCCGGATAGCCACTGAGCTGGCTGATCTGGATGTCGGTGAAGCCGTTGGCGTCCAGGTGGGCGCGGAACTTCGCCATCATCTCCTCGGGCGTCTGGTTGGGCACCATCCGCACGTCGACCTTGGCCACTGCCCTGTGCGGCAGGATGGTCTTGGTGCCCACGCCGGTGTAGCCGCTGACAAGCCCGTCGATGTTGAAGCTCGGGTTGAACAGGTTCTCGTACAGGGTCTCCTCGGCGGTCATTCCGCCCATCCAGCGGTCGACCTTCAGCGCGTCCTTGCGTTGCGCCTCCTCGGCCAGCCAGGCGGGCAGCACGCCGTTGGCCAGCTTCTGCTCCTCCAGGTTCGGGGCGCGGACGCTGTCGTAGAAGCCGGGCACCAGGCAGGTGTTGCCGTCGACGGTGGTCAGGCTCGCCAGGGCATGCGCCAGCCGCCAGGCCGGGCTGTCGAGGATCGACTTCAGCGAGCCGTGCACCTCGGCCTCCTTCGGCCCGCCCTGCGGTCCGCCCTGGGAGATCAGCTCGACGTACCAGATCCCCTTCACGCCCATCGGCATGGAGACCTTGCCGGCCGGGCTCTGGCTGTTCATCGGGAACATCACGCCGTCGGCGGTCTTCAGCCGGTCCTCGTACTGGCCGATGATCTCCGGGTAGTTGGGCGAGCCCAGCTCTTCCTCGCCCTCGGCCAGAACCATCAGGTTGACCGGCAGCTTGCGGTTCACGGCCAGGATCGAGGCCACGGCGTTGAGGAAGGCCCGTTCGGGCCCCTTCTGGTTGGTCGCGCCGCGGGCCATCAGAACCTGGCCGAACTTCGGGTCGTCGACCAGCTCGCCGGCGAAGGCGTCGACCTTCCAGCCGGTCGGCTCGATCGGCTGCACGTCGTACATCATGTAGACGACGAGGGTCTTCTTCGCCCTGGCGTCGAACCAGCCCCAGACGCCGGGATGCCCCTTGCTGGGGACGATGGCCGTCTCCTGGAAGCCGAGCGCCTTGAGATCGCTCTCGACCAGCCTCGCCATTTCCAGCACGCCGTCGTTCTGGGCGCTGATCGAGCGCTGGCGGACCCAGCGGCGCAGGTTCTCCAGGTGCTCGTCCTGGTGTGCGTCGATGTGGGCGTAGATCTTGTCGTGCTTGCCCTTGTAGGCGGGGACCTTCGAGGCGTCGAAGGCTTCGGTCGTGGCGAACGGATACTTCGGCGCCTTGACCGGCACGGCCCCGGCCGCCGGTTCATGCGCGCCGGCGGGAAGGGCGGCCGCGGCCGCGCCCAGTCCGAGCAGCGCGCCAAGGCCACGCCGCGATACCGTCGTCTTCGTCACCGGAAAGCTCCCTCGAGATCACTCAACGGAAGGCTAGGACGGCCGGAGGTGGGCGTACAGGCCTGACGTCGCGGCGCCGTTGACGCACCGCTGCGCGCCAGCGCTCAATCGCGAAAACGCTCAAGGAAACGCCATGCTCGACCTGCTCGAACACCCGCTGTCGCCCTATGCCCAGAAGGTGAAGATCGCCCTCGTCGAGAAGGGTGTCGACTTCACGGTCCGCACGCCGGTCGCGATGGGGTCGGGCAACACGCCGGAAGCGTTCCGCGCCGCTAATCCGCGCGGGGAGGTGCCGGTGCTGTTCGTCGACGGGGCGCCGATCTTCGATTCCTCGATCATCCTGGAATTCATCGAGGACCGCTACCCGACGCCGGCACTGCTGCCCGCCGATCCGCTGGCCCGGGCCCGGGCGCGGATGATCGAGGAGGTGATGGACACCCACTACGAGGCCATCACCTGGGGCCTGTCGGAGATCGCCTGGTTCCGGCGCGCCGAAGGTGTGCTTGCCCAGACGCTGAAGAGCGCCGCAGCGGAGCAGACCGGACGACTGCACGCCTGGCTGGAGAAGCAGTTGGGCGAGGCGCAGTGGCTGAACGGCGAGACCTTCGGCTGGGCCGACCTCTGCGCCGCGCCGTTCGTGCAGGGGGCGGTGGGCCACGGCGTCGGCCCGGCGCCAGACAGCGCGCTCGGGTGCTGGCTGGACCGGGTGCGGGCCCGGCCGTCGGCCGCCGCCGCCTTCAAGGCCGCCGCCGACTCGATTCAGGCCATGTCGGCGGTGGCCGGCATCGTCGACGCCGGCCTGTTCAAGCGTCAGTACCGAGACCACCGGCTTGAGTGGATGATCCGCTCGGGCGGAATGGAGGTGGTGCTCAAGGGGCTGGAGAAGGACAACATCCGCTTCAACAGCGAACCGGTCTGAACGCCTCTTCCCCTGTCATCCCGGCGAAGGCCGGGACCTAGATCCAGGCACGGTTCTCAGGATTCTGTCAGCTCGATCGCGTCTTCCAGGTGTCGACGAACTCGGATGCCATAACGCACGCGACGCCTTCCTGATCGAGCGAGGGCAGCGCGCCCTGAGCGCGCTGAATCTCTTCTCTCGCGGCATCCAGCGCCTCGCTCCCGCCTGCGAGCCGGCCGAGCGCCCCTACCAGGATGGCAAGGACCCGATCATGCGCATCAACGTCTATGCAGAGAGCCTTTGTCATCGCGCAGCACGGGCCAGCTTGCTCTTCAGAGGGGGTGGTGTCCGGCATTCGAGAAGGCCTCCAATCTCGTTTCTCGTTCACATCACGAGCTCGCGGCAAATAGAATTGCGCTGAAATGAAAACTAGAATGAAAAAGAGGGAAGGAAAGCCATGAATTTACAATGGGTCTATAGTAACCGATATGGGTAAAAGTCACTCTGTGCCCCATCTGGTTTATTCAGAGAGTGCGATAAGCAAGGCTCTGCGTCAGGTTGGGCGGATGCACAACAGGAGTGACTTGTTGATGGATAGCTTCGTCCTGGGTGAGCGGCGATCATCTCCCTGAACAGGGTGTGACGCCTGGACGATCGCCAGGGCCCGGGGCCTGCTGATCCGCGCGCGCGATAGGCCATATCAGGCTGGCGTCTCCCGACATCTCGGCCGAGCCGCAGCGTTCAGCGATCCATGGGCGGTGATGGTCCGCTCTTGAACAGCACTCTGCCGGCGGATCAACAGCGGCAACGCGGACAGGTTCTCAACCATGCCGGGATGGAGCGCAATACGACCCCACTGGATCGGTGAAGGCTCCAGCCTTCCGCTGTTGAACACCTTCTGTCGGCGAACCGGCGTCCACTTCGCCAGAATACGCTCTACCGCGGCTCGCGGCCGGTATCGAGGAAGTCGCGGGCGCTGAAGTCTTCCGGCGCGGCGACCTCGACGATCACCTCGTCGCGGTCATCGAACTCGGTGCGCAGGGCCCGGCTCATCACCGCGTGCATGTCGTACATGCAGGTGATGTAGGTGAACTCGAGAATCTCCTCGTCCGACAGGAAGGTCTTGAGCGTGTCGAAGATCGCGTCCGGCGTGCGGCCGTTCTGCAGCGTCAGGCAGTCGGCGTAGGCCAGCACCGCGCGCTCCTTCTCGTCGAAGCATGTGGCGACCGGCCAGTGCGGCACGGCGGCGATCTTTTCCTCCGAGACTTTCAATCCGCGCAAAGACTTGCAGTGCTGCGAAAAGACGAACTGGCTGCCCTTGTTGAAGCCGGCGCGGGTCTGGCCCAGCTCGCGCAGCACCGGGTCCAGCTTGCGGCTCGGGCTGCGGTAGAGGCCGAAGCCCTGGCAGCTGTGATGCAGGATGTCCGGCGACAGGGCGAAGACGGTCCACCAGTCGCCGGGCGTGCCGGTGGCGGTGCCGGGCTCGGCGACCGGGTCGCGGTCCCCGAACAGCAGATTGTACATACGAAGGCCCGTGCCCCCGTCAACTTCGGCGCGGGGAACCTGACGTAGGCGGGGCATTGGGAACCTCCTGATGGCGGATCGGCCGTGTGTCCGGCCGTTGTGGGGGCAGCCTATGAGCGCGGCGGGTTTAGTCAATCAAACTGATAATCCGCCCCGGCGTTGACGCCGGTTTTCCGGCGCCTACTGTGCGCCGGGGCAGCGCCCCGCGACGAGGACCATGAACGCCCCCGAGATCCTTCTTGTCCCGCTGATGCAGGCCTTCTTCTGGTTCGATGACGGACTGCAGAGCTACCTGCAGTCGCGCGGCTGGAACCAGGTGACCCGGCCGCAGTCGATGGTCATGACCCAGGTCGTGCTCGGCGTTCGGAAGCCCTCCGACATCGCCCGCAACCTGGGCATCAGCCGCCAGGCGGTTCATACGACCATCAACCAGATGATCGACCTGGGCATGCTCGAGCTGCGCGATGACCTGAACGACCGTCGGGCCAAGATCGTCGCGGTCAGCGCCAAGGGGCGGGAGATGGGCCGCGACGCCGACGACGCCATGACCGCCCTGGCCGCCGAGCTGCGACGCCGGATCGGCGGTCGCAACGTCGACAACCTGATCAAGGCGTTCGCGGCCGACTGGGGCGAGCCGGTGACCGACTGGCCCGTTGATCGCTAGCGGAATTGCTCCAGCCAGGTCGCGACATGGCCGGCGGCGCGCTGGCCCAGCTCGGGCTGGCCGAAATAGTAGTGGTTGGCGCCCTCGATCAGGTGGTGGGTGATCGGCGCGTCCTTCGCCGCCGCCATCAGCCGTGCGGCGTGGCTGGGCGTGCAGGCGTCGTCGGCCCCGTTCTCGATGGCCAGCAGCGGGACGGTCAGCTGCGCCGCGCACTTCAGGCCGTCGGCGTTGGAGTGGTCGTAGGACCACTGCGACAGCCAGCTGCGCAGGGTGGTGAAGCGGCCAAGGCCGACGGGACCGTCGTTGACCACCTCCGGCTCGCCCAGGAAGCACCAGTTCGGCTTGCGGCCGTTGGCGTCGATGGTCGGGTCCAGCCACAGCGGCGCGGCCATGGTGCCCTGGACGGTGAAGCAGCGCTCGTGGTTGGGCTTGCCCGCCTTGCGCAGCGCCTCGAGCTGCTCGAAGCACCAGGCGCTGATCCGTCGGTTGCGGGCGATCTGCCGCTCACGGAACTCGGCCTGGTAGTCGGCCGTGTAGGGCGCGCGGTTGGGGTTGGCCGGGTCGTAGAGGTTCCACTCGGGGTCACGTTCAAAGGGCCGGGCCTCGTCGGTGATCGACGGGTCCAGCCACTCGGTCATGGTCAGGTTGCGCGACAGGTGCGAGGCCAGCAGCATCACGCCGTCGGCCGGGATCAGGCCCGCCGCTGTCAGGTCCAGCGGGTCGCCGGCCGGCGTATGGGTGATGGTCGGTCGGGTCGCCTGGGCCTGGTAGAACAGCGACAGCGCCCCGCCGCCGCTCCAGCCACCCAGCACCACCTTGTCGTAGCCGAGCCGTTCCTTCGCATCGCGGACAACGGCGCCCAGGTCCAGCGCCACCTTCTCCATGGTCAGGGCGCTGTCGTTGCCGCGAAAGCGGCTGTTGCCGTAGATGACATGCACCCCCATCCGCGCCAGCAGGGCCGGCATGGGCAGATAGGCGCCCCCGCCGATGGGATGCATCATCACCACCACCGTATTCGACGGCGTCTGCGGCTTCAGATGATGCGCCTCCAGCGTCACCTTGCCCATCTGGCCGGCGTAGGTGTCCTTGAAGGCGGCGGTTTCGTCGAAGACCACCAGATAGGGAATGCGTTCGTACCGGCCGGCCACGGTCAGGCCGCCCCGCGGCGGTCGAGGGCGTCCTGCCCGAAGCGGGCGATCTTGGTGTCCCGCGTGCGGCCGCACCAGTCGGCGATGGCGTCGCGAGCGTGGGCGGCCTCCTCGGCCATGATCGCGTCATGGCCCGGCGTGCGGATGGTGATCTCCACCTGGATGCCGTTGGGATCGTACATGTAGACCGACTTGACGAAGCCGTGGTCGATCGGCCCGAAGCAGGGCACACCCGCGGCCTTCAGCCGGGCCTGCATGGCCAGCATGTCCTCTTCGCTCTTCGCCTCGAAGGCGTAGTGCATGTCGAAGCCGTGCTTCATCGCAAACCAGTCCGGGTCGGCCTTGGTCGGCTCGTCGAAGAAGGCGATATAGTTGCCGTCCGGCAGGCCGAAGAACAGGTGCATGTAGGCGGTGTCCTCGCCGCTGCCCGGAATGGCGTCGATGACCAGGGCGGCGGCCAGCGGCAGGCCCATGGCGTCCTCGTAGAACCAGCGGGTCTGTTCGGCGTCCCGGCAGCGGAAGGCGACATGGTGCGCGCCGGCGAAGCTGATCGGGCGGGTGGCGTCCTGGGCCATGACGGGTGTCCTGCGTTTCCTGGGTCGGCGATTGGTCGCCCTTGTTGTCAATCATATTGACGAGTTAACCCGGCGTTCGGCAACCCCTGGCGCCGCGCCCTTGCCCCGCCGCCGATTCAGCGCCGACAATGGCGGCGTGACACGCCAGGCCATCATCATCGACTGCGATCCGGGCGTCGACGACGCCGTCGCCCTGTTCCTCGCCTTCGCCTCGCCGGAGGATCTGGAGATCCTCGCCGTCACCACGGCGGCCGGCAACGTCGACGCGACCCTGACCGCCCGCAACGCGCGGCTGGTCCGCCAGCTGGCCGGACGGGAGGAGGTGCCCGTCTACGCCGGCGCCGCCGTGCCGCTGGTGCGCGAGCCGATCGCCGCCGCCCACTTCCACGGGGAGTCGGGCCTTGGGACCCTGCCGGTGTTCGAGCCGGCGGCGCCGGTCGCGCCGGGCCATGCCGCGAGCGCTATTGTCGACCTCGTGATGAGCCGCCCGGCGGGCTCGGTCGCCATGGCCGTCACGGGTCCGATGACCAACCTGGCGCTGGCCCTGCGGCTGGAGCCGATGCTCGCCGAACGGCTGGGGACGGTGGTGGTCATGGGCGGCGCGCGGCGCGAGGGCGGCAACATCACCGCTTCGGCCGAGTACAACATCTATGCCGACCCGCACGCGGCCGACGTCGTCTTCCGCTCGGGCGTCAGCTGCGTGGTGCTGGGCCTCGACGCCACCCACCAGCTGCGGGCCACGCCGGAGCGGCTGGCGCGGATCGCCGCCATCGACACTGTGGCCGCCCGCTCGGTCGCGACGCTGATCGGCTTCTCCAGCGACGTCGAGCGACGGCTGGTCGGCGGCGACAGCCCGCCGATGCACGACCCCAGCACCATTGCCTACTTGCTGGCGCCCCAGCTGTTCACCGCCGTCCCCGTCGACCTGCAAGTCGAGACGACGTCGCCGTTGACCGCCGGCCATACGGCGGTGGAGTTCCGCCTCGACGCAGCCGCCGCCTCGGTGGCGCCGATCCGCTGGGTGACACAGGTCGACCACGAAGCGATCTTCGACCTCTTTTTCGAACGGCTGGCCCGATGACCCGCATCACCGTCGTCGGCTCGATCAACCTCGACTTCGTCGCCACGGGGCCGACCCTGCCGGAGCCCGGCGAGACCGTCACCGGCGCGACGCTCGGCGTCCATCCTGGAGGCAAGGGCGCCAACCAGGCGCTGGCCGCTCGCCGGCTGGGGGCGGAGGTGCAGATGATCGGCCGCGTCGGTGCCGACGCCATGGCCGTCCAGGCGCTGGCGCTGCTGAAGGCGGACGGCGTCGACCTCTCGGGTGTGGGGGTCGATGCGACCGCGCCGACCGGCGCGGCGCTGATCGCCGTCGATGCCGAGGGCGAGAACCAGATCATGGTCGCCTCGGGCGCCAATCTGACCCTGACGCCCGACCTGTTGCCCGACGCCATCGAGGGCGCGCTGATCTGCCAGCTCGAGGTCCCGCTGGGGACCGTCGCTGCGGCGGTCGCCCGGGCGACCGGCTTCGTCTGCGTGAACTTGGCGCCGGCCAACCTCGCCATCGACGACGCGGTGCTGAGGCGCGCCGACCTGCTGGTGGTCAACGAGGGGGAGGCGGGAGACTACGGTCGCCGCCTGCACGGCCTGCCGGGGCTGGTGGCGGTCACCTGGGGCTCGCGCGGCGCGGGCCTGCTCCGCGACGGCGTGCGCGTGGCCACCGCCGAGCCGCCCGAGGTGGATGTGGTCGACACGACCGCGGCAGGGGACACGTTCGTCGGGGCCCTGGTCGTGGCGATGCTGGAAGGCATGGCGCCCGCCGACGCCCTGCGGTTCGCCTGCGCCGCCGGGGCGCTGACCGCAACGAAGGCGGGGGCGCAGAGCGCGCTGCCGTGGCGGGCGGAGGTGGAGGGGGTTCTGGGGGGCTAGATATGGCCCGTGCGTCCTTCGCGACGCTCGCCCAAGGCTCGCTCCTCAGGATGACGAAGGGGAGTGGGTTCCAACAATGTTCGTCATGCTGAGGAGCGCGCAGGGCGTCGCGAAGCACGCAAGGTGCGCGCTTTGATCGGTACCTCAGGAAGGGCTACCTTCCCCCCATGACCCGCTCCGTCCCCGAACTCAGCCTCAAGGCCTTCACGCACGGCGACGCCCACCAGCGCGCCGCCTTTTCCGACGCGATGATGCGCGGCCTGCAGGACTACGGCTTCTTCGTCCTCAAGGATCACGGCGTGCCGCTGGAGCTGCTGCAGCGCGCCTACGGCGAGGCCGAGGGGCTGTTCGCGCTGCCGGAGGCGACCAAGCGCCAGTACGCCAAGGGCATGCGCGGCTACACGCCGTTCGGGGTCGAGCACGCCAAGGACAGCGGCCACCCGGACCTCAAGGAGTTCTGGCAGGTCGGCCATGATCCCTCGCCGGACGCGCCGGCCGACGAGCCGTTCGAGCCCAACGTCTGGCCGGCCGAGGCGCCGGGCGTGCGGGCCGCCTTCAGCCAGCTGTTCGGGGCGCTGAACGAGACGGGCGTGATGCTGTTGCGGGCGCTGGCCCCCAAACTCGGGCTGGCCGAGGACTGGTTCGACGAGAAGGTGCGGTTCGGCACCTCGCTGCTGCGGGTGCTGCACTATCCGCCGCTGGCGCCGGACGCCAACCCGAACGCCGTGCGCTCGGCAGCGCATGAGGACATCAACTTCCTGACCATCATGGTCGCAGCCAAGGGCGCCGGGCTGGAGCTGCTCGACCGCGACGGCACCTGGCTGCCGGTGGTCACCGATCCGACCAACCTGATCGTCGACAGCGGCGACATGCTGGCGCGCATGACCAACGGCGTGATCCCGGCGACGACCCACCGGGTGGTCAACCCGACCGGCCCGAACGTGTCGCGCTATTCGATGCCGTTCTTCATGCACCCGACGCTGGCGACCTCGCTGGCTGTGCTGCCGTCGTGCGTGGGCGAGGGGGCGAAGTTCGAGCCGGTGACGGCGGGCGAGTTCCTGGACGAGCGGCTGCGGGCGATCGGGTTGAAGAGGTAGTCCCTACGCCGAAGCCGCGACGCGCGTCGGGCTAAGCCGGAAGCCCAGCGCATTGGCCACCTTCATGATGGTCGCGAACTCGGGATTACCTTCGCTGTTCAGCGCCTTGTAGAGCGCCTGCCGCGACAGCCCGGTCTCTTCCGCCAGTTGCGACATGCCGCGCGCCCGAGCGACGACACCCAGCGCATGGGTGATGACGGCAGCATCTTCGGATTCAAAGGCGTCGATGAGGTACTCCTCAATGGCCTCGGGCGTATCGAGCACGAGGGCGGAGTCGAAATCGCTGATCTGCGTTGGCATGGCCGATCCTCACAAATCCGTCGCCAAAGCCTTGGCGCGTTCGATGTCCCTGTCCTGGGTCGACTTGTCACCGCCGCAGAGCAGCAGGACGATCTCCTGGCCGACCCGCTTGTAATAAAGGCGGTAGCCAGGACCGTAGTCGATCCGAAGCTCGCTCACGCCGTCACCTACAGACTTCACGTCCCCAGGATTGCCGAGCTTGAGCCGATCGATCCGCGCGGCGATCCGGGCGACCGCTCGCCTGTCTCGCAGATCGGCCAGCCAAGTCCTGAATGTCTCGGTCTGACGAACCTGTATCATCTTCAAGTGTAAACCATGGATGACAGTTATTCAAGGCGACGATGATGCCTTGCCCTGAAGGCCTTGATGGAATTGGAGCTCTGCCGGGGGTCTTGGTCAAGGACGGCCCCTGTGGGGCCGCCGCTGCGCGGCCGCGAAGCGGTCCTTGAGCAAGGCTCCTGGCAGAGCAAAGCTGGCCGTCAAGACATCAGGGGCGGCGCGCACCGGAGCGTCGCGGCCAGCGAAATCTCCGCAACGGCGCGATCCAGCGCGGCCGTGTCCCGGACGACATAAGCGCCCTCTCGATTGGCAAGTGCGTCGAGGATGCCGTGCCGTACGTTGATCGGGAAACCCCAGATGATCTTGATGAGCCTGGGGATGATCAGGATTTCCGGGCAGTGCTCCGGCAGGCCGGGCCGACTTCGAAAGAGATACTTCCAGTTTCGCCGGGCGCACCGAACAAAGGATGTCGTCCGGGAGCAATCCAGGAAGATCACATGGTCCGCGGCATCGAGGACGGTTCGCGACACGCCGTCGATGATCCAGCATGGCCGGGCGACCAGTTCGGCTTCACGATCCTTGCGCCAGTCTGCGGGGCTCTTCCGCCAGCCCGGTTGCCAGACGATCTGGTCAAGGCCGTGGACCGGCAGGCCCAGGCTTGTTCCAAGCCTCGCGGCCAGTGTGGACTTTCCGCTCCCGGCATTTCCGGTGATGTGGATCCGGGTCATTGGCGGATTGTCACCCCGTCACCACCACACCCTTCCGGCACTGCATCAGCGGCTGGATCCTCGTGCCGAACGCCTCGATGCCCTTTTCGAAGTCGTCGAAGGTCAGCAGCACGCCGGCGGTGTCGGGCACCGTCGCGACCTCGTCCAGCATGCGGGCGATGCTCTCATACGACCCGACCAGGGTGCCCATGTTGAGGTTCACCGCCGCCTTCTCGGCCGCCAGCTGTTTGGTGTTGGTATCTTCGGAGGTGTTGCCGGCCGCCTGGCCGACGAGCCAGGACACAGCCTCCTTGTCGACGCCGTCGCGGTAGAGCTCCCACCTGGCCATGGCCGCCTCGTCGGTCTCGTCGGCGATGATCATGAAGAGGATGTAGGCCGACACGTCGCGGCCGGTCTTTTCCTTCGCCGCGCGCAGGCGCTCGTTGACGTCGGCGAAGGCGGTCGGGGTGTTGGTGCCCTTGCCGAGGGCGAAGCTGTAGTCGGCGTACTGCGCCGTGAAGGCCAGCCCCTCGGTCGAGGAGCCGGCGCAGATGATCTTCGTGCCGGCCGCGCGCGGGCTGACCCGGCAGTCGGTCATCTGGAAGTAGTCGCCCTTGAAGTCGGACACGCCGGTGTCGAACAGATCGCGCAGAACCTGAGCGTATTCAGCCAGATAATCGTATCGCTTCGTGTAGTGGCTGTCGCCCGGCCACAGCCCCATCTGGCTGTACTCGGCCTCGGCCCAGCCGGTGACCAGGTTGATGCCGAACCGGCCCGGCGCGATGGAGTCGATGGTCGAGGCCATGCGCGCGACGATGGCCGGCGGCAGGGTCAGGGTGGCGGCGGTGGCGAAGATCTTGATGCGGTCGGTGACGGCGGCGAGGCCGGCCATCAGGGTAAAGCTCTCGAGGTTGTGCTCCCAGAACTGCGTCTTGCCGCCGAAGCCGCGCAGCTTGATCATCGACAGCGCGAAATCGAGGCCGTAGCGGTCCGCCGCCTGGGTGACGGCCTTGTTCAGCGCGAAGCTCGGCATGTACTGCGGCGCCGTCTCGCTGATCAGCCAGCCGTTGTTGCCGATCGGAATGAAGACGCCGACTTCCATGGAACTGATCCCCGTCAGGCCTGCCCGCCGAGGAAGGCGAGCAGCGTGGTGTTGAAGGCGTCCGGGGCTGTCGCGGTGAACGCGTGGCCGCCCCAAGGCGCGATGTCGAGTGTGGCGTTCGCCAGCCGTTGCGCAAGCCGCTCCGAACACCGTGACGGCACGAGCATGTCGTCCGCCGAGGCGCTGATCAGCACCGGCGCGGTGATCTCATGCAGACGTTCGTCGATGTCGAAGGCCAGCAGGGCGTTGATGCGGGCGAGCATGTTGTCGGGACCCTGGAAGCCGGCGAGGTGGTGGCGCTCTTCCTCGGCCAGGCGGTCGGCGTGTTGGCTGATCCAGTTGGCCGGGTAGAGGAACAGCGGCTGGGCGTGGACATAGGCCTCCGGCCCGCTGTCGTTCAGCAGGCTGATCCGGGTGCGGAAGCAGCGGGCGATGTGCGGATCGGGCCGGCTCCAGCCGTTTATGACGGTCAGGCTGCGGACGAGGTCTGGTCGGTCGAGCGCCAGCTGCAGACCGGCCAGCCCGCCGGCCGCGTGGCCGACGACATGGGCCGGGCCGCCGACCGCCTCGATCACCCTGGCGATGTCGTCCGCCATGCGGCTGACCGCGTAGGGCGAGGGCAGGGCGCGGTCGCTTCGACCCGTGCCGCGCTGGTCGTAGAGCACGACGCGGTAGCGCTGTGTCAGCGCCTCCATCTGCGGCGCGAAGAAGGCGCCCGAGCCGCCGAGCCCGGCGGACAGCAGGACAACCTCGTCGCCGGCGCCGTGCACCTCGAAGTGCAGGCCGGCGACGATCCCGGTGCTCACAGCTTCAGCCCGAAGCGCGGCCCCAGGGTCGTCATGGCGATGTAGAGGCCGATGGTCAGGAGACAGCCCAGGCCCAGCGCCGGCCAGAACGGCACGCCGCGTCGCAGCAGCGCCGGGATCAGCAAGAACATCGGCAGGGACGGCAGCACGTACCAGAAGGTCGCCTGGGCGTGATGGGCCATGTTCTCGGCGTCCGGCCGCGCGGTCCACAGCCAGACCATGCCCAGCACCGAGACCAGCGGCAGGGAGGCGATCAGCGCGCCGCCGCCGGGGTTGCGGCGCGCCACCTCCGACGCCGCCACGATCAGGATCGCGGAGACGACGCCCTTGAGCAGCAGGGGGAGCAGCGGGCTCAGGGCCGCTTGCCGACATGGGCGATCGAGGCGATCTCGACCAGGAAGTCGGGCCGCACCAGGCCGCAGACGATGCAGAACCGGGCCGGCTTGTCGCCCGGGAAGTACTCGGCATAGACCTTGTTCATGGCCGCGTAGTCGGCCCAGTCCTTGAGGAAGATGTGGTTCATGGTCACGTCGTCCATCGTGCCGCCGGCGGTCTCGATCACCGACTTGATGGTCTCCAGCACCTGCCGGGTCTGGCCCTCGGCGTCGCCGACGCAGGCGACGTTGTTGTCCTTGTCGAACGCCAGGGTGCCGGAGACGTAGACGACCCCGTCGGCCAGCGTGCCGGGCGAGAAGGGCGCGATGGGCGTCTGGGTCCCGGGCGGGGTGATGACGGTCTTGGGCATTTGGACTCCTGTCAGTCGCGCGGCGGGACCTGTCCGAACGCGCCCTTGAAGTCGGCGACGCTGGACACCCAGCCGAAGAATTTCTCGATGTTGTAGATCGCCGCCTGCTGCACGAACGCGGGCCCGGCCTGGTGGGTGGCGTCCTCCAGAACGATGCCGAAGTACTCCAGGAAGAAACCGTCCCTGAGCGTTGATTCTACACAGACATTGGTCGCGATGCCGACCACGACGATGTTGCGGATGTTCCGCGAGCGCAGGGTGCTGTCGAGCTGGCTGTTGAAGAAGCCGCTGTAGCGGGTCTTGTGCAGCACGATGTCGCCGGCCTGAGGCTTCAGGTCCTCGACCAGCTCGTAGTCCCAGGTGCCCTTGGCCAGCAGCGTGCCCTGCAGCTCCGGCCGCTCGCGCATGGTCTTGAGTGCATTGGACTTGTGGAAGTTGGGCGAGCCCGGCCCGCCGGCCTCGACATAGTCGGCGTCCCAGCCGTTCTGGAAGTAGATTACCGGCATGCCGGCCGCGCGGGCGAGCTCCAGCACGGCCTTCGTGTTCTGGATGACCCGCGCCGCGCCGGAGATGTCGAACCCGGCCAGGTCCAGGTAGCCGCCGGGCGAGGCGTAGGCGTTCTGCATGTCGATGACGATAACGGCCGTCCGCGAGACATCGACCGCGATTGGCTCGGGCCGGGCGGGCAGCATGATGGTGTCGTCGGCCGCGGCCATGCCCTGCTTGAACCCCTGTGTCGCTGGACCCGGGACAATGGCATACGCTGCGTCGGCGCCAAGTCTTCCCTGTGGAGTATCCCCGATGACCGACCGTCTGCCCGACGTCGCGCTGGACCAGCTGTTCCGGGAGGCGCGGACGCACAACGGCTGGTCGCCGCAGGCCGTGCCGCCGGCCCTGATCCGTGAGCTGTACGAGATGGCCGCGCTAGGTCCGACGGCGTCGAACGCCCAGCCGGGCCGGTTCGTATTCCTGGTCAGCGAGGAGGCCAAGCAGCGGCTGGCCCCGCACATGTCCTCGGGCAACCGGGACAAGACGCTGGCCGCCCCGGTCAATGTGCTGATCGCCTACGACCTGAACTTCGGCGAGAAGATTCCGCAGGTCTTTCCCCACAAGCCGGAAGCGAAGGCGTGGTTCGCCGCCAACCCGGCGCTGGCGAAAGAGACCGCCTTCCGGAACGGATCGCTGCAGGCCGCGTATCTTATGCTGGCGGCGCGCGCGCTCGGCCTCGACTGCGGGCCGATGTCCGGCTTCAACGCCGCCGGGGTCAACGAGGCGTTCTTCGCCGGAACGGGCTGGGAGGTGAACTTCGTGTGCAACATCGGCTACGGCACGGACGAGAACCTGTTCCCGCGCAATCCGAGGCTGACGTTCGAGGACGCCTGCCGCATTCTCTGACATCTTTCGTCGGTAGGCTCTCCCCATGGCTGATGACAGGAACTCCAGTTCGCGATCCAACGGGTTCGTGCGGCTGCCGGCGCCGACCGGCGAGGCGCAGATTCCCGGTTTCGAAGGCGTTCGCCTGACGGTCGAGGAGGCGGAAGAGTCGCTCAAGGCCGCCGCCGACAGCCTGTCGCTGCCCAAGGTCCTGGTGCAGCGCGAGGATTTCAACATCCTGGCCATCTCGGGCGGCGCCGCGGGCGGGGCGTTCGGGGCCGGCGTCCTGGTCGGCCTGACCGCGGCCGGCCAGCGGCCCGACTTCGCCATCGTCACCGGCGTCAGCACCGGGGCCCTGATCGCGCCCTTCGCCTTCCTCGGTCCGGAGTGGGACGACAAGCTGCGCGACGCCTACACCGGCGGCTACGCGGCCAAGCTGCTCAGCATCGGCGGGCTGTCGGGGAATCTGGGCGGCGTGTTCAGGAGTGAGCAACTTGAAGGCCTCCTCGCGCCGTTTCTGAACGCGGACATGCTGGAGGCGGTCGCCGCGCGCCACGCCCAGGGCCGCCGCCTGCTGGTGGCCACCACCGACCTGGACAGCCAGCGGACCGTGATCTGGAACATGGGCGAAATCGCCGCCGTCGGCGGGCCTGCCGCGCTGAGCCTGTTCCGCGACGTGCTGGTCGCCTCGGCCAGCCTGCCGGGTCTTTTCCCGCCGAAGCGGTTCGCCGTGGAGCATGACGGCTCGGTATACGAGGAGATGCATGTCGACGGTGGCGTCGCGACGCCGCTGTTCGTGATGCCCGAGGCCATGCTGCGCTGGAAGAGCCTGCGCCATCGGCTGCAGCGCAGCCGCATCTACGTGATCGTCAACACCGTGCTGGAGCAGGCGCCGCGCACCACGCCCAACAATGTGCCGGCCATCCTGATCCGGGCCTTCGACACCATGCTGCGCTTTACCTACCGGCAGGCGATCAGCATGACGACGAACTTCTGCGCCGCCCACCGCCTGCCGCTCAGCATCGCCTCGATCCAGGCCGATCCGACGCAGGGCAGCATGATGAGCTTCGACACCCCGTCAATGCAGCGCACCTTCGATGCGGCGTTCGAGCGGGCGGCGTCCGGCGAAATCTGGACAACCCCGACGGCGGACCCCGCCCGCCCGGCCTTCCTCGGCGCGCTGATGTCGCGCTGGTCGGCCGGGGCGCCGTCAGGCGGCTGAGGGCCCGTCCACCGGATCGTCCCGGAAGTCCGCGTAGAGGGCGGGCAGGAAGGCCGCCAGGTGCTGCATCTCCTCGGCGCAGTGGATCAGCAGCGCCCGGGCGTCGCTCTCGGTCAGCCGCAGGATCCGGCCGGCCATCATCGCCGCCAGCGCCCCGCGCAGGCCGCCCCGGCCGGCGACGCCGTCCCCTCCGAACCAGAACCGCGAGCGCATCACGCTGCCGCCCGGCGTCCGCAGCACGGCATGCGCCAGCCAGCCGACATCGACCGGCGCGTCGGCCGGTCCGGTCCGGGCGCAGACCACGGTGGCGGCCTGGTCGTCATTCAGCGACGGGTCGGTGAAGCCGAGTTGCGCCGGGTCCACGAACCGGATCGAGCCGTTCAGGCGGCGACTGCCGATATACTCGTCGACGATCGAGGTATGGCCCATGTACCGCGCCCGGCCGCGGCTGCCCGTCGGCGGCGACTTGAGCCAGGCGGCGCTGACGTGCGCCTCCGGGTGCCAGAGCCGGTACTTGGCGGCGCGGTCGCCGTGCCAGCCGAACCACCAGTCGATCATGGCCGGTGTGACGCCGGGCATGTCGGTGTCGATGGCGACATGCATCCGGCCCTTGTCGTCGAAGCCATAACCGCTGGCCGACTCCGCCGCCGGGTCCAACAGCATCGCGCGCGAAGCCTCCAGGCCGGGCAGCGAAGGCAGCGGACGCGCGCCGCGCTCCAGCGCCCTCAAGGCGCGCTCCGGAAGCGGCGCGAGCACCGGGTTCCAGAACCGGGCCCAGGGCAGGGTGGCGAGGTCCTCGGCCGTCCAGCCGGGCCTCATGGCCGGCCCATCCAGGGGTGGAAGCGTCCCTCGGGGTCGTGCTCGGCCCGCAGCGCGTCGAGCCGGGCGAGGTTGGCGTCGGCGACGAACTTCGCCGGTCGCGCGCCCAGGTTCTCGTCGGCCAGCTGCACGCCGGTCGACAGGCGCGCCATCGCCGCCATGTTCTCGATCGCCCAGCGCGAGGCGGCCGGCGCGTCCGCCTCCTGGTTCCAGACGCCGTAGAGGGCGATGTAGGTCTGGTCGTCCAGCGAGTAGGCCATGTCGGGTCGGTGCGTCGGCGGGGCCCAGTTCATCCACAGCATGTGCGACGGCGCGGCCGGCAGGGTCTCGGCGATGCGCCGCAGCCCGGGCAGCAGGTCCTCGACAGAGGCGCCGGTCCACATGTTGTCGACCGCATAGTTGTAGCCGGTCGGGTAGTGCTCCATCACCTGGCGGGTCATTGCGGCCACCGAGGTCGGCAGGAACGGCATCTTCAAGGCCGCGCCGGGCGGCAGGGTCTTCATGAAGGCGAGGTCCCGCCAGGCCTGGCGCAGGCTGTCGGCGAAGACCGGCGCCACCACGGTGATCCCGGGCCCCTTCACGAGCGGGGTGTCCCGCGACATCAGCATCATCAGTTCGATCGAGCGCGGCACGGTCGGCCCGACCGCGTGCGCCCAGCGGGCCAGGGCCTCGAGGGCGCTGACGGGGTAGAACGCGGCCTGGGCGCCGATCACCTTTGGTCGCCGGGTCAGCTTGAGATGATAGCGGGTGATGACACCGAAGAAGCCGGGCCCCGCGCCGCGCGCGGCCCAGTACATGTCGCTGTTCTCGGCGGCGCTGGCGTGGCGGATCCGGCCCTCGGCGTCGACATAGTCGATGGCGAGGACGTTCTCGCAGGCGTTGCCCAGCACGCGGCTGTTCCAGCCGAAGCCGCCCTGAAGCAGATAGCCGCCGAGCGCCACGCCCTGGCAGTGGCCGACCGGAAACAGCAGCCGGTGACGGGCCAGTTCGTCGTTGAGTTCGTGCCCCTTGCAGCCGGGACCCGCCTTGGCGGACAGGCCGGCGGCGTCGATCTCGACGGCGTTCAGGCGCGAGACGTCCAGCAGCATGCCGCCGTCGCGCAGGTGACTGACCGCCCAGCTGTGGCCGCCGGAGCGGACGCCGATCTTCCAGCCCTCCGCGCGGGCCAGCCTGACGGCGGCGGCCACCTCTGCCTGCGTCCGCGCCTGGACGATGATGTCCGGGAAGCGGTCCGGCAGGCGGGCGTTGAAAGCGCAGGCCCGACGGGCGCTCTCATAGCCGGGATCGTCCCGGCGGAAGCGGATCAGCTCAAGCGGCATGCAGGGCCTCGCGGAGCGGGAGGGGGAGGTCGGCCCAGCGGAGCGGCGGCGTGGGCGGCGCAACCTCGGCCAGCGGCTCCGCGACCAAGGCGGCGGCGCGGTCGCGCGCGACGCCCAGCGACTCCAGAAGCCGGGCGGTCACCGCGTCGATGGCCGTGGCGGGCAGCGTGCCGCGGTGCAGGTCCAGCGACGCCCCCAGGATGGCGCCGGCGGTCAGGCTGACCGCGATCTCGACGTCATCGACCCTGAACACCCCCGCCGCCGCACCGGCGGCGATGTCGCCGGCCATGGCCATCCGCAGGCCGCCGATGAACCGGTCGACCGGCAGGCCGGCGTCGAACAGCAGTCGTCCAAAGGTCGGCCCGCCCGCGACCAGCCGCAGGCTGCGGCGGGTGACGCGCGCGAACAGCACCGCCGGGTCCTGTTCGCCCTCACGCAGGTCCAGGACCAGCGCTGCGTGCGAAGCGAACACGAGCGCCGCCAGATCCTCGATCAGGCCGTCCACGTCCGGGTAGTAGTTGTAGAAGGTGCCGTGGACGACGCCCGCCTCGGTGGCGATCTCACGGATCCCCAGCGAGCCGGCGCTCCGCGTCGCCAGCAGCGTCTGGGCGGCGACCAGAAGGTCGTCACGGGTGCGGGTGCGGCGGTCCGGGGCAGGCGGCTTCGACATGAAATGACATAATGTCAAAAATGACAAAGTGTCAAATCATGCCGGTCAGCCCCGCCGGCCTAATTGGGCCAGTAGATGTACTCGTCGCCCTTGCGGAAGGTGTCGGCGCGGGTCTTGTCCACCGCCGTGGCCGCCTCGATCGTGTACGGATACAGCGGCTTGCGGGCGTCGGCCTGGTGCTTGTCGAGCAAGGCCTTCAGGCTTGCGACCCGGTCGGGCAGGGCGGCGGCGAGGTTGGTCTTCTCGGTCGGATCGGTGGCCAGGTTATAGAGCCAGACCTTCTTCGGACGCTCGCTGACCTGCAGCTTCCAGTCGCCGAGGCGGACAGCGCGATAGTAGCCGCTCTGCCAGAAGATCGGCCGCTCGGCGAGCGCGGGGCTTTTGCCGGTCGCCACGGGCAACAGGTCCACGCCGTCAATGGCGACGCCCGCGGGCAGCGGCGCGCCGGCGGCCGCGGCCAGAGTCGGCATCAGGTCGATATGGGCGGCGGGAGAGGCGAACTGCTGGCCTGGCGCGATCCTGGCCGGCCAGCTGACGAACATCGGCACGCGGATGCCGCCCTCGAACAGGGTCATCTTCCAGCCGCGATAGGGACGGTTGATCTCGGACAGGCCGATATAGCCGGCGCCGCCGTTGTCGCTGGAGAAGACGATGATGGTGTTGTCGGCCAGGCCCTCGGCCTCAAGCTTGTCCATGATCCGGCCGACGCTGCGATCCAGCGCCCGCACCATGGCCGCGTAGACCCGCAGGCGATGGGGCTGGATGTCGCCGACCGCCTCGAAGTCCTCCTTCGTCGCCTGCAGCGGCGAATGGACGCCCCAGTGGGCCAGGTAGAGGAAGAAGGGCCGGTTGCGGTTGGCCTCGATGACCTTCATCGACTCGTCGGTCCACCAGTCGGTCAGGTAGCCGCCGGGCTCAAATGCTTCGCCCTCGTTGTAGGAGGCCGCGAACTGCATGCGGGCCCAGAGGAACTTGTCGATCGGGTCGAAGTCGAGCCGCGCCTCCACGCCGCGCGGGTCGCCGGCCGGCAGATAGAGGCCGTTGGCCATCAGCAGGCTCTCGTCGAAGCCCTGGGCGTTGGCGCCGAACTCCTTGCCCGATCCCAGGTGCCACTTGCCGATGTGGACGGTGTGATAGCCGCGCCCCTTGAGCATTTCGGCCATGGTGACTTCCGAGCCGGGCAGGCCCTGTTCGTTGAAGTCCGGGGCCGAGGAGTCGCGGTCCTTGAGCAGCACGGTCGGCGGCAGCTCGGAGCCCTTCTCGTCGGCGAACATCGTCACCATGCGGCCCATGCCGTTGGGTGTGGGCGTGAACTCGAAGCCGGTCCGGGTCGGGTAGCGGCCGGTCATCAGCATGGCCCGCGAGGGCGCGCAGGTGGCGGTGCCGGAATAGGCCTGACTGAACACCGCGCCCCGTCCGGCCAGCCGGTCGATATTGGGCGTCTTCACCCGGCCGCCGGCCACGCCGCCGCCGAAGGTGGAGATGTCGTTGTAGCCGAGGTCGTCGGCCAGAATGAAGATGATGTTGGGCGGCCGTTCGCCCGTCGCAGGGGCCTGCGGGCCCTGCTGCCAGGTCACCGGACGGGTGGGGGCGACCTCCATGCGGCCCGCTCGGGTCGCGGCGAACAGCACGATCGACTTGCGGTTCAGGAAGGCGACCGAGCCGCCGACCAGGATCAGGACCAGAAGTCCGACAAGGATCTTCTTCAGCATCACGTCTCTCCCCCGGCGGGCGGATCGTGCGGCGTCCGCGGCCTGGCCGATTATATTGGCACAATGAATGCCGATATCGTAGTCGTCAAGCCGTCGGCCGGGGACCTGTCCGCAGCGACAGGCAGAGGAAGATCAGGCCGATCAGGACGAAGGCGACGCTGGCGTAGTGTTCGGGCGGATGGTGGCCGCTGTGGGCGCCCTTCCAGAACCAGGCCGTCCACGCGCCCAGGGCCTGTTGCAGGATGAGCAGCAGCAGGAGCAGCGGAACGAGGCTTCGATAGCGCAGGGCGACAATCAGCTGCAGCAGGCCGAACGGGATCTGCAGCGCGCCGTACCAGGCGAAGACGGCGATGATTGTCGGGCCGGCCGCGCCCAGGTCGATGCCGGCGATCACCCCCGCGCCGCCGTCGGGCAGGGCGTAGTGGATCAGTCCCGGCACAAGGGTCAGCACCGCCGCCAGCAGCAGGAACCAGACCGACAGGGCGGAGCCTCGATAGGCGTTATTGGTGCTCGGCGGCAGCAGGGTGCTCGCGTCCATTGCTTCAGCCTCCGCGCGCCAGCAGCAGCGCGACCTGGGCCAGGGCGGCGGTCAACGCCAGCGCCAGCGGGACCCAGGCCTTCGGGCTCGCCAGCGTCAGGATCATCGGCCGGGTCGGGAAGTTGAAGGTCTGCGGCATGGCCGCGTACTTGTAGTCGTGCGCGCCGCCGAAGCGTGGATCGCAGACCAGGACGGCGAGGTCGCGGCGGCTGCGGTAGCGCATGTAGCCGATGAACGACCATTCCGGGCTGTCATCCATCCCCCAGGTGTCGAAGAAGCCGCCGATCTTGCGCGCCGCCATCGCCGGGTGGCCGCCGCGGGCAAACAGGGCGGGCATGAACATCTTCGTATAGCCGGCCATGACCTCGCGCGGCGACCGCAGCTGGCCGCTGACAGGATCAGGGACATCGTGAGAGGCCATCCGCACGACATTGAGCATGAAGAACTCGCGCCCGTCGTCGGCGGCGAGGAACCGGCGCAGGGTCTCCAGTTCGTTGCGGCCGTTGTCTCCGGCGTCGGTGGCGCCGATCTTCGCCATGAAGGCGTCCACCTCGGCGGGGCGCAGGGCGCCGCGCCAGTTGACGTACCAGCCCAGGAACAGACCGTAGGCCGCCAGGGCGATCGCCCAGACCCAGAAGGTATCCATGTTCGCCCGCCCATGTAATGACAGTGTTAATGTCATTACATGGGCGGGTGATCTTGGCAAGCGCGCGAGGCGTGGCGCTCAGGCGGGCGGAACGAGGGCGGTCAGGGCTTCGATGGTGACGCGGCGGGCGCGCTCGACGCTCAGCTTCTGGGTGCGACGCAACCGCAGCCAGCCATCGACCGACGTCAGCAGGTCGGCGGCTTCGACGGCCGGCTCCACCTCCGGCAGATGCGCCAGAAGCTGGGTGCGCAGCAGACGGGCGAACTGGGCCCGGTGGCGTTTGAGGGTCGGCGAGCTGTGCATCCGGATGTCCCCGGACAGATAGTACATGGTGATCAGCTCGAAGGTCGCGGCCCGCTCGGCGGCGAGGGCCTCGATGCGGTCCGCCAGCGCCGTCTGGACCGGCGAGGCGCTCAGGCCGGCCTCGACGTGGATCCGCACCCGGGCGTTCATCTCGTCGTAGAGGGTCTCCATGTCCTGGAAGTGCCGGAACACGGTGCGGTGGCCGACGGCGGCGTACTGCGCCACCTCCTCGGCGGTCGGGTTGAGGTTGCCGGCGCGAACCAGATCCAGGATGGCCGCGACGATCCGCTCGCGGGTGCGGGCGGCGCGCTCGGTGCGGCCGTCGACCGTGTCGGGCCCGGCCTTGCCGCGACCGGACCGGGCGGGAGAGGGGGTCAGGTCAGCCAGGGCTTGCACCCCGTCTCGTCGAGGATCGCCGTCAGCGCGGCGTTGTCCGCCGCTGCGGCGTAGCGGGCGCGCAGCACCCCCAGCGACCGGGCATGGTACTTCTGCGGCGGCTGGCTATAGGCGCCGCCCGGCAGGTCGACGGTGAACTCAGGCTCGCCCGCCTCCAGCGCGCGGGCGTTGGCGGCGGTCCAGGGCAGGAAGTAGCGGCCAACGTAGACCAGAAGCGGCTTGAGGGTCGGGGCCAGCGACTCCCAGGTCTCGAAGAGGCCGTCCTCGCGCGGCTCCATCATCCTGTGGCACCAGTCGAGCACCGCCGGGCCCCGGGCCCGCATGCCGGCGCCACAGGTCGGGTCGACCGAGCATTCATACATCTGGCCGCCCAGCCCGAAGTCGGCGAAGGCGGGCCGGCCGCCGAACAGGTACTTGCGACCGCGCAGGTGGGCCTCGAGCAGGTCGAGGAGCTCGAAGTAGTAGCCCGTGATCAGCGGGGCGTTGGCCGGGCTGGAGCCGACGAAATGGCCGCGCGTGCTCATCCGCTGCAGGATCATCGCCGCCCACTGCGCTACCTCGGTCTCGTCGCCGTACGGCTGGGCCAGCCGCGCCAGGGTCTGGGCCGAGGCCAGCTGGTCGACCTGGGCGAACCAGCGGTGGTGGAACATCAGCTTGTTGCCCCACTCGTCGCCGAACTCCTCGATCAGGGCCGACAGGAAGGCCAGGGCGGGGTCGGCCGGGTGGATCGACGGCTCGGGGAAGCGGGCGTCGAGGGTCTCCATGACCGGCGTGGAGTCCTGCAGCCCCTCGTCTTCCGGCGTGGCCACGGTCGGGACGATCGGCAGGCGGGCGTACTTCCGGTAGGCCTCCTCGCTGGCCATGGTCCGGGGAATCCATTCGTGGGGGATGCCCTTGTAGCGGGCGTAGGACCGCACCTTGACCGAGTAGGGCGACATCTCCGAGCCGAAGATCCTGTAGAGTCCCGTCATCTCCGCCTCCCGGGGACGCGGCCCGTCGCCGCCTTGTATTGGCAGCCGTTATGTCACTTTGACCGCGTCGACGCCAACCGCTTGATGGCGCTGTCAGAGCTTCTGCGCTTGTCAGGCGCGGCGCGGAACTCCAACAAGGAGCCAAAGCACAAGAACCGGCAATGGAGGCCACCCAGTGAAAACCCGCATCACCGAAATGTTCGAGATCGAGCACCCGATCATCCAGGGCGGCATGCACTATGTCGGCTTCGCGGAGATGGCGGCGGCCGTGTCCAACGCCGGGGGCCTGGGCATCATCACCGGCCTGACCCAGGGCACGCCGGAGAAGCTGGCGGCCGAGATCAAGCGCTGCCGCGAGATGACCGACAAGCCGTTCGGCGTGAACCTGACCTTCCTGCCGGCGGTGACGCCGCCGGACTACCCGGGCTTCGTGCAGGCCATCGTCGACAGCGGCGTGAAAGCGGTCGAGACCGCCGGCAACAACCCGGCCAAGTGGCTTCCGGCCCTCAAGGAAGCCGGCATCAAGGTGATCCACAAGTGCACCTCGGTCCGCCACTCGCTGAAGGCCGAGTCCATCGGCTGTGACGCGGTCAGCGTCGACGGCTTCGAGTGCGGCGGCCACCCGGGCGAGGACGACGTCGGCAACTGGGTGCTGCTGCCCCGCGCCGCCGAGGAGCTGAAGATCCCGTTCGTCGCCTCCGGCGGCTGCGGCACCGGCTCGCAGCTGGTCGCCGCGCTGGCCATGGGCGCGGAAGGCATCAACATGGGCACCCGCTTCATCGCCACAAAGGACGCGCCGGTCCACCAGAACGTCAAGGACGCGCTGGTCGCCGCCACCGAGCTCGACACCCGCCTGATCATGCGCCCGCTGCGCAACACCGAGCGCGTGCTGACCAACGTCGCCGTCGAGCGTCTGCTGCAGACCGAGAAGGAGAAGGGCGACAAGGTCTCCTTCGCCGACATCGCCGCCGAGGTGGCGGGCGTCTATCCCAAGGTGATGGTCGACGGCCAGATGGACGCCGGCGGCTGGTCCTGCGGCCAGGTCGCCGGCCTGATCCACGACATCCCGACCGTCAAGGAACTGATCGACCGGATCATGTCCGAGGCGGACGAGATCATCGCCCACCGGCTGAAGCGCTTCGCGGCCTAGCGTCCGGATCGGCGGCGGCGCCAGGGAAAAAGCGTCGCCGCCTTACGCCGGGTCATACTTTCGATGTACCCCGGATGGGGTCATGATCCTTCCGCGCACGTCATCCAGGATCCCGGAACAGGGGCCGGGACGAGGGCAGGGAGCTGACCATGCATGATCTGGTGATCCGCAACGGCCGCATCGTCGACGGGACCGGCGCGCCGGCCGTCGTCGGCGACATCGCCATCGACAACGGCGTCATCACCGCCGTCGGCAAGGTCAGCGGACAGGCGCGGCGCGAGATCGACGCCGCCGGCCTGATCGTCACGCCCGGCTGGGTCGACATCCACACTCACTACGACGGCCAGGTCACCTGGGATCCGTACCTGTCGCCGTCCAGCTGGCACGGCGTGACCACGGCGGTGATGGGCAACTGCGGCGTCGGCTTCGCGCCGGTGAAGCGCGACCGTCACGACTGGCTGATCGAGCTGATGGAGGGGGTCGAGGACATCCCCGGCTCGGCCCTGGCCGAGGGCATCAGCTGGGACTGGGAGACCTTCCCCGAGTACCTCGACAGCCTCGATTCCAAGCCGCGCGTGCTGGACGTGGCGACCCACGTGCCGCACAGCGCCGTCCGCGCCTATGTCATGGGCGACCGGGGCGCGCGCAACGAGGACGCCACGCCCGAGGACATCGCCGCCATGTCGGCCATCGTCGCCGAGGGCATGCGCGCCGGCGCGCTGGGCTTCTCCACCTCCCGCACCGTGGTTCACACGACCAAGGACGGCACGGTGATGCCGGGCACCACGGCGGCGGCCGACGAGCTGCTGGCCATCGGCAAGGCCATGGCCCAGGTCGGTCCCGGCGTGTTCGAGATGTCATCTGACATGAACCCGGCCGACGCCGAGTTCGCGTGGATGCGCGCCATGTCGATGGATACCGGCGTGACGGTCACCTACAGCCTGCTGCAGTCGCCCCTGCAGCCAGGCAACTGGATCAAGCTGCTGGACCTGACCCGCGAGGCGCGAGCCCAGGGCGCCAGCATCGCCGCCCAGATCGCCTGCCGCCCGACGGGCCTGGTGCTGGGCTGGCAGAGCACGATCCACCCGTTCGTCGGTCGCCAGACCTATCGCGACATCGCCGCGCTGCCGTTCGAGGCGCGCCTCGAGAAGCTGAGGGACCCGGCCGTCCGCGCCGCCATCCTGGCCGATCCCAGCAAGAAGATGGGCCCGCTGGGCGCCATCATGACTCAGGGCTTCGACCGCATGTTCCGCCTGCAGCAGCCGGACGGAAACCTCGACTACGAGCCCCGCGCCGAGGACTCGATCAAGGCGCTGGCGCAGGCCAGCGGCCAGAGCCCGGACGCCGTCGTCTACGACATGCTCATGGAGAACGAAGGCCGCGGCTACATCTACCTGCCGCTGCTGAACTACACCGAGTTCAACTTCGACCACATCCACGCGATGATGCACGACCCGAACACGGTGCTGAGCCTGTCCGACGGCGGGGCGCACTGCGGCGTCATCTGCGACGCCAGCTTCCCGACCTACATGCTGACCCACTGGGTGCGCGATCGGAAGCGGGGCCCGACCCTGCCGCTGGAGAAGGTGGTGTCGATGCAGACGCGCGACACCGCCCGGCTGTACGGCCTGAACGACCGCGGCGTGCTCGCGCCGGGCATGAAGGCCGACGTCAATGTCATCGACTTCGAGCGGCTGGCCATCCAGGCGCCGGAAATGGTCTTCGACCTTCCCGCCGACGGCCGTCGGATGATCCAGCGGGCGACCGGCTATGTCGCCACCATCGTCAGCGGCGTCGTCACCTACGAGAACGGCGAGGCGACCGGCGAGATGCCCGGCAAGCTGATCCGCGGCCCCCAGTACACGCCAGCCGTCATGGCGGCGGAATAGACATCAGAACAGGAAGATAAGCGTCATGAAGGTCGCCGCCCTGAAGGCCCCCGGCGGGCTGGACAAGATCCTCATCGAGGAGCGCGAGAAGCCCTCGCCCAAGGCCGGGGAAGTCCTCGTCCGCGTCCGCGCCAGCTCGCTGAACTTCCACGACTTCGCCGTCGTGGCCGGCATGATCCGCTGCCCCGACGGCCGCATCCCGATGTCGGACGGAGCCGGCGTCGTCGAGGCGGTCGGCGAGGGCGTGACCCGCTTCAAGGTCGGCGACGAGGTGCTGTCGACCTTCTTCCCCAACTGGGACGCCGGCGGCCCGACCCTGCCGCGCCTGCTGGGCGTGCCCGGCGACGGCGCCGACGGCTTCGCGGCCGAGTATGTCGCTATGCCGGCGACAGCCTTCACGCGCCTGCCCAAGGGCTGGACGCTGAAGCAGGCGGCGACGCTGCCCTGCGCGGCCCTGACCGCCTGGCGGGCGCTGTTCGTCGAGGCGAAGATCAAGCCGGGCTCGATCGTCCTGACCCAGGGCACCGGCGGGGTGTCGATCTTCGCGCTGCAGCTGGCCAAGGCGGCCGGCGCCACGGTGATCTCGACCTCGTCCTCGAACGAGAAGCTGGAAAAGCTGAAGGCCCTCGGGGCCGATCACCTGATCAACTACAAGGAAACGCCCGAGTGGGGCGCCGCCGCCATGGCCGCCACCGGCGGCCGGGGCGTCGACGCGGTGGTCGAGATCGGCGGCTCGGGCACCATGCCCCAGTCGATCGTCGCCTGCACGATCGGCGGCCACATCTCGCTGATCGGCGTGCTGGCCGGTATCGCCGGCGACGTGCCCACCGCGCTCGCCATGTCCAAGAACGTCTGCATCCAGGGCCTGACGGTCGGCTCGCGCCAGGACCAGGAAGACATGATCGCGGCCATCGACGCCAACCCGTTCGAGCCGATCATCGACTCGACCTTCCCGCTCGAGGGCATCGCGGCGGCCTTCGCCCACCAGATGTCGCAGAAGCACTTCGGGAAGATCTGCCTGGAGTTCTGATCCCGGCGGGACTGGATCGGCGGCGCAAACGGGATAAGTGTGCCGGCTTCTGACAGGGAGCCGACACATGAACCCCAACGCCGAGTTCGACATCATCGTCTACGGGGCCACCGGCTTCACCGGCCGGCTGGTCGCCGAGCACTTGGCCGCCCGCTACGGCGTGGACGGCGAGGTCAAATGGGCCATGGCCGGTCGCAGCGCCGACAAGCTGGCCCAGGTGCGGGACGAGATCGGCGCCCCGGCCAACACGCCGCTGGTCGTCGCTGACGCCTCTGACCCGGCCTCGCTGCGGGCCATGGTGGCGCGGGGCAAGGCGATCCTGACCACGGTCGGGCCCTACCAGCTGTACGGCTCGGACCTGGTGGCCGCCTGCGCCGCCGCCGGGACCGACTACCTCGACCTGTCGGGCGAGCCGACCTGGATGGCCGAGATGATCGTCGCCCACGACGCTGCGGCCAAGGCTTCGGGTGCGCGGATCCTGTTCTCCTGCGGCTTCGACTCCATCCCCTTCGAGCTGGGCGTCTTCTACACCCAGCGCCTGGCCCGGGCGCGGCTCGGCCACTCGGTCCCGCGCATCAAGGGGCGGGTGCGGTCGATGCGGGGCGGCCTGTCGGGCGGCACGGCGGCCAGCGGCGCGGCGACCATGGCCGCGATCCAGAAGAACCCGGCGCTGGTCGGCATCATGTTCAACCCTTTCGCGCTGACGCCCGGCTTCACCGGTCCCGAGCAGCCGCGCGGCGACAAGCCCTACGTCGACGAGGATCTCGGCCAGGAGGTCGGGCCGTTCATGATGGCGACGATCAACACCAAGAACGTCCACCGTTCCAACCTGCTGCAGGGTCACGCCTACGGGGCCGACTTCGCCTACGACGAAATGTCGGTGGTGACGCCCGGCGCGCCGACCGAGTTCACCGATCTGGGCGGCGCGGGCGCGCCCAAGCCGGGCGAGGGGCCCAGCAAGGCCGAGCGTGAGGCCGGCTTCTACGACCTGCTGTTCGTGGGCATCGATGCCGACGGCAAGCAGGTGCGCGGCTCTGTCCATGGCGACAAGGACCCGGGCTACGGCTCGACGTCCAAGATCATCGCCGAGACGGCCATCTGCCTGGTGCAGGAAGCGCCGGACGTCGCCGGGGGCGTCTGGGTCCCGGGCGCGGCCCTGGGCGACCGGCTGGTCAAGCGACTGGCGGACCGCGCGGGCCTGACCTTCAAGGACGAAACGGCGTGACGGCCCTATGACCGAGCCCGTCCTGAGGCTGGCGGCGTTCGTCGGCGTGTTCGCGATCCTGGCGGTCTGGGAGGCGCTGGCTCCTCGCCGCGTCCGAAGCCAGACGCGGCGGCGGCGCTGGTCGATCAACCTCGGGCTATCGGTGCTCAACACCCTGGTGCTTCGGGTCGTCTTCCCGGTCGCCGCCGTGGGCGCGGCCCTGTGGGCGGCCGAAGGCGGCTGGGGCCTGTTCAACCAGCTGGCCGCGCCGGCCTGGCTGGCGATCGGGGCGTCGATCATCGTCCTCGACCTGGCCGTCTACGGTCAGCATCGCCTCTCCCATGCCGTGCCGTGGCTGTGGCGGCTGCATCGGCTGCACCACATCGACCTCGACGTCGACGTCACGACGGCGGGCCGCTTCCACCCGGCGGAGATGGTGCTGTCGATGCTGTGGAAGATGGCCGTGGTGGTGGCGCTGGGCGCGCCGCCGGCGGCGGTGCTGGTCTTCGAGATCCTGCTGAACGCCGCGGCCATGTTCAGTCACGCGCAGATCGCCCTGCCGCCGGCCGTCGATCGCCGGCTGCGGCTGCTGCTGGTCACGCCGGACATGCACCGGGTCCACCACTCGATCCATCGCGACGAGACCGACAGCAACTACAGCTTCCTGCTGTCAGTCTGGGACCGTTTGCTCGGCAGCTATCGCGACCAGCCGCGCGATGGACATGAGACGATGGCGCTGGGCGTCGAGGGGCAGCGCTCGCCCCGGGCGCTGAGCTTCACGGGCCTGCTGCTCGGCCCGTTCCGCCGCGATCAGGCGGAAACCAGCGCCAGTTGACCGTCGACCAGGACGAGGCGGGGCGGCGTCGCCAGGGTCAGGCCCCGTCCGTCCGTGCTTTCGCCAGTCTGAACGTCAAAGACATAGCCGTGCCACGGACAGCGGATGCAGCCGTCGATCACCTCGGCGGCGTCCAGCGGGCCCAGCCAGTGCGGGCAGGTCGCGGCATGGACGACCAGCTCGCCGTCGACCTCCACGATCCTGAACCGCTCGCCGCCGACCTCCACCAGCCGCGGCAGTGCGGCGCGCACCGCGTCGGGTGATCCGAGCAGGACGGTTTCCGGCGGCGTGGCGCGATTGGCGCGGCGGGCGGACCAGGCCCGCTCGCGCTCGACCATCATCTCTTCGTCCTCGTCCCACAGGCGTTCGTAGATGGCGCGGTAGCGACCGCCGATGATCGCCAGCCGGGCGGGATCGGACTCGGGGACGTGGAACGCGACGTCGATCCCGGTGCGGTCGGGCGCCAGCGGCGTCAGGCGGGTCCGAACCTCCGAGCCGGCGCCAGGGCCTTCGACCGTGGCGGAGACATAGGCGCCCGCCGCCTTGTCCGCCCGCACCTCGATGACCTGCGGGCGGCTATCGGCCGGCTGGTTCACGACCCGGGCGCGCCAGCCCCAGTCGCCGCTGTCCAGCAGCGCGATGCTGTGGAACTGACCCTCATGCAGGGCCGGCAGGTGTTCCCAGTCGAAGACGTTTTCCCAGACCCGGCCGACGCCGACCGGGACCTCACGCTGATAGGTCCCGGCCAGGCCGAGCGGGCGGCTCGCGTCGGCGGCGGCCAGGATCAGCCCGCCTTCGCCTTGATCGCCGCCGACAGGGCGCCGATGCGCTTGCCGTTGGCGCCCAGGTCGCTCATGCCGACCCGCGAGGTTGAGCGGATGTCGACCACCGAGCCGGTCCCGGTCGCGGCCGGGCGGATGCGGAAGACGACGTCGTCCTTGAAGCCGAACCAGAAGCTCTCGGCCACGGCCTCGACCATGCCGTCGCCGGTCTGGGTGACCTTCAGACCTTCGGCCGCGGCGACCTCTGCGACCAGCTTGGTCGCGTCGGGCGCGGACTGCGACAGCATCAGCGTCGCGAGGCCCGGGTTGGCGGCCTTGCCCAGCTCGCCGACCGTCTTGCCCTTCAGGGCCGGGACGGGGACGTTCATCGGCGCGATCGGGTTGCCGCCGATGGCCGCGCGGGCGTCGATGACGGCCTTCGAGAAGGCCGGCGGGTCCTGGATGTCGGTGGCGATGTCGTGGATCGGCGGAATGTCCTTCGCCTTGCTCATCACGCTGGCCGCGAAGCCTAGCGCCAGCGCCGGGATGGCCACGGCGACCAGGGCCCGTTGCCAGCCCTGGCGCGGCTTGACCAGCAGCGCCATCAGCAGGCCGATCACCGCCAGGACCAGCACGCCCAGCAGCAGCAGCCCGCCGAGCTTGAACACCATCAGCCCGAAGCCGATGCGCCAGTCCAGGATCCCGAACTTGGTGCCCAGGGCGGCCACCAGGAACCAGACCGGCAGAAGCAGCGCCAGCACCCAGACCGTCTTCACCCAGCCGTCACGAAGCTTCGACATGTGTTTCCCCATCGTTCTTTCAGCCAGCATGCGCCCGACAGGGGCGCCTTCGCCAGCCCGCTTGAAGCCTATCCGATCCGCTTGAGCACCGAGACCAGCCGGCGGGTGGCCGGGGAGAACAGCGCCCCGGTGTACCACTGGCCGGCCAGCCGCTTGTTGATCTCGCCCCGCGTCGGATAGGGCGCGATCATGCCGGTCAGGGTGCTGAGCTTCAGCCCCGCCGTCATGGTCAGCACCCAGAGCGGCAGGTGGTCGCCCGCGTGGGCGCCGACCAGGGTCACGCCCAGGATCTTGCCGCCCTTGCTGGTGATCAGCTTGCCAAAGCCCCGGATGTCGCCCTCGGCCTGGGCGCGGTCGTTGTCGGCGAAGGGCTGGACGAGCACGCGGATGTCCTCGCCATGCTCGGCGCGGGCCTGGGCCTCGGTCAGGCCGACGGAGGCGAGCTCCGGGCTGCAGTAGGTGACGCGCGGCACGACCAGGGCGTCGGCGTTGATCGGCGCGGCGAACAGCGCCTTGCGCACGAAGAGGCCGGCATGGCCCCCTGCGAGGTGGGTGAACTGGCCGCGACCGGCGACGTCGCCGATGGCGAAGACGCGCGGGTTGCTGGTGCGCAGCGACTTGTCGGTCTCCACGCCCGCCTTGTCGAAGGCGACGCCGGCGGCCTCGAGGTTCAGCGCCTCGATGGATGGCGTGCGGCCGACCGCGACCAGCAGGTGGGAGCCGGTGATGCGCTTTTCGCCGTCAGGCCCGTCGACCACGACGACCGGTCCCGCCTCGACCCGCACCGCCTTGTGGCCCGGCAGCAGGGTGACGCCGTCGGCGGTCAGCTGCTGAACGACCACGGCTGCGGCCTCGGGCTCCTCGCGCCCCAGGATGGCCGCCGCCTCGATGATGGTGACCTGCGAACCCAGGCGCCGGAAGGCCTGGCCCAGCTCGACGCCGATCGGCCCGCCGCCCAGCACGATCAGATGCTCGGGCAGCTTGGTCAGCTCGAAGATCCGCTCGTTGGTCAGGTAGGGCGAGGCGTCCAGGCCCGGGATCGGCGGCACGGCGGCGCGCGAGCCGCTGGCGATGACCACCTTGCGGGCGGTGACCCGGACGCTGTCGCTCTCGACCGTGCGGCGGTCGCGGAAGCGGGCCGTCTCACGCACGACCTGGACGCCCAGGCCCTCGAATCGCTCCTGGCTGTCGATCGGGGCGATCTCGGCGATGACGTGATGCACGCGGGCCATCACGGTGGCGAAGTCGACGGTGACGCCCGAGGCCGTGACGCCCAGCGCCTGGCTGTGGGCGGCCTTGTAGGCGGCCTCGGCCGAGGCGATCAGGGCCTTGGAGGGCACACAGCCGTAGTTGAGGCAGTCGCCGCCCATCTCGCCCTTTTCGAACAGCACGACCTTGAGGCCCAGCTGCGCGGCGCCGGCGGCCACCGACAGGCCGCCGGAGCCGGCGCCGATGATGGCGAGGTCGGCGCGGATGCGGTCCTGCTTCACGAGACCTTCTCCTTCTTGGCCCGGAAGCGCTGGAAGAGGGTTGTGCCCAGCGACAGCAGGCCCAGCGCGATCAGCGGGCCAAAGACGTAGGGCTCGAAGATGATGCGAAGGTTGGGCTCCTCGCCGCGGGCCAGAACCTGGCCGATGCCGGCCCCGACGCTGCTGTAGATGAAGGTCGCCGGGATGATCCCGATCAGGGTGGCCAGGGCGTAGGCGCGCAGCGGCGCGTGGGCCAGGGCCGAGGCGACATTGACCAGCCAGAACGGGGCCAGCGGGATCAGCCGCAGGGTGAGGATGTAGCCGAAGGCGCCGTCCCGGACGCCGTCCATCACCGCCTTGAGGTTTCCGCCCGACTTCTCGGCCCTCTCGCGCAGGCTGGCGCCCAGCGAGGTGCGCACGATCAGGAACACCAGCACCGCGCCGATGGTCGCTCCGACCACCGTCGCCGACCCGCCGATCCAGGTCCCGAACAGGAAGCCGCCGGCCAGGGTCAGGAAGACCGCGCCGGGAATGCTGACCGCTGTGGCGGCGGCGTAGACGAGGATGAAGACCAGAAGGCTGAGCGCCAGGTTGTCGGTCACGAAGCCGCGGAGCAGGGCTTCGTTCCGCTGCAGGGACTCGAGGCTCAGGTAGCGGCCCGCCCCGCTGGCGAACACGGCGATCACCGCCGCGACCAGCGCGAGCAATGGCAGGTAGCGTTTCATGGTCTGCGTCTTCCCCCGTCCCACCGACCACGGGACCATAGCCTTGCCCGGTCTTGCATGGCTATGGCGCTGGACATGCGTCGCGTTCGCGCCAGGTCAAGCGCTTGGCGGGGATAGAGTCGCCGTGCGACGCTGCGGACCAGCTACGATTGGGGGGAGTTCGAGGTTGGACGTGCGCGTCGAGACGGTCGGGGATGATGGGGGCGGGAGCGAAGTGCTGTCGCCGTTCGTGACGCCGACGGCGCCGCGCCTGGACCCGCGCAAGTTCCAGGATCCACGGGTCACGCTGGACGGCTCGCCGCGGGCGGCCGTAGGCCTGCGCGGGCTGGACACCCTGTGGTTCAACACCGGCACCCTCTGCAACATCGCCTGCCTGACCTGCTACATCGAGAGTTCGCCGCGCAATGACGCGTTGTCCTACCTGACCCTGGATGAGGTGACGGCCTATCTCGACGAGATCGCCGCGCTGGGTCTGACCACCGAAGAGATCGGCTTCACCGGCGGCGAGCCGTTCATGAACGCCGCCATCATTCCGATGCTCGAGGCCTCGCTCGCCACCGGCCGCCGGACCCTGGTGCTGACCAACGCCATGCGGCCGATGCGGCGTTTTGAACGCCCGCTGATCGACCTCAAGGACCGCTATGGCGAGGCGCTGGTCCTGCGCGTCAGCCTCGACCACTACACAAAGGCGGTCCACGAGGCCGAGCGGGGCGCCGACACCTGGGCGCCGGCGCTGGCCGGCCTGACCTGGCTTGGCGAGAACGGCTTTTCCATCGCCATCGCCGGGCGTCGGCTGGGCGACGAGAGCGAGGACGCGGCCCGGGCCGGATACGCCGGGCTGTTCGCGGAGCTCGGGCTGAGGCTCGATGTCGACGATCCTTCGCGCCTGGTGCTGTTTCCGGAAATGGACGCCAGCCGCGACGCGCCGGAGATCACCGAGGCCTGCTGGGGCATCCTGAACATCGCGCCGGACTCGGTGATGTGCGCCTCCAGCCGCATGGTGGTGAAGCGCAAGGGCGCATCGCGGCCGGCGGTCGTCGCCTGCACCCTGACACCCTACGACCCGCAGTTCGAGTTGGGCGCGAGCCTGTCCGAGGCGCTCGGGGCCGTGCCGCTCAACCATCCGCATTGCGCTCGCTTCTGCGTGCTGGGCGGCGCGAGCTGCAGCTGACGATGGCGACAGAGCGGCCGCCGCTGTCGGTCGTAATACCGACCCTGAACGCGGCCGATGGACTTGCGGCGACGCTGGCGGCGCTGGACGCGGCGGACGAGATCATCGTCGTGGACGGCGGCTCGCGGGACGGGACAGCGGCGCTGGCCCGGAAGCTCGGCGCGCGGGTGATCGAGGCCGCGCCCGGTCGTGGCGGCCAGCTGGCGGCGGGCGCCGCGGCCGCGACGGCGGATTGGCTGCTGTTCCTGCATGCCGACACGGTGCTGTCGCCCGGATGGCGGGCGGTCGTCGATGCGCACCTGTCGAGCCCTCGCGCCGCCGAGCGAGCGGCCTGCTTCGGCTTCGCGCTCGATGACGACTCTGCGCAGGCGCGGCGGCTGGAGCGCTGGGTAGCGCTGCGGGTGGCCGTGCTGGCCTTGCCCTACGGCGACCAGGGGCTGCTGATCCACCGCGCGCTGTACGACCGTGTCGGCGGCTACCGGCCGCTGCCGCTGATGGAGGATGTCGACCTGGTTCGCCGCCTCGGGCGGCGGCGCCTGACCGTGCTGGACGCCCGCGCCGTCACCTCGGCGCGGCGCTGGCGGCAGGACGGCTGGCTGCGCCGCAGCGCGCGCAACCTGCTTTGCCTGGCGCTCTTCTATCTCGGCGTTCCCGCCGAGCGGATCGCGCGGCTCTACGGACGCTGAGCCCTCGCACGGAAGCGCTTGAGGCTGGCCTCGTCGTCGATGTCTTCCAGCGTGCGCAGGGTGGCGACCCGCAAGCCCGACAGCCGCGCCAGGGTGTCGGCCAGGGTGTCGGGGCTGGACCAGCGGATGCCGTCGAAGGGCAGGGGGCCGCGCGCCGCGCGCCTGAGGCCGATCAGCCAGTAGCCGCCGTCGCGGGCCGGGCCGAGCACCGCGTCGTGGCTGCGCAGGGCGTCGAAGGCCGCCGCGATGTCGGCGCGGCTGACGGTGGGGGTGTCGCTGCCGATGATGACCAGCCGACCGACCGGAAAGCGGCGCGAGACCCGAACCAGCTTGGCGCCCAGGTCGCCGCCGCCCTGCGGGGTCGCTTGGGCGCGTCTTCCGAGCCAGTCGGTCGGCCGGTCCGGCGACACGGCGACGTGGGTCCGCCACCGGAGGTCGCCGGCCAGTCGCCGCAGCAGGCCGTCGATCGCGCCGCGCTGGAAGCGCAGGGCCTCGACGTCGCCGATCGCCGCCGCCAGCCGTCGCTTGCCGACACCGATGGTCGGCCGTCGCGCGAAGACGACGAGATTTGCGAGGTCGAGCCGGGACGCCATGCGTCCTTTTCCGCCAGGACGGCGGACCGGTCGAGCCCCCGTCGCGACCCGTAGCGTCCTTCCCCTGCGGTAGGCCGTAACGGCAGGCGGCCGAAGCGCTTGACGGCATGCCCGCGCCCGGTTCACTCGCTAGCGACAGTCCGGCGACAAGACCGGCCACGCACCACAGGGAGGCGCAGCGCGCCATGCAGATCAAGGCCGCCGTCGCCACGGGTCCCGGCAAGCCCTTCGAAATCCGGATGGTTGAGCTCGACGATCCACGCGAGGACGAGATCCTCGTCCGCGTCGTCGGGGTCGGGGTCTGCCACACCGATATCGTCTTCCAGCAGACCGGGGCCATCGCTCCGCCAGCCGTGCTCGGTCACGAGGGCGCGGGCATCGTCGAGAAGGTCGGGGCGAAGGTCACCAAGGTGGCGCCCGGCGACCGGGTGGCCATGACCTTCCGCTCCTGCGGAACCTGCCGTCGCTGCGGCAAGGGCGACGCCGCCTACTGCGAGACCATGCCGCTGCTCAACTACGCGGGTATGAGGCCCGACGGCAGCAAGGCTCTGCGCTGCGAGGAGGTCGCCGTCGGCAGCAACTTCTTCGGCCAGTCGTCCTTCGCCACCCACGCCCTGACCTACGAGCGCAACGTCGTGAAGGTGCCGGGCGACCTGCCGTTGGAGCTGTTCGGCCCGCTGGGCTGCGGCATCCAGACGGGTGCGGGCGGGGTCATGCGGTCGCTGGCCTGCGAGGCCGGCTCGACCCTGCTGATCACCGGCGGCGGGCCGGTGGGCCTGAGCGCGGTGATGGGGGCGAAGATCCAAGGCTGCGAGACCATAATCCTGGTCGAGCCGCACGCGGCGCGCCGGGCGCTGGCGACCGAATTCGGCGCCACCCACGTCATCGACCCCGCCGCCTCGCCGGACCTGGCGGCGGCGGTGCGAGCCATCCTGCCCGGCGGCGTCGACTACGCCTTCGACACCACCGGCGTTCCGGCGGTGCAGGCGGCGGTGATGAACACCCTGGGTCCCAAGGGGACCTTCGGCATCGTCGGCATCTCGCCGCCGGGCACGCCGATGCCGGGCGACATCAACACCGCCATGACCTTCGGCCACACGGTGAAGGGCATCATCGAGGGCGACAGCGATCCGGACGTCTTCCTGCCGGAGCTGATCGAGCACTACCGGCGCGGCGCGCTGCCGTTCGACCGCATGATCAAGACCTTCCCCTTTGACCAGATCAACGAGGCGATCGCCGCCCAGCACCATGGCGACTGCATCAAGGTCGTGCTGCTGACCGGAGCCTGACGATGACTGACCAGCCCAAGCCTGACCCGCACCGCACCGGCCCGCTGGCCGGCGTGCGCATCATCGACCTCAGCCAGTTCGTGCTCGGCCCCTATGCGACCCAGACGCTGGGCGATCTGGGCGCCGACGTGATCAAGGTGGAGGAGCCGTCCGGCGATCGCCAGCGCAACTCCGGCAAGGGACCGTCGAAGGAGATGGGCCCCGGCTATGTCGCCTTCAATCGCAACAAGCGCTCGGTCAGCCTCGACCTGAAGACCGACGAGGGGCGGGCGGCGCTGCGCAAGCTGGTCGAGACCGGCGACGTCTTCATCCACAACATACGGCCCTCGGCCGTGGCGCGGCTGGGCTTCTCCTACGAGGCCGTGAAGTCCATCAAGCCGGACATCGTCTACGTCGAGGCCATGGGCTACGACGACGATGGGCCCTATGCGGGCCTGCAGGCCTTCGACGACCTGATCCAGTCCGCCAGCGGCGCCTGCGGCCTGGGCCAGCTGGTCGATCCGGAGACAGAGCTTCGGCCGCTGCCCTCGCTGCTGGCCGACAAGACCTGCGGGCTGTTCGCGGTGATCGCCACCCTGGCGGCGCTGCGCCACAAGGAGCACACCGGCGAGGGCCAGTTCGTCGCCGTGCCGATGCTGGAGACCTTCACCGGCTTCGTGATGGCCGAGCACCTGTACGGCCAGACCTTCGTGCCGCCGACGGGCGGCTTCGGCTTCACCACCGCCATCACCCCGCATCGCAAGCCGTTCCGGACAAAGGACGGCTACCTGACCGTGATGCCGGCCAACCAGCTGCAGTCGGCGAAGTTCATGGAGCTGGGCGGACTGCCCGGCGCCTACGAGCTGGAGCGGTTCACCTCGAAGGCCAGCGGCAAGGAGAAGGTCGCCGAATACTACGCCATGATGGGCGAGGCGGCGGCCAGCCGGACCACGGCCGAATGGATGGCGCTGGGCGCCGAGCACTCGATCCCGGTCATGCGCGCCAACACGCCGACGGAGATCTTCGACGACGAACAGCTGAGCCGCACGCTGTTCGAGGAGCGAACGCTGGGCGAGGCGACCTATCGCGCCATGAAGCCCGGGCTGCGGTTCTCGAAGACGCCGGCCGGCATCCGCCGCGACCCGCCGCGCATCGGCCAGGACACCGACGCGGTGCTGGCCGAGGTGGGGATCACCCGGCCGGCCTGACCAGCGGTCAGGCGTTGACGTTGACCACCGTGCGGCCGCGGATCCTGCCCTCAAGGATGTCGCGGCCGGCTTGCGGCACATCGGCCAGACCGATCTCGGTGACCGTTGTCGCCAGCTTCGCCAGGTCGACGTCCGTCGCCAGCCGCTCCCAAGCCTTCACCCGGACGGCATAAGGCGCGTTGACCGAGTCGATGCCGGCCAGGGTCACGTTGCGCAGGATGAACGGAAACACCGAGCCGGGCAGATCGACGCCCTGGGCCAGGCCGCAGGCGGCGACGGCGCCCCGATACTCCGTCTGGGCCAGCACGTTGGCCAGGGTGTGGCTGCCCACGGAATCGACGGCCCCGGCCCAGCGCGGCGCGGCGATGGGCGGGCCGGGCTCAGACAGCGTCTTGCGGTCGATGATGTCGCTGGCGCCCAGGGCGGTGAGATAGGCGCCTTCCTCCAGTCGACCGGTCGAGGCGATCACGCGATAGCCCAGCTTGGCCAGGATCATGATGGCCACAGAGCCGACGCCGCCGTTGGCGCCGGTCACCAGAATGGCCCCGCTGTCGGGGGTGAGGCCGGCATGCTCCAGCGCCAGCACGCTTAGCATGGCGGTGTAGCCGGCCGTGCCGATCGCCATGGCGTCGCGGGTGCTGATCCCGGCCGGCAGCTTGACCAGCCAGTCGCCGTTGACGCGGGCCTTCTGGGCGTAGCCGCCGTGGTGGGTCTGGCTCAGGCCCCAGCCGTTGAGTACGACGCGGTCGCCCGCTGCATAGGCCGGGTGCGACGACTGGGTGACCGTGCCGGCCAGGTCGATGCCCGGGACCAGCGGGTAGGTCTGGATCACGCCCGGACGTCCGGCCAGCGCCAGCCCGTCCTTGTAGTTCACGGTGGAGTAGTCGACGTCGATCCGGACGTTTCCGTCCATCAGCTGGTCTTCGGAGAGGTCGACCATCTCGACCGTGACCGTGCGATCCACCCGGGTGGCAAGGAGGGCCTTGAAGGTCATGGTCGGGGTCCTGAGCTGGCTGATGCGGCGCCTGTGGCCTCGGGTATGAGCCGAAAGCCGCCCCCGCGCCACCGCGATCTCCGGCCGCCCGGAGGGTCGCCTGGCGGGTCAGGCAGGTTACGGCTTGCCTGCCCTTGCGGCGCCGGGGCTGTGATGGCGGCAACCAGAAACAAGCCTTCAGGGAACGCGCCATGAAACTCGACAGCACTGTCTCCGCCGTGGTCACCGGCGGCGCATCCGGTCTCGGAGCGGCAACGGTCAAGGCCCTGCGGGACCTGGGCGTGAAGGTCGCCATTTTCGACATGAACGCCGAGACCGGCGCGAAGAAGGCCGAGGAGCTCGGCGCGCTGCTCTGCGAGGTCAACGTGATGAGCGAGGAGTCGGTCGACGCCGGCTTCGCCAAGGCCCGCGCCGCGCATGGTCAGGAGCGCATCCTGGTCAACTGCGCCGGCGGCGGCCGGGGCGGCAAGACCATCGCCCGCGACAAGCAGACCGGCGAGATCAAGCAGTTCAACGCCGCCGACTTCGAGTGGGTGCTGGGCCTCAACACCGTCGGCACCTTCCGCTGCATCGTGAAGAGCGCGGCCGGCATGGCGACGCTGGAGCCGGACGAGGACGGCGGCCGCGGCGCCATCGTCAACACCGGCTCGGTCGCGGCCGAGGACGGTCAGGTGGGGCAGGTGGCCTACGCCGCGGCCAAGGCGGCCATCAAGGGCATGACCTTGGTCATCGCCCGCGACCTGGCCAACGAGGGCATCCGCATCAACACCATCCTGCCGGGCATCATGGCCACCCCGCCGATGCTGGGCGTGAAGACCCGCGCGCCGGCCATCTTCGACAGCTTGTCGGCCTCCGTGCCGTTCCCGCGGCGCCTGGGCCACCCGCACGAGTACGCGGACCTGGCCGTCACCATGCTGCGCAACGGCTACTTCAACGGCGAGACCGTCCGCCTCGACGGCGCCATCCGCATGCCGCCGCGCTAAAGGCCGAGCTGGCGGGCGATGATGTTCTTCTGGATCTCCGTCGCCCCGCCATAGATCGTCTGGGCCCGGGCCAGGAAATAGGCGGCGGTGGCCGGCGCGGCGAAGGCGGGAATTTCCGCCAGGTTCGAGCGCCAGTCCGGCCCGCTGCGGTCCGGGAACTTCGGCAGGGCGTAGAGGCCGGCCAGTTCGACGAACAGCTCGGTGATGGCCTGGGCCGTCTCGGTCGCCGCGATCTTGATGATCGAGGCCTCGTCGCCCGGCGCCTGGCCGGCGGCCAGCGGCGCCAAAGCCCGCAGGACGGTCATCTCCAGCGCATCGAGCTGGACTTCCACGGAGGCCAGCCGGCGTCGGAAGTCGTCCTGCTGCCCGGCGTCACCCTCCGCCCACGGAACATCGGCCAGCAGGCGCTTGATGTCCTCGATCTGCCGACGCTTGGCGGCCACATGGGCGTAGGACGTGCGCTCGTAGCTGAGCAGGTGGCGGGCGTAGGTCCAGCCCTTGCCCTCGTCGCCGATGCGGTTTTCGACCGGCACGCGGACATTGTCGAAGACGACGCGGTTCAGATGGTGGCCGCCGTCGATGGTGATGATCGGCACGACCTCGACGCCCGGCGTCGCCATGTCGATGCAGAGGAAGGTGATGCCGTCCTGCTTGCGCGGGGCGTCCTCGGTGCGGACCAGGCAGAAGATCCAGTCGGCGTAGTGGGCGTCGCTGGTCCAGATCTTCTCGCCGTCGACGACGTAGTGGTCGCCGTGCAGGACGGCCCGGGTGCGCAGGCTGGCCAGGTCCGACCCGGCCTCCGGCTCCGAATAGCCCTGGGCCCAGAAGGTGCGGGCCGACAGGATGTCGCCGAGCCAGCGCTCCTTCTGCTCCGGCGTGCCGAAGGTGTAGATCACCGGCGCCACGTACAGCAGGCCCATGGGCGACACGTTCGGCGCGCCGGCCCGCTCCAGTTCCTCGTCGAAGATGAAGCGCTGGGTGATGGTCCAGCCCGGCCCGCCGTACTCGGCCGGCCATCCCGGCGCCAGCCAGCCGCGGGCGCTCAGCGCCTGCTCGGAGGCGACCATGTCCTGTTTCTTGAGGGTCTGCCCGTTGGCCAGCTTGGCGATGATGTCCTGCGGATAGGTCTCGCGGAAGTAGGCGCGCACCGTCTCGCGAAAGGCCTCATCCTCAGCGCTTTGTCGCATGTCCATCAGGTGGTTCCTCCGTCCCGGCTCCGGATCTGGTCGCCCGGTCTTCACGGGCTCTCACAGTGCAGGCGTTGACCCAGCGTCCGGCCACAGCTTTGGTCCGGCGCCCCGCATTTTCTGGCGGCGACGGCGCGCGCCGCTGCGACCCATGAGCGCGTCCGGACGTCCAAACAGTCTGCCCCATTTGCCGTCCGCCCCTGCTCTCGGATGCCGCAGTGCAGCATTATCCGTCACACATCGCCCCCTCCGCCGACCGATCCGCGCAAATTCTTGCCACGTCCTCGCGCAGTGCCGTCCGATGCCGAAAGAAATTACCTTTTGCGCGAGCGCTCGGCTTACCGCTAATGCCGCCTCGACCCTGTTCGGCCGTCCTCGCGATGACCGTCAGGCGGACCTGTGTCTCTATTCTGAGGATCCCCGATGGGCGCTCCACAATCCCGCGGTCTGTATGACCCTCGTAACGAGCATGACGCCTGCGGCGTCGGGTTTGTCGCCAATATCAAGGGCCGCAAATCGCATGAGGTGGTGGCCTGCGGCCTGGAGATCCTGATCAATCTCGACCACCGCGGCGCGGTGGGCGCCGATCCGCTGGTCGGCGACGGCGCCGGGATTCTGATCCAGATTCCGGACGCGCTGCTGCGCGACTGGGCCGGCAAGGCCGGCGTCGACCTGCCGGCGCCGGGCGACTACGCCGTGGCCATGTGCTTCCTGCCGCGCGACGAGCCGGCGCGCGATGTCGTCGTCGCCCAGTTCGAGCACTTCCTGAAGGTCGAGGGGCAGACCTTCATCGCCTGGCGCGATGTTCCCATCGACACCACCGGCCTGGGCGCCGCCGTGCTGGCCGAGATGCCCGTGATCCGCCAGGCCATCGTCGGCCGCGGCGAGGGGACGAAGGACCAGGACGCCTTCGAGCGCAAGCTGCTGACCATCCGCAAGCAGCTGCAGAACCCGCTGGCCGAACTGGCGGTGAAGAAGAACCTGCCGGGCCTGACGCAGCTGTACCTGCCGTCCTTCTCGACCCGCACCGTGGTCTACAAGGGCCTGCTGCTCGCCGGCCAGGTGGGCTCCTTCTACACCGACCTCAAGAACCCGCTGACCGAGTCGGCGCTGGCGATGGTCCACCAGCGGTTCTCGACCAACACCTTCCCGTCCTGGAAGCTGGCCCACCCCTACCGGTTCATCGCCCACAACGGCGAGATCAACACCGTGCGGGGCAACGTCAACTGGATGAACGCCCGCCGGCGCACGCTGGAGTCGGACCTGCTGGGTCCCGACCTCAACAAGATGTGGCCGCTGATCCCGCACGGCCAGTCCGACACCGCCTGCCTGGACAACGCGCTGGAGCTGCTGGTCGCCGGCGGCTACCCGCTGGCCCACGCGGTGATGATGCTGATCCCGGAGGCCTGGGCCGGCAACCCGCTGATGGATCCCAAGCGGAAGGCCTTCTACGAGTACCACGCCGCCCTGATGGAGCCCTGGGACGGCCCCGCCGCCGTGGCCTTCACCGACGGCCGCCAGATCGGCGCCACGCTCGACCGCAACGGCCTGCGCCCGGCCCGCTTCGTCATCACCGACCAGGATCATGTGATCATGGCGTCGGAGGTGGGCGTGCTGACCGTCCCCGAGGAGCGGGTGGTCCGCAAGTGGCGCCTGCAGCCGGGCAAGATGCTGCTGATCGACATGGAGGAAGGCCGCATCATCGAGGACGAGGAGATCAAGGCCTCTCTCGCCGATGCGCAGCCCTACGCCGAATGGCTGGCCCGCACCCAGTTCAAGCTCGAAGACCTGCCCGAGGCCCCACCGGCGGAGGCGCTGCAGGGGTCCGATCCCCAGCACCTGCTCGATCGCCAGCAGGCGTTCGGCTACACCCAGGAAGATCTGCAGTTCTTCCTCGAGCCGATGGCCCTGACCGCCGATGACCCGATCGGCTCCATGGGCGCGGACGTGCCGATCGCGGTGCTCTCCCGCCGCACCAAGCTGCTCTACGAGTACTTCAAGCAGAACTTCGCCCAGGTCACCAACCCGCCGATCGACCCGATCCGCGAGGAGCTGGTGATGAGCCTGGTGTCGATGATCGGGCCACGGCCGAACCTGCTGGGCCGCCAGGCCGGCACGCACAAGCGGCTGGAGGTCTCCCAGCCGATCCTCACCAACGAGGACATGGCCAAGATCCGCGCCATCAGCGAGCTGCTGGACGGCGCCTTCCGCACCGCCACTATCGATGTCACCTGGCCGGCGGAAGAAGGCGCGGCGGGTCTGGAAAAGGCGCTCGACCGGGTGTGCCGCGAGGCCACCGACAACGTGCTCGCTGACATGAATATCCTGATCCTGTCGGATCGGGCGACCTCGCCGGACCGCATCGCCATTCCGGCGGCGCTGGCCACGGCGGCGGTGCACCATCACCTGATCCGCCAGGGCCTGCGCATGCAGACCGGCCTGGTCATCGAGACCGGCGAAGCGCGCGAGGTGCACCACTTCTGCGTCCTGGCCGGTTACGGCGCCGAGGCGGTCAATCCCTATCTGGCGTTCGAGACCCTGGAGCATCTGCGCGTCCAGAACGGCTATGCGATCAGCGCCTATGACGTGCGCAAGAACTTCATCAAGGCGGTCGGCAAGGGCCTGCTGAAGGTGATGTCCAAGATGGGCATCTCGACCTACCAGTCCTACTGCGGCGCGCAGATCTTCGACGCCGTCGGCCTGAACTCGGCGGTGATCGAGAAGTATTTCACCGGCACTGCCACCACGATCGAGGGCATCGGCCTGGACGGCATCGCGCAGGAGGCCGTGCGCCGCCACCGCGACGCCTTCGGCGACAACCCGATCTACGCCTCGATGCTCGACGTCGGCGGCACCTTCGCCTTCCGCCTGCGCGGCGAGGAGCACGCCTGGACGCCGGAGACGGTGGCCCGCCTGCAGCATGCGGTGCGCGGTAACCTGCCGGACGAGTACCGGGCCTTCGCCGAGGGCATCAACCAGCAGGCCCAGCGCCTGCTGACCATCCGCGGCCTCATGCAGTTCCGAAACGCCGAGGCGCCGCTCAGCCTCGACGAGGTCGAGCCGGCGGCCGAAATCGTCAAGCGGTTCGCCACCGGCGCCATGAGCTTCGGCTCGATCAGCCGCGAGGCCCACACCACCCTGGCGGTGGCGATGAACCGCATCGGCGGGAAGTCGAACACCGGGGAGGGCGGCGAGGAAGCCGACCGCTTCAAGCCGCTGCCCAACGGCGATTCCATGCGCTCGGCCATCAAGCAGGTGGCCTCCGGCCGCTTCGGCGTCACCGCCGAATACCTGGTCAACGCCGACGACATCCAGATCAAGATGGCCCAGGGCGCCAAGCCGGGCGAGGGCGGCCAGCTGCCCGGCCACAAGGTCGACAAGAACATCGCCCGCGTTCGCCACTCGACGCCGGGCGTGGGCCTGATCAGCCCGCCGCCGCACCACGACATCTATTCGATCGAGGATCTGGCCCAGCTGATCCACGACCTGAAGAACGCCAACTCCCGGGCCCGCATCTCCGTGAAGCTGGTGTCGGAAGTGGGCGTGGGCACCGTTGCCGCCGGCGTCGCCAAGGCGCGGGCCGACCACATAACCATCTCCGGCTTCGAGGGCGGCACCGGCGCTTCGCCGCTGACCTCGCTGATCCATGCCGGCTCCCCCTGGGAGATCGGCCTGGCCGAGACCCAGCAGACCCTGCTGCTCAACGGCCTGCGCTCGCGCGTCGCCGTCCAGGCGGACGGCGGGCTGCGCACCGGACGCGACGTCGCCGTCGCGGCCCTGCTGGGCGCAGACGAGTTCGGCTTCGCCACCGCGCCGCTGATCTCGGCCGGCTGCATCATGATGCGCAAGTGCCACCTGAACACCTGCCCGGTGGGTGTGGCGACGCAGGATCCGGTGCTGCGGGCCCGTTTCAACGGGAAGCCCGAGCACGTCATCAACTACTTCTTCTTCGTCGCCGAAGAGCTGCGCGAGATCATGGCGCAGCTGGGCTTCCGGACCGTCGCCGAGATGGTCGGCCGCGTCGACCGCCTGGAGATGCGCCACGCCATCGACCACTGGAAGGCCGAGGGCGTCGACCTGTCGAAGGTCCTGCATGCCGTCGCCGACCACGGCGAGGGCCTGAGCCAGTCGCGGACCCAGGACCACGGACTCGAAAAGGCGCTCGACAACACCTTGATCGCCGACGCGAAGGACGCGCTGGAGTCCGGGACGCCGATGCGGGGCGAGTATCCGATCCGCAACATCAACCGCACCGTCGGCACCATGCTGTCGTCGGAGGTGGCGCGGCGCTACGGCCACGTCGGCCTGCCCGAAGACACCATCTCCCTGACCTTCCACGGCGCGGCGGGCCAGAGCTTCGGCGCCTTCGCGGCCCGGGGCGTCACGCTGGAGCTGATCGGTGACGGCAATGACTATGTCGGCAAGGGTCTGTCCGGCGGTCGGGTGGTCGTCCGCCAGCCGACGGAATCGACCCGCGACCCGGTGACCAACATCATCGTCGGCAACACGGTCCTCTACGGGGCCATCGCCGGCGAGGCCTATTTCCAGGGCGTGGCCGGCGAGCGTTTCGCGGTCCGCAACTCCGGCGCGGTGGCGGTGGTCGAGGGCACCGGCGATCACGGCTGCGAGTACATGACCGGCGGCGTCGTCGCGGTGCTGGGCGAGACGGGACGCAACTTCGCGGCCGGCATGTCCGGCGGCGTGGCCTATGTCTACGATCCCGAGGGGCGGTTCCCGTCGCTGTGCAACGCCGCCATGGTCGAACTCGAGACCGTTGAGCCGACGGTCTCCGGAGACGAGGCCGGCCGGCCCAGCCAGCGGGCCCGCTCGGTCGAGGACAACGGCATGGGCGACATGCTGTCGTTCGACGCCGAACGCCTGCGCATCCTCGTCGAGCGGCACCTGCTCTACACGGGCAGCGCCCGCGCCCGCGAGATCCTGGACACCTGGGACGTCGCGGTCACCCGCTTCTGGAAAGTCATGCCCAAGGACTACCGCCGGGCGCTGACGGACATGGCCAACGAGCGACGGGCGGCCGCCGCCGTCGCCGCCGAATAACGCATCAAGGTCGGAGTATCACCATGGGCAAGCCCACCGGCTTTCTTGAAATCGAGCGTCAGGACCGCGGCTACGAAAAGCCGCAGGAGCGCCTGCGCAACTGGAACGAGTTCGTCCATCCGCTGCCGGCGCCGGCCCTGAACCAGCAGGCCGCGCGCTGCATGGATTGCGGGATTCCGTTCTGTCACAACGGTTGTCCGGTCAATAACCAGATCCCGGACTTCAACAGCCTCGTCTACCGCGAGCAGTGGCAGGCGGCGCTCGAGAACCTGCAGTCGACCAACAACTTCCCGGAGTTCACCGGCCGCATCTGCCCCGCGCCCTGCGAGGCGGCCTGCACGCTGAACATCATCGACAGCCCTGTGACCATCAAGACGATCGAATGCGCCATCGTCGACAAGGGCTGGGACGAGGGCTGGATCACGCCGCGCCCGTCGCCGCGCGGCACCGGCAAGCGGGTCGCGGTCGTCGGCTCGGGCCCGGCGGGCCTGGCCTGCGCCCAGCAGCTGGCGCGGGTCGGCCACGCGGCGACCGTCTTCGAGAAGAGCGACCGCATCGGCGGCCTGCTCCGCTACGGCATCCCGGACTTCAAGATGGAGAAGCATCTGATCGACCGCCGCGTCGCCCAGATGGAGGCCGAGGGCGTGATCTTCAGGACCAACATGGAGATCGGCGTCAACGTCTCGGTGCAGCGCATCCTCGACGACTACGACGTGCTGGTCATGGCCGGCGGCGCCGAGCTGCCGCGCGACCTGGAGGTCCCGGGGCGCGAGCTGGGCGGCATCCACTTCGCCATGGATTTCCTGGTCCAGCAGAACAAGCGCAACGCCGGCGACAGCGAGGCCAAGGCCGCGCCAAACGGCACGCTGTCGGCCAAGGGCAAGCATGTCGTCGTCATCGGCGGCGGCGACACCGGCTCGGACTGCATCGGCACCTCCAATCGCCACGGCGCGCTGTCGGTCACCCAGCTGGAGATCATGCCGCAGCCGCCCGCGCACGAGAACAAGCTGATGACCTGGCCGGACTGGCCGATGAAGCTGCGCACCTCCTCGAGCCACGAAGAGGGCTGCGAGCGCGACTTCGCCGTCGCCACCAAGCGGGCCATCGGCTCGAACGGCAAGGTCGAGGCGCTGGAGTGCGTGCGCATGGACTGGGTCGCCGGCGACAATGGCCGCCAGGTCCTTCAGGAAGTCGCGGGCAGCGAATTCCAGATCAAGGCCGACATGGTCCTGCTGGCCATGGGCTTCGTTTCGCCCCGCCACAACAGCTTCACCGAGCAGGCCGGAGTCGAGCTCGACGCCCGCGGCGCGGTCAAGGCGCCGGTGACCGACTACAAGACGACGTCCGAGAACATCTTCGCCTGCGGCGACATGCGTCGCGGCCAGTCTCTGGTCGTCTGGGCCATCCGTGAGGGTCGCCAGTGCGCCCAGGCGGTCGACGCCTACCTGATGGGCGCGAGCAAGCTCCCGCGCTGACCTCGGCGGCGCGCGGAGGCCGCGACCAGAGCGAGCTTCCCCACCCGGTTGCCGGGGCGGTCGGCGCCCCAAGGGCGGCGCGACCCGTGAGGTAATGCGTAGGGTGTATGATAGCACCCAACCCCACCGTCTCTGGTCAATTTCAACAGAGACGGTGGGTTAGGAATGGTGGGTGCAGTAGGATTCGAACCTACGACCCGCTGATTAAGAGTCCGATCAAATCATTGAAATTGCGCCGCTTTTCTTCCAAACGAAGGAATAACGCGCCTTGGAAGATCAATACGTTACAGGCGAACCGCCAACTAAAGTGGATCGCCGAATTGCAGAGCGGCTTCTAGCTAACGCGGTTGAGAGGCTTGAGGCCGAACAGGTCCGAAGGGAGTTTGTTGAGCCCGAGATCGACGGCCGAGTCGTGAAACCGGGCGAACTGAGGCGGGCCGATCTGCGGCGCTATGATTTTTCAGTCGCCGACCTGTTTGCGATGGCGTTGAGCCAGTGTGACGCCGAAGGGGTGAAGTTCACGCTGGCGAACGTCATGCTTGCTGATTTTCAAGGCGCAAACCTTGTCGGCGCGGATTTCACGGGCGCGAAAGCGGGGCTCCACACCAACTTTCGAGGGGCCGACCTCACACGCGCCAATCTAAGTGCCGCTACGCTAGAGGAATCCGACTTTCGGCGGGCGAATCTGACTGAGGCGAATCTGCGCGGCGCACTTTTGTGCGTGGGATACTACCCCGCTGCACTCAGTCCGATTCGGATGGGGTGGCGGCGTGGCGGCTACTTCACCGGCGGGCGAGGGTCTATGGACACTCTCCCCAATATGACGATTGACTTGGAAGGCGCGGCGTTGCGCGGCGCGGATTTCGGCCCCCTCGTCCTCGTAGGACGGGTCTCCATTGGGCAAGACTTCCGAGAGATATTCCTTTGGACAAGCGTCCTGGGCGGACTCGTGGTCCATATCGGGTTTCTCGTCTTCGAAGTTGAAGACTTCTGTCAGATGGCAGAGCGGGAAGGCGAGCTAGGTAGGGCCGCGGTTTCCGCCGTCCGCTACCTTCAAACACTTCTCCCGCTAGCGGTAGCCCGGCGAGAGAGAGAGCTGGGGCTTATCCAGTTGGGGCGCGAACGGGGGGCGTCGCAATGAGCGCGCTCCCGGAATTCGATCTTTTCGACATGCTGGGGGATGCAGTCCCTCCGCTCGATATGCCTATCCCGGTCACGTTCTTTCGAGACCACAAGGCGCGGGTCGCCGACGTCCAAACGCTCACGCTGCGCACCCTGGCCGAACGGATCCGCGAGACGCGCGGGCCGACCAAGTCGGGGCTCCCGTGGCTGAAGCTCGCCACTTTCGGCGACATTCCGACGCCTAAGGGCTCGCTCCGCCACGACCCGAACCTGTCGACGATTAGCGGAGTCGAGGGCGACTATGACGCCGGGGTGGTGTCCCCAGCGGAGGCGGCCGAACGGCTGCGCGCGGCCGGCGTCGCGGCGATCGTCTACACGACGCCGTCGCACACGCCTGACGCTCCGCGCTGGCGCGCCCTGGCGCCGACGTCCAAACCCCTTTCGCCCGACGAACGGGAGACCCTTTGCGCCCGCTTGAACGGCGTCCTTGGCGGCGTCCTGGCGCCGGAGTCCTTCACACGCTCACAAGCCTACTATTACGGCGCGATCGGAGAGGGGCAGGGCCACACCGTCCACGAAGTCGCGGGGCGTTTCATTGACGCCGCTACCGACGTGAAGCCCATCGGCCGGCGATCTGAGGTGCCCGCGTCCGATGACGTTGACGACTTGGCCGCGCTGCTAGAACCCGATTGGGAGCGGATTGAGCCGGCGCTTGCCGTCATCCCTGCCGACGATCGCGACATTTGGTTGCAGGTCGGGATGGCGCTTCACAAGGAGTCCCGTGGGTCGACTCGCGGCTTCGAAACTTGGGAAGCCTGGTCTCGCCAATCCGACAAGTTCAATGCGAAAGACCAGCGCAGAACTTGGGACTCGTTCGGCGGCGAGCGAAGCGCATCCGTCGCGCTGGGGACGATCTTTCACCTTGCCCGCCAGTTTGAGCCCAAGCCCTCCGGACGGCTGACCCTTCTCACACCGGACCAGTGTGAGGGGTATCGATCGCGCGGCTACCTGCTGAAGGGACTCGTGGCGCCCGGCGACGTCGGCTGCATCTTCGGCGCGCCCGGGGCCGGCAAGTCGCTCATTGGCCCGCATATCGGCTACGCGATCGCCCAAGGTCGCGAGGCGTTCGGTATGCGAGCCCGACAAGGCGGCGTGTTCTATGTCGCGGCGGAGGATCCGCACGGCATGCAATCGCGCGTGTCGGCGCTTCGCAGGACGCACGGCGAGGCGCCGGACTTCCGACTCGTGGCTGGGGTAAGCGACCTTCTCTCGGATACGAGTCCCGACCTGGCCGCACTTAGGGAAGCTGTCGAGACGCATCGGCCGGCGCTGATCATCGTCGACACGTTGGCGATGGCGTTCCCGGGTCTCGAGGAGAACAGCGCCGAAGCCATGGGGCGGGTTGTTGCCGTCGCTCGCTGTGAATCGGCGTGGAAAACTGCCCCCCATCTCGGGGAAATCGGCGTCGAAAAA
>JASJPM010000007.1:0-513904 GCA_031426695.1 Caulobacter sp.
TCGACGCCGCCGCCGACGATCTTGCAGCTCAGCGCGTTTTTACACAGCCTCAGTCGAAAGCGGACGCTTCAGGGCGGCGGGCTTTCGGCGGCAAGCGAATGTCCGCTCCTGGCATGGCTGACTGAATGTGGACGCGGCTATCGCGAGGAGGCTGCCAAGGCTGCCCTGCGGTGCTGCCGCGCTCTTGGACGGCGGCCGCCTGTCCCTCACTATGGCGCGACCGAACAGAGTGACCTGAAAGGACGGCGACATGGCTTTGCTCGACGAGCTGAAGGCGGACCAGCTGGCGGCGCGCAAGTCGAACGACCGTCTGAAGGCTGACCTGCTGACCACCCTGATCGGCGAAGCGACGCAGATCACGACCGAGGAGTTCAAGCGCGGCGTGACGGAGGTGACGGACGAAAAGGTCGCCGCCACCGTCGCGAAGTTCCTGAAGAGCACGAAGCTGACGCTGGAGAACCTCGCCAGCGAGCGCGCCCGCCTGATCCAAACCGGTGGCGATGCCTCGAAGGTCGACGCGCGCATCACGGCGGCGGAAACCGAACAGGCGATCCTTTCCTCGTACAGCCCAAAGCAGATGACCGAAGCGGAGCTGCGCGACGCCATCAATGCCTTCCGGGCCGGCAACCCCGACGCCAACGTCGGCGCGATCATGTCTCACCTGAAAGAGACCTTCGGCGGCCGGTATGACGGCAAGGCAGCCAGCGCGCTGGCCAGGGGCTAGGCGAAGGGCGCCCTCGCCAGCGAAGCGAGACTCCGGAGACAGCAAAACGCCCGCCCCAGCGTCGTTTGACGGTGGAGCGGGCGCTTGAGTCGTGCGGCGATGTCGTGCGCTTACCGGTCGCCCGGACGGTTGCCCGGGACGCGCTCTTCCTCGTCGCGCGGCAGCATGCCGCCGCGTCCGACGTTGCCGAGCAGCTGCTCGAGGATGGTCATCTCGCGACCACGGGTCGGGGTCTCGCGGTCGTTCAGGGCGAAGACCTTGCCGTCCTTGAGCGAGTATTTGTTGACCGAAGCCACCTGCTCGGTGGCGGGGTCGAAGGCGATGGCCACGATGTCGCGGCGGGCGACGCGCGGCTGGTAGAAGGCCACGCGGTCGGTCACCTGGCTCATGTAGAACCAGAGGTTGGGATCGAAGGTCGACTGCACCGAGGGCGAGCCCAGCTTGCCCATGACGGTCGACTTGGTGTCCTCGCCGGGCTTCACGTCCGCCGGGTCGACTTCAACGGCCTGAAAGCCGGAATAGGTCGTGATCGGCGTGCAGGCGCCGGTCGCCAGGAGGGCCGTGGCGGCAGCTGCGGCAAGGACGACTTTACGAAACATCTCGGCTCCCGGGTGCGCGACGTGCGGCGCAGTGCTTTGACCTATCGCCCGCGGGCGCTTAGTTCAATGCCTCGCTTAGCTCCCGCTGGCGGCGAAATCGAGGCGATATGTCTGCAATGCTGAAGCGTTTCTTCCAGCCAAGGCCCGCGCGCGTCGCGGGCGAAGCCCTGTACGCGGCGGCGGCGGCCCAGGCGCGAACCCCGGGCTTCTATCGCGAGATCGGGACGCCCGACACGCGGGAGGGCCGTTTCGAGCTCTACACCCTGCACGTCATCCTGCTGATGGATCGCCTGCGCGGTCACGGCGCGGCGGCCGACGAGACCAGCCAGGCGCTGTCGGAGCGTTATGTGCGGGGGCTGGACGACGCCTTCCGCGAACTCGGCGTCGGGGACGTCGGCCTCGCCAAGCGGATGAAGGCTCTGGGCCAGGCCTTCCTGGGCCGGCTCAAGGCCTACAGCGACGCCTTCGCCGCCCTGCCGGACGCAACGCCGTTACGGGATGTCGTGGGCAGGACGGTCCTGGAAGGCGGGGAGGGCGATGTGGACGCCCTGACCGCCTATGTCATCAAGAGCCGCGAGGCGCTTTCCGCACAGCCGCTGGAGCGCCTGTGCGAGGGCGTCGTCGCCTGGGAGCCCCTGGCATGATCGGCGAGTCGCCCTGGAAGGAACCGTTCCGCTTCATCGAGATCGGCGCGGGACCGACAAAGCGATCGCTGGAAGCCGACGCCGCGACCTGCAAGGCCGTCGCGCGGCACCTGGATGTCGAGGCGATCGCGTCGCTGTCCGCCGACCTGACGGTGCGCCCCTGGCTGGACGGCGCGGAGGTTCGCGGCCGGTTCCGCGCGGTGGTGACGCAACTGTGCAGCGTCAGCGCCGAGCCCTTTGACGAGGACGTCGCCGGCGAGTTCATGGTCCGGGTGCTGGCGGCCGACAGTCCGAATGCTCCGACCGAACCGGTGGGCGAGGAAGTGGACCTGGATCCGGAGGCCGATGATCCGCCGGATGTCGTCGAGGGCGGGGCGTTCGACCTCGGCGGCTACGTGGTGGAGCACCTTTCGCTGGAGCTGGATCCCTTCCCTCGGAAGCCCGGCGCGACGTTTCAGCCGCCTGAACCGACCGAATCGGCGTCGCCGTTCGCCGTCCTGAAGCTGTTGCGGAAGGATGACGCCCCGGAATGACGCTTTCCGGAGGCCGGGCTTGCATCATCTCCCCGCGGGGGTAAGTTCCCGCCGCTGCGCCCCGCGGGGCGCGTCCGTGATGGAATCGCGACCGGCCTTGCCCCAATCTATCGTCATCTCCATCGATGCCATGGGCGGCGACCATGGTCCCGCCGTCACCGTTGCCGGCGTCGACCTCGCCGCGAAGGCGTCTCAAGACGTCAGTTTCCTGCTCCACGGCGACGCCGAGAAGATCAACGCCGAGCTTGCGCGCTACCCCGCCGCCAGGGCCGTCAGCCAGGTGCGGCATACCGACAGGGCGATCTCGATGGACGAGAAGCCCGCCCAGGCCATGCGCCGGGGCAAGGGCTCGAGCGTCTGGAACGCGATCGAATCGGTGAAGGCCGGCGAGGCCGCCGCCGCCGTCTCCGCCGGCAACACCGGCGCGCTGATGGCCATCTCCATGCTCATCCTGCGGATGGCCAAGGACATCAACCGGCCCGCCATCGTCGCCAGCTGGCCGACGAGTCGCGGCATCACCGCCGTGCTGGACGTCGGCGCCAACGTCGAGAGCGACGCCGAACAGCTGGTGGAATTCGCCATCATGGGCGCGGCCTTCCACCACGCGGTGCATGGCTCGCAGCGCCCGACCGTCGGCCTCCTCAACGTCGGCTCGGAAGAGCAGAAGGGGCACGAGGAGGTGCGTGAGGCCCACGCCCTGCTGCGCGCGACGAAGCTGGACCTCGACTACCACGGGTTCGTCGAGGGCAACGACATCGCCAAGGGAACCGTGGATGTCATCGTCACGGACGGCTTCACCGGCAACATCGCGCTGAAGACCGCCGAGGGCCTGGCCCGGTTCTTCGCCAACGAGCTGCGCGCCAGCTTCAAGTCGAGTCTGCTGTCGATGCTGGGCGCGGTGTTCGCGGCCGGAGCCTTGGGCAAGATGCGCAAGCGCATGGATCCGGGCGCGGTCAACGGCGGCCCGCTGCTCGGCCTGAACGGCATCGTGGTCAAGAGCCACGGCGGCGCGGACGCCAAGGGGTACGCCGCCGCCATCCGCGTGGCCGTCGACCTGGCCCGCAGTGATTTTTCCGCCGAGATCGATCGCAACATGTCGCGGTTGACGGCCACCCTGTCGCAGCCGGCGCCGGCGCCGGTCGAAGGAGCGAGCGAGTGAGCGTTCTGCGTAGCGTCGTAACCGGCGTCGGCGGCTATCTGCCGGAAGACGTCGTCACCAACGAAGACCTCTCCCGGGTCGTCGACACCACCGACGACTGGATCCGCGAGCGCACGGGTATTCGCCAGAGGCACCGGGCGAGCGACGATCAGGCCGTTTCCGACCTGGCGGTCGAAGCGGCCCGGAAGGCGCTTGAATCGGCGGGCCGGACGCCCGCCGACATCGACCTGATCATCGTGGCGACCACGACCGCCGATCTGACCTTCCCCGCGACCGCGGCCATCGTGCAGCGCAAGCTGGGCTGCCCGGTCGGCATCGCCTTCGACGTCCAGGCGGTCTGCTCGGGCTTTGTCTATGGCATGAGCGTCGCCGACGGCTTCGTGGCGCGAGGCCATGCGAAATGTGCGCTAGTCATCGGCGCCGAGACGATGACGCGTCTGATGGACTGGACCGACCGCGGCACCTGCGTGCTGTTCGGCGATGGGGCCGGCGCGGTCATCATGGAGCCGATGGAAGGGCAGGGCACCACCGCCGACCGCGGCCTGCTGGGCTTCGCGCTGCGCTGCGACGGGACCAAGCAGGACCTGCTCTATGTCGACGGCGGCCCCTCGACGACCGGCACGGTCGGCAAGCTGCGGATGCAGGGCAACCAGGTCTTCAAGCACGCGGTGATCAACATCTCCGAGGCCGTGAACGCCGCCGCCAAGGCGGCCGGCATCGAGGTCTCCGACGTCGACTGGTTCATCCCCCACCAGGCCAATGAGCGCATCCTCAAGGGAGTCGCCAACCGGCTGGGCATCGACGAGCACAAGGTCATCCAGACCGTCGGCGATCACGCCAACACCTCCGCGGCCTCCATCCCCCTGGCCCTGGCTCACGGCGTCGCCGACGGGCGAATCAAGAAGGGCGACCTCCTGCTTATGGAAGCCATGGGTGGGGGCCTGACCTGGGGCGCCTGCGTGGTGCGGCTTTAGGTTCTGATTCCGCTCCTGCCGGGAACCCTTTGACTTGACGCGGCAATCGGGCCATGCACCCTGACTTGTTCTAGGGGTGTCTTGGAGACCGGGGGCATGAAGGGCGAGACCCTCACGCGAGCCGACCTGACTGAAGCTGTTCACGAAGAGGTCGGCCTGACGCGGCAGGACTGCGGCGGGCTGGTCGAGCGCACGCTCGATCTGGTGGCCGAGGCGCTCGAGAACGGCGAGACCGTCAAGCTGTCCGGCTTCGGCGTTTTCCAGGTCCGCGCCAAGAAGGCCCGCATGGGCCGCAATCCCAAGACCGGCGAACCGGCCGAGATCGAGCCCCGCCGGGTCATCGGCTTTAGGGCCTCGCAGGTCATGAAAGCGCGCATCGATCGCGCGCTGAGCGACTAGGGCGCGCCGGTGGCGAAGGGCCCCAACGCCTTCCGCACCATCTCTGAAGCCGCCGACGAGCTTGGCGTGCCGCAGCATGTCCTGCGCTTCTGGGAGACGAAATTCTCCTTCATTCGTCCGATGAAGCGCGCTGGCGGCCGCAGGTTCTACCGGCCGCAGGACGTCGCCGTGCTGCGCGGCGTCCGGACGCTGCTCCACGACGAAGGCCTCACGATCAAGGGCGTCCAGAAGCTCCACAAGGAGCAGGGCGTCCGTCGGCTGATCGCGATCGGCGGCGGCGAGGCGGTTTCCGCCCCGGCTGCCTCCGAAGCCCGTCAGGCCGCGGGCGAGCCGGCTCGCCTCGACGCCGGGGCGCGGGATCGCCTCGGGTTCGCGCTCGATGACCTGACCAACATCAAGGCCCGCCTCGACGCCCTGCTCAAGGGCGGCTGAAACTTCCGAAATTGCCCCATTGCCGGGCCGGGGGGCGGCGCCTATAAGGGCCCTCCCCATCGACGGGTCGTTCGCGGCAGGTCGTAAAAGGTGTCGGAGCGTGGCGCAGCCTGGTAGCGCACTTGACTGGGGGTCAAGGGGTCGCAAGTTCGAATCTTGTCGCTCCGACCACCTTTCGCTTTCTAGCGGTTCATCCACTTCATGAGCGGGATGAGGGGCAGGCCCCAGGCCGTGCCCACCACCAGATAGTAGGCCAGCTGGGCGGCCCAGTGGGCCGGCAGGTGATCGGCCACGGCCAGGGCCGCCGCCACATAGACGAACAGGAACACCAGCATCGCCAGGGTTCCGATGAGCTTCTTCAGTCGCGGGTTCATTCTGCCTCCGGCGGCGAGACGGGGCCGCGCCGCCCTCGACATAGAGCGCGACTAGCCGCGTTTGAAGAGGCCGACGATGAACAGCAGGATCACTGCCCCGAGCGTGGCGAAGATCAGGGTGCCCAGCAGGCCGCTGACACCGATGTTCAGTTGGGTTGCGATAAACCCGCCAATCAGACCGCCGACGACGCCGACCACCAGGTTGGTCAGCAGCCCGTGGTTGCGGCCCATCAGCTTCTCGGCCAGCCAGCCGGCGGCGATACCAATCAGAATTGCGGCGATCCAGCCCATGAATTTCTCCTCCAGCCCCGTGATCGGGCTCTGCGGAAACTGTGCGGGGCCGTTCGCGGTTCCACAAGCCGCGCCCGCTCACCGTTTCGGCATCAGCCCGACAACCGCCAGAAGCGCCGTGGCGCCGGCGAGCGCGGCCAGCGCGAAGGCCGCCAGGCCGCCCACGTCCAGGCCCAGGAGGCCGGCGGCCGAAACGCCGATCAGCGCGCCGGCCTGTCCGGTCCACAGGCAGGCGAACATCGATCGGCGCCCGCCGAGCAGGGCGCGCGACAGCACGCCGGCCAACAGCCCGATCACAACAGCGGCGAAGAGGCCCGGTCCCGACATCGCCCGCAGCATGACAGCCGATCGCGACGACGTCACGGCTCTGGACCCCACGGCGGGACCGGCCTAGGTAGTCCTCGCCGAGTATCCGCCCCGTCCCCGGGGCCCAGCAGAGGCGGCGATGACTTCGTTCCTGCGTTCCGACCGGTCCCGTCCGGTCGCGGTCTGGCTGTTCGCCGTGGCCGCCCTTGTCCTGGCGATGGTCGTTGTCGGCGGCGCCACCCGTCTGACCGGCTCGGGCCTGTCGATCACCGAATGGAAGCCGGTCACCGGCGCCCTGCCGCCCATGTCGGAGCAGGCGTGGGCGAGCGAGTTCGGCAAGTACAAGGTCATTCCCCAGTACACCCAGCTGAACCGCGGCATGACCCTGGACGAGTTCAAGGGCATCTACTGGTGGGAGTGGGGCCATCGGCTGCTCGGCCGCCTGATCGGCCTGGCCTTCGCCCTGCCGTTCGCGGTCTTCCTGATCCGCCGGCAGATTCCCAAGCGCCTGATCTGGCGCTGCGGCGCGATGCTCGGCCTTGGCGGCCTGCAGGGCGCCATCGGCTGGTGGATGGTGTCCAGCGGCCTGGCTGACCGGGTGTCGGTCGCCCCGGAACGGCTGGCGACCCACCTGGGCCTGGCGCTGGCCCTGTTCGTGATGCTGGTCTGGACCGGCCTGGACGCCTGGGCCGGCGCGCCCCGGCAGGAGAACCCGACCCGCTGGCGGGCCGTCGGCTGGATCTTCCTCGGCGCGGTGCTGTTCCAGAGCCTGCTGGGGGCGCTCGTGGCCGGATCGGACGCCGGCTACATCTTCAACGACTGGCCGTTGATGAACGGCGCAATGGTCCCGCGCGACTACGCCGGCGACACCCTCTGGGCGACGATCGCGCACAACCAGGCTTCGGTGCAGCTGCACCACCGGCTCGGCGCCTACCTTCTGTTCGCCGGCGCCATCCTCATGGCCGTCATGGCCTGGCGCGCCCGCTACCTGCCGCAGGAGGCGCGCACGCTGGCGCTGGTCGCGCTGGGCGTCACGGTGATGCAGGCGGTTCTGGGGATCGCCACCCTGATGGCCGGCGTGCCGCTGTGGCTGGGGATCCTGCACCAGGCGGGTGCGGTCTTCCTGCTGGCGGCGGCCACCGCCTTCGCCTGGCGGGTGCGGCGACCGTAAGGCGGGGGCCAAGCGTGCGGTATCATAATACCGCCCAACGCAAACCCTTGTCGCACAGGGGTTTGCGCCCGCTTCTGGCGCATCATGTGTTGACAGACCGGCAGGGCGCGGGTATTGCCCCGCCCTCACGTCGGGAACCGCTCGTTCCCGCTCGAAATACGGATCTGTCCCATGATGAAGACCACGGCTTCTTTGAAGCCCGCCGAGGTCGAGAAGAAGTGGATCGTGATCGACGCCGAGAACGCCGTTGTCGGCCGTCTCGCGTCCTTCATCGCCATGCGTCTTCGCGGCAAGCACCGCCCCGACTACACCCCGCACGTCGACTGCGGCGACTATGTCGTCGTGATCAACGCCGACAAGGTGAAGTTCACGGGCCGCAAGCTCGACCAGAAGATCTACTACCGCCACACCGGTCACCCGGGCGGCGTCAAGTCGATCACCGCCGGCAAGCAACTGAGCGGCCGCTTCCCCGAGCGCGTGCTCGAGAAGGCCGTCGAGCGCATGCTGCCGAAGGAAAGCCCGCTGGCCCGGGCCCAGATGACGCACCTGCGCATCTTCAACGGCGCCGAGCACACCCATCAGGCTCAGAGCCCTGAGCCCGTCGCGTTCGCCGAACGCAACAGCAAGAACACCCGGAGCCAATAAGTCATGGCCGAAGCCCAAGGTTTCGAGGCCCTGCAAGGCCTCTCGTCGAACCCCGACGTCGCGCCGGCCGAACGCAAGGTCGACGCCCAAGGTCGCTCCTACGCGACCGGCAAGCGCAAAAACGCGGTCGCCCGCGTGTGGATCAAGCCCGGCAAGGGCACGATCACGATCAACGGTCGTGACCAGGAGATCTACTTCGCCCGTCCGGTGCTGCGCATGATGATCGCCCAGCCCTTCCAGGTCACCGACCGGGTCGGCCAGTTCGACGTCGTCGTCACCGTCCTCGGCTCGGGCCTCTCGGGCCAGGCCGGCGCCGTGCGTCACGGCATCTCCAAGGCCCTGACCTACTTTGAACCGACCCTGCGTCCGGTCCTGAAGCCGCACGGCTTCCTGACCCGCGACAGCCGCGTCGTCGAACGCAAGAAGTACGGCAAGGCCAAGGCCCGCCGCAGCTTCCAGTTCTCGAAGCGCTAGTCGTTCGCGAACCTGTTTTGCGAAAGGGCGCTTCGGGCAACCGAGGCGCCCTTTTTCTTTGTGCCCTCGTTCTCCGTTTCCCCGGCGCAGGCCGGGACCCATGACGGGGGGCGCGGTGTTTGAATTGTGGGCCCCGGCCTTCGCCGGGGAAACGGAGCATTGGACATGGCCAAGGTCTTCATCGACGGCGAAGCCGGCACCACGGGACTGCAGATCCGCGAGCGGCTGGCCGGCCGTACGGACATCGAACTGCTGTCCATCGCTCATGACCTGCGCAAGGACGCCGACGCCCGCGCCGAACTGCTGAACGCCGCCGATGTCTCGATCCTCTGCCTGCCCGACGACGCGGCGCGCGAGGCCGTGGCGATGGTCACCAATCCGGCCGCCCGGATCATCGACGCCTCGACGGCCCACCGCACCGCCCCGGGCTGGGCCTACGGCTTCCCGGAGATGAGCCCGGGCCAGAGGGCGGCCGTGGCCGGCTCGACCCGCGTCTCCAATCCCGGCTGCTACCCGACCGGCGCCATTGCCCTGGTCCGGCCGCTGGTGGCCGCGGGCCTCATGCCGCAGGACTGGCCCGTCAGCATCAACGCCGTCAGCGGCTACTCGGGCGGCGGCAACCCGATGATCGCCGAGTTCGAGGACATCGAGAGCCCCAGCTACACGCCGGTCGCCTACCGCATCTACGGCATGGGCCTGGAGCACAAGCACGTCGCCGAGATGCAGATCCATTCGGGCCTGCTCACCCGGCCGCTGTTCGCGCCGGCCGTCGGCCGCTACCGCCAGGGGATGATCGTCGAGGTTCCGCTCCACCTCTCCCTGATGGGCAGCGCCCCGTCGCTGAAGGACATCCATGCCGCGCTGGCCGAGGCCTATCATGGCGAGGCCTTCGTCGAGGTGGCGTCGCTGGATGAGGCCGCGGCCCTCAAGACGCTCGATCCGGAGGGCCTGAACGGCACCAACCGGATGAAGCTCTTCGTGTTCGGCTCCGACGCGACCCGCCAGGCGCGGCTGGTGGCGTTGCTCGACAACCTGGGCAAGGGCGCCTCCGGCGCGGCGGTGCAGAACATGAACCTGATGCTGGGCCTGCCCGAGGCCGCCGGCCTGTGATCTTCCGGCGGGCATCCCCCGCCGACACGGCGGCTCTGCGAAGCCTGATGGCGACCAGCAACGGCTACGAGCGCCCGGCCGCGCGGGCGATGATCGGCGCCTTCGCGAAGACGTGGAGCGTGCCGGACGGCCCGCACGAGGTCTGGCTGGCCGAGGCGGGCGGCGCGATCGCCGGCTTCTTCGCCCTGATCCCGCACGGCGCGGATCAGGAGCTCGACCTGTTCTTCACCGCCAACGCCGCCCAGGGGACGGGGCTCGGCCGCCGGCTGTTCGAAACCATGGCCGAGCGGGCGAGGGCGCTGGGCGCGGCCTGTGTGGTGATCAGCTCCAACCCGGAGGCGGCCGGCTTCTACCGGCGGATGGGGGCGGTGGATGTCGGGGTCACGCCGCCGGGTGACGGCATCGCCTGGGAGCGGCCAAAGCTGAAGCTCGTGCTCTAATCTCCGTCATCGTCGGACTTGTTCCGACGACCCATGAACACAAACGACAGGCAAGGAGCCGCTGGAAGCGCCGGGCCACTCGTCCCGCGCACCACGCATGGGTCGTCGGAACAAGTCCGACGATGACGGTTTAGGAGCGCGGGGAGGGCGGAGGCCTAAAGCGCCTTCCAGAACACCACCGTCGCCTCGGACCCGCCGCCGCTCTTCAGCGCGAAGTCGGGGATTCTGCCGGCCTCGGTCCAGCCGAGGCTGCGATAGATACCGTCGGCGACGCCGCCCTCGACGGTGTCCAGCACCAGCAGGCGGCGGCCGAGGTCCAGGGCGGCCTGTTCGGCCGTCGCCATCAGTTGCTTCGCCAGCCCGCGACCCCGCGCGCGGGGATGCACCATCAGCTTGGCGATCTCGGCCCGGTGGGCGCCGTTGGGCTTGCCGACCGGGTGCAGCTGGATGGCGCCGAGCGGACCGTCGCCGTCGACGATGGCCCAGAGCAGGATGTCGCCGGCCGTCACGCCCTGCGCCACGCCCCGCCAGTAGGCCTGCGCCTCGCCGGCCGGCATCGGATGCAGGAAACCGATCGAGGCGCCGTCGGCCACGCAGGCCTCAAGCAGCGCCGCCCAGCCGGGTAGGGCGGCGCGCAGGGCTTCGGCGGTGACCGTTTCAGGCGTCAGGAGCGCACCTTCACAAAGCTCCCCGGCGCGTCCTCCAGCGGCTCGCCCAGCGGCCCCTTGCTCGGGTCGCGCGCCGGAACCAGGCCGCCGGAGCGCTCCTTCAGCCAGGCGCTCCAGTGCGGCCACCAGCTGCCCGGGTGCTCGACGGCGGCGGCGCGCCATTCGTCGACGGTGGCGGGCAGGTCGGGGTTGGTCCAGTGCTGGTACTTCTTCGCGTCCGGGTGGTTGATCACCCCGGCGATGTGGCCGCTGCCGGCCATGGTGAAGGTCACCGGCCCGCCGAACAGCTTCGCCCCCCGATAGATGCTGCGGAACGGGGCGATGTGGTCGTCACGCGAGGACTGGACGTAGATCGGCGTGTTCACCTTCGACAGGTCCAGCTGCACCCCGTCCAGGACCAGGTTCCCCTTCGCCAGCGCGTTGTCCTTGTAGAAGTTGCGCAGGTAGAACAGGTGCAGCGCCTTGGGCATCCGCGTCTGGTCGCTGTTCCAGAACAGCAGGTCGAAGGGCTTGGGCTCCTTGCCCATCAGGTAGTTGTTCACGAAGAACGACCAGATCAGATCGTTGCCGCGCAACGAGTTGAAGGTGTCGGCCATCGACTTGCTGGGCAGGAATCCGCCCGACTGGTCCATGGTCTCCTCGATGTCGCGCAGCCAGGCGTCATCGACGAACAGCTTCAGGTCGCCGGCTTCCTCGAAGTCCTGCTGGGCGGCGAAGAAGGTGGCCGAGCTGATCCGCTTGTCGCCGCTGGCGGCCATGTGGGCCAACGCGCAGGACAGCAGGGTGCCGCCGATGCAGTAGCCGACGGTGTTCACCCGCTCGGTCCCGCACTGCTTCATGACCTGGGCGGTGGCGTCGTAGATGCCCTCCTTCAGGTAGCTTTCGAAGGTCTTGGCGGCGAGCGCCTCGTCCGGGTTGACCCAGCTGGTCACGAAGACGGTGAAGCCCTGGCCGGTCAGCCAGCGGACCAGGCTGTTATCGGGCCGCAGGTCGGTGATGTAGAACTTGTTGATCCACGGCGTGAACAGCAGCAGCGGGATCTCGTGCACCTGCTCGGTGGTCGGCGTGAACTGCAGCAGCTGCAGGATGTCGTTCTGGTAGACGACTTTTCCCGGCGTGGTGGCGACGTTCTCGCCGACCTTGAACTGCTCCATGTCGGTCTGGCTGATGGCCAGCTGGCCGCCGCCGCGGGTCAGGTCGGCGGCGAAGTTCTCCATGCCGCGCACCAGGCTTTCGCCGCCTGTGGACATCGCTTCGCGCAGGGCGGCGGGGTTCGACATCAGGAAGTTCGACGGCGAGATCGCGTCGGTCAGCATCTTCATGAAGAACTCGACCCGGCGCTTTTCCAGCGGGTCGACGCCCTCGACGTCGGTGATCAGGCTGTTCAGCCAGTTGGAGCTGAGCAGATAGGACTGCTTCATCACGTCGAACATGGGGTTGGAGCCCCAGTCCGGATCGTTGAAGCGCTTGTCGCCCTTGCTAGGCTCGACCACCGGCTCGACGGTGTCGCCAGCCATGCGGCGGGCGGTGTTCTGCCAAAGATCCATGTAGCGGCTGAACAGATCAGCCTGGGCGCGCAGCAGTCGGTCCGGCTGGGCGGCGAGGCGGCCCATGACGTCGGTCAGGGCCGGGCCGACGTGGAACGGGTCGGGCGTCAGGGCGGCGGGGCTGTCGGCCTGGCGCAGGGCCGCTTCGGCGATGGCGCCCTGGGCGGTCACCGCGGCGCGGGCGAGATTCGCCGACAACTTCTCCATCGCTTCGCGCTGCTGGGTCGACATGAAGGCGGCCGGGTCGGTGAATCCCGGAGTCTCGAAAGGGGCGGAGCCGGGGGAAGGAGCGGCCGCGGCGGCCTGCGGCGCTGCACGGGCAGGTTCCGGCCTCGGCTCGGGCCTGGACGCGGACGTGGGCTGAGGCCTGGGCGTGGCGCTCTTTTTCGGCGTCGCGGGCTTGGGCTTGGCCGCCTTTTGCGCGTCGACGGCCTTGGCCGGAGACGGCTTCGGCGCGGGGGCAGGCTTGGCCGGAGCCTTGCGTTTGCGCGGGGTCTTGGCGTCCGTGCCGGCCATGTCTTTTCCTTCCCGGGGCGTGGCGGCTTCGAGCGGCCTTTCGCTGGGCGTGATCATGGCTTAGACCGGGCTGCAAATGGAAGGCGACACGCACATTTTCTGGCGAGCCGGTCGGCTGGCGCTCCTGGCGGGCGCGGCGATGACCTTGGGCGCCTGCGTGGCGATCGACGCGGTCGAGCCGGGGGCCAACGCGGCGATCGATCCCGCCTCGCCGGCCGCCGCCGCAGTCGCCGCCGCCGCCGCCAATCCCGGCCCCTGGCCGACCTTCGCCGGCATTCCCGAGATGCCGGCCGATGTTCGCACCGCGTCCCAATGGGGCGAGGCCGTGGCCGACCAGGAGGCCGACCGGCTCCTCACCCAGCGCAACGTGGCCCCCGACACCTGGAGCCTCACAGACACCGAAGGCTTCGCCGCCGACCTGCGGGCCAAGGTGGCGGAGATCGACGTCCATGCGCCGACCGACGCGGAGATCGCCGAGTCGGAGGCCTACGCCCGCGCCCTTCGCGCTCGAGCTACCCCGCCTCCGCTGCCGAGGTGATACCGGCGCGGCGGGGGCATGAATTTCCCTGAACCTGCTTGGACAAAGCCCTTCCGGGGGCTATCCATGCGCGACCTTCGCTCCAGAGCGCGCCGGATGGCGCAGACGAGCCCCAAATGACGACCGAATTCCACCGTATCCGGCGCCTGCCGCCCTACGTCTTCGAAGAAGTGAACCGCATCAAGGCGAAGCTGCGCGCCGAGGGGACGGACATCATCGACTTCGGGATGGGCAATCCCGACATGCCGACGCCCAAACATATCGTCGACAAGCTGGTCGAGACGGCCCGCGACCCCAAGGCCGGCCGCTACTCGGCCTCGAAGGGCATCATCGGCCTGCGCCGCGCCATGGCCGGCTACTACGACCGCCGCTTCGGCGTGAAGCTGAACCCCGACACCGAGGTGATCGCCACCCTCGGATCGAAGGAGGGCTTCGCCAACCTGGCCCAGGCCCTGACCGCGCCGGGCGACGTGATCATCTGCCCCAACCCGGCCTATCCGATCCACGCCTTCGGCTTCATCATGGCCGGCGGCGTTATCCGCCACGTCCCGGCCCTGTCGCCGGAGGAGTATCTGGCGGGCGTCAGCCGGGCCGTGAAGCACTCGGTGCCGCCGCCCAACATCCTGATCCTCAGCTACCCGTCCAACCCGACCGCCCAGTGGGTAGACCTGGACTTCTACAAGGACGCGGTGGCGCTGGCGAAGAAGCACGATCTGCTGGTCATCAGCGACATCGCCTACGGCGAGATCTACTTCGACAACAATCCGCCGCCGTCGATCCTGCAGGTCGAGGGAGCCAAGGACATCGCCGTCGAGGTCAACAGCCTGTCCAAGACCTACGCCATGGCCGGCTGGCGGGTCGGCATGGTGGTCGGCAACGCCCGCATCTGCGCGGCGCTGGCCCGGGTGAAGTCCTATCTCGACTACGGCGCCTTCCTGCCGATCCAGGTCGCCGCCGCGGCCGCGCTGAACGGCCCGCAGGACTGCGTCGACGAGATCCGCGCCATCTACAAGGGCCGCCGCGACACCCTGGTCGACTCGATGAAGCGCGCCGGCTGGGACATCCCCGCGCCGCCCGCCTCGATGTTCGCCTGGGCCAAGCTGCCCGAGCAGTACAAGGACGCCGGCTCGATGCTGTTCTCCCGCCTGCTGGTCGAGGAAGCCGGCGTCGCCGTGGCTCCGGGCACAGGCTTTGGTGAATACGGCGAGGGCTATGTCCGCATCGGCCTCGTCGAGAACGAGCATCGCATCCGGCAGGCGGCCCGCAACGTGAAGAAGTTCCTGGCCGACTCCGAGAAGATCCTCGCGAAGGCCCACAACACCATGGCGGGGCAATGAGCCGGAAGGTCTGGAAAATCGGTGTCGCGGGCCTGGGCACCGTCGGCGGCGGCCTGCTGCAGTTCCTGTCGGAGCGGCCCGATTTCGCGCCGGCCGGGGGTAGGGCGGTGGTCACCGGCGTCTCCGCCCGCTCGCGCTCGCGGCCGCGCAGCATCGACATCTCGGGCCTGACCTGGTTCGACGACCCCGTGGCCCTGGCGACTTCGCCGGAGACCGACATCTTCGTCGAACTGGTCGGCGGCTCCGACGGCCCGGCCAAGGCCGCCGTCGAGGCGGCGCTGAAGGCCGGCAAGCCGGTGGTCACCGCCAACAAGGCCTTGATCGCCGAGCACGGCGCGGAGCTGGCGGTGCTGGCCGAGGCGGCCGGCGTTCCGCTGCTGTTCGAGGCCGCCGTGATGGGCGGCACCCCGGCGGTCAAGATGCTGCGCGAGGCGATGGTCGGCGACGAGGTCAAGGGCGTCGCCGGCATCCTCAACGGCACCTGCAACTTCATCCTCAGCGAGATGGAGGCCAAGGGCTCGGCCTTCGCCGACGTGCTCGCCGACGCCCAACGCATGGGCTACGCCGAGGCCGACCCGACCATGGACGTCGGCGGTTTCGACGCGGCCCACAAGGTGTCGATCCTCGCCGCCCTGGCCTTCGGCTGCGCGCCCAACTTCGCGGCGGCCGAGATCGAGGGCATCACCGGCGTCGACGCGCTGGACATTCGCATGGCCCGGGACCTGGGCTACCGCATCCGGCTGATCGCCTCCGCCGACCTCAGCGCCGAAGGCGTGGCCGTCCGCGTCCATCCCTCTCTGGTGCCCGAAGGTCATCCGCTCGCCGAGACGCGCGGCGCGCTCAACGCGCTGTTCATCGAGGGTGCCCGCATCGGCCGCATCTTCATCCAGGGCCCCGGCGCGGGCTCCGGCCCCACCGCCGCCGCCGTGGCCGCCGACATCGCCGACGTGATGACCGGCGCCACGCGTCCGGTGTTCCAGGCGCCGGCCCGCGAGCTGAAGCCGTTTGTCGCCGTCGCGCCGACACGCCGGGTCGGAAAGGCCTATCTGCGGCTGCTGGTGAAGGATCAGGCCGGCGTCATCGCCGCCGTGTCCGAGACCCTGGCCGAATGCGGCGTGTCAATCGACAGCTTCCTGCAGAAGCCGGTCGAGGACGCGGGCGGCGTGCCCATCGTGCTCACCACCCACGCCATCGCCGAGTCGGTGCTGACCGACGCGATAAATCGCATCGAAAAGCTGCCGGCTGTGCTAGAGCGACCCCGGCTGTTGCGCATCGCGCGCATCTGAGAATCCTCCGACAATATGCTGGAGCCCCTCTCGAAGAGGGCCGGGAGATATAGACTAGATGAGTTCCGAGACGCTGGACCGTAGCCTCGTGCTCGACGCCGTGCGCGTGACCGAGGCCGCCGCCATCGCCGCCTGGGGCCTGGTGGGCCGCGGCGACGAGAAGGCCGCCGACCAGGCCGCCGTCGACGCGATGCGCAACGCCCTGAACGAACTGGCCATCGACGGCGAGATCGTGATCGGCGAAGGCGAGCGTGACGAAGCCCCGATGCTGTACATCGGCGAGAAAGTCGGAACCGGCAAAGGCCCCGGCATCGACATCGCGCTGGATCCGCTCGAGGGCACGACCCTGACGGCCAAGGCGATGGCCAACGCGCTGGCCGTGATGGCTTGGGCCCCCAAGGGCACCCTGCTGAACGCGCCCGACACCTACATGGACAAGATCGCCTGCGGGCCGGGCTATCCGGACGGCGTCATCGACCTGGACAAAACCCCGGCCGAGAACGCCCAGGCCATGGCGCAGGCCAAGGGCGTGGATGTCTCCGCCATTACCGTCTGCGTTCTGGACCGTCCGCGCCATGCCGAGATCATCGCCAGCCTGCGTTCGGTCGGCGCCCGCGTCTATCTGATCACCGACGGCGACGTGGCCGGCGTGATCAACACCGCCGAACCGGACACCGGCGTCGACCTCTACATCGGCCAGGGCGGGGCGCCGGAGGGCGTTCTGGCCTGCGCGGCGTTGAAGTGCGTCGGCGGCCAGTTCCAGGGCCGTCTGGTGTTCCGCAACGCCGACGAGCGCGCCCGCGCCGCCCGTTGGGGCATCACCGACCTCGACCGCAAGTACACGCTGGGCGAGATTGTCCGCGCGGACGCCATCTTCGCCATGACCGGCGTGACCGACGGCGCGATGCTGGAGGGCGTGACCTTCCACGGCGACGCGGTCCACACCCACTCGCTGGTCATGAATTCCTCCACCCGCACGGTGCGCGAAGTGCGGATGAAGCGTCCGCTCTGACCATGACCGACGGCGCGGGCGAGGTCGGCTTCCTCGGCATCCGCCGCTCCCTGACGGGAAGGACCTGGCGGCGGCGTCCGGCTGACGAAGCCGTCGTCCGCGACCACCAGCTGCGCCACGACCTCGCCGAGCCGCTGGCCCGGGCGCTGGCCTCGCGCGGGATCGGCCCCGAGGGCGCGGTCGACTTCCTGTCGCCGACCCTCAAGGCGCAGTTTCCCGACCCGTCCAGTTTCCAGGACATGGACGTGGCCGCGTCGATCCTGGTCGACGCCGTCGAGCGCGAGCGGCCGCTGGCTGTGTTCGCCGACTATGACGTCGACGGGGCCTCCAGCGCCGCCCAGCTGGTCCGCTGGTTCCGCGCCATGGGCCGCGACCTGCCGATCTACGTGCCTGACCGGATCATCGAGGGCTACGGCCCCAGCCCCGCAGCCTTCCGCCGGCTGAAGGAACAAGGCGCCGAGCTGGTCATCACCGTCGACTGCGGCGCGGCCGCCCACGACGCCCTGGTGGCCGCGCGGGACATGGGCCTGGACGTGGTTGTCGTCGACCACCACCTGATGCGCGGCGAGCCGCCGCCCGCCGCCGCCCTGGTCAATCCCAATCGGCCCGACGACACCTCCGGCCAGGGCCATCTGGCCGCCGCCGGCGTCACGTTCGTGTTGCTGGCCGCCCTCAACCGCGAAGCCCGCAAGCGCGGCCTGTTCGCGACCAGACCCGAGCCCGACATCCGCCAGTGGCTCGACCTGGCCGCCATGGGCGCCTTCTGCGACGTCACCTCGCTGACCGGGTTCAACCGCGCCATCGCCTCGCAGGGGCTGAAGGTGATGTCAGGCTGGGCCAACCCGGGCCTGAAGGCGCTGCTCGACGTCGCCAAGGGGCAGGGGCCGGCGACCTCGTTCCACGCGGGCTTCATCCTGGGTCCCCGCATCAACGCCGGCGGCCGGATCGGCCGGTCCGACCTGGGCGCCCGCCTGCTCTCCACCGACGATCCGGCCGAGGCCGCGGAGCTGGCCGCCGAGCTCGACGCGCTCAACGCCTCCCGCAAGGAGGTCGAGAAGGACGTCATCGACCAGGCCGTGGCCTTCATTGAAAACGACAGCAACCAGGATCCGGACGCGCCGGTGCTGGTGGTCGCCGGCGATGGCTGGCACCCCGGCGTGGTCGGCATCGCCGCCGCCCGTCTGCGGGAACGCTACCGCAAGCCGGTGATCGTCATCGGCATCGACCGGCCCTCCGACACCGGCAAGGGGTCGGGGCGCTCCCAGCCGGGCGTCAACCTGGGCCGCGCCGTGCAGGCGGCGTTCGACGAGGGGTTGCTGCTGGCCGGAGGCGGGCACGCCATGGCCGCCGGCCTGACCGTTCGCCCCTCGGGCATCCCGGAGCTGCGCGCCTTCCTCTGCGAGCAGCTGGCGGCCGAGATGATCGACGCCGCCGCGGCCGACGCGGTGGAGATCGACGCCCTGGTCAGCCCAAGCGGCGCGACGCGCGGACTGTGGACCGACTTTCAGCGGCTGGCGCCGTTCGGGCCGGGCAATCCCGAGCCTATGTTCGCGGTCGCCGACGCCCGCGTCGAGCGCCCGATGATGCTGAAGGGCGGCCATGTGCGCTGCACACTGACCGACGCCTCGGGCGGACGACTGAAAGCCGTGGCCTGGCGCGCCGGCGAGACCGAGCTGGGGGACAGGATCATGGCCGGCGGCGCCGGGCTGCATGTCGTCGGTCGCCTGAAGCCCGATGACTGGCAAGGTCGCGAGAGCGTCGAACTCGAGATCGAGGACGCCGCTGACCCCCGTATGGCGGCGGGCTGAAAAAGGTCGACGGACTTCGACCAGAGGGGCTTGCGCCTGCCGGGAGTCGCGAATATACAGCCGCTTCCTCGCGACCGGGCGCCCTTCGTCTATCGGTTAGGACCCCAGATTTTCAATCTGGTAAGAGGGGTTCGACTCCCCTAGGGCGTACCATCGCGAGGTTTCTCCCCCCAGAGAATCAACCGTCCGTACCGCGACCAATCGTCGCGTTAGGCGCCTCTGTACCTCTTGCGCGCGAACTCTTGGCTTGACGGCTCTCTTCCTACGAGAACAGTGTTATACTTAAGTTCTCGTCCAGAAAGGACTTGGGACGGGGCAGAGGGGCGAATGTCAGGTTTCGATTTCGAGGGACCGGAGGCGCACGAGGAATCTGTGCGCATCGCGGGTCGCGTCAAGTGGTTCGACGCGGGCAAGGGCTACGGCTTCATTGTGCCGGACGATCCGTCCCAGACGGGGCTCAAGGACGTCCTGCTACATATCACGTCATTGCGTACGGCCGGCCGCGAGTCGGCGCTCGAAGGCGCGGTCATAGTCTGTGACGTCGTTCGCCGGCCCAAGGGCTGGCAGGTGTCGGAGGTGGTCGACCTGGACGAGGCCTCAGCGCCGCCGCCCATGGAGCGGGCGCCGCGCCGGTTCGACGATCAGGGTCATGGCGGGTTTTCGCGTGATCGCGATCGCTTCAGCGCCCCGCCGCGCCAGGATTCCGCCCGCCGCGGACCGACGCGGACCGACGGTCCGCTCGAGCACTGCACCGTCAAATGGTTCAACCGCACCAAAGGATACGGTTTCGTGGTGCGCGACGCTGAACCCGGCGATATCTTCGTCCACATCGAGACGCTGCGTCGCAGCGGCCTCGACGACCTGCAGCCCGGCGATGGCGTGATGGTGCGCTTCGCCGAGGGGCCCAAGGGTCTTGTGGTGGCCGAGATCTCGGCGTCCTGACGGGACCGGGATCGAACCGGAGTAAAGCCTTGAGCTGGATGATGCGTAACGTCCGCCGGTCGCTGGTCCTGGCGGCGGTTCTGCTTGGGGCGAGCCTGGGGGCCAGCGCCTGCACGGCCGGCGAAGGCGCCGCGGCGGCTCCGGCCGCCAAGGTCGACATCAACGCTCCGCACGCCACCTCGCCGGACTTCGTCACCGAGCCGCTGTGGATCGAGACCGCCACGGGCCGGCTGGACTACCGGGTCGAGATCGCCGACGACGACGCCGAGCGCCAGCATGGCCTGATGTATCGCACCTCGATGCCGGACAGGCACGGCATGCTGTTCATCTTCCCGCGCGCCAGGCCGCAGGCCTTCTGGATGCGCAACACCTACATGCCGCTGGACATCATCTACATCGGCGCGGACGGACGCATCGTGTCGATCCAGGCCAACGCCCGGCCGTTCGATGAGTCGCCGCTGCCGTCGGAGGGACCGGCCATCGGCGTGCTGGAGATCTATGGCGGCAAGGCGGCAGAGCTGGGCATCAAGCCGGGAGACCGCGTCCACCACCGGATGTTCGGCCAGTGACCGTTTCAGAGGTTCCGGCCCCGCCGGAAGGCTTCGTACCCAGTAGCCGAGGACCTTACACCACCCACAACGGCCCGATGTTCCACAGGCGCACGGACGAGGGCGGGCTGGTCCACGCCTTCTTCGTGCTGCCGCGCCACTGCAACAGCATGGGGATTGTCCACGGCGGCATGCTGTCGACCTTCTTCGACGGCGTGGTGGCCGGGGCCGTCGGCCGCGTCACCGGCGGCATGTCGGTGACCATCCACCTGTCGCTGGACTTCCTGTCGATGGCCCGGGCCGGGGAGTGGGTCTACGGCGAAGGCAAGGTCACCCGCCAGACCCGCGACCTGGTGTTCGTCGAGGGCCGCATCTACATCGGCGAAAAGGACATCCTGCGCGGATCGGGCGTGTTCAAGCCGATGCGCAAGAAGGTCGACGACAGTCAGGCCGACTCTTCGAAGCTGTAGCCGAACGCCTTGATGTCCTGGGCATAGAGCGTGGCGACACGGTCCCGAAGTTCGTCATCGAAGTAGTCGCGCCAGGGCCCGTGCGTCGTGGCGTTGATTCGCTGGAGCGCCGTGGTCGGCAGGCCGATCCGCGCGCAGATGGCGTCGTACGACTCCTGCAGGGTCTCCTGTCGACCGACGAAATCGACCATCGGTTGGCCTGCGGCGTCGCAGATGAAGCGGTGCTGGGGCTGGAAGACAATTCTCTGCCGATGGCCCGGCTCGTCGAGCACACGCGCCATCGTTCCGCGCGGGTCCCGCGTGAACCAGTCTCCGTCCCGGTGCGTGAAGACGCAGTAGGACAGAAAGCGCTCCCAGGGATTGCGGACGATCGCGAACTTGAAGTAGCCGCTCCAGACCTCAGGGCTCACGACGGAGCGGATCTCGTCCCAGCGGATGTGGCCATGGCCCAGCCGGGCGATATCGGGGTGGGGCAGGGCCTTCTGGACGAACAGCCGCACCTGCTCCTCGTCGGTCTCTCCCATGTGCTCGCGCAGGGCGAAGCGGATCGCGTGGGTGCCGGTTTTCGGGATCGCGAAGAACATGAACCGGTGACGGTGGGAGATAATCACGGGCGAGAACTCTCCCGAACCGATCTACTGTACTTGCGGGGCGCGGTTCATCAGAATGGGCGTCATGGATTTCGGGAAAACGCACCGCTTCCTCAAGCAAGTCAACATCCAACCGCTGCTGGAACGGCTGGCCAGGGTTGATGACGCGCTCTGGGATGGGGAGGAAGACCTGCGCCAGGCGCTGACGGGCGCGCGGCCGACCCAGTCGATCTATCTCTACTACACCAACGCCCTCTACATGCCGCACGACCGGCGCATCACCCAGGACGACGTGCTGCGCCGGGCGGGCTGGGACTGGTTCAGCCCGGTGGTGCTGCCCATCCTGAACGAGATCCTGGCCCTCTACGCGCCGGGCGGCGTGGTCGTGCGGTGTCAGCTCGCCAAACTGATTCCCGGCGGGCACATCGCGCGCCACCAGGACATCTCGCCGCTGCTGCGCGCCAGCCACCGGGTGCATGTGCCGTTGATCACCTGGCCCGAGGTGACCTTCTTCATCGACGACAGGCCGTTCCGGTTCGAGGCCGGGCAGGCTTTCGAACTGAACAACCAGATGTTCCACGAGGTGCGGCACGGCGGCGATCGCGACCGGCATCACCTGATCTTCGACATCCTCCCTCCGGACTATGATCCCGCCCCCATGGCCGCGGTCATGCGGTCGGGGATGGCGAGCCAGGTGCCCAGACTGAAGGTCTGACGGACGCCTTCATTGCGGCGCGGCGCGACGCATGGCAAAGAGCGCGCTTCCGTGAAGCGGGGTGTGGCGCAGCCTGGTAGCGCATCTGGTTTGGGACCAGAGGGTCGGAGGTTCGAATCCTCTCGCCCCGACCACGGAAACGATCGAACGGAGAGGCTCTTCATGCTCGCCCGCATCTACCGCCCGGCCAAGACCGCCATGCAGTCCGGCAAGGCCAAGACCAGAGACTGGCTGCTTGAGTTCGAGCCCGCCGCGGCCAAGCGTGTCGATCCGCTGACCGGCTGGACCCAGTCCACCGACATGAACGGCCAGGTCCGGCTGAGCTTCGAGACGCGGGAAGAAGCCGTCGCCTACGCCCAGCGCCACGGCATCGCCTTCCGGCTGGTCGAGCCGCATGAGCCGAAGAAGATCATCAAGGCCTACGCCGACAACTTCGCCGCCGGCCGCAAACAGCCCTGGACGCACTAGAGTTTCCGCGTGACGCGGACCCCATAGCTCAACCGGATAGAGCATCCGCCTTCTAAGCGGACGGTTGCAGGTTCGAGTCCTGCTGGGGTCGCCAGCCGTCTTTGTCCCTTTGCTGATCCCGATCGCCGGTGACTTGCGTTCAAATAATTAGGGGGCTAATCATTAGGGCGCTAACTTGTGGGCGATAACCGATGTCCGATCTGGAGTTCAGCGACACACCGGCCCTTGAGGTCCTGGCGCGGCTTCCCCGTTCGGACATCGATCCGACCGACATCGTCGTCGCGCAGGACCTGTTGCGTCTGGCCAAGACGCTGCTCGGATCGTTCGCCGAGCAGTTCGCGATGCACGGCCTGTCGCCCGGCCGCTACGCGTTGATGATGACCCTTCAGGCCCGGGCCGCGCCGCTGGCCCCATCGGAAATCGCCGACAGGCTGGGGGTTACGCGGGCGACCGTCACCGGCCTGGTCAGCGGCATGGTTCGCGACGGCCTGATCGTCTTTGCCCCGGCTGAGGGCGCTGACCGTCGCCGCAAGGCCGTCGCGTTGACGGATCGTGGACGTGAACTCGCGGCCGTCGTCGCGCCTGAGGTCTTCCAGCAGATGGCGAGCCTGCTCACGCCGTTGTCCGCGCCGGAAAGGGACACGCTGCGCGGGCTTCTGCGCAGGATCGAGGACGGATTGTCCGGCTGACCAGGGAGGGCCGACCATGACCATGGCCAACGGAAGCGGCAGGCCGTCGCAGGCGGGCCGCCTGTGGCTCCTGATCGGGATCGCATTGCTGGCCTACTGTGTCGCCGGCAACTGGCTGGTGTTGCCTGGCTATCGCCGCTTCCTGGCGCAGGATGCCGCCGGCGGCGAAGTGGGCGGGGCGGCGCTGATCTGGGGTGCGACGCGGACCATCGCCTGGATGCTGTCGTTCCATGTGGGGGCGCTCTGCGTCGCCTACGCAGCCTTGCGCGCGCAGGGCGACGCCGTCAGGGGCTTTCGACGCGGATTTCTGGCCTGCGGCGCGGTCTGGATCGGGCTCTGGGCTATTCCAGGCCTGCCCGGGCCCTACACGGCCTTCTTCGCGTCGACCGGCGTGCTCATCATGGCCACGATCATCGCCGTCTTCTGGAGCGCGCGCGCCAACGCCACGAGGGACGGAACGTTCTTCGCCAGCTCGCGCGACCACTGGCGCATCGCCGGCTACTTCTTCTTCGCGCTGGCCACCTGGGACATCTGCGGTCTCGGCAGCGTCGGCGGCATCCTCGATCCCGACGGCGCAGCCCGCGCGGCTAGCCAGGGGCTGGTCGTGGCCCAGACCAGCAAGTTGATCGTCGAACTGGCCATCGCCTGGCTTCTCGTCGCCGTCGCCGCCCTTCCTGTGCGCCGGTTTTAGGGCCTGTCCCGGATGATCCGGGGCAGGCCCGTCCTTTCAGGTCAGGCCGCGGAGAAGGCGTCGAGCCCGGCCTTCAGATCGGCGATCAGGTCGGTCGGGCTCTCCAGGCCGACGTGCAGGCGGATCACCGGGCCGCCGTAGTCGACGGGGACCTTGCGCCGCTTGAACTGCGGGTCGCAGTTGATGGCCAGGCTCTCGAAGCCGCCCCAGGAGAAGCCGAGGCCAAACAGCGTCAGGGCGTCGAGGAAGGCCTCCACCGCCTTGTCCGGCCCGGGCCGCAGCACCACGCCGAACAGGCCACAGGCGCCGCTGTAGTCGCGCTGCCACAGGGCGTGCCCCGGGGCGCCGGGAAGGGCGGGGTGGATCACCCGAAGGACCTGCGGTTGGTCCTGCAGCCAACGGGCGACGGCCAGGCCGTTCTCGCCGTGCCGGGCCATCCGCACCGCCAGGGTGCGCAGGCCGCGCAGGGCCTGATAGGCGTCGTCGCCGGTCACCGCCCAGCCGTGTTCGTGGACCGCATCCTGCATCGCCGCGGCCTGTCTGGCGTCGGCGACGGCGACCGAGCCCATGAAGACGTCGGAGTGGCCACAGACGTACTTGGTCAGGGCCTGGACGCTGAGGTCGACGCCATAGGACAGCGGTTTGAACAGCAGGCCCGCGCCCCAGGTGTTGTCGATCAGGGTCAGGATGCCCCGCGCGCGGGCGGCGGCGGCGATGGCCGGGACATCCTGCATCTCGAACGTCAGCGAGCCCGGCGACTCCATGAGGATCAGCCGCGTCGCCGGCGTCGCCAGCGCCAGCACGGCGTCGGCGTCCAGCCGGGCGTAGTAGTCCACCGCCACGCCGAACCGCGTCAGGACGGCGTCGCAGAACTGGCGCACCGGCTTGTAGACCGTATCGACCACCAGGATGTGGTCGCCAGCCTTCAGCACGGCCAACAGGGCGGCGGTGATTGCGGCCAGGCCGGAAGGGAACAGCTGGACCTCATGCGCCCCTTCCAGCTCGCACAGCGCTTCGCACAGCGCGTGCTGGGCGTTCAGGCCCGAGCGGCCGTAGCCGAAGGTGCCATCGTAGAGCGCCTTCGCGTTCGGCAGCAGCACGGTCGAGCCGCGCTGAATGGCCGGGGCGACGGTCTTCGCGGTCGGCTTGCGGCCGGCGCCGGCGCGGATCAGGCGACTTTCCTCGTCCATGGCCCTATGCGGCGGTCAGGCCGCCCCCGTTACCACGTCAGTGTCCCGGCGGCCGCCCCACTCGGTCCAGGAGCCGTCGTACACCGGAACCCGGTCCTTGCCGACGCGCGCCAGGGCCAGGGACAGCATGGCGGCGGTGATGCCCGAGCCGCAGGTGGTGATGATCGGGCGGGTGAGATCAACCCCCGATTTCTCAAAGAGTTCCTTCAGTTGCCCGGCGCTTTTCACTGTGCCGTCCGGCGACAGGATCTCCGAGGCGGGTACGCTGAAGGCGCCCGGCATGTGGCCGCCGCGCAGGCCCTCGCGCGGCTCGGGCTGCTCGCCGGTGAAGCGGCCGGCGGGGCGGGCGTCGACCAGCTGCTCCTTGCCCGAGGCCAGGGCGCGCTTCACCTGGCCGAGGTCGCGGACCAGGTCGTTGCTGTAGCGGACGGTGAAGTGACGCTCGCGCGGCTGCGGCGGGCCGTCGGCGATCGGGCGGCCCTCGGCGATCCACTTGGGCAGGCCGCCGTCGAGCACGACCACGTCCTCGTGACCCATGGCCCGGAAGGTCCACCAGACGCGGGCGGCCGAGCGCAGGCCCAGCTGGTCGTAGACCACCATGCGCGAGCCATCGCCCAGGCCCAGCTTGCGGACCCGTGAGGCGAACTTCACCGGGCTGGGCAGCATGTGCGGCAGGTTCGAGGAGTCGTCGGCGATCTCGTCGATGTCGAAGAACACCGCGCCGGGGATGTGAGCCAGCTTGAACTGCTCCAGCGGGTCCTTGCCCTCCTGCGGGAAGTACCAGCTGGCGTCGATCAGCCGTACGTCCGGTGCGCCCAGGTGGTCAGCCAGCCAGGCGGTGGAGACGAGCGGATCGGACATGCCTTTATTCCCCTGAAAGCCACCCGGGTACGGGCAGGCCGCGCTCCTTCAGGAACGCCGGATTGAAGAGTTTCGACTGATAGCGCGAACCGTAGTCGCACAAAATGGTCACGATGGTGTGGCCCGGCCCCATTTCGCGCGCCAGCTTCACGGCGCCGGCGACATTGACGCCAGACGAGCCGCCCAGAACGAGGCCCTCGTGCTCGGCCAGGTCGAAGACGGTGGTCAGCATCTCCTCGTCGGAGACCCGGAACGGATGGTCGACCACCAGGCCCTCGAGGTTGGCGGTGATGCGGCCCTGGCCGATGCCCTCGCTGATCGAGGAGCCCTCGGCCTTCAGCGCGCCGTGGGCGTAGTAGTGGTACAGCGCCGCGCCGTAGGGGTCGGCCAGGCCGATCTTCACCGCCGGGTTCCTGGACCGCAGCGCCGCGGCCACGCCGGCCAGGGTGCCGCCGGAGCCGACCGCGCAGATGAAGCCGTCGACCTTGCCGCCGGTCTGGTCCCAGATTTCCGGCCCGGTGGTCTCCTCGTGCGCCTGGCGGTTGGCGACGTTGTCGAACTGGTTGGCCCAGACCGCGCCGTTCGGGTCGGTCCTGGCCAGCTCCTCGGCGAGACGGCCGGAGTAGCGGACGTAATTGTCGGGGTTGGAGTAGGGGACGGCGTCAACCTCGACCAGCTCGGCGCCAGCCAGGCGGATGGCGTCCTTCTTCTCCTGGCTCTGGGTGCGCGGGATGACGATGGTGGTGCGGTAGCCCAGCGCCGAGGCGACCATGGCCAGGCCGATGCCGGTGTTGCCCGCCGTGCCCTCGACGATGCGGCCGCCAGGGCGGAGCAGGCCCCGCGCCTCCGCGTCGCGGATGATCCACAGCGCGGCGCGATCCTTGACCGACTGGCCGGGGTTGAGGAACTCGGCCTTGCCCAGAATCTCGCAGCCGGTCGCCTCGCTGGCGGCCTTGAGGCGGATGAGGGGGGTGTTCCCGATGAGGTCGAGAACGCTGGCGGAATAAGACATGGAGGCATCCGGGCGCCCGTAGGCCGGGCTGTGTTGATCCAGCCAAGATCGTGAGCCGTAACCGGATCGCAACCCCAGAATAACTGAAAGCGGCCGCGTGTCCTCCTCCGCCCCCTCCCTTCGCCTCGTTCTGGGGGATCAGTTGTCGCCCGGACTCGCCTCGCTGGCCGACGCGACGCCCGCCGACCTGATCCTGCTGGCCGAGGTGCGGGAGGAGGCGACCTGGGTCCGCCATCACAAGCAGAAGATCGCGCTGACCTTCGCGGCGATGCGCTCGTTCGCGGCGGAACTCGAATCGCGCGGTCTTCGCGTCCGCTACGTCCGGATCGACGATCCAGCGTCGACCGGGTCGATCGCCGGCGAGCTGGAGCGGGCGCTGGCCGAGGCCGGGCCGTTCGGGCGGGTCGTCCTGACCGAATGCGGCGAATGGCGGCTGCAGAGCGCGCTGGCGGCCTTCGCGGCGCGCTGCGCGGTCCCGGTCGAGATCCGCGACGACGACCGCTTCCTGTGCAGCCACAGCGACTTCGAGGCCTGGGCGCGGGACCGCAAGGAACTGCGCATGGAGTGGTTCTACCGCGAGATGCGCCGCCGCACCGGCCTGCTGATGGACGGCGACCAGCCAGCCGACGGCCGCTGGAACTTCGACGCCGAGAACCGCAAGCGCCTGCCGCCTGGCCTGCGCGCGCCGCGACGCCGGCGGTTCGCGCCGGACGCCATCGCGCGGGAGGCCATCGCCGACGTCGAGCGGCTGTTTCCGGACCACTTCGGCAGGCTGGACGCTTTCGGCTGGCCGACCACGGCCGCGCAGGCGCAGGAGGCGCTGGAGCACTTCCTGCGCGACGCGCTGCCGCTGTTCGGGGACTGGCAGGACGCCATGGCCACGGGCGAGCCGTTCCTGTGGCACAGCCTGGTCTCGACCGCGATCAATCTGGGCCTGCTCGACCCGCTGGAGGTCTGTCGCCGCGCCGAGGCCGAGTGGCGGGCCGGCCGCGCGCCGCTGAACGCCGTCGAGGGCTTCGTCCGCCAGATCCTCGGCTGGCGGGAGTTCGTGCGCGGCGTCTACTGGCTGAAGATGCCCGAATACGGGCGCCGCAACGCGCTGGAGGCCGATCGCGCGCTGCCCCGGCTGTTCTGGAGCGGCGAGACCGACATGGTCTGCGTGCGCGAGACGGTGATCGCCGCCCGCGACCACGCCTACGCCCACCACATCCAGCGGCTGATGGTCACCGGCAACCTGATGATGCTGCTGGGCGTGCATCCGGACGCGGTGGACGACTGGTACATGACCGTCTTTGCCGACGCCTACGAATGGGTCGAGATGCCCAACACCCGCGGCATGGCCACCTTCGCCGACGGCGGCATCGTCGGCTCCAAGCCTTATGCGGCCAGCGGCGCCTACATCAAGCGGATGAGCGACCACTGCGGCGGCTGCCCCTACGACCCGGCGGCGCGGACGGGCGAGGGCGCCTGCCCGTTCAACGCCCTCTACTGGGACTTCCTGATCGCCAACGAGCAGCGGCTGGGCGGCAACGCGCGAATGGCCATGCCCTACCGCAACCTCGCGCGGTTCAGCGAGACGGAGCGGGCGGCGATCACGGCGTCGGCGGAGGCGGTGCGGCAACGGATGGGGGCGGTGGTCCCCACCGACTGACTAAACCTTCCCGACGCTCAGCTGGATCACGTCCGTCCGCTCGGTGCGGAAGCCCGCTTCGCAGTAGGCGAGGTAGAAGCGCCACATGCGGCGGAAGCGGTCGTCGAAGCCCTGTTTGCGGATGTCGTCCCAGGCGGCGTCGAAGCGGACCATCCATTCGGCCAGGGTGTCGGCGTAGTCTTGGCCAAAGCGCATGACCGACTGCCAGTCCAGTCCCGCCCTGTCGGTCTCCTGGCGCAGCCGCGTCTCGCTGGGCAGCATGCCGCCCGGGAAGATGTACTTCTGGATGAAGTCGGCCCGCCGGCGATAGACGCCGAACAACTCGTCCCGGATGGTGATGATCTGCAGGCCCGCCCGGCCGCCGGGCGACAGCACGTCCTGGATCTTGTTGAAGTAGGTCGGCCAGTATTCCTCGCCGACCGCCTCGAACATCTCGATGGAGGCGACGCGGTCGAACTGGCCCTCGACGTCGCGATAGTCGATCAGCCGGATGTCGGTCTTCTCCGCAAGCCCTTGTTCGAACAGGCGTTTGCGCGCGAAGTCGTACTGTTCCTGGCTGATGGTGATGCCGGTGACCTTCGCGCCGACTTCCTTGGCGGCGAACTCGGCGAAGCCGCCCCAGCCGCAGCCGATCTCCAGCACGCTCTGGCCGGGCTGCAGCGCCATGGAGCGGGCCAGCGCCGCGTACTTCTGCTGCTGGGCCTGGTCCAGCGGCTGGCCGGGCTTGTCGTAGACCGCCGCGCTGTAGGTCATCGTCCGGTCCAGCCACTTCGAGTAGAAGTGGTTTCCCAGGTCGTAGTGGGCGTGGATGTTCTTGCGGCTGCCCTGGCGGTCGTTCCGGTGCAGCATGTGCATCACGAAGTTGATCGCCCGCACGATCGGGTTGCCCTCGACCAGCACGTTGAGCCGATCGAAGTTCATCGCGAAACCGGTCAGCAGGTGCGCCAGGTCCGGCGTGTCCCACTCGTCGGCCATGTAGCCCTCGGCGAAGCCGATGGCGCCGGCCGTCAGACACCGCCGCAGGAAGCGGTAGTCCTTGACCTGGACGCGGATGTCCGGCCCGGGCTCGGTCCCGTTGCAGCGCACCGCTTCGCCACTGGGCAGCACCCAGACGATGGAGCCATAGCGCCAGCTTTCCGCGCAGATCCGGACGACGGTGCGAAAGACCGGCGGCGCGCTACGCAACGCCGGGATGTCCCAGCCGGGACCGCTGGAGGCGGGGGTCAGGTCCGTGATCGTCATCGGCGCTCCCTTCCGTTGCGGCCAAGCTAACATCGTTTTTTCGCCCGTGGCGAGCATCCAGCGTCGCGGCGCTGGTTCCGATGTCGGGACCGGCCGGCCTTCGGACAAGACGGGCGCCCTTCACGAAAAGGCGAAATGCCTGCCAGTGGATGCCGACGACGACCTGAAGCGTCATCAGCGGAAAGCTGAGGAAAAGCCGCAGCATACGCGCGTCTGTTAGCGGCTTTCGGTCGGCGCGCAGGGTGGCCGTGAACTCGGCGTTCCCTTCGGCGTCCGTCTTGATGATGGCCAGATCCAGACCCTGGTCGGGCGGGCCGACGTCAAAGCGGTAGGATCCGTCCACCCCGTAAAAGGGCGAGACGAACAGGCGCTTGTCCGCGGTCTGACGCTGAAAGCCACGACCGCTGGCCGGGGCGACATAGGCGTGGGTCTGGCCGAAGGTGGAGTTGACCTCGTAGATCACCGCTTCCAGCGCGCCCGCGGCGTCCTCGACGTAGACCAGCGAGATCGGGTTGAAGACAAAGCCCAGCACGCGCGGCATGGCCAGCAGCCGGATGCGATGCGCCGTGGCGATCACGCCGGCCTCGGCGAGCCGCTCCAGCACCCATCCACGCAGGGGGCGGCCATCGCGCCAGCCGTGATCGCGGTCGTCGTAGCTGAACAGGCCAAGGCGTCCGCGACGGATCGTCCGCAGGCCGCGCAGGTCCTCGTCGATGCGGTCGACGTCGAGCAGAATCTGGAACAGGCGATAGCGGAAGCCGTGGGTCACCGCGCCGGTGCGGCGATGGGTGGTCTCGCCCTCGTAGAGCCAGGCGCTCATGCCGCCACGCGCATCGGAGCCTGTGGATCGATGGCGGCGACCCTATGGTCGACGAAGTCCCAGGGGACCTGTCCGCCCAGGGCCAGCGCCGCCTTCACGCCCGAGGTGATCCCGTCCTCGTGGAAGCCGTAGCCGAGCCAGGCGCCGGCGTACCAGACGCCGCCTCGACCCTGGATCTGTCCGAACCGGCGTTGCGCGGCGAGGGCGGCGGTGTCGAACTGCGGGTGCTCGTAGTCGTAGGCGCCGAAGGTCAGGGCCGGATCGGGCTCGGGGCCGTTGAGGCTGACGAACAGCGGCCGGGTGGCGTCGATGCCCTGCAGGTTGTTCATCCAGTATGTGACGTAAGGCGCCGTTTTTCCTTCGGAATTGTCGATGTAGTTCCAGCTTCCCCAGGCCTGCGGCCGCTCGGGCATCAGGCGCGGGTCACGGTGCAGGACGGCGCGGTTGGGTGCATAGCGGATGGCCTCCAGCAGCGCCGCCTCCTCGCCGTCGGCATCCTCGCCCAGCAGGCGGCGGGCCTGGTCGGAGTGGCAGGCCAGGATGACGTCGTCGAACCGCTCCTCATGGCCCGAGGCGTCGCGAACGATCACGCCCCCGGCCTGCCTGCGGACCGAGACGACGGGCGCGCCGGCGCGGATCGAGCCGGCCAGCGCCTGCTCCAGCTTGTCGACATAGCTCCGGCTGCCGCCGACCACCGTGCGCCACAGGGACGGACGAAACTGCAGCAGGCTGTGGTTGGATAGGAACCGCAGGAAGCTGCGGGCCGGAAAGTCGCCGATGCCGGACTCGGTCGTCGACCAGATGGCCGCGCCCATGGGCAGCAGGTAGCGGTCGCGAAAGCCATTCCCGAACCGGCGCAGCTTCAGCCAGGCGCCCAGCGTCAGGTCGTCGATGTCCGGCCGCAGCAGTTCTGAGCGGGCCAGCGCGTTGAACCGGCCGATGTCGGCCAGCATGCCCAGGAAGTCGGGACGCAGCAGGTTGCGCTTCTGGGCGAAGACTCCACGCGGGAAGCTGGACGACCATTCCACCCCGCCGCCGGCGCAGGCGAAGCTCATGTCCGTGGAGCGGGTCTCGACGTCCAGCGCCGCGAACAGGCCGCAGAGGTTGGGATAGTTCTCGGCGTTGTAGACGATGAAGCCGGTGTCCACGGCGACCGGGACGCCGTCGTAGTCGATGGTCACGGTGTTGGCGTGGCCGCCCACGCGGGCATCCTGTTCGTAGACGACGACCTCCCGGCTGTCCTTCAGGGCCCACGCGGCGCCCAGACCGGCCACGCCGGCGCCGATGACGGCTGTTCTCATGACGGCATTTCCTCAGGCGGCCTTGACGGCGGCATACGCACCCAACGCGCGGGCGCGGGCATTGGGGTGGTCGACAACAGGACGGGGGTAGGTGCGACCCAGTCTGACGCCCGCCGCGACGAGACGGCCTTCGGAGGCGGTCCACGGCTGGTGGATGACGTCATTGGGCAGTTTCGCCAGTTCCGGACACCAGCGGCGGACATAGACGCCGTCGGGATCGAACTTCTCGCCCTGGGTGATCGGATTGAAGATGCGGAACCAGGGCGAGGCGTCGGCCCCCGATCCGGCCACCCACTGCCAGTTGGCGGCGTTCTGCGCGATGTCGGCGTCGACCAGCGTGTCGCGGAACCAGGCTTCACCTTCGCGCCAGTCGATCATCAGGTGCTTGATCAGGAAGGAGGCGACGATCATCCGCACGCGGTTGTGCATGAAGCCGGTGGCCCACAGCTCGCGCATGCCGGCGTCGACGATCGGATAGCCGGTCTGGCCCGTTTGCCAGGCCCTGAGGGCGGCCGGATCGTCGCGCCAGATGAAACGGTCGAACTCGGGCTTGAAGTTCGCCGTCGGCAGGTCGGGCCAGTGAAACAGAAGGTGGTGGTTGAACTCGCGCCAGCCGAGCTCGGCCAGGAACTTGGCGGTCTGATCGGCCGGGGCTTGACCGGCCTCCACGGCGGCGTGGACGGCGCGCCAGACCTGCCGCGGGCCGATCTCGCCGAAGTGCAGGTGGGGCGACAATCGCGACGTGCCCTCGACGCCCGGCAGGTTGCGCTCGTCCGCGTAGGCTTTCACCGGCCCACGCAGGAACAGGTCGAGCAAAGCCCCGGCGCCGCCTTCGCCTGGTGTCCAGATATCGAAGCCGGTTGACCAGTCGGGTCGCGTCGGATGCAGGCCCCAGTCGGCGAGCGCCTCGCTCTCTGGCCAGGCGGCTGGCCCGGGCAGTCGATCGGGCGACGGAACGGCCGGTCGATCGATGAAGACGCCCCGCGCCGCCCGCCAGAAGGGGGTGAACACCTTGTAGGGGTCGCCCGATCCGGACTTCACGGTCCAGGGCTCGACCAGCAGGCCGCCGTCGAACGAACGCGCCTCGATGCCGTCAGAAAGAAGGTCGGACTTCAGCGCGCTGTCGCGGGCCACCGAATGCTTGTCGTAGAGCCGGTTCCAGACCACCGCGCCGGCGCCGGTCGTCGCGATAACCTCGCCGATCTGGTGGGCGGGATCGCCGCGCCGCAGGATCAGGCGGGAGCCCAGCGCCCGCAGGGATGCGTCGAGCGAGGCCAGAGACTTGTCCAGCCACCACAGACCGGCGCCGCCAAGTGGAGCCGCGGTCTCGTCCAGCACGTACAACGGAATGACCGGCCGGCCGGACGCGACCGCCGCGCCCAGGGCAGGGTTGTCCGCCAGGCGCAGGTCCTGTCGAAGCCAGACGATGGTTGGGCCATCGGGGTTGTCCCCCACTTGTGTCGAAGCGACGCTCACGCCACTCCTACGCGGCCCCGTCCTTTCCGGATCATCACGAAAGCCAGCCCGTGTCTCAGCCCGTGTCGCCCAATGCCGTCGTCGAAGTGAAGGCTCCGGGCGGCAGGACCGTCCGCCTCGGTAACGCAGAGCGGCTGACCGTAATCGCCGGCCCCTGTCAGCTGGAAAGTCGCCAGCACGCGCTGGAGACGGCGCATGCGCTGAAGGAGATCGCCGAACGACTGGATGTCGGACTGATCTACAAGACCAGCTTCGACAAGGCGAACCGCACCAGCATCCACGCCCAGCGGGGGATCGGCCTGGACGGCGCGCTGCCGATCTTCGCCGAGATACGCGAAGTCGTCGGCCTGCCGACTCTGACCGATGTGCACGAGATCGAGCAGTGCGCCCGCGCCGCCGAAGCGGTCGACGTGCTGCAGATCCCTGCCTACCTGTGCCGGCAGACCGACCTCCTGGTCGCCGCCGCCCGCACAGGCAAGGCGGTCAACGTCAAGAAGGGCCAGTTCCTCGCGCCCTGGGACATGAAGAACGTCATCGCCAAGATCATCGCGGCCGGCAATCCCAACGCCATGGCCTGCGAGCGGGGTGTGTCCTTCGGCTACAACACCCTGGTCAGCGACATGCGGGCTCTGCCGATTCTGGCCCAGATCGGTTGCCCGGTGGTTTTCGACGCCACCCACTCGGTGCAGCAGCCAGGCGGGCAGGGCGTCAGCTCCGGCGGTCAGCGCGAGTTCGTCCCGGTGCTGGCTCGTGCGGCGGTGTCGGTCGGTGTCGCCTGCGTGTTCCTGGAGACTCACCCCGATCCCGACAACGCCCCGTCGGACGGCCCCAACATGGTCCCGCTCAGCCAGTTCGAGTCGCTGGTGGGCCGGCTGCTGGAGTTCGATGCCCTGGCCAAGGGACGGGGCTGATGGGGCGCGAGTTCTTCGCTACGGCCACCGCGCCATCGCCCGCTTGACCGCCCCAGCGTCAAAGCCCACACCCTGCGTCTCATGGATCTTGCTTCGCTCCAGTCCCTGCTGAGCTCCGTCGCGGGCGCCCGCGTGGCCTGCGTGGGCGATGTCATGCTGGACCGCTTCGTCTATGGCGAGGTCACCCGCACCTCGCCCGAGGCGCCGATCCCGGTGCTGGCCCGCACCCGCGAGATCGCCATGCTGGGCGGGGCCGGCAACGTCGCCCGCAATGTCGCGTCCCTCGGCGGGACGGCGGCCCTGGCCGGGGTGATCGGCGACGACGCGGCCGCCAACGAGGCGCTGGCCATGATCGGCGCGGACGCTGGCATGGAAGGTCACCTCGTCGCCGAGCGAGGCCGTCCGACCACGGTGAAGACCCGCTACGTCGCCGCCGGCCAGCAGCTGCTGCGGGTCGACGCCGAGGATGTCCGGCCTGTCGGGAAGGACGCCGAGGCCAGGCTGCTGAACGCCGTGAAGCACGCCACCGCCGACGCTGGCGCCATCCTGCTGTCCGACTACGGCAAGGGCGCGGTGACCCAGGCGGTGATCGAGGCCTGCCTCGCCGCCGCCAGGGCGTCAGGCGCCGTGCTGATCGTCGATTCCAAGGCCCGCAATTTCGCCCGCTACGGCGCCGCCGACATCGTCAAGCCCAACGCCGCCGAGCTGGCCGCCGCAACCGAGCTGCCGACCGGCACGGATGCGGAGATCGAGGCAGCGCTGGCCCGGGCGCTGGACCTCTCGCGCGCCAAGGCGGTGCTGGTCACCCGCGCCGCCAAGGGGATGAGCCTGGCCGTGCGCGGGCAGGGCGTGACCCACTTCCCCGGTCGCCCGCGGGAGGTGTTCGACGTCTCCGGCGCAGGTGACACCGCGCTGGCGGCGCTCGGTCTGGCGCTGGCCGCCAAGGCTTCGCCGCAAGAGGCGGTGACCTTCGCGCTGCTGGCCTCCGGCGTCGCGGTCGGCAAGGCCGGCACCGCCGTGGTGCTGCCCTCCGAGATGATCGAGGCCGAGATCGCCGCCCATATGGCGCCGGCCGAGGCCAAGCTGGCCACGCCCGCCCAGGTCGCCGCCAAGGCCCAGGCCTGGCGCGAGGCCGGCCTGAAGGTCGGCTTCACCAACGGCTGCTTCGACATCCTGCATAAGGGCCACGTCGCCTACCTGGCCCAGTCCCGCGCCTGGTGCGACCGGCTGATCGTCGGTGTGAACAGCGACCGGTCCGTGCGCGCGCTGAAGGGGGAGGGGCGGCCGGTCAATGACCTGGAGTCCCGCGCCCTGGTCCTCGCGGGTCTGGCCCACGTCGATCTGGTCGCGCCGTTCGACGAGGACACCCCCATCGAGCTGATCAAGGCCGCCCGGCCCGACGTTCTGGTCAAGGGCGCCGACTACACCGTCGAGGGCGTGGTCGGCCACGAACTGGTCCAGTCCTGGGGCGGCGAGGTCAAGCTCGCCCCCATCGTGGAGGGCTATTCGACCTCTGCCGCCATCGCCCGCATCACCGAGAAAGCCTGAGTTCCCATGACCCGCCGCATCGTATTCGTCACCGGCGGGGCCGGCTTCATCGGCTCCAACATCGTGGCCAAGCTGGCCGAGGATCCGTCTCTGGATCTCGTCGTCTGCGACTGGCTGGAGACGGCCGAACTCGGCAAGTGGAAGAACCTGTCCAAGCATCCGATCGGCGACTTCGTGCCGCCCGAGCAGATGTTCGAATGGCTCGAGAAGCGCTGGCAGGACGTGCAGATGGTGATCCACATGGGCGCCATCAGCTCGACGACCGAGCCTGACGCCGACAAGATCGTCCAGACCAACTTCTGCCTGTCGCGAGACCTGTATCGCTGGTGCGCCGACCGCCAGCGGCGGTTCATCTACGCCTCCTCGGCGGCGACCTATGGCGACGGCTCGCAGGGGTTTGACGATCGGGACGACATCGCCAGCCTCAAGGCCCTGCGGCCGCTGAACACCTACGGCTGGTCCAAGGCGCTGTTCGACGTCTTCGCCGCCCGCCAGGCCGCCCGCGACTATGCGCCGCCGCAGTGGACGGGCCTGAAGTTCTTCAACGTCTACGGCCCCAACGAGGAGCACAAGGCGTCGATGAAGTCGGTCGCCTCGCAGATCTGGCCGAAGGTGAAGGCCGGGCACCAGGTCCAGCTCTTCAAGTCGCACAATCCGGACTACGCCGACGGCGGCCAGCTGCGGGATTTCGTCTACGTCCGCGATGTCGCCGATGTCGTCGACTGGCTGCACAAGAGCGAATCCGTGAACGGCGTCTACAACCTGGGCTCGGGCAAGGCGCGGTCGTTCAAGGATCTGGCCGAGACGGTGTTCAAAGCCGCCGGCCGCACGCCCGACATCGACTACACCCCCATGCCGCCGGCCATCCGGGACAAGTACCAGTACTTCACGCAGGCCAACATGGATCGCCTGCGCGAGGCCGGCTATCCGGGCCAGATGACCCCGCTCGAGGACGGCGTCACCGAGTACGTGCAGAAGTACCTCAACGCGGCCGATCCCTATCGCTGACCCCGCCGAGTGATGTAACCATCACCGCATGTGGGGGTTGAAGGGCTTCAAGCGCTGGGTCTTCCTGGGAGCGGTCGTTGCGATCGTCGTCCTGCTGGCCGCGGCGTGGGTCATGCGGGTGGAACTCATCCGCACGACGCTCGATCCGCGGATCCCGTTCCAGACCTACAAGCCGCCGCGGGCGCCCAACTACGCCGAAGCACGGGCCTGGGCGCTCATGCCTGAGCTGGCGCCGGACCCGGCCTTGCCGGCCGATGTGTTCTTCGTCGGTCCGACCACTTACGACGGCGGCGAGCACTGGAACTCCCCCTTCCGTGATCAGGACGCCTGGCGCCTGACCCGGCGGGCCATGCTGCCCAACTACGCTGGTCCGTTCGCCCGTGTCGGCAGGGTCTTCGCGCCCAACTACCGGCAGGCCAGCCTCTATTCGCAGCTGACCCTGCGCGAGGACGCCCGCAGCGCCCGCCGCTTCGCCTACGCCGACGTGCTGGCCGCCTTTCGGGCGTGGAAGCGGGCCCACGACACCGGCCGTCCGCTGGTTGTCGTCGGGGTCGAGCAGGGCGGTCTGCTGGCTGACCGGCTGGTCCGCGAGGAGATCGTTCCCGACGCTGCGCTTCGCGCCCGCCTTGCCGGGGTCTATCTGATCGAGACGATCGTGCCCGCCGATCAGTACGCCGAGGGCGCGCCGGTCCCGGCCTGCCGGACGCGCGCTCAGGCCGGCTGCGTGGTCGCCTGGGCGACTCCGCGCGAGCGCAGCGCCCGGGAAATGCTGGAGCGGACGCTGGTCTGGAATGATCGCGGGCAGCTGGTCGAACTCGGCGAGGGGGCCGCTCTGTGCGTCAATCCGCTGCTGGGCGCGCGTAGCGACGCGCCGGCGCCGGACAAGGACAACCTGGGCGCCGCCGTCGCGACCGGCTTCGAATGGAACGAGCGCCCGGCCTTCCTGCAGAGGCAGGTCGGCGCCCGCTGCGTCGGCGGGGTGCTGGATGTCGGCAAGCCGAAGTCGAAGGTGTTCAAGCCGGCGCGCGGATGGTCCGACAGGCTGAAGGTTCCGCCCTACAACCTGTTCTATCTCGACCTGGAAGTGGACGCCCAGGCGCGGGTCTCGACCCTGCTGGGCCGAGACGCCTATCCCAAGGCCGCCCCGCCCATCGAAACCTCGATCCCGGTGCGTTCCTCGCCCGTGAACCGGATCGACTGAACCGGTGGCGCTGGTCGGCGGCGAACTCTGGAAGCACCCTGACTTCATGCGGCTCTGGTCGGCGCAGGCGGTCTCCGCCTTCGGCGCCCGGATCACGCGCGAGGGCCTGCCGCTCGCAGCGGTGATGACCCTGGACGCCACGCCGGCCCAGCTGGGGGTGTTGGCGGCGCTGTCGATGGGGCCGGGGCTGGTCGTCGGGCTGCTGGCCGGCGGCTTCGTCGACCGGCGTCGCCGGCGCACCCTCCTGATCGGCGCGGACCTTGTCCGCTTCGCGTTGCTGATGACCGTGCCGGTCGCCGCCTGGCTGCAGTGGCTGACCATCGAGCAGCTGTTCGTCGTCGCCGGACTGGTCGGGGCCGCCAGCGTGCTGTTCGACCTGGCCGACAACGCCTTCCTGCCCAGCCTGATCGAGCGCGACCAGCTGATGGAGGGCAACAGCAAGCTGGGGGTCACCGACTCCGTGGCCGAGATCGGCGGTCCGGCGCTGGCGGGCGTGCTGTTCCAGCTGCTGACCGCGCCGGTCGCCATCGCCGTCAACGCGGGGACTTACCTGCTCTCGGCGCTGCTGCTGGGCGGCATCAGGGTCCGCGAGGCGGCCGAGGCTTCGGCGGAGGACGAGGTTCGCCACTGGGGCTCGGACCTCGCCTTCGGCTGGCGAGCGATCATGGCGCAGCCGCTGGTGCGGCCACTGCTGCTGTCGACCATGGTCCAGTATCTGTTCTTCTCCTTCTTCGGCGGGCTCTACGCGCTGTGGGCCATCCGTCATCTGGGGCTGACGCCGGCGGCGCTGGGGTTGACCATCGCGGTCGGAGGCGTGGGCGCGCTGCTGGGGGCGGTCTTGGCGACGCGGGCGACGAAGGTGCTGGGCATCGGGCCGGCGATCATCGTCTGCGGCCTGGTCTCGGCCGCATCTTCCTTCCTGATCCCCCTGGCTCCGGCGCACGCCGTCTGGGGCATGGCCTTCCTGATGGGGGCCCAGCTGATCGGGGACGCGTTCGGCGTGGCGGCCATCATCCCGGCCACGACGCTGCAGCAGACCGTCATTGACCAGCGGTCGCTAGGCCGTGTCGGGGCCATCTTCCACGTCGCGCGGGGCGGGCTGGCGGTGCTGGGCGCGCTGCTCGGCGGCTGGCTGGCCACGGCCGTGGGCGTGCGCGAGGCGCTGCTCATCGCTTGCGCGGGCGGCGCCGTCGGCCCGCTGATCGTGCTGGCCTCGCCGCTGCGCGGCCTGCGGACTGTCAGCCCGCCAGCGTCCTGAGACCCGCGTAGTTCGGCTGGTCGATGCGGACCTGGTCGATGATGCTGGCCTTCAGGTGCGCCATCACCGCTGGATCGAAGGCGTCGATCGAGCCGTCCTGGATGCCGTCGCAGAGGGCGGCGTTGAGCTCGGCGAAGTCGCCGTCGCGGCCGAGGATGGCCTTCAGGCGGTCGACGGCGGCGTCCTGCGCCGACGGGCCCTGCTCGATCTCGCGGCGGACGGCGGCCAGGGCGTTGACAGCGACCCGGCACAGGAAGGCGTCGCGATCCTTCAGCTGCGGCGCGGCGCGCTCCTCGATGAAGCGGATCACCGAGTCGATCAGCTCGGGGGCGGTGGGATGGGTGATCATGCGGCCTGCTCCAGCAACGCCATCAGGTCGATCTCGCACTCGGAGGTGCGGCGGCCGATCATCGCCCGCTCGACCGAGGGGTCGGAGCCGTTGGCGAAGGAGGCGTACATGCCCTCGCACATCACGCCCCACTTCAGCGAGCCGAGCATCTGCCAGTAGAGGACCCGCTCCAGCGGGATCGGCGTCCCGCCCGCCGCCTCGTAGCCGGCCAGCAGTTCGGCGTAGTCGCCGAAGCCGCCGACAGGCTTGGCGCCGCCGAAGCGCCAGGAGGCGGTGCAGAGCCAGCCCATGTCCTCGGCCGGATCGCCGATGTGGACCAGCTCCCAGTCCAGGACGGCGGCCACGCCAGCTTCCGGATGGAACATGATGTTTCCATTGCGGAAATCGCCGTGCAGCATCACCGGCCGCTCCAGCACGGGCGCGCGGTCCTTCAGGTACCGGAAAGCGGCCTCCAGGATCGGCCGGCGGGCGCCGAGATTGCGGTAGACCGTCTCGTACTTCTCCAGCTCGTCGAGCGCGCTCGACCGGGCCAGATCGGGCAGGCCCTCGAGCGGGATGGCGTGGATCTTGGCCAGCGCCTCGCCGCACTGGAAGGCGAGCTTGGGCCGGATGGCGGCGAAGGCCTCGCCCTGGGCGATGCGCTTGCCCAGGGTCTCGCCCTCGACCGCCGACATGACATAGGCCTCGCCGATGTCGCTGCCCGGGGCGCTGACGTAGAGCACCTCCGGCACGGCGGCGCCCTGCAGGGTGGCGGCGCGGATCAGGGCGGCCTCGGTGGCCAGCGGATTGGCGTTGCCGGTCGGCGAGCCCGCCCCGGCCGGCTTGCGGCGCAGGATCAGCGGCCGGCCCGTATCGAGGGCGAAGGCCCAGGTCTCCTGGCTGGCCCCGCCGGACAGGCGGCGCAGGCCGGTGACCGATTGGCCGCCCAGCTGGGGGGCGATGGCGTTCAAGGCTGTTTCGAGATCGCTCATGAGTCGGGATTGGGACCCTTCACCCCGCGTCAGTCAAACCGCCGGCCTTCCAGTCGAACAGTTCCTGCAGCACCCGGACCGCCTGGCCCCGGGGCGAGGTCAGCTTCGGGTCCCGCGCCAGGATCAGCCGGGCGTCGTCGGCGGCCGCGGCGATCATGCTCCGGTGCGCCACCGGATCGGCCAGCCTGTAGGCCGGAAAGCCGCTCTGCTTGAGCCCCAGAGGGTCGCCGCCGCCGCGCAGCTCCAGGTCCTTCTCGGCGATGACGAAGCCGTCGTCGGTGCGGCGCAGGATGTCCAGCCGCTGCTGGGCGACGTCCGACAGCGGCGGGTCGTAGAGCAGCACGCAGGCGCTCTCCCGCCGGCCGCGTCCGACCCGGCCGCGCAACTGATGCAGCTGGGCCAGGCCAAAGCGCTCGGCCTGTTCGATGACCATGATGGTGGCGTTGGGCACATTGACCCCGACCTCGACCACCGTGGTCGCCACCAGCACCGGCAGGCGGCCGTCGGCGAACTCGGCCATCACCGCGTCCTTCTCGGCCGGCGGCATCTGGCCGTGGACCAGCCCGACCTGGGCGCCCATCACCTTGCGCAGCGCCTCGGCCCGCTTCTCGGCGGCGGCGAGGTCGGCGAAGTCGCTCTCGCTGACCATCGGGCAGATCCAGAAGGCCTGGGCCCCGTCCTTCACCGCCTGTTTCAGCCGCTCGACGATCTCGCCCATGCGCGGGGAGGGGACGGCGCGGGTGGCCACCGGCGTGCGCCCCGGCGGCTTTTCGTCGATGCGGCTGACGTCCAGGTCGCCGAACACGGTCAGCTCCAGCGTCCGGGGGATGGGCGTGGCCGACATGGCCAGCAGATGGGCGCTCTCGCCCTTGGCCTGCAGGCGCTTGCGCTCGTTGACCCCGAAGCGGTGCTGCTCGTCGATGATGGTGAGGCCGAGGTCGCGGAACTTCACCTCGTCCTGGAACAGCGCATGGGTGCCGACGGCGACCTGGGCGGTGCCGTCCATCAGCGCCATCAGCTTCTCGGCCCGCACCCCGCCCTTGTCGCGGCCGGTCAGCAGCAGCACGCGCAGACCCTGGGCCTCCAGCGGTGCGGCGATGGTCTCGAAATGCTGGCGGGCGAGGATCTCGGTCGGGGCCATCAGCGCCGACTGCAGATGCGCCTCCGCGGCGTCGGCGATGGCCAGCATGGCGACGATGGTCTTGCCGGCCCCGACATCGCCGTGCAGCAGCCGGCTCATCCGCTCGCCCGACTGCAGGTCGCCGCGCACTTCGGAAAGGGCCCGGATCTGGGCGCCGGTCAGCTTCCAGGGCAGGGCGGCCTCGATGCGGCCCGCCAGCTGCCCGGCCGGGATGATCGCGCCGGGGTGCGTCCGCCGCGCCGCCTTGCGCTGGGCCAGCGCCAGCTGGTGGGCCAGCAGCTCGTCGAAGGCCAGCCGCCGCCGCGCCGGCGACAGCGGCGACAGGTCCGCCTCGGCAGCTGGGTTGTGGTAGGCCTCCAGCGCCTCGCGCCAGGGCATGAATCCTTCCCGGGCCAGCCAGGCGGGATCCTGCCACTCGGGCAGCTCCGGCGCGCGGGTCAGGGCCTCGTGGGCCAGCTTGCGCACGGTGCGGGCCGGCAGGCCGGCCGTGGCGGGGTAGACGGCCTCCACCTCCGGCACATCGGCGGCCTTCTCGACGGCGACGATGTAGTCCGGATGCGCCATCTGGATCTCGTTGCCCCAGCGCTCGATCTTGCCGCTGACCACGCGGCGCGCCCCGACCGGATGGTTGCGCAGCAGGTGCTCGCCATGGCCTCTGAACCAGATCAGGGTCAGGAAGGCGGTGCCGTCGAAGGCCCTGATCTTGTACGGCACATCCATGCGCGGCGGCTTGGTGTGCTGCTCGATGTCGACGATCAGGGTGTGGACCTGGCCGTCTACGACGCTGTCCACCGTCGTGGGCGTGCGGTGGATCAGCGACTGCGGCCCCAGGAACAGCACGTCCCGCACCAGCGGCCCGGCCAGCTTCAGCACCAACGGCTCCACCTTCGGCCCGACGCCCTTCAGCGTCGAGACGGGGGAGAACAGCGGAAACAGAATCTCGGGCCTCATGGCGGGAACATAGCGTGATCTTTCGTCATTGCGTCCTTCGACACGCGCTTCGCGCTGCTCAGGATGACTGGTTTGGAAGGCTATCAACAAAGTCACGCTGAGCAGCGGCCGCAGGCCGCGTGTCGAAGCACGCAAGGCGGCCGAACCGGAACCTGTTTCCCGCCCGCCGGTTGACCTCGATCAACCCCAAGGCTGCGCACCCGGCGCACGATGCCGTCGATACACGTCCCAGGAGGGAAGCCCCATGTACAAGCACATCCTCGTCTCCACAGACGGCTCCGACCTTGCCCGCAAGGGCGTCGACCAGGCTCTCGCCCTGGCCAAAAGCCTCGGCGCCAAGCTCACCATCATCACCGTGACCGAGCGGCTACCCGTCTACGCCGGGTTCGACGGCGGGCTCACGGCGCTGGCCTACAGCGACTACACCGCGAGCCAGCGCGCCGGGGGCGAACAGGTGCTGGCAGATGCACTGGAGGCGGCGGCCGGCGGCGGTGTCGTGGTCGAAACCGTCCTGATCGAGAACGCGCTGCCCGCCGACGCGATCATCGCCACCGCCAAGGCGCGCGGCTGCGACCTCATCGCCATGGCCTCCCACGGCCGCCGCGGCCTCGGCCGCCTGGTCCTCGGCAGCGTGACCGCCGAGGTGCTGGCGCACAGCGAAACGCCGGTGCTGGTCGTCCGCTGACCGGGGGCTGATGGGGCAGGGGCCCTGCGTCCTTCGACACGCCCGCTGCGCGGGCTGCTCAGGATGACTGGGATTGTTGGCTTCTCACCATAGTCATGCTGAGCAGCGGCCGCAGGCCGCGTGTCGAAGCACGCAAGGCGGCGCCTCAGCCTCGCGCCGGTTCACCCTTCGCCCTCCCGGCCGCCCCGTCACTCACGTCCGCCCGGACACTCCCGCGCCAGCACCGGCAGCAACTCGGGATTGTCGCGAACCGACCGGGCGAGAACCGCGCAGCGCTTGGCCGGCGTCTTGAGGCGCTTGTCGGCCAGAAGGTCCGCGGCGATCCGCTGGCTCGTCTCCAGGTCGGCGCTCATCCGAACGCCGCCGCCGGCCGGGCTGTCGAGGAGCATGATCCGCTCGGCGCCCGAGGCGCTGGACCAGGCCTTCCACTCCGGCAGGGCGCCGTCGACGCCGCGTCCGGGGGCGCCGGTGGCGGCGAAGTTGACCCAGTAGCTCATCATCGCGTCGGAGAGGGCGGTGCGGCCCTCTGCGTTGCCCTTGGTGAAGGCGAACCGGTCGAAGGCGCCCAGCAGCTTGAAGTGGCCGAACACGAACGGGATCTCGAGGCTGTGCCCGGCGCCGAGCAGCTTGCCGAGGTCGGTGAACAGCACCCGGCCTTCCTCATCCCAGTCGAAGCGATAGGCCCAGACTGCCGGTTGCCCGCCCGCGACCATGCGCGCTGCCGGCCCGTCCACCGCGTTGGCGCGCCACAGGCGGCTGGGGTAGGCCGAGACCGCGTCGTACTCGGCCTGGTCCCGCGCCATCGGCAGCACGCCGAACAGGCGCCAGACCAGCGCCGGGTTCAGGGCGTTGAACAGCTTCATCTCGTCGCGGTTGGCGCCGGTCATCACCGGCACCGCATTGTAGTTCATCGGGTTGTCGAGCCCGGAGCTGACGCCCTGCGCCGGCAGCGTCACGCCGTCGGCGATGACCCGCAGCGGATCAATCTGGCCGTCCGAGGTCTTGTAGGCGCCGAAGATCGCGTCCAGGGAGGCGGCGCGCAGGGCAGGGCCCTCCACCGGGCGGCCCGGGCCCAGGATGCGCCGGGCGACCACGGTGGCCGAGGCCGGGCCGCCGTCGGTCGCGCCCTCGGCCTCCTCGGCCGGCTCGGACCGGAACGAGCCGGACTGGATGATGGCGCGGTGGAACAGGCCCTTGGCCCGGGGGCTGGACAGCAGGGCGGCGACGTTGTGACCGCCGGCGCTCTCGCCGAAGATGGTCACCCGGCCGGCGTCGCCGCCGAAGGCGCCGATGTCCGAGGCGATCCATTCCAGCGCCCGGATGTGGTCGAGCGTGCCGAAGTTGGCCGAGGCGTCGTCCGGCAGGGTCCCGCCCTGCCGCAGCGCGTCCAGCGACATCCAGCCCAGCGCGCCCAGGCGGTATTGCACCACCACCACCACGACCTTGAAGCGGGCGGCCAGCGCCGAGCCGTCATACTGCTCGGCCCGGCCCCAGGTGTTGGACCCGCCGTGGATCCACATCATCACCGGCAGCTTCGCGCCGGCGGCCTGCGTGGCCGTCATCGGCGGGGCGTAGACGTCCAGATAGAGGCAGTCCTCCTGCCCGACGATCTCGCCCCAGCGGTCCTTCTTCACGCCGTCGAGCGCGCTGAGCTGCTGCGGGCACCAGGGCGCGGGCGTCACCGCGCTGCGCTGGCCGGTCCAGGCGGCGGGCGGCCGGGGCGCACGCCAGCGCAGGTCGCCGACCGGCGGCGCGGCGAACGGGATGGCGCGCCAGGCATGGGCGCCGGTGACGGCGTCGACATAGCCGACCACCCCGCCGCCCGACACCGTCCGGCTCGTGGCGGCGTCCGGCGCGGCGGCTACGGCCGGCTGGGCCAGGGCGCAGGTGGCAAGCGCCAGCGCGGCCAGCATCGACAAAGTGCGTTTCATGGAATCCCCCCGGTGTTCTTTTGCCGTCAACGTAGCGCGCATGCGGCCGGCGCCCAGCCCTGGTGGCCGTGCGGAGGGCCCTGATTGGGGGCGGCAGGACCGTGCGTCCTTCGACACGCCGCTTCGCGGCTGCTCAGGATGACTGGACTGGAAGGCTACCCACCATAGTCATGCTGAGCAGCGGCCGCAGGCCGCGTGTCGAAGCACGCAAAGCGGCGCCTCAGCCTCGCGCCGTTTCACGCTATCCACCCCCTCCCGCGTCATGGCCCGACTTGTTCGGGCCATGACGGCGCTGGTGGTGAGAGAAGCCTCAACTCAGCGCCATATGTGTCAGTGTTGCTCGGGGCGGTCAGCGCGTTTGAACCCGTAGGTGACAACAGGGTCTTCAACCTCCTCGCGACCGCCGCGAGCGGCGCTCGAGACCGGTCTACGTTTGGCCGACAGCACCCGCCAGCCTAAGCGTTCCCGAAGGCGTCCAGAAAGCCCTGCGCGGCGGCCTGATGCTGCCGGGAAAGCTTTCCGACGATCTCGCCGCGGCTGCGCAAGGCGGGAACCAGGCACGGAAACCGAATGTCCGGTGGGGCCGGGGGCTCGCCCAGACCAAAGTGGCAGCTCGTACTGTCGACGCTGACCCAGGCGACCCAGCCATCCGACTCAAAGCGCGCCAAAAACCGTTGCGTCCGCCCGACGTCTGGCTTGAAGAGCGCCTTCAGCGCCAGCAGATCCCAGTCCGGAAAGTGAAGGTCTTGAGCGCCCCCGCCGGGCTCGAACGACCGCAAGGTCCAGCGAACCAGTTCGAGGATCAGCGGCTCCAGCGCCAACCCCCGCTCGGTGAGCGCATAGCAGCGATCTGCGTCCGGGGAGGCGACGAGACCTGCTGTCGTGAGATCACGCAGGCGCTTTGTGAGCAGGTTGGCGCCCATGCCCTTCAGCCGGGTTTGCAGCTCGGTGAACCGTCGCGGCGCAATCAGAAGGTCGCGGACAATCAGCAGGGTCCAACGCTCGCCCAGGAGGTCAGACCCGCGGGCGACCGCGCAGGCTTGCCGATAGCTGCGCTTCTCCATCTTGCGTCTCCCTTGCAAAGGCACTATCCGGAACAACTATACATAATTAAAGCGGACGGCGCGATGAAACTGAGACAGGCCCTTCTGCCGAACGCCGCGCTGACCGCGACGTGCGCAGCCATCTGCCTCATCGGAGCTCCGATGGTCGCGCGCCACACGGCCATTCCACAGCCTTGGACGATCGGGCTGGGGCTGCTGCTCCTGTCTTATGTTCCGATGCTCCTGTTCGCGGCGGCGCGTCCGTTCGCCTGGCTGGCTCAGACGATTATCCTGCTCGACTGGGGCTTTGTGGCCGTCGCAGTGCTCTACAGTCTGTTGAAGGCGACGGTGATCGACCCCGTCGGCTGGTTGCTGATCATTGTCCCGACCAGCCTCGTCGCCCTGTTCGCCCTCGTGCAGCAACGCGGCCTGACGCACCGAAAGGTCGCTCCATGACCGGCGCCGACATCGGACTGGAATTGATCTCATCGCCGGCCCGACGGCAAAGGCGGGCACCGCCGCTGCTGTTCATTCATGGCGGGTTTCACGGGGCCTGGTGCTGGGCCGACCACTTCATGCCCTGGTTCGCCGATCAGGGGTTCAGCTGCCACGCTGTCAGCCTGCGCGAGCATGGCGCGAGCCGTCGGACCGGTCAGCACGACGCCTGGAGACTCGCCGACTATGTGGACGATGTCCGCTGGGCGGTGGGACAGCTGGATCAGCGTCCTATCCTTGTCGGCCACTCGCTGGGCGGAACGATCGCCCAGAAGATCGCCGTCGAGGACGCTTTCCCGGGAATGGTTCTGCTGGCGCCATCTCCCATCGGAGGGTCCAACCGCGCCGCGCTGCGCATGCTCCTCAGCCATCCCATGGCCATGTGGGCCGCCACGAGCCGGCGCAACATGGCCTTGGCCCTGCCGGCCTTCCTGAGCTTCTTCCTGTCCCCCGACCTGCCGGACGCGGAACGCCGGCGCATCGTCGAGCGGCTCGACGGGCTGACCGCATTTGACGCCGCGGCAGATGCATTCTACCGCGACCCGCCACGCCCGGCGCCAACAGCGATGCCCACCCTCGTGGTCTCCGGGCAGCGCGACTGGTCGATCCCTCGATACAAGAACGTCAGGCTTGCCCGGGCCTACGGTGGCGCACATATCACCGTGCCGACAGCCCATGACGTGATGGGCGATACCCGCTGGGAAGCCGCCGCGACACAGATCCTCGCCTGGCTCGACGCCCGGATTCCGGAGAGCGCGGCGTGAATCTCGGAATCGCCGGAAAGAAGGCGATCATCAACGGCGGAAGCGCGGGCCTGGGCAGGGCCAGCGCTCTGGCGCTTGCGCAGGAAGGGGTCGAGTTGTTCATCTCGGCGCGCGGCGCCGACCGACTGCTGAGGACCTGCGACGCCATCGCGACCGAGTTTGGCGTGAACGTGACGCCGATCGTCGCCGACCACAGCCAGGAAGAGGGCCGAGCGGAAATTCTGGCCGCCTGCCCAGAACCGGACATTCTGGTGGCGACGTCCTCTCCGCCGCGGCTTGTGACCGACTACCGCTCGATCGAGGAAGCCGAGCTCCGCAACGCCCTGGTTACCGGCCTGATGTCTCCGTTCCTGTCCATGCAGTCCGTGGTCGGCGGCATGGCCGAACGCGGCTGGGGCCGCGTCGTCAACATCACAACCTCAGCCGTGAAGTATCCGCTCGAGCTGCGGATCCTGTCGGGCGCGCCCCGAGCGGCTCTGGTGAACTATGCCGTGGCGATCGCCAAGGGTGTTGCTCGCCGCAACGTCACGATCAATACCCTGATGCCTGCGCTGCACCTGACCGAAGGAACGAGACGCATCCTTGAGCCGATGGCCGTCAGTCGAGGCACGTCCTACGAGGCCGAGATGGAGCGCCAGATCGACGCCCTGGGGCTTCCCGCCGGGCGATTTGGCGACGCCGCGGAGTTCGGCTCCGTCGTCGCCTTCTTCTGTGGCCAGCAAGCGAGCTACATCACCGGCCAGAGCCTGGTCGTGGACGGTGGTTTGAACAGCGCTATCGTTTGACGGGTTGACCTGCTGCCCGCCGGTTCTGCGTTCATTGCCGCCCCAGTCTCGCGCTCCGCCACCCTGCGTCCGTGGAGTGAGGAGGACGAATCTCATTCCTCGCTCCGCCGGTCGCGGGAAAGGGGTGCCCCCGGGCTTCGACGGACCCTGTCTCTGGCAACACACTGGCGCCCCCGCGCCGCTGGCCCTATATGGCGGCGCCTCATGGACGATACACGGCTCAAGAAGATCAGGCTGCGGGCCTGGCGTCGCGGTTTCCGGGAAGCGGACCTCCTTCTGGGGCCGTTCGCGGACTACTATTGCCCGCGGTTCAGCAACGATCAGCTCGACGCGCTCGAGGCGCTGATGAACGAGGCCGACCAGGACATCTACGACTGGTACCTGGGCCGCAGTCCGACGCCGCCCGAATTCAACAACGAGATCATGGCCTTGCTGAAGGGTTTTGATCCGCACACCGGAGCGCCGGGCGATGGCGGCTGACGGCGGCGGGCCGAGCCACAACGACCTGAAGCGGGTTTCCCGCGACGACGGCCGGCTGGACCTGACCGGCGCGCCGGAGGGCTTCGACGCGCTGGTCATGGCCGACATCGCGCGGTCGCGCGGCGGGCTGACGGTGTTCATCGCCCGCGACGGGGCCCGGGCCAACGCCTTCATGGAGGCCATGGGCTTCTTCGCGCCCGAGATCGAGGTGCTGCAACTGCCGTCCTGGGACTGCCTGCCCTACGACCGGGTCGGGCCGTCGGCGGCGGTGGCGGCGCACCGGATGGCGACCCTGACGCGGCTGGCGCGCGGGCTGGACCCCAAGAAGCCGACCCTGCTGGTCACCGCCGCGCCCGCCGCGCTGCAACGCGTGCCGCCGCGCGAGGTCGTGGCCCGCGCCGGCTACACCACCCGGCCCGGCCAGGAGGTGAAGATCGCCGACCTGGAGCGCTATTTCGCGGTCAACGGCTACTCGCGCGCCTCGACGGTGTCCGAGCGCGGCGAGTTCGCCATCCGGGGCGGGGTGATCGACGTCTTCTCGCCGACCGCCGAGGAGCCGGTGCGGCTGGACCTGTTCGGCGACACGCTGGAGAGCATCCGCGGCTTTGATCCGGAGACCCAGCGCTCGACCAAGCAGCTGAAGGAGATCGACCTCCTGCCGGTCAGCGAGGCGCTGGTCGATCCCGAGACCATCAGCCGCTTCCGCAAGGGCTATGTCGCCGCCTTCGGCGCGCCGGGCGAGGACGCGCTCTATTCGGCCGTCAGCGAAGGCGGGCGCCGCGCGGGCATGGAGCACTGGCTGCCGCTGTTCTACGAGCGGATGGAGACGCTGTTCGACTATCTGCCCGATGAGGCGCTGGTCGGGATCGATCACCTGGTCCAGGAGTCGGAGAACGAGCGTCTGGCGATGATCGCCGACGCCTTCGACGCCCGGGCCACCGCCGACCGCAAGGCCGCCTACCGTCCGCTCGCTCCGGAGGCGCTCTACCTGACCGGCGACGAGATCTCGATGCGGATCGCGCAGCGACCCAACCGCTGGTTCACGCCGTTCCAGCACGAGGGCGCCGGCGTCATCGACATGGGCGCCAAGCTCGGCCGCTCCTTCGCCGCCGAACGGGCCCAGGACAGCGTCAACCTGTTCGAGGCGACGGCCGAACACGCCAAGACCACGACCGCCAATGGCCGGCGCGTGCTGCTGGCCTCCTGGTCGGAGGGCTCGTCCGAGCGCCTCGGCAGTATGATGGCCGACCATGGCCTGGGCCGGGTGCCGTTCGCGCCCTACTGGCAGGCGGCCAAGGCCAACGATCCGAAGATTCCGCAGCGCGTCGTCCTGCCGCTGGAAGCCGGGTTCGAGACCGACAACCTGGTCGTCATCTCCGAGACCGACATCCTCGGCGACCGGCTGGCCCGCCCGCGCAAGAAGCGCCGCGCCGCCAACTTCCTGGCCGAGGCCAGCGCCCTGACGCCCGGCGATCTGGTCGTGCACATCGACCACGGCATCGGCCGCTACGAGGGGCTCAAGACCCTCGACGTGCAGGGCGCGCCGCACGACTGCCTGGACCTGCTCTACGGCGGCGAGGCCAAGCTCTACCTGCCGGTCGAGAACATCGACCTGCTGACCCGCTACGGCGCCGACGGCGAGAACGTGCAGCTGGACAAGCTGGGCGGCGCCGGCTGGCAGAGCCGCAAGGCCAAGGCCAAGGAACGCCTGCGCCAGATGGCGGAGGGGCTGATCCAGATCGCCGCCGCCCGCCAGCTGAAGTCGGTCGAGGAGACCGATCCGCCGTCCGGCCTGTTCGACGAGTTCTGCGCCCGCTTCCCCTACGAGGAGACGGACGACCAGCTCAGCGCCATCCACGACGTGCTCGAGGACCTGGCCTCCGGCAAGCCGATGGACCGGCTGATCTGCGGCGACGTGGGCTTCGGCAAGACCGAGGTCGCGCTGCGCGCCGCCTTCGTCATGGCCATGAGCGGCAAGCAGGTGGCCATCGTCTGCCCGACGACCCTGCTGGCCCGCCAGCACTACAAGACCTTCACCGAGCGCTTCCAGGGCTGGCCGATCAAGGTGCGGCGCCTGTCGCGCATGGTGCCGGCGAAGGAGGCGGCCGAGACCCGCGAGGGCCTGGCCAACGGCGAGCTGGAGATCGTGGTCGGCACCCACGCCATCCTCGGCAAGCAGGTCTGCTTCAAGGACCTGGGCCTGGTCATCGTCGACGAGGAGCAGCACTTCGGGGTCAAGCACAAGGAGAAGCTCAAGGAGCTTCGCGCCGACGTGCACATGCTGACCCTGACCGCCACGCCCATCCCGCGCACGCTGCAGATGTCGCTGTCGGGCATCCGCGAGATGTCGATCATCGCCACCCCTCCGGTCGACCGGCTGGCGGTACGCACCTACATCACGCCCTGGGACCCGGTCACCCTGCGCGAGGCGCTGCTGCGCGAGAAGTATCGCGGCGGCCAGACCTATTTCGTCGTGCCGCGCATCAAGGACCTGACCGACATCGAGCAGTTCCTGCGCACGCAGGTTCCCGAGGTGAAGTACGTCGTCGGCCACGGCCAGATGGCGCCCACCCAGCTCGAGGAGGTGATGACCGCCTTCTACGAGGGCCAGTACGACGTGTTGCTGGCGACGACGATCGTCGAAAGTGGGTTGGACATACCCTCGGCCAACACCCTGGTCGTCCACCGGGCGGACATGTTCGGCCTGGCGCAGCTGTACCAGATCCGCGGCCGCGTCGGCCGCTCCAAGGCCCGCGCCTACGCCTATCTGACCACGCCCGTCGACAAGCAGCTGACCCTGTCGGCCGAGAAGCGCCTGAAGGTGCTGCAGTCGCTCGACAGCCTGGGCGCCGGCTTCCAGCTGGCCAGCCACGACCTCGACATCCGGGGCGGCGGCAACCTGCTGGGCGACGAGCAGAGCGGCCACATCAAGGAGATCGGCGTCGAGCTCTACCAGCAGATGCTGGAAGACGCCGTCGCCGAGCTGCGCCAGCGCCAGGGCACCGAGGCGCTGCACAGCGACCGGGGCTGGTCGCCGCTGATCAACACCGGCGCGGCCGTGCTGATCCCGGAGGACTACGTCCCCGACCTCAACGTGCGCCTGTCGATGTACCGCCGCCTCTCCGAGGCCGAGAAAGCCCAGGACCGCGAGGCCCTGGCCGCCGAGCTGATCGACCGCTTCGGCCCGCTGCCGCCCGAGACCGACAGCCTGCTCAAGGTCGTGGCCATCAAGGGCCTGTGCCGCGAGACCAACGTCGCCAAGATCGACGTCGGCCCCAAGGGCGCGGTTCTGACCTTCCGCGACAACAGCTTCGCCAACCCGGGCGCCCTGCTGCGCTTCATCGCCGCCAACCAGATCCTCTGGAAGATACGCCCCGACGAGAAGGTGGTTGTGAAGGGCGAGTGGGACACCTCCAACGCCCGCCTCGACGCGGCGGAGAAGATCCTGACCCAGCTGGTGAAGCTGGCGAAGGGGTAGGGGCCGTGCGTGCTTCGCGACGCGGCCCCAAGCGGCCGCTCCTCAGCATGACGAGCTTTGTTGCAGCCCACCCACGTTCGTCATCCTGAGGAGCACGCCGCAGGCGTGCGTCGCGAAGGACGCACGGCGCCACGCCCCGCCAACGAACTTGTCATCTTCGCCCGGTGGCGCATCTACCCCCTAACGCATAGCCTTGTTCGGCGAGGCCACGGGAGAGGGCGCATGACCACGATTACGCTGAACGGCGAAACCGTCACGGTGACCGCCGAGCCGGACACGCCGCTCCTTTGGGTCCTGCGCGAGGAGTTCGACCTCAAGGGCGCCAAGTACGGCTGCGGCATCGCCCAGTGCGGGGCCTGCACGGTGCATGTCGGCGGCCAGGCGGTGCGGTCCTGCTCGATCGCCATCGGCGACCTCGATGGCCAGAGCATCACCACGATCGAGAGCTTCGACGGCGGCCACAAGGTGCAGAAGGCCTGGATCGACGCCCAGGTGCCGCAGTGCGGCTTCTGCCAGCCGGGCCAGATCATGAGCGCCGCCGCGCTGCTGGCCGAGAACGCCGCGCCGAGCGACGCCGACATCGACGCGGCCATGGCCGGAAACATCTGCCGTTGCGGGACCTACCCGCGCATCCGCGCCGCCATCAAGGCGGCGGCGAAGGCGTGAGGGGCGAGACGATGAACAAGCCGATGATCGACCGCCGCGCCTTCCTGGCCACCACGGGAGCCTTCACCCTCAGCTTCGCCGTGCCCAACGCGAAGGCTCAGCAGACCGGCGCCCCGGCCGCGCCCTGGACCGCCTACCTGACCATCAGTCCGGATGGCAGGATCGCGTTGCTGTCGCCGACCACGGAGATGGGGCAGGGGACCCACACCGCCCACGCCGCCATCATCGCCGACGAGATCGGCGTGCCCCTGTCTGCGGTCAGCGTCGACACCGCCCTGCCGTCGGATCCGTTCCGGCGCGGCGGGGCCATGGGCTCGGGCGGCTCGGCCGGCGTGCGCGCCTGGTGGGCGGCGCTGCGGACCGTCGGCGCCAATGCCCGCGCCAGCCTGATCGCGGCGGCGGCGGGCACGGCCGGGGTCCCGGCGGCGGAGATCACGCTGGAGGACGGCCGCTTCCTGCGCGCCGGCAAGCCGCTGGCCATCACGCTGGGCGAGGCCGCGACCCTGGCGGCCGGCAAGCCGCTGGTCGAGGGAGCGCCCAAGGACCCGGCGACCTACCGCCATGTCGGCAAAGCCACGCCGCGCGTGGACGTGCCGGCCAAGGTGCGCGGCGAGCCGCTGTTCTCGCAGGACTTCACGCGGCCGGGCATGGTCTTCGCCTGCGCCGTGCTGTCACCGGTCTACGGCGGCGACGCCGACAGCTGGGACGACGCGGCGACCCTGGCGGTCAAGGGCGTGCAGCAGGTGGTGAAGATCCCCGGCGGCGCGGCCGTGGTGGCCAAGAGCCAGTGGGCGGCCATGAAGGGCGCGACCGCCTTGAAGGTGCGCTGGAAATCCACGGCCATCGACGGCCTGGACTCCGCCGCCATCTCGGCGGCGATGCACATGGGCCTGGGCAAGGACGCGGAGGCCATCGTCGGCAAGGTCGAGGGCGACACGGCGGCGGCGCTCGCCGGCGCGGCCAGGACCTTCGAGGCCGACTATGAGGTTCCCTACCTCTGCCACGCGCCGATGGAGCCCTGGTCGATCACCGTCGAGCCGACCGCCGACGGCGGGCTGGAGATCTGGGGCCCGTTCCAGACCCAGGACCGCAACCGCAACACCGCCGCGAAGACGGCGGGCATCGACCCGTCGAAGGTGACGCTGCACACCCTGATGCTCGGCGGCGGCTACGGCCGGCGTCTCGGCGACGACGGCACGCCCGGTGCGGTGGTCACGGCGCTGGCCGTCAAGAAGCCGGTGAAGTTCTTCTGGCGGCGTGAGGACGAGATCGGCCAGGGCTGGTACCGCCCGGCCCAGGTCGCGCGGCTGAAGGCCGGCGTCGACGCGAGCGGTAAAGTGGTTGCGCTGCACGTCCGCACCGCTGGCCCGTCGATGCGCGATAGCTTTTCGCCCGGCGGCCTCAAGCAGGGCGAGCTCGACGGCTCGTCGGTGCAGACCCTGACCGACACTCGCTACCGGCCCGGCGCCTATCGCGTCGACTGGGTCCGCGTCGACCAGGCCGTGCCCATGGCGCCCTGGCGCGCGGTGGGCGCGACCCAGAACGGCTATTTCATGGAGGCCTTCGTCGACGAGCTGGCGGCCTTCCTGAAGAAGGACCCGGTCGCCCTGCGCCGCGAGCTGCTGGCTCATGATCCCCGCGCGCTGAAGGTCATCGACGCGGCCGCGAAGGCCGGCGACTGGGGCAAGCCGCTGGCGAAGGGCCACGCCCGGGGCTTCGCCTATGTCGAGAGCTACGGCAGCCTCTGCGCCCAGGTGGTCGAGGTCTCGCTCGAGGACGGCGGCGTGGTGAAGATCCACAAGGCGACCTGCGTCCTCGACTGCGCCCGCGTCGTTACCCCGGACGGCGCCCGCAACCAGGTCGAGGGCGGCATGATCCAGGGCCTGTCGTCGGCGCTGTTCGAGGGTATCGAGATCAGCGGCGGCCGGGCGACCAACACCAACTTCGACGGTTACCGCATCCTGCGGATGCACGAGGCGCCGCACGCGGTGGAGACGGTGTTCATCGAGAACGGCGAGACCATCGGCGGCGTCGGCGAGCCGCCCGTGCCGCCCGCGACCCCCGCCCTGGTCAACGCTCTGTTCGCCCTGACCGGCAAACCGATCCGCAAGCTGCCGATCAGCGCGACGCTGGCGGGGTAGGGGACAAACGCCCCCCATTGCCCGTCATGGCCCGACCTGTTCGGGCCAGCCATGCGTGGTGGCGCGAATGTTGGTCGGAAGCGTCCGGTCAGACCGGACACGCCGTGTTCCTGGGTGGCCCGAACAAGTCGGACCATGACGACCGTTTGGTTGATCAGGCGCCGCAGAGGTCCATGACCGCGCAGCGCCGACAACCTACCCCGGCAGTCGCTCGAACTGCGGAATGCCTTCGGGGATGCAGTGGAAGGGCTGCTTGTCGACCGTGTAGATGGCCAGCTGCGGCGTGAACACCGAGGGGTCGTCCAGCGAGCCGACCTTGAGGATCACCGCCGGGAAGCCGGGCGAGCGGGTGACGATGTGGCTGCCGCACTCGCCGCAGAACTCGCGGGTGACCGGGTTGGGCAGATCCTTGCGGCTGAAGCTCTTCGGCTCGCCCTTGGTGTATTTGAAGCCCGGGATCGGCATGGCCATGAACACATTGGGCGAACCGCCAGTGATGTGCTGGCACTCACGGCAATGGCACTGGGCCTGCATCATCGGCTCGCCCTCGGCCATGTAGCGCACCGCGCCGCAGTAGCATCCGCCTTCGAGTTTCATGGTCGCCTCCCGTTGTTTTACGGAAAGCTAGCACCCTTACGCCCCGTCACGGCAAGAGGCGCTCAGGCCGCCATCTCCACGGCCTTGTCGAGCGCCTTGACCAGCCGCTGCGGCGGCTCGGCGCCGGAGACGGCCAGCTTGCCGTCGAAGATCATGAACGGCACGCCGGACACGCCGGCCTGGTGGGCCAGCTGGTGTTCGCGGGTGATCGTGTCCTTGTCAGCGCCTTCCGACAGGAGCTTGAGCACCAGCAGCCGGTCCATGCCCGCCGCCCCGGCGATGTCGGCCAGCACGACCGGGTCGCCGATGTCCTTGCCCTCGCTGAAGTAGGCGGCCAGCACGCCCTCCAGCACCGGCTCCTGGGCGCCGGCCGTCTGGGCCCAGCGGATCAGGCGGTGGGCGGCGTTGGTGTTGGGCGAGACCTTGATGGCGGTGAGGTCCCAGGTGATGCCGTCTTCAGCCGCGTTGTCGTCCAGCACCTTGGTGATCTCGGCGCGGCGGGAGGAGTCGGGGAACTTGGCGGCCATGTAGGCCTTGCGGTCGACGCCTTCTTCCGGAAGCGTCGGATCCAGCTGGTAGGGCCGCCAGACCACCGTCGCCTCGATGTCGGGGCGCATCGCCAGGGCCGCCTGCAGCCGCCGCCAGCCGAGGTAGCACCAGGGACAGACGACGTCGGCGATGAAGTCGATCTGCATGGGGCTCTCCTCGCGGGGTTGGTCTTCTGTTTTGTCGCATTTTCTGGCGGCGAACCGGAATCCACTTCGCCTGAAAATGCTCAGCTGGCTTCGCGCTGCAGGGCGCGGGCGGCGGCGCGCTCCAGCGCCACGGCGGCGTTCTCGCCGGGCTCGATCTGGGCGACGCCGATGTCGAAATCGACGGTGAAGGGCGGCTTGCCTTCGCCGGACTCGAAGGCGGTGCAGGCGATGACCGCGGCGATGCGTTCGGCGGCCGAGCGGCCGGCGCTCTGCGGCGTGGCGGGCAGGGCCAGGGCGAAGACCTCCGGGCCGAGCCGGGCGGCCGTGTCTTCGGCGCGGACCAGGCGGCCGATCATCGAGCCGATCTGCGGAATGGCGCGGTCCAGCCAGCCGCCGGCGCGGGCGGCGTGCACTTCCGGCCGGTCGGCGACGCGCAGGACACAGACGCTCATCGGACGGTTCCGGATGCGCGAGGCGTGGGCCAGCCGCACCAGGTGACTGGCGAACAGGTCGCGGGTGAAAAGGCCCGTGGCGGCGTCCATCAGGCCGCTGCTGCGCGCCTTTTCCAGCGCCCGGCGGATGGCCGTCTGGCGGCGGTAGCTGCGGGCCAGTTCGATGACGCGCTTGGCGGTCTCGGTCTCGGCGGTCTCGGGCGAGGCGACGTCGGACACCCCGCGATGGAAGGCCTCGGAGGTGGTGACGTAGCTCTCGGCCCGCAGATAGAGCAGGGCGGGGATGTGGTAGAGGCGGGTGTTGCGGCGCATGCCCGCCGCGATCGACAGGGCCTCGGCGCTGTTGTCGCCGGCCCAGAGCACCACCGAGTCGAAGGCCCGCTCGTGCAGGTAGTCGAAGGCGGTGAAGGCGGTGAAGGCCCCGACCACGTCCGCGCCGCTGCGCGTCAGGGCGTTGCTGAGCGCCAGGAACTGTGGCGCGGGCTCGCCGACGGCCAGCACGCGATAGGGCTCGGGGTTGGGTTCGGGCAGGTCCAGCCGGCGGCCACGCTCGGCGAAGGTCTCCAGCCGCAGCTCGAACTCCTCCTCGGCCACGGCCATGCGGACCAGCGACTCCAGCCGCAGCACGGCCTGGGCCGGATGCAGCGGCGGGGCCAGGGTCAGGTCGAAGGCGTAGCTGTCCAGCTGCGGGTCGGGATCGCCGATGGCGATGACCGGCAGGCGGCGCGGGGCGCAGGCGGCCTTCAGCCGGCGGGCGAGCTGCAGCGCGTCATGGCCGCCGCTGGCGACATCGACGATGGCCGCCTCGATGGCCAGATCGCCCAGCGCCGCCATGGCCGCGTAGGGGCCTCGGGCCGTGATCGTCCGCCAGCCGAGTCGGTCCAGCCCCTCGGCCAGGGGACCGGCAAGCGCGTCGTCGCGCGCCACGATCAATATTCGGGCCTGAATTGACAACCCGCTCGAACTCCCGCCCATGACGCCGCCGGCCCCCGTCGGCAGGTGATTGCCGCGTCAGGATTCGTCCGGCGCAACATAGCAGAGGCCGCCGCCGGGGATAGCGTGACAACGACGCGGATATCGAACGGGATCAGGACGATGAACGACAAACCTCTGGCGGGCCGGGTGGCCGTCGTTACGGGCGCCTCCAGCGGGCTGGGCGCGCGGTTCGCGCGGGTGCTGTCGCAGGCCGGCGCGAGCGTGGCCGTGATGGCCCGGCGGACCGACCGGCTTCAGGCCCTGGTCGCCGAGATCAACGCCGCAGGCGGCAAGGCGGTCGCCATCGCGCTGGACGTGGCCGACACGCCCGCCATCGGCCCGGCGCTCGATCAAGCCCAGGCCGCGCTCGGCCCGATCTCGATCATGATCAACAACGCCGGGGTCGGCGGCGAGGGCATGGCCATGGACATGACCGTCGAGACCTTCGACCAGACCATGGCCGTCAACGTCCGCGCCGTCTATTTCGGGGCCGTCGAGGCCGCCAAACGCATGATCGCCAGCGGCGTGGCCGAGGCCGGCGAGGCGCGGATCATCAACATCGCCTCGATCGCCGCCTTCAACCAGCTGCCGGGCCTGACCGTCTACTGCGCCTCCAAGGCCGCCTGCGCCTCGCTGACCAAGGGCCTGGCCCGCGAATGGGCCCGGCCGCGGATCGCCGTCAACGCCATCTGCCCCGGCTACATCGAGACCGAGATCAACAGCGACTGGTTCCACACCGAAGGCGGCCAGAAGCAGATCAAGGGCTTCCCGCGCCGGCGCCTGATGGACGAGGACGTCCTGGACGAGGCGCTGCTCATGCTCGCCGGCCGCCGCGCCCACTTCATCACCGGCACGATGATCACCATCGATGACGGGCAGACGCTGTAGATACGCGTATAGGAGGACTAGAGGTCGCTGCCACAATCTGGTAGTGTGGCGACATGGTCGACAGTTCGCTCACACTGAAGTTCGATGGGGATGTGGCCGCCCGGCTTGAAGAGGCAGCGGCCCAAGCTGGCGAACCTGCGCAGGCCTTTGCCGAACGGCTACTGCTCGGCGCTCTGGAGACAGACCGTTGGGCGATCGCGAATGCGCGAATCGAAGAATACGAGCGCACCGGCGTCGCTGAGGACGCCGAGGCATTCTTCGACCGGATGCTCGGCCGGCTCGAGGACCAGCCGGCTGACCAGAGTTGATCCGGAAGGTCATCGTCAGCACCACGGCTGAGGACGACATCATTCGGCTCGTGAGTTTCCTCGGTGGCAGGCGCGCCGCACCGGCTCGAAGGGTCGTCGAACTTCTCCGATCGGCGGTGTTTTCGTTGAGCGACTTCAGCGAGCGCGGCGTTCCGGGCGATCGGCCGGGGTCGCGAGAACTCCTCGTGCCGTTCGGGCAGGCTGGCTACGTAATTCAGTACCGCGTCTATGACCGGGTGGTCCTCATCGCCCGCATCTTCCACAGCCTTGAAGACCGGCCGCTTGCCTGACCATGCGTCAGCGCCTCTAACGCTAGGCCAAACGGGAGAAACGTCATGGCTAGTGGTCCGCTTTCGGGGCTGAAGATCGTCGAATTCGCCGGCATCGGGCCGGGGCCGTTCTGCGGCATGCTGCTGTCGGACCTGGGCGCCGACGTGGTGCGGGTCGACCGCAAGGGTTCGGGCCGGGCTTCGCCCGCCGACGTCACCAGCCGCGGCCGCCGCTCGGTGGCGCTGGACCTCAAGTCGCCGGACGCCATCGAGGCGGTGCTCAAGCTGCTGGAAAGCGCCGACGGCCTGATCGAGGGCTTCCGCCCCGGCGTCATGGAGCGCCTGGGCCTGGGCCCGGACGTCGTGCTGAAGCGCAATCCCAGGCTGGTGTTCGGCCGCATGACCGGCTGGGGCCAGACCGGGCCTTACGCCAAGGCGGCCGGCCACGACATGAACTACATCGCCATCACCGGCGCGCTGCACGCCATCGGCACGCAGGACAAGCCGGTGCCGCCGCTGAACCTGGTTGGCGATTTCGGGGGCGGCGCCCTCTATCTGGCGTTCGGCCTGATGGCCGGCATCATCAGCGCCCGCGAGACCGGCAAGGGCCAGGTCATCGACTGCGCGATGAGCGACGGCGCCGCCTCGCTGATGGCCATGTTCTACGGCTTCAAGGGCGCCGGCATCTGGAAGGACGAGCGCCGTTCCAACCTGCTCGATGGCGGCGCCCACTTCTACGACACCTACCAGTGCGCCGACGGCAAGTGGATCTCGATCGGCTCGATCGAGCCGCAGTTCTACGCCTTGCTGCTGGAGAAGACCGGCATCACCGATCCGGAGTTCGCCAACCAGATGGACCGCTCGGCCTGGCCGTCGCTGAAGGCCAAGCTGCAGGACGTGCTGCGGACCAAGACCCAGGCCGAGTGGTGCGCGATCATGGACGCCACCGACATCTGCTTCGCCCCGGTGCTGGACCTCGAGGAAGCGCCGAAGCACGCCCACAACGTCGCCCGCGAGACCTTCGTGACCATCGAGGGCGTCGTCCAGCCGGCCCCGGCGCCGCGCTTCTCGGCCACGCCGGGCGCCATCCAGGGGCCGCCGCCCAAGATCGGCGCCCACAACGACGAGGCCCTGACCGACTGGGGCTTCACCGCCGCCGAGGTGGCGGCGCTGAAGGAGAAGGGCGCGCTCTGAGGCGTTGCGTCCTTCGACACGCCGCTGCGCGGCTGCTCAGGATGACTACGTTGGAAGGCTACCCACCCAAGTCATGCTGAGCAGCGCCGCAGGCGCGTGTCGAAGCACGCACTTCCGTTCAGCCACCGTTCAGGCGGCAGATTCGATGGTGGCTGCGTAGACGGCCGCCACGCACTCCCGTCCCTCGTTGTGGAGGCCGGCTACCCAGGACGAAGGCAAGGTCATCCTGTCAGGCGCGTCCCGCGAAGCGGGGCGCGCCTTTGACGTTGCGCCCGGGGGGCGGGAAGGGCAGTTTCCGCGCCATGTCCGACGCCGACCGCCCGGGTCACTCCCCCCAGATCGATCTCGACCCCGTCCACTGGGCGCGGGCGACGCTGGACGTGCTCGGCAAGGCGCTGCAGCGGCTGTGGGGCCGCGACGTGATGCTCTACGTCGGCGGCGTGTCCTTCTGGATCATGCTGGCGGTGTTTCCGCTGCTGGTCATCGCCATCGGCCTGTACGGCATGCTGTCGGCCCCGGACCAGGTGGCGCGGCAGGCCGAGGTGCTGGCCGGCATGCTGCCCGCCGACGCCCGCGACATCTTCCGCAGCGAGCTCGAGCGCCTGGCCCATGCGCCCTCGGGCGCCCTGAGCACCCAGAGCATCGTCGCGCTGATCATCGGGGGCTACGCCGCCCACCGGGGGTTCAAGGCCCTGCTCGCCGGCCTGTCCTTCATCCACGACGAGGAGAATCAGCGCGGGTTCATCAGCTTCAACGTCATGGCGCTGGTCGTGCTAATCGCCGCCATCGTCCTGATGGGCGTCGTCTCGTTCGGGTTCCTCGGCATCCGGGTGATGTCGGCGGCGCTGGATATCAAGCCGCTGGCCGGCCTCAGCTGGCTGTTCAGCGAATGGACCTGGACCAGCATCGGCCTGGTCCTGGCCATGACCATGATCTACCGCTTCGCCATGTCGCGGGAGCCGGTCGCCTGGCGGGCCTCCCTGGCCGGCGGCGTCGCCTCGGCGGTGCTGGGCCTCTGCTTCTCCTGGCTCTGCGCCTTCTACGTCGAGCAGATCGCCCATCTGGGCGCGACCTACGGCTCGGTGGCCACGGTGGTGGTCTTCCTGATCTGGCTGAGCTGGAACGTGAACGCGCTGTTCTTCGGCGGGGCGCTGGCGACCGAGATGGAGATCGCGCTGCACACCCGGAAGATCATTCCGATCTCGCTACGACGAAAACCAGCCACCCGCTGACCTCGTCCTTCTCCAGCAGGGCGTAGCCCTTCTCCTGCACGAAATGCGGAACGTCGATCCGCGCCATCGGGTCGTCGGCCAGCAGCCGCACCCGCGCGCCCGGACCCGCGGCCTCCAGCGCCTTGCGCAGGCGCAGGGTCGGAATCGGACAGTGATGCCCCCGCGCGTCGACGACGATCTCGCTCACCCGGCAACTCCCATGGATGACAGCGCGTTGTGGCCCCTGAAGCGACTCAAGGGAGACGACCATGGCGCCGCGCCCGACCTGGCAGGGACACCTTCGACTGTCTCTGGTAACCTGCCCGGTCGCTCTCTACACCGCCACCAGCCCCGCGGGCGATGTCCGTTTCAACATGCTGCACAAGGACACGCACAACCGCATCCGCATGGTGCCCACAGACCCGGACCTCGGCCCCGTCGAACGCGCCGATCTGGTGAAGGGGTTCGAGTACGAGAAGGACTCCTACGTCGTGGTGACCCAGGACGAGATCGCCTCGGTCCGGCTGGAGAGCACGAAGACCATCGACATCGAGCGCTTCGTCGATGCGACGGATATCGACCGGCTCTACTGGGACAGTCCCTACTTCCTCGCCCCCGACGGCAAGCTGGCGCTGGAAGCCTATACGGTCATCCGCGAGGCGATGAGCCGGACCGGCAAGATCGCGCTGGGCCGGGTGGTCATGCACCAGCGCGAGCGCCTGCTGGCGCTTGAGCCGCGCGACAACGGCCTGATGGCCTGGAGCCTGCGCAGCCATGACGAGGTTCGCGACGCCGCCGACATCTTCGGCGATATCGCCGACCGGAAACCGGACGCGGCGATGATCGCCATCGCCGAGAAGATCATCGAGCAGCAGGAAGGTCCGTTCGATCCGAGCGCGTTCAACGACCGCTACGAGGACGCGTTGCGCGACCTGATCGCCGAGAAGCAGAAGGGCAAGGGCCGCAAGGTCAAGGCGGCCGAACCCGAGACGACCAACGTCGTCGACCTGATGGACGCGCTGCGCAAGAGCCTGGGCGGCAAGGCGGCGGCGAAGGCTCCGGCGAAGAAGGCTGTGGCCGCGAAAAAGACGCCGGCGAAGAAGCGGGCGTAGGCCTTGCGTGGTTCGCGACGCTCGCCCGAGAGCTCGCTCCTCACCATGACGGAGGTTTGAGTGACCCGCTCCCGTTCGTCATCCTGAGGAGCGGCGAAGCCGCGTCGCGAAGGACGCACGGCCCCTCAGCCTTTTCCCAACCGCCTGATCGCCGCCGTCAGCTTGCGCTCGCCCTCGTCATAGTCGGCCCAGGCGGTAGACTTGCCCAGCAGGGCCGGGACCGTCCTGATCGTCCAGGCCTTGGGGTCGAGGCCCTTGCGCACCTGCGTCCAGGTCAGAGGCATCGAGACCGTGGCGCCCGGACGCGCCCTGGGCGACAGCGGGGCGACAGCAGTGCTCAGGCGGTCATTGCGCAGATAGTCCAGGAAAATCCGCCCTTTGCGGAGTTTCTTTGACATATTTATCACATAGAGGTCGGGATGGTCCGCCGCCATGCGGGCGCAGACTTCGCGGGCGAAGGCTTTCGCGGTGGGCCAGTCGATCTTCTCCTTCGCCAGCGGCGTGACCACGTGCAGGCCCTTGCCGCCGGTCGTCTTGCAGAAGGCGACGAGGCCCAGGTCGTCCAGCCGGTCGCGAACCTCGCGCGCGGCGTCGATCACCGCGTCGAAGCCCAGTTCCTCCGAAGGATCGAGATCGAAGACCAGTCGGCCCGGAACCTCGGGTTCGCCCGGGCGGCAGTTGGAGGGGTGCAGCTCCGTGGTCGAAGTCTGGGCCAGCGCGGCCAAGGCCTCCTTGCGCTCGATCATCAGATAGGGCGCGTGATCGCCTTCCAGGACCACCTCGCTGATCAAGGCCGACGCGCCCTTGCCCAGATGCCGCTGGAAGAACAGCTCCCCGCCGATGCCCTCGGGCGTCCGTATGGTGGAACAGGGCCGGCGCGCGATGTGTGGCATCATCCAGTGGGCCACCGCCTGATAGTAGCGGGCCAGCTCCAGCTTGGTCACCGGGACACCGTCTTCGCCAGCTTGTGGCCACAAGACCTTGTCCGGACTGGATAAAGTGACGCCCATCACGACCGCTGCCCCGGGCTTCTTCGCGGCCGCGCCTTTCGCGGGCCGGGGCGTCGCCAGTTCGGTGTCGGCGGCGGGCGCGGGCGCCTCGGCCTCCACCTCGGTCGCCGGCTTGTCCTCGCGCAGGCCCTTGAAAGAGGCCTGGCGGATGGCGCCGTCGCCGGTGAAGCCGGCGTACTCGATCTCGGCGACCAGCTGTGGCTTGACCCAGCGCGTCTCGCCCGCGCCGCGCGGCAGGCGGGCCTCGAAGGGCGAGCGGTCGGTCTCCAGCGCCTTGAGCTTCGGCAGCAGCGTCTTCACCTTGGCCGCGGAGAACCCGGTTCCGATGCGCCCGACATGGACGAGCTTGCCGTCCCGCATGACGCCGGCGACCAGAGACCGGAATGATCCGCCGTTGGTCGTGTAGCCGCCGATGACGACCTCATGGCCGGCGCGGCACTTGGACTTGGTCCAGGTCTCGCTGCGCCCTGAGCGGTACGGGGCGTCGGACTTCTTGGAGACGATCCCCTCCAGCGACATCCGGCAGGCGGAGCTGAGCACGGCGTCGCCGCCGGTCGCGAAGTGTTCGACGTAGCGCAGCCTGGTGTCCGCCTGCCTGGCCAGCAGCGCCTGGAGCCGCGCCTTGCGGTCGGCCAGGGGCAGAGCGCGCAGGTCCTCGCCGCCTTCATACAGCAGGTCGAAGGCGAAGAAGATCAGGTCCTCCGCGCCGCCATCCGACAGGGCCGCCTGCAGCGCGGCAAAGTCCGGCGATCCGTCATCATCCAGGGCGACGATCTCGCCGTCGACCAGGCAGTCGGGCAGCTTGCCCGCCGCCCTGGCGATCTCGGAGAAGCGGTCGGTCCAGTCCAGGCCCTTGCGGGTCTTCAGGCTCGCCTTGCCGCCCTCGACGCGCAGCTGCATGCGGTAGCCGTCGAACTTGATCTCATGCGCCCAGCCCGACCCGTTCGGCGGGCGGTCGAAAAGCCTGCACAGCTGCGGCTCGACGAAGGCGGGCATCGGCCCGGCTTTGGCCGGCCGTTGGGTCCTGGACGTCGCGGGCGCGCGCTTGGCCACGGCTTTCTCCTGGGCCTTCCCGCCCGGCGAAACTGTCTCTGACCATACAGCCTTCGCGCCCCGCTTCACCCGGGTGATAAAGGGCTTGGGCGCCTTGCCCTTGCCGGCGGCGATATCCTCCATCGCGCGGCCGGACGCGACAGAGACGGCGCTGTCCTTCAGCAGGGCGTCCTTGTCATCCTCGACGGCGAACGCGTCGCGGTGCTTGATCAGCAGCCAGTTGCTCGCCTTGCCGCCCGTGCGGTCGTTGCGGATCTTCACCAGCACATAGCCGCCCTTCATTCGCTCGCCGGCGAAGACCAGTTTCAGCTCGCCCGTCTTCAGCCCCCTGGCGACGTCAAACCCCGGTTCCGGCGCCCAGTAGCCGCGATCCCAGAGCATGACCGTGCCGCCGCCGTACTGGCCCTTGGGGATCGTGCCCTCGAATTCGCCGTAGTCGAGCGGGTGCGGCTCGACCTCCACCGCCAGCCGCTTCTCGCCCGGGTCGCGGGACGGCCCCCGGGTGACGGCCCAGGAGAGGAAAACGCCCTCGTGCTCCAGCCTCAGGTCGTAGTGCAGCCGGCTGGCCGCGTGCTTCTGGATGACGAACCGGCGTTGGTCCGACGCCGCGACCGGGTCCGCGCCGGAGGGTTCGGCGGTGACGGTGAAGTCGCGCTTGGCGCGGTACTTGGCGAGCTTGGCGGCGGCGGCCACGGCAGGTCTCCCGATCATACCGGTTCAAGGCTCCGGACGCCGGGCCGGTTCCGTCACGCAGGCAGGTCGGGCAGGCGGCCGTAGGCGCGCTCGACGGCGGCGACAAACCCGGCGTGGGGGGCGATCGCCCGCGGGAACACCGCCTCCAGGGCCAGGAAGCGGGCGACATCCGCCTTCGGCTCGCCGGTGCAGGCGTGGCCGATCGTGGCCAGCTGGATCTGCATCGGGTCGGTCAGCACGATGGCCGCCCCGGCCTGACGCGCGACAAACCGCATCCAGGCGGCGACCGGCAGGGCCAGGCGGTCCAGCGGCGCGCCCGTCGCGATGGCGTCGGCGACGGTGGCCAGCACGCGGATCGGGATCTTCTGCGAGCCGTCCCAGGCGATCTGCGACAGCCGATGTTCGATGGCCGGATTACGGAAGCGCTCAAGCAGGGCCTCGATGTAGGCTTCCAGGTCGAGGCCGGCGGGTGGGCGCACGGTCGGGGCGATGTCCTCGATCATCAGGCGGCGGACGAACCTGGCCAGCGGTGGATCGCCCATGGCGTCGCGCACCGACTGCCAGCCGCGCAGCAGGCCGGTGTAGGCCAGGGTCGAGTGGGCGCCGTTGAGCAGCCGCAGCTTGGCCCGCTCCCAGGCCTCCACATCGCCGGTCAGGGTGGCGATGACCGACAGGGCGTCGTGGTCCGGGCCCAGGTCGTCCTCGATCACCCACTGGCTGAAGTGCTCGCGCTGGATCGGCCAGGCGTCTTCCAGGCCCAGCGCGGCCGCCACCCGCAGGCGAAGCGCATCGTCGGTGGCGGGCGTGATGCTGTCGACCATGCTGCAGGGAAAGCGCGCGTTGTCCGCGATCCAGTCGGCGAGCGCCGGCTCGCGTCGCCGGGCCAGCGCGATCACCGCGCCCCGCAGCCTGCGGCCGTTGGACGGGAGGTTGTCGCAGCTGAGGGTGGTGAAGGGCGCCAGTCCGGCGGCGCGGCGCCGGGCCAGCCCCTCGACCAGCCAGCCGATGACGCTGGAGGGGTGCTCCGGCGCGGCGATGTCCGCCAGGATGTCGGGATGGTGCAGGTCCAGGCTCCCGTCGGGGCCGAGGCAATAGCCCTTCTCGGTCACGGTCAGGGTCACCAGTCGGGTGGATGGCGCGGCCAGCCGCAGCGCGACCGGTTCCGGCGTCTCCGCGGCGACCAGCACCTCGGCGATGGCGCCGATGACGCGAAAGCGCGTCTCCTCGCCCAGTTCGACCAGGGTGTAGAGACCGTCCTGCGGCGCGAGCGCATCCCGCACGCCCGGGCTTCTCAGCGAAACCGCGCAGATCCCCCAGCGCGGGTCGGCGGCCAGCAGTCTGTCGAAGTAGGCGGCCTGGTGGGCGCGATGGAAGGCGCCGGGGCCGAAGTGAACGATCCCCGTTGTGATCGCCGCGCGCCGGTAGTGCGGCCGACGCACCTGTGGCGCGGCGTCCTCGATTGAGGCGTTGCTCAGTCGCGTCAAAGGGTTACGCCGCGCTTCCACAAAGCGATTCCCCGCTCGCCGTTGTGCTCGGAACGGGTCATCTGACCAGAGGCGGTGGCCAGCACAAGGTCCATGAGACGGTTGGCCGCGTCGTCGGGGTCGGTCAGGGCGGCGGAGGCGTCGAAGTCTATCCAGCGCGGCTTGCGCGCGGCCAGGTCGGCGTTGCTGGCGATCTTCAGGGTGGGAGCGGGAAAGCCCAGCGGCGTGCCGCGCCCGGTGGTGAACAGGATCACCGTCGCCCCGGCCGCGGTCAGGGCCGTGGAGGAAACCGCGTCGTTGCCCGGCGCCTCGAGCAGGGCCAGACCGGGTCGACTGACGCGCTCGCCATAGGCCAGCGCCTGGGTCAGCACCGCATGACCGGCCTTCTGCACCGCGCCCAGGGACTTCTCCTCCAGCGTGGTGATGCCGCCGGCGATGTTGCCGGGGGAGGGGTTCTCGCTGACCGGCTGGCCCTGTTCGAGGAAGTGGCGCTTGAAGCCGTTGACCAGTCCGGCGGCCGCATCGAACACCGTCTCGTCGACGGCGCGGGCCAGCAGCAGGTGCTCGGCGCCGAAGAGCTCGGGAATCTCGGTCAGGATCGGCGTTCCCCCGGCGGCGGCCACGCGGTCGGCCATGGCCCCGACCAGCGGGTTGGCGGTCAGGCCGGAAAAGCCGTCCGATCCGCCGCACTTGAGTCCCAGCACCAGATCCGAGAGCGGGCAGGGTTCGCGTCGGTCGCCCGCGGCCAGATCGACCAGAGCCTCGACGGCGGCGAGGCCCGCCTCGTGCTCGTCGTCCTCGCCCTGAGCGGCGAAGGCGCGGAGGCGGCCGTCCCGGTCGCCGATCTCCGCCAGCAGGCCCGCCAACTGGTTGGACTCGCAGCCCAGCCCCAGGATCAGCACGCCGCCGGCGTTCGGGTGCCGCGCCAGGGCGGCCAGCATCGAGCGGGTGGCCGACAGGTCGTCGCCCAGCTGCGAGCAGCCGAACGGATGGGTGAAGGCGTGGACGCCGTCGACCCGGCCGGCGAAGCGCTCGCCCGCCTCGGCGGCGATGCGCCGCGCCGTTTCGGCCACGCAGCCGACGGTGACCAGGATCCAGATCTCGTTGCGGGTCCCCACCCGTCCGTCGGCGCGGCGATAGCCCCGGAACCGGCGGCCGTCGTCGACGGGCGCGGGCAGGGGAGCGGGGCGGTCGAACCGGTAGGCGAGTTCGCCGACCAGTCCGGTGGCGAGGTTGTGGTTGTGGACGTGCTCGCCGGCGGCGATGGCTGTCGTCGCCACCCCGATCGGGAAACCGAACTTGCGCACCGGCGCGCCCGCCTCGATCGCCCGCAGCGCCAGCTTGTGGCCGCGCGCGATCGGGACGGTCGCGGCGACCGCTCCGCAACGCTCGCCCGCCTCGGCGTCGCGCAGGGCCACGGCGACATCGTCGTCGGGGTGGATGCGATGAAAGGCTGAGGACTGGGCCATGACGCCGCAATGACCTCGCCAGACACCGGTGTCAACGCCCGCGATCCCGGACGCTGGCGCCGCCCCGCGACGCACGTTATCAGAGACAGGGTACGAGGAGCGCCGGATACGCCGTGAGTTCGAGGACGCCCAAACCATCCGATGACGAGGCGCTGCAGAGCGGCCGCCGTCGCGCGACGATCAACGACGTCGCCCGCCTGGCGGGGGTGTCGAAGAAGACCGTCTCCCGGGTCATCAACCGCTCGCCGTCCGTACGTCCGGAGACCCGCGAGAAGATCGAGGCGGTCATCGCCCGATACGGCTACGCCCCCGATCCGCAGGCGCGGGGACTGGCCTTCCGCCGCTCGTTCCTGATCGGGCTGATCTACGACAACCCCAACCCGCAGTACGTCGTGAACATGCAGCTGGGCTTGCTGGACGGCATGCGCGGCTCGGGCTTCGAGCTGGTCGTCCACCCCTGCGACCGGGGCAGCACGACCCTGGTCCCGGACATCCGGGCCTTCATCGAGCGCCAGAAGCTGTTCGGCGTGGTGCTGACACCCTCGGTCTCCGAAGACGAGGCGGTGGCGGAGATGCTGCGGGAGATCGGCTGCGAATACGTCCGCGTCGCCTCCGTGGCCGTCGACTCCGAAGCCCACAGCATCGTCACCCGCGACCGCCACGGCGGTCTGCTGGCCGGGCGGCACCTGGCCGAGCTGGGCCACCGGCGCGTCGGCTTCATTTCCGGCCCTGACCGCTTCCGCTCCTCGCACGAGCGGCGCGGCGGGTTCGAGGAGGGGCTGAAGGAGCACGGCGTCGCTCTGGCCGCCGACTGCGTGGCCGAAGGCGCCTACACCTTCGAATCCGGCATGGAGGCGGCGGCGCGGCTTCTGGCCCTCAAGGACCGCCCCACGGCGATCTTCGCCGGCAATGACGAGATGGCCGCCGGCGTGCTGCACGCCGCGCGCAGGGCCGGACTGTCCGTGCCGGGCGACCTGTCGGTCATCGGCTTCGACGACTTCCAGATCGCCTCGCGCGTCTGGCCGCCGCTGACCACCATCCGGGCGCCCACCCGCGAGATCGGCCGGCTGGCGGCCGACCGCCTGTTGGGCGTGACCGAAGGCGACAAGCGCGATCCGGAATGGCGACTGCCCTCGCTGGTCGTCCGGGACTCCACCGCGGCTCCAGGGAAGCAGGAACCATGACGACGACCACCACCGCGCCGGACGACTTCACCTACGCCCGGGCCTCCATCGCCCTGCATTGGCTGATGCTGCTTCTGCTGGCGGCGGTCTACGCCTGCATCGAGCTGCGGGTGCTGTTCGAGCGCGGCAGCGACCTGCGGGAGGGGATCAAGGCCTGGCACTTCTCGCTGGGCCTGTGTGTGCTGGCGCTGGTCATCGCGCGGGTCTTCATCCGCGTCCGCTCACCCCGGCCGCCGCGGCCGGGGAGCCCGATGGAATGGCTGGGCGCGGCGATGCATCTGGCCCTCTACGCCCTGATGCTGGCCATGCCGGTCATGGGCTGGGTTACGCTCAGCGCCGAGGGCGACCCGGTGCTGCTGTTCGGCCTGGAGCTGCCTCCATTGGTCGCGCCGAACGAGGCCCTGGCCAAACAGGTCGAGGGCCTGCACGAGCGGATCGGGACCATCGGCTACTGGCTGATCGGCTTCCACGCCGCCGCCGCGCTGATGCACCACTACCTGCTGCGCGACGGCACGATGCGGCGGATGGCGCCGGGCCTGGGCGCCCCGAAAGTCTAGACCCGCGGCGCCTGCAGGGCCCGGCTGAGCGGCCGGTAGCACACCGGCGCCAGCAGCGACACGGCCAGCGCGGGCCGCGCGGCGAAAGTCAGCGCGCTCGCGGCGGCGGCGTTCAGGAACAGGCGCCGATGCACAGGTGTCGTCCTCACTGGGTCGCGGGGCCCTCCGCCCCGCTGTTCGCTTCATGAAGGATGACGGGCGGCGTCGTTATGCACCGGAAAGGGGGCCGTCTTCGCGCAGGCGCCGGATCGAGCGGTCGAGGTTGGCGCGCGCCCCGGCCTCGAACGCCGCGCGGCCCCAGGGCGACAGGTACAGGGCGTCACGGGCCAGGAAGCCTTCGAGGATCCTGGCGCGACCGGCGCGGAACGCCGCCTCCGGGACCTCGCGGTACTCATGGCGCACGCCGGCCTCGTAGGCGTCGAATTCGGCCTGCGGCGCCGCCAGGATCGCCAGGTCCATGTCGAGAAACATGGCCATGTCGCCGCGCTCGTCCGCCGGCAGGTTGTCCGGGATGGCGTGCTTCGCGGTCGCCTCGATCAGGCGCACGGTCCGAGCCAGGGTCTCGGGCGGCACGACCCCGTCGAGCATTTCCGCGGCGAGCGCGGCGCTGCGGGCCTCGTTGTCGGCGGCGCGCGGCTCATAGACGGCGTCATGCAGCAGGATGGCGCAGCGGACGGCGAGGGGGTCGTCGAGACCGTCCCGGACATCTTTCCACAGGTCGAGGAGCGCAAGTGGATGGGTCCAGCCGTGGTAGCCCCGGTCGGGGCCCCGATGCAGGTCCGCGATCCGGTTGAGCAAGGCGTCGGTCAGCATCGGCGCTCCAGGGTCGACCCCGGGCAGCCTGACAGAGTAACTGCCGGGGCGCGAGCCCGCGCGTTCCAGCTTGCCCACTGCGATGACACCGGTTACCTAGCGCGCAGGGAAGAACACCAACCGGGACGCTCCGACCGCGCCATGGCCGCGCCGCTGAACCAGCATGATGACCGCCTGTTTCCGGCCGAGCCCTCGGTCCGGGCGATCGCGCGCGAGCTCTACGGCGAGGTGAAGGCGCTGCCGATCCTCAGCCCGCACGGCCATACCGACCCTGAATGGTTCGCGACCAACGCGCCGTTCTCCAACGCCGCCGAGTTGCTGCTGCAGCCCGACCACTATCTCTACCGCATGCTGTACAGCCAGGGCGTCTCGCTGGAGGCGCTGGGCGTGCCGTCGCACGGCGAGCCGTCCGACGTCGATCCGCGCGAGGCCTGGCGCCTGCTGGCGGCCAACATGCACCTGTTCCGCGGCACGCCGTCGGCGATGTGGATGGACCATGTCTTCAGCCAGGTGTTCGGCTTCACGGAACGGCTCGCGCCCGACACGGCCGACGACTATTTCGACCGCATCGGTGAGGCTCTGGCCACTGACGCGTTCCGGCCCCGGGCGCTGTTCGAGCGGTTCAACATCGAGCTCCTGGCCACGACCGAAGGCCCGCACGAGCCCCTCAACCACCACAACGCCATCCGCGCCAGCGGCTGGAAGGGCAGGGTGGTCACCGCCTATCGGCCGGATGCGGTCATCGACGTCGAGGACGAGCGCTTCGGCCCGGCGATGGAGGCCTTCGCCGGGCTGACGGGCCAGGACGTCCATGACTGGAAGGGCTACCTCGAAGCCCATCGGATGCGCCGGGCGGACTTCATGGTGCTGGGCGCGACCTCGACCGATCACGGCCACCCGACGGCGGCCACCGCCGACCTGGCGCCCGTGGACGCCGAGGCCCTGTTCCGGCGGGTGGTCAGCGGCGCCGGCACAGCGGCCGAGGCCGAGCTGTTCCGGGCCCAGATGCTGACCGAGATGGCCAGGATGAGCCTGGACGACGGGCTGGTGATGCAGATCCACCCCGGCAGCTTCCGCAACCACAACCGGCTGCTGTTCGAGGGCTTCGGCCGCGACAAGGGCGCCGACATCCCGACGCCGACCGACTACGTCCGGGCGCTCAGGCCGCTGCTGAACCGGTTCGGCGATGACCCGCGCCTGTCGGTGATCGTCTTCACGCTGGACGAAACCGCCTACAGCCGCGAGCTCGCCCCGCTGGCCGGCCACTATCCGTGCCTGAAGCTGGGTCCCGCCTGGTGGTTCCACGACAGCCCCGAGGGCATGCGCCGCTTCCGCGAACAGACCACCGAGACAGCCGGCTTCTACAACACCGTCGGCTTCAACGACGACACCCGCGCCTTCCTGTCGATCCCGGCCCGCCATGACGTTGCCCGCCGGGTCGACTGCGCCTTCCTGGCCCGGCTCGTAGCCGAGCACCGACTTTCCGCCGACGACGCCCGCGAGGTTGCCGTCGATCTGGCCTACAACCTGCCCAAACGGGCCTACAAACTCTGACGATCCGGAGCGACGCCATGTTCGACAAGACCTATCACGCCACCCATCCCGACATGATGGAGCTGGTGGACAACGACCAGCTGCGCGACCGCTACCTGGTCACCGACATGTTCCCGGCCGACGGGGTCAGCCTGAACTACAGCCACAACGAGCGGTTCGTGATCGGCGGCGCGGCCCCGGTGACGAAGCCCGTGACCCTGCCGCACCAGACCGAGCCGGCCTCGGCCGCCGGCCATCCGTTCCTGGAGCGGCGCGAGCTGGGCCTGATCAATGTCGCCGACGGCCCCGGCAAGGTCACCGTTGACGGCGTCGCCCATGACATCGGCCCCAAGGACGGTCTCTATGTGCCGATGGGCGCCAAGGACGTGGTGTTCGAGAGCCTGGACGCCGCCAATCCGGCCCGCTTCTACCTGGCCTCGACTCCGGCGCATGTGGCCTACAAGATCCAGAAGATCTCCATCGCCGACGCCACGCCGCTGGAGCGCGGGGCGCTGGAGACGTCCAACGAGCGGACCATCTACCAGTACGTCATCCCGGGGGTCTGCGCCTCGGCGCAGCTGTTGCTGGGGCTGACCATCCTGAAGACCGGCAGCGTCTGGAACACCATGCCGCCGCACCTGCATGACCGGCGGTCGGAGATCTACTTCTACTTCGGCCTGAAGCCCGACGAGCGGGTGTTCCACTTCATGGGCGAGCCCGACGCGGCCCGCCACATCGTGGTCGCCAACGAGGAAGCGGTGATCAGCCCGCCGTGGTCGATCCACATGGGCTCGGGCACCGCCAACTACGCTTTCATCTGGGCCATGGGCGGCGAGAACCTCGACTACACCGACATGAACGTCCTCGACATCTGCCAGCTCAAATGACCAACCCCTTCGATCTCACCGGCAAGGTCGCCCTCGTCACCGGGGCCAACACCGGCATCGGCCAGGGCATCGCCGTGGCGCTGGCCGCCGCGGGGGCCGACATCGCCGCCGCCGGCCGCTCGGCGCCGTTGGAGACGCAGAAGGCCGTCGAGGCGCTGGGTCGCCGGTTCCTCTCCATCCAGGCCGACTTCGGCTCGACCGAGCCGGTGCAGCGGGTGGTCGACGAGACAATCGCCGGGCTGGGCGGGCTCGACATCCTGGTCAACAACGCCGGCATCATCCGGCGGCAGGACTCCATCGACTTTTCGGAGGATGACTGGGACGCGGTCATGAACACCAACCTCAAGACGGTGTTCTTCCTGACCCAGGCGGCGGCGCGGCACATGCTGTCGTCGGGTGGGGGCAAGGTGATCAACATCGCCAGCCTGCTCAGCTTCCAGGGCGGCATCCGGGTGCCCAGCTACACGGCGTCCAAGAGCGGTCTGGCCGGTCTGACCAAGATCCTCGCCAACGAGTGGGCGGCGAAGGGCATCAACGTCAACGCCATCGCCCCGGGCTATTTCGACACCAACAACACCGAGGCGCTGCGCGCCGACGAAACGCGCAACCGCTCGATCCTCGAGCGCATCCCCGCCGGCCGCTGGGGCCAGCCGTCCGACATCGGCGGCGCGGCGGTGTTCCTGGCCTCCGGGGCCAGCGACTATGTGCACGGCGTGACCCTGCCGGTGGATGGCGGCTGGCTGGCGCGGTAGGGACTGACACCTTCGGTGTCAGTCCCCGAGCGAGTTCAGCCAATCTTCCAGGTTGGTGAACCCATCGCCGTCGCGGTCCTTCGCGCTATCCAAGGCGTCCTTCGGATCGAAGCCCCGCGCGCGCTCCCAGTCGTCCGGCATCCCGTCGCCGTCGCCATCCACCCAGGCGGGGCCGCCCTTCAGCACCGGCCAGCCGCCGACGTCGCGCTGGCTGTTGATCAGCCGGCCGGTGCGGCCGCGCACGCCGGCCACGATCCGCTCATCGACGCTGTCCCGCGCCTTGGAGGCGCCCGCCTTCGCGAGCACGCGCTCGAAAGCCAGGGCCGGGGAGGGCGTTCGGGCGCCCGAGTCGGCCAGCGGCGCGCCGGCCGGGTACTCCTCCGGCGGCGTGCAGCCGACCAGGCTCCAGGGATCGGCCGGAACCACGCCGTTCATGGCGTTGTCCGCGAAGAAGGCGCGAGCGCCGGGATTCTCCTCGCAGAAGGCGATCGCGCCGGTGCTGTCGGGACCGGCCTGGTACCAGTTGCCGATGAAGTCGTAGGCCGCCAGGGCGCCGGTGTCGGCGTTGTAGCCGGACCGCGAGCCGCCCCAGTTGGAGAAGACGTTGCCCCGGAACTCGAAGAACCCGCCGACCAGGTCGGCGGCGCGGTCGTTGTAGTTGCCCGGACGCGGCATCCGGGCCTGGTGGTCGGCCCACAGGTTGTTGAGCCAGCTCATCTTCGCGCCGCGCCCGCCGCGGATCAGGCTGCCGTAGCCGTGCCTGCCCTTGTCGTGGATCGACTCCGACAGCGACTGGGCGATCAGCGACCACTGCACGGTCAGATCGAAGACGCCGTCCTGCGGCGTGGCGTAGCGGCTGCCCGCCGACAGCGTCTCGTCCACCGACCAGCTGGCCGAGACGTGGTCCAGGATGATGCGCCGTCCGCGGGTGACGTTGACCGCGTCGTCCTGCACCCCGGTCTCGTCGCCCAGCCGCACGCGGATGTAGCGCACGATGACGTCGTCGGCGGCGATGACCAGCGGCTGGCCGCGCAGGGTGATCCCGTCGCCCGGGGCCGTCTGGCCCGCGAGGGTGATGTTCGGACGGGAGATCTTCAGCGGGGAGGCCAGGGTGATCGTGCCGCCGACGTCGAAGATGATGGTCCGCGGCCCCTTGGCCTCGACGGCGGCGCGCAGGCTTCCGGGGCCGGAATCAGCCAGGGTGGTGACTCGCAGAACGGTGCCGCCGCGACCGCCGGTTGCGTGGCGTCCGAAGCCCTCCGCGCCGGGAAAAGCGAGCGCGGGGCTGGGCATCTCCGGCAGGCTCGCGCCGGACAGGAGGGCGGTGGCGATCAGCAAAGCTTTGTACGGCAAGGAATCCTCCTGGAACGCGCCAGTCCCGGGTCGGTTTGTTCGCCTGAGGCGGGAAAGTGACCCTTCAGTGGCAGAACATGTCTTGTCAGCGACGGCATAGTTACGGTATCCATGTCGATGATACCGGTGTCAAACGCGATTCACTCACGAATGACACCGGTGTCACGGGTTTCTTGACCGAGGTGCGCGGCAAGGCCTGACTGGCGACAATCAATCCGGCGGCGATACAGATCGCCGGGCGCGCCAAAAGGGGAGGTTATAGTCGTGACGAAGGTTCATCTTTCGCGTCGTACCCGTCTGCGCTTCGGCGCGTCGATGGCGGTCATCGCCGCCGGCCTGTTCGCGGCGGGAGCCGCCCAGGCGCAGGATACGGACGCCACCGAGGTCGAGGAGATCGTGGTCACCGGCTTCCGCGGGAGCCTTGCCAGCGCCCTGTCGGCCAAGCGCGAGGAGACGGCGATCGTCGACTCGATCAAGGCCGAGGACATCGCCGACTTCCCTGACGCCAACCTGGTGGAAGCCATCCAGCGCATCCCGGGCGTCTCGATCGACCGCGACGCCGGCGAGGGCCGGACCATGACGGTTCGCGGCCTTGGCCCCGATTTCACCCGCACCCGCATCAACGGCATGGAAGCCCAGGCGACCGCCGGCGGCACCGACAGCTCGGGCGGCGCCAACCGCGGCCGCGGCTTCGACTTCAACGTCTTCGCCTCGGAACTGTTCAACAGCGTCACGGTCCGCAAGACCCAGTCGGCCGAGATCGAGGAAGGCTCGCTCGGCGCCACCGTCGACCTGCGCACGACCCGGCCGTTCGACTTCAAGGGTCCCAAGATCGGCGGCTCGATCCAGTACGGCTACAACGACCTCTCCGAAGAGTGGGATCCCCGCTTCGCGGTCCTGCTCAGCAACACCTTCCTCGATGGCAAGCTCGGCATCCTGGGGTCGCTGGCCTACAGCGAACGCAACCTGCTTGAAGAAGGCTTCAGCGCGGTGCGTTGGGAACGGGCCAGCGACAACGGCGGCTTCCAGAACCCGGCGGCCCTGCCGGGCGGCGCCGGCAACGCGGCCAACCTGTTCCACCCGCGCCTGCCGCGCTTCGGCCAGCTGATCCACGACCAGAAGCGGACCGGCTTCACCGGCGCGATCCAGTATCGTCCCTGGGAGTCGACCACCTTCAGCTACGACCTGCTGTTCTCCAAGCTCGACGCCAAGCGGACCGAGAACTTCCTCGAGTCGCTGTCCCTGAGCCGTAACGCCTCGGCCGGAGGCAAGCCGCAGATCGACATCGTCAGCGCCAGCGAAAGCAACGGCATGCTGATCTCGGGGGTGTTCAACGACGTCGATGTGCGCAGCGAGCAGCGCTACGACGAGAACGAAACCATCTTCACCCAGCACACCTTCACGATCGAGCACGAGTTCACGCCCGACTTCACGATGAAGGCCTTCGTCGGCCGGGCTGTGTCGGAGTACGACAATCCGATCCAGACGACAGTCACGCTCGATCGTCAGAACACCGACGGCTACGCCTACGACTTCAGCGGCAACCCCAACACGCCGCGCATCGACTACGGCTTTGACGTCAGCGACCCGGCCAACTGGTTCTGGCGCGACAGCACCCAGTCCGTGCCCCGGTCCGAAATCCGCATCCGTCCCGGCGGCGTGGACAACGTCTTCGAGTCCCTGCAGTTCGACTTCAACTGGCGCCTGAACGACACCTTCGATTTCAAGTTCGGCTACAACTACAAGAGCTACGAATCCGACTCCTTCGAGTTCCGCCGCTCGAACGAAACGGTTGTGCCGGCGCTGCCGGTCGGCGTGACGGTCGCGGACATCTCCTCGGTGCTGAGCGGATACGGCAAGAACCTGGGCCAGCCGAACGGCAACGCCACGTCCTGGGTCGTGCCGAACCTCAACGCCGTCGCCGACCTGTTCGACATCTACTGCAACTGCGACACCGGCGTGCCCGGCGGCGACTTCCGTCTGACCAGCATCACCAACGGCAGCGCACGCGGTTCCAACCGCTTCATCCGTGAAGAAGACCGCGCCTACTACCTGCAGCTGGACTTCCGGTCGGAGCTGTTCGGCCTCGACTACCGCGGCAACATCGGCTTCCGGCAGGTCAACACCAACCTCTACGCCGAGGGCTACAGCTCGACCGGCGGCGGAACCAAGGTGCACGGCACCAACGACTACGACAATTTCCTGCCGTCGTTTAACCTGTCGGTGAACGCCACCAGCAACTTCATCGTCCGCTTGGGCGTCGCCGAGGTGATGGCGCGTCCGCAGATCGGCAACGGCCTTTCCGGCGCCAACTACCTGGTCCCGACCACCTCGCTGGCGGCCAGCGGCCCCAACTTCACCGCCTCGATCGGCAACGTGAAGCTGGAGCCGTTCCAGGCCAAGACCTACGACCTCAGTTTCGAATGGTACTTCGCGCCGGAATCCCTGCTGTCGGTCGCCTTCTTCAAGAAGGACATCGACACCTACATCCAGATCATCCGGCAGGATCTGCAGTATCAGGAACTGACCGCGCTGAACCCCAGCGCCTTCGCGCCGGCCCTCTGCACCGGCGCCTGCACGCCGACGCAGGTCTTCGCGCTCACCAGCGCGCTGAACACGCAAGGCGGCCCGCTGGAAGGCTTCGAGATCAGCTACCAGCAGCCGTTCTCGTTCCTGCCCGCGCCGTTCGACCGGTTCGGCATCCAGGCCAACTACACCCAGGTGAAGTCCGAGATCGACTACTGCAACGGGACGACCTGCGCGACGTTCATCACCGAAGACCTCGTGAACCTGTCGCCCAAGGCCTACAACGCCACCCTCTACTACGAGGACGACCGGCTGAGCGCCCGGATCTCGGCCTCGGCCCGCGAAGGCTACCTGCAGAACGTCCCGGGCCGGAACAACAACGCGCTCGAGGGCAAGAAGGACACCTTCAACCTCGACTTCGCCAGCGCGTTCAAGGTCAACGACCAGTTCGCCGTCACCTTCGAGGCGCTGAACCTGACAGACGAGTTCAATCAGCAATGGGTGGGCAACGACGACCGGCAGTCGACCTCGGTCTACCACCACACCGGAACGTCCTTCTACTTCGGCCTCAAGTACACCTTCTAGGTTATCCTCCTTGCGCGGACTGGGGGCCGGGCTTGCTCGGCCCCCGTTTTTTCGCCTCGCGCCCCGGGGAGTGGACTTGACCACAGTGTGATGGCGGCCGGCGGCCCACGGGCCGTGGCCTGCGGCCCGCACTCGCTTAAGGTAGGGGGCTGGTCGAATGCGCCCGTTCGACCCTGACCGGCTCCAGGAGATTCCCAGATGACCCACGACCGCATGACCGTCCTGACCGCGATGATGGGGCAGGGGGTCATCCCCGTCTTCTACCACCCCGACGTCGAGACCTGCGTCAACGTCATCCAGGCCTGCGCCAACGGCGGGGCAAGGTGCATCGAGTTCACCAACCGCGGCGACTTCGCCAGCCACGTCTTCCTCGACGTCGCCCGTCACTTCGCCACGGCCGATCCCAGCGTCATCATGGGCGTGGGCAGCGTCGTCGACGCCCCGACCGCCGGCATCTACATCGCCAACGGCGCCAGGTTCGTCGTCGGGCCGATCCTCAACGCCGATGTGGCGAAGGTCTGCAACCGCCGCATGATCCCCTACAGCCCGGGCTGCGGCTCGGCGTCCGAGATCTCCTACGCCCAGGAGCTGGGCTGCGAGATCGTCAAGGTCTTCCCCGGCGAGAGCGTCGGCGGCCCGACCTTCGTCAAGAACGTCCTGGGGCCGATGCCCTGGACCCGCATCATGCCCACCGGCGGCGTCGACCCTGACGAGAAGAGCCTGCGCGAATGGTTCGGCGCCGGCATCGTCGCGGCCGGCATGGGCAGCAAGCTGATCACGAACGACCTGCTCAAGGCGGGCGACTGGAAAGGGATCGAGGACCGGGTGCGCAAGACCGTGGAACTCATCTCGAGCATCCGAAGAGACCTGACGTGACGACTGACAACGTTCTGACCATCCGCCCCGCCAGCGAGACCCGCTGGGACTGCGCCTCGTTCGGCGAGGTGATGCTGCGCTTTGATCCGGGCTTCGGCCGGGTGCGTAACGCCCGCCAGTTCAACGTCTGGGAGGGCGGCGGCGAGTACAATGTCGCCCGGGCCATGCGCAAATGCTGGGGCAAGCGTTCCACGGTCGTCACCGCCCTGCCGGTCAATGACCTGGGCTGGCTGGTCGAGGACCTGATCATGCAGGGCGGGGTGGACATGAGCCACGTCGTCTGGCGCGACTTCGACGGCCTGGGGCGCAACACCCGCGTGGGCCTGAACTTCACCGAAAAGGGATTTGGCGTCCGCCCGGCGCTCGGCTGCAGCGACCGCGGCCACAGCGCCGCCTCGCAGATCCGCCCCGGCGAGGTGAACTGGGAAAAGCTGTTCGGCGAGGAAGGCGTACGCTGGTTCCACACCGGCGGCATTTTCGCGGCCCTGGCCAGCAACACCGCCGAGGCTGTGATCGAGGCCGTCGAGGTGGCCCGCAAATACGGCACCATCGTCAGCTACGACCTGAACTACCGCGCCTCGCTGTGGAAGAGCCAGGGCGGCAAACCCGGCGCCCAGAAGATCAACCGCGAGATCGCGAAGTATGTCGACGTGATGATCGGCAACGAGGAGGACTTCACCGCCTGCCTCGGCTTCGAGGTCGAGGGCCTGGACGAGCACATCAGCGAGATCGACCCGACCAACTTCAAGAAAATGATCGAGACGGCGGTCAGCCAGTTCCCGAACTTCAAGGTGGCGGCGACCACGCTGCGCAACGCCAAGACCGCCAGCATCAACGACTGGTCGGCCATCCTCTGGGCCGGCGGCCAGTTCTATCAGTCGATGGAGCGCAACGACCTGGAGATCTACGACCGGGTCGGCGGCGGCGACGGCTTCGCCTCCGGTCTCGCCTACGGCTTCATGGAGGGCAAAGGCCCCCAGGCCGCCGTCGAATACGGCGCCGCCCACGGCGCCCTGGCCATGACCACCCCCGGCGACACCTCCATGGTCCGCGCCGCCGAGGTCGAGGCCGTGATGAAGGGCAAGGGCGCGCGGGTTATCCGGTAAGGGGGCGACCTTCCAGGTCGACGCGGCGCTGGCTGAATGATCCTTCGGGGGAAGCCGCCGGCCCGAAGGGCGCGCACCGGGATGTTCAGTAGCTTCTCAGGTCAATGCCGGCCGTCGCCAGGCGGCGGAAAAGCCGGCGACGGCGCGCCAGCGGCCACCAGTCATAGAGGAAGATCTGGACGGGCCGCCAGTTGGCTACCCAGCCGAGAATAATCAGGCCTTCGTTGAAGAACCCGCCGAGATATCCGGGGCCGAGCGCGCTTCCGACGAGCCTGGCCGCCACCACGCAGGTGGCCAGGACTCCAAGACCGATCAACAAGGAGACCCGTCCGACGCGGAACAGTTCCTTGAGGTCCCAGCCGACGACCTCGGCGCGATAGGCGAAGTAGTTGCGCATCGCATCGCCGATGTGGCCGGCGTCCTCACGCCCTGCTTCGTCCTTGGGCAGGTGGACAACGATGTTGATTGCGCGATCGCCCGGAAGCTCTCGCGCCCATCCCACCACATATTCCTCAACGGCGGCGTCCAGGTCCCGTTCGCGAAACGGCAGCGGATCCAGAGAATGGAAGAGCTGGCCGATCTCCTTGACCCGAAGCTCGATCGGCCGGGACCTCGGCTTGGGGGCGGAAAGCAGGGTCATGGGTCTGACCTTGAATAGAGGCGGCCGTAGGCCGGTGAGCTGGCGGCCCGACGAAACGGGGACTCACACTCTTCATCGATACTCGATTTGTTGTTTCGCAATAAGGAGTGTCTGTCCCCGTTTGCCCTTTCCGGTCTCTACGGAGCCTGCCATAAAGTCCTCAAACAAAACCCACGGAGGATTCCATGCTCGGCTACATCACTCTCGGCACCAACGACCTGGACCGCGCGGTCGTCTTCCATGACGAGGTCCTGGGCCTGCTCGGCGCCAAGCGGATGATGCAGACCGGCGGCGGCTGGATCTATGGCTCCGACCGTCCCGCGGTTGGCATCACCAAGCCCTACAACGGCGAAGGCGCCACGGCCGGCAACGGAAATATGGCCGCCCTGACCGCGCCCGACCGCGCCACCGTGGACGCTGTCCACGCCAAGGCCCTGGAGCTGGGCGGAACCTGCGAGGGCGCGCCGGGCGAGCGGATGCCGACCTTCTACGGCGCCTACTTCCGCGACCTGGACGGCAACAAGTTCTGCGTCTTCAAGTTCGGCTAATCGACCAGGGTAGGGCGGAGCCGGTTCGCGGCCCCGCCCGATCCCGTCCTAGTTCGCCGCGTCCAGCGCCTGGGCAAGGTCGGCGAGGATGTCGTCGATGTGCTCCAGCCCGACCGACAGCCGCACATAGCCCTCCGTCACCCCGGTCGCGGCCTGATCCTCTGCCGAGAGCTGGGAGTGGGTGGTGCTGGCCGGGTGGATGGCCAGGCTGCGCGCGTCGCCGATATTGGCCACGTGGTAGAGCAGCTTCAGCGCATCGATGAAGCGACGGCCGGCCTCGCGTCCGCCGGCCAGTTCGAACCCGACCAGACCGCCGTAGCCGCCCTTCAGGTAGCGGTCGGCCCGCTCGCGCTGGACGCCGGTCTGCTGCGAGGGATGGATGACCTGGGTCACGCCGGCGCGGCCCTTCAGGAAGTCGACCACCGCCTGGGCGTTCTGGGAATGGCGCGCGATCCGCAGCGGCAGGGTCTCGACGCCCTGCAGGATCTGGAAGGCGTTGAACGGCGACAGCGCCGAGCCGAGGTCGCGCAGCAGGATGGTGCGCGCGCGCAGGATGAAGGCGATCGGGCCGAGCGGCTTGGCCGCCTCGGCCCAGACCGCGCCGTGATAGCTGGGGTCGGGGGTGTTGAAGAGCGGCTGGCGCTCGGGGACCGCGCCCCAGTCGAAGGTCCCGCCCTCGATAAGGGCCCCGCCGATCGAGGTGCCGTGGCCGCCGATGTATTTGGTCGTCGAATAGACCACGATGGCCGCGCCGTGGTCGAACGGTCGGGCCAGCAACGGGGCGGCCGTGTTGTCGACGATCAGCGGGATACCCAGCGGGCGGCCGATGGCGGCGACCTCGGCGATCGGGAACACCGCCAGCTTCGGATTGGGCAGGGTCTCCGCGTAGTAGGCGCGGGTGCGGGCGTCGGTGGCCCGGGCGAAGGCCTGCGGGTCGGTCGGATCGACGAACCGCACCTCGATGCCGAAGCCCTTCAGGGTGTTGGCGAACAGGTTCCAGGTGCCGCCGTAGAGGTCGGTCGAGCTGACGATGTTGTCGCCGGCCTGGGCCAGGTTCTGGATGGCGAAGGCCGAGGCCGCCTGGCCGGACGACACCGCCAGCGCCGCTGCCCCGCCCTCCAGCGCCGCCAGACGCTGTTCGAGGATGTCGGTCGTGGGGTTGCCCAGCCGGGTGTAGATGTTGCCCAGCTCCTTCAGCGCGAACAGGTTGGCGGCGTGCTCGGTGTCGCGGAACTGGTACGACGTGGTCTGGTAGATCGGCGGCGCCACCGATCCGGTCGCCGGGTCGGCCCGCCAGCCCGCGTGCAGGGCCAGGGTCTCGGGGTGCAGGGGACGGTCGGACATGAGGCGGCTCCGGTAGCGAAGAGGGACGCCGTCTATAGGCTGTGACCTCGCCGGATGGCGACGCCAGATGTCATTGACGCCCCTGCAGGAATTCTGCCCTCGGCGGACCAGCCATCCTGCCGGGCCGTGTGAGGCGCCTGCCGTCACGCCGTCTCAAGAAGCCGGGCGACAACGGCCTTCACCGCCGCGCGGGCTTCGGGCGAGACGGTCGTGTTGGTGAATACCACCGCGGCCGTCCGGCTCGCCGGGTCGAGATAGACGGCCGTGAACACGCCGGGATCGCCGCCCCAGTGGTTGGGACGCCGTGCGCCTTCCAGGCTGGACTCCATCCAGCCCAGTCCCTGTCCGGTCAGCCAGTCGGGCAGGCCGGCCGGGGTCTGCATGTCGAGCATCGCGGTCATGGTCTCGGGCCTGAGAATGTGGACCCCGCGCGAGGTCCCTCCGTTGGCGGCGGCGGCGGCGAAGCGGGTGAAATCGGTGATCGACGACCGAATCATACCCACCGGCCAGTCCGGGAAGCCGACCGGCGCAACCGGTGTCTGGACGCCCTCGACGGTGTCGTAGGGCGTGACGCTCTGCGCAGCCGGCGTCTCGGCTATCGTCCAGGTGGTCCGCTTCAGGCCGAGTGGCGCGAACAGGTGGCGACGGGTCAGGTCGCGCATGTCCTCGCCGCCGACGCGCCCCGCCAGATAGCCGAGCAGGGCGTAGCCGACATTGCTGTAGTCCCAGGCCTCGCCGGGCGCCTTGGCGGAGAAACAGCCGTCGGCGGCATAGGCCGCGCCGCCGGGCGCCAGGTACGCCTTCAGGAAGTCGCCCAGGCTCTGGGTCGCGTCGTGGCCATGGGTGCGGAAGTCGATCTCGTAGTAGCGGGCGTCGGACAGGCTCGAGGTATGGGTCAACAGTTGGCGGACGGTGATCGGCGCTTCGGGATGGCGCGGGTTGGCCAAGGGGAAGTCGAGATGCGGCCCTACCGGCGCATCGAGCGCGAGCCGCCCGTCCTCGGCCAGCTGCATCACCGCCGTGGCGGTCACCGTCTTGGTCAGGGAGGCGATGTGGAAGCGGGTGTCGGCCGTCACCGCCCGTCCGGTGGCGATGTCGGCCAGACCATAGCCCCGCGCGAGCCGGACCACGCCGTCGCGGGCGAGCCCGACGGCCAGGCCGGGGATCGTCGCGGCTTTCATGTGCTCGCCAACGAAGGCGTCGAGAGTGTCGGCGCGCGCGAGGCCGGGCAGGGCCGCGATGGCGAGACCGGCGGCCAGTACGCGGCGGCGATCGGTCCGGGGGAAGTCGGGCATGCGAATGTCCCTGGCGATCCCGGCGGCCTGCCAGGTTGCGTGGAGATATGTAGGTACCTACATATATGTCAAGCGCGATGATGGGGCAAGGTATGGTGGCGGACACGGACTACACCCGCAGGGTCGGCGGCGAGGCGATCGCGGCGAGGCTGCGGCGGCTGTCGGAGGCGCTCGACGGCGACACCGCCCGGGTCTACGCCGCGCTCGGCATCGACTTCGAGCAGCGTTGGTTCGGCGTGCTGAACCAGATCACTTTGCGCGGACCGATGACGGTCGGCGAGCTGGCGGGAGCGCTCCGCATCACCCATGTCTCGGTCAGCCAGACCCGGCGTTCGCTGGAGACGGCGGGGATCCTGGCCTCCGGGGCCGATCCGAGGGACGCCCGCCGCAAGCCGCTGGCCCTGACGCCGAAAGGACGTGAACTGGTCGAACGGCTGGCCCCGCTGTGGGCCGCGTTCGCCGCCGCGAGCCGCGACCTCGATGCCGAGGCGGGCGATGCGGCGGCGTTGTTCGACCGCCTGGAAGACGCCCTGGCGCGACGGTCGCTGTTCGATCGCATCATGGACGCGCGGGCGGGCTAGCCGGCCCCGCGCGCGCCGGCGCCGCCTACAGCTTCACCGGCTCCATCTTCGGGGTCAGGATGTGGACGACGCCCAGCGCCAGCAGATAGGCGCTCGCCGCCACCACAAAGATCGGCGTGTAGGTGCCGATGGTGTCCAGAACCCAGCCGGCGTAGCGCGCCATGGCCATGCCGCCGATGGCGCCGACCATGCCGCCGATGCCGATCACCGACCCGACCGCCGAGCGCGGGAACACGTCGCCGGGCAGGGTGTAGAGGTTGGCGCTGAAGCCCTGGTGGGCGGCCGTCGCCAGGCCGATGATCCCGACCGCGACCCAGAGGTTGTCGGCCAGGGCGGCGAAGCCCACGGGCACGGCGCACAGGGCGCAGATCAGCATGGCGGTCTTGCGGGCCCGGTTGAGCGTGAAGCCGCGCTTCATCATCGTCGAGGACAGCCAGCCGCCGCCGACGCTGCCGACGTCCGACATCAGGTAGATGGCGACCAGCGGCGGTCCGAAGGTCTTCAGGTCAAGGCCGTAACGCTTGCCCAGGAAGTCCGGCAGCCAGAACAGGAACATCCACCAGATCGGATCGATCAGGAACTTGCCCAGCGCATAGGCCCAGGTCTCGCGCTTGTTCAGCAGCTTGGTCCAGGCGACCTTCTCGACCGGGTCGGCGGGATCCTGTTCGATCCAGGCCAACTCGGCCGCGCTGACCTTCTTGTGCTCCCGGGGGCGACGATAGACGATCAGCCAGATCGGCAGCCAGATCAGGCCGGCGACGCCGGTGATGATGAAGGCCATCTCCCAGCCCCAGGCGATCGTGATCGCCGGAATAACCAGCGGGGTGACGATCGCCCCGATGTTGGTGCCGGCGTTGAAGATGCCGGTGGCCAGGGCGCGTTCCTTCTTGGGGAACCACTCGGTCACCGCCTTGATGCCGCCCGGGAAGCCGCCGCCCTCGCCGACGCCCAAAGCGACGCGGGCGACGATGAAGCCGTTCAGCCCTCGGGCCCCGGCGTGGGCGATATGGGCCACCTGCCAGATGAAGAAGGCCATGCCGAAGCCCCAGCGGGCGCCGAGCCGGTCCATGACCCGCCCGAAGACCAGGTAGGAGACCGCGTAGGACGCCTGGAACCAGAACACCAGGTTGGCGTAGTCGGTCTCGTTCCAGCCGAACTCCTTGCTCAGGGTCGGCTTGAGGATGCCGATCGTCTGGCGGTCGACGTAGTTGATCACCATCGCGAAGAACAACAGTGTGACAACCACCCAGCGGGTGTTGCCAACACGGACTCCGGGCGGAACCTGGGTGTCGGTGGTCATGCGTCGCTCCCTATCGGACGGCCGGTCTTGCGTTTTCCGCTGTGCAGAAGATCTCGCCGTGCTCGCCGAAACTGATGCGGGCGGACTGGCCCGCGGAAATCTCATGGATGCCGGTCGCCGCCCCGGTGGTGACGTACATGCCGGCCTTCAGCGGACGGCCGCGGGCCGCGCAGTGGCCGAGCAGGAAGGCCAGGGCCGGGGCGGGCCCACCCGGCACCGAAGCCGCCGTGCCGACCCCGACCAGGGCGCCGTCGATCCAGGTCTCGCAGGGCAGGGCGTCATCGGCCCGCTCGCGCCAGCCGGCGATCTCCGGCCCCACGACCAGGGCGGCGTTGTTGCCGAAGTCGGACGCCACCACGGTGGAGCCCAGATCGTTGATGGTTTTCAGCGGGCTGCCGGCGAACTCCACGCCGACATGCAGGGCGGCGACGATGCCCAGCGCCTCGGCGGCGGTCCAGTCGGTCTTACCTTCGGGCGCGTCCTTGCCGATGCGGTAGATGAACTCGGCCTCGACGGCGGCGAAGCCGCCGGGAATGGCGCCCAGGGTCACCGTCTCGCCGGCCGCCGGCGTCTGCAGGAAGCGCCGGAACGTCGGACCGGCCAGGCGTTCGTCGCCCAGCTGCGCCTGCAGGGGCAGCGGGATGCGGCCGACCTTCCAGCCGACGATGGCGTCGGGATAGAGGCCGATGGCCAGCTCCTGGATGGCGTATCCATCCGCGAGGGTGAGGGGGACCTCGCCCGGAAAGCCGGGGAGGGCGCGGGCGGCCAGTCGCGCTTCCACGAAGCGGCGCGCGACGTCGGCGCGCGCGGCGACGGTCGCGTCGCGATCGGTCGAAGGCTTCGCTTTCGCGGTCACGCCCCTTGTCCTCCCCAGCTCATTGGCCCCAGTTTCAGGGTCTTGATTGTGTCTAGAGGAAACCGGTGTCATTTTCAACGGCGCGCGGCGAATGAACCGCGATCGAACATCAGTCCGGGAGTGAAACACGTGGCCAGATCAGCCTTCGCGGGCCTCGCCCTCAGCCTTTTCGCCGCCGGCTCGGCCTTCGCGGCCTGGCCGCTGGGCAAGACCGAATCGCCCGCCGTCGCACCGGCTCCACTGGCCTTCCCCGGCGCCCAGGGCTGGGCGGCGGCGACGCCGGGCGGCCGGGGCGGCAAGATCATCCGTGTCACCACGCTCGCCGCCGAGGGGCCAGGCTCCTTCCGCGAGGCGGTCGAGACCAAGGGCCCGCGCATCATCGTCTTCGAGGTGGGCGGCGTGATCGACCTGGGCGGCAAGACCCTCACCATCCGCGAGCCGTTCCTGACCATCGCCGGCCAGACCGCGCCATCGCCCGGCGTGACCTTCATCAAGGGCGGCATCGACATCGCCACCCACGACGTGGTCGTGCGCCATATCCGCGTGCGCCCGGGCGAGGCCGGTTTTCCCAAGAAGTCCGGCAAGGACTTCGACAGCATCTCCACCCAGGGGATCAGCTACAACATCATCGTCGACCACTGCACCCTGACCTGGGGCACCGACGAGAACCTGTCGGCCTCCGGGCCCCGCTTCGTCGGCTCAACGCCGGAAGAGTGGCGCGCCGGCACCTCGCGCAACATCACCTTCTCGCAGAACATCATCGCCGAGAGCCTGCGCTGGTCAACCCACGGCAAGCTCGAGCATTCCAAGGGCAGCCTGATCCACGACAACGTCACGGGGATGCTGATCTGGGGCAATCTCTACGCCCACAACGTCGAGCGGAACCCGATGTTCAAGGGCGGCGTCTGGGGCGTGATCGTCAACAACCTGATCTTCAACCCGGGCCAACGGGCCATCCACTACAACCTGATGGCCGAGGAGTGGGGCTCCAGCCCCTGGCAGGTTGGGAAGATGGTGGCGGTGGGCAATGTGCTGCGCGCCGGCCAGGACACGCCCGAGGGGCTGCCCTTCCTGATGATCGGCGGCTACGGCGACCTCGAGTACTACGGCCGCGACAACATCGCCGTGGACCGCTGGGGCGCGGCGCTGCCGATGTTTGGCCGCTACACCACCACCCCGGCCAGGATCATCCAGGTGAAGAAGCCGCCGATCTGGCCGACTGGCCTGGAACCCCGGCCGGCCAGCGCCGTCCAGCAGTGGGTGCTGGCCGAGGCCGGCGCCCGGCCCTGGGACCGTGACGCGCTCGACGTGCAGCTGATCTCCGACGTCGCCGAGGGCCGGGGAAACATCATCGACTCCGAGAATGACCTGCACGGCTATCCAGACCACAAGCCGACGGCCCGGCCGTTCGTCGAGGCCGACTGGAACCTGGACGACATGTCGCCCCGGCGCCCGGGCTTGCTGGATGCCGGCGCCAAGGCGCGAGGGACGTAGCGTCGGCGATCCGTCCTACGTCCCCGGCTGGATGTAGGGGACGCGCGCGAACAGCTCGCGCTCCTTGCCGCGCGGGTCATCGGCCATGCGCGGGGCGGCGTCGAAGATCATGGTCTGGCGCCCGGGCAGCTCGTAGGGCGCCCAGGCCGGCAGTCCGGCGTGATCGGGACGTCCGTTCCGGGCGAAGGCGATGAAGGCGTCCTGCATCGCCTCCGACACCGCGCGGGCGTCCGGCGCCGTCCCGGTGATCGAGCCCGCCGCGTCCAGGGTGCCGAACACCAGCGGGATATCCAGCGTATGCGGGGCTCCGGCGCCGTTCGGGGCCTGCCAGTCCAGCTGGTAGACGAAGGCGGGGCTGCCCTGCCGCGCCCGCGCCTCGGCCTCGATGACGGCGGCGCGCCAGGATCGCGAGGCGGTGCTGGCCGCGAAGAACACCCGGCTGGGCGTCCAGGCCGGATACAGGGCCCGGTACTCGGCGACCACCGTCTCGGGACTGATGTCGACGCGCAGCTCTGGGCCCAGCCGGGCGGGGAGCTCCTCCCAGGTCAGGCGAAGGTTGCGTTCGTCTCCGCCCAGGAAGGCGCGGGTCTCGTCCCGGGTGTTGCCGATGATCATCGGGATGGCGGCCGACTGCGGCGGCGCGTCCGGCCAGAACGGGTGGCGGGTCAGCGACCGGTCATCGAGCACCGGGCCGAAGTAGAGTGATCCGCTCGGCAGGATCGGATCGCGCGCGGCCATTGCCTCGACCAGCGCCGCGACAGGTAGCACGGCCACCTGGTCGGGCGTGGCCTTGAGCGCCGCGAGGAAGGCCTTCGTCCGGTGTTCGGCGTTGAGCGGTCCCGAGGCGGTGACCTGCTGGCCGCTCATGGTCGCGGCGCGATGGAACAGGCCGCGCGCCGCTGGCATGGCCATCAGGGTGGCGATTTTCGCCCCGCCGCCGGACTGGCCGAAGACCATGACCTTGCCGGGGTCGCCCCCGAAGGCGGCGATGTTGTCCCTCAACCACTGGAGGGCCAGCACCAGGTCCAGTTGTCCGACATTGCCGCTGTCGGCGAACCGCGGCTCGCCGAAGCGGCCCAGCGACAGGTAGCCCAGCGCGCCCAGCCGGTGGTTCAGCGTCACGACGACCACGTCGCCCCGCGCGGCCAACCGCCCCCCGTCGTACAGCGGGCTGGAGCCGGACCCGGCGCTGTAGGCGCCGCCGTGGATGTAGACCATCACCGGGCGTCGCCCCGCGTCGGCGCCGGGCGTCCAGACATTGAGGAACAGGCAGTCCTCGCTGGTCGGGCCGTCGGCGCCCTGGCCGCGCTGCGGCGAGGCCGGTCCAAAGGCGAGGGCGTCGCGAATGTCGGTCCAGGGCGCGGGGGGCGACGGCGGCTGGAAGCGCCGTAGGCCGGTGTCGGCGCCGTAGCGAACGCCCTTGAAGACCAGCAGGCCGTCATAGCGGGCGCCGCGCACGCGGCCGTGGGTGGTCGCCACGACCGGCGGCTTCGCCAGCGTCGGGGAGGCCAGCGCCGCGGCGCCCAGCCCGAGCAGCGCGCTCCGCCGTGTCGTGTCCCGGTGCATGCAGGTCTCCACAGTACACCCGGTGTCATAGCGCGGAGATGAGGGCGAGGAGAACGACTATCCTCCCCCTTTTGGGAGAGGGGGCTGCGGAGCAGGGGGAGCGGGATGCGCCACGGCCCGATCTATCCCCCGTCTTCCCGGCGCAGGCCGGGATCCACGACAGGCCCCGAGCCCTTGCCCCGTATGGACCCCGGCCTTCGCCGGGGAGACGGAGATAGGGGGATAGACTGGAGTTTATCCCCCTCGCCCGAACCCCGCCCATACTCTGCAAGTCCCCGTCGCGGGGGAGGGCGTACGGATCCGGCCCGATACGGCGACATGGGATGCGGAGACGCGGGATTTGCCCGTGGACCCTGGCCTGCTCCCAAGGCTCGCCGGGGCAAGAACCACGGGGTCCGGGGATCGTCGGTTGATCCCCGCCCGCCGGGCCTGGCCGTGAGGAACGGCCAGGGCGCCGGGAGGTAGAAGCCCCGGCGAGGCGAAAGCGAGCGGGAGGACAATGCCCATTGCGCTCAGCCCTCGAAGCCTCTCCGCGGCGGAGCGCGTCAGGTTCTCGTCGAAACACAACCAACTACCCCCACGGTCCCGGACGGGAGCCGTGGCGCTCCGCCGTCCTCCCCAACCTGTTCGGGCCGCGCCCGCCCGGGCGGCGCAGCCGTGAGTCCGTTGTGCGGGGTTCGCGACGCGAAGGACGCAGGGCGCGAAAGCCGATGGGGACACGCCCTGAAGCGCATTTTCCCGGTACGAGCGGGAGGCTGGGGTCACAGGATCAGGGCGTCTTCTTGAACGTACTGCCGATCTCGTCGGGATGAACCCCGTCAGGGCCGGGGCGGGTGCGGGCGGACTTGCCGATTTCCGCGATCTTCGCGTCGGAGCTCTGGCCGTCGCGGCGGCCGGGCGGCAGGGCCTGGTTGGCCTCGCGCCCGGCGCTTTGCTTGTCGTCAGACATGACCGCGTCCCGATCAGGCGCGGGCGCGCGGTTCGTTGGTCGCCGGACGGCCGGCGCTGTCGTCCTCGACCACGTCGCCCTCGACCATGTCATGGCCGGTGAAGGTGCGGGTCTCCGGCGCGGGCAGACCTTCGGCCTTGAACTGAGCGGTCAGGGCTTCCTTGCGGGCCCGCATGCGGTCGGCCAGCGCGTCCATGTCCAGGCCGGCCTTGCGCGCCTGGGAGAACATGCCCTCGGAGCGCCTTTCCTCCTCCTCGACGTGGTGCTCGATCTGTTCGCTGAGCACCTTGACCTTGGCGTCGTAGAACTCCTCGTCCGGCGCGCTGGCCAGAAGCTCGGCGATCAGCACCTTGGCGCCGTCGTGCTCGACATAGGCTTCGGCGAGAAGGTCTTCCTCAATCTGGCCCTTGCAGGCCGGATAGAAGATCTCTTCCTCAAGGATCGTGTGGACGGTCAGTTCGGTGCAGATCTGCTGGACCAGCGTCTGCTTGCGGTCGGCGCCCCGGGCGTTCTCGAAGCTGGCGAACAGCGCCTCGACCTTGCGGTGGTCAGCCTTCAGCAGGGCGATGGCGTCCTGGGTTTGCGGTGTCTCGGCCATGATGTGATCTCCCTCGGCACGGGCTGTGCTGGCGGGAAAAGCCGTGAATCCGGCGGCTGGTTCCGTGAGAATGGTTCTCAGGTTTCGGGGCGTCGGATGGCCGACAGAGCGTTGGCGAGGTTATGCTTTTCGCGAATCTGGTCCCGAACGGGGTGGTGAGGGACAGACACCTGGAGGTGTCTGTCCCTCAGCCGCTACCCCCTGCCGCTGGTCGGGATGTCCTTGAACGCCACGTCCTTGTCGACGCGGATGTCGCCGGGCAGGCCCAGCACGCGTTCGGCGATGATGTTGCGAAGGATCTCGTCGGTGCCGCCCTCGACGCGGGTGGCGGGGCTGCGCAGCAGCATCTGCTGGAAGCGGGCCCCGGCCGCGGCGATCTCCGGATCGGAGACCACGCCGCCCTGGCCCTGCAGGTCCAGCGCGAACATCGCCAGCTCCTGCATCGTCGCGCCGGCGACCAGCTTGCCGATCGAGTTCTCCGGCCCGGGGGTCTCGCCCTTGGAGAGGGCGGAGATGGCCCGCATGCCGGTGTACTTCAGGCCGCTGGCCTTGACGGCGTACTGCGCCAGCCGCGAGCGGACGGACCTGTCCTCGATGGCCAGGCCGTCCTCGGTCTGCAGGTTCATGCAGAAGTCGAACAGCTCCGGGAAGCCGGTCGGCATGCCCGAGCCGATGGACAGGCGCTCGTTCATCAGGGTGGTCAGCGACACCTTCCAGCCGTCGCCGACGGCGCCCAGGCGCTGCGAATCCGGGATGCGGACGTCGGTGAAATAGACCTCGTTGAAGCCCGACTGGCCGTTGGCCTGCTTGATCGGCCGCACGTCGATGCCCGGCGACTTCATGTCGATCCAGAACATGGTCAGGCCCTTGTGCTTGGCCACGTTCGGGTCGGTGCGGGTGATGACGATGCCGTAGTCGCTGTGCTGGGCGCCGCTGGTCCAGATCTTCTGGCCGTTGATGATCCAGTCGCCGGAGCCGTCCGTCGCCGGAACCGCCGCCGTGCGCAGGCCGGCCAGGTCCGAGCCGCCGGCCGGTTCGCTGAACAGCTGGCACCAGATGTGCTCGCCGGACGCCAGCGGCGGCAGCAGCCGCTGCTTGGTCGCCTCGTCGGCCCAGGCCATGACCGTCGGGCCGCACATGCCGTGGCCGATGATGAACAGGCCGCTGAGCGCGCCGTAGACGCCCTCTTCCTGGCCCCAGATCACCCGCTCGATCGGGGTGGCGCCGCGGCCGCCGTATTCCTTGGGCCAGTGCAGGCAGGCCCAGCCGGCTTCCGCCTTCTTCTTCTGCCAGGCCTTGGCGACCTGGATCGGATCGACGCTCTTGAGGCCGTTGTTGCCGAAGCCGCCGCTCTTGAGCTCGGCTTCGAGTTCCTTGGGGGCGTTGGCCTGGATCCAGTCGCGGGCGACGGCGCGGAAGGCGGCTTCTTCAGGTGTATCGTCGAAGTTCATGATCTTGCTCCGAAATCAGGCCGCGGCCGGGGCGTCGTTGCGCTGGCGCAGGCGGTCGATCAGCAGGTCTTCCCAGGTCGATTGCGAGCCCAGCGCCAGGGCCAGGCCGTTGCTGCGGCGATAGAAGAGGTGGCAGTCGAAGGCCCAGGTGAAGCCCATGCCGCCGTGCACCTGGATGTTGTTCTTGGCGCAGTGCTGGAAGGACTGGGTGGCCGAGACCCGCGCCGTCGCCGCCGCCACCGGCAGCTCAGCCGAACCGGTCGAGAGCGCCCAGGCCCCGTAGTAGGCGTTGGAGCGGGCCAGGGTCGCCGACACGTACATGTCGGCCAGCAGGTGCTTCACGGCCTGGAAGCTGCCGATGGGCCGACCGAACGCCATGCGGTCGAGCGCATAGTCGCGGCCCATCTCCAGCGCCCGGTCGCTGCCGCCGACCTGTTCGAAGGCGACCAGCACAGCCGCGTGGTCGAGCACTTCGGAGGCCAGACGCCAGCCGTCGCCGGCGACACCCAGCAGTTGGGCCGGCGCGTCCTTGAAGGTCAGGGCGGCCTGGCCGCGGGTCGGGTCAATGCTGTCCAGCGTCTCGCGGGTCACGCCGGCGCCAGTCAGGTCGACGAGGTAGAGCGAGACCTTGCCGCCTTCGCGGGCCGCCACGATGGCCAGGTCGGCGATGTCGCCGTCGGCGACCGGCGACTTCACGCCGCTCAGCTTGCCGCCCGACACCGTCGCCTTGATCGACTTTTCGGTCGCCCGGCCCATGCCTTCGGCCAGCGCCATCGTGCCGATGGCCTCGCCGGAGGCCAGCTTTGGCAGCCAGGCCTGCTTCTGCTCCTCGGAGCCGGCCAGCATCAGCGCCTCGGCGGCCTGGTAGACGGAGGAGGCCATCGGCACCGGGGCCAGGGCGCGGCCGAGTTCCTCGGCGATCACGCAGAGCTCCAGGTGGCCAAGGCCGACGCCGCCGTAGGCCTCTGGAATGGCGGCGCCCAGGAAGCCCATCTCGCCCAGGCCCTTCCAGAGCCCGGCGTCGTAGGATTGCTCGCCCTCGAGCACGGCGCGCACCGCGGCCGGCGGACAGCGGTCCGCGAGGAAACGCCGCGCCTGGTCGCGCAGCTGCTTCTGGTCGTCTGAGAAGTCGAAATTCACCTGGGGCCTCCCGTCGCCGGCGCGGCTCGCCGGTCTGTCGTGACTCACGTTGAACGCCCTCACGCGGGGTTAGCCAAGCGTTCTTCCAACCCTCGTTCCCTCAGGCCATGATGACGGACAATCAGTCGCGCCGACGAAGGAGCCCGCGCCATGATCACCGTGTTCGGCGGGCAAACCTCGCGGTCCCTGCGGGTCGTCTGGTTGCTGGAGGAAATGGGTCTGCCCTACCGGGTGCGGCAGGTGGACATGCTGGCCGAGGCGCCGGACGCCGGGCTGCTGGCGGTCAACCCCGCCTACTACATCCCGGCGCTTCAGGACGGCGAGGTCACCATGGTCGAGTCGATCGCCATCATGGAGTACCTGATGGCCCGCCATGGCCCCACGCCGCTGGCTCCGGACCCGATGGATCCCGCCTTTCCGACCTACCAGCAGTTCCTGCATCTGGGCGAAGCCGGGATCGCGACCCTGCTGATGGTCCCCGTCGTCAGCAGGTTCCTGGCGCCGGAGGCGGAACGGGACAACTGGGGCGCCCGCCAGGCGCTGTTCTGGGCCGGCAAGCGGCGGATGCTGGTCTCGCGGCAGCTTGAGCGCTCGACCTGGATCGCCGGGGAGGCCTTCACCGCGGCGGACATCTCGATCACCTACGCCTTGGAGTTCGGTCGGCGGCAGGGCGTGTTCACGCTGGACGCGGCCGAAACCGCCTATCTCGACCGCACCATGGGCCGAGATGCCTATCGGCGCGCCCTCGCCAACTCCATGCCCGCCGTGGAACCGGCGGCCGGATGAGGCTAGGGAGGCGACCATGACAATCGAGAACGAAGATCAGCTCGACAGGCTGCGCACCGTCGGCAGGCTCGTGGCCCGCACCCTGGAGGCGATGGGCAAGGCGCTGGAGCCGGGCATGACCACCCGCGAGCTCGACGACCTCGGCCGCGCCATGCTGGAGCGGGAAGGGGCCCGGTCGGCGCCCGAGCTGACCTACAACTTCCCCGGCGCGACCTGTATCTCGGTCGGGCCCGACTGTGCCCACGGCATTCCGGGCGACACGGTCATCAGGGCCGGCGACCTGGTCAACATCGACGTCTCGGCCGAGCTGGACGGCTATTTCGGCGACACCGGCGCCAGCTTCGCCGTGCCGCCGGTGAGCAAGCGCATCGACCGCCTGTGCCGCGATGGTCGCCGCGCCATGTGGGCCGGCATCCGGTCGGTGAAGCCCGGCGGCCGGCTGAACGAGATCGGCCGCTCGATCGAGATGTTCGCGGACAAGAACGGCTACAGCCTGGTGCGCAATCTCGCCAGCCACGGCGTCGGCCGCTCGCTGCACGACGAACCGGGCGAGATCCCGACCTGGTACGAACCGCGCGACCGCCGCACGATCCCCGAGGGTCTGGTCTTCACCATCGAACCCTTCCTGTCGCTGGGCGGTGACTGGGTCGAGGAGCTGGACGACGGATGGACGCTGCGCCCGGAAGGCCGCCAGCCGACGGTGCAGTACGAGCACACGCTGGTCGCCACCCGCAACGGGCCGGTGATCCTGACGCTGGCCTGATCCGCGCCGACGCCGTGGCCGGCGCCGGGGTGGCATGTCGACGCTTGCCGGGCTAACTCCCCCCTATGGCGAAGAAGCAAGCTCCTGAATTCGAGATCGAGGTCGGCGGAGAGCCCTACATCTGGCGCCTTCAACGCCAGCCGCAGTGGTCCAGCGACACCAAGGGCTGGCAGGGCATGGCCATCGCCGTGCGCCACGCCGAAGGGCAGCGCGAAGCCGTGGTCGAGTTTCCGGCCGGCCGCCAGCCGGCCTACGGCCTGCCGATGCTCAAGCCCGCGCAGATCAAGCCCGAACTGGTGGCCAGGGCCATCGCCTCGGCCATCGACGCCGGCTGGGAGCCGCACTCCCGCGGCAAGACCGTGGCCATCGTGGTCGACGCCGACGGCGGCTGACAGCCCGCCCTTGCCTGACGCTGGGTCGCGGGCGCCAGATGGCGGCCAACGACAGGACGCACAGGGAAACGCTGGCATGGACCTCGGACTCAAGGGCAAGACCATCTTCGTGGCCGGGGCCAGCCGGGGCATAGGCCTTGGCATCGTCGAGGCCTGTCTGGCCGAGGGCGCGAAGGTGGCCATCACCGCCCGGGGCGCCGAGGCGCTGGAGGAGACCCGCCAGGACCTGGCCGCCCGCTATGGCGCCGAGAGCCTCTGGGCCATGGCCGGCGACCTGCGCGACACCGCCACCATCGAGAAGGCCCTGGCCGGGACCGAGGAAGCGCTGGGACCCATCCACGGTGCGGTGGCCAACGTCGGCCTGCATCCGTGCCCGCCGGGGGCCGAGGTCGATGACGACACCTGGGACGCCGGCTTCTCGCAGAACCTCGGCTCGGCCTGGCGGCTGGCGCGCGGGGCCTACCGCCGCATGGAGCCGCGCCGCTCGGGCTCGATCCTGTTCATCAGCTCGATCGCCGGCCTTGGCGCGCTGGGCACCCCGATGACCTACGGCACCGCCAAGGCGGCGATGAACCACATGGCCAAGGAACTGGCGAAGATCACCGGCCCGACCAACGTGCGGGTCAACGCCATCGCGCCGGGCAACATCATCTTCCCGGGCGGGACCTGGCAGGAGCGGATGGACGGGCCGCGGGCCGCGAACTGGCAGCGCTGGATCGACCGCGAAGTGCCGATGAAGCGCTACGGCCTGCCCGAGGAGATCGGGACCGTGGCCGCCTTCCTGATGAGCGACCGGGCCAGTTTCGTGCACGGCGCCATTGTTCCCGTCGACGGAGGTCAGACCCGATGAGCGTTCTTCAAGCCAGCCAGCCCTACGAGCACCTCGACATCCGCCACGAGGGCGACGTCATCTGGGCGACGATGAACCGGCCCGACAGCCTCAATGCGCTGAACCGCAGGCTGGTGGCCGAGCTCCGCGACTTTTTCGTCGGCCTGTACTGGCGCCGCGACGTGCGGGTGGTGGTGCTGGGCGGGGCGGGCAGGGCGTTCAGCGCCGGCCTGGACCTGAAAGAGCGCAGCGACGGCAACAGCCAGCGCAGCATCGGCGCCGGCCTGGACGCGCAGCGCTGCATCAGCGAGATCGTCATCGCCATGCGCCGCTGTCCGCAACCGATCATCGCCTGTGTGGACGGCGCGGCCAGCGGCGGCGGCTTCGCCCTGGCGCTGGCCAGCGACGTGCGGATCGCCACGCCACGCACCCGCATGAACGCCGCCTTTATCCGCATCGGCCTGTCGGCCAACGACATCGGCGTCAGCTACTTCCTGCCCCGCATGGTCGGCAGCTCGGTGGCCGCCGAGTACATGCTGACCGGCCGCTTCATCGACGCCGAGCGCGCCTACCAGCTCGGCCTGGTCAGCCGCGTGGTCGAGCCGGAGGCGATCGAGGCCGAGGCCGCCGGCTTCGTGAAGGACATGCTGCACGCCACGCCGCTCGGCTTGCGCCTGACCAAGGAGGCGCTGAACCACGCGATCGACGCCGGCGGGCTGGAGGCGACCATCGCCATGGAGGATCGCAACCAGATTCTGGCCAGCAGCGACGGCGACTTCGCCGAGGGTGTGCGGGCGTTTCTGGAGAAGCGCGAGCCCGACTACAGCAAGCGGGAAGGGTAGGGTTTAGTCGCCGGAAAGGCCCGCGGCGACATCGCCCGGGCCTTGTGCGGCGGCGGGAGCGGCGTATTTTCGCCCGTCCGGCGTATTTTCGCTCGCCTCCGTCTTCGATCCGTGCGACAAGGGGGCATCAAATATCGACTTGGTTCGGTTGCTCTCCTTGCTTGCTCTTCGGATCGAGCTCCCGAGTCTGACGTGATCCTTTCCGACAATTTGATCGAGTGTCCACGTTGGACGCCCGCACTTTCGACACCGGAAAGGTGATCTCAATGGCTACCGGCACTGTTAAGTGGTTCAACGGAACCAAGGGCTTCGGCTTCATCCAACCTGACGACGGCGGCGCCGATGTGTTCGTGCACATCTCGGCCGTTGAACGCGCTGGCATGCGCTCGCTCGACGAAGGCCAAAAGGTCTCGTTCGAACTGGAACGCGATCAGCGCAGCGGCAAGATGTCCGCCGGCCAGCTGCAAGCGGTCTAGCACTATCGTGGCGGCCGGTCCGGGACTCCCGGGCCGGCCGTTGCTCTTACGAAAGTCTGCATGAACGAATTCCAGAAGACCGGCTTCGCCGAAAGGCTGAAGACGGCGGCGGAGGCCCGCCAGGCGCTTGTCGCCAAACTGAAGCCCAAGCCCACCGTCACCGACCCCCAGTTTGAAAACCGCGCCGCGCGCCGGGAAGCTGAACTGGCCCAGGTCCGGGCTGATCGGGCAGAGGCCCGCGCCGCCGCCAAGCAGGCGGTCGCCGACAGCGAAGCCGCCGCCCTCGAGGCCGCCGCCGCGCTCGAAGCCGAGGCCCTCGAGGCCAAGCGTGGCGAGCGCAAGGAGCGCAAGCAACTCACCAAGGTCGAGCAGAAGGCCAAGCGCGATGCGCGCTACGCCGCCCGCAAGGCCCGTTAATCCAGGAGAGACCATGGCCCGCGCCCCGAACTACAATTTCGAACGCCAGGAACGCGACCGCCAGAAGGCGATCAAGGCCGCGCAGAAGGCCGCCGCCAAGCAGGAGGCGAAGGACCGCGCCGCCGCTGAAGCCGCCCCCAAGGCCGGAGAGTAGTGGCCGCCACCGCGACGCTCTTCAGCCATGAAACCGTCGCCCTCGACGGCGCCGTCTTCGAAGACTGCGAGTTCCGTGACTGCCGCATGGTCTATTCCGGCGGCGAGGCGCCGGTCTTTTCCAACTGCAAATTCCACGGCTGTGACTGGAAGTTCGAGGATGCCGCGGCCCGCACCCTGGCCCAGCTGAAGCTGGTCTGGGGCCTTGGCGGTAAGGCGCCTGTCCAGGCGCTGATCAAGGACATCACCGCCGCAGCGGCCTGATCGTTCGGGATTTCCGAAGCGATCCAGCCTGCCTAGGTTGGTCGCATGACCGACGAAGACTTCGCCGAACGCTTCGAGGACCTGTTCCGGACGACCTATGTCCGGGCGGTTCGCCGTGTCCGCGACAAACGTGAGCGGCTGTCGCCGGAGACCGTGGCGCTGCTTGAGCACATGGCCGCCGCGGGACCGATGACCGCCGGCGAGCTGGCGCGTCACATCGACCGCGCACCCTCCACCCTGACCGAGATGCTGCGGCCTCTGGAGGCCAGGGGGCTCATCGAGCGCCACCGCGATCCGGGCGACGCCCGCAAGGCGCTCATCTGGCTGTCGCCCCCCGGCCAGGCGGCGCTCGCGGAGTCGCGCAGGGGGCTGGAGCCGGGACTTCTCGCCGCCGCAGCCGGCGGGCTTTCACCAGGCGAGCGCGCCGAATTCCACCGCTTGTTCAAAACCTTCACGAGTCATCTTCACGGAGCGAGGCCATGAGCCACACCTGCGAGAGCTGCGGCATGCCGATCGAGAGCGGCCCCTATTGCCAGTACTGTGTCGACGAGACCGGCCGGCTTCAGGACTTCCCGACCCGGTTCGAACGGATGGTGGCCTGGCAGGAGCGGCGCGGCTCCCCGCGCGCCCAGGCCGAACGGGAGACCATCGCCCACATGGCGACCCTGCCGGCCTGGAAGGACCATCCCGAGGTGAGGGCGAGGCTGGCTTCCTAGAGCAGGGCTCGATCTGATGGACTCAAATCGCGCTGCTCCAGGTTTTTCGTTGTCGCGCGTTTGATCCGATTGCCGGTTCCCGCCAATCAGAACGCGCTCTAGGCGACCTCGAAGCCCTCGTAGCCCTTCGCCGCCACGTCATCGATGCGGACTTTGTAGCCCTCGCCGACGTAGGGCATGAAGACGCGCGGCTTTCCCGGGACGTTGGCGCCGATGTACCAGCTGGCGGCGCGCGGATAGAGGGTCTTGTCGGCCTCCTCGTTGACGTGCTCGACCCAGGCGTCCTGCGCCTGCGTCGTCGCCTCGATGGCGCTCGCCTGGCTGGCCAGCACATGGCCGATGGCGTCGGCGATCCAGTCGACGTGGAATTCGATCGACATCAGCATGTTCGACAGCACCGACGGGCTGCCAGGACCGGTGACCGTGAACAGGTTCGGGAACCCGGCCACCATCAGCCCCAGATAGGTGCGCGGCCCCTCGGCCCAGACCGCGTTCAGCGCCTTGCCGCCCCGGCCGCGGATATCGATCCGCGAAAGGGCGCCGGTCATGGCGTCAAAGCCGATGGCGTAGACGATGATATCGACCGGCGCCTCGCCGCCGGCGGTCTTCACCCCGGTCAGCGTGATCGCCTCGATCGGCGTCTCGTGCAGGTCGACGAGGCTGACGTTGTCGCGGTTGAAGGTCTCGAAATAGTCGGTGTCGACACAGGCGCGCTTGGCGGCGATCGGGAAGTTACGCGGGACCAGCTTCTCGGCCAGGGCCGGGTCCTTGACGATCTGCCGGATCTTGCCGCGCACATAGTCGCAGGCCGCCTCGTTGATGCGCTCGTCCTTGACCAGGTTGGGGATCTGGGCGCAGGCGATCAGACCCCAGCCGCTCCACAGGCCCTCGAGCAGCTGGGCCAGCTCCGCGTCGCTGGGGACCCAGTCGGCCGGCGGCATCGGGATGCCCGGCTCGCCGGCCTTCACCATCCTGATGAACTCGGGGAAGGCCTCGTGGAAGGCGGCCACCTCCTCGTCGGCAAGCGGCGTGTTGACCGCCGGAAGGCTGAAGTTGGGCGTCCGCTGGAAGACGGTCACCTGCGCCGCCTCGGCCGCGATGTGGGGCAGGGACTGGATCGCGGAAGAGCCCGTGCCGATGACGGCGACGCGCTTGCCCTTGAAGTCGACCCCGTCATGAGGCCACAGGCCCGTGATGTAGCTTTCGCCCTGGAAGCTGTCGGCGCCGGGCAGGTCCGCGCCGCGCGGCACCGAGAGGCAGCCGGTGGCCATGATGCAGAAGCGGGCGTCGATCACGTCGCCGGCGTCGGTGCGGACGGTCCAGCGCCTGCTGGCCTCGTCGAACACCGCCGAGGTCACCTTCGTCTCGAACGCGAAGTCGCGGCGCAGGTCGTAGCGGTCGGCGACATGCTCGGCGTAGGACAGGATCTCCGGCTGGGTCGCGTACTTCTCGCTCCAGCGCCAGCCGAGCCGGACCTCATCGGACCAGGTGTAGGAATAGAGCAGGCTCGGGATGTCGCAGCGCGCGCCGGGATAGCGGTTCCAATACCAGGTGCCGCCGACGTCCTTGCCGGCCTCGAACCCCTGAACCGACAGCCCGGCCTCGCGCAGCCGCTGGACCATGTAGAGGCCGGCGAATCCCGCCCCGACCACGACGGCGTCGACAGAACCTTTGCGCGGCGTCTTGCCGGTGGCCAAATCCGCGTTCGTCATCCTGATGCTCCGACTGCTTCCAACCCGCCCGCGTCGTTCTGGGCGACGCATGACCGGTGGTCAGGATGGGCCTGGTGACCCTGCGAAAGCAAAGCAGATTGTGCCGTCTAGAGCTCGAGCACGTCGTGGGTGTCGCTCGCCCGTCGCCAGGGGCCGCGGAACCCGGCCCGTGCGCCCCGCCGGCGGTCCGGGCCGAAATAGCCGTCCAGCCGGACGAAGGGGCGGGGACGCAGGATCACCGCTTCGAGCCGTTTCAGGATAGACGAAGCCGTGACCGGCTTGCTGAGGAACTCGTTGACGCCCAGGTCGCGGGCGGCGGTCAGGCGTTTGAGGTCGCTGTGGCCCGTCAGCATGATGATCGGGGTGAAGCTGGCCGGGCCCTCCAGGCCGCGCACGGTCTCGAGGAACTTCAGGCCGTTCATCACCGGCATCTCGTAGTCGACATAGACGACGTCCATCGACCGCCGCCGCAGGGTGTCGACGCCATGCCGTCCGTCCGGCGCGTAGTGCAGGCGTCGGCATCCAACCGCCGACAACACACTGCCGACGATGGACCGCATCTGGGCGTTGTCATCGACGATCAGGATGTCGAGTTCGCCGAGCCCGTTGGCCGTCAGGGCGGACTGGCGTGGGTCTCCCCGAAGCGCTGGATTCTGAAGCATCTGACTTATTTGGCGCGCGCGCCGGAGGCGTCAATGCGACCAACCCATTGTGGGTGACGGTGGTCGGAAAAGGCGGGCGCCGCCCTTGGTCGCATTGCGGAAAGCCTTTCCCCAGAATAGTTTGGCCGGATGTCAGAGACGATTCGAGACCCTTCCAGTGACGAACTCGCGTTCGACGGGGTCGGGGCCCGGCTGGCGCAGCGCGCCACGATCCAGTTCGTTCTCGACACAGCGGATCTGCTGTCGCGGATGATCGACTCCGACACGGTTCGCGGGCTGATCTTCCTGGGCATCATCGCCGCCAATACCCGGCACCTTCGCGCCGGTTCACGGGAGGCGCAGGCCTACGCCGCCACCCCGGATGTGGTGCCCGACACCCTGCGCCGCGGGATCAGCGTCCACGCCCTGTGTCACCAGGTGAACCTGCCCTACGAGACGACGCGTCGGCATGTGCAAAAGCTGATCAACGACGGACTGTGCGAGCGCCGCGATGACGGCATCATCGTGCCGGCGGCGGTCCTGTCGAGCCCACGCATGATGCGGGTCCTCGATCGGAACCTGGCCAATATCTTCAAGTTCGTCGACGAGCTGGAGCGCGGCGGCGTTCTGGCGGCGCGGCGCGCGCGCGGCGACTGACAGAGCGCCGCGCCGCCGCTGTCGGGCTCCTGGCGGAAGCGGTGGGATTCGAACCCACGGACGGCTCGCACCGTCGCTGGTTTTCAAGACCAGTGCCTTAAACCACTCGGCCACACTTCCATCAGGCGGCGCTTCTAGCGTGACGCGGCGGGGGAGGGAACCTCGCTATCGGCCCTTAACCACGTCGAAAACCCTTCGCGCGATACTGTCGGCGTCGATCACCAGAGAGGCCGAGCGCGGATGCGTCCTGATGCCTGTGTGAAATCGCTGACCGTCCTGCTGGCCTGCGCCGCCGTCACGGCCTGCGCCACGCCGCGCTACGCCACCGACAAGCGGCCCAACGCGGTCGCCGCCAAGCCCGGCGCGCGCGTTCCGGGGACCATGCGGCCCTATCAGATCAAGGGGGTCTGGTACACGCCGCGCCATGATCCCGACTATGACGAAAAGGGCGTCGCCAGCTGGTACGGCGAGCAGTTCCACAACCGCAACACCGCCAACGGCGAGGTGTTCGACATGGATCTGATCACCGCCGCCCACAAGACGCTGCCGCTGCCGTCGATCGTCGAGGTCACCGACCTGGACACCGGCAAGAAGCTGAAGGTCCGGGTCAATGACCGGGGGCCGTTCGTCCCCGGGCGGATCATCGACCTGTCGAAGGGCGCGGCCAAGAAGCTGGGCATCTATCAGCGAGGCGTGGCGCGTGTCCGCGTGCGCTACATCGGCCCGGGCTGACCCCGCCCCGAGATAGCGCCTTCGCGTTCTGGACATCATCGCCGTTCCGCGCGAGGACGGGGTGTGACCAGAGGCATTTTCATCACCTTCGAAGGCGGGGAAGGGGCGGGCAAGTCCACCCAGATCCGCCGCCTGGCCGAGCGCCTGCGCGCCGGCGCTCGGGATGTCGTCCTCACGCGTGAGCCGGGCGGCTCGCCGGGGGCCGAATCGATCCGCGAGCTGCTGCTCAACGGCGAGACCGACCGCTGGTCGCCGCTGACCGAGGCGCTGCTGATGAACGCCGCGCGACGGGACCATATCGAGCGGGTGATCGCCCCGGCGCTGGACCGGGGAGCGGTGGTGCTGTGCGACCGTTTCGCGGACTCCACCCGCGCCTACCAGGGCGCCGGCGGGGCGGTGGACCCGGCCGTCATCGCCCAGCTAGAGGCGGCCGTGGTCGGGGAGATGCGGCCTGACCTGACCCTGATCTTTGACCTGCCGGTCGCCGAGGGCCTTCGCCGCGCCCTGTCGCGCAATGGCGGAGAGGAGCGGTTCGAGGCCAAGGGCGCAGCCTTCCACGAACGCCTGCGCGCCGCCTATCTGGACATCGCCCGCAGCGAGCCGGAGCGTTGCGTGCTCATCGACGCCACGGCGACGCTGGACGCGGTCGAGGCCGCCATCCTCGCCGCCGTGCAGCCCCGGCTGGACCGCTGACATGGCCGAGGTCGCCGCCCCGCCCCATCCCCGGGACGCCTTCGCGCTCGAAGGCGCCGCCGAGCAGGAGCAGGCCTTTCTCGACGCGCTGGACCGCGGCCGCCTGCACCACGCCTGGCTGCTGACCGGACCCGAGGGTGTGGGCAAGGCGACCTTCGCCTTCCGCGCCGCGCGGCGGCTGCTGGGCGCCGCGCCCGACCCCAACAACGGACTGCTGGGCGCACGGATGACCGACCCGGTCGTGCGCCAGGTCTCGGCCCGCTCGCATCCCGACCTGCTGGTGCTGGAGCGCTACACCGAGGACGGCAAGCCGCGAAAGGTGATCCCGGTCGACGAGGCGCGGCAGCTGGGCGCCTTCTTCTCGCAGACCCCGGCCACGGCGCCTTACCGGGTGGCCATCGTGGACGCCGCCGACGACCTGAACGTCAACGCCGCCAACGCCATTCTCAAGACCCTGGAGGAGCCGCCGCCCCGGGGCGTGCTGCTGCTGGTCAGCCATGCGCCGGGACGGCTGCTGCCGACCATCCGTTCGCGCTGCCGACGGCTGGCCTTCACCGCCCCGGGCGAAGAGATCACCGCCGGCTTCCTGGAGACCCGCACGTCGCTGTCGCCCGAGCAGGCGCATCGGCTGGCGCGCATGGCCGGCGGAGCGCCGGGGCTGGCCCTGCGGCTGGCGGCGGCCGACGCGCTGAAGGCCGACGACGAGGCGCACGAGATCCTGCGCACCCTGCCGCGCCTGGACGACGGCGCCCTGCTGGCGCTGGCCGACAGCTTCCGGGGGCCGGAGGGGCAGGGGCGGTTCAACCTGCTGATCGAGCGGATCATGGACCAGATCCGCACCATGGCCGTGGGCCAGGCGACCGGGGGCGGTGGCGTGGGCCTCGACCGCTGGGTCCAGGCCTGGGAGCGGCTGGGCGCGCTGCCCGACCAGACCGAGGGCCTGAACCTGGACCGGGCCGACGCCTTCTGGACCGCGATGCGCGAGCTGCGCGCCGCGGCGCGGGCGGCCTGAACCGATGCTCATAGACAGTCACGTCAACCTGCACGCCCCGCAGTTCGCCGAGGACATGGACGCGGTCATCGACCGCGCCCGCGCCGCCGGCGTCGCGCTGATGGTCAACATCAGCGACAAGGTCTCGACCTTCGACGTCACCCACAGGGTGGCGATGGACCACCCCGACATCTGGGCGACGGTCGGCACGCACCCGCACGAAGCCAAGGAAAATCCGGACCTCAAAGCCAGCGACCTCATCGCGCTGGCGCAGCGGCCCAAGGTGGTCGGCATAGGCGAGTGCGGCCTGGACTTCCATTACGACCTCAGCCCGCGCGACGTGCAGGCGGCGGTGTTCCGCCAGCACTGCATCGCCGCCCGCGAGACCGGCCTGCCGCTGGTGGTCCACACCCGCGAGGCCGACGCGGTCATGGGCGACATCCTTGAGGAGGAGCATGCGGCCGGGGCCTTCAGGCTGATCATGCACTGCTACACCAGCGGGCCGGAGCTGGCCCGGCGGGCGGCGGCGCTGGGCGCCTGGTTCTCGGTCAGCGGCATCGCCACCTTCAAGGCCGCCGAAGAAGTCCGGGAGATCATCCGCGACATGCCCGGCGACCGGATCATCGTCGAGACCGACTGCCCCTACCTGGCCCCCGTGCCCATGCGCGGCCGGCGCAACGAGCCGGCGTTCCTGCCGCACATTCTCGCCAAGCTGGCCGAAATCCGCGGCTGGAGCCTTGAGGAGGTCGAGCAGCGCACCGAGGACGCCTTCTTCGCGCTGTTCGACAAGATTCCCCGGCCATGAGCGGGACGCTGGCGGTCACCATCCTGGGCTGCGGCTCCTCGGGCGGCGTGCCGCGCGCCGACGGCGACTGGGGCGTATGCGATCCGGCCGAGCCCAGGAACCGGCGTCTACGCTGCTCGCTGCTGGTGCGCCGCAGGGCGCTCGGCGGGGAGGGGCCCGAGACCACGGTGCTGGTCGACACCTCGCCGGACTTTCGCGAGCAGGCCATCGCGGCGGACATCCGGCGGCTCGACGGCGTTCTCTTCAGCCACGACCACGCCGACCAGACCCACGGCATCGACGACGTCCGCGCCTTCTTCATCCGCCAGAGGGCGCGCATTCCAGCCTGGATGGACGCCGCCACGCGTTCCAGCCTGACCCGCAAGTTCGACTACATCTTCCAGAGCCACGGCGGCTATCCGGCCATCCTCGAAGCGCGCGACCTGCCGGCCCACGGCGTCGACTGGGCCATCGACGGGCCGTCGGGCATCATTCCGGTGAACAGCTTCGACATGGAGCACGGGTCGATGCGCTGCGCCGGCTTCCGGTTCGGCGACCTGGCCTACTCGCCGGACGTCAACGGCCTGGACGACACGGCCTTCGAGGCCCTGCGCGGCGTCGACACCTGGATCGTCGACGCCCTGCGCTACACGCCCCATCCGACCCATGCCCATCTGGAGCGGACCCTGGCCTGGATCGCGCGCGTGGCGCCGCGCCGCGCGATCCTGACCAACATGCATATCGACATGGATTTCAACGCCTTGAGGACGTCTATCCCCCCCGGCGTGGAGCCCGCCTATGATGGTCTGACGGTGGAGGTCAGGCTGTGAAGCGGGCTGCGAGGACAGGATTGGCGATCGCCCTGCTGCTGGCGGGACTGGCCGTTCTGCTCTTCGTGGTCGCCAACAACCGTCTCAACGACAGCGCCGTGCCGGTGGCGGACAGCCTGCTGGTTCCCGGCGCGCCGAAGACGGTTCTGGCCGTTTGGGCGCATCCCGACGACGAGATCACTTCGGCCGGCACGCTGGCGCGGCTGGCGAAGGAGGAGGGGGCCCGGGTGGTCCTCGTCTACATGAGCCGGGGCGAGGCGGCCAAAGGTCTGGGCTACACCGCCGAACAGCTGGCGATGCTGCGTCCGCCGGAGGCCCAGGCGGCCGGCAGGGCGCTGGGCGCGGCCCGGGTGGTGGTGCTGGACTATCCGGACGGCGGCCTGACCGGTGTCGACGCCACGGCGGCCGAGGCGGCGATCCGCAAGGTCGTCGATGAGGAAAAGCCCAGTGTTGTCATCAGCTTTGACGAGAAAGTTGGCTTCTACGGCCACCCGGATCATGCCCAGACCGGTCGCTGGGTGCGCGCGGTGGTCGACGACGGCGCGGCGCAGCCCGGCTTTCCGGTCCGGCGGCTGTATCAGGCGACGCTGCCGACCAGCATGGTCAAGCTGGCGCTGAAGCTGGTCGACGCCTTCCGCACCCGATACCCGAAGGATCCGGCCAAGGGCCTGCCGGCCCCGGACGTCACGATCCGCATCCCGAGCCAGGCGGCCAGCAAGCGGGCCGTTCTCGACGCCCACACGACCCAGGTGAAGATCATCGCCGACGTGCAGCCCGGCTACGACAAGGTCCCGGCCTGGCTGTACTACCGCCTGTTCGACCGGGAGTACTACGCCGTGGCGGTCGAGCGTTAGGCGGCCCAGATCCGTAGCGCGCCGCAATGAGAAAAGCCGAGCGATTTCGATATCTTGAGGTCTTCTCCCGACTCATATCCAACCAGCTCTCGCCCTGGCAGCAGACTGGCCACGCCCATGGCGGCCTCGCGCCAGTCGCCGAAGAGGTTGGTCAGGCCCACGACGCCGGCCGCGTCATGGGCGATGCCGCCGGCGCGAATGACGCCGCCGGGGTCGAATCCGGCCGCAACGACGGTGCGGGGTTCGGCCAGCAGGCCCTCCGGGAAGATCGGCGCCGCGCCGGCCGGGGTTTCGTTCCAGGCGGCTTGCCAGCTGGACAGGCCTTCGGCAGTTTCGATGCGCCGCCAGTCCAAGGAGGGAGAAAGCTGCGCCTGACCAATGGTTTGTCGGCGTATCCAGTCGGCCTCGAACAGCACACTCAGGCCGGCGCCCGCAAGATCCAGCGCCGCGAAGCTGTCCTTGACGCTGAACGCCGGATCGTCGGCCGTGGCGCGCAGGTCCGCGATGAACCCGGCCAGCATCCCGGGGTCGGCGTCGCGCGAGACCGTGACGGCATTGGGATAGAAGGACGGGGTGCGCGCCGGACAGAAAATCAGACCGGGGATACGACGCACCGGGAGCCCATGGGCACGCCAGACAGTCACGCACCAGTCAGCGTTGTTGCGGGCGGCGATTTCGGTCCAGTCTGGATCGGCGGTAGTCGTCATGGGCGATTTGTGGGTCTGGAAGGGCGTTTTCACAAGGCGTGGGCTGTCAACCGTCCCAGACCACGTCAATCATTTCTGATAATATTCCTTAGGCGCAATATGGACTGAGCCATGACCAGCGCGCGACGCCTGTTCCTGATCCGCCTGCTGCATACCGTCATCTATGTCGTGATGGCGGCCAGCGCCCTCGTCGTGCTGTTCGCCGGCGTCACCGGCGCCAACGGCCCATGGCTCCAGCCGGCGCTGGTCCTCGTGCTGATCGAGAGCGTCGTCTTCATCGGGTTTGGCCTGAAGTGCCCGCTGACCGCCGTGGTCGCGCGCCATGCCGACGGCGCGCCGGTGTCCGACACCCTGATGCCCGAGCGCCTGACCCGCCACACCTTCAAGGTCTTCGGCCCGATTTTCGTGGTCGGACTGGCACTGCTGGCCCTGAGATGGCTGACCGGATGGTGGCCGGGAGGCTAGGTGCCGGGCGCCCTCGTCAGCACATACGACGACTTCGCATCCTCATACTCATAGAAGCCGAGCTGACCCGGAATGCAGGACAAAATGGGCCCCATTGCCCTGGCCGATGACGGACTCAAGCGCGTCACGCAACCGCATCTCACGCCCGTCCAGATCGCTATCTGAAGCCAGAACATAGCAATTTTCTGGCGCACCTTGTCTGCGCAAGAGGACTTCGACTGCCGCCGGGAACGCATCGTCCCCCTTCAGATGACGGCAGAAGCGGTGATCAAGGCGCACCGAATGGTCCAGCATGGCCCGAACGTCGTCGCGACGCTTCTCTCCAAGCGCCAGTAGACGCTGAATACGGCCCCTAGCCGGCTCCACAAGAAAGGTCAGAAGGCCGCGCTCGTGATCGTTCATCGGGTTCGCCCCTCACCCTGTTGGTGTGCCTCTTCGGGCTTTCATCCACCATCCTGCACGAAAAGCACAATTGCCGAGGCCGAGGCTTCCCGCTAAAGCGCCCTCGATGTCCATCGCGCCCACCAAGCCGATTACCCGCAAACCGACCCGCAGCCGCGGGGCGATTTCGGGGACGCGCGCCTAGCGCAGCGACCGGACCGCCGCCCCGCCAACCAGCGCGGGGCCCTCCAACCAGAGACAGCCAGGTCCCCGCGCGTCAGCCCTTCCAAGGAGACGCACAATGACCAATCCCCCCTCGATCCCCTCGCCCGCTAACGTCGGCATCGTCGGCGCCACCGGCCTCGTCGGCTCGATGATGCTCGAGCTGCTGGCCGAACGCGGCTTCCCGGTCGCCGCGCTGCGCCTGTTCGCCTCGGCCCGCTCAGCCGGATCGACCCTGCCGTGGGCCGGCGGCGGGATCGTCGTCGAGGACGCCGCGACCGCCGACTACAGCGGCCTGGACGTGGTGTTCTTCTCGGCCGGCGGTTCGACCTCGCGGGCCCTCGCCCCGAAGGTCGCGGCGGCCGGCGCCATCGTGATCGACAACTCCTCGGCCTGGCGCAACGACCCGGACGTCCCGCTGGTGGTGTCGGAGGTCAATCCGCAGGCTCTGCGCGTGATCCCCAAGGGCATCGTCGCCAACCCCAACTGCACGACCATGGTCGCCATGCCGGCCCTGCGCCCGCTGCATGAGGCGGCCGGGCTGACGCGGCTCGTGGCCAGCACCTACCAGGCCGTCTCCGGCGCCGGAGTCGAGGGCATCCGAATCCTGGAGGCCGAGGTCGCGGCGGCGGGCGGCGGCGCGGCCGCTCTGGCCCGGAATGGGGACGCCATCCCCTTCCCGCCCGCCACCAAGTGGTCGTCGACCATGGCCTTCAACGTCAATTCGCTGAACTACGTGCTCGGCGACGACGGCTACACCGAGGAAGAAACCAAGCTGCGCGACGAGACCCGCAAGATCCTCGGCATCCCGGATCTGCCGGTCAGCGGCACCTGCGTGCGCGTGCCTGTGTTCACCGGCCACTCGCTGTCGATGAACCTGGAGTTCGAGCGGCCGATCTCCCGCGAACAGGCGCTGGCCCTGCTGGCGAAGGCGCCGGGCGTGGTCCTGACCGAGGCCCCCAACCCGCTGGCCGCCGCCGGACAGGACCCGGTCTTCGTGGGCCGCGTCCGCACCGATCCGACCGTCCCGCACGGCCTGGCGCTGTTCGTCAGCGGCGACAACCTGCGCAAGGGCGCAGCGCTGAACGCCATCCAGATCGCCGAGGTGCTGCTCAGGGGGGCTTAGAGCCCCCTACCCCTTCTTGCTGCGGGCGGCGAAGGCGGCGATGCGGTCGCGCATGTCGGGGCCAACGCCTTCGCCCTTGTAGATCTCGTGCGCCAGGCCCGCGCCGATCGGCAGGCCGTCGGTGCGGGTCAGCAGCCGCTTGTTGGCCGCGTGGCTGAACGGCGAGTTGGCGGCGATCTCGGCGACCAGGGCGTGGATCGCCGACTCGAACAGGTCGTCGGCGACGCAGCTGTTGGCCAGCCCCATCGCCTCGGCCTCGCGGCCCGAATAGGTGCGGCAGGTGAACATCATCTCGCGCGCCTTGTAGGTCCCGACCCGGCGCGGCAGGCGCTGCGACAGCCCCCAGACCGGCGTCAGGGCCCAGCGGGCGTGGGTGTCGGCGAACTTCGCGGTCTCCGACGCCAGGATGATATCCCCGGCCAGGGCCAGCTCCAGAGCGCCGGTGTAGCAGTGGCCGTGCACGGCGCTGATCACCGGCAGCGGCAGATCGGCCAGTCTTTCAATGACATGAGACTGGTAGTTCGCGCGCGGCAGCTTCTCGCCGGTGGCGATGTCGCCCAGGTCGTGGCCGGCCGAGAAGCAGCGCCCAGCCCCGCGCAACACCACGACCGCGACGCTGCCCGGCGCCGCCTCGATGGCCTTAACGTGGGCCTCCAGCGCCTCGAAGACCGGCACGTTGAGAGAGTTGAGCTTGTCCGGCCGGTTCAGGGTCAGGATCGCCGCCCCCCCGACATCCTCGCGCAGCACCAGATCACTCATCTCACCGTCTCCCTGCCCTGTTTTGCGGCCAGCCTAGAGGCGCAGTGCGCGCGCCTCCAGCCTGTCCCTGCGGAACCCCACTTTCTGGGGGCGAGCGTCGAGTGGCCGACAGAGCATTTTGGCGCCGGGCGCGGTTGCGCCCTCGAACCTGCTCCGGATGGACACAGTCATGAAACGACGCGATTTCCTCGGCGGCGCGGCCGCCACCGGCCTGACCGCCGCCAGTCTGGCGACGGCGAGCCCCGCCGCCGCCCAGAACTACGCCGACGTGAACGCGCTGGGCTATAAGGATCTCAACTACCGCAGCTTCTCCTCACTCGGTCCGTCGAGGAACGTCGGGGTGATGGGCTACAACTTCGGGCTGGTGTTTCAGAGCGGCCTGGGCGCCATGGCCTCGGGCAACAATGTCCAGGTCAGCTCGGCGGTCCAGCTGACCGGCATGACGGTCGAGCTGATGCAGACCATCGCGGCGAAGGCGCAGGCCGACCTCGTCGCCCAGCTCGCCCAGGCGGGCATCGATCGCCCGCTGCTGACGACCGAACAGATGCACGCGACCCAGGGGTTCCAGGCGCTGAAGAGTTCGGCGATTCCGTTCCGCAAGCAGCCCGTCGCCGACGCGCGCCGGGTCGTCATGGTCCCGCCCACCGGCCAGGGGCTCTACCTGACCGCCGTCGACAACCCACTGACCGACAAGTCGCCGTTCGACCAGGCGTCGGTGAAGTCGCTTCACATGATCGGCATGGAGCTGGACGCGGTGATCCTGATCCCGACCCTGGTCATCGACGTCGCCCACCTGACCCGGTCCGGGAACAGCATCTACTCCGGCGGCGCCAGCGTCAGCGTCGATCCCGGCCTCTACATGGTCGAGCTGTTCAGCGGCCTGAACGTCTATCACGCCCGCAACAAGATCGCCGGCGACGGCGGCCGCGGCGCCCTGCAGAAGCGCGTGCGGCTGGGTCAGGCCGGCCAGCTGGTGGAGAGCTCCAGCTACTCCAACCGCGACGAGGTGGCCTGGTGGAACTCGCGGGTGAACAGCGGCATGGCCGCGCCCGGCGACAGCGGACCGACCTTCGCCTATGCCCACAACACCTACCAGTATGTGGCTGATCCGACGCTGTTCCAGATGCGCGCCCTGGCCGGCGCCTCGGCGCTCAACCGCGCCTGCGTCCAGGCGGTGAGCCAGTTCAAGAAGGCCTGACCGGGACGGCGCCGTCCCTTGCGGCCGGCGCCGACAGGGCCCATTCTGGGGAAGAGGGACTGACGACGACACTGGAGCCAAGCGCATGCGCCTGCCCGCTTTCCTGACCACCTCGGCGATCGCCGCCGCCCTGGCCGTTTCGGCCCAGGCCGCCCCCGCCGGGATTTCGACGATCAACATCGACATCGGGGCCGAACTCGCCGGCAAGACCGACACCGTCGACGCCCGCGACCTCGAGTTTCTCAAGGCCGAGCTGCGCGAATCGCTCGAGCGCGAGCTCGGCCGCACCGGCGGGCTGGCCGCTGACGGCGCCGTCCTCAACCTGGTCATCGAGGACGCCACGCCCAACCGGCCGACGATGCGCCAGATGACCCGCACGCCGGGGCTTTCCTATGAAAGCCGCGGCATCGGCGGCGCGACCCTGTCGGGCACGCTGGTCACCGCCGAAGGCTCCGTTCCGGTCCGCTACCGCTGGTATGAGAACGACTTCCGCAACACCTTCGCCGCCGGCACCTGGAGCGACGCGGAAACCAGCTTCGACCGCTTCGCCCGCAAGGTAGCGCGGGGCGACTCGCTGGCCGCGAAGTAGCAGAACTTCTGGCTTGCTCCATCGCCGTTCACGCGGTCTTTTGACCAGTGAACGGCGATAACAATTCGCCGACCGATTAGCGTGAGGCGACATGGCCGGCGGCCGACGATCTTTCCTGACCCTTGCGGCGTTCGCCGCCCCGTGTCTTCCGCTGGCGGCCTTCGGTCTGCCGCTGGTGATCACCCTTCCCCACTATTATTCCGAGACGCTCGGGGTGAACCTGTCGGCGGTCAGCCTGGCCTTCGTGCTGGTGCGGCTGATCGACATCGGCTTCGACCCGGTGTTCGGCACCATCCTGGACCGCACCCGCTGGAGCTTCGGCCGGTTCAAGGGCTGGCTGGCGATCAGCATCCCATTCCTGATGCTGGCCATCTACATGCTGTTCATGGCCAAGCCGGGCGTCGGGGCCGGCTATCTGTGGTTCTGGCTGATCGTGGTCTACTTCGGTCTGTCGATCGCCACCCTGGCCCACACGTCCTGGGCCTCGAAGCTGACCACCGACTATCACGAGCGGTCCCGCATCTACGCCTTCTGGCAGACCGGCAACGTGGTCGGGATGATCATGATCCTGACCCTGCCGCTGCTGCTCAGCCGCATCGGCCTGGGCGACAGCGAGACCGAGATCATCGGCGGCCAGGGCTGGTTCATCGTCGTCCTACTGCCGCTGATGGCGGCGCTGGCGCTCTGGCGCGTGCCCGAGCCGCCGGTGGTCGAGGACGCCAATCCGGAGAAGGCCTCGCTGAAGGACTATTTCCGGCTGATCGGGCGGCCGACCGTGGTCCGCATCCTGGCGGCCGACCTGCTGACGGGCCTCGCGCCCGGCATCGCCGGCACCCTGTTCTTCTTTTTCTTCACGCGGGTGAAGTCGTTCACCTTCCTTGAGGCTTCCACCCTCCTGCTGTTCTATTTCCTGGCGGCGGTGCTGGGCGGCTTCATCTGGACGATGCTGGCCAAGCGGGTCGGCAAGGCCAAGGCCCTGATCGCCGCCTGCGTCACCTACGCCCTGGTCCAGTTCCTGGTGGTCACGCTGCCGGCCGGAAACTTCTGGCTGGCGGTGCCCTTCCTGATCGCCGCCGGCATCCCCTACTCGGCCGGCGCGCTACTGCTGCGCTCGATGCTGGCGGACTACGGCGACGAGGAGCGGCTGGCCTCCGGCAAGGACCGGACCGGTCTGCTCTATGCGATCCTCACCGGCACGGTGAAGGTTGGCTCGGCCCTGGCGGTCTGCAGCCTGTTCCTGCTCGACGGCCTGGGCTTCGACGCGGCCAACGCCGCCAACAGCACCGCGTTGTCGATGAAGGGCCTGGAGCTCCTGTATGCCCTGGCGCCCGGCATCGTCGGACTGCTCGCGGCGGCCTGCATGATCGGCTATCCCCTGACCGAGGCGAAACACGCCGAGATTCTGCGCCAGCTCGGCGAGAAGGACGGCGCTTTCCCGCCCCCGACTCCCGAGGACGTGGCAGGGACCAATCCCAATGTCGTCAATCCCGTCATCTCCTGACGTCCACCCGCTCTTCCGCCTGGTCGAGATCATGGCCAGGCTGCGCGACCCGGTCGCCGGCTGCGCCTGGGATCTGGAACAGACCTTCGCGACCATCGCGCCCTACACGGTGGAGGAGGCCTACGAGGTCGCAGACGCCATCGAGCGGGGCGACCTGAAGGACCTCAAGGAGGAGCTGGGCGACCTGCTGCTGCAGGTGGTCTTCCATGCCCGCATGGCGGAGGAACAGGGCGCCTTCGGCCTCGCCGACGTGGCTGAGGCCATCAACGACAAGATGATCCGCCGCCATCCGCATGTGTTCGGCGATGAAAGCTACCGCACCAGCGGCGAGCAGGTCGCCGCCTGGGAGGTCATCAAGCAGCAGGAACGCGACCAGAAGGCCCGCACCGGCATCCTGGACGACGTCCCCGTCGGCCTGCCGGCGCTGACCCGGGCGGTGAAGCTCAACAAGCGCGCCGCGCGCGTCGGCTTCGTCTGGCCCAGCGTCAGGGAAGTCCTCGACAAGCTCGACGAGGAAGTCGCCGAGCTAAAGGTCGAGATTGAGGCCGGAGACCGGGACAAGATGCGCGGCGAGCTGGGCGACGTCCTGTTCGTCCTCGCCAACCTGGCGCGAGAGCTGGATATCGAGCCCGAGGACGCCCTGCGCGCCACCAACGCCAAGTTCGTGCGCCGCTTCGGCTTCATCGAGGACGCGTTGGCCGAGCGCGGCAGGACGCCGGACCAGTCCGACCTGGCCGAAATGGACGCCCTTTGGGATGCGGCGAAGGCGGCGGAGCGTTCCGCAGGGTAACCAGTGACCTGCGCGTTTCCATGCTGCTAGGCTCGGAAAAACACAGGGGGAAACGACCATGGCCGACGGCTCGGTTCAGGGATTCACGCACGACCGCTACGCCGATGTCCGCAACGTCTTCGAGGACAACCTGGCCAGCGGCCAGGACCTGGGCGCGTCGTTCTGCGCCACGCTCGAGGGCGAGACGATCGTCGACCTCTGGGGCGGCTTCGCCGACGCGGCGGGCACGCAGCCCTGGGTGGAAGACACCATCGTCAACGTCTACTCGACGACCAAGACCATGACCGCCCTGACGGCGCTGCTGGTCGCCGACCGTGGCGATCTGGACTTCGACGCGCCGGTCGCGAAGTACTGGCCGGAGTTCGCCGCGAACGGCAAGCAGGACATCAAGGTCAGCCAGCTGATGAGCCACTCGGCCGGCGTCTCCGGTTGGGACCTGCCGGCGACCGGCGAGATGCTCTACGACTGGGACAAGGCGACGTCCCTGCTGGCGGCCCAGGCGCCGTTCTGGGAACCCGGCAGCGCCCCTGGCTACCACGCCATGAGCCAGGGATTCCTGGTCGGCGAGGTCATCCGCCGGATCACCGGCAAGTCGCTGGGCACGGTGTTCCGCGAAGAGATCGCCGAGCCGCTGGGCGCGGACTTCCACATCGGTCTGCCGGCGTCGGAAGACCATCGCGTCGCCGAGCTGATCCCGCCGCCGCCGGCTGACTCCTCGATCGGCGAAGGCGCCGGGACCTACCGCATCAACAACCCGCCCATCGACGTCTCCGCCACCCGCACCCGCGCCTGGCGCGGCGCGGAGATCCCGGCGGCCGGCGGCACGGGCAACGCCCGCTCCGTGGCGCTGGTCCAGTCGATCCTCGCCAACGGCGGTATGGCCAGGGGCAAGCGCTTCCTGTCGGAAGCCGGGTGCCGTAAGGCGCTGGAGCTGCAGATCGAGGGCAAGGACCTCGTGCTGGGCATCCCGGTTCGTTACGGCATGGGCTTTGGCCTGGCCGGCGGCGCGGTGCCCTTCCCCAACCCCAACACCATCTTCTGGGGTGGCTACGGCGGATCCCTGGTGATCATCGACATGGACGCCCACACGACCTTCGCCTACGCCATGAACCGCATGGCCGGCACGACCACCGGCGACATGCGCGCCTTCAGCCTGGCCATGGCCATGTGGGGCGCGCTGGCGGGGTAGCTGGTCGGGGACATGCACTTCAGTGCGTGTCCCCCCTCGATCACACCACCTTCCGTCATGGCCCGACTTGTTCGGGCCACCTATGCGTGGTGAGCACGCAGGCTTCCTGCGTGCTTCGACACGCGCTCTTCGAGCGCTGCTCAGCATGACATAGGGGGGCGTCTTCCAAACACGTCATCCTGAGCAGCCGCGCAGCGGCGTGTCGAAGGACGCTGGCAGGGCGCCGCGTTCATGGGTGGCCCGAACAAGTCGGGCCATGACGCTGTTCGGGGGCTACCGCGTCAGCATCCCTTCGATGATCGGGATGATCTCATCCCGCCACGCCGGGCTCGTCGGGTCGATCAGCTCGAAGTGGCCGGCGCCCTTGATCGTGAGCTCCCTCGCCGACCAGCGGACGGCGAACGGCGGGCCGAAGCCCGGCGGCACGATGGGGTCGAGCTCGCCGGAGACGACCACGACCGGCGACGACGGCGCCGGTAGCCGCGCCGGCGAGGTGTCGGCATAGACGTCCTGCCCTGCCCGGGTCGCGACCGAGACAAGATCGTCGATAGTCTGTGGCCCGCCGCAGCGGTCCGGCCCGGTCGCCCGGAACGCCTCCAGGTCATTGATGCCGGCCAGGCTGACGACGCCGCTCACCGGCAGCGGAACCGCGACCCTCAGCGAGCTCGATTTCGGCAGGCCGGGACGCGCCGCGGCCCAGCTGACCAGATGCCCGCCCGCGGAATGCCCGACCAGCACGACGCGGGACAGATCCAGCGCGTGCGACCCGGCGATCATCCGCAGATGGTCCAGCCCCGCCGCCACGTCGGCGAAGGTCCCGGGCCACGCGCCGCCCGGGTGGCCGATGCGGCGGTATTCAAGGTTCCAGACGGCATAGCCGCGCCCCCGCAGGTCGGCGGCCAGATAGTCCATCAGCTCCGCACCCGGCAGATCGGCCTGCCAGCAGCCCCCATGGACCAGGACCACGACCGGAAATGGCCCCTTCCCTGTCGGCAGCCACAGCTCGCCGAACTGCTGCGGACCGGGGCCATAGGCGACCTTAGCGTCGGCGGCCGCCCGCGGCCGGGCGAGCAGGTCGCTGAAGCTGATCGAGTCGGCGGCGAAGGCTTCGCTCGGCGGGGCGCAGGCGGTCATGACGGCGAGGATAGCCGCAACGACCGCACGGTTCACGCCTCGGCCTCGTCGACCTGCGCGGTCGGGAACAATCGCTCGAACCGGCCCAGCGCCTGGCCGTCGAGCCGGACGCGAAGGTGCAGGTCCGTCTCGCCGTCGTGGCGGCCGACGACGCGGCCGTGCCGGTACAGCCAGGCCAGGGCCTCGCCGTCCGACTGGCTCAGGACCACGTCGATCTCGGGTGTGACGTCGACCAGCACCGCCAGCCGCTGCAGCAGCGCTTCGCAGCCCTCGCCGGTCACCGCCGATACCATCGCCGCGTCGGCGCGGCGCGCGGCGCCCTCGGCGTCGATGCGGTCATCCTCCTCGAGCAGGTCGGCCTTGTTCCAGACCTCGATGATCCGGCGGCCCTCGTCGAGGGTGACGCCCAGCTCCTTGAGCACCGTCTCGACGTCGCGCTTCTGGGCGTCGGTGTCGACATTGGCGATGTCGCGAACGTGCAGGACCACGTCGGCCTCCTGCACCTCCTCCAGGGTGGCGCGGAAGGCCTCGACCAGTTCGTGCGGCAGGTCGGAGATGAAGCCCACGGTGTCCGACAGGATGGCCGGCCGACCGCCGGGCAGCTTCACGGTCCGCAGGGTGGGATCGAGGGTGGCGAACAGCATGTCCTCGGCCACCACGTCGGCCTCGGTCAGGCGGTTGAACAGCGTCGACTTGCCGGCGTTGGTGTAGCCGACCAGCGCGATGGTCGGGTATGGCGCCTTCTTTCGCGCCGAGCGGTGCAGGGTGCGGGTTCGCCGCACCTCCTTCAGCTGCCGCTTCATCAGGATGATGCGGTCGGCGATCTGGCGGCGGTCGAGTTCGATCTGGGTTTCGCCCGGGCCGCCGGTCGAACCGGTGCCGCCACGCTGGCGTTCCAGGTGGGTCCAGGTGCGGACCAGGCGGGACTTTTCGTACTCCAGCCGGGCCAGCTCGACCTGCAGGACGCCTTCCTTGGTACGCGCGCGCCGGCCGAAGATTTCGAGGATCACGCCGCTGCGGTCGACGACCTTGACGTCCCAGGCCTTCTCGAGATTGCGCTGCTGGACCGGCGAGAGCGCGTCGTCGACGACCACGACGTCGATCGCCTCGACCTCGCAGAGCAGGCGCAGCTCCTCGACCTTGCCCTTGCCGAACAGGGTGGCGGGCGAACGCTCCCGCAGGGGCACGACCCGGGCCTCGACCACCTCGAGGTCGAGCGCCAGGGACAGTCCGACCGCCTCCTCGAGACGGGCCTGGGGATTACGCGCGAGGGCCTGCGAAGGCCTTACGGGGTGTAGGACCAGCGCCTTCTGGACCGGGACGCCGTGGTCGATGAGTTGGGTCAATCGTCTTGTTCGGGACCGGGCTCGTACAGCTGGACCGGCTGGGCGGGCATGATTGTGGAGATGGCGTGCTTATACACGAGCTGGGACTGGCCGTCGCGGCGCAGAAGGACACAGAAGTTGTCGAACCAGCTCACCACGCCCTGCAGCTTCACACCGTTCACGAGAAAGATGGTCAGAGGGGTCTTGGATTTCCGCACGCTGTTGAGGAACGTGTCCTGCAGGTTCTGTTTTTTGTCGGTCATGGGGGTTCCCCTTCTTGTTCTTGGCCGGAAGGCAGAAGGCCCTCCACACACGCAAGCCCGTAATGCTTGGCGGTTATCGGCGCCGTCCGCAACCGCGAACGGGCCGCCGACCGTCAGATGACCGAAGCTTGGGCGGCTTCTATGTAGAGCGCCCGCAACCGTGTCGCCACGGGACCAGGAACGCCGTCTCCGATCTTGTGACCGTCGAGGGCCACAACCGGCAGCACCAGCGCGCCGGCTCCGGTGATGAACGCCTCACGGGCCTCTTTGGCTTCCTGCGGCGTGAAGGCGCGCTCCTCGAAGCGGATGTTCTGCTCGCCCAGCAGCGCGATGACGCTCTTGCGGGTCACGCCGCGCAGGATGTTGGCGGTGGTGTCGCGGGTGCGCAGCACGCCGTCGGCGTCGACGATCCAGGCGTTGGACGAGGCGCCCTCGGTGACCAGGCCGTCGCGGTCGATGAACCAGGCCTCGGCGCAGCCCTGCTCCTTGGCCGCCTGCTTGGCGAGCGCGTTGGGCAGCAGGCCGACCGTCTTGATATCGCAGCGGCCCCAGCGGTTCTCCGGCAGGGTGATCACCCCCACGCCCTTCGCCGCGCGGGTCTCCGCGGCCTGGCGGTCAAGCGACTTGGCCGTGACCACCATGGCCGGCAGCGGCTGGGGATCTGGAAAGGCGTGGTCGCGGCGGGCGACGCCGCGGGTGACCTGAAGATAGACCAGCCCATAGCGGACCCGGTTGCGACGAACCGCCTCGCGCAATACCAGCTCGAGCGCCTTGCGCCCCATCGGCTGGGCGATGCGCAGCTCGTTCAGACTGCGCTCCAGGCGCTCGAAGTGGCCCAGGCTGTCGACGAGCTTGCCGCCCATCACCGCCCAGACCTCGTACACGCCGTCCGCCAGCTGGTAGCCGCGGTCCTCGATATGGACCGCCGCGTCGCCGTGCCGGACAAAGCGACCGTTGACGTAAGCCCAGCGCGACATCAGTCCTCCACATCCTCGACAATGCGCGTGCTCGTCAGGCCGAGGGACTTCAGCTTCCGGTGCAGCGCCGACCGCTCCATACCGATGAAGGCGGCGGTGCGGGAGATGTTTCCGCCAAAGCGCAGGATCTGAGCGTTGAGGTACTCGCGCTCGAACAACTCCCGGGCCTCGCGCAGCGGCAGGGCGATGATCTTCTCGGTGCCGATGGCGCTGCCCTGCGAGTCCGGTGGGGCCTCGGACGGCAGCATGGCCGCCGTGATCGGCTCGTTCGGATCGCCGGAGGCGAGGATCATCATCCGCTCGACGTTGTTGCGCAGCTGGCGGACGTTGCCGGGCCATTCATGGACCTGCAGCGTGGCCAACGCGTCCTCGGCCAGGCGCCGGCGCGGCAGGCCGGTGGCCTCGGCGATGCGGTCGATGAAGTAGCTGATCAGCTCGGGCAGGTCGTCGCGGCGCTCCGCCAGGCCGGGCACCCGGATCGGCACGACGTTGAGGCGATGGAACAGGTCCTCGCGGAACCGGCCGGCCGCGATCTCCTCGCGCAGGTCGCGGCTGCTGGAGGAGATGACCCGCACGTCGACCTGGACATCGTTGTCGCCATCGACGCGTCGGAAGCGCTGCTCGACCAGCACCCGCAGGATACGGCTCTGGGTCTCCCGCGGCATGTCCGCCACCTCGTCGAGGTAGAGGGTGCCGCCGTGGGCGCGTTCGAACACGCCGATGCGGCTGGGCCGGCCGCCCTCCCCTTCGGCGCCGAACAGCTCCAGGTCCATGCGCTCGGGGGCCATGCCGGCGGCGCTAATGGCGACGAACTCGCCCTTGGCCCGCGGACTGGAGCCGTGGATCAGGCGGGCGACCAGCTCCTTGCCCGACCCGGCGGGGCCGGCGATCAGCACGCGGCTGTTGGCCGGGGCGACCTTGGCCACCAGTTGGCGCAGCTGTTGGGCCGCCGCCGACCGACCGATCAGCCCGTCGGGCGTCAGGGTCTGGGTCCGCAGCCGGCGGTTCTCGCGCTTGAGGCTGGCCTGCTCGATCGCCCGCTCGACGACCATCAGCAGCCGGTCGGACTTGAACGGCTTTTCGAGGAACTCGTAGGCGCCGCGCTTGATGGCGTTGACGGCGGTCTCGATGTTGCCGTGGCCGCTGATCATGATGATCGGCAGGTCGGCGTCGAGGGTCTTGACCAGATCCAGCAGTTCGAGGCCGTCCATGCCCCCGCCATGCATCCAGATATCGAGCACGATGAGCGTCGGCTTGCGCGCCCGGATCGCCGCCAGCGCCTGTTCGGAGTCGGCGGCGGTTCGCACCGCGTAGCCCTCGTCCGAGAGGATGCCGGAAACCAGTTCGCGGATGTCCGCTTCGTCATCGACGACCAGAACGTCAGCCGCCATGCGCCGCCTCCTTCATTTCGGGCGCGGCCGTCCTACGCGCGGTTGGAAAATGCAGTGTGACCCGGGCCCCGGACAGTGACTGGGCGTCCCCCAACGCCAGTTCGCCGCCGTGGTCCTCACAGATCCGCTTGACGATCGCGAGGCCCAGGCCGGTGCCCTTTTCGCGGGTCGTCACATAGGGTTCGGTGAGCCGGTCGCGATCGCGCGACGGAAGGCCCACCCCGTTGTCCTCGACGACAAAGGACAGCGTCTCGCCATCGCGGCGCAGGGCCGCATGGATGCGCCCCTCGCCGGCCGCCAGATCCCGTCCGGAGACGGCCTCGGCGGCGTTCTTGAGAATATTGGCCAGCGCCTGGCCGACCATCCGCTCGTCGCAGCTCAGCACCAGATCGTGGGGAGGCTCATCCATGTCCACGACGATCTCCGGACTGGCCACCCGCTGGGCGAACACCGCCTGGCGCAGCATCTCGGCCGGGTCGGTCGCGGCGAAGCGCGGCGTCGGCATGCGGGCGAAGGCGGAGAACTCATCGACCATCCTGCCGATGTCCCCGACCTGGCGGATGATGGTGTCGGTGCAGCGGTCGAAGGTCTCCAGGTCGCTGGTGATCTCCTTGCGGTACTTGCGCCGGATGCGCTCGGCGGAGAGCTGGATCGGGGTCAACGGGTTCTTGATCTCGTGGGCGATCCGCCGGGCGACGTCCTTCCAGGCGGCGTTGCGCTGGGCGGTGATCAGGCGGGTGATGTCGTCGAAGGTCAGCACCACGCCGTCGGCGGCGGCGCCGCTGGCCCGCACACGCAGGCGGCGGGTTTCGGGGCCCCGGACGACGTCGACCTCTTCCTCGACCTCGGCGCTGATCTCGACGGCGCGGCCGGCGACGGCGACCAGTTCGGGCGCCAGATCCTGCAGCGGCTGACCGGTCATGGCGTCGGGGTCGACGCCGAGCAGCACCGCGGCCTGCCGATTGCTGGCCGACACCGCGCCCGAGCCGTCCAGACCGATGACCCCGGCGCTGACGCCCGACAGCACCGTCTCGATGAAGGTTCGACGGGTCTCGGCGTCCAGGCTGGCGGTCTTGAGCGCTACCTGCTGGACCTGAAGATCATTGGTCATGCTGTTGAATGCTCTCGACAACATGGCCATCTCTTCAGGCTGACGGTCCGTGTCGACGCGGGCGTCCAGATCACCTTGGGAGATGCGGCCGGCCGCCTGGATCAGGCGCGCCACCGGCGCGGCGATGGAGTTGCCGACCGGGATGGCCAGCCAGGCCGCGCCGACCAGGAGCAGCAGCACGGTCTCGACATAGGTCAACGCGAAGGCCGCCTGCAGCAGCCGCTTGTTGTCGTCGGCCTCGCGGTAGGTGATCAGCTGCGCCTCGGCGTCGCGGAGCTGGCCCAGGATGCCCGGGCTGGCCGGCGTGACCACGTAGAGGTAGGCGTCCTCATAAGCGCTCAGCCGATGGAGCCCGCGCAGCAGGTCGGTCGACGGAAAGGTCTCGGCCGAGGTCACGCCCTCGTCGGCGGAATCGAAGCTGGTGGCCGGCGGCGCCAGGAAGGCCGGCGCGCCGCGCCCCTCGCTGCGGGCCATGATCCGACCTTCGCGGTCGATGACGTAGGCGGCGGTGAAGGCCCCAGCCGACAACTGGCCCAGGTACTGGCTGTAGGCCACGGGCGAGGAGTCCAGCGCATCACGGGCCTGGTTAAGCTCCTGGCCGACGGTGGTGACATTCTCGCCTAGGTCGTTGGTCCGCTCCTTGACGTAGGTGCGCGCCACGCCGGCGGAATTTTCGACGATTGTCCGCACCTTCTGGCTGAACCAGTAGTCGACGCCGGAGATCACAACCCCGCCGAAGAACAGGGCCACGACGATGGCCGGGGCGACGGTGGCCAGGCCAAAGATGGCCATGAAGCGCAGCTGCAGCCGCGCGCCCGCGTCGGCATGCCGGCTGCGCAGGAGCCGCAGCACCCGCATCGCCACCAAGCTTGCCAGGACAAGGATCAGGACCAGGTTGAAGCCCAGCAGGGCCAGCATCACCTGGACATCGCCGCCGATCGGGCCGACTTCCGGCGGGCGCGAGGCGAGCAGCGCCCCGGTGATCGTCAGGAGCACCGCCACGACATAGCCGCCGCCGAGCAGGTAGCGCGACTCCACCACCCGCCGCCAGGTCGGCAGCGGCGCGTCGACGATACTGTCGTCCTGTGACGCGGGTGAAACCATTGAGGCAGCCTAGGTCGAACTGCGTCCTGACTGCAACAGGGATGTGGCTGAACAGTGTCAGCGCTTGCCGCGCACCAACTCCACGCCCAGATCCTGGATCTTCTTGCGAAGGGTATTGCGATTGAGGCCGAGAATCTCGGCCGCCCGCACCTGGTTTCCACGGGTGGCCGACAGGGTCAGCTGGATCAGCGGCCGCTCGACCTCCTCCAGCACCCGATCATAGAGCCCGGCGGCGGGCACGCCGTCCGGCTGATCGGCGAAGTGGGCGGCCAGGTGGCGTTCGACCAGCTGCGACAGCGTGAGGGGCCCGGACTCGCCGACGACCGGCGCATGGTCCTGAAGCTCGCGCTCGACGATCCGCGCGGTGATCAGTTCCTCGCCGTAGAGGGCGCAGACGCGGCGGACGAGGTTTTCCAGCTCCCGAACATTGCCGGGCCAGTCGTGGGTCTTCATCCGGTCCAGAGCGGACTGGTCGATGGTCTTGGACGGCAACCCCTCCCGGGCGGCGCGTAGAAGGAAGGAGCGGGCCAGGTCGGGAATATCCTCGACCCGGTCGCGCAGCGGCGGCAGCCGCACCGGGGCGACGTTGAGCCGGAAGAACAGGTCCTCGCGGAAAAGTCCCTGCTGGATCAGTCCGCGCAGGTCGCGATTGGTGGCGGCGATGATCCGCACGTTGGGCGGACGGCTGGTCTTGGGATTGATCGCCGGCTCGGCCCCGTCGATGACCCGCAGCAAACGGCTCTGCGCGTCCAGCGGCATGTCGCCGATCTCGTCGAGGAACAGGGTGCCGCCGTCAGCCTCGACCAGTTTGCCAAGGTCATCGCCGCCGCGGCCGAACAGCTCGGTCTCGACGCGCTCGCGGGGCACGGCTGCCAGGTTGATGACCACGAACCGGCCGTCGCGGCGGCGGCCAAGGTCGTGCAGCGCCCGGGCGACCAGCTCCTTGCCGGTGCCGCTTTCGCCCAGGATCAGCACCGTCAGGTCGGCGCCGACCAGGCGGGCCACGGTGCGGTAGACCTCCTGCATCGCCGCCGACCGGCCGATCAGCGGCAGGCGCTCGTCCTTCATGGCCCGCGCCTGGGCCTTGGCGGCCTCGCTGTCCGCCGGCCGCGACAGGGCCCGGCGGGCGGCGGCGGTGATGTCATCCAGATCGAAGGGCTTGGAGATGTACTCGAAGGCGCCCGCATCAGCGGCGTTGACCGCCGTGAGCAGGGTGTTCTGCGCGCTCATCACGATGATCGGCAGCTTGGGCCGTTCCTTGCGGATGCGCGGCAGGACGTTGAACACATTCTCGTCGGGCATCATCACGTCGGTGAGGATCAGGTCGCCCTCGCCGTCCTCAGCCCATTTCAGCAGGGTCGAGGCGTTGCCCGTGGCCCGGACCTGATAGCCCAGACGGGTGAACGCCTGGCTGAGGACCAGCCGGATCGAGCTGTCGTCGTCGGCGATCAGGATCTTCTTGGACGCGTTGGCGGCGGCGTTCATTCGGCGCTCTCGATACTGGCTACGGGCAGGAGGACGCGGAACACGGTCCGGCCCGGCTCGGATTCAAAGTCGATCAGTCCGCCATGCCCGGCGACGAGCTTGGCGCAGAGGGCCAGGCCCAGGCCGGCGCCCGACGCCTTGGAGGTGACGAACGGCTGGAACAGGTGGTCGCGCATGTGGACCGGCACGCCCGGTCCGTTGTCCTGGATCTTCACCTCCAGCGGCGCGCCCTTGAGCACGCGGCCGTCGCCGCCGCGCACACGGACGCCAGGGCGCCAGGCGGTGGAGACGGTGATCGCGCCGCGACCGTCGCCGCGGGCATGGGCGGTTTCGGCGGCGTTCTTGACCAGGTTCAGGAAGATCTGGATCAGCTGGTCCTCGTTGCCCCAGGTCGGCGGCAACGAGGGGTCGTAGCGTTCCTTCAGCTGCAGGCCGTCGGCGACGCCGTTGGCGACCAGCGCCCGGACGCGATCCAGCACCTTGTGGATGTTGACCGCCTCGCGCTCGGGCGGAGCGTCGTCGCTGAAGGCTTCCATGCGGTCGACAAGGCGGCGGATGCGCTCGGTTTCGTCGACGATCAGCTGGGCCAGAGGCTGGTCCTCGGCCGCCGCGCCGGTCTTCAGCAGCTGGGCGGCGCCGCGGATTCCGGCCAGCGGGTTCTTGATCTCGTGCGCCAGCATGCGGCCAAGTCCGACGACGGACCGCAGCCCGGCCGGATCAGCCCCGCGCTCGGCGCCCAGGCCGCCGCCGCGCACATGAAGCGTCAGCAGCACCGCCTCCCCGCCCAGCGGCGTGGCGGCGCAATCGGCCTCGAAGGCCGGGTGCCCGAACAGGGCGATCTCGACGGCGTGCTCGCGGACACGGACCCCCTCATCGAGCGCGCGGGCGATCAGGGCGACCAGTGGGGAATCGGGCGGCAAGGCGCCGGTGACCCTGCCGCGCGACAGCAGGCCCAGACCCTGGCCGAACAGCGCCTCGGCGGCCTCGTTGGCGGCCGACAGGGCGCCATCGCCGTCGATCAGGAGCGCCGGCTCCGGGCTCTGGTCAAAGGCGGCCGACTTGAGGTCGGCGGCCCGGGCCATCACGTTGGGGTTGGGGCGGCCGTTCATGCGGCGATCCTTTCGGACGGGCGGGTCCACAGCGCGGCCAGTTCGGCCTCGACGGCGGACGGGTCGTCCAGGCTGCAGAGCCGGGCCCGCGCCTGGCGGCGGACCTGCGCATCAGCTGGCCAGGGCGCGGCCTCGATGTAGGCGGCCAGGTGTTTGCGGAACATGCGAAGGCCCAGGCGCTCGCCGTAGAAGGCCAGACTGTCGCGGAAATGGTCGATGGCGATGGCCAGGCGCTCGGCGATGGCGGGCTCGGCCTCGAGCGGTCGCCCGTCGAGCTCCGCCTCGATCGCCCGGGCGATCCAGGGCCGTCCGACGATGCCGCGCCCGACCATGACGCCATCGGCGCCCGACTGCTCGAGCGCGGCGGCGGCTGTGGCGCCGTCGACGATGTCGCCGTTGACGATGACGGGCACGGATACCGCTTCCTTGACCGCCCGCACGGCGGACCAGTCGGCGGCGCCCTTATAGAACTGGCAGCGGGTGCGGCCGTGGACCGTCAGGGCCCTGGCCCCCACGGCCTCGGCGCGGCGGGCGAACTCCGGCGCGTTGCGGCTGGCGTCGTCCCAGCCGAGGCGCATCTTCACGGTCACCGGCACATCGACGGCCGCGACGGCGGCGGCGACCAGGCTCTCGGCAAGGTCGAGGTCGCGCATCAGGGCCGAACCGGACTGCACGCCGGTCACCTCCCGGGCCGGGCAGCCGAAGTTCAGGTCGATGATGTCGGCCCCGGCCTCGGCGGCCAGACGGGCGCCTTCCGCGATCCAGCGCGCCTCGCGGCCGACCAGCTGGACGACCATCAGGCCTTCGCCCTCGCCCATGGCCGCGCGCCGGAGCACGTCGGGCCGTCCGCGCGCGAATTCGGCGCAGGCGACCATCTCGGTCGCCGCGTACGGCGCGCCCAGCCGGGCGGCCGCGGTGCGGAAAGGCAGGTCGGAAATGCCCGTCATCGGCGCGATCCACACGCGCCCCGGAATCTCGATATCCCCGACCGTGAGCTTTTTGCTCATTCTGTAATCACCCCAATCGCTGTCTTTTTAGGCACATTGTGCGGTGCGGTAAAGGCCCGTCAGCAAGCCTCGCGCCACGCCCCCTTTCCCATCCCCGTCCGGCCCCCTAGACAAGCTCCATGAGCTTTTCGGTCGTCATCGTCGCCGCGGGCGGCGGAACCCGCGCTGGGCCCGGGCTGGCCAAACAATGGCGAGCGCTGGCCGGCAAACCCGTCCTGCGCTGGTCCGTCGAGGCGCTGTTGTCCGCCGGCGCGCGCCAGATCGTCATCGTGGTCTCCGAGGAGGGAGAGCCGCTGGCCGACGCGGCTCTGGCCGGACTGACCGGCTGGCGCACCACGCGCGGCGGCGCGATCCGGGCCGACTCCGTCCGCAACGGCCTCGCCGCGCTGGACGGCCCGCCGGCCGAACCGGTCCTTGTCCACGATGCGGCCCGCCCCTTCGTGACCGCCGCCCACGTCGCCGCCCTGCTCAAGGCGCTGGACGGCGCGGACGGCGCCATCCCCGCCCTGCCCGTCGCCGACACGCTAAAACGCGAGGGCGAGGCCGGACTGACCACCACCTCGCGCGACGGACTCTGGCGGGCGCAGACGCCCCAGGCCTTCCGCCGCGACCGCTTGCTGGCCGCCTACGCCGCCTGGCCCTTGGGAGAGCCGACCGACGACGCCCAGGTGGTCGAGGCCGACGGCGGTCGGGTGGCCATCGCGCCCGGCGATCCGCTGCTGATGAAACTGACCTTCCCCGAGGACTTCGAGATGGCTGAACGGCTGGCGGGCGCGGCCCGGATCACGCGGACCGGCCAGGGCTTCGACGCCCATCGCTGGGGCCCGGGCGAGGCGGTCTGGCTGTGCGGCGTGCGCATCGACCACGACCAGACCCTGATCGGCCATTCCGACGCCGACGCCGGTCTGCACGCCCTGACCGACGCCATCCTGGGCGCCATCGGCGAGGGCGACATCGGCGATCATTTCCCGCCCACCGATCCGAATTGGAAGGGCGCGGCTTCGGACTTGTTCCTGAAGCACGCCGCCGAGCTGGTCGCGGCGAAGGGCGGACGGCTGATCAACATCGATGTGACGCTGATCTGCGAGCGGCCGAAGATCAAGCCGCACCGCCAGGCCATGCGCGAGCGGCTTGCGCAGATTCTAGACCTGCCGCTGGACCGGGTCTCGGTGAAGGCGACGACGACCGAGGGCATGGGCTTCACCGGCCGCGGCGAGGGCCTCGCCGCCCAGGCGCTGGCGACGGTCGAGACACCGGCCTAGGCGGCCCTAGCCGCCGCTCCAGCCGCTGGTCAGGTTCCGCCACAGGGCCCCGACCAGGTTGGTGTAGTCGTCGGTCCAGGGCTTGACGCCGTGGGTCGGGGCCTGGGTCCAGAAGCCCTCGGCCTCGTAAGGAGCCAACGCCGCGCGGGTCTTGCCGACGATCATCACGTCCTCGCTGGATTCCCAGTAGCGCGGGAAGGCGCCGCCCTGCCTGTACTCCTGCAGCAGAGGATAGCCGCCGGCGGCCAACACCACGGCGGCGGCAGGCGACTTGAGCTCCAGGTTGCGGTTCGACAGGTGCAGGATCAGCACCCCGTCCGGCTTGAGCTTGGCCAGATAGCCTTGCACCGCCTCGACGGTCATGAGGTGGGCGGGGATGGCGTCGGAGGAGAAGGCGTCGATCAGCAGGATGTCGAAGGCCGCGTCCGGTTGTTTCTGCAGCGTCAGGCGGGCGTCGCCGACCACGAAGTCGACCTGACCCTTCGCGCACTCGGTCGTGTAGGTGAAGTCGCCGCTGGCGTGGGCGATGTCGATGACCAGCGGGTCGATCTCGAAGAAGGTGAGATGGTCGCCGGGCCGCACGTAGCTGGCGACCGAGCCGGTGCCCAGGCCGACCGCGCCGACCCGCATGGTCGGGCGGACGAGCTGGGTCATGGTGAAGACCTGCCCGATCGGCGTCTCCTGGGCATAGTAGACCATCGGCTTGCAGCGCCAGCGGACGTCGGGGACCTGCGCCCCGTGCAGGGTGGTGCCGTGGGCCAGCAGCCGGATGGTTCCGCCCAGGCGCGGCTCCTGAACCTGGGTCTGACGCAGCACGCCGAAGAACGACCGCTGGGTGCTGATCACCTGCGCCGGGTCGCTGACCACATGGGCGCCGATCGACAGCAGGGCCAGCATGGCGGTGAAGACCAGTCCCCGCTCGCGCAGCAGGAAAGCCGAGACGATGCCGACCGCCAGCATGGTCTTAAGGGTGAGCATTCGGTCGAAGGTCAGGATCTCGCGGATGTTGCCGGCGAACAGGATAGCCGCCAGGGTCGCCAGGGCGCCGGCGACCAGGACGCCGGTCTCCCAGACGGTCAGCCGCCCCCAGCGCCAGGGCCGCGCCAGCCCGGCCAGGACCAGGACCAGCGGATACTCCATCACCCAGTCGAAGGCCTGGGGCGCGACGAAGGCGTTGAACGCCCCGCCGACGACGCCGCCGATCGACAGGCAGAGGTAGAAGACGGTGAGGTGGGCCGGGTCAGGTCGCCGGGCGACCAACGCCTGGTGACAGACCAGCGCCGACAGGAAGAAGCAGCCCAGGTGCAGGGTCAGCAGCAGGGCCAGCGCGTTGCCCTGCTGCGGCAGCAGGAACACCGTGGCCGGCAGGGCCGCCGCCTGCAGCAGCAGCGCCCAGTAGGGCGGGATCATCGGCTTGGTCTGGAAGGCGATGATGAAGGTGACCAGGTACAGCGCCAGCGGCGCGACCCACATGAAGGGCGCCGAGGCGACGTCGGTGGCCAGGTGGGTGGTGACGCCCAGCATCAGGCTGGACGGGATGGCCGCCAGGGCGATCCAGATCAGCCGCTCGCGCAGGCTCGGCGCCGCGACAGCCGCCGGCGGGGGCGCCGCGACGCCGCCCGGGGTCGTCTGCGTTGATCGCCAGACCAGCAGGGCCAGGGCGCCCAGGATCAGCACGAAGCCGACATAACCGGCGCTCCAGGTAAAGCGCTGCGCCTGCAGGGTCAGCAGCGGCTCCATCAGGATCGGATAGGCCAGCAGCGCCAGCAGACTGCCCAGGTTGCTGGCCGCGTAGAGGGCGTAGGGCTCGCCGCTCCCCTCCCCCATGTGGGTGCGGGCGTACCAGGCCTGCACCAGCGGCGCGGTGGCCGACAGGATGGCGAACGGCAGGCCGATCGAGAGGGTCAGCACCCCGATCAGCCACAGGGCCGGCGCGGTTGAGGACGGCTCGCCCATCAGGCCGCTGATGCGCAGCGGCAGCACAAAGGCGGCGATCACCAGGGCGGCGATGTGGACAATGATCTGCCGCCGCACGGTCGGCAGCTTCTGCAGAAAGTGAGCGTAGCCGTAGCCGACCAGCAGCGCGAACTGGAAGAAGGCCATGCTGGTGTTCCACACCGCCGGCGAGCCGCCGAGCAGCGGCAGCACCAGCTTGGCCACCATCGGCTGGACCATGAACACCAGCGCCGCGCTGGTGAAGACGGCGATCACGAACAGGGGCGGCGTGCGGACGGTCGCGGCGCGGTCGCCGGCGGGGATGTCGGTCATGGCGCTCGAATCGGGCTTGAAAGTCGGAGGTGGAAGGCGATGTTGGGGCCAATCCACGCGTCGTGGCCAGTCCGGGAGATCGCCTTACATGTTTCCGCTCGAGATCGAGACCCTCGCCCGGCTGCTGATCGACGAGGTTCGCGAGCGGCATCTGCGGGTGACCACGGCCGAGAGCTGCACCGGCGGGCTGGTCGCCGCCGCCATCTGCTCGATCCCGGGCGCCTCGGACGTGTTCGAGCGCGGCTTCATCACCTACACCAACCGCGCCAAGGAAGAGATGCTGGGCATCCCCGGGGACATGCTCGCCGACTTCGGAGCAGTGTCCGAGCCTGTTGCGCGGATGATGGCCGAAGGGGCGCTGAACAACTCCCGCGCCCACATCGCCGTGGCGATCACCGGCGTCGCCGGCCCCGGCGGCGGCTCGCCGATGAAGCCGGTCGGCACGGTCCACATCGCCACCGCGCGTAGCACTGCGGGCATCCGCCACCGCCACGAGGTCTTCGATGGCGAGACGCGGCTGGACGTGCAGCTGGCGGCCGTGGCCGTGGCGCTGCAGATGATGCGGGACGCGATCTAGGGGGCATCCCCCACCCGTGTCCCCGGCGAAGGCCGGGGTCCACCTTGAGCGCGCTCGGCGCTTGCCGCATGGATCCCGGCCTTCGCCGGGAAATCGGGGTTAGGGGGAACCCGCCCCGTACAGCGCCTTCGCCCGCTCGTCGAAGCAGCGGATCAGCTTGTCGACGGCGTGGTTGAAGTTGGCGTTGAGCAGGCGGTCGAGGAAGCCGACCTTGAACTCGAAGTCGATCTCGAACTCGACGCAGGTCCCCTGGTCGTGAGGCAGGAACCGCCAGCGATTGTTGAGGCGACGGAACGGGCCGCTGATCAGCGAGACATCGATGCAGCGGGCCGCCGCGTCGCGCCGCACATGGGTCGAGAACCGCTCGCGCAGGAACGAGAAGCCGACGCCGGCCTCGGCGTCCAGGGTGGTGACCCCGCCGCCCTCATCGCGCTTGTTCCAGGTGCGCAGGCTGGTGATCCACGGCACGAACTGCGGATAGCGTTCGACGTCGCCGACCAGCTCGAACAGCTGGTCGGGCGTGTAGGGCAGGATGCGGGTCAGTCGGTGGCGCAACTCAGCCCGCGGCCTCTTTGGCCTCGCGCGCGGCCTTGAGGCGCGCGAAGTCCTCGCCGGCGTGGTGCGAGGAGCGGGTCAGCGGGCTGGCCGAGACCATCAGGAAGCCCTTGGACCGGGCGATCTGCTCATAGGCGGCGAACTCGTCGGGCGTCACGAAGCGGTCGACGGCGGCGTGCTTGCGGGTCGGCTGCAGATACTGGCCGATGGTCAGGAAATCGACGCCGGCCGAGCGCATGTCGTCCATCACCTGCATCACCTCCTCCTTGGCCTCGCCTAGCCCGACCATCAGGCCGGACTTGGTGAAGCGGCGCGGATCGCGGTCCTTGACCCGCTCCAGCAGGCGCAGGGAGTTGTAGTAGCGGGCGCCCGGCCGGATCGACAGGTACAGCCGGGGCACGGTCTCGAGGTTGTGGTTGAACACGTCCGGAGCCGAGTCGATGACGATCTCGGCCGCGCCGTCCTTGCGCAGGAAGTCGGGGGTCAGAATCTCGATCGTCGTGTCCGGCGCGGCGGCGCGGATGGCGTAGACCACGGCGGCGAAGTGGGCGGCGCCGCCGTCGGCCAGGTCGTCACGGTCGACCGAGGTGATGACGACATGTTTGAGGCCCATCTTGGCCACGGCTTCGGCCACGCGGGCCGGCTCGGTCGGGTCCAGCGGATTGGGCTTGCCGGTGGCGACGTTGCAGAAGGCGCAGGCCCGGGTGCAGATCTCGCCCATGATCATCATGGTGGCGTGCTTCTGGGTCCAGCACTCGCCGATGTTGGGGCAGGCCGCCTCTTCGCAGACCGTGGTCAGGCCGTGCTGGCGGACGATGTCGCGCGTGTCGTTGTAGCCGGCCGATCCGGGCGCCCGCACGCGCAGCCACTCGGGCTTGCGCAACAGGGGCGTGTCCGGGCGGTTCTGCTTCTCGGGATGGCGCGGGCGCGCCTTGAGGGTGTCGATGACCGTCGCCATGGCGCCTAGATCGGCCTTCCGGGCCGCCGGATCAAGCGCCTGTCGCGGGAGCAGCCTTGCGAGGGACGCAAAAGCACGAAAACCTTGCGCCGATGCGTCGCCTGTTCGCCCTCGCCGGCCTGATCGTGCTCCTGTCCGGCTGCGGCGGGGCGGACGACCGCGCGCCATTCACCGACAGCCGTATTCCGCCCTCGCTCGGCCCCGGCTTCTGGGCGCCCGAAGGCTGGGCCTGGGGGCTGATCGGCGTCGGCGACGCGCCGGTGCAGCGCTATGGCGTGTCGAGCACGCTGGGGACGCCCCGGGCCAACATCCTGATCCTGACGGGCCAGGGGGAGACCGTCGAAGTCTGGTTCGAGACCGTTCGCGAGCTGAACGCCGCCGGTCACACCGTCTGGGTGATGGAGCGCGCAGGTCAGGGTGGCTCGGCCCGCTATGGCGGTCCGCACGACTTGATCCACGCCCCCACCTTCGACGACGACATCGCCGCCGTACGGACGCTGACTCGAACGCTGGCGCAGGGCTCGCCGGACGCCCCCGTGATCCTTATCGGCGCCGGCATGGGCGGCCTGGTGGCGCTGCGCGCCGCCCAGCAGGGTGCGGCCGTCGACGGGCTGGTGCTGTCGGCGCCCGACCTGGAGCCGGATGGGTCGCTGGACGGCTGGCAGACATGGCTGGCGAAGGTCGGCCTGGGCGCCTTGCCGCAAGGGTTCGGCGCCGGCTGGAAGCGCGACGCGCCGGACGCCTTCGCTCGCGGCCTGACCGGCGACCGCGCCCGGGGCGGCCTGCAGACGGCCTGGCAGACGGCCAACCCGGACCTGCGCATGGGCGGAGTCAGCCTGGGCTGGCGCGGCGCGTTCGCCGAGGCCGCGACGGCGGCTAGCGAGGGCGTGGCCGCGCCCCGGACGCCGACCCTCCTTCTGGCCGCGCCGGGCGGCGAGGGCGAGGCCATATGCAGCGCCATGCCGACCTGCCGGGCGGCGGCCTTGCCCGGCGCGAGGGTCCTGCCCCATCTTGACCGGCCGGCCGTTCGAACCGCCTGGCGCGCCGGGCTGGAATCGTTCGTGGCCGAACGGATCGCGGCGCGCGAGGCGGCGCGATTTCCGCCGCAGACCGCCACGCTGGCTCACGGTTTGTGACACATCTTTTCAACGCCCCCGGCGACCGATAGGGTCCTCTCAACAATACTGGTGGGAAACATTCGGGGAGTTCTGCCCACATGCCGCGTGCTTACGATGCGCGGGACGGAGAGCGGTCTGTCTTTGACGCCCTGCTCGAAGCCCGCGAACGATACGGGGCCAAGAAGCCGATCCTGGAGGACCAGGACCGCAATCCGCTCAGCTACACCGACCTGATCCGCGCCAGCTTCGCGCTCGGCCGCCGGATCGCCAGCTTCACCGAGAAGGGTGAGCGGGTCGGGGTCCTGCTGCCGTCCGGATCCGGCGTCGTGGTCACCTTCTTCGGCCTGCATGCCTTCGGGCGCATCCCGACGATGCTGAACTTCACCTCCGGCCTACGGAACCTGCGGGCCGCCTGCAAGCTGGCCGGGGTCAAGCGGGTGCTGACCGCGCACCGCTTCATCGAACAGGGCAAGCTGCACGACCTGGTTGACGCCCTAGAGGAGAGCGCCGAGGTCATCTATCTGGAGGACGTCCGCGAGAAGATCGGCCTGGCCGACAAGCTCTACGCGGCCACCGCCGGGATGTTCCCCAAACGCTTCCGGGCCAACCTGAAGCCGGACGAGCCGGGCGTGATCCTGTTCACCTCCGGCAGTTTCGGCGCGCCGCGCGGCGTGGTGCTGAGCCACGGCAACCTGGTCAGCAACGTGCGCCAGATCGAGGCCCACATCGACCTCGACCCCGACTGGGTGATGTTCAACCCGCTGCCGACCTTCCACTGCTTCGGGCTGACCGGCGGCGTGCTGCTGCCGATCCTGACCGGCATGAAGGCGTTCGAGTACCCCTCGCCGCTGCACATCAAGCAGATCCCGGCGCTGATCAAGGACAGCGGCGCCTCGATCCTTCTGGCCACCGACACCTTCCTCAACCAGTACGCCCGCTCGTCCGACGCCGACGAACTGTCGGGCCTGAAGTTCATCGTCTGCGGCGCCGAAAAGGTGCGGGACGAGACACACAACCTGATCACCGAGCGGTTCGGGAATATTCCGGTTCTGGAAGGCTACGGCGCGACCGAGGCCTCGCCGGTGGTCGCCGTCAACAAGCCCGTCGACAACCGTCGCGGCACGGTCGGCGGCATGCTGCCCGGCATGGAGACCCGCATCGAGCCGGTCGAGGGCATCAAGGAGGGCGGCCGCCTGTTCCTGCGCGGGCCCAATGTCATGGCCGGCTACCTGAACGAGGCCGGCGGCATCGACCCCCTGCCCGGCGGCTGGCACGACACCGGCGACGTGGTCGTCATGGAGGGCGACGACCGCTGGGTGACTATCAAGGGTCGGGTGAAGCGCTTCGCCAAGATCGGCGGCGAGATGGTCTCCCTGACCGCCGCCGAGGACCTGGCCGTCGCCGTCTGGCCCGAAGGCCGCCACGCGGTCATCGCCATGCCCGACAAGAAGAAGGGCGAGCGGCTGGTGCTGTTCACCGACCGCCCGGACGCCGACGTCGGCCCGCTGGTGGCCCACGCCCAGAGCATCGGTGCGCCCGAGCTGGCCGTGCCGCGCCGGATCATCAGGATCGCCGAGGTGCCCGTCCTGGGCACCGGCAAGACGGACTACGTCGCCATCCAGCGAATGGCCGATACGGACTCGCGGGCGGCGTAGCGCTTCGGGGGAATGACCGATGGAACGACTGTCCGGATTCGCGCCGCAGGTGCTCAGCCTCCTGCGTCTTGTCGCCGGCTTGGCCTATCTGCAGCACGGCCTGATGAAGATCTTCCAGTTTCCGGCGGCGGTGATGGACGGGCCCCTGCCCCCGATGACGGTCGCGGCGGGGTGGCTGGAGATCGTAGGCGGGGTGCTGATCGCGCTGGGCCTGTTCACCCGCCCGGCGGCCTTCCTGATGTCGGGCATGATGGCCGTGGCCTACTGGCTGGTACACGGCTCCAAGGGCCTGTACCCCGCCACCAACGGCGGCGAGCCGGCCCTGCTGTTCTGCTTCATCTTCCTCTACCTGGCCTGCGCCGGCGGCGGCCCGCTCAGCCTGGACGCCATCGTGCGCAAGAAGGCGTAGCAAACGGGCCCTCCCGCTCGGGAGGGCCGCTCGCCTACAGGTGCAGAACCTTGCCGAAGCTGTCGAGGACCGCCTCGTGCATCGCCTCGCTCATCGTCGGGTGGGCGAAGACGGTGGCCATCAGGTCCTCCTCGGTGGCCTCGAGCGTGATGGCGACGCCAAAGCCCTGGATCATCTCGGTGACCTCGTGGCCGATCATATGGGCGCCGAGCAGGGCGCCGGTCTTGCCATCGAACACCGTCTTGACGAAGCCTTCGGTCTCGCCCGCCGCCACAGCCTTGCCGTTGACGCGGAACGGGAAGCGGCCGGCCCTCACCTCATAGCCAGCGGCCTTGGCCGCCGCCTCCGTCAGCCCTATCGAGGCGACCTGCGGATTGGCGTAGGTGCAGCCCGGGATCGGGGTGTTGAGGTTGGCGGGCTTCAAGCCCGCGATGTGCTCGACGCAGTGGACGCCCTCGTGGGACGCCTTGTGCGCCAGCCAGGGCGCGCCGGCCACGTCGCCGATGGCGTAGAGGCCGGGCACATTGGTCGCGCAATGGCTGTCGGTGGCGACATGCCCGCGATCGAGCTTCACGCCCAGCGCTTCGAGGCCGAGGTTCTCGGTGTTGGCGGCGATGCCGACGGCGACGATGGCGACCTCGGCCTGCAGGCTCTCCGCCTTGCCGCCGACCTCCAGGTCGACGGTGACGCCGCTCTTGCTCTTGCTCAGCTTGGTGACCTCGGCCCCGACCCGGAAGGCGATGCCGCGCTTCTCGAAGGCCTTCCTGGCGGCCTTGGAGACCTCCTCGTCCTCGACCGGCAGGATGCGGTCGACGGCCTCGATCACCGTAACCTCCGAGCCCAAAGCCCTGTAGAAGCTGGCGAATTCGATGCCGATGGCGCCCGAGCCGATAACGACAAGGGTCTTCGGCAGCGTCTTGGGCGCCAGGGCGTCTCGATAGGTCCAGATCCGGTCGCCGTCGCTGGCTAGGCCCACGGTCGGGATCTCCCGCGCCCGGGCGCCGGTCGCGAGGATGACGGTCTTCGCCGTCACGGTCCGTGAGCCGCCGGCCGTCAGGGCCACCACCACCTTGGGCGCGGGCGAGGCCTTCTCGAGCTTCGCCGTGCCAGCGATGACCTCGATCTTGTGCTTCTTCATCAGGAAGGTGACGCCCTTGTTCATCGTCGCCGCCACGCCGCGCGAGCGCTCGATGATCTTGGGGAAGTCGAAGCCCGCGCCCTTCACCGACAGGCCGTAGTCGGACAGGTGGGACAGCTGCTCATAGACCTCGCCGCTCTTGAGCAGGGCCTTGGTCGGGATGCAGCCCCAGTTGAGGCAGATGCCGCCCAGCTCGGCCCGCTCGACGATGGCGGTCTTCAGACCCAGCTGGCTGGCGCGGATGGCGGCGACATAGCCGCCCGGGCCGGAACCGATGACGATCAGGTCGAAATCGCTCAAGTCAGGACTCCCAGAAGCTCGGCGGCAGGTTTTTCATCGCCTCCCCGAAGAAGAAGGCCGCCGTCAGCGGCAGCCAGATCAGTCCGACATAGACGCCGGTGTGAACGAGGCCTTTGGCGGCCGCGCCGGCCCAGCTGCGGCCGTAGTAGCCCTTCAGCCCGACCGTCAGATACGCCTGATAGAGCACCATCGCCACGCCCAGCCCTCCGGCCAGACCGGTCATGTTCCACAGCGTTCCGACGATCAGCAGCAGGAACAGGCTGGTATGGGCCCACAGCGCGAAGATGACATGGTCCACCACCAGCGTGCCGCGCCGGTAGAACGGCCACAGCAGCAGCGCATAGAGCGGCATCAGCAGCCAGAGGACCCTGGGGGCCCAGGTGGCGATCAGGTCGTTGATCGCGGTCGGCTCGTCGGCGAGGTTGCGCACCAGCAGGACGTAGGACCGGGTGGTCTCGTCCGTGGGCCCGGCCAGGAAGCGGTCGAAGGCGGCGACCACCTCGCCGTCGCGCTCGGCGATGTCGCGGGGATGCAGCCAGGTCTCGATCAGGCGAAAGTTGTCTCCATCGACCGTGTCGCCCTTCATCAGGACCACCGGCGCGCCGGGGCCGGTGCGTTCAACGCGAAGCTGGAAGAGCGCTACGTTGAAAACGCTCAGGAAAAGGAAGAACACAATCGTCGCCGAGACATAGAGCTTGAACGGCGACAGGTAGCGTTTGGTGTCCCCGTCCCTCAGGCCCCGCAGGATGCGGCCCGGGTCGACGGCCAGGTCGCGCAGCGTCGGGATGACGTGTTCGGTGAACGAGAAGAAGTTGTCCAGGAAGTCGGCGACCAGCGCGCGGAATTCCCGGCGCGGCGGGGCGTTGTCCTCGCCACAGGCGTGACAGAACCGTCCGACCAGCGGCGTCCCGCAGTCATCGCACAGGGCTGGCTGGAGCGGCTCGGACAAGCGCCGACCTCCGTCGGTCAGACGATCATCGTCAGAGGATCTTCGATCAATGGCTTGAAAGCCTGAAGGAATCTCGCGCCGATGGCCCCGTCGACAACGCGGTGGTCGCAGGTCAGGGTCACCGTCATCACCGTGGCCACGGCCAGCTGGCCGTCCCTGACCACCGGACGCTGCTCGCCGGCCCCGACGCTCAGGATGCAGCCCTGCGGCTCGTTGAGGATCGAGGCGAACTGCCTGATGCCCATCATGCCCATGTTGGAGATCGAGAAGGTGCCGCCCTGGAACTCCTCGGGCTTCAGCTTCTTGTCGCGAGCTCGCGCGGCCAGATCCTTGGCCTCGACGGCGATCTGGGCCAGGCCCTTGGTCTCGGCGGCGCGGATGATCGGGGTGATCAGGCCGCCGTCGATGGCCACGGCCATGGCGATGTCGGCGTGATGGTGCATGGCGATGCCGTCGGGCGTGTAGCTGGCGTTGGCCTCCGGCACGCGGCGCAGCGCGGTGGCCACGGCCTTGATCACCAGGTCGTTGACGCTGACCTTGACGCCGTCCTTCTCGAGCATGGCGTTGATCTTCACCCGCGCCGCCAGCAGGGCGTCGATCTCGACATCGATGGTCAGCGGGAAGTGCGGCACATCCCGGAAGCTGTCGGTCATCCGCCGGGCGATGGTCTTGCGCATGCCGTCCAGCGGCACGAGGTCGTAGCTGCCCGGCGCGATGCCCATCTGCTCGAGCGACTGGACCTGGCGGGGCGCAGCCGGGGTTGTTGCGGCGCCCGGCTGGACGGAGGACGCGGCGGCCGGCGCCTTGCCACGCGCGGCGTCGACGTCGGCCTTGATGACCCGGCCGTGCGGGCCAGAGCCGGCGATGGCCTTCAGATCCAGACCGGCGGCCTGGGCCAGGCGGCGGGCCAGCGGCGAGGCGAACACACGCTCACCGTCGGCCCTGGGCGCGGGAGCGGCGGCCGGTGCAGCCTTCGCGACGGCTGCAGGCGCGGCCTGCTCAGGCTGACTGGCCGGTGCGGCAACCTTCGCCGGTTCAGCGGCCTTGGGCGCCGGAGCAGACGCGGGCGCCTCGCCCTCCCCGGCCAGGCGCGCGATCGGGGCGTTGACCTTGACGTTCTCGGTCCCGGCCTCGACCAGCAGCGCCTCGATGACGCCCTCGTCGACGGCCTCGACCTCCATGGTCGCCTTGTCGGTCTCGATCTCGGCGATGACGTCGCCGGCCTTCACCGTGTCGCCGGCCTTCACGTGCCACTTGGCGAGGGTGCCCTCCTCCATGGTGGGGGACAGGGCGGGCATCAGGATCTCGATGGACATTCAGGCTTCCCTGGAAAGATGGGCGAGGGAGGCTCCATGGGCCTCCCAGTTCTGACCGTCGAAGGCCTCGATGCGGATGTCGAGGCCGTCCACGGAGTCGAGACAGCGGGCGTTGACCGACCAGCCGTCCGGGTTCGAGCGCGGGCGGTAGAAGCTCTTGATCCCGCACACCTTGCAGAAGGTGTGGCGGGCGACGCCGGTGTTGAAGCTGTAGGTCGTGATGGCGTCGGCGCCCGACAGCAGCCGGAACCGGCTCTCGGGCACGATCACATGGACGTAGCCGGTCCTGGCGCACATCGAGCAGTTGCACGACTGCGCCTCGACGACGGCCGGAAGGGCCGCTTCGAAGCGCACCGCGCCGCAGTGACAGCCGCCGGCGCGCCAGGTGAGGTCAGGGCTCACCACGTTCGCTCCCAAACCTTCGTCATCGTCGGGCCTGTTCCGACGACCCATGCGCACGAACAGATGGCCGTGTGCATGGGTCCTCGCGACGAGCGCGAGGATGACGGCTGGGGGAGATGACGCACAAGCGACAGCATCACCGGTAGCAAACCGCCTTCACCGCCGTGACGATCTTCTCGACCGACGGCAGCGACAGCACTTCGAGGTTGGCGGCGTAGGGCAGCGGGACGTCTTCCTGGTGCACGCGCAGCGGCGGCGCATCCAGGTAGTCGAAGGCGTGCTCGACCACCCGGGCGACGATCTCGGCGCCGACGCCCATCGGGCCCCAGCCTTCCTCGGCGCTGACCAGGCGGTTGGTCTTGCGCACGCTCTCCATGATGGTGTCATGGTCGAGCGGGCGCAGGGTGCGCAGATCGATGACCTCCGCCTCGATACCCTCAGCGGCCAGTTCCTCGGCGGCCTTCAGCGCCAGACCGACCATGCGGCTGTGGGCGGTGATGGTGACGTCCCTGCCCTCGCGGCGGACCTTGGCCTTGCCGATCGGGACGATCCAGTCCTCGACATCGGGGATGTCGAACTCGGTCCCGTACATCATCTCGTGCTCGAGGAAGACGACGGGGTTGGGATCGCGGATCGCCGCCTTGAGCAGGCCCTTGGCGTCGGCCGCGTCATAGGGCGCGACGACCTTCAGGCCCGGGATCTGGGCGTACCAGGCGCTGTAGTCCTGGCTGTGCTGGGCGCCGACCCGCGCCGCCGCGCCGTTGGGGCCGCGGAACACGATCGACGACCGGATCTGACCGCCGGACATGTAGAGCGTCTTGGCGGCGGAGTTGATGATGTGGTCGATGGCCTGCATGCCGAAGTTCCAGGTCATGAACTCGACGATGGGCTTCAGACCCGCCATCGCCGCGCCGACGCCGAGGCCGGCGAAGCCGTGCTCGGTGATCGGGGTGTCGATGACCCGGCGGGGTCCAAACTCCTGCAGCAACTCACGGCTGACCTTGTAGGCGCCCTGGTACTGGGCGACCTCCTCGCCCATCAGGAAGACGTCGCCGTCGCGACGCATCTCCTCGGCCATGGCGTCGCGCAGGGCGTCGCGGACGGTGATGCGGATCATCTTCGTGCCGGCGGGAATTTCGGGGTCGTTGAGCGCAGGCTTGGGCGCGGGTGCGGCCTTCGCGACGGCCGCTGGCGCGGCCTCCTCAGGCTGACGAGCGTCTTTGCTGGCTTCGTCTTCCTGAGGAGCCGGCGCAGCCGGCGTCGCGAAGGACGCACTGTCGCCCTCCCCGATCCGCGCGATCGGCGTGTTGACCTTGACGTTCTCGGTCCCGGCCTCGACCAGCAGGGCGCTGATCACGCCCTCATCGACGGCCTCGACCTCCATGGTCGCCTTGTCGGTCTCGATCTCGGCGATGACGTCGCCGGCCTTGACGGTGTCGCCGGCCTTCACATGCCACTTGGCGAGCGTGCCCTCCTCCATCGTTGGAGAGAGCGCGGGCATCAGGATCTCGACCGAACTCACTGCGCGGCCTCCAGGTAGACGTCGGTATACAGCTCGGACGGGTCCGGCTCGGGGCTGGTGCGGGCGAACTCGGCGGCGGCGGCGACGATGGTCTTCACCTCCGCGTCGATGGCCTTCAACTCGTCGTCGGTGACCTTGGCGGCGGCCAGCTTTTCCCGCAGGTGTTCAATGGGATCGCGGGTCTTCTTGACCTCGTCGACCTCTTCCTTGGTGCGGTACTTGGCCGGGTCGCTCATCGAGTGGCCGCGATAGCGGTAGGTCTTCATCTCGAGGATGTAGGGCCCCTTGCCGCTGCGGGCGTGCTCGGCCGCCTTCAGCCCCGCGGCGGCGACCGCCTCGACGTCCATGCCGTCGACTTCCTCGCCCGGGATGTTGAACGACACGCCGCGCTTGTGCAGCCGGGTCTCGGACGAGGAGCGCTCGATCGAGGTGCCCATGGCGTACTGGTTGTTCTCGACCACGTAGACGACCGGCAGGTCCCAGAGCTCTGCCATGTTGAAGCTCTCGTAGACCTGGCCCTGGTTGGCGGCGCCGTCGCCGAAGTAGGTGAAGCTGACCTTGCCGTTGTCGCGGTACTTGTCGGCCAGGGCCAGGCCGGTGCCCAGGCTGACCTGCGCCCCGACGATGCCGTGGCCGCCGTAGAAGCCCGCTTGCGTCGAGAACATGTGCATCGACCCGCCCTTGCCCTTGGACGAACCGCCGATGCGCCCCGTGAGCTCGGCCATGACCTCGTTGGGATCCATGCCGGCGGCCAGCATGTGGCCGTGGTCACGATAGCCGGTGATGATCTGGTCGCCCTCTTGCGCGATCGACTGCATGCCGACGGCGATGGCTTCCTGGCCGATGTACAGGTGGCAGAATCCGCCGATCAGGCCCATGCCGTACAGCTGGCCGGCGCGCTCCTCGAAGCGGCGAATGAGCAGCATGTCCCTGTAATACTTGAGAAGCTGCTCTTTCGAGGAAGCGTTGACACCGGTGTCATTCTTCTTCCCCGATGTCGATTTCGCCTTGGGCGCTGTCGCCATCGAATTCTCCCTGGATCGTCCCATACCGGCCTGTTCTTCCCGATCTCGGCGAGCGGGACGAAAACTTCGACCTCGCTCAGGGGGTTTCGCGGATCACATAATCCTTCGGGTCCGCGAAGCCTAGAAGAGAACGCGCGCGTTCCTCAAGGAGGTCCGCCGACAGGCTGTTGTCGCGTAATAGCCGCGCCCGCGCCTCCAGGTCCACCCTGCGTTGGCGCAGCTGGGCCAATTCCTTCGAACGTGCGTTCAAAATGGCGTCGCGCTGCGACGACAGCAGCAGCCCCCGCTCCCCGGTCAGGCCGTGGAAGACGAAGTAGACGATGAGGCCCAGGAGGGCGACCGTCGGGAGGGCTGGGCGCAGACGCTGGAACATGCCGACTCGTGACGATGGGACAGCCATCAACATCGGCCGCTATGGTTAAGGCAGGGTTGAAGTTTTCGTCCTGCGGCCAACGGCTACAGCCTCGGCAGCCACATGCCGAACGTCGCCAGGACGATCCCGCCGCCCATCCCCAGAGTCGAGAGGGTCAGGAGTGCGGCCATGGCCAGCCTCGCGCTCGCCCCACCCCGCTGGACGGCCAGAAGATAGAGCTCCAGCACCGCCAGCGGCAGCAGGACGTGACCGAAGGCCAAAAAGATGTCGAACGGACCAGTGAAGGCGTCGTTGTGGCCAACCGGCGCCCGATGGACTCCAAACCACAGCATCATCCCGACCCGGTAGAACCAGACAGACAGGGTGACCACGAACAGCCGCAGCGCCCAGCGACGGTGGGCGGCGACCCGGCGGGCGCGGGCCTCGCGCCAGGCCATCGCCCCGAAGACCAGAATCAACAGCGCGTTCAGGACGTTGCCAGCGGTCATGTAGTCGCCGGCGACGGCTCCGCGGGTGAAGGCGATGAAGACCCCCGTGACGGCCGCGACCATGGCCACGACCACGAACAGCCGCCCGTTCCAGCGGTGCAGCCATGCCGCCCGCAGTCGGATCCATGGAACAAGCTGCAGCAGACCCGCGCTGGTGACCACCAGCGCCACCAGCAGATGGACGCCCAGCAGGACATTGCCCTGCAGATCCTCGGCCACATAGCCGTGTCCCTCGGGCAGCACGGTGTTCCAGCGGTCGAACTGGCCGCGCATGAAGCCCAGGCCGTAGAGGGCCGCGATGTACCAGGCGAAAACCCAGAGGCCAGCGACCGCCACGACGTACCAGAAGAGGGCGGAGGCCCGCAAAACACGCTCGCTGAACGGAATTTCACTTGGCGTTCGCGGCGTTACAGACATGACTCACTCGTTCGGCGGCCGGGCTCGGCGCGGTCGTCTGCACCCTGCAAGGCGCCCGTCCGGGCGTCGATGACCGCAAGGACCAGAAGCGTGACCCTGAAGATCAACCACCACCCGGGCCGGAACGACTGATGGCCAGGCCGACCGTTTCGGCGGGCTACGCCAGGGCGCTGCTGGACTACGCCGTCTCATGCGGCGTGGACCGGACGGTGCTGCTCGAGCGGTCGAAGATCGCTGCCGACCGGCTGCTGGACCAGGACAATCGCGTGCCGATGGCGGCCTATGTGGCGTTGATGCGGGCGGCCAAGACCCTGTGCGACGCGCCGGCGCTGGGGCTTGAGTTCGGCGCCTCGACCCGCTTTGACGCCTTCTCGATCGTCGGCCTGATCTGCCGCTCGGCCGGGACCATGGGCGAGGCGCTGCAGCACCTCAACCGCTACCGCCGCCTGATCGCAGAGGTGGACCTGGGCGGCGAGCGAGAGCGGTTCACCATCATGCCGCGCGAGGACGGCCTGTGGTTGGAAGACCGGCGACCAGACCCCGACGCCTTTCCCGAGCTCACGGAAGAAACCTTCGCCCGCTTCGTCAGCGAGGTCGCGCGCAGCTTCCCTGACGCCCCGTTCGTGACGGCGGTGCGGGTGACCCACCCTCGCCCGGCTCACGCCGCCGACTACAGCCGCATCCTGAAGGCCCCGGTGACCTTCGACAGCGACCGCAACGCCATGCGGATCGACCCGTCGTGGCTGAGCCTGAAGACCCGGGACGCCAATGCCTATGTGTTCGGCGTGTTCAACGAGCGGGCTGAGGCGCTGCTCAGCCGGCTGGAAGCCTCCACGACCGTGCGCGGCCAGCTGGAGACTCTGCTGCTGCCGCGTCTGCACCTTGGCGACGCTGACATGGCGGCGACGGCCAGGACGATGGGGATGAGCCGCCAGACCCTTTACCGCCGCCTGAAGGCCGAGGGCGCCGGCTTCGACCAGGTGCTGGACGGCCTGCGCCGCGAGACCGCCCTGAGCTATCTGGAGAACGAGCGCCTGTCGGTCAGCGAGACGGCCTATCTCGTCGGCTTCTCAGACCGCAGCGCCTTTTCGCGGGCGTTCAAACGCTGGACCGGCCGCAGCCCGCGGGGCTGACAGCCGGTCCCTCCGCGGGCGCGGTGTGGATTTCTAACGCTGCTTGATCGCCCGACGGCCCAGGTACATGGCCATGTCGTCCAGCTGCTCCTCGATGCGCAGCAGCTGGTTGTACTTGGCGGTGCGGTCCGAGCGGGCCAGGGAGCCGGTCTTGATCTGTCCGCAGTTGGTGGCCACGGCCAGGTCGGCGATGGTCGAGTCCTCGGTCTCGCCCGAGCGGTGGCTCATCACGGCAGTGTAGCCGGCGCGGTGGGCCATATCGACGGCGTCCAGCGTCTCGGAAAGCGTGCCGATCTGGTTGACCTTGACCAGGATCGAGTTGGCCAGACCCTTGTCGATGCCCATGGCCAGGCGCTCGGGGTTGGTCACGAACAGGTCGTCACCGACCAGCTGGATCTTCTTGCCCAGGGCGGCGGTCAGCAGGCCCCAGCCCTCGAAGTCGTCTTCCGAGCAGCCGTCCTCGATGGTGACGATCGGAAACTTGGAGACCAGGCCCTCGAGGTAGGCGACCATGCCGGCCGGATCGACGGTCTTGCCTTCGCCCTCAAGCACATACTTGCCGTTCTTGAAGAACTCGGTGGCCGCCACGTCCAGGCCCAGCACAAAGTCCTCGCCGGCGCGGTAGCCCGCCGCCTCGCCCGCCTTGACGATAAAGGCCAGGGCCTCTTCAGCCGAGCCGATGTTGGGGGCGAAGCCGCCCTCGTCGCCGACGTTGGTGTTGTGACCGGCGTCCTTGAGGGCCTTCTTCAGGCCGTGGAAGATCTCCGCGCCCATGCGCAGGCCTTCCTTGAAGCTGGCCGCGCCGGTCGGCAGGATCATGAACTCCTGGATGTCGATCGGATTGTCGGCATGGGCGCCGCCGTTGATGATGTTCATCATCGGCACCGGCAGCACGCGGGCCGAGACGCCGCCGACGTACTTGTAGAGCGGCAGGTCGGCCGCCACGGCCGCGGCCTTGGCCGTCGCCAGCGACACGCCCAGGATGGCGTTGGCGCCGAGTCGGGCCTTGTTCTTGGTGCCGTCCAGTTCGATCAGCAGGCTGTCGACCCGGCGCTGGTCCTCGGCGTCGACGCCGGCCAGGGCGTCGTAGATCTCGCCGTTGACGGACTCGACCGCCTGCTCGACGCCCTTGCCCAGATAGCGATCCTTGTCGCCGTCCCGCTTCTCGGACGCCTCGTGGGCCCCGGTGGAGGCGCCCGACGGCACCGCCGCGCGGCCGAAGCTGCCGTCTTCCAGGATCACGTCGACTTCGACCGTCGGGTTGCCCCGGCTGTCGAGGATTTCACGGGCGATGATGTCGACGATCTCGGTCATGGGGGCTCCGGCGTTCAAAAGGCGGGCCCCGATTAGCCCCCTGCCCCGGGAATCGCAACCGGAGGGGGCTCGCCCCCCTCCTTCCGACCCCATTTCGTCATGGCCCGACTTGTTCGGGCCACCCATGAACACGGACGGGCGGGGCGTGGCGAGGCGGATCAGCCGCATCCTTGTCGACCGGCTCACCACGCATGGGTGGCCCGAACAAGTCGGGCCATGGCGGTGGCAGGGAAAGGCCGGAGGGCCGTGTGTCACCGACCGCTTGACTACCCCTACGGCCCTCCGCCAACCCTGACCTCAAACAAGAGGAACCGCGCCATGCTGCTGGTCGAGAAGTCGGACGGGATCGCCGTCGTCACCCTGAACCGTCCCGAGGCGATGAACGCGCTCTCCAAGGCGCTGCGCAGCGAGCTCTACAAGGCCATGGTCGCGCTGGACGCCGATGACGAGGTCAGCGTGGTCATCCTGACCGGGGCCGGCACGCGGGCCTTCACGGCCGGGCTGGACCTGAAGGAACTGGGCAGCGAGCCCGGCGCCATGGGCGCGGCCAACGCCGAAGGGGCCGACGAGAACCCCGTGAAGGCAATCGAGCTCTGCCGCAAGCCGGTGATCGGGGCGATCAACGGCGTGGCCATCACCGGCGGCTTCGAGGTGGCCCTGGCCTGCGACGTGCTGATCGCGTCCGAGAACGCCCGCTTCGCCGACACCCATGCCCGGGTCGGCATCATGCCGGGCTGGGGCCTGTCGCAGAAGCTGTCGCGCCTGATCGGCCTCTACAGGGCCAAGGAGCTGTCGCTGACCGGCAACTTCCTCGACGCGAGGACCGCCTGCGACTGGGGTTTGGTCAACCGGGTGGTGCCGGCCGAGGAGCTTCTGACGGTGGCGAAGACGCTGGCCGCCGACATGGCGACCATCCCGGTCGAGACCCTGAGCCTCTACAAGTCGATCATCGACGAGGGCTACGGCCTGGCGTTCACCGAGGCCATGGCGCTGGAGAACCGCCGCTCGACCGCCAACAACCGCGCCGTGACGCCCGAGGCCATCGAGGCCCGCCGCGCGGCGATCCAGGCGCGAGGCCGGACGCAGTAGGCAGCCTCTCTGCGGGCTTCGGCACGTGCCTGCAGCGCTGCTCAGCATGACGCGGGTGGATAGCCTTCAAGGGACGTCATCCTGAGCAGCCGCGAAGCGGCGTGTCGAAGGACGCACCGGGTCAGCCACCCAAAACGCAAAACGCCGCCTGCCTCACGGCAAGCGGCGTCGCGAACCCGTACGGGTCGGAAAGACTAGTCTTCCTTCGGCGTCAGGATCTGACGGCCGCGGTACATGCCGGTCTTCAGGTCGACGTGGTGCGGACGGCGCAGCTCGCCGGTGTCCTTGTCTTCCACGTAGGCGTTGGGGCCCAGGGCGTGGTGCGAGCGGCGCATGTTGCGACGCGACGGGGATACTTTGCGCTTAGGAACGGCCATGTCGTAACTCTGCTTCGGCGCGCCCCTAAGGGGCGTGAAAACGATAGCGGCGGCCGGGTAGGCCGCCACGTGAGGCGCGGCTTATGCCTCAAACGTCCGGGGAGTTCAAGTCGCCGGTTGCGGACGCTTCAGCGTCAGGTAGACGCTGTCGAGCAGCACGCCCCCTATTTCCCATGTCTCGCGGGCGAAACCGGTCCTGACAAAGCCCAGCCGCTCCAGCAGGCCCAGCGAGGCGGCGTTGCGCGGGTCGACGTCGGCGACGATCTCCTCGAGGCCGCCGATCTCGAAGCCGACGCGAATCACCGCCTCCAGCGCCTCGCGGGCCAGTCCCCTGCCCCAGAGGTCGGGATGCAGGATGTAGCCGATCTCCGGCGGGTTCCAGAAGCCCGCCTTGCCAATCGCGCGGCCCTCGAACTCGATGATGAAGTCCAGGCCCGGACCGGCGGCGGCGGCCTCGACCATCGCCGTCACCCAGACCTTCGTCCGCTCCAGCGTCTGGTGCGGCAGGCTGGACCAGTAGGCCATGGCTGTCGGATCAGAGAGGATCTCGTGCATATCGTCCACGTCCGACAGGCGGGCATGGCGCAGGCGCAGGCGCGCGGTCACGATCTCCATTAGACGGCCTCCTTTGTCCGCGCCGCGCACGCCCGCTCCCGCTCGCACCACCGCCCCGGCCTTAAAACACGGGCTGTGACGACCGCAGCTCCCAATCAGGCCAGCCTTACCGCGAATTCACTGGTGGCAAAGCGCCGACCGCCCTACCTCCCCGCGCCTCCTACCAAACGAAGACGCAGGAACATGACGAGGAACTCCCTTTTCGGCGCCGCGGCACTGGCGCTTATCGCTGGCCCAGCCCTGGCCGACGGCTGGCTGGAGGGTCTGGCCAAACAAACCGCCGGACAGGTGGCCCAGCAGGGCGCGGCCGACGCCGTGAAGGGCGCCCTGGCCGGCAGGAAGAAGCCCAGGCCGGTCGATGGAGAGCGGGCGTCCGAAGCGCCCGCTCAGGCTCCGGCGGCCCAGTCCGTCGCGTCCAACCCGAGCCTTTCCAACGAGGATCCGTTCGCCGAGCCCGGCGAGGCGCCGGCCCAGCCGGTTGCGGCCGACGGCCCCTCCCCTTGGCCGACCAACGCCGCGAAGGCGGGGCGTCCCAGCGAGTTCATGTTCGATCCTTCGGTCAAGGCCGCCAAGGACGCCTTCGTCGAATGGAGCCGCTACAGCTGCACCGGCTGCGAGGGCGGGCGCGGCTACGACGCCTGGGCCCGGCAGGGCCTGAACCTGGGGGGCTACAACGCCTTCGAGAAAAGGATCGGGGGCCTGTCCGTCGGCCAGTCCGTCACCTGGAACGGCGTCGAGGCCGACGGCAGCATCACCGTCGTCGGTGATAGCCGCGTCGGGGCCTTTGCCTGCAAACAAGTGAAGTGGTCGCTGAAGAAGCGGAAGACCGGCGCAGAAACCAGCCGCGACGGCCTGTTCTGCCTGGGCAAGGCCAACCAGTACGCCGGCAGCGACAGCTGGATCGAAGTGATCTGAGATCGTGTGGCCTTCGATCCGCGCCGCGAGCGCGGATCGAAGTCAGACCAGCCGGCTCTGCTCCTTCGCCGCCGCGATGAAGCTGGCGAACAGCGGATGCGGGGCGAAGGGCCGGCTCTTCAGCTCGGGGTGGAACTGCACCCCGATGAACCAGGGATGGTCCGGCCGCTCGACGATCTCGGGCAGCACGCCGTCGGGCGAACGACCGGTCAGCCGGAGGCCGGCGGCCTCCATGCGGTCGCAATAGCCGATGTTGACCTCGTAGCGGTGCCGGTGACGCTCGGAGATGCCCGTGGTCCCGTAGACCTCGGCCACCTTCGACCCGGGGGTCAGCTGGGCCTCGTAGGCGCCCAGCCGCATCGTGCCGCCAAGGTCGTCGCCTTCCCTGCGCTCGACCCGTTCGTTGCCCTGGGTCCATTCGGTCATCAGCCCGACCACCGGCTCGGCGGTTGGTCCGAACTCGGTCGAGGAGGCCCCGGGCACCCCGCCGACGTTGCGCAGCGTCTCGATGACTGCCATCTGCATGCCGAAGCAGATGCCGAAATAGGGCACGTTGCGCTCGCGGGCGAACTGCGCCGCCCGGATCTTGCCCTCGGCCCCGCGCTCGCCGAAGCCGCCGGGCACCAGGATGGCGTGGGCGTTCTCCAGCCGGGCGGCGGCCGCGCCGTCCTCGCCTTCGAAGGTCTCGCTCTCGACCCAGTCGAGGTTGACCTTGACCTTGTTGGCGACGCCGCCGTGGTGCAGCGCCTCGATCAGGGATTTGTAGGCGTCCTTGAGCACCGTGTACTTGCCGACCACGGCGACGGTGACCTCGCCGTCGGGGTTGGTGGTCACATGGTCGATGGCCTGCCAGCGGCTCAGGTCGGGGGCCGGGGCGTCCTTGATGCCGAAGACGTCCAGCGCTTCGGCGTCCAGGCCCTGCTCATGGTAGTCGAGCGGCACGGCGTAGATGGACGAGGAGTCCATCGCCTGGATGACGGCGCTGGGCCGCACGTTGCAGAACTGGCCGATCTTGCGCTTCTCGTCGGCCGGGATCGGCTGCTCGCAGCGGCAGAGCAGGATGTCCGGCTGGATGCCGATCGAGCGCAGCTCCTTGACGCTGTGCTGCGTCGGCTTGGTCTTCATCTCGCCGGCCGTCTTGATGAACGGCAGCAGGGTCAGGTGCACGAAGCAGCTGTCGCCGCGCGGCAGTTCCTGGCCCAGCTGGCGGATGGCCTCGAAGAACGGCAGCCCCTCGATGTCGCCGACCGTGCCGCCGATCTCGACCAGCACGAAGTCGGCCTCATCGCCGTTCTCGTCGACGGCGGGCGACAGGACGAAGGTCTTGATTTCGTTGGTGACGTGCGGAATCACCTGGACCGTCGCGCCGAGGTAGTCCCCGCGCCGCTCCTTCTCGATGATCGTCTTGTAGATCTGGCCGGTGGTGATGTTGTCGGCCCGCGAGGCGTTCACGCCGGTAAAGCGCTCGTAGTGCCCCAGGTCGAGGTCCGTCTCCGCCCCGTCGTCGGTCACGAAGACCTCGCCGTGCTGGTAGGGGCTCATCGTCCCCGGATCGACGTTCAGATAGGGGTCGAGCTTCCTCAGGCGGACCTTGTAGCCGCGGGCTTGCAGCAGCGCGCCAAGGGCGGCGGACGCGAGACCTTTTCCCAATGAGGAAACCACGCCGCCGGTGATGAAAATGTACCGGGCCATGGGAATCCAGATTAGCGCCGATTCGAGCCCGGCGCCGCCTTACTTCTAGCGAACGTTGATCTTGTTACTGCGCGGGGGCCGGAACGGTCACCGGCGCGGCAGCCGCCGGGGCCGGCGCGAGCGGCAGTCCCGACTGCGGCAGGGGCGCGGTCGGCAGGGCCGGCGCCGCGTCCTGCGCCGGCGCGGGCGTGGTCTCCAGCGGCCGCGTCAAGCTGTTGGGATCGACCTTTTCAATGCCGCCGGTCAGCGAGTTCGAGTTGCGTTGCGCCGCGGCCAGCAGGGTCAGGCCGATGCTGAGCAGCAGGAACAGCGTGAACAGGATCCAGGTGATGCGGGTCAGCAGGTTGCCCGCGCCCCGCGCCGTCATGAAGCCCGACGGTCCCCCGCCCATGCCCAGGGCGCCGCCCTCGGACTGCTGCAGCAGCACGGTGATGATGAGCGCCACACAAATGATGATGTGGAAGACGAGCAGGATGGTCAGAAGCATCGATCAGGGTCCGTTGGGCGCCGCCTGCGGCGCCCGGTCGAAACGAAGGCGCCCCTCTAGCACTCGATAAGGGGTCACGCCATAGCTGGGGAACCGCAGGGGTTTCGCAAGGCCATGATTCTCGAGACTGAACGCCTGTCCCTGTCTCCGGTGACCCCGGAAGACTCCGCGCTGATCTATCCGGTGATGGCCGATCCGGAGGTCATGGCTCACATGGATGTCGCGGCCATGGACGATCCGGACATGACCCTGGCCTTCATCGAGGGCCGGGTCGGCGAGATGGAGCGCGGCGAGGCCTTCTACTGGTCTGTGCGGCTGGCGGCCGACGGAACCTTCGTGGGCAGCGTCGACCTCTCGGACATCGACCGGCGCCATCACCGCGCCGAGATCGGCTTCGTCCTGGCCCGCCCCGCCTGGGGCCAGGGCTACGGGTACGAGGCCGTCCGGGCGGTGCTGGGCCACGCCGCCACCCTCGGCTTCCGCCGGCTGTGGGCTCGCACCCAGGTCGGAGACAACGCTTCGGAGAAGCTGCTGAGCAAGCTCGGCTTCGAGATCGAGGGCTATATGAAGGGCCACGTCGACCACGATGGGGAACGCCGCGACTGCCGGCTGTGGGGGTTGTTGCTGTGATGTCCGCGCCCCGGGGACTGCTTCGCGAAGCGTAGCTGTCCCTCAACACCGTCGGACGCTGTTGGGGGACAGCTACCGGCTATCGCCGGGAGCAGTCCCTGCCTCACGCCCCCGCGATAATGCCCAGGAAATCCTCGGCCTTCAGCGAAGCCCCGCCGACCAGGGCGCCGCCGACGTCCTTCACGGCCAGGATCTCGGCGGCGTTCGACGGCTTCACTGAGCCGCCATAGAGAATCGGCACGCCCGCGCCCTCGGCCCCGAAGCGCTCGACCAGCACGGCGCGAATGGCGACGTGAACCTCCTCAATCTGCGCCAAGGTCGGCGTCAGGCCGGTGCCGATGGCCCACACGGGCTCGTAGGCGACCGCGAAGGCCTTTCCAGCGAGCTCGGCCGGCAGGGAGCCCCTCACCTGCCCGGTGACGATCTCGAGCGTGCGGGCCGCTTCCCGCTCGGCCAGGGTCTCGCCGACGCAGATGATGGGTTCGAGGCCCGCCCGCAGCGCCGCCAGGGTCTTGGCGGCGACCAGCGCATCGGTCTCTCCATAGCCGGCCCGGCGCTCGGAGTGGCCGAGGATGACCAGCGAGGCGCCGCAATCCGCCAGCATCTCGGCCGACACGTCGCCGGTGAACGCGCCCGACGCCTCGCCGCGGCAGTCCTGCCCCCCGACATCCACCATGTTTCCGGCGAGCGCCTGCGCCATGCGATGCACCAGCGTCGCGGGCGGGCACAGCGCGACCCGGGCGCCGGGCGGCTGGGCGTCCAGCGCCGCGGCGACGGCGCGCGCCTCGTCCAGCGCGACCTCCAGGCCGTTCATCTTCCAGTTTCCGGCGATCAGCGGGCGGGGCGTGGTCATGCGAAACATCCGTTGGCGGTCGTGTGCTTGAGGCTCGCGCCTACGCGATGCGGCGGCGGCTGTCACGCCACACCTGCGCCGCCGCATCCGCGCCACGCTTGCGGGGCCTCATGGGCGTCCACTATACCGCCGGGGCGGCGTTCTTCGCCCCGCGCTCTCACAGGGTTCGTCTCCAGCAATGCTCGCCGCCTTCCGCAGTTTCGCCAAATCCCCCTGGGCCATCGGCCTGCTCGGCCTGATCATCGTGGCGTTCGTGCTCGTGGGCACGACCGACATCTTCGGGCCGCGCGTCGGCGTCAACGTCATCACCGCCGGGTCCCGGACCGTCACGCAGACCGAGTTTTCCGCCGCCTTCAAGCGCTCGCTGCAGCAGCTGGGCCAGCAGTACGGCCAGCCCGTGTCCCAGGAAATGGCGCTGGAACAGGGCCTGGACCAGCGGATCCTCGGCGAGATGACCCGCACCGAGGCCCTGGCCGAGCTGTTGCGCCGCATCGGCCTGCGGGCGCCCCAGGAGTCGATGCGCGAGCAGCTTCGCGAGATCCCGGCCTTCTTCGATCCGCTGACCGGCGAGTTCAGCGAGGCCAACTACGCCGACGCGCTGCGCCGCGAGGGCCTGACCCGCGATATGTTCGAAAAGGACATGCGCGACGGCCTGATGCGCGCCCAGTTCATCCCGGCGGCCGCCGACGGCCTCAAGGCCCCGCTGGCCTACTCCGCCCTGGGCGGCGTCATCGCCCTGGAGCAGCGCGATCTGGCCTACTTCGTGGTCACCCCGCAAAGCGTGGGCAAGATTCCCGAACCGACCGAGGCCGAGATTCAGGCCTTCATGAAGGAAAACGCCGCCCAGCTGACCCTGCCGGAGTTCCGCGGCATGACCGTGGTGCGCCTGTCCCGCAAGGCGATGGAAGGCAGCGTCACGGTCGACCAGGCCGAGGTCCAGAAGCGCTTCGACTTCGAAAAGGACTCCCTGTCCCGCGCGGAGCTGCGGACCGTCATCCAGATCCCGGTCAAGGACAACGGCCAGGCCGCGTCCGTGCTGGCGCGCATCAAGAAGGGTGAAGACGCCCGGGTCGTGGCCGGCGAACTGGGTATCAAGCCGATCTTCTTCACCGACAAGCCGCGCACGGCCTTCTTCGACGCCAGCATCGGCGCCGAAGCCTTCAAGCTGCCCTTGGGCGGCGCCAGCATCGTCAAGGGCGGCTTCGGCCTTGCGGTGATCGCGGTCGACAAGGTCGTGCCGGGCAGCACCGCCACGCTCGAGGAGAACCGCGCCGCCATCGAGGCCAAGGTTCGCGCCGACGCGGCTGACCGCAAGGTCTCCGAGGCGTCCAAGGTCTATGAGGACGCCCGCGCCGAGGGCGTCGACATGACCGTCGCCGCCGCCAAGGCCGGCCTGACGCTGACCACCATCCCTCCCGTGTCGGCCCAGGGCGCTGGCCAGGACGGCAAGCCCGTCGCCGGTCTGAGCCAGGCCGTGGTCAAGGCCGCCTTCGAAGGCGTGCAGGGCCAGGACAGCGAGATCCTTGAGGAAGCCCCGGGCGAGTACTTCATCGTCCGCGTCGACCGCGTCGTCGCTCCGGCGATGCCGCCGATGGCCGAGATTCGTCCCTATCTGGCGCGCAACCTGATGATGCGGAAGATGGCCGAGGCCGTACGCGCCCGCGCCGAGGCGCTGCAGGCCCGTGTCCAGAAGGGCGAATCGCTCGATGCCGTCGCCGCCTCGACCGGCGCCAAGGTCGTTCGCGTCCAGGGGATCAGCCGCGCCACGGCCCAGGCTCAGGAAGCCCTTGGGCGTGAGCTGCTCGGCGCGGCCTTCGGGTCCAAGAAGGGCGACGTGTTCACGGCGGCGACGACCTCGGGCGTCGCGGTGGCCACCATCACCGCCCTGCGCCCCGGCGATGTCCAGCAGATCGCCATGGCCGCCCGCCAGCAGCAGCAGCAGTTCACCCAGCAGATCTTCACCGACATCGGCGCCTCGGTTCAGACCTACGCGGTCGCCAAGGTGAAGGCGCAGGGCAATATCGTGAACGCCCGGGCCGCCCTGGGCGTCGCGCCATCCGCGACGCCGGAGAAGACTGACGCCGCGCCGAAGGGCAAATAGTGGCGTCCGAGCCGTCCTTCGACGCCTTCGCGCAGGCCTGGAACGCCGGACGGCCGCAGGTCGTCTGGACCCGGCTGATCGACGATCTGGAAACGCCGGTTTCGGCCTATCTGAAGATCGCGCGCGGCCGGCCCTACGCCTTCCTCTTCGAGTCGGTCGAAGGCGGAGCCTGGCGCGGCCGCTATTCCATCGTGGCCATGAAGCCCGACCTGGTCTGGCGCTGCCGCGGCGACACCGCTGAAGTCGCCGAGGGCGAAGCCATCGCCGCCGGGGCCTTCACGCCGCAGGCGGGCGGGGCACTGGACAGCCTGCGTGACCTGGTCGCCGCCTCGCGGATCGAGCTGCCCGCCGGCCTGCCGCCGCCCGCCGCGGGGGTCTACGGCACGCTGGGCTACGACATGATCCGGCTGGCCGAGAAGCTGCCGAACGTGAATCCCGATCCGCTGGGCCTGCCCGACGCGGTGATGATCCGTCCCTCGATCGTGGCCGTCTTCGACGCCATCGCCCAGGAGATCGTGCTGGTCACCCCGGCGCGGCCGGTGAAGGGCATGTCGGCGAAGGACGCCTGGGAAGCCGCCAACGCCCGGCTGGACGCGGTGCTGGCCGACCTGCGCGCCCCGATGACCCCGCCGGTCCCCGGCGAGCCGGAGGAGATCACCTTCTCCACCCCGGTCAGCCGCGCCGACTACGCCGACATCGTCGAGAAGACCAAGAGCTACATCGAGGCCGGCGACATTTTCCAGGCCGTGGTGGCGCACCGATTCCGCGCGCAGTTCCGCCGCGACCCGTTCGCCCTCTACCGCTCGCTGCGCCGGACCAACCCCTCGCCGTTCCTTTTCTATCTGGAGTTCGGCGACTTCCAGCTGGTCGGGTCGAGCCCGGAGATCCTGGTTCGCCTGCGCGACGGCAAGGTCACCATCCGCCCCATCGCCGGCACCCGTCCGCGCGGGGCGACGCCCGAGGAGGACCTGGCGCTCGAACAGGAGCTGCTGGCCGATCCAAAGGAACGGGCCGAGCACCTGATGCTGCTGGATCTGGGCCGCAACGACGTCGGGCGGGTCTCCCGCCTGCGCGAGCCTGGCCGCAACGAGCCGGCGACCGCCCGCAAGGGACCGTCGGTGCGGGTCACCGAGAGCTTCGTGATCGAGCGCTACAGCCACGTCATGCACATCGTCTCCAACGTCGAGGGCGACGCGCCCGCGGGACTGGATCCTGTGGACGTGCTGATGGCCGCCCTGCCCGCCGGCACGGTGTCCGGCGCGCCGAAGGTGCGGGCCATGGAGATCATCGACGAGCTGGAAGTCGAAAAGCGCGGCGTCGGCTATGCCGGGGCGGTCGGCTACTTCGGCGCCGACGGCTCGGTCGACACCTGCATCGTGCTGCGCACCGGGCTGGTCAAGGACGGCATGCTCTACGTCCAGGCCGGCGGCGGCATCGTCGCCGACAGCACACCGGACGCCGAGTACGACGAGACCATCCACAAGTCGAACGCGCTGCGGCGCGCGGCTTCGGAAGCCTGGCGGTTCGGCTGATATCCTGAACCGCGAACGACAGACGATGTCAGGAACTGTCGATGCTGGAATACAGGGTTGAGGCGCGTCGAACCGACGCCCACGGCAGCGTGGCGACGACCAAGCAGGCCTCGGTCGTCCTCGACACCGACGTGAACGGGCGTCCCGACGCCTTCAATCCGGCCGAACTGCTGCTCGCCGCCGTCGCCGCCTGCATGATCAAAGGCATCGAGCGGGTGTCGCCGATGCTGGGCTTCGCGTTCGACGGCGTCGAGGTGCGGCTGCATGGCCTGCGCCAGGACAGCCCCCCGAAGATGGTCGCCATCACCTACGAACTGATCGTCGACACCGCCGAGAGCGACCAGCGGCTGGCGTTGCTGCACACCAATGTGCGCAAGTACGGGACGATCTCCAACACCGTCGCCGTGGCGACAGAGCTGACCGGAACCATCCGGCGACGCGGTCTCGAAGACTAGTTCGGCTCGCTGCCCGCTGGCGCGATCTCGGTGGGCTCTTCCATTACCAGGCTGCTGGTGGTGACCGGCGGAGCCATGATCATGGCGGTGGCGAAGGCCAGGGCCGACAGCGCCGCGAAGGCGGCGGCGGCCATCACGCCCCACAGGTTCTCCCGCGCGATCGGCGGCTTGAGCAGGCCCCGCGCATAGGCGAGGGCTTCAGGGTCGAGGGCGGAATCGGCGGCGGCCATCGGGTGAGGATGGCGTGCGTCGGGCCTTGGCGCAAACGCCCTCAAGCCCTATGAGCAAAGGACCATGATCCTCGTCATCGATAACTACGACAGCTTTACCTACAATCTCGTTCACTATCTGAACGAGCTGGGGGCGGAGACCGTCGTGCATCGCAACGACGCCCTGACCGTCCAGGAGGCCCTCGGCCTGCATCCGGAGGCGGTGCTGCTGTCCCCCGGGCCCTGCGCGCCGGACCAGGCTGGGATCTGCCTGCCGCTGCTGCGCGGCGCGCCGGAGGACCTGGCCATTCTGGGCGTCTGCCTGGGCCACCAGGCCATCGGTCAGGCCTACGGCGGCGACGTCGTGCGGGCCAAGTCGATCATGCACGGCAAGACCAGCCAGATTCATCATTCCGACAAGGGCCTGTTCAAAGGCCTGCCCAATCCGTTCACCGCCACCCGCTACCACAGCCTGGCCGTCGATCGCGCCACCCTGCCGGACGACCTGGAGGTCACCGCCTGGACCGACGACGGCGAGATCATGGGCTTCCAGCACCGCACCCGGCCGGTGTTCGGCGTGCAATTCCACCCTGAGTCCATCGCCACCGAGGGCGGCCACCAGCTGCTCGACAATTTCCTGGACCTGGCCGGCGTCAAGCGCCTCACGGCCGCCTGACCCTATGAGCGACGCCTTCAAGCCGCTGCTGGGCCGTCTCGCCGACGGCGCCACCCTCTCGGAAGAAGACGCCGAGGCCTTCTTCAGCGCCTGCCTGCGGGGCGAGCCCACCCCGGCCCAGGTCGCCGCGGCGGTAACCGCCATCCGCCTGCGCGGCGAGACGGTCGGCGAGATCACCGCCTGCGCCCGGGCCATGCGCCGCGCCGCCGTGCATCTGGACCTGCCCTACGAGACGATCGACGTCTGCGGCACCGGCGGCGACGGTCTGCACACGCTGAACATCTCCACCGCCACGGCCTTCGTCGTCGCCGGCGGCGGCCTGAAGGTCGCCAAACACGGCAATCGGGCCATCACCAGCAAGTCGGGCACCGCCGATGTGCTGGCCGCCTTGGGCGTCAACATCGATCCGGGGCTCGCCAAACAGCGCCAGGCGCTGGACGAGGCCAACATCTGCTTCCTGTTCGCCCAGGCCCACCACGGCGCCATGCGCCACGTCTCGCCGATCCGGCAGGAGCTGGGCTTTCGCACCATCTTCAATCTGCTCGGCCCGCTGACCAATCCGGCCGGGGCGCGGCGCCAGGTGATGGGTGTGCCCGCCCCCCGCTACGTCGAGCCGATCTGCCAGGCGCTGGGCGCCTTGGGCGCGGTCCGGGCCTGGTCGGTGCACGGCCAGGGCATGGACGAACTGACCACCACCGGCGAGACCGAGGTCGCCGAATGGCGCGAGGGCGTCGGCATGCGCCGCTTCACCATCACGCCGGAAGCCGTTGGATTGCCGCGCGCTTCGTTGGCTGACCTCACCGGCGGCGACCCCGACTTCAACGCCGGCGCGCTGCGGCGGATGCTGGAGGGCGAGCTCGGCGCCTATCGCGACATCGTGCTGCTCAACGCCGCCGCCGCCTTCCTGGTCGGCGACGCGGTCGAGACCCTGCGCGAGGGCGTTGAGCTGGCCGGAGCGGTCATCGACGACGGCCGGGCGCTGAGGGCGCTGGACCAGCTGATCACCATCACGAACGCCGCATGACCGACATTCTCGCCAAAATCGCCGCCTACAAGCGCGAGGAGGTCGCCGCGCGCAAGGGGGCTCGCCCGCAGTCGAAGGTGGACGCCGACGCCGCGGTGGCCGAGGCCCCGCGCGGCTTCCGCGCCGCCCTGGAGCGCAACCACGCGCCCGGCCGACTGGCCCTGATCGCCGAGATCAAGAAGGCCTCGCCGTCCAAGGGGATCATCCGCGAGAACTTCGACCCGCCGGCCCTCGCCCGGGCCTATGAGCGCGGCGGCGCAGCCTGCCTGTCGGTGCTGACCGACGGCCCCAGCTTCATGGGCGCCGACAGCTACCTGGAAGCCGCCCGCGACGCGACCGCCCTGCCCTGCATCCGCAAGGACTTCCTGGTCGACCCCTGGCAGGTGGCCGAAAGCCGCGCGCTGGGCGCCGACGCCATCCTGGTCATCCTGGCCATGATCGACGACGCCCTGGCCGCCCAGCTCATGGCCGAGGCCGCGCGCCTGGGCATGGATGCGCTGGTCGAGGTGCATGACGAGGCCGAGATGGACCGGGCCGGGGCGCTGGGCGCCACGCTGGTCGGGGTCAACAACCGCGACCTGAAGACCTTCACCGTCGATCTGGCGATCACAGAACGCCTCGCCGCCCGCGCGCCGAAAGACGCGCTGCTGGTCACCGAAAGCGGCCTGTTCACCGCCGCCGACGCCGCCCGGCTGGAAGCCAGTGGCGCCAGGGCCATGCTGGTCGGCGAGAGCCTGATGCGCCAGGCGGATGTCGAGGCAGCGACGCGGGCGCTGCTGGGCTAACCCCCGCCCACCGCCGCCGGCCGCAGTGATTCGACCCTCGCCGGCGACTTCATCGACCGGCCCATGGTCCAGTTGGCCTGCATCCGCACCTTGGGATTGGGCGCGGACCAGATCTCGCCGCTGTCGTCCAGCGCCACCACCCAAATCAGGTGATGTTCCGGCCCATAGTCGATGACGGCGATGGCCTGTCCGGGGCCCTTGCCCTCGACGGTCATGGGAATCGGCGTGTGGAGTTCGGAGAACGACATGGGCCTCTCGGGGGGCTCAGGGGCGGGGCGCGATCCCCTGACAACGAACCGCAAGCGCCCGTGTTCCTTGGAGTCTTCGGTGCGTTCGGGGCGTTAACTTGACAGAAACCAAGAACACCTAGAGAACATTCATGGCTGTTAGCGGTTTGTTCCGCGACAGATTCGACAGCGAGGCCCGGCAATGCTCACGCGCAAACAGCATGAACTCCTGATGTTCATCCACGAGCGGATCAAGGAGTCCGGCGTCTCGCCATCGTTCGACGAGATGAAGGAGGCGCTCGACCTGGCCTCCAAGTCGGGCATCCACCGGCTGATCACGGCGCTCGAGGAGCGCGGTTTCCTGCGCCGCCTGCCGCACCGGGCCCGGGCGCTGGAGGTCACCAAGCTGCCGCAGCAGGCGACCGCCGCGGCGCCGGCCGGCGGACGCCAGTCCTTCAAGCCGCAGGTGATCAAGGGCGACGGCCGCGGCCCCGCCTCCGCCCCGCCGATCGCCAACGACGTCCGCGAGATCCCGCTGCTGGGCCGCATCGCCGCCGGCTCGCCGATCGAGGCGCTGCAGGTCGAACGCGACAAGATGCTGGTCTCCGAGAGCATGCTCGGCGCGGGCGAGCACTATGTGCTGGAGGTGCAGGGCGACTCGATGATCGACGCCGGCATCCTGGACGGTGACTTCGTGCTGATCCGCAAGACCGATACCGCCCACAGCGGCGAAATCGTCGTGGCCCTGGTCGAGGGCGAGGAAGCCACCCTCAAACGCCTGCGCAAGAAAGGCGTCAGCATCGCGCTGGAAGCCGCCAACCCGAAGTATCCGACCCGCGTCTACGGCCCCGACCAGATCGAGGTCCAGGGCAAGCTGGTGGGTCTGATCCGGAAGTATCACTGACGGGGCGGGGACTGCTTCGCGAAGCTTAGCTGTCCCTTAAAGCTCGCTCGGCAACTCCTGGGCCGGAACGATCATTCCTCGTCGTAGAAGTTGTGCGCCCGGTTCTGACGGAGGCCGCTTAGAAGCCGGATCAGACCGACTTCCTCTGCGTGGGTCGCCACCGCTTCCGGCAAGCGACTGCTCACGCCCTTCCAGTGACCCAGGGTCCACGCCTGAAGGGTCTTCCTGACGGCCAGCGCCTTTGCCGCTGATGGTGTGGACGCCACAACAAATCGATTGGCTGCAAAGCCAGTGGGGCCATCAGGTATGGCGAGGCCACTCGCGTCGATGGTCACGTGGTATGCCCGCATAGCCAGTGACTACGCCGCCTCCGGCAGCCGCGCAAACTACCGAACATCGAAGCCCATTGCGCCCGGCCCCCTTCACCGCGTCCACGGCCTGTCCCCGCGCAGGTCATTCGCCCAAACCACCGCCCAGCCCTCCCCGCGCCGCCACAGCTCCGCCGAGCCGCCACGCGTAAAATCATCCGCGGCCAGCAGGAAGGCGTCGTCACAGCCCTGGCCGGCGTAGCCTGAGCGCAGGATCACCAGCCGCCCCGGCGCGCACAGTTCAGCAAGTTCCGCGCGACGCGGCGGCTTGCGACCGGCCCAGACGGCGATGTCGTCGTCGCCGGTGGGCAGGCAGGCGAAGCGGTCGCAGATGAAGCGGGCGTCGCGCACGGCTTCGGGGTCCTCATCCACCGCCAGCCCGCGCCGGCGGGCCCAGAGGTCGGCGGCAAAGCGGCGGGCGTCAGGCCGCAGCAGGATGGCCTCGCCGCCGTCCCGGAGAGCCACGGCGGCCCCGTCGGCGGCGATCCAGACGTCGGGCGGCGCCGGGCGCGGCCAGAGCAGTACGGCGGCGGCCAGCGGCGCGCCCAGCCACCGGACGGGCCCCTTCCACAGGCAGAGCAGCATCACACCCAGGAAAGCGACAGGCAGGGCCGCGCCCGGCGCGCTGGCCACCGTGACCAGGGCGCCCGGCCGGCTCGCCGTCGCCTGGCCTACCCCGACCATGGCCTCGATCCCCCAGCCGGCCACCGCCAGGAAGGGTCCGCCCAACCCCAGCGGCTCCAGCACCGCGCCGATGGCGAGGAACGGCATGATCACGAAGCTGGACAGCGGCGCGACCAGCAGGTTGGCGATCAGGCCGTAGCTGGCCACGCGGTTGAAGTGGTGCATGGCGAAGGGCCCGGTCGCCAGGCCCGCCACGAAGCTGGCGGCGATGGCCGCGCCCGACCAGACAGCGGCGGCCTGGGGGGCGCGGATCCACCAGGGAATGTCGATCTCCTTCACCGCCCGTGGCCAAGCCTCGGCCAGCGCCACCAGCGCCGCCGTCGCCGCGAACGACATCTGGAACCCCGGCGCGCAGGCCGCCTCCGGCTGGACAGCGAGGATGACCAGGGCGGCGATGGCCAGGGTGCGCAGGCTGATCGCCTGGCGGTCGACGAGGATGGCCAGGAAGGCGGCGGCAGCGGTCACCGCCGCCCGTTCGGCCGGCGGCGGCGCGCCGGAGATGATCAGGTAGCCGCCGACCGCGACCAGCCCTGCGACAGCGGCGACCTTCTTGCCCGGGACCCGCAGCGCCAGCCAGGGCCAGACGGCGACCAGAAGGCGCACGCCGGCGAACACGAAGCCGCCGACGATGGCCATGTGCAGCCCGCTGATCGACAGGATGTGAGCCAGACCGGAAGCGCGCATGGCCTCGGTCTGCTCTGGCGGGATCCAGGCCTCGTGGCCGGTGACCATGGCCGCGCCGATGCCGCCGCTGGCCGGGCCCATGCGGGCGACGATCCGCTCGGCCAGGCGCCAGCGCGTGGCGTTGACCGCCATGGTCAGCCGCAGTCGCCAGGGCGCCGCCGGCAGCCGCGCCCGCGAGACCTCGCCCAGGGTGAAACCGACGCCGCCGACACGGTTGAACCAGGCGTCTCGGGCGAAATCGTAGGCCCCGGGACTGGCCGGGGCCGGCGGCGGTCCGACCATGGCGCGCAGCCGAATCGGGGTTCCCGGCGTCACGGGCGACTGGTCGCGCAGCGTGACCCGGATCCGGACCGGCGTCTCCTCCGGCGCCAGGCTCTGGATCGCCACGGGCGCGATCAACAGACGCATGCCCGAGGCGCCTGGACTGGCCACGTCGACGACCCAGCCCTCAATCACCCGGGCCCGCTGCTCGGCCGGGGCGACCGGGGCGGCGACCTGCAGCGTGCGGATTCGCCCCGACAGGAAGCCGGCGGCGGTGAAGGCCAGCAGCGCCGCGATGACGACAGCGCCGGCCGGGCCCAGCCTTCGGGCCACGGCCACCAGCGCCAACGCGGCCAGCGCCAGTCCGACCGCCAGAGCCGTCGGCGGTTCGACCCTCAGGGTCATGTAGCCGGCGCAACCGAGCCCGAAGGCCACCGGCGCCCAGAGAGTCCAGCGGTCGACCTGATCGGCGATCTCGCCGCGCAGGACGGCAAGGCGGTGCGCCGACCGGCGACCCATGCTAAGAGCCGCCGCCTCACTCTCCGGCCCCATCGAGATGTCCGACTCAAAGCCCGTCGTCACCCGTATCGCCCCCTCGCCCACCGGTTCGATGCACATCGGCACCGCGCGAACGGCGCTGTTCAACTACCTTTACGCGAAACACTGCGGGGGACAATTCCTGCTTCGCATCGAGGACACCGACCGCGAGCGCTCCACCGAGGACGCCGTCCAGGTGATCTTCGACGGCTTGGCCTGGCTTGGCCTGCCCTTTGACGGCGAGCCGGTGTTCCAGTTCGCCCGCGCCGAGCGGCACCGCGAGGTGGTCCTGGAGCTGCTGGCGGCCGGCAAAGCCTATCGCTGCTGGCTGTCCGGCGAGGCCCTGACCGACGCCCGGGACAAGGCCAAGGCCGCCGGCCACGCCCTGCGCTCGCCCTGGCGCGACCGCGAGCCGCGCCCCGAGGACCTGGCCAAGCCGCACGCCATTCGCTTCCGGGGGCCGCTGAACGGCGACACGGTGGTCAAGGATCTGGTGCAGGGCGACGTCACCTTCCGCAACCGCGACCTGGATGACCTGGTCCTGCTGCGCAGCGACGGCGCGCCGACCTACAACCTGGCCGTGGTGGTCGATGACCACGACATGGGCGTCACCCACATCATCCGGGGCGATGACCACCTCAACAACGCCGCCCGCCAGACCCTGATCTACCAGGCGATGGACTGGGAGGTTCCGGCCCTCGCCCACATCCCGCTGATCCACGGCGAGGACGGCGCCAAGCTGAGCAAGCGCCACGGGGCCACGGCGGTGACCGATTTCGCCACCCTCGGCTACTTGCCCGAATCGATGCGCAACTACCTCGCCCGCCTCGGCTGGAGCCACGGCGACGACGAACTGTTCAGCGACGCCGACGCCATCGCCTGGTTCGATATCGCCCACGCCAACAAGGGCGCCGCCCGGCTGGACTGGGACAAGCTCAACCACGTCAACGCCCACTACATCCGGCTAGCCGACGACGGACGACTGACCGCTCTGGTCGCCGACGTCTTCGCCGCGCGCGGGGAGCCGCTGGACGATGCCCGGCGCGCCCAGGCGCTGCGCACGATCCCGTTGGTCAAGGAGCGGGCGAAGACCATCGTCGAGCTGGCCGACCAGCTGCTGTTCGTCTTCCAGTCGCGTCCCATCGTGCTGACGGAGAAGGCCCTGGGCCTGCTGACCGACGAAACCCGCGCCCGGCTCCGGCGTCTCGCCGATCAACTTGCCGCGACCAACGACTGGAGCGCCGAGGCGCTGGAGACGCTGCTGAAGGGCTTCGCCGAGGCTGAGGGGGTCGGCTTTGGCAAGTTCGGGCCTGCCCTGCGCGCGATTCTGACCGGTGGAAGCGCATCGCCTGACCTGCATCGCACACTGGCGTCCCTCGGCCGCGACGAGGCGATGGCGCGTCTTAACGATGCGCTTTCACCGCTCGCGTAAGACGCTATAACCACGCCCAAACGCCCGTTTGGGCGATCTGTGTGTTTCTCACGAAAAGGGATCAGGCATGACCGACAAGGCGGTGCTCACGATCGGCGACAAGACCTTCGACCTTCCGATCCTCAAGGGGTCGACAGGGCCGGACGTCGTCGACGTGCGCAAGTGGTACGCGGACTCCGACACCTTCACCTTCGATCCGGGGTTCACCTCCACCGCCTCGTGCGAGAGCAAGATCACCTTCATCGACGGCGACGCCGGCGTGCTGCTGCACCGTGGCTACCCGATAGACCAGCTGGCCGAGAAGTCGAGCTTCCTGGAGGTCTGCTACCTGCTGCTGCACGGCGAGCTGCCGACGGCGGAAGAGTTCAGCAAATTCGACCGCAACATCACCTACCACACGATGCTGCACGCCCAGTTCGACCGCTTCTTCGAGGGCTTCCGCCGCGACGCCCACCCGATGGCGGTGATGACCGGCGCGGTCGGCGCCCTGTCGGCCTTTTATTCGGACAGCATCAATGTCGATGACGCCCGCGAGCGCGAAATCAGCGCCCACCGCCTGATCGCCAAGATGCCGACCATCGCGGCCCGCGCCTTCAAGTACACGATCGGCCAGCCGTTCATCTCGCCGCGCAACGACCTCTCCTACTCCGAGAACTTCCTGCGCATGTGCTTCGCCGTGCCGGCCGAGGACTGGAAGCCCAACCCGGTTCTGACCCGGGCCATGGACCGGATCTTCATCCTGCACGCCGACCACGAGCAGAACGCCTCGACCTCGACGGTGCGTCTGGCGGGCTCCTCGGGCGCCCACCCGTTCGCCTGTATCGCGGCCGGCATCGCCTGCCTCTGGGGCCCCTCGCACGGCGGCGCCAACCAGGAAGCCCTGGAAATGCTCGAGCAGATCGGGACGGTCGACAAGATCCCCGAGTTCATCGAGGGCGTGAAGGCGCGTCGCTACAAGCTGATGGGCTTTGGGCACCGGGTGTACAAGAACTTCGACCCCCGGGCGAAAGTCATGCAGAAGACCTGCCACGAGGTGCTCGGCCAGCTGGGCATCAACGACCCGCTGCTCGAGGTCGCCATGGAGCTGGAGAAGATCGCGCTGAGCGATCCGTTCTTCATCGAGCGCAAGCTGTACCCGAACATCGACTTCTATTCGGGCATCACCCTGCGGGCGATGGGCTTCCCGACCAACATGTTCACCGTGCTGTTCGCCCTGGCCCGCACCGTCGGCTGGATCAGCCAGTGGAAGGAAATGTTCGAGGACCCCGCGCGCAAGATCGGCCGTCCCCGTCAGCTCTACACCGGCGCCACCGAGCGCGATTACACGCCGATCGACAAGCGCGGCTGATTTCTCGTCGACTTCGTTGGATTTCGAAGGGCCCGGAGAATTCTCCGGGCCTTTTTCGTCGAATTTCGCCGTGATTTTCGCCGGCTTTTGAACGACTCTCCCCGCCCCGGCGTTCAATAGGCCGGACCCTCTGGAGCGCCAATGGCCAAGCCCCTGACCATCACCATCCCCCATCAACTCGGGGCCCTCGAAGCGCGCCGGCGGATCGAGACCGGCTTCGCCGACCTTACCGCCAAGCTGCCCGGCGGCGCGGCAAAGGTGGACCAGAGCTGGGACGGCGACCGCCTGACCTTCGCCGCCCTGGTGGCCGGGCAGGACATCCGGGGCACCCTGGACGTGCTGGCCGACAGCATCCGCATGGACATCGTCCTGCCGGGGATACTGGGCATGCTGGCTGGCAAGATCGGCGGCAAGCTCAAGCAGGAAGGTCAGCTGCTGCTGGAGAAGAAGTAGCGGTCATCGGGGACAGTTTAAGGTGTCCCTGCAGGGACACCTTAAACTGTCCCCGACACCTAAACCGCCTGCCCGGCCGCCCAGCCGCTGGACCAGGCCCACTGGAAATTGTACCCGCCCAGCCAGCCGGTTACGTCGACAACCTCGCCGATGAAGTAGAGTCCGGGCACGGCTTCGGCCTGCATCGTCGTGGAGCTGAGATCGCGGGTGTCGACGCCGCCGAGGGTGACCTCGGCCGTGCGGTAGCCTTCCGAGCCGACCGGCTTCATCGTCCACTGGTTCACGGCCGTGTCGATGGCGCGCAGGACCTTGTCGGGCGTGTCGGCCAGGTTGCCGCGTGCGCCGGCCTCCTCGCACAGCAGGCGGGCGAGGCCGATCGGCAGGACGCCGGTCAGGGCGTTGTGCGCCGACTGGCGCGGGCTGACCAGCTTTGCGGCCTTGAGGATGTCGAAGATGTCGGCGCCGGGGGCCATGGAGACCGTGATCGGCTGCCCCTCGCGCCAGTAGGACGAGATCTGCAGGATCGCCGGGCCCGACAGGCCCCGGTGGGTGAACAGCATGGCCTCGGCGAACTTCGTCTTGCCGCAGGCGACCACCGCGTCGACCGAGACACCGGCCAGCGGCTTGATCCGTTCCAGCGCCCCGATCTCGAAGGTCAGCGGCACCAGCGCCGGCCGTGTCTCGGTGAGCCGGACTCCGAACTGCCGGGCCATCTCGTAGCCCCAGCCGGTGGCGCCCATCTTCGGGATCGACTTGCCGCCGCTGGCCACGACGAGCGACGCCGGCCGCACCACGGCGCCGTCCGACAGGGCGACCTCGAAGCCGTCATCGGTCTTGGTCACCCGGTCGACGGCCGTGCCAAGCCGTAGCTCGACACCCGCATCGGCCATCTCGCCGGTCAGCATGTCGATGATCTCGCGGGCCGAGCCGTCGCAGAACAGCTGGCCCAGGGTCTTTTCGTGCCAGGCGATGCCGTGGGCGTCGACCATGGCGATGAAGTCATGCTGGGTGTAGCGCTTCAGCGCCGAGATGCAGAAGCGCGGGTTTTGCGACAGGAAGGCCTGCGGCCGGACGTCCAGGTTGGTGAAGTTGCAGCGCCCGCCGCCGGAGATGCGGATCTTCTCGCCCGGGGCCTTGGCGTGATCGATGATCAGCACCTTGCGGCCGCGCCGCCCGGCCTGGATGGCACACATCATGCCGGCCGCGCCGGCCCCGACGATCAGGACATCGAAATCGGTCAAGTCAGTCCACACACCGGCCGGCCGTCGCCTTGCCGTCAATGACCTCGGTGGAACAGCCACACACGTCGTTGTCAGCCTCGCAGACGCCGATCGCCCTGGCGCCGACCTCCGGCATCTCGTCCTCGATCACGCAGCGGCCCTTGCACTGACTGCTGTCGGTGCAGGTCTTTCCGGCGTCGGCGTAGTCGAAGATGCAGGCCGGCTTCTGCATGCGGCAGATCGGCTTCACCTTGCCCCCGTTGGCGGTGCAGGCGGCGATATCGACGGACGGGCCGGTCGACGGCCCCTCGCCCATCGGCGCGCAGGCCGCCAGCGCGAGCAGGATCAGGGCAGCGAAGGCTGTGCGCATGTCAGGGTTCCTGGACGGTCGTCGCGGTTCGTTTGGCCAGCAGCTTGAGGATCGCATCCGCCGCAGCCTCTGACGGGTCCGGGCCGCCACGACCCATCTTCGCCAGCGCCTCGTTCTGCGCCTGCCTCTGCCGGGCGCGCAAGGCCGGATCGTCCAGACGCTCCGCGACGGCGGCGGCCAGGCGTTCGCCGGTGCACTGGTCCTGGACGAACTCGGGGGCGACGAAGGCCTTGGCGGCGATGTTGAACAGTGTGATCCACGGCGACTTGAAGACCAGCGTCAGGATCCTGTGGGTCATCGCGCCGAGGCGGTAGCCCACAACCATCGGAACACCGGCCAGGGCCAATTCGGTGGTCACCGTGCCGCTGCAGGCCAGGGCGACCGTCGCGGCGACGAAGGCGTCGTCCTTGAGCTGCTCGTCAGTGATGACGTGGGCGCGATAGGGCCAGCCGGCGACCTGGGCCGCCACGGCCTCGGCGACCGTGGTCGCGGCCGGAATGACGATGTGCAGGCCAGGGCGCTGGTCCTTAAGCTGCTTTACCGCGTCCTCGAAGGCCGGCAGCACCATCTTGATCTCGGCCGGACGGCTGCCGGGCAGGACCAGCAGGATGTCCTCGCCCTCCGCCGCACCGATAGCCGCGCGCAGCCGGGCCGGGTCGGCCTTGCTGAAGTCCTTGGCCAGCGCCGGGTTGCCGACGAAGGTGGTCGTCAGTCCCTCCGCCTCGAACCAGGGGGCGTCGAAGCTGTGGATCGACAGCAGGTGATCGACCGATGCGGCCAGGGTCTTCGCCCGTCCCGGCCGCGTAGCCCAGACCTGCGGCCCCACGTACTTGACCAGCGGCAGTTTCGGGAACGCCTTGCGCAGCGCGTGAGCGACGCGGAGCGTGAAGCCCCAGCTGTCGATCAGCACGGCGACGTCGGGCGTCTCGCGCACGGCCAGCGCCGCCGTCTCGGCCACACGGCGCCGGATGCGCGGGTAGGCCGGGATGGCCTCGAAGATGCCCAGGATCGACAGATCCGCGATGTCGAACGGGCTCTGGACGCCCTCGGCGGCCATGCGGGAGCCTCCGACGCCAACGAACCGCACATCGCCGCCCAGGCGCGCCCTGAGCGCCCTGGCGAGGCCGGCGCCAAGGCTGTCGCCCGACGCTTCGGCCGCCACCAGCATGACCGTCAGGGGGCGGGTCATTCGGCGCGCGTCTCCACGCCCAGAATGAACAGGCCCAGGGCGTCGGCCTCGGCGACGGTCTCCTCGCGATCCACCACCAGAAGCCGTCCCGCCTCGCCCACGATGCCCGCCAGTCCGGCGCGCGCCGCGCCCCGGACGGTGGCGACGCCGATGGTCGGCAGATCGACCCGGACCTCCTGGATCGGCTTTGGAACCTTGGCGAGCACGCCGCGCAGGTGCTCGGGACGGCCTCGCACGGCCTCGGGCAGCTCGTGGACGCGATGCAGCATCCGGTCGGTGCCTTCCTGGGCCTCTACGGCCAGCACCAGCCCGTCACAGACGACAGCCCCCTGCCCGATATCCAGTCGGCCGATGGCGCGGGCGACGGTCAGGGCGCGCTCGATGTCGTCCCGGTGCTCGGCCGACGGCTTGTGCCGACCCAGCAGGCCCAGCGCCAGGGTCAGGCTGCCGGCCGCTTCGTGGGCGCCCTCGATCTCGAAGCCCTCCTTGCGGAATTCCTCGAGAACCCGGCGAAGCATGGCGTCATCGCCCTGGCGCGCCGCGGCGATGACCCCTGGCAGGGCGGCCATGCCGCGCATGTCGGGCTTGAGCTTGCCGAAATCAGGCCGGGCGACGTTTCCAGCGAAACAGACCGTCTCGCAGCCCTCGCGGCGCAGCGCCTTGAAGCATTTGCCCAGCTCGGCCAGCCCGATCTCCTCGGAGGGATGCCCCGCGGTGCCTTCGTCCGCGAACCCGCGCAGCCGGATCACGAAATACGGTCGGCCGGCCGCCTGACAGCGCTGCGCGATCTCGGCGGGAAGACCGCCGCCCCCCGCGATGAGGCCCAGCTTGCGCACCTCACCCCTCGCGGTGCGGCAAGCACAGCGGCCGCATGGCGTCGACGCGGATGAACTCGACCACTTCCATGATCTCGGGCACATGGCCGTAGCCTTCGGCCACGTCCTCAAGCCGTTCCTGGAAGGTGCCCTCGTCGGCGAACAGCAGCCGGTAGGCCGCCCGCAGCACCGCGATCTGCTCCCGCGTGAAGCCCCTGCGCTTGAGGCCGATCAGGTTCAGCCCCTCGAGGTGGGCGTGGTTTCCCCAGACCGAGCCGTAGGGGATGACATCCTTGGTGACGATGCCGCCGCCGCCGACGAAGGCGTAGCGGCCGATGCGGGTGAACTGGTGGATCGCCGCCAAACCGCCGAGGAAGACGAAGTCGGCGACCGACACATGGCCGCCGACGGCGACGCTGGGGGCCATGGTCACCTTGTCGCCAATGATGCAGTCGTGGCCGATGTGGGTGCTGACCATGAACAGGCCGTCGTCGCCCACGGTTGTCACGCCGCGTCCGCCGGCCGTGCCGGCATGAACCGTCACATGCTCGCGAAAGACGTTGCGGGCGCCGACGACGACGCGCGTGGGCTCGCCCCGGTGGGCGCTGTGCTGCGGCGCGCCGCCCAGGCAGGCGAACGGATGCAGGACGCAGTCCTCGCCGATCTCGGTGACGCCCTCGACGATGGCGTGGGACAACAGCTTCACGCCCCTGGCCAGGGTCACATCCGGCCCGACCATGCAGAATGGGCCGATCTCGACGCTGTCATCGAGCGTGGCCCGGGTATCGACAATCGCGGTGGGATGGATGCGGGCCACTAGCTGTTGTCGCCCTTCATGGCCGCGAACTCGCACTCGGCGGCGAGCTTGTCGTTGACGAACGCCTTGCCGGCGAACTTGAAGACGTCGCCGCGGGCGCGGGTCACCTCCACCGGCATCCGCAGGGTGTCGCCCGGCCGCACCGGACGCCGGAACCGGGCGCCGTCGACCGACATGAAGAAGATCGCCGTCTTCGTGATGTCCACGTCCAGGGTCTTGGACATCATCAGCGCGCCGGTCTGGGCGATGGCCTCGATGATCATCACGCCCGGCATCACCGGATTGCCCGGGAAGTGCCCCTGGAAGTAGGGCTCGTTGAAGGTGACGTTCTTGATCCCGACGATCGAGGTGTTGGCGATGTAGTCCTCGGCGCGGTCGACCATCAGGAACGGATAGCGGTGCGGCAGGCGCTGCAGGATCTCGTCGAAAGTGATGGCGACGCCGGTCGCGGCTTCCTGGTTCATGCCTTGTCTTCCTTGGTCGGACGGGTGCTCTTGGCAAGCCAGGCGGTCTGTCGCAGCCAGGCCTTCATCGGTTGGGCGGGAAAGCCGCCCCAGGTTTCACCGGCCGGGATGTGGCGGAACACGCCCGACCCAGCGCCCAGACGGGCCCCGGCGCCGATGTCGACGTGATCGGCGATGCCGACCCGGCCGCCCATGGCGACGCCGTCGCCGACGGTCACGCTACCCGAAATGCCGGAATAGGCGGCCATGACGCAGTTGCGGCCAATGCGGACGTTGTGTCCAACGTGGGTCAGGTTGTCGAGCTTGCTGTTCTCGCCGATGACGGTGTCTTCCCAGGCGCCGCGATCGATGCAGCAGTTGGCGCCCAGCGTCACCCCGTCCTGCAGGATCACACGGCCCAGCTGAGGCACGTCGATCACGCCTGCGTCACCGGCCGTGGCCCCGAATCCGGCCTCCCCGACGCGTGAGCCGGCGTAGATCTGCACCCGGTCGCCGACCAGGGCGAACAGCACGCTGGCGTTCGCGCCGATGATGCAGTCTCGGCCGATCGCCACGCCCGGTCCGATGACGACATTGGGGTCGATCCGCGTGCCGCGCCCGATCCGGGCGTCCGGTCCGATCACGACGCCGGGCGCGATCTGGACGCCGTCCTCGATCTGCGCCGTCGGATGGATGGCGGGCGCGCCGGGCTCGTAGCCCCGCGGAGCATGCAGCAGGGCCGCGGCGCGGGACCAGGCGCCGTGTGGACGCGGCGAGACGATGGCGGTGCATCCCGCCGGTGCGTCATCGACAAAGGCGGCGGCCACGAACACCGCGCCGGCCCGGGTTTCCCGCAGGGCCGGAAGGTACTTTCGGTCACCGAGAAAGGCGACGTCGCCCGGTCCCGCCTGGTCCAGCGGCGCGGCGGCGGTCACAGACAGCTCGGCCCGCCCCCCCGGCGCGACCTCTCCGCCGACAGCGGCGATGAGGTCGGCCAGCGGAAGCGGGCCATTGTTCAGATAGAATCGCGGGTCAGGCATGACGTCCTCGCACGGACCCGCGATATCCCGAGTCGCCGGTTAGGGCTTGGGCTTCGGCGCCGCGGGGGCGGCGGCGGCCGGCGCGGGGGCCGGGGCGTCGAGGCGCTCGCGGTTGAAGGCCAGGGTCTTGATCTTGGCGTTCAGGCCCGTGACCACCTGGTCGGTGATGTCCATCTGCGGGTTACCGGTAACCACCGAGCCGGTGAGCAGCACCGAGCAGCCACGCGCCTGGTAGGTCGCGATGACCACCGGGCTCATTTCCTGTTCGATACGGTCCAGGGCCTTGCCGCGGGTGGCCTGCAGCTCGCGCTGGCGCAGGTCCAGCTTGCGGGCCAGGGCGTTGCGGCGGATCGTCAGCTGCGAGGCGCGCTGCTCGGCGGCGTCCTGGGTCATGGTCGCGCGGGCGCGATCAAAGGCCTGGATGTCCGTGCTCAGGGCCTTCTCCTCGGTGGTGAGCTCGACCTCGACTTCCTTGGCGATGACGTTGATCCGGGCGGCGACGGCCTTGCCGACGTCGGACGCGGCCAGGGCGCGGTCGAAGGTGTAGAAGCAAACGCCCGGCACCGCGGCGCCGTGACGGATCGGCATGGGAGCCGCAGCAGCAGGGGCCGTCTGGGCCGAGGCCGAGGACGCGAAAACAGCGAGGGCGGTCGCGAAAGCGCCCGCGACCGCGGTGGTCTTCTTGAAGGTCATGAGAGTCCTAGAACCTTGTGGAGGTTGAGAAGCGGAACGTTTCCGTCTTGTCGTAGTCTTCTTTGGCCAGAATTTGGCTGAAGTCGAAACGAATCGGTCCCATGGGAGACCGCCAGAAGACCGAAAGGCCCGCCGAGGCCCGGAGGCTGAGGTCGTCGCGGACACAGAGTTCGGTCCCGTTTCCGCAATTGGCGGCGATCGCGCCGTTGACGTCGACCTTGTCGACATCATCCAGCATGCCCACCGTGCCGAAGTCTGTGAACAGCGCGGCCTTGATGCCGTACTGTTCGGGCAGGAAGGTCGGGACGGTCAGCTCGACCGTGCCGATGGCGTAGGCCTTGCCGCCCAGGGCGTCCTCACGGTCGGTCTCGCGCGGACCGATGCCGGCGACCTCGAAGCCGCGGAAGCTGTTGCCGCCCTTGTAGAAGCGGTCGTTGATCCGGACGCTGTCGCCGCCCCAGCCGTCGATGTAGCCGGCGGTGCCGCTGACGCTGAGGACGAAGTCCTTGTTGAAGCCATGGTACCAGCCGCCCGCGACTTCGGTCCGCAGGTAGTTCACATCGCCGCCGACGCCGGCCAGATCCTGGCTCAGGTCAACGAAGAAGCCGCGCGTCGGCTTGAGCGCATCGTTGCGGCGGTCAACCCGGACGCCGAAGCCGACCAGCGAGGTGATGTAGGAGCCGCGCTGCGAGCACAGGGCCGGCGACAGGACCAGCGCGCCCGGATCGCACAGGTAGTCGTCGATGATCACTTCGTCCGACCGCAGCGTGTAGCGCAGCGACATCGAAGCGTTCTGGGTCAGCGGGAAGCCGAGGCGCACGCCGCCGCCGAGCGAGGCGGTGTCGAACGAGGTCTGGCTGCTGAAGTTGTAGCGGTAGGAGTACAGGTCGAGGCCGGCGCGCAGGTCGCGGCCAAGGAAGCGTGGCTCGGTGAACGAGAAGTCGATCTGCTGACGCAGCGAGCCCACCGAAATCCGCGCCCGCACGTTCTGGCCGCGGCCGCGGAAGTTACGCTCGCTGATGCCCAGATCGATGACCAGCTGGTCGATCGAACTGTAGCCGGCGCTGAAGGACAGTTCCCCGGTCGGCTGCTCCTCGACCTGCACGCGCAGCGCGGTGCGGTCCGGCTGGCCGCTCGGGATCTCCTCGATCGTCACGTCCTTGAAGAAGCCAAGGTTGCGGATCTGGGCGCGCGAGCGGTCGACGAGAACGCGGTTGTAGGCGTCGCCCTCGGACAGGTTCAGCTCACGCCGGATCACGTAGTCCAGCGTGCGGGTGTTGCCGACGATGTCGATGCGGTCGATGTAGACGCGCGGGCCTTCGCGAACCTGGAAGGCCACGTCGACGGTGCGGGTCTCGCGGTTGGCCACGTAGCGCGGACGGACGTCGACGAAGGCGAAGCCGGCGGCGCCGGCGGCGAAGGTCAGGGCGTCGGTCGCCTGTTCGATCGCCTCGTCCTGATAGAGCTCGCCCTCACGAACGGGCAGGAGCTGGGCCAGGACCGTGCCGTCCAGCTTCTTGAGCTCGGTGTCCACCGTCAGCTTGCCGAACTTGTACTGCGGGCCTTCGTCCACCGTGTAGGTGATGACAAAGCCGTTCTTGTTGGGCGCCAGTTCGGCGATCGCGGAGATCACCCGGAAATCGTAGTAGCCCTTGTTGCGGTAGAACTTCCGCAGCTGTTCCTTGTCGTACTCGATCCGGTCAGGGTCGTAGTTCGCGTTGTTCGACAGGAATTTGTACCAGTGGCTCTCCTCGGTGACGATGACGTCGGCCAGGTCGCCGTCGGAGAACTCGCTGTTGCCCAAGAAGTTGAGCGACAGCACGCCGCTCTTGGGGCCTTCATCGATCTTGAAGATCAGGTCGATCCGCTTCTGCGGCAGTTCGACGATCTGCGGAGTCACCGTGACGCCGATCCGGCCCGAGCGCCGGTAGAGCTCGATAATCCGCTGGACGTCGCCCTGGACCTTGGCGCGGGTGAAGATGCCGCGCGGACGGATGGTGACCTCGTCCTTGAGCTTGTCTTCCTTGAGGCCCTGGTTTCCCTCGAAGATGACGCGGTTGATGATCGGGTTCTCGACCACCCGGACGAGGAGATCGCCGTTGGCCTGCAGATCGATCTTCACGTCCGAGAACAGGTCGGTGCGGAACAGGGTCTTCAGCGCCACGTCGATGCGCGAGGGATCGACCGTGTCGCCCGGCGCGATCGGCAGGTAGGACAGAACCGTTCCCGCCTCGATGCGCTCGTTGCCCTGGACGGTAATGCGTTGAACGACGCCGGACTGCACCTGCGCCGCCGCCGTGGCGGGGATGGCGAACGGCGCCACCCCGGCCAACAGAGCGAAACCGGAGACGATCGCGGCGCTACGCGCGCGGGAATGCTTCATCATATCTGCCATCGGCGGTCGGCGGGTGCTCATGAGAACAGACCGCCGAGGAAATTGAACAGGTTGTAGCGCTGCAGGTCGTTCCAGCCCGCGAACAGCATGAATCCCAACAGCAAGGCAAGACCAAGGCGATAGCCGACGGCTTGAACACTCGCCGCCAGTGGCCGCCGCGCCACGGCTTCATAGGCGTAAAACAGCAGGTGTCCACCATCCAGAACAGGGATGGGGAGCAGATTGAGGAAACCGACGCTTACCGAGATCAGCGCGACGATGAGCAACAGGTTGGCCGCGAGGTTCACGGCGGCCTCCGGAGCGCTGCTCGACGCTTCGACACTGGCCTTGGCCACGCCGTCGGAAACCTTGGCGATTCCGATGACGCCGCTGATCTGGTCGGCGGAAATCCGGCCGGTCACCAGGCGTCCCAGATAGTCGAAGGTCGTGCCGATCAGACCGACCGTGCGCGTGACGCCCAGGCCAGCGGCTTCCAGCGGATTGTAGCGGACCCATTCGCCCGGGACCGACTCGAGACCCAGCCGTCCAACCTTGTGGCGGCCGGCGATCTCGTCTTCCACAACGACGGTCGCCGGAGTGGCCACCAGGGTGACGTCCTGCGCGCCGCGTTCGACCACGAAGGTGATCGGATCGCTGGGGCGCAGCGCGACGTACTGCTGCACCTGGCGGAAGTCGTGGATGACCCGGCCGTCCATCTTGCGCAGATGGTCGCCGGACACGAAGCCGGCTTGCTCCCCGGCCCCGCCGGGGACGACCCTGGCGATCACCGCCTGGGTCTGCGGCTCGCCGAACACGCCCAGCAACAGCGCGAACAGCACGGCCGACAGCACGAAATTGGCGACCGGCCCGGCGGCGGTGATGATCGCCCGCTGCCACACCGGCTTGAAATGGAAGAACTGCTGAACCGCCGACGGATGGTTGTGGGCGAGGATCTTCTGCTTCATCGCCTCCAGGTCGGCGCCGTCGGGGACGGTGCTGGCGGCGTTGTCGTCGCCGGCGAAGCGGACATAGCCGCCCAGCGGGATCCAGCCGATCCGCCACTCGACATCACGCTTGTCCCGCCATTTGAAAATGGCGCGGCCAAAGCCGATCGAGAAGCATTCGATCACGGTGCCGAAGACCCGCGCCGCCCAGTAGTGTCCCAGTTCGTGAACCGTGACGACGAACGTCAGGACGAACAGAAACGGCAATATCCACGACACAAGGTCAGGCATCGACGCAGATTACTCCCTAACGATCACTGGAGGCGCTGACGCCGGGAAAGCGCTTCGACCGCCACGCGGCGAGCGCTCGCATCGACCATCATCGCCACTTCCAGAGCATCGCCCCCCGCGCTGGCCGACAGCTCCCCCACACCGTTCATGCGGTCGAGGGTTTCCGAAACCAACGGGGCAATATCAAGAAAGCCGATCTTGCGGTCAAGGAAGGCGGCGACCGCGATCTCGTTGGCGGCGTTCATGGCGGCCGGCGCGGTCCCCCCGGCGCGCAGCGCGGCGCGGGCCAGATCGATGGTCGGGAAGCGCTCGCCGTCCGGTTCCTCGAACGTCAGCTGGCCGATTTTGGGCAGGTCCAGGCGCTCCGCCGGCCAGGGCAACCGGTCCGGCCAGGCCCAGGCGCAGGCGATCGGCGCCTTCATGTCCGGGGGCCCCATCTGCGCCAGGGTCGAGCCGTCGGCGTATTCGACCATGCTGTGAATCACCGACTGGGGATGGATGACGACGTCGATCCGCTCCGGCGGGGTGGCGAAGAGGTAGGAGGCCTCCACCATCTCGAGGCCCTTGTTCATCATCGTCGCGGAATCGACCGAAATCTTGGCGCCCATGCTCCAGTTGGGGTGGGCGATGGCCTGTTCCGGCGTGGCGTGCGCCATCTGCGCCATGGTCCAGGTGCGGAACGGGCCGCCGGACGCGGTCAAAATCAGCCGCGCCACCCGATGCAGGCAGTCCGGCTGCAGCACCTGGAAGATGGCGGAATGCTCCGAGTCGACGGGGATCACGCCCCCGCCGGCCGCCCTCGCCGCCTCCAGCAAGGCCGGTCCGCAACAGACAAGGCTCTCCTTGTTGGCCAGGGCGACGATGGAGCCCCGGCGCGCGGCGGCCATGGTCGGGGCCAGGCCGGCGGCGCCGACGATGGCCGACATCACCCACTGGGCGCCCATGTCGGCGGCGTCGCGAACCGCGGCGTCGCCGGCGGCCGCCTCAATGCCTGATCCGGCCAGCCGGTCACGCAGCTCGGCCAGCAGGCCTTCGTCCTGGATGACGGCGATGCGCGGCCGCCAGGTCAGCGCCTGTTCGGCGAGTCGCTCGACGTTGCGGCCCGCGGTGAGGGCGAAGATGTCGACCGGCGCGCCAGACTTGGCGAACAGGTCGAGCGTGGATACGCCGATCGAACCGGTGGATCCCAGAACTGTGACGGTACGCAAGGTCAACGAATCCAGCCCCAATGGTCGACCACCCGGGCCGCGGCGATCACGATGGTGGCGAACAGCAGCCCGTCGACCCGGTCGAGCAATCCGCCGTGCCCGGGGATCAAGTCGCCCGAATCCTTGACCCCGAAGCGGCGCTTCAACATCGACTCCCAGAGGTCCCCGGCCATGGTCGCCAGCCCGCCGAGCAGCCCGACGAAGGCGGCGGCGTACCATTCGATGTCCAGCGGGGTCAGGGCGGCGAAGGCGATCGCCGCCGCCACCGAACCGACCAGCCCACCGAAGAAGCCCGACCAGGTCTTGTTGGGCGAGAAGCGCGGCCACAGCTTGGGCCCCTTCAGCACGCTGCCGACGAGGAAGGCGAAGATGTCGGCGGCCCAGGTGACCACGAACAGCAGAAGCATCCAGGCGACGCCCTGCGACATCGACCAGCTGAAGGTCTCGCCCGACGGGTTGCGCAGCCAGACCAGCGCGATGCAGGCCGGGGCGATGTAGATGACGCCATAGGCCGCGTCGGCGGCGCGCTCGACCTTGTGGCGGGTGATGAAGGCGGCGATCAGCGCGCCGCCGAGCATCAGGCCCCAGGCGCTGCGGTACCAGCCGACCTGGGCGGCGAAAACGGCGGCCAGCACGGCCACGGTGATGGTCACCGCGATCTCGGCCGGGGCCTCCGGCGTGCTCATCTTGCCCCACTCGACGGCCATCAGTCCGATGGCGACGGCGATCATCAGCAGGAAGGGGCCGCCGCCGTACCAGATCGCACCCAGCACGGCCGGGATCAGCAGCGTGGCGGACGCGGCGCGAACCGCCAGGTTGGTCCAGTCGAACTGTCTATCCGGTGGCGAGGACGTCATCGGACGCTGCTCCGCCGTATCGCCGCTCACGGGCCGCATACTCTGTGATCGCGGATTGCAGGTGTTCGGGCCCGTAGTCCGGCCAGTAGACGTCCTGGAACACCAGCTCCGCGTAGGCGCATTCCCAGAGCAGGAAGTTTGACAGCCGCCGCTCGCCGCTGGTGCGGACGATGACATCAGGGGCCGGAGCGTCGGCCGTGGACAGGTAGGAGGCGAACGTCGCCTCGTCCAGGTCGGCGGCGCGCGCCTCGCCCCGCTCAACCGCCTCGGCGAACTTGCGGGCCGCGTCGACCAGGTCGCCCTGCCCGCCGTAGTTGAAAGCGACCTGCAGCAGGAAGCGGGTGTTGTTGGCGGTTCGGCGTTCAGCCCGCTCGATGATCTCGAGGATGTCAGGCTTGAGGCCGGCGCGACGGCCCAGGATCCGCACCCGCACGCCTTCGCGGTGCAGCCGGTCCAGATCGCTTTCGACATAGGTCTTGAGCAGGTTCATCAGCTCGGAGACCTCGGCGATCGGCCGGCGCCAGTTCTCCGTCGAGAAGCCGAACACCGTCAGGATGCCGACGCCCTGGTCCGGCGCGCTCTCGACCACGCGCTTGAGCGCCTTCACGCCCTCGCGATGACCGAAGGTGCGGGGCAGACCGCGTTTTTTGGCCCAGCGGCCGTTGCCATCCATGATGATGGCGACGTGCAGAGGCCTGTCCTTCGGCGTCATCGCCACTCCCCTCGTCCAGCCGGGACCCACCCCGTCCAAGGCCGGATCAAACCTGCATGATCTCTTGTTCTTTGGTTTTCAAGGTCTCGTCGATGCGCTTCACCGCCTCGTCCGTGAACTTCTGGATTTCGGTCTCCATCCGCTTCAGCTCGTCCTGGGTGATGACCGCGTCCTTCTCGGCCTTCTTCAGGTCGTCGTTGGCGTCACGGCGGACGTTGCGGACGGCGATCTTCTGACTCTCGGCGTATTTGCCGGCGATCTTGACCAGGTCCTTGCGGCGTTCCTCGGTCAGCGGCGGGATCGGAATGCGCAGGTTCTGGCCTTCGACGACTGGATTGAGGCCCAGGCCGGAGTTGCGGATCGCCTTCTCCACCGAAACCACCAGGGCGCGGTCCCAGATGCTGACGCTGATCGAGCGCGGCTCGGGAACGCTGACGGACCCGACCTGAGTCAGCGGCGTGGTCGAGCCGTAGGCGTCGACCATGATCTGGTCGAGCAGGCTGGCGGACGCGCGCCCGGTGCGCAGCGACGCGAACTCCTCCTTCAGGGCGGCGACGGCCTTGTCCATCCGTCCCTTGTAGTTCGCCAGCACCGGCTTTTCGGTCGAGGCCATGTGCAGATTCCTTCTTCTTATTCGTCTTCGATGACGGTGTGGACGCCCTGGCCCTTGATCACCTTCATCAGATTGCCGGGTTCGCGAATGGAAAAGACCACGATCGGGATGCCGTTCTCGCGCATCAGACTGATGGCGGAGGCGTCCATGACCTTCAGGTCTTTGGCCAGCACGTCGTGGTAGGTCAGGCGGTCATAGCGGGTCGCTGAAGCGTCCTTCTTGGGGTCGGCCGTGTAGACCCCGTCGACGCTGGTGCCCTTGAACAGGGCGTCGCACTTCATCTCCGCCGCGCGCAGGGCCGCGCCGCTGTCGGTGGTGAAGAACGGATTGCCGGTGCCAGCGGCGAAGATCACCACCCGCCCCTTCTCGAGATGACGCTCGGCGCGGCGGCGGATCAGCGGCTCGCAGACGGTCGGCATCGGGATCGCCGACTGCACGCGGGTGGAAACCCCGATGTGCTCGAGCGCGTCCTGCATGGCCAGCGCGTTCATGACGGTCGCCAGCATGCCCATGTAGTCGGCGTTGGCGCGGTCCATGCCCCGGGCCGCCCCGGCCAGACCGCGGAAGATGTTGCCGCCGCCGATCACCAGGCACAGCTCCACGCCCGCCTCGGCGATCTGCTTGACGTCCTGCGCCACCGCCGCGACCGTCCCCATGTCGATGCCGAAGGGCGTGTCGCCCATCAGGACCTCGCCGGAGACCTTCAGCAGGATTCTCTTGTAGGGCATGGCGCTCATCGGGCGGCGGGTACTCGCGAGTCGGGAAAGCTGGGAGACCATAGACCAAGGGCGCGCCCGGCGTGAACCGGACGCGCCCCATTTGGACGTTCAGACGACGGGATTAGTTCCCGCCGGTCATCGAAGCGACTTCGGCGGCGAAGTCGCTTTCCTTCTTTTCGACGCCTTCGCCCAGGGCGAGACGCACGAAGGCGGTCATCTTGATCTCGGCGCCCAGAGCCTTGCCGCTGTCGGCGATCAGCGCCTTGATCGTCTGGTCCGGGTTCATGACGAAGGGCTGCTCGAGCAGCACCACTTCACGCTGGAACTTGGAGATCTGGCCGTCGACGATCTTGTCGATCATGTTTTCGGGCCGGCCCTGTTCCTTGGCCTTCTCGACGAGGATCGCGCGTTCCTTGGCGACCGCCGCCGGGTCCAGGTCCTCGGAGGACAGGGACAGCGGGTTGGTGGCCGCCACGTGCATGGCGATCTTGCGGCCGAGTTCCTGCATCGCGGCCTGCTCGGCGGCGCCTTCCAGCGCGACGAGCACGCCCAGCTTGCCGACTTCCGGCGCGACCGCGTTGTGCACGTAGGCCGAGACCGAGCCTTCGGCGACGGTCAGCTTGGCGGTGCGGCGAACGGCCATGTTCTCGCCGATGGTGGCGATGAGGTTGGTGACCAGGGTCTGGACCTCTTCGCCGTCGGCGGTCTTGGCGGCGCGGACAGCCTCGACGTTGTCGCCGGTTTCGAGCGCGACAGCCGCGACCTTGCGGGCGACGCCCTGGAAGGTTTCGTTACGGCCAACGAAGTCGGTTTCGGCGTTCAGCTCGATGACGGCGCCGGTCATGCCCTTGCCGTCATTGCGCAGGGCGACGGCCACCACGCCTTCGGCGGCGACGCGGTCGGCCTTCTTGCCGGCCTGGCTCAGGCCCTTGGTGCGCAGCCAGTCGGTGGCCGCTTCCATGTCGCCGCCGTTCTCGGTCAGCGCCTTCTTGCAGTCCATCATGCCGGCGCCGGTCTTCTCGCGCAGGTCCTTGACCAGCGCAGCGGTGATTTCCGCCATGTCATCTCTCCCGTTTGGAGGGTTCATATAGGGATGCGGCCGGGCGTTACCGCCCGGCTGCGAAGGTTTGGTGAAGCTCACGCCCGCCTGGACGGGCGGGACGTCAGCCGGCGGCCGGTTCCTCGGCGGCGGCGGGAGCCGTCGCTTCGGGTTCAGCCTGGGCTTCGGCCGGAGCCGCTTCGGGGGCCGCGACGGCCTCCGGTTCAGCGGCGGCTTCAGCGGCGGGAGCGGGCTCCGGCGTCATCTCTCGGGCCAGCATCGGCTCGACCGGGTTGATCGAGGCGCCGATATCGACGCCCGAGGCGACGGTGCCGGCGGCCATGCCGTCCAGAACCGAGTCGGCGATCAGGTCGACGTAAAGCTGAATGGCGCGGGCGGCGTCATCGTTGCCCGGGATCGGGTAGGTGATGCCGTCCGGATCGCAGTTGGTGTCGAGGATCGCGATGACCGGGATGTTCAGCTTGCGGGCCTCGAGGATCGCGATCGCTTCCTTGTTGGTGTCGATCACGAACATGATGTCGGGAATGCCGCCCATGTTCTTGATGCCGCCCAGGCTGAGCTCGAGCTTGTCGCGCTCGCGGGTCAGGGTCAGCAGTTCCTTCTTGGTCCGGCCGCCGCTCTCGCCGCCGTCCAGGATGCCTTCCAGCTCGCGCAGCCGCGCGATCGAACCGGAGATGGTGCGCCAGTTGGTCAGGGTGCCGCCGAGCCAGCGGTGGTTGACGTAGTACTGGGCGCAGCGCTTGGCGGCCGCGGCCACCGGATCGGACGCCTGACGCTTGGTGCCGACGAACAGCACGCGGCCGCCGGCGGCCGCGACTTCGCGGACCTTCACGAGGGCCTGGTGCAGCAGCGGGATCGACTGCGACAGGTCGATGATGTGGATGTTCGACCGCGAGCCGAAGATGTAGCGGTCCATCTTCGGGTTCCAGCGGTGGGTCTGGTGGCCGAAGTGGGCGCCGGCTTCGAGCAGCTGACGCATGGAGTATTCGGGGAGAGCCATGGGCCTCTTGTATCCTTTTTCCGGTTATCGCCTCCGCGGACAAACCCCCAGTGATCTGGGGACCGGAACGGTGCGGAACGGGATGTCTCCCCGAGCCGACCGAACGTCCGCGTGCGTGATGAGGCGCGCATTTAGTGGGAATGGCCGGGAAAGGCAAGTGGTTGGAGGACGTCCCCATCAGGGTGTGCCCGCCATCGGAGCCCTCCCGCCCCTTCGTGGGGAGGGAGACTGGAGTCACGGCTCCGCCGCCCGGGCGGGCTTGGCCCCGAACAGGTTGGGGAGGACGGCGGAGCGCCACGGCTCCCGTCCGGGACCGTGGGGGTAGTTGGTTGTGTTTCGACGAGAACCTGACGCGCTCCGCCGCGGAGAGGCTTCGAGGGCTGAGCGCAATGGGCATTGTCCTCCCGCTCGCTTTCGCCTCGCCGGGGCTTCTACCTCCCGGCGCCCTGGCCGTTCCTCACGGCCAGGCCCGGCGGGCGGGGATCAACCGACGATCCCCGGACCCCGTGGTTCTTGCCCCGGCGAGCCTTGGGAGCGGGCCAGGGTCCACGGGCAAATCCCGCATCTCCGCATCCCACATCGCCGTATCGGGCCGGATCCGTACGCCCTCCCCCGCGACGGGGACAGGTGAAGGATACGGGCCGTGGAGCGGAGGGGGATAGATTGTGTTCCATCCCCCTATCTCCGTCTCCCCGGCGCAGGCCGGGGCCCATACGGGGCAAGGGCTCGGGGCCTGTCGTGGATCCCGGCCTGCGCCGGGAAGGCGGGGGATAGAGGCCGAACACGGCGGCCAGTCACCAACCGGCGGCGCGTCCCTCACCACCCTGCTCCGCAGGGTCCCCCTCTCCCAACAGGGAGAGGATAGATGGAAGCACCGCCCGCATCCCCTCCGTGCGGGACCGCACCTGCGGCGTCGCCAGGCAGCCGGCCAGCGCCTCGTAGCCGGGCGCTCCGGGATGCGCCGCCACGATCACCGGCGGGCTGTGATTGGCGGGGCAGAGGATCAGGGTCTCGCCGGGACCCACCGCCTCGAGATCCAGCATCGCGCTCGACCGGGTCATCAGGACCAGCGGCGGGGCGTCGGCCGGGCGACAGCGTAGCCAGGCGGCCAGCGCTTCCTGTGTCGGTTGATCGAGGCCCTGATCGACGAAGTCGACGACTGTGGGCGCATCATCGCCCGCAAGATGGTCGATCAGGGCGACCAGCGCCTCGGACCGCGTCGCCCCTTCTCCGACCAGCCAGTCCAGCGCCGCGTCCACTGGCGGCGACAGGTCAGCCGGCGCTTCCCGGTCGAGTCCTACGAACCGCGCGCCGGGGATCGCCTGCGCCAGCGCCGTGGCCAGCCGCGTCTTGCCGCTGCCCAGCGGGCCGACCAGCCAGGTCAGGGGCTCCAGAACCGGCAGTTCGAACCGCTCCCCGCCCCAGGGCCAGGGCAGGTCGAGGGCGACAGCCGGCGCGCGGCGCGTGATGATCAGCGCCGCCAGTTCACCCGGCGAGGGCGTCTTTCCGGCGCGGAGATCAGCTCTTAGAGCCTTGATCCGGTTGAGGGTTTCGGCAAGACGAGCGCCCTGCCCCTCAAGCGCCGCCTGGTGCACGGCCAGCACCGGCTCCAGGTCCGAGGGGTCGCCGCCCAGCACCCGCGCTGTCTGCGACAGGCTGAGCCCCAGCGCCCGCAGCGCCGCGATCTCCCCGGCCCGCGCCATCTCCGCCGGTCCATAGGCCCGCCAGCCCGCGCCGGTGCGCGGCGGCGTCAGCAGTCCGCGCGCCTCGTAGAGCCGCAGCGCCTTGGCCGAGACGCCCAGCCGCGCAGCCGCCTGCGACGGGTTCAGATACCGCTCCACGACTCACCTCCCTGCTGTGAACCGCCCCATCCATGGGAGCGGCCGCAGGGGCCGGGTCAAGCCTCAGGGACAGACACCTGCGGTGTCTGTCCCTACTTCGGCCGGAACCGCTTGCTGGCCGGGAAGCCCTTGGGCGCCAGCTTGCCGGCGCCGGAGCGCTTGCCGACCCAGCCCAGCCAGTCGGGCCAGTCGCGGGTGCGACCGGCGGCGTCGATCCAGCCGGCGCCGGTCGCGCTGTCGAAGGCCACCGCGTCGCGCAGGCCGCCTTCGCGGTAGGACTGCAGCTTGACGCCCTTGCCACGCGGCATTTCCGGCAGCTCGTCCATGGCGAAGATCAGGATCTTGCCGTTGTCTCCGACCACGGCCACGCGGTCGCCGACCGCCTCCAGCGACACCAGGGCGTCGCCGTTCAGCACCTGCTTGCCGGCCCGGCGGAAGGCCAGGGCCTCGTCCTCGGGCAGGATAAAGCCGTAGCCGGCCTTGCTGGCCAGGAAGCGCTTGCGGCCCGGCTTGTGCGGGAAGACGTCGATCAGCTTCACCTTGTCGTCGATGTCGACCATCAGCCGCAGCGGCTCGCCGTGCCCCCGGGCGCTGGGGAGCTTGCTGCAGTCGACGGTGAAGAAGCGGCCATCGGACGCGAAGATAAGAAGCTTGTCCGTTGTTTCTGCTGGCACAATGAAGCCCAGCTTGTCGCCTTCCTTGAACTTTAGTTCGGACGGATCCTCGACCTTGCCCTTGGCGGCGCGAATCCAGCCCTTCTCCGACAGGATGACGGTGATCGGCTCGCGGACCACGAAGGCCTCGACCGAGACGTCGGCCGAGATCGACGGGGCGTCGGCGAAGTCGCTGCGGCGCTTGCCGACCGTGGTCGCCTGGCCCAGCACCTTCTGGACGTCCTTCAGCCCCTGCCCGACCAGCTTCCACTGCATGGCGTCCGACGCCAGCATGGCCTGGATGCCGTCGCGCTCCTCGGCCAGCTCGGCGTGCTCGCGGCGCAGTTCCATCTCTTCCAGCTTGGCCAGCTGGCGCAGGCGGGTGTTGAGGATGGCGTCAGCCTGCAGGTCGCTGAGCGCGAAGGCGGCGATCAGCTTCTGCTTGGGCTCGTCCTCGTAGCGGACGATGCGGATGACCTCGTCGAGGTTCAGATAGGCGACCAGCAGGCCGTCCAGGATGTGCAGGCGGGCCTCGATCTTGCCCAGCCGGAACCGCGCCCGGCGGATCAGCACCTCGCGCCGGTGGGCCAGGAAGTGCTGCAGGCAGGCCTTCAGCCCCATCACGCCCGGCGTGCCGCGCGCGTCCAGCACGTTCATGTTGACCGAGAAGCGGACCTCCAGGTCGGAGAGCCGGAACAGGCTCTCCATCAGCATCTCGGGCTCGACGGTGCGGCTCTTGGGCTCCAGCACCAGCCGCACGTCCTCGGCGCTCTCGTCGCGCACGTCGCCCAGCAGCGGGGCCTTCTTGTTCTCGATCAGCTCGGCCAGCTGCTCGACCAGGTCGGACTTCTTCACCTGGTAGGGAATCTCGGTGACGACGATCTGCCAGCCGCCGCGCGGCTGTTCCTCCTTGAACCAGCGCGAGCGGGTGCGAACCCCGCCCCGGCCGGTCTCGTAGGTCTCCAGCATCGAGGCCTGCGGCTCGACGATAATCCCGCCGGTCGGGAAGTCGGGCCCTTTGACGTGCTCGATCAGGTCGGCCGTGGTGGCGGTCGGGGTCTTAAGCAGCAGAAGGCAGGCGTCGATCAGCTCGCCGGCGTTATGCGGCGGGATCGAGGTGGCCATGCCCACGGCGATGCCGGAGCTGCCGTTGGCCAGCAGATTGGGGAAGCCCGAGGGCAGAACGACCGGCTCTTCGTCCTGGCCGTCGTAGGTGGGGCGGAAGTCGACCGCGTCCTCGTCGATGCCGTCCAGCAGCAGCATCGCCGCCGCCGTCATCTTGCATTCGGTGTAGCGCATGGCGGCGGGGTTATCGCCGTCGATGTTGCCGAAGTTCCCCTGCCCCTCGATCAGCATGTAGCGCTGGGAAAAGTCCTGGGCCAGGCGGACCAGGGCGTCATAGATCGACTGGTCGCCGTGCGGGTGGAAGTTACCCATCACCTCCCCGACCACCTTGGCGCACTTGCGCGCCGCGGCCTCGGGGTTCAGCCGCATGTTGCTCATCGCGTACATCAGCCGCCGGTGCACGGGCTTGAGGCCATCGCGCACGTCGGGCAGCGCCCGCGAGCTGATCGTCGACAGGGCGTAGGCCAGATACCGCCGCGACAACGCCTCGGTCAGCGGCTCGTCCAGAATGCGGTCGCCGTCGCCCGGCGGAGGGGTTTGCAGGGTCATGCTCGAATCGGGAGTGGTGGTTCGGGTCTTGTTCTAGCAGTTGGGGACTGCTTTTGGTGTCCCTTGCGGACACCATTAGCTGTCCCCGATCGTCGCATCGCCGGCCAAGGGTCAGGGACAGGAAATCATGTCCCCGATGGGGACACGATATCCAGTCCCCAGGCTAAAGCACCCGCTTCCCCAGCTCCGGAAACACCTTCCCAACCTTGCCCAGCAGATAGTCGCCGTACGGGCCGCTGATGCTGTCCAGGTCCGCCGCGTCCCAGCGCGCCTCGCGGCCCGCCGTGGCCTCCAGCGGCAGGGGCTCGACGACCGCGTCGAAGGCCGGATCGAAGAACAGCGGCCAGCTGAGGCGGTCCTGACCGGAGGTGTTGATCACCCGGTGCGGGGCCGAGCGATAGACGCCGCGCGTCAGGCGATCGAGCATGTCGCCGATGTTGCAGACCAGCGTCCCGGGGATCGGCGGGGCGTCGAACCAGACGCCGTCGCGGCCCTTGATCTGCAGCCCGCCGTTGTCGTCCTGGGCCAGCAGGGTCAGCAGGCCGTAGTCGGTGTGCTCCCCCACGCCGAACGCATAGCCTCGGCCGTCGGACGGCGGCGTCGCCGGATAGTGGAAGATGCGGAACAGCACCGTCGGGTCGGCGGTGTAGCGGTCATGGAAATAGGCGGCCGGCAGGCCCAGGCTCAGCGCCACGCCCTCCATCAGCGCATGACCGGCGCGGGTGACGGCGTCCATGTAGTCCAGCACGGCGGGCCGCAGCGACGGCTGTGCGGCCGGCCACTGGTTGGCGCCATGCATCGGCCAGCCGGCGGCGACGCGGCGATCGTCCGCCCCGAGGTCCTCGCCCAGATACAGCCCCTCCTTCAGGTCCGGACGGCCGGAGGTCAGCTCGCCGCCGACCGGGAACCAGCCGCGCCAGGCGGGGCCGCCTTGCGCCATGGCGATGGCGGCCTTTTCGGCCTCCGGCAGGGCGAAGAAGCGGCGGCTCTCGTCCGCCAGCAGGGCGAGCTGCGCCTCCGCGCCATGGCCGGAGACGTAGAAGAAGCCGTTGGCGCGGCAAGCGTCCGCAATCTCGGCCGCGACGGCGGCGCGAGCCGGGGCTTCGGCGTCGAAAAGCGGGCCGATGTCGATGACCGGCAAGCTCATGGCTAAAGCCGCCCCGCGTCGGACAGCTTGTCCAGCAGCCAGACCCGGGCCGGCGGCAGCGGTCGGTTCAGCGGGCCGAACACGAACTGCTCGAGGAAATGGCCGGTCAGGTCGAAGCCGGCGCGGACGTCGCCGTCGCGCAGGCCGCCCTGCGACGACAGCAGGAACCCCGGCAATGGCAGCAGGCGGTCGGCGAAGGGCTCCCCCGCCGCGCGGCTGACCGCCCGGCCGGTGCGCGGGCTGACCCAGACCAGGTCGTCGACCGCGCCGGTCGAGGCGCACTTCGTCAGGTCCAGCCCGAAACCCAGCTCTTCCAGCAGCCCGGCCTCGAAGCGCACGAAGACGGCCGGCCAGATGTCGGTCAGGGCGAAGGCGCCCACGAGCGCCTCGAAGGCCAGGAAGGCGCCCGGGTGCGGCTCGCGCTCGGGCAGGGCTCCGGCGGCCACGGCGGCGGCGGCGGCCAGGCCGCTGAGCGCCAGCGGATCGTCGAACAGGGCCGAGGGCCCCTCGCCCACCGGCTCCAGCAGCGCCGCGCCCAGCTGGTCCGACACCCGGGCCCGGTAGGCGGCACGTACCCTGGCGCCGGCCTGCAGGAACGGCTTCATGCGCCGCGACGCGCCGCCGGCCACATGGGCGGCGAACCGGCCGTGGCGCTCGGTCAAGAGATCGACGATGGCGCCGGTCTCCCCGTGCGCCCGCGCCGACAGCACATAGGCCTCGTCTTCCCATTCCATGGAGATGAGATAGCGTACCTGATCTGTTCCGGCGAGGCCTGCCGGTGATCACGTCCGTCCTGCTGCCTGGACCGCCCGCAGCGATGCAGGGCTACTTCTTCGCCGCCTCGAAGGCCTTGATCCGCGCGATGACCTCGTCGGCGACGTCGTTGGGGATCGGGAAGGTCAGGCCGTACTGGGTCACCTTCCAGCCGTCGGCAGTCTTGACCAGGGTCCCCGTGCCACGCGCCGTGCCGTAGGACTTGCTATCCAGCACCTCGTCGAACCAGGCCACGCAGCGGCAGTCGACCGGCGCGATCGTCACCTGCCGCTGGCGGGCGGCGTAGGTCCAGCCCTGGCCCTTGTCGAAGAAGGGCTGCGCATAGGCGCGGAAGGCGGGGATCGTCCAGCGCTCGGTGACGTCGGTGCCGAGGAACACCGCGTCCGGCGCATAGAGCGCGAAATAGGCCGCGCCGTCGGCCTTCGATGCGGCAAGATGCAGCTGGTCGAGGACGGCGGCGATGTCCTCCTCCGGCGTGGCGGCGAGCACCGGGGTGGCGAGCGATAGCGCCAGCAGGCTGGCGACAACGGCGATGCGCATCGGAAACTCCGCGAGGATCGGGGACAGTTTAAGGCAGCCCTGCAGGGACACCTTAAACTGTCCCCGACACAAGCTCAGACGTCGAAGTCCAGGCCCATGCCTTCGTAGGTGCCGCGTTCCTCGGCCCAGGTCTCCCGGACCTTGACGTGCAGGAACAGGTGCACATTGCGCTCGAGCAGGTCGGTCAGTTCCTCGCGGGAGGCGGAGCCGATCCACTTCAGGGTCTGGCCGTTGGCGCCGATGATGATGGCGCGCTGGCCATCGCGCTCGACCAGGATGGTCTGCTCGATGCGCAGCGAGCCGTCGGCGCGTTCCTCGAAGGCGGTGGTCTCGACGCTGGCGGCGTAGGGCAGCTCCTCGTGGACCCGCAGGTAGATCTTCTCGCGGGTGATCTCGGCGGCCAGCAGGCGGACCGGCAGGTCGGCGGTCTGGTCTTCCGGATAGAGCCAGGGCCCCTCCGGCATCATCGCCGCCAGCCGGGCCTTGAGGTCGTCGACGCCCGCGCCGGTGGCGGCGGAGATCATGAACACCTCGTCGTAGACGCCGGTGGCGAACAGGTCCTTGGCCACGGCCAGCATCCGCTCGCGCTTGACGCCGTCGATCTTGTTCAGCGCCAGGATGGCCTTGCGGCGGGCGCCCTGCAGGCCGTGGACGATGGAGCGCACATCCTCGATGGCCTTCTTGTCGGCGCCCTTGGCGGTGCCGTCCTGCACGGCCAGCTCCGCCTGGACATCGACCAGGTGCACGACGGCCTCGGCGTCCTCGGCCCCCGCCCAGGCCGAACGGACCATGGCGCGGTCGAGCCTGCGGCGCGGCTTGAAGATACCGGGCGTGTCGACCAGCACGATCTGGGCGTTGTCGTGCATGGCCACGCCGCGCACGGGAAAGCGCGTCGTCTGGACCTTCTGGGTGACGATAGAGACCTTTGCGCCGACGAGGCGGTTGGTCAGGGTGGACTTGCCGGCGTTGGGCGCGCCGATGATGGCGGCGAAGCCCGCGCGGGTGGGGGTGGTCTGTTCGATGGGAGTTTCGGTCATTGCGCGGGCGTGTAGCACACGGGCCGGGGACATGCACTTCCGTGCGTATCGCCGGCCTATGCGCCACGCCCGCCGATGCTGCGCCTGGCCGAACTGAGCCTTCCGTTCGATCACCCGCCCGCCTCGACAACCCGGGGCGCCTCGCATACCGTTCGGTCTTCGCCGAAACCGCAGGATGCCGTCGATCTCCGCCCGCACCTGGACATCCCCGCTCTTCATCAGCCTCTACGGGGCGATCGCGCTGGGGGTGTTCCTGGGGTTCGCAGGGCCCTTCGGATCCTATCGGTCTCTGGCCGCCCCCGAACGTTACGCTTTCTGGTTTGGCTCCGTAGCGACGGGTTACGGGCTTGCGCTGGCTACCCTGCGAATCCTTCGCCCCGCAGCGGCGTTCGCTCGCTTGCCGAAGGTCGCTGCGATCGTCCTCGTGGCGTTGATCTCCACCCTGCCGATGATGTTCATCGTGGCGTGGGCGCTCGAAGCGGTGATTCCCGAACGGTCGACGCCGCCGGAACGGCTCGTGTCGCTCTATGTCTCGGTAGCATCCGTCCAGCTGATCATCGCGGGCGTCGCTGTCTGGCCACATCTGGCCGTCCACAAACTGGCGCCCTCTGAAGGCGACCTCGACGGTGACCGGTTTTTCGATCGCGTTCCCGACCGGCTGGGGCGGGACCTCCTGGCCCTTGAGGCGCAGGACCACTACCTGATGGTTCACACGCGCCGTGGCTCGGCGCTTGTTTCGATGCACCTGGGCGAAGCGGTGAAGATCCTGCCGCCAACGCTCGGCTTTCAGGCGCACAGGCGCTGGTGGGTCGCGCGCAAGGAAGTCGCAGGATTGCGCCGCGACGGCGCCCGGACGCTCATCGAGCTGACGGGAGGTCTGACCGTACCGGTCGGCAGGACCTACCTCGCCGCGGTTCGCGCCAGCCTTGAGACGCCCGGGCCCTGAGGGCGCTCGCACCTGTGGCGTTCCCGAAAATTCAGGACGCGCGAATGGCGTTGGCGGATTGGGCCGTTGTCCGGGTCGATGCAACGGGTGAGAGGGCCGCAACTCGAAACCGCTCCCCCGGAGATCCGATGCGACACCACCTTTTCGCCTGCGCCCTGATGCTCGCCACCGCCGCCCCGGCCGCAGGCCTTGCGCAGGATGCCACCGTCCTGAAGACCAGCTGCGCCGAAGCCCCGCCACCAGCGGCCGCCGCCGCCGGTGAGCCGGATCTGTCCGGACAGTGGGACTTCTACATCGACGCAGGGGGCGTCCCGAGTTTCGGCCTTCTGTCCCTCGGCCGCCTGGACGGACGCTATGCCGGAACGCTGACGCCGGTGCGCACCGCGACAGTCATCGTACGGAGCCTGACGGTGAACGATCGGAAGGTTCAGATGGTCGTCGGATCGCGCGAGGGAGACGTCACCTACGACGCCCTGCTCTCCGGCCCTGGTGACAGGATGTGCGGCATCGTCGCCTACCACGGCGGGCTGTCATACCCGATGGTGGCGCAACGGCGGTCGCAGCGTCCGTAAGAGCCGCGATAGCCAGCTCAGCGGCCGTGGACGGGATCAGGCCTACGCCGTCCCCTCCCGCCGCAGCAGCATCTGCAGGGCGGCGGACTTTTCGGCGTCCTGGCGGGAGCGGCCTTCTGCGTCCTCGGCGGCGTAGCCCTGGATGTGGACGCGGACGGTGAAGCTGGGGGCGTGGTCGGGGCCGGTGCGGCCGACGACCTCGTAGCGGGGCAGCGGCAGGCCGCGGGCCTGGGCCCACTCCTGCAGCTGGGTCTTGGGATCGCGGCCGCGGGCGGGCGAGGGATCGGCGAACTCCTCGGCCCAGGCCTCGAGGAAGAAGGCGCGGGCGGTGTCGAGGCCGCCGTCGATGAAGAGGGCCGCCATCAGCGCCTCGCAGGCGTCGCCCAGCACGCCGTCGCTCTCGCGCGCGCCGATCTTGCTGGCCGAGCCGGAAAGCCGCAGGGCCTGGGCCAGGCCGATGCGGCGGGCCACGCGGGCGCAGGCCTTGCCGTTGACCAGCGCCGCCAGCCGGGGCGACAACACGCCCTCCTTGGCGTCGGGATCGAGCGCCAGCAGCCGCTCGGCGGCCAGCAGGTTCAGCACCCGGTCGCCGAGGAACTCCAGCCGCTCGTTGTGGCGCACCTTGCGAGCGCCGTCCCCGACGCTGGCGTGGGTCAGGGCCCGTTCCAGCAGGTCACGGTCGGCGAAGCTGTGGCCGATGCGCTGCTCCAGCGCCTCGACGGCCGAGAGCCGGGCGTTCATTTCAGGATGTTGAAGAACCGGCTGGGCCGGGCGTCCAGCACCCAGGTCCAGGGCTTGAACAGCGAGGCCTCGCCGTTCCACGACAGCAGGATGATCTGCGCCTTGCCGACCAGGTTCTCGGCCGGAACGAAGCCGACGTCGGCCCGGCTGTCGGCCGAGTTGTCGCGGTTGTCGCCCATGAAGAAGTAGTGGCCGGCCGGGACCAGGAACACCTGGGTGTCGTCCAGGTCGCCGCGCGGACCGCAGTCATAGGTCTTGTAGGCGCGGCCTTCGGGGTTGGTCTCGCGGAAGCGCTCGACCTGGGCGCCGCTCCAGCAGACGCCGGGCGCGCCGGCGCCTTCGGACGCGCGGGGCACGGCCTTTTCGTTGATGAACAGAACCCCGCCCTTCACCTGCACCCGGTCGCCGGGCAGGCCGACGAGGCGCTTGATGTAGTCGGTGCGATTGTCGGTCGGCAGCTTGAAGACGATGATGTCGCCGCGCTTGGGCTCGCTGCCGAAGATGCGCCCCTTGAACAGCGCCGGGCTGAACGGCGCGGAGTGGCGGCTGTAGCCGTAGCTGAACTTGCTGACGATGATGTAATCGCCCTTCAGCAGGTTCGGCTCCATGGAGGCCGACGGGATCGTGAACGGCTGGAACAGGAAGACGCGCAGGAACAGCGCGATCAGCAGGGCATAGACGACGGTCTTGACGATCTCGATCGTCTCCTCGACCGCGCCATTCTTGATGGCGGCGGCCGGGGTTTCGGATTCCGTCGGCGTATCGGCGGCCTCGGTCATGTCGGCGCGCGGCCCTCTTCTCTTGGATTGACCAGAATGATCTCGTCCGAGTCTGGTTAGTCTGCCATTACGACACGGGCAAGCACGGCGCCTGTATACTCGCCTTCATGGCGTATTGGCGGCGGGCTCGGTGGGCGCCTTCAGCGAGTGGAAGCTCCTGCCCCAGCGCAGGTCCAGCCAGGTCCAGGGCTTGAACATCGACGCGCCGATATTCCACGACAGCAACACCGTTTCGGCCTTGCCGACCAGATTCTCCGCCGGGACGAAGCCGACGCCGCCGACCTCGGGAATCACCCGGCTGTCGATGGAGTTGTCGCGGTTGTCGCCCATGAAGAAGTAGTGGTCGTCCGGCACCAGGAAGACGTCGGTGTCGTCCAGCCGGCCCGGGCCGCAGTCATAGGTGGCGTAGGTGCGGCCGACGGTGTTGGTTTCCAGCCATCGGGTCGGCACCGCGCCGTTGGGACAGGAGCGGGTCTCGCCCTCCCCGTCGGCGACGCGCTTCAGCGCCTGCCCGTTGACGTTCAGCGCGCCGTCGATCACCTGGATCCTGTCGCCGGGCACGCCGATCAGGCGCTTGATCAGGTCCTTGTGGCCCTCGGCCGGGGTCTTGAAGACGATGACGTCGCCACGCTTCGGCTCGCCGCCGAAGATCCGCCCTTTGAACAGCGGCGGGCTGAACGGGACCGAGTTCCTGCTGTAGCCATAGCTGAACTTGCTGACGATCACGTAGTCGCCGATCAGCAGGTTTGGCTTCATCGAGGTCGAGGGGATGGTGAACGGCTGAAACACGAAGATCCGCAGGATCATCGCGATGGCCAGGGCCCAGGCCACCGTCTTGCCGATGTCGATCAGTTCCTTGACGGCCTCGCCCTGCGGCTCTGGCGTCTCGCCCGGCTCCGGTTCGGAATGCTTGTCGGCGGCGTCGGTCATGGCGGCGCGCTCTCTGTTGCGGATGCGGGCCCCCGCCCGGTGGAGTGAGTCGTACGCTATCCCGGGCGACGACGCCCGTTAACTCGCTTTCATGGCGAGGCGGTCAGGCCGGCAGCGCCTCGATGATCACGAAGGCCTGGGCATAGGGGTGGTCGTCGGTCAGGGACAGGTGGATCACCGGGACCATCCCTTCGGGCGTGATCTCGGCCAGACGCGCCGCCGCGCCGCCGGTCAGGGCCATGGTCGGCTTGCCGCTGCGCAGGTTGACCACGCCCATGTCGGCCCAGTGGACGCCCCGGCGCGGGACGCCGGTGCCCAGCGCCTTGGCGCAGGCCTCCTTGGCGGCGAACCGCTTGGCGTAGCTGGCCGCCCGGCCGCCCTGGGCGTTGACCTTCCGCTCGGACCGCTCGCGCTCGATGGCGGTGAAGGTGCGGCCCGTGAACCGCTCGCCGAACCGCTCCAGCGTCTTCTCGATGCGGCGGATGTCGGAGAGGTCCGAGCCGATGCCGATGATCACGCGGCGACTTCCGCTCTGGCGGCGTCCATCAGGGCGCGCATGCGTTGAATGGCGGCGGTCAGGCCGATGAAGATCGCCTCGCCGATCAGGAAGTGGCCGATGTTCAGCTCTGCCAGCTGCGGAATGGCGGCGATCGGCGCGACGGTGGCATAGTCGATGCCGTGGCCGGCGTGGACCTCCAGGCCCAGGGAATCGGCCAGCGCGGCGGCGTCGCGCAGGCGCGCCAGGATCGCGACGGCGCGATCCTGTTCGCCGGCCCGGAAGGCGTCGCAGTAGGCGCCGGTGTGCAGCTCAACGACCTGCGCCCCGATATCGGCCGAGGCGCGGATCTGAAGCGGGTCGGGGTCGATGAACAGCGACACCCGGCTGCCGGCGTCGCGCAGGCGCTTCACGGCCGGGGCGATGTGGTTGTGGCCGGCGACAATGTTCAGGCCGCCCTCGGTGGTCACCTCCTCACGGCGCTCGGGCACCAGGCAGGCGGCGCGCGGCCGGTGCGACAGTGCGATGCCGAGCATCTCGTCGGTGACCGCCATCTCGAAGTTCAGCGGCTTGCCGCGCTTGAGGCACAGCGCCGCCAGCACCTCGATGTCGGTGTCTGAGATGTGCCGCCGGTCCTCGCGCAGGTGGGCGGTGATGCCGTCGGCGCCGGCGGCAAGCGCCAGCTCGGCCGCCCGCGCGGGCTCGGGGTAGCTGGCGCCCCGGGCGTTCCGGATGGTCGCCACATGGTCGATGTTCACGCCGAGGCGGAGAGGATGGGACATGGTCATTGCGTGGTTCGCGACGCTCGCCTTGAGGCTCGCTCCTCACCATGACGAATTCTGTGGAGGCCTTCCACCTTCGTCATCCTGAGGAGCGCGATAGCGCGTCGCGAAGGACGCACGGCCCTTATGTAGTCAGCCCTTCAGCCGCCTGCTACCCGGGTCCTGAACCGGAATGGCCGCCAGCTCCGGCGGCAGCTTGTCGGCCTCGTAGGCCGGCACGTCCAGCGTGGCCAGCGCCACCAGCGGCACGCCGACGTCGGCCTTGCCGCCCGAGCGATCGACGATGCAGGCCGCGGCGATCACCTCGCCGCCCGCCGCGCGGATGGCCTCGATGCATTCGCGGGAGGAAAGACCGGTGGTGACGATGTCCTCGACCATGACGACTTTCGCGCCCGGCTCGATGTGGAAGCCCCGGCGCAGCTTGAAGGCCCCGCCCTCGCGCTCGACGTAGAAGGACTGCACGCCCAGGTGCCGGGCCGTCTCGTAGCCGGGGATGATGCCGCCGACGGCGGGCGAGATCGCCACGTCCGGCTGGCCGACCTGGGCGACGATCTTCGCCGCCAGCGCCTTGCACAGCCGCTCACAGCGGTCGGGCTGGGCGAAGACCAGGTTCTTCTGCAGGAAGACCGGGCTGTGCAGCCCGCTGGACAGCACGAAATGGCCTTCGCGCAGGGCCCCGCAGGCGCGGAATTCGTCGAGGACGTCTTGGGTGTTCATGAGGGGCGTTGATAGCGGCGGCGGGCCGATCCGTCACCTGTCGCTTTGACTTCCCGCGCGGCCCACCCCACGTTGGAGGGGTCATGATCGAACGCGCGACCTTCCATCGCCGGGTGCATCACGCGGGACGCCTCGTCACAGGCGGCTTTCCCCGGGTCTGACCGCGTGCGCGCGGCGGCCCGGGGCCGTCTGTCCGACGCTCGCCTCTTCCCCTGATGACCGCCTCCGCTTCCGGGGGCAAAGGAACTCCAGTCATGATCGCCACCCCGACCGCGCCCGCGGCGCGCCCCGCCGTGTTCATCAGCGCGCCCGACCTCGACCGCCTCCTCGACCTGCTGCCCGAGGTGATCTCGCCCACCGCGCCGGGCGCCGTGCTGCTGGCCGAGGAGATCGCCCGGGCCCAGGTCTGCGCCGAGCAGGACATGCCGGCGCGCGTGGTGCGCCTGGGCTCCGTCGTCCGCTATCGCGACCTGGACAGCGGTCGCGAGCGCCGCGTCCAGCTGGTGCTGCCCGAGGACGCGGACGCGGACCTGGGGAAGGTCTCGATCCTGGCTCCGATCGGCGCCGCCCTGATCGGCCTGCCGGAGGAACAGATTCTGGGCTGGTGCGAGCCCTCCGGCCAGACGCGGCGCATCCAGGTGCTTGGCCTTGAGGACTGACCGCCGCTACGAAGGGTCATGACCACCGTCCCTCCCCGTCCCGGCGTCGGCGTCGGCGCCGCCATCCTGCGCAACGGCAAGCTGCTGCTGGTGCTGCGCCTTCGCGAGCCGGAGGCGCAGCACTGGGGCCTGCCCGGCGGCAAGGTCGACTGGGGCGAAGGCGTCCGCGCCGCCTGCGCCCGGGAGATCGCCGAAGAGCTGGGCCTGACCATCACGCCGGGCCGCCTGCTGTGCATGGCCGACACCATCGACGCCGGCGACGGCCAGCACTGGACCGCGCCGGTCTATCTGGTCGAGGACTGCGTGGGCGATCCGGTGGTGCTGGAGCCCGACAAGCAGGGCGGCTGCGGCTGGTTTGCGCTCGACGCGCTGCCCGAGCGAGTGACGCGGGCGACGCTGGCGGCGGTGCAGGCGCTGGCGGCGCGGCCATGAGGCTGCGCTCGGCGACGCCGGAGGACGCGGCGGCCCTGATCGAGCTGTGGTTCGAGAGCTGGTCCTCGAACGGCTTCGACGGCCCGGCGGACATCCGGGAGATGATGGCCGAGCGCGTACCGCGCGAACTCGGCGGCCGCTGGGAGGTCACGGTGGCGGAGGCCGACGGTCGGCTACTCGGCTTCCTGGCGCTGGCGATGGCCGAACAGCGGCTGGACCAGCTCTTCATCGCCCCGGACGCCCAGGGTCAGGGCGTCGGCGCGGCGCTGTTCGCCGTAGCCGTCCCCCGGCTGCCGGACGGCTTCTGGCTCGCGACACAGGTCGAGAACGCCCGGGCGCGCGGCTTCTACGAGCGCCGGGGCATGGTCTTGGACCGGTTCGAGGAGGACCGGGCTTACTACCGGCTCGTGCCGATCGCCTGACGAAGGCTGCGGTGGCGCAGTGCGTCCTTCGACACGCCGCTGCGCGGCTGCTCAGGATGACTGAGGAAGAAGGCTACCCTCCATAGTCATGCTGAGCAGCGCTCGCCGAGCGCGTGTCGAAGCACGCAGGACGGTCAGGTCAGCCCCGCGCCCGCTCGACCGTCTCGATCATCGGGTTGGCGCGCAGGGCGGCGACGATGTTGGTGGCGTGTTTGGCGTCGCGCACGTCGACATCGAAGTCGACGTCGAAATAGTCGTCCTGCCGGTGGTGCATCAGCAGATTGAAGATGTTGCCGCCCGCCTCGCCGATGGCGACGCAGGCCTCGCCCAGCACCCCGGGGGCGTTGCGGATCGTGGCGCGCAGGCGGGTGCGGGCCATGGTGTTGCGCTCGGCCTCGGGCGACCAGTGCAGGTCCCGCCACAGGTCCTGGCGCTCGTCGTACTGTTCCAGGGTCGGGCAGTCGATGGCGTGGACGTCCAGCGCCTTCTCATCGGCGAGAATGCCGACGATGCGGTCGCCAGGCACCGGGTTGCAGCAGGTGGCGAACTGGATCGCCGCGCCAGGGGGGATGCCGCTGCCGCGCACATACTGGCGGGCTTCCTTGCCGCTCTCGATCTTGCGGCGACCCAGAACGGCGGCCATGTCGGAGTCCTTGAGGCCCGGGAACAGCGCCTCCAGCAGGTCCGAAGGCATGATCCGGCCCCGGCCGACGGCGTCGAACAGCTCGTCCTCGGTCGCCACCGCGAAGCGGTCCAGCGCCGGCCGCAGCGAGACGCCGGAGCGGGTCTTGCCGACCCGGGCGAAGGCCTGGTCCATGGCCGAGACGCCCAGCCGCAGGAACTCTTCCTTCTCGGTCTGGCGGATGTGGCGGCGGATGGCCGAGCGGGCCCGGCCGGTGACCGCCAGCGAGCGCCAGTCCGGCGGCACCGCCGGCTTGGGTCCGCGCACGATCTCGACCACGTCGCCGTTCTGAAGTTGTGTCCGCAAGGGCTTGAGTTCGCCGTTGATTTTCGCCCCGACGGTGGTGTCGCCGACATTGGTGTGGACGCCGTAGGCGAAGTCCAGCGGCATGGCCCCGCGCGGCAGGCTGATCAGCTTGCCCTTGGGGGTGAACACGAACACCTGGTCGAGGAACATCTCCAGCTTGGCGTGCTCGACCAGGTCCTCGGCGTCGCCGCCGTGCTCCAGCACCTGGACCAGCTGGCGCAGGTTGGCCAGCGGGTCGCGGCCGCCGTCGGCCTCCATGGCCTCGCGGTCGAAGCCGTAGGAGGAGTTCTTGTAGCGCCAGTGCGCCGCCACCCCGTCCTCGGCCACCCGGTCCATGACCTCGGTGCGGATCTGCATCTCGATGCGCATGCCCTTGGGCCCGACCACCGTGGTGTGCAGCGAGCGGTAGTTGTTGCGCTTGGGCGTGGAGATGAAATCCTTGAACCGCTCGGGAATGCACGGCCAGTTGCGGTGGATCAGGCCCAGGGCCCGGTAGCAGTCCTCCTCGGTGTCGACGATCACGCGGAACGCGTAGATGTCGCTCATCTGCGAGAAGCCGATCGACTTGCGCTGCAGCTTTCGCCAGATCGAGAACGGATGCTTCTCGCGGCCGAACACCCGGGCGGGGATGGCGTCCTGATCGAGCAGGCGGGTGATCTCGCCGCTGACCTGCTCCACCGCCCGCCCCTGGTCGGTGCGCATGGCCTCGAGCCGGCGCAGGATGGCGTTGCGGGCCACCGGGTTGAGGTGCTCGAAGGCCAGTTCCTCGAGCTCGGTGCAGATGCGGTGACAGCCGATGTTGCGGGCCAGCGGGGCGTAGATGTCCAGCGTCTCGCGGGCGATCCGCTCGCGCTTGGCCGGCTTGGAGATGAAGTTCAGCGTCCGCATGTTGTGCAGGCGGTCGGCCAGCTTGACCATCAGGACCCGCACGTCCTTGGAAATGGCCAGGATGAACTTGCGCAGGTTCTCGGCCTGGCGCGTGTGCTCGGCGGCCAGCTCGAGCTTGGAGAGCTTGGTGACGCCCTCGACCAGCTCGGCCACCTCCTCGCCGAACAGCTCGGCGATGTCGGCGCCGGACGCGGTGGTGTCCTCGATGACGTCGTGCAGCAGGGCGGTGACGATGGAGGCGGTGTCCAGCCGGTACTCGGTCAGGATGCCGGCCACCTCGATCGGGTGAGCGAAGTAGGGATCGCCGCTGGCCCGGGTCTGGGAGCCGTGCATCCGCACGGCGTAGACGTAGGCGCGGTTCAGCAGCGCCTCGTCGGCGGTCGGGTCATAGGCCCGCACCCGCTCGATCAGCTCATACTGGCGCAGGAAGCGCGGACGCGCGGCGGCCCTGGCGGCGGCCGTCGCGCCGGTCGGGCGAGCAGCCGCCTCATGAGGCGCGTCAATGGGAGGGGCGACCTCGGCCGCCTCGATAATGAGGGCTTCTGATCCTTCCGGACTCAGTACCGCTCCTCCTGACCGCCATCGCGGTCGCTCTGCAGGGCGCGGATCAGTTCCTGTTCGCTCATCTGCATGTGGGTGGGATCGGAGAGCAGGGCGACGGTTTCCGCCTCTTCCTCGGCCTCGGTCCGCTCGTCGACGCGTTGCAGCGTGGCGATCAGGCCTTCCTTGAGGCCGTCGTTGTCGACCACGTCGTCGGCGATCTCGCGCAGGGCGACGACGGGGTTCTTGTCGTTGTCACGGTCGACCAGCAGCGCCGCGCCGGCCGAGATGGCGCGGGCGCGATGCGAGGCCAGCAGCACGAGGCCGAACCGGTTGGGAACCTTCTCGACGCAGTCTTCGACGGTGACGCGGGCCATGAATCTCTCGGGAGGCTATCGTGGGAGCCGGCTTACATAGAGTTTTGCGCCCCATTGTGCAACGCCGCAAGGGCGTGGGGGGATGTCGCGGGCCTATTGTTTCGCGCTCCGCCCCCTGGACCGCGATCAAAGCGGCGCCGCGTCCCGCCCGACCGTCGCCCCGGCCGCCATCATCTTCGCGGTGCCGCCATAGGCCGGGTGGCGCCACATCGGGGCGATCTCCGCCAGCGGACCCATGACGAACCGGCGCTCGTGGGCCCTCGGGTGCGGCAGGACCAGGCCCGGGCCGTCCAGCACCGTGCGGCCATGGGCGATCAGGTCGAGGTCGAGGGTGCGGGGGGCGTTGACCTCTCCCCTCGCCCGACCGAAGGCGCGCTCGATGGCGTGCAGGGCGGCGAGCATCTCTTCGGGCGGGATGTCGGGCGCGAGCAGCGCCACGCCGTTCAGATAGGCCGGCGCCGAGGGGTCCGGCCAGGCCGCCGACTCCCACCAGCCCGAGCGGGCCAGCACCGTCAGGCCCAGGTCGGCGAAACGCCGCAGCGCCGCCTCCAGCAGGGCCTCGCGGGACTCGTGGTCCCCCGCTAGGCTGCTGCCCAGGGCGACGACGGCGGATTCGTCCGGATTATGTTGAGATATTTGATTCAAGGATTTGAAAACGTGAGCTTTTATCCGACAGACCGACTGGCGCTGTTTATCGACGGCGCCAACCTCTACTCCCAGGCCCGGGCCCTGGGCTTCGATATCGACTATCGCAAGCTGCTCGACGAGTTCAGCAAGCGCGGGGTGCTGATCCGCGCCTACTATTACACGGCGCTGGCCGACAGCGGCGACGACTTTTCGCCGATCCGGCCGCTGGTCGACTGGCTGGACTACAACGGCTTCGCGGTGGTGACCAAACCGGCCAAGGAATACACCGACGCCACCGGCCGCAAGCGCTGGCGCGGCGACATGGATGTCGAGATCGCCGTGGGCATGATGGAGATGGCCGGCAAGGCCGACCACATCGTGCTGTTCTCCGGCGACGGCGACTTCCGGGCCGCCGTCGAGGCGGTGCAGCGCCTGGGCGCGCGGGTCACCGTGGTCTCCACCGTCAAGTCGCAGCCGCCGATGGCCAGCGACGACCTGCGCCGCCAGTGCGACAGCTTCGTCGACCTCTCCGACCTCGGCCCCATCATCGGCCGTCCGCAACGGGTGCATCAGCCGCGCTTCCTGAACGACCCGCCGGCCCGCACCCGCGCCGAGATCGAGGCCGAAGATGAGGTTTAGGAAAGCCCCGTGTTCCCGGCGAAGGCCGGGATCCATTTCCAGCGCACGGTCTCCAGGCCTTGTTGCGCTTTACGCAGCCCCGCATGGACCCCGGCCTTCGCCGGGGAGACGGGGGTGGGAATGAGCCCTCGCTCCGAACCCCCGCGCGACTGCCCGCTCTGCCCGCGGCTGGTCGCCTATCGCGACGAGAACCGCAGCCAGAACCCGGACTGGTGGAACGGCCCAGCCCCGTCGTTCGGCGATCCGGACGCGCGGCTGCTGATCGCCGGCCTCGCGCCGGGCCGCACCGGCGCCAACCGCACGGGGCGGCCGTTCACCGGCGACCACGCCGGCTGGCTGCTCTACGACACCCTGAGGAAGACCGGCTTCGCCACCGGGACCTATGACCCGGACGGCCAGGACGACCTGAGGCTGGTCGACGCCATGATCACCAACGTCGTCCGCTGCGCCCCGCCGCTGAACAAGCCGGAAACGTCGGAGGAGAAGACCTGCAGTCCGTTCTTCGCCAACAAACTGGCGGAACTCACGAACCTCAAGGTCATCGTCACCCTGGGCGACGTGTCCCGGCGCAGCGTGCTGCGGGCCATGGGGCTGAAGGCCTCGCTGGGCCAGCCGGGCCACGGCTCGCAGTTCGAGGCCGGCGGCTACACCATCATCAACAGCTACCACTGCTCGCGGCTGAACACGAACACCGGCCGGCTGACCGCGCCGATGTTCGAGGACATCTTCCTGCGGGCGCGGGCGCTGCTGGGGTAGCCGGCTCGTGGGACCGGCCCCCTACTCCGCCCGATTGCCCTTCATCAGGCGGGCCTTGTCGCGCTGCCAGTCGCGCTCGGCGGTGGCCTCGCGCTTGTCGTGGGTCTTCTTGCCCTTGGCCAGGCCGATCTCGAGCTTGGCGATGCCCTTTTCGTTCCAGTAGAGCTTGAGCGGGATGATGGTCCGCCCCTCGCGCTGCACCGCGCCGATCAGCTTGCCGATCTCCTTGCGGTGCAACAGCAGCTTCCGGTGGCGGCGGGGCTCGTGGTTGAAGCGGTTGCCGCCCGCGTAGGGCGGGATGTCGGCGTTGACCAGGATGATCGCGTCGCCTTCGACCGCCGCGTAGGACTCGGCGATGTTGGCCCGGCCGTTGCGCAGGCTCTTCACCTCGGTGCCGGTCAGCATGATGCCGGCCTCGACCACATCCTCGATGAAGTAGTCGTAGCGGGCCCGTCTATTCTCGGCGATCAGCTTGCCGACCTGGCCCACTAGATCACCCCGGCTTCGCGCATGGCGTCGAGGATGGCGGGCTTCACGGCCTCGGCGCAGGGTGAGATCGGCAGGCGGACCTCGTCCGAGCAAAGGCCCAGGTGAGCCATGGCGAATTTGGTCGGCGCCGGCGAGGCGTCGAGGAACAGCGCCTTGTGCAGCCGGATCAGCCGGTCCTGCAGATAGAGGGCGGTGTCCCAGTCGCGGGCCAGGGCGGCGTTGTAGAAGGCCGCCACCGACTCCGGCGCGACGTTCGAGGTGACGCTGATGCAGCCGACGCCGCCGTGGGCGATGTAGCCCAGGCCCGTGGGATCATCCCCCGACAGCAGCACCCACTCAGGGCCACAGGTCAGGCGCTGGATGCTGATGCGGGTCAGGTCGCTGGTGGCGTCCTTGATGCCGACGATGTTGGGCAGCTTCGACAGCCGCTCCAGCGTCTCGTTGGAGATGTCGGCAACCGTCCGGCCGGGCACGTTGTAGGTGATGACCGGGATCTGCACGGCGTCGTTGATCGCCGCGTAGTGCTGGTACAGCCCCTCCTGGCTGGGGCGGTTGTAGTAGGGCGCGACGACCAGCACCGCGTCGGCGCCGACGGCCTTGGCGTGGCGCGCCAGATCGATGGCCTCGCTCGTGGCGTTGGATCCGGCGCCGGCGATCACCGGCACGCGCCCGCGCGCCGTCTGCACGCACAATTCGACCACACGCCTGTGTTCATCGTGACTGAGCGTCGAGGTCTCACCGGTGGTTCCGGCTGGCACGAGACCGTGAATTCCGGACGCGATCTGCCGCTCGATGAGCGCCACGTAGGCGGCCTCGTCGACGGCGCCGTCGCGAAAGGGCGTGATGAGGGCGGTGATCGCGCCCCGGAACGGAAGATGGACCATGACTTGCAAAATGCCGTGAGGTCGCCGCTTTGCATTGCGGCTGTGTGTCGGGCGCGGACAATATGTCCGGCGGTGTGGGCTTCGCAATGGCCCGCGAGCGGATGAAACGACGAGGAGACGAAGGTTTGACGGCCACTGGACGGAAAATGCTGATCGGTGCGGGTATCGCCGCGATTCTCGGGAGCGCCGCGGTGGCGCAGGTGTCCGGGAGCGCGCCGCAACTGGTCTCCACGCCCCAGACCGCCTACCGCCAGCCGCTGTCGGACAGCGATGCGGCCAATCTGCGTAACGCCCTGACGGGCACGTCGGCCGCTTCGATTCGTGCGGCGATGGCGTCGATCCAGGACCCGATCGCCCGCAAGATCGCCCTGTGGGCTCTGGCCGACCGCGCGCCGGAGTCGATGAGCTTCTTCGAGGCCGACGCCGCCCGACGCGACCTGAACGGCTGGCCCCGCGGCGCCAAGCGCCAGATCACCGCCGAAAAGCTGCTTGAGACGTCCGGCATGGCCCCGGACCGAATCATCGCCTGGTTTGGCGGCGCCGAGCCCCAGACGCCCGAGGGCGCCATGGCCCTGGCATCCGCCCTGCGCGCCTCCAAACGAGAGCTCGACGCCCGGGACCTGATCAAGGCCTGGTGGCGCGAGAAGATGTTCGAGGCCGACCCGCAGCGCACGATGCGCGCCCGGTTCGGCCACTACCTGACCGAGGACGATCATGCCCGCCGCGCCGACGTGCTGCTGTACGGCCCGCAGGGGCCGGCGGCGAAGGAGCATGTCGCCACGCTGGGCGGGTCCTACAAGCTGGTGGCGGACGCCCGGCTGGCCTACCGCGCCGGCTCGGCGCTGGCCAACGACATGGTCGCGCAGATGGACCATGTCCAACGCCAGGATCCCGGGCTGATCTACGAGCAGGCAGCCTATTTCCGTCGGCGCGGCATGGACAGCGAGCTTCGCGCGCTGGCCCGCGGCCTGAAGGCCGCCCCGACCAGCGAGCTGGGCGCTCGCACCTGGACCGCCGACCGCAAGCGGATCACCGTCGACGCCCTGCAGGTTCGTGACTACGCCGCCGCCTACGGCGCCTCGGCCAACACCGGCGCCATCGTCGGGCCGGACGCGGCGGAGGCCGAGTTCTACGCCGGCTGGATCGCGCTTTCGAAGCTGCGCAACCCGAAGGCGGCGGCCGACCACTTCGCCCGGCTGGCGGCGGCCGGCACCTCCCCCATCACCCAGGGTCGGGCGCTGTACTGGCAGGGCCGCGCGGCCGAGGCGCTGGGCGACCAGGCCGCGGCCCAAGCCTTCTACATGCGCGGCGCGCAGCACATCACCACCTTCTACGGCCAGCTGGCCGCCGAGAAGGCTGGCCAGAAGGAGCTGGTGCTGGGCAAGGACCCGGTGATCACCGCCGCCGACCGCGCCCGCTTCGAGGGCCGGGATCTGGTGCAGGCGGCCCGCATCCTGATCGAGAGCGGCAACCGTGACACCTTCAAGGTCTTCGTGCTGCACATCGACGACACCCTGCCGACGGCGGCCGAGATCGCGCTGCTCGTCGACATGGTGCGGGGCTACCAGGATCAGGACACCGCCATGCGGGCCGTCCGCACGGCGGCCCAGCGCGGCATGCACCTGCCCGAGCGCGGCTATCCGATCCTGCGCCTGCCCTATGTCGAGGGCGCGGCCGAGCCGGCCTTCGTGCACAGCATCTCGCGTCAGGAGAGCAACTTCGACCCGCGCGCCCAATCCGGCGTCGGGGCGCGGGGCATGATGCAGCTGATGCCCGCCACCGGCGCCAGCGTCGCCAAGCGGATCGGCGAGCCCTACTCGCTGGAGCGCCTGTTCGATCCGGAGTTCAACATGCGCCTGGGGTCCCGATACCTGGGCGACATGATCAGCACCTTCAACGGCTCCTACATCATGGCCTCGGCGGCCTATAACGCCGGGCCGGGACGGCCGGCCAAGTGGGTATCCGAGTGTGGCGACCCTCGCGGTGGCGGCACGGACCCGCTCGACTTCATCGAATGCATCCCGTTCTCGGAGACCCGCAACTACGTGATGCGGACGACCGAGACGATGATGGTCTATCGCGCCCGCCTGAATGGCGGCTCGACTCCGCTGAGCCTGTCGGCGGACATCCGGCGCGGGGCCTGGACGCCGCTGGCCGCGCCGGCCGATCCGCGCGCGGCCTATCTGCCCGGCGGGGGCTAGCCGGCCCGGCGGGCTGCCAGCACCAGCTCGCCCTCGACCTCGACGAGCGCGCCGGCAAGGCCGAACGCCTCGCGCAGCACCTGCGGCGTCAGGGCCTGCCTCGGCGCGCCGTCGGCGACGACCCGCCCGTGATGCAGCACGACCAGCCGGTCGCAGGACCGCGCGGCCAGCGTCAGGTCATGCAGCGTGACCACGACGGCGGCGCCGCAGGCCGCCTCGGCGCGCAGCAGCTCCAGGGTCAGGAACTGGGCGTCGGGATCGAGGCCGGCGGCCGGCTCGTCAGCGACCATCAGCGGCGCGCGCGTGGCCAGCAGCCGGGCGAGCAGCACTCTGGCCCGCTCGCCGCCGGACATGTCGAGCACGCCCCGCCCCTCGAAGCCCGACAGGCCGACGCGGGCCAGACTGCCGGCGGCGACCTCGCGGGCCCTGGCCGGCGGCAGGTCCGGCGCGCCGAGCGCCGCGATCTCCAGCGCGGCGAGGTTCCAGCCGACGCGACGCTCCTGAGGCAGGTAGCCGGCCAGTCGCGCCCGGCGCGCCTCCGACAGGCTCTCCAGCGGCTCGCCGCCAAGCCTGACGGCGCCCGAGTCGGCCTTGATCAGTCCGAGACCGGCGCGCAGCAGGGTGGTCTTGCCCGAGCCATTGGCCCCCAGCACCCCGACCACCTCGCCGGGACGGGCGGTCAGGCTGGCGCCATCCACGGCCAGCCGGCCGCCCAGGCGCGCCGACAGTCCCTCGATGGTCCAGGCCGCGTCGCTCATGACCGCCAGCTCCGGGCGGCGCGCCAGGCGACCAGCGCGAACACCGGGGCCCCGAACAGGGCGGTGACCACGCCCAGCTTCAGCTCTTGCTCCGTCGGGATGATCCGGGCGGCCAGATCGGCCAGCACCAGCAGGACGGCGCCGGCCAGCGCTGACGGCGCCAGGGTGCGGGCCGGATCGTCGCCGACGCTCCTGCGAACCAGATGCGGCGCGACCAGTCCCACGAAGCCGATGACTCCCGACGCCGCCACAGAGGCGCCGGCCAGCAGCGCCGCTCCGGCCACCGCGGCGGCGCGCAGGCGCGCCATCGGCAAGCCTGACAGGGCGGCGGTCTCCTCACCCAGCGCCAGCATCTTCAGGCCCCGCGCCGACCAGGCGACCAGCGCCGCGCCGATCGCCATCGGGCCCAGAGCGGTCAGGGCGTCGGGCCAGTCGCGGTTGGCGACCGAGCCCATCATCCAGGTCAGGACCTCCGTGGCCATGATCGGCGAGGCGGCGAAGTTGTAGACCAGCGCCGACAGGGCGCCGGCGAAGGCCGACAGCGACACGCCCATCAGGATCAGCGCCTCGGGCGTCCGGAACCGCGCCGCCAGGGCGGTGACCAGCAGGCCGCAGGCCAGGGCGCCGCCCAGCGCCGCCCCCTCGATGGCCAGCGGCACGGCGGCCAGACCCAGCGAAATGGTCAGCCCCGCGCCGAGCCCGGCGCTCGCCGAAACGCCGAGCACGCCGGGATCGGCCAGCGGATTGCGCAGCAGGCCCTGCAGCGCGGCGCCGGCCAGTCCCAGAGCCGCGCCGACCAGCGCGGCCATCACCGCGCGCGGCGCGCGGATCGACCACAGGATCTCCGCCGCCGGCGAGGCCGGATCGAGCAGCGCGGCGCGGTAGTCGCCCGCCGACATCCCGGTTTCACCGGCCAGGACCGCCAGGACCAGACTGAGCAGCAGAAGTCCGGCCAGCACCGGAAGGGTCGCCAGCCGGCTCATCGCGGCGTCCGGTGGGCCGCCCGGGCCAGGGTTTCGACACTCTCGGCGACGAACCAGGCGGGACAACCGATCTGTGCGCCCGGCAGCGAGGCGATGGTCCGGCTCGGCAGCCGCTCGCGCAGCACCGCGTGCCGGCCCGGCCCCCAGCGCGTGGTCAGGTTCGACAGCCGGCTGAAGAAGCCGAGCACGAAGGCCGACGGCGGACTGCGCACGATGGCCTCCAGCGGGATCGGCTCCCAGGCCGGGCCGCTGACGAGGTTGGTCAGCCCGGCCGCCCGCAGCATGGCGTCGATCAGCGTGCCGCCGCCGGAGCTGTAGCCGGTCGGGGTCAAGTACATGGCCGGCTTGCCGCCCCAGGCGTCCCTTGACCTGGCCAGGCGGCCGTCCATCTCGGCGATCAGGACCTCGCCCTTCGCCCGCCGATCCAGCGCCGCGGCGACAGCGCGGACGTTGGCGCGCACCTGGTCAAAGTCCTGGGCGTCCTCGATGCGCACCACGGCGATCCCGCGTCGGGTCAGCGCCTCGCTCAGCCGGGCGTCGCCGCCCCAGTAGCGCACGACGACATCGGGCCGCAGGGCCAGCACGGTCTCGGTGGTCGCGCGGCGCTGGGGCAGGCCCCTCGCCTGCTCGCGCATGTAGCTGTCGGGATCATCGGCCCGCGCCGAGACGCCGACGATGGCGTCGCGAGGGCTGAGCGCGATCACATACTGGTCAGCGCAGCTGTCCACGGACATCACGCGCGGCGCCGCCACGACTTCGCCGGCCAGCGCCAGCCCCGCCGCGAGGGCGGCGCCGAACGCGAGCGGCTTCATCGGTCAGTCCGTCATCAGTCCGTAGAGAATCCCGTCGAGCATGACCGCCTTGAGGTCCTGCGTCGGCTCCCAGTTGAACGTCGGCCGGGTCAGCAGCAGCGCCACCAGACCGTGGCAGGCCGTCCACAGCGTCTGGGCCGCGCTTTCGACGTTGCCGGTGCGCAGCCGCCCCGAAGCGCCGATCTCGCGAACCACGCCGACGAACTTGTCGTAGCAGCGATCGCCAAGGTCACGGGTCATCTGCTGCTTGTCTTCAGACAGCAGGCCCGCGGGGCCGCAGAACACCAGCTGGTAGGCGTTTGGATTGCTGAGCGCGAAGTCCATGTAGGCGTCGAGCATCAGCCGCACCCGCGCCACTGCGTCGATCGGCTGGGCGGAAATCTCGGTGTTGATGCGAAGGAGTTGCTCGATGGCGCCGTCGCAGATCTCGAGCAGGATTTCGTCCTTGTCCCGGAAGTGCATGTACAGCGCCGTCGACGAGACCCCCACCTCGTCTGCGATCCTGCGGATCGTGGCCCCGTGATAGCCTTCGGCGATGAAGATACGCTCCGCCGCCTGAAGGATTTCGCCGCGCCGCAGATGCCCGTCTCCCTTGGGCTTGCGGGCTGAACGCTGCGGCTTTTTCAAGGTCGTTGTCACGACTCGCCATTCCCCTGCGTTTCTGTTCCCCGCGAACACTAAACGGCAATCACCCACCGCCCGCAACCCGTGAGGATGTCGCGCTGCTCGCAAAGGTTGCCGCATGGTTAATTTCCCCTTGACCGGGACCGTGCGCTGGTTGAGTGATTCCCGCGTGCGGCGTCGAGGGCGAAATGACCGAGGCGAGACAGACCCCGGAAGCTAGGCGCCGGAACCGGTTCGACAGGCGGTTGATCGATCACCCCCGCCCCCGGCTGGCGGGCGAGGCCGACGCCCTGCGCCACCAGGGCGCGGCGCGGCCGCCGACGCCAATGCAATGGGCGGCTCTGACGGCCGCGCTGGCGGTTCCGGCCATTGCCCTCGTCCTCTGGCCCGCGGTCGCCGGGCAAGCCCTGCACCACCTCTTCTTTCTGCTGTTCGCCGCCGCCGCCCTGACCCGGCTTGCGGCGGCGATGACGCCCCGGACCAGCGCGCCGGCGCCCGCGCTCGACGACGCCGCCCTGCCCGCCTACACCGTCATCGCGCCCCTTTACCGGGAGGCGGAGGTGGCGGCGCAGCTTCTGGCGGCGCTCGACGCCGTCGACTACCCCCGAGACCGGTTGCAGGTGCTCATCGTCGTCGAGGCGGATGACGGAGAGACCCGTCAGGCGCTGGCGGGTCTGAGCCTGCCGCGCCATGTGGAAGTCCTGGTCGCGCCGCCCGGCCGTCCCCGGACCAAGCCACGGGCCTGCAATATCGCGCTGGAGCGGGCCACCGGCGAGATCGTCACCATCTATGACGCAGAGGACCGGCCCCATCCGCTGCAGCTGCGCGAGGCGGCCGCCCGCCTTGCCGCCGGGTCGGCGCGGCTCGCCTGCCTGCAGGCGCCGCTGCGCCTCGAGCCGGATCGTCGCTTTCTGCCGCGCCAGTTCGCCATCGAGTACGCCATCCAGTTCGAGACCATCCTGCCGCTGCTGGCGCGCCTGGGCCTGCCCTTCCCGCTGGGCGGCACCAGCAACCACTTCCGGATCTCAGCCCTTCAAGCCGTCGGCGGGTGGGATGCCTGGAATGTCACCGAGGACGCCGACCTGGGGTTCCGTCTCGCGGCGGAAGGCTACGATCTGGGCGTACTGGAGCTTCCGACCGTCGAGGTCGCGCCGGACCGCCTCGCCGACTGGCTGCCGCAACGGGCGCGCTGGGTGAAGGGTTACATGCAGACGTTCGGCGTCCAGACGCGGCGGCCACCACACTGGCGAACCGGCGTTCTGCTCTCGTTCGCCGTGACGCTCGGCGTGGCGATCCTGGCCGCGCTCGCGCACGGGCCGCTGCTGGCCTGGAGCCTGATCTCGGTGGCCGCCCAGCTGTCGACAGGCCAGGGATGGCTGACTCCGGCAGACGCCGCCCTGCTGGTCGCCGGATGGCTATGCGCCATGGCCGCGGCGGTCGTCGGACTGCGCCGGGCCGGAGCCGAGCTGAGGGTGCGCGACCTGTTGCTGACGCCCCTCTACTGGCCCCTGCTGTCGCTGGCGGCGGCCCATGCGCTGTGGCAGCTGGTCCGCTGTCCGCACCATTGGGACAAGACGCGGCATGCGGCGCGGACTGGACAGGTCGCCGCCTGAGCCGTATCGCCCGCCCATGAGCGGCCCCACCATCGCCGAGGCTCCGAGCCTCATGCGCACCACCGGCTGGGCGGACTACGCCCTGCTGGACAGCGGCGGCGGCCGCAAGCTGGAACGCTACGGCCCCTACACCGTCGTGCGGCCCGAGCCGCAGTGCCTGTGGCGGCCACAACTTCCGGCCCAGGTCTGGGACAATGCCGACGCGGTCTTCGACCCCACCGACGAGGACGAGGCCGGCCGCTGGCGCTTCAAGGGCAAGCCAGTCGAGAGCTGGGAACTGTCCTGGCGCGAGGCCCGATTCCACGGCCGCTTCACCAACTTCCGCCACCTGGCCTTCTTCCCCGAGCAGGCGGCCAACTGGGAATGGCTCGACGCTCGTCAGCGCGCGGCCGGCCGTCCGCTGAAGATCCTCAACCTGTTCGGCTACACCGGCGTGGCCAGCCTGGTCTGCGCGCTGGCCGGGGCGCAGGTCACCCACGTCGACGCCTCCAAGCAGTCGGTGCAGCGGGCCCGCGAGAACGCCGCCCTGTCCGGCGTCGACAACGTGCGCTGGATCGTCGAGGACGCCCGCCGGTTCGTGCAGCGCGAGGACCGCCGCGGCAGCCGCTACGACGGCATCATCCTCGACCCGCCCAAGTTCGGCCGAGGGCCGGACGGCGAGGTCTGGCGCCTGTTCGAGGACCTGCCCGAGATGGTCGGCCTCTGCGGCGGCCTGCTGAGCGACGATCCTTCGTTCCTGATCCTCAACGCCTACGCCGCCCGTATCTCGGGCGCCTCGATGGCCGGCCTGGTGGCCGAGGCCGTCAACCGCCCGGGCCGGATCGACTGGGGCGAGCTGGCCCTGGTCGAGCAGGCCGGCATCCGGCAGGTGGGCCTGTCCTTCTTCGCACGGTGGTCGTCTTGAGCCGGGTCATCACTTCCCACACCAATCCGCTGGTCAAGGCCGTCAAGGCCCTGCACATGCGCAAGGCCCGCGAGGAGAGCGGCCGGTTCCTGGCCGAGGGGCTGAAGATCGTCACCGAGGCGGTCGACCTGGGCCACGCGCCGAAGATCCTGATCTACGGCAAGGACGCCGCCGACCATCCGCTGCTCGATCAGGCGCGGGAGATCACCTACGACTCCGGCGGCCAGGTCATCGAGGTCAACCGCGAGATCCTCGAGAAGATCGCCCGCCGGGACAATCCGCAGGCGGTGCTGGCGGTGTTCGAACAGAGCTTCACACCGCTGGCCATGGTCGAGCCGCATACGGCCAAGGTCTGGGTGGCGCTGCAGGCCGTGCGCGATCCCGGCAACCTCGGGACCATCATCCGCACCGCCGACGCGGCCGGCTGCGGCGGCGTGATCCTGGTCGGCGACTGCTGCGATCCCTATTCGGTCGAGGCGGTGCGGGCGACCATGGGCTCGATCTTCGCCGTGCCGATCATCAAGGCGACGATTCCCGAGTTCATCGCCTGGCGTGAACGCTGGCCGGGCTCGGTGGTCGGCACCCTGCTGACCGCGAAGACCGATCACCGGACGGCGAAGTACGAGGCCCCGACCCTGATCCTGATGGGCAACGAACAGGCCGGCCTGCCCGACGAGCTTGCGGCCCTGTGCGACGTCAACGTCAAGATCCCGATGCGCGGCCGGGCCGACAGCCTGAACCTGTCGGTGGCAACGGGGATCATGATCTACGCGGCGGGGGACTGAGCGGCCCAGACCCGCCGTCCGCCGACCCAGGTCTCCAGCACCCGGACGGCGCCGAGTTCCTCCGTCGGGACCTCCAGCGGATCGCGGTCGAGGATCACGAAGTCGGCCAGCTTGCCGACCTCCAGCGAGCCGATCTCGTGCTCCGACCGACACTGCCAGGCCGCGTCGCGGGTCAGGGCGATGATGGCCCGCTCGACCGTGACGCGCTCTGCCGGGTTGAGCACGCCGCCGGGCTCCTTCCACAGCGAGCGGTTGACGGCGTTGTCGATCATCCGCAGCGGACCCATCTCGGTGACCGGCTCGTCCGAATGCATGGTCCAGCGCAAACCGGCGGCCCCGCAGGAGGCGGCGCGGCCGAGCAGGTCGGCCTTCGCCGGCCCGAAGATCTCGTCGCGGAACGCCTTGCCCCAGTAGTGGACATGGCCGATCAGGAAGCTGGGCGTCACCCCCAGCCGCGCCATGCGGGCGATCTGCTCGTCATGGAGCACCGAGCAGTGCTCGATGCGGAAGCGGCTGTCCGTCGGCGCACCGGCCTTGAGCGCCGCCTCGATGGCGTCCAGCGCCCGGTCGATGGCCAGGTCGCCGTTGGCGTGGATGACCATCTGCCAGCCTTCGAGGGAGCGCTTCACTGTGATGTCGCGCAGCACCTCCGGCGTGACATAGGCCATGCCCGCGCCGCCGCCGAGGTAGGGTTCGCGCTGCAGGCCCGTGCGGCCCTGGTTGGAGCCGTCGGAAACAATCTTCCAGCCGACGGCGCGGGCTATGTCGTCCCCGTCGCCGGGCCTGACGCCCATGGCGTCCCAGCCGCGTTCGCCGGCCTGGATCAGGGAATAGCGCAGCCGGGCGGTCATGTGGCCCGAGGCGGCGAAGGCGTGGAAGGCGGACAGCTCGCCGCGCCCCTGGAAGCCGCCGGCGGCCTGGTCGCAGACGGTGGTCACCCCGACACGGTTGGCCTTCTCGCAGACCCGGCGGCAGGCCTCCGGGATGTCGTCCGTCGCCATGGCCGCCAGGTTGTGCCCCAGCACCGAGAACATCGCCGCCTGCCCCTGCAGCACGCCGTTGGGCGCGCCGGACGCGTCCCGCACATAGCTGGCGCCCGGCGGATCCTGGGTGGCGGCCGTGACGCCGGCGATCTCCAGCGCGCGGCTGTTGCAGTAGGCGATGTGGAGCGAGGCGTTGAACAGGAACACCGGGTTGCGCGGCGCAATCTGGTCCAGCGTGTGGCGCGTGATGCGGTCGGCGCCGGCCTGCAGCGACGGATCGAACTGGCGGGCGACGATCCAGGCGTCCTCCGGCGCGGCGTCGGCCATCTCGCCCAGGCGGGCGATGACGGCGTCGGCGTCCTCGCAGACGACAGCCCCGACGTCGGGAATGGTCCCGAACATGGCGATGGCGAAGAAGTGCATGTGCGGCTCGATGAAGCCGGGCAGCACCGTGCGTCCGCCGGCGTCGAGCACCTCGGCGTCCTCGCCGGCGACCTCGCGAACGGCGTCCAGCGACCCGACCGCCAGGATGCGCCCGTCGCGGAAGGCCAGGGCCTGCGCGGTGCTGAAGGCCTCGTCCACGGTCAGGATGCGGGCGTTGGCGAGGATCACGGTCCCGACCGGCGCGGGCGGCGGGGCGCCCAGGCGCTTCCACCCGTCGGCGCGTCCGGCGGCAGCCAGATGCGGCAGAGACAGCAGCCCGAGCGTCTGGAGCGCGGGCGAACAGCAGACGCAGCCGTGAAGGCCGGAATCCGGCGGAGACCAGGCGCGGGCCCGCAGCGCGTCCGCGACGAGAGTCTGGGTCATTGAGCGCGCCCTCCCCGGCGTCGTTACCGGCAGGCTGGCCTATCCGGCGCGCCGACGCCAGCGGCGAGGCCACTCGTTCCGGGGATCACGTCCCTCTCGGCTTGGCCCTTGTCGTCGCCTGGGCCAGCCACGGCTCCTCGGGCCAGACATGGCGGGGGTAGCGGCCCTTCATCTCGGTGCGGACCTCCTTCCAGGTCCCCCGCCAAAAGCCGGGCAGGTCCTTCGTGATCTGGATCGGCTTGTGGCCCGGCGACAGCAGCGCCAGCGTCAGCGGGACGCCGGCCGCCGTCGGGTGTTCGGACAGGCCGTAGAGCTCCATGACGCGCGCCTCGACCCGGGGCCCTCCCTCGGCGCCGTAGTCGATGTGGAACTTCGAGCCGGTCGGGGCCTGCCAGCGGGCGGGAGCCTCGGCCTCGAGCTTCTGCTGCAGGTCCCAGGGCAGCAGCGCGCGGATCGCATCGGCGACCGCGCCGTCCGAGAGGTCCGCCAGGGTGCGCTTGCCGACCAGCAAAGGCGTCAGCCAGTCGTCCAGTCGGGCCAGCAGCGCCGGCTCCGACAGGTCCGGCCAGAGCGCCGGGCGGCCGGCATGCAGGAAGCCCGCACGAGCCAGCAGCGACTGTGTGCGCTCGCCGGGCTTCAGCGCCGCCAGGCCCTCGCGCCGCACCTTGTCGGCCAGCGCGCGGGCGATCATCTCCGGGTCGGGCTTCTCGATCAGCCGGTCCTCGACCGTCAGTCGGTCGAGCTTTAGCAGGCGGCGCCCGCGCACCTTGCCGTCGGCCTCGATCTCCAGCCGCTCCTCGCGCACCAGCCGGTCGGCGAAGGCCTCGCGCAACGCGATCTCGTCCAGCGGGGCGGCGAGCAGGATGCGGTCGCGCGCCGCGCCGCCGCCCATCTCGCCGATGGCGATCCACTTTTCACGGGCCAGCACATCGGTCGCCTCGACATGGGCGCCGCGCCCCGTCGCCAGCTGGAACTCGCCTGACGATCCCCGCGCCTTGGCCACCCTCTCGGGAAAGGCCTCGGCCAGCAGCAGCGCCTCGTCGAGCGGCGGCTGCTTCGGCGGCGAGCCGGCGGCGCGGGCCCAGCGGTCGACCAGCTTGCGGGCGTCGTTGGCGCGGGGCGAGCGGTCGCGGTCGAAGGCCTCCAGCCGGTGGCCCAGGTGGGTGGCCCGACCGCCCAGCCCGCGCTCGGTCAGCAGGGCGGCGATCTTCGCGGCCAGCAGCGCCTGCCCCCCGGCCGCGCCGCGCACTACCATGTGCGCCAGCCGGGGCGGCAGAGGCAGGTTCGCCAGCGCCTTGCCGTGCGGGGTCAGGGCGCCCTGACCGTCCAGCGCCTGCAGCCGGACAAGCAGCGCCCGCGCCTCGGCGAAGGCGGCGGCCGGCGGCGGGTCGAGGAAGGCCAGGCCCGACGCGTCCCGTGCGCCCCAGCGGGCCAGGTCCAGCGCCAGGCCCGACAGGTCGGTTTCCAGGATTTCCGGCCGGCTGAACGGATTGAGCGCCCGGGTCTCCGCCTCTTCCCACAGGCGGTAGCAGACGCCCGGCTCGGTGCGTCCGGCCCGGCCGCGACGCTGGTCGGCGGCCGCGCGAGAGACGCGGACCGTCTCCAGCCGCGTCAGGCCGCTGGCCGGGTCGAAGCGCGGCACGCGGGACAGGCCCGCGTCGATGACGACCCGGACGCCCTCGATGGTCAGGCTGGTCTCGGCGATCGAGGTGGCCAGCACCACCTTGCGACGGCCCGACGGCGAGGGACTGATGGCCAGGTCCTGGTCGCGGCCCTCCATCGCGCCGTACAGGGGCGCCAGATCGACGTCGGGACGCCGCATCCGCTCGGCGATCAGGTCGCGGGTGCGCAGGATCTCGCCCTGGCCCGGCAGGAAGACCAGGACGCCGCCGGCTTCCTCGGCCAGCGCCTTGTCGACCGCGCGGGCGACCTGCTCCTCCAGACGTTTGGCCGGGTCGCGGCCCAGGTAGCGGGTGTCGACCGGGAAGGCGCGCCCCTGGCTTTCGATCACCGGCGCGTCGTCCAACAGCCGGGCCACCGCCGCGCCGTCCAGGGTCGCCGACATCACCAGAATGCGCAGGTCCTCGCGCAGCAGGCCCTGGCTGTCGCGGGCGAAGGCCAGGCCCATGTCGGCGTCCAGGCTGCGCTCGTGGAACTCATCGAACAGGACCGCCCCCACGCCCTCCAGGGCCGGGTCGTCCTGGATCATCCGGGTGAAGACGCCTTCGGTGACCACCTCGATGCGGGTCCGGGCCGAGATCTTCGACTGCAGCCGGACGCGATAGCCCACGGTTTCGCCGACGCCCTCGCCGAGCGTCGAGGCCATCCGGGCCGCCGCCGCGCGAGCCGCCAGACGCCGCGGCTCCAGCACGATCAGCTTGCGGCCGGCCACCCAGGCCTCGTCCACCAGGGCCAAAGGCACGCGCGTGGTCTTGCCCGCCCCCGGCGGGGCGACCAGCACGGCGTTGACCCCCTCGGCCAGCGTCGCCCTCAGCCGGGGCAGGATTTCCTCGATCGGCAGCATGAAGGCGCAGTCCTAGTGCGTGAAAGCGGCCTCGTCACCGTAAGCCGTTGCGTCAAGCGCCCGGCCTGCCTAACGTCCCTCCAATTTCGCCGACGGGGGTCGTCGGCCATAGGGGGAGCGAGACGCAATGTCCGCAGACGCCGCACCACGCGGAAACAGATTCTTTCTCAAGAAATCCATCGCCAGCATCCAGAAGGAAGCGGCCAAGAGCGAACTGAAGCGCTCGCTGGGTCCCATCAACCTGATCAGCCTGGGGGTCGGCGCCATCATCGGCGCCGGCATCTTCGTGCTGACCGGCCAGGTGGCCTCGGCCAACGCCGGCCCGGCCATCATGCTGTCCTTCGTGGTCGCGGGCATCGCCTGCGCCCTCGCCGGCCTCTGCTACGCCGAACTGGCCTCGACGATGCCGGTCTCCGGCTCGGCCTACACCTACGCCTACGGCACGCTGGGCGAGGTCTTCGCCTGGATCATGGGCTGGCTGCTAGTGCTGGAGTACGGCATCGCCGCCTCCACCGTCGCGGTCGGCTGGTCCGGCTATGTGGTGAGCATCCTGAAGGACTTCGGCGTCGCGCTACCAATGATATCGGTCGCCGGAGCTGAGGTCGCCCAGTGGGGAACGCCGCTGATCCAGGCGATCCCGACCGAGGCGGGCAATGTCGCCTTCCAGCTGACCGGGGGCCTCAACATCATCGCGGCCATCGGCATCGGCATGGTGACCATGCTGCTGGTCATCGGCGTCAGCGAGTCGGCCAACGTCAACAACGTCATCGTCATCATCAAGGTGATCGTGCTGCTGACCTTCATCGCGGTCGGCATCGCCTACATCAACCCGGCCAACTGGCAGCCGTTCATCCCGGAAGCCACCGGCCAGCCCGGCGAGTTCGGCGTCGGCGGCATCTTCCGCGGCGCGGCGATCATCTTCTTCGCCTACGTCGGCTTCGAGGCCGTCTCGACCGCGGCCGCCGAGGCCAAGAACCCGGCCAAGGACGTGCCGGTCGGCATCCTCGGCGCCCTGGTTATCTGCACCATCATCTACATGGCCGTCGCGGCGGTCATGACCGGCGTGGTGCCCTACAAGGAGCTGGCCAGCCCCGCCCCCATCGCCGTCGCCATCGACCGCATGGGCCTGGAGTGGGCCAACCTGCCGTTCGCCAACGCCGACGGCGAGCAGTTCAACGCCATCAGCCTGATGATCAAGATCGGGGCCATCACCGGCCTCAGCTCGGTCATGCTGGTGCTTGTCTACGGCCAGACGCGCATCTTCTACACCATGGCCCGCGACGGCCTGCTGCCGAAGGTGTTCGCCGCCATCCACCCGCGTTTCCGCACCCCCTGGATGGGCACCATCCTGCTGGGCGTCCTGATCGCGGTGGCGGCCTCGTTCCTGCCGATCAGCCTGCTGGGCGACCTGGTGTCGCTGGGTACGGCCGTGGCCTTCTCGATCGTCTGCCTCTCGGTCATCTACCTGCGGGTCAAGCACCCGGAGCTGCCGCGCCCGTTCCGGGTCCCCGGCGGCATCGCCACGGCCGTCGCCGGCATCTTCGCCTGCATGTTCCTGGCCTGGCAGAACTTCAAGCCGATGATCCAGCACGCCATGGACGACAATCCGCTGCCGCTGATCCTGCTGGCCAGCTACGCGGCGGTCGGGGCGGTGATCTACATCGGCTACGGCTACGCCCATTCCAAGCTGGCCAAGGGCATCGACATCACCGAGGACACGTCCCTGCCGAGCCCGGCCGAGGCGATGGGCCGCGGGGTCGACGACATCAAGGACTGACCATCGTCCGGTCGAACGCCGAAAAGCAAAAGGCCCGGGAGCAATCCCGGGCCTTTCACTTTTGACGGTGCGCCGGCGGGCCGGCGGCGCGGGCCGCTACTCGTGGTCCTTGCCGGCCGTCTTGTCGCCCCTGGCGAGGGCGAAGACCACGCCCGACAGCATCAGCAGGGCGATGATGTTGGGCAGAGCCATCGCGGCGTTGGCGATGTCTCCCAGACGCCAGACCAGCTCGATGTGCTGGAAGGAGCCGACGAAGATCATCAGCACCCAGAACAGCCGGAACGGCAGGGCCATGCGCTGGCCGAACAGGAAGGTTGCCGCCCGCTCGCCGTAGTAGCCCCAGGTGATCAGGGTGGTGAACACGAAGAGCAGCAGCGCGGTGGAGGCGACCAGGGCCCCCAGGGTGATGTCGCCGAGCACCTTGAACGGGAAGGCCGAGGCGTAGGCCGCCTCGGTCATGGCAAAGCCCTTGAGGTCCGACGTCCAGGCCTGGGCCTGCATCGCAACCACGCCGTCCGCGCCCGTGTGCGGGAAGGCGCCCTGGACGGTCAGGATGACCAGGCCGGTGGCGGTGCAGACGACGATGGTGTCGATGAAGGTGCCCATCATCGCGAACCGGCCCTGACGCGCCGGGTCATCGGTCTGGGCGACCGCGTGCGCGATGGGGGTCGAGCCCTGCCCCGCCTCGTTGGAGAACAGGCCGCGCGCCACGCCGGCCCGGATGGCCATGATCATGCCGGCCCCGAGGAAGCCGCCGGCCGCCGCCTGGCCGTTGAAAGCGCTGTCGAAGATGGTGATGAAGGCGCCCGGGATGAACTGGTAGTTCATGACCAGGGCGACGACCGCCATCAGGACATAGGTGATCGCCATCACCGGCACGATCTTCTCGGCGATGGCGCCGATCGACTTGATGCCGCCGATGATCACAGCGAACACCGCGATGGCCGCGATCAGCCCGGCAACCCACTCGGGCAGGCCCGTCAGGCCGCTCACCGAGTCGGCGAAGGAGTTGGCCTGGATCATGTTGCCGGTGGCGATGGACGAGAACAGCAGACCCACGCAGAACAGCCCCGCCAGCCAGCCCCAGCGCTTGCCGAGGCCGGTGCGGATGTAGTTCATCGGACCGCCCTGATAGTGCCCCTCGGCGTTCTTCGTGCGGTAGCGGATGGCCAGCGAACCTTCGGCGAAGGCCAGGGCCATACCGAACAGGGCGGTGATCCACATCCAGAACAGCGCGCCCGGTCCGCCAAGGGTGATGGCGGTGGCGACCCCGGCCAGGTTGCCGGTGCCGATCTGGCCCGACAGCGCTGTGGACAGGGCGGCGAAGGGCGAAATCTCCCCGCTGCCCCCTTCTCCCTTCCTGAACAGCCCGGCGAAGGCCGAACCGAGCTTGGTGATCGGGTAGAATCTCAGCCCGATCATGAAGTAGAGGCCCGCCCCGAGCAGGACGACGACCATGGGCGGGAACAGCAACACCTGCTCTCCGTGCCAGGTCCCGCCCCAGATAAAGTCGCTGACGTTGGTCACGCCGTCGTAGAAGCCCTGCAGGGCGCTTGCGTTTTCGGCCATGGGATCCCCCGATCATTTCGATGGCGACAGGTATCCACACCGATGCCGCATTGACCACCCCGCTTCGGGACACGACGTTAGGGGCGCAACCCGAACCACTTGGAACATCCCGTGACCGATACGCCCGCCGCCCCCGCCGCCAACGAACCGCCGATCCGCGCCATCCTGGCGCCCGTGACGCCGCTGCAGCAGAACTGCACCATCGTCTGGTGCACGAAGACGATGAAGGCCGCGATCATCGATCCGGGCGGCGAGGTTCCCAAGCTGATGCAGGCGCTGAAGCAGTACGGCCTGACGCTGGAAAAGATCTGGATCACCCACGGCCATCTGGACCACGCGGGCGGCACGGCGGCGATCAAGGAGCTGACGGGCGTTCCGATCGAGGGACCGCATCCCGACGACCAGTTCTGGATCGACCAGATTCCGGAGAGCGGCGCGCGGTACGGCATTCCCGACGCCCGCGGCTTCACGCCGGACCGCTGGCTGGGCGACGGCGACATCGTCACCCTGGGCGAGACGCAGTTCGAGGTCATCCACTGCCCGGGCCATACGCCCGGCCACGTGATCTTCTTCCACCGCGAGGCCCGCTTCGCCCAGGTCGGCGACGTGCTGTTCAAGGGCTCGATCGGCCGCACCGACTTTCCGCGCGGCAATCACCAGCAGCTGCTCGACTCGATCTCGCTCAAGCTTTGGCCGCTGGGCGAGGATGTCGCCTTCGTCCCCGGCCACGGCCCGATGAGCACCTTCGGGGCGGAGCGGCGGACCAATCCGTACGTGGCCGATGTTGTGCTGGGCGCGGGCGCCGATGACGCGCCGGACCTGGCCGGCGACCATGTGCCCATGCGCTACATCTGAGGCCGCCGGCATCCGGGCGAGGCCGTCTGTATTTCAGCCGTGAAATCCGCCTGCCATCTGCGGGCGGCACAAGGCGGGCATGGAGCTCGTGATGGACAAACCCGCGACCATGGCCGAGGAGGCCGGCGCCCGCATCCTGATCGTCGATGACGATCCGGGAATTCGCGACGTCATCTCCGAGTTCCTGACCCGTCACGGCTATCGCGTGGAAGAGGCGTCCGACGCCCGGGCCATGGAGCAGGTGCTGGCGCGCACAGTTATCGACCTGATCGTCCTGGACGTGATGATGCCGGGCGAGGACGGGCTGTCCATCTGTCGTCGCCTGTCCGGGGCGCCGGGCGCGCCGGGGATCGTCATGCTGTCGGCCATGGGCGAGGAGACCGACCGCATCGTCGGGCTCGAACTGGGCGCCGACGACTACCTTCCCAAGCCCTGCAATCCGCGCGAGCTGCTGGCCCGGGTCCGCGCCGTGCTGCGCCGTCGCCAGGAGCCGCGCGGTCCCGAAGATCACATCGCCGCGGCCTGCGAGTTCGCCGGCTGGCGGCTGGACCTGGTCCGCCGCGAGCTGCGCTCGCCGCAGGGCGTGATCGTCAACCTGTCCAGCGGCGAATTCTCGCTGCTGCGCGCCTTCGTGGAACGCCCCCAGCGGGTGCTGACCCGCGACCAGCTGCTCGACATGGCGCGCGGCCCCGACACAGAGGCCTATGACCGGGCCATCGATGTGCAGATCAGCCGCCTGCGCAAGAAGCTGGACGACGGCGCCGGGGTGGAGATCATCCGCACCATCCGCAGCGAGGGTTACATGTTCGCGCCCAAGGTCGTCCGCCAATCATGAAGACCTTCGTCCGGGGCGCGCCGATGTTCGCCCAGGTGCTGGGCCTGGTCGTGGTAAGCATGGTGCTGGTCCATGTCGTACTGGCCGCGCTGATCGCCACGGTGCCGCCGCCGCCGCCGGAGGTCTACCGCCTCTCCGACGTGGTGCGGGCGCTGAGGTCCAGCGAGGCCGTCAAGGTCGAGAACGCGCGTCCGCTGGTGTCGACCATACGGAAGAGCCCGCCGGACGAGACGCCGCCGGCCCGCCGCGGTCGCTGGCGCGACGATTTCCGCCAGCAGCTGGCCCAGGCCCTGAACGTCCCGCTGGCTGATGTCGTCATCGAGACCCATGGCGGGCCCCGCCGGATGATGATGCAGTCGCTCACTGGGGAGTTTCGCGCCGTTCGACCGCCGCCGGGCCCGGGCCCCGGCGCGCGCCCTCCAGGCCCGCCTCCGCCCGGCGCGGAGGGCGAGACCATCGACAGGCTCGGCGTAATCATCAAGCGCCAGAGCGGCGGCGGCCGCCCGCCGGAGATGCGGGTCTGGAACGAACGCGTGGTCTTCGCGCCCTTCAAGGTCGGGGTCCGCCAGTCCGACGGCAGTTGGCGGGTGGTCCAGCCAAGGCCATCCCTGCGACTGGGCTCCTGGCAACTGCACATTCTGCTGACCATCCTGCTGTCGACCCTGATCGTGGCGCCGGTCGCCTGGCTGTTCGCGCGGCGGCTTTCGGCGCCGATCGCCCTGTTCGCCGAGGCCGCCGAGCGCCTCGGCCGCGATCCGAAAGCGCCGCCGCTCGAGGTGTCCGGCTCCCGCGAGGTCGCGGCGGCCACCGAAGCCTTCAACCGCATGCAGGAGCGGCTGCGCCGCTACGTCGAGGACCGCACGGCCATGGTCGGGGCCATCGCCCACGACCTGCGCACGCCGCTGACGCGCCTGCGATTCCGCATCGAGGCGGCGCCGGACGATACCCGGGGCAAGCTGGCCGCCGAGATCGATCAGATGGACGCCATGATCTCGGCCACCCTGGCCTTCGTGCGCGACACCACCCGGGCCGGGCCCCGCGAGAAGCTGGAGCTGTCGTCGCTGGTCGAGAGCATCCTGGACGAGGCCGCCGAGACCGGATCGGACGCCACGGCCCTGCCCTCCGAGCGGCTGGTGGTGGAGGGCGATCCCGTGGCCTTGCGCCGCCTGGTCGGCAACCTCGTCGAGAACGCCCTGAAGTACGGGCAGCGCGTCCGTGGCCGCGTCTTCGCCGAGGACGGCTGCGCCATCGTCGAGATCGAGGACGACGGCCCGGGGGTGGCGACAGAGGAGATCGAGCGGCTGTTCGAGCCCTTCTACCGTGGCGAGCCGTCACGGAGCCGCGAGACCGGCGGCGCGGGCCTGGGCCTGGCAGTGGTGCGGTCCATCGCCCGGGGCCACGGCGGCGACGTCACCCTGCACAATCGCGCCGCGGGAGGCCTGACCGCGCGGGTCTCCCTGCCGCTGTAGGTCCGCAAAGGTGTTGCGCGCGCCGCCCGCCCGCGTCCTACTGGCCCGTCGGCGCGTCATGGACGGGGCGGCCAGTCAGGATTCCGTATGAGCCGCCTTCTCGTCGCCGCCGCGCTGCTGGGGTTCGCCGCCGGCCCCGCCGCCAGCCAGCCGCCGCCTCCGCCGCAACCTACCGATCCGGCGCCGCCGCTGGGCGTCGAGGAACCGGTACGGCCCCCGCGGGAGCAGGTGTTCATCAGCCCGTCGGGCGAGCCGTTCCGGGCTTCGATCAATGCGCCATACCCGGCGAGGGACTGGTTCACGCGCGCCGACGCCGACGGCGACGGGGTCCTGACCCTGGCCGAGTTCACCGCCGACTCCCTGGCCTTCTTCGACCGCGTCGACACCGACCGGGACGGGCGCGTCGACGGGTTCGAGAACGCCGACTACGAGCGCGAGGTGGCGCCGGAGATCACGGGCGTCCTGCGCCGTCCCGACGGCCGACGACCGGGTATGGGCGGATGGAGTCCGCTGACGCGCGGCGACATGATCTGGGGCCGGGGGCCCATGCTGGAGCCCGGCGGTCGGGGCGACCGGCCGCCGCCCAGCCGGCAGGGCGCGGCGCAGTACGGGCTTCTCAACGACCCCCACCCGGTGCGCGGCGCGGACAATGATTTCGACGGCAAGGTCGCCCGCGCCGAGGCGGATACGGCGGCGCGGCGGCGCTTTGGCCTGCTGGATGGCGACCGTGACGGACGCCTGATCCTGCAGGATCTGCCGCGCACCCCGGCCCAGATGGCGTTCGGCGAACCCATGGCGCCCCCGGTGCAACGGAAGCCGTAAGCGACACGGTTTGAAATGCGACTGCAACCTGCCGTCGCTATCGGCTTTGTGAAGACAGCCGATTCACCACGACCCAGTCCCCGGAACCCATGAGCCTGAACACCGCATCCCCCCGTCGCCGGGGCCGCCTGCCCCGCCCGGTCCTCTACGGGCTGGCGGCGCTCGCCGTGCTGCTCGCCGGATTCGCCGGCTGGCAGTTGCTCAAGCCCAAGGCCCCCAAGGATCCCTACCGCACCGAGGTGGTGACCCAGGGCGACATCACCAAGTCGGTGTCGGCGTCCGGCTCGCTGCAGGCGCTGGTCACGGTGGACGTCGGCTCACAGATCTCCGGCCAGATCCTGCAGGTCTTCGTCGACTTCAACGACCAGGTCCGGCGCGGACAGGTGCTGGCGACCCTCGACCCCCAGACCTACGTCAGTCGCCTGCGGCAGGGTCAGGCCGAGATCCAGGCCCGTCAGGCCAGCGTTGCCCAGGCCCAGGCCCAGGCCGCCGAGGCCCAGGCCGCCTACAACCGCACAAAGACCCTCTTCGACCAGCACATCATGGCCAGGGCGGCGCTCGAGACGGCCGAGGCCAGCTGGAAGTCAGCCCGCGCCAATGTCCAGGCGGCTCAGGCCGGCGTCACCCAGTCGCGCGCGGCCCTGGCCAGCACCCAGACGGACCTCGGCCGCACCCGGATCGTCGCTCCGATCGACGGCGTGGTGATCAGCCGGTCCATCGAGCCGGGCAACACCGTCGCCGCCAGCCTGTCGGCGCCGGTGCTGTTCCAGATCGCCCAGGATCTGTCGAAGCTGGAGGTGAAGATCACCGTCGACGAGGCCGACATCGGCCAGGTGCGGGAAGGCCAGACCGTCCGCTTCACCGTCGACGCCTTCCCGGATGACACCTACACCGGTGTCGTCACCCAGGTGCGCAAGCAGCCGGAAACCTCGGCCAACGTCGTCGCCTACATCGTCATCGCCGAGGCCGATAACCCCGGCGGCAAGCTGATGCCCGGCATGACGGCCAACGCCGACATCGTGCTGGAGCGTCGCACCGGGGTGATGAAGGTCCCCGCCGCGGCGCTGCGCTGGACTCCGCCGGACGCCCAGCCCCAGACCCAGCGCCAGACCGGCGTTGTCGGGCCGGGCGGCCCTCAGGGCGGTGGTCGTCCGCAAGCCGGCCAGGGCGGTGGCCAGGGCGGCATGGGCGGCGCCAGGGTGCTTGAACAGCTCGATCTCGACGCGAGCCAGAAGACCAAGGCCGACGCCATCTTCGCCGAGGCCATGAGCAAGGCCCGGGCCGCGGCGTCCGGCGACCAGCGCGCCCAGCGCCAGGCCATGCGAGCGGCCGTGCAGGAGGCTCTGACCAAGATCGAGCCCCTCCTGAAACCCGCCCAGAAGGACAAGCTGATCGCCCTGCGCGCCCGGATGGCCTCGGCCGGCGGAGGACGCGGCCAGGGCGGCTTCACCAGCGGCGTGGTCTATGTCCTGCGCGACGACAAGCCGGTGGCCGTACCGGTGCGGGTCGGGGCCAGCGACGGCTCCTTCACCCAGGTGGTCGGCGACCTGAAGCCCGGCGATCTGGTCATCACCGGCGGCGGCCCCAAGCCCAAGGCCAAGGCGGCCCAGGGCGGCCCGATGGGCGGCGGCCAGGTCCGGGTGCGGACCTAGGCATGATCGAGGTCCGCGATCTGGAGAAGATCTACCAGATGGGCGAGGAGACGGTGGCCGCGCTGGCCGGCGTCTCCCTGACCATCGAACGCGGCGAGCACGTGGCGATCACCGGCGCGTCGGGATCGGGCAAGTCCACCCTGATGAACGTGCTGGGCGGCCTCGATCGCCCGACGCGGGGGACCTACCGCTTCGACGGCGAGGACGTCGGCGGGTTCAACGACGATGAGCTGGCCGATTTCCGCAACCGGCGGATCGGCTTCGTCTTCCAGTCGTTCCAGCTGCTGCCGCGGCTTTCGGCCCTGCAGAACGTCGAATTGCCGATGGTCTACGCCGGCCTGCCGCCCGCCGAGCGGCGGGCCCGCGCCGCCGCCCTGCTCGAGAGAGTCGGGCTGGGTGCCCGGACCGGCCACCGGCCGACACAGATGTCCGGCGGCCAGCAGCAGCGTGTGGCGATCGCCCGGGCGCTGGCCAATTCGCCGGACCTGCTCCTGGCCGACGAGCCGACAGGGGCGCTCGACAGCCAGACCGGTCAGGACGTCCTGGCCCTGTTCCGGGAGCTCAACGCCGAGGGACTGACGCTGCTCATCGTCACCCATGACGCCAAGGTCGCCGACCAGGCGCGGCGCCGCATCGTGTTCAGCGACGGCCTGATCATCCGCGACGAAAGGGAGGCCGTCCGTGAGGCGCGCTGATCTGATCACCTTTGCCGCGGGGGCGATCATCGCCCACCCGACGCGCAGCGCCCTCACCTCGCTGGGCGTGGTCATCGGCGTCGCCGCCGTGGTCATGATGACCTCCATCGGGCTGGGTGCGCAGCAGCGCGTGACCAGCGCCATCGGCGGCCTGGGGTCCAACCTGCTGATCGTCTCGCCCGGCGCCTCGCGCGGGCCCGGCGGCGGCTTCGTCAGCCAGGGCGCCGGCAGCGGCATGTCCCTGAACGACGACGACGCGGAGGCCATCGGCAAGCTCGACGGCGTGGCCGCCTCCGCCCCGTCCGTCCGCGGCGGCGCGCAGCTGGCCTCGGAAGGCGCCAACTGGAGCACCCGGGTGGAGGGGGTGACGCCCGACTACCTGACCGCCCGCGACCTGACGATCGCCAGCGGCCGGATGTTCGACGAGAACGAGGCGCGCCAGGGCCGCAAGGTCATCGTCATCGGCCAGACCATCGTCACCGAACTGTTCGGCGAGGGCGGCGATCCGATCGGCAAGCGCATCCGGGTCGGGGCCGTGCCGTTCGAGGTGATCGGCGTACTGGAGTCCAAGGGCCAGAGCGGCTTTGGCCAGGACCAGGACGACATCGTGCTGGGCCCGCTGCCGGCGGTGCGCTCGCGGATCGTCGGCCGCCGGGTGCGCGGCGACAACGTCCAGACCATCTATGTGAAGGCCGAGACGGCCGACGACCTGGACCGCGTGCAGGAGGACCTGTCCAACCTGCTGCGCGAACGCCACCGCATCCGCGCGGGCCAGGACGACGACTTCAGCGTCCAGAACATGGCCTCGATCATGGAGGCCATGCAGGCCTCGGTGAAGACCTTCACCGGCCTGCTCGCCGCCGTCGCCGCCGTGTCGCTGGTCGTCGGCGGCGTCGGCATCATGAACATCATGCTGGTGGCCGTGACCGAGCGCACCCGCGAGATCGGGCTGCGGATGGCGCTGGGGGCCCGGCGCAACGACGTGCTGTTCCAGTTCGCGCTGGAAGCCATGACCCTGTCGGTGATCGGCGGCGCCATAGGCCTGGTGATCGGCGTCGGCGGCGGGGCCCTGATGGCCAAGCTGGGCGACTGGCCGGTGGCCATCGCCGCCTGGTCGATCCCGGTCTCCCTGGGCTTTTCGCTGCTGGTCGGGCTGGTGTTCGGCGCCTATCCCAGCTGGCGCGCGGCAAGGCTGGATCCGATCGAGGCGCTCAGAAGGGAGTAGTGGTCAGCGGCGCGGCGGTGTTCCCGCCACAGGAAAACCGCCTGCGTCATCGGTCCAGGGGTTGAACACGGAAGCGCCTGTGTGAACGACATCACGGACGTTCCGGGTCGCCAGATGAAGATCGTGTTCGATCGCGGTCGCCGCGAGCAGGGTATCGATGACCGATGGCGCCTTTCCGGTCATCCGCAGGATGGCGCCGGAGAGACGCCCCCAGCGCCGCACCACACGGTCTTCGAGACCCAGAACGCGGCCGGCGAAGCGGTCCTCCAGCATCGCAAGGGCCAGCATGTGCCGCGATCGGGCCGGATCAACCTCGGCAAGATTGTGGATGCCCTTCTCGATCTCGCCCAACGTCAGCACACTGATAAAGAGGCGATGCTCGTCCTGGCCCGCCACCCACGACCTGACGCTTGGCGCGCCGGCCGTCGACAGCAGCGAGCCGATGACGTTCGTGTCGAGCAGCCAGCCGATCACAGATCGACGTCCCGGCCCGCATCCGGCTCCCGCGTAAGCGCAATCCCGTCCAGGCCAAGTCCTTCAAGGAAAGCGACCAGCGGCAGTCGGTCAATCGCCGGTGCGATACGTTCCAGCTCAGCCGCGTCGATGATCACGACGGCAGGTTCGCCACGCACGGTGACGCGCTGCGGACCGATCGCCCGGGCGCGACGGACCACCTCGCTGAACCGCGCCTTGGCGTCTTCAAGCTTCCAGACGTTGCCATCCGCCTCGGAGAAGCCCGACGCCGGGTTCGATCGCTTGGCCATCACACCTCTCATGACTAGCTAGTCAGATAATAGCTCATCCTCAGCAGCGCGTCACCACCTCGACAATCGGGCCGCCTTCCGCCAAGCAGAGTCATGGACGACGCCGCGCCCCTTCCCGTCCCCACTCGCCGCAAGCCGCGGGTGGACCATGACGCCCGCCGCGCCGAGTACCTGTCCATCGCCGCCCGCGTGCTGCTGGACAAGGGCCTGCACGCGGCCACCATGCGCGACATCGCCGAGGCGGCGGGCGCGGCCAAGGTGCTGTTCTACCGCCTGTTCCCGTCCCGCGAAGCGCTGGTCGAGGCGGTGTTCGAGCGGGTCGAGAGCGAGATCCGCCACGCCCACGACCAGCCCTGGGAGGGCTACGGCTCCCTCGTGCGCCATGTGCTGGCCGCCGCGCGCAACGAGCCCGCGCCGTTCCTGCTGGTGTTCAAGAACATCCGCTCGGCCGGCCTCGACTGGGAAGACCGCCTGCGCGTGATCCTCGCCCAGGTGTCGATGCCGCTCTTCACGCCCGGCGATCAGGCTCCGGAGGGCGCGGACCGACGCGCCATTCAGGCCTCGGGCGCCATGTTCGGCCTGTTCGTCGACAGCATGATCACCTGGCTGGAAGACCGCGACGGCCTGACCGACGAGGAGCGCATCCGCTGGTGGGGTCGCATCGTGAAAGCCTGGCGCGAGGCGGCCCGCGAGGCCTTCCGGCTGGATTGACAGACGCGGCCCGGCGCCGTTCCTGAACGCCAATCATAAAACCCATGAGGAACGCGCCGTGATCCCAGGCCTGATGCAGGACGTCCCGCTTCTGACGACCAACATCCTGACCCATGCCGAGGTCGCCCACGGCCGGGTCGAGATCGTCTCCCGCACCGTCGAGGGTCGCGTTCATCGCTACGACTACGCCGGCCTGGCCCGCCGAACGCGACAGCTGGCCCGGGCGCTTCAGGGGCTGGGCGTGAAGAGCGGCGACCGTATCGCCAGCCTGGCCTGGAACACTCACCGGCACCTGGAGCTGTTCTACGGCGTGCCCGGCCTGGGCGCGGTGCTCAACACGGTCAATCCTCGGCTGTTCGACGACCAGATCGTCTATGTGCTGGAGCACGCCGAAAGCACGGTGCTGTTCTACGACCGCACCTTCGCCCCGTTGGTCGAGCGGCTGGCGGACCGGTTCACGACCGTGAAGACCTTCGTGCTGATGTCGGATGCCGAGCAGCACGATGCGGGGACGGTCGGGGCGCTGAACTACGAGACCCTGATTGGCGCTGAAAGCGGCGAGGCCTTCGACTGGCCCAGCTTCGACGAAAACGCCGGCGCCTTCCTCTGCTACACCTCCGGCACCACGGGCGATCCCAAGGGCGTGCTCTACAGCCACCGGGCGGTGGTGCTGCACGGCATGGCGGCCGGTCTGTCGAGCGCCTTCGGCCTGACCGCCTTCGACGTGGTCATGCCGTGCTCCTCACTCTACCACGCCACGGCCTGGGGCCTGCCGTTCATCTGCCCGATCAACGGCTGCAAGATCGTGCTGCCGGCCGAGAAGATGGATGGCGCGTCCCTGCAGGAGCTGATCCTCGGCGAAGGCGTCACCTTCACCGGCGGGGTGCCGACTATCTGGACCATGTACCTCGACTGGCTCGACCAGAACGGCCAGGGCGTCGGCGACCTGAAGCGGGTCATCATCGGCGGGTCGGCCGTGCCCAGGGCCATGGCCGAGACGTTCAAGACGAAGCACGGCGTCCAGGTTCTGCAGATCTGGGGCATGACCGAGACCTGCCCGCTGGGCGTGGTCGCCACCCCCACGCCCTCGGTCACCGCTTTGGGCGAGGACCAGGTCGACGAGATCATCTGGACCCGCCAGGGCCGGCTGCAGTTCGGCATCGAGCTGAAGGTGGTCGACGACGACGGGAACGAGTGCCCGCGCGACGGCGAGACCAGCGGCGCCCTGATGGTTCGCGGTCCCTGGGTGGTGAAGCGCTACTTCCGCAAGGACGCCGACGTCACCGACGCCGACGGCTGGTTCGACACCGGCGACATCGCCACGCTGGACGCGCACGGCTTCATGCGCATCACCGACCGGGCCAAGGACGTCATCAAGACCGGCGGCGAATGGATCAGCTCCATCGACCTGGAGAACATCGCCGTCGCCTGCCCGGGCGTGAAGATCGCCGCCGTCGTCGGCATCCCGCACCCCAAGTGGGAGGAACGCCCGCTGCTGGTCATCGAGACCCACGAGGGCCGCACGGTGACCAAGGAGGACGTGCTGGCCTTCCTGCAGGGCAAGATCGTCAAGTGGTGGACGCCCGACGACGTGGTCTTCGCAGCCGTGCCCCTGACCGCGACGGGCAAGATCGACAAGAAGACGCTCAGGAAGGCGTGGAACGCGCATCTGATGGGGTGAGACCGTGCGTCCTTCGCGACGCTCGCCCGAGCGCTCGCTCCTCAGGATGACGAACTCTGTGGAACGCAAACCACCTTCGTCATGGTGAGGAGCCGGCTCTTGGGCCGGCGTCGCGAACCACGCAGGACCTCAATCCACGCTCATCGCCAGCACCCGGCTGATGTGCGCGAACGGGCGGCCGCTCTCCTGCGCCCAGGCGTCGAACGCGGCCTGCGTCGCCCGCCGCGCCTTCTTCGTGTCCGGCGCGCCGTCGATGACGCCCTCGACCGTCAGCGCCTTGACCATGTCCGGCGAGGTTACCCAGCTGTCCTTGCCCATGAACCGCAGCATCATCATCCCGGCCCCGCCGCCGAGCCGGTCGCCGCGTGTCTTGAGCAGGTCGAGCAGCCCGACATAGTCGCTCATCGGCCAGTCGGCGAAGGCCCGGCCCGCCGAGCCGTGCTCTGCCGCCAGATCCATGATGAAGGCGGCGTTGTTCTGCACCGCGCGGACCTTGGCGCCGTTGCGGATGATCCTGCTGTCCTTGAGCAGGGCGTCGAATTCCTCGTCCGACATGGCGCGGCAGAGGGCGGGGGAAAATCTCCAGAAAGCCTCTTCCGTACCCGGCCACTTCTTCTCGACCACGCTCCAGGAGAAGCCGGCCTGGAACACGCATTTGCTCATCATCGACAACCAGCGGTCGTCAGGGATGGCGGCCAGTTCGGCCGGCGTCTTCAGCGCGGGGAGCTGGGCCTCGACCGCCGCCACGCCGCCCTTGCGGGCCGCGGCGCGGGCCAGGATGTCGTCGAACGATCGCAGCGGCATGGAGCCCCCTACAGCACCTGCGTCGCCGTCCCCGCCACCACATACCAGGTCACCAGCAGGCCGCAGATCAGGGCGCCGGGGACGGCGCTGCCGGTCCGCCGCCAGGTGAAGGTGGCGATGATCGCCACGACGGCCAGCAGCGGGACGAACTGGATGGCGACCACGGTGCTCAGCGGGTCGAACCCGGTAACCAGCCGCCCGGTGGCGAACAGCAGGCCATAGATGACCGCCAGCATCGCCGCGAACCCGCCGGCCATCGCCGTCACCGCCCAGCCGTACTGCGCCCCTGCCCCGTCGCCCTGCACGGTGAGCCGCGACAGGCCGCGCAGCGCCACCAGGAAGAACAGCGTCAGCGGCAGGACATAGACCAGAGCCGTCATCACCTGATGCGGGCTGAACAGTTTCAGCGCCACGACCCAGAACCGGAAGTCGACGGTGAACAGCCGGTCGACGACCAGCAGAGACAGGTAGCCGACGCCGACCGTGGCCACCGCCGCCAGCACCGCCGGCAACCAGTGAGGCCTGGCCGCCTCGCCCTTGTGGCGGCTGAGGAGGCCGATGAGCAGGGTCAAGACCAGGTTGACCAGCGCCCAGACCATCACCTGGTTGGAGATCGTCTGCCGGAACAACCCCGACGGCGGCATCAGCAGGGTCACGGCGATGAAGGCCGGGAAGAAGGTGATCACCGGCACGAGCGCGGTGACCGTCAGCATCGTCCACCAGCCCAGGGTCCGCCGCTCGCGCGAAGGATGGGCCGGCTGACGCAGCGACGACATCACCGGCAGCCGCAGCAGCAGGTCGAACGTCCCCAGCAGCAGCACGACGAAGCCGATGAGGGCCACGCCCGTCCCGACTTCCTTCCAGATCCAGATCTGGTCGCCCGCCGGCCGCGGCGTGCCGCCCTTCAGGGTGCGGGAGAACCAGTCGAGGCTGTGGCCGATGGCGCGGCCGGAGATGTGGTCGCCGGGATGGGTTACCGGCGGGTCGTAAAGCACCCGGGCCGTGCCGGCGCTCATGTCGCCGTACAGCCGGCCAGGTTCGATGGTCTCCTTCGTGCCGAACAGGGCCTTCGCCTTGGCGCTGGCGCCCACGTCGGCGGCGTCATCGACGCCCCACATGAACTTGCCGAACTCGTCGTAACGGCTGAACACCAGCGCCAGGTTGCGCGGCCAGGCCGGCGTGCCCTCCGCCGCGAACGGCTTGCCGGTCGAGGAGCCTTCCAGCACCACGGCGCGATAGGCGTCGGGCATGGCGGCGGCGGCGGCCAGCACCGTCCAGCCGCCCATGCTGTGCCCTTCCAGCCCTATGTTGGCTGTATCGACCATCGGCTGGCGGCGCAGGAAGGCCAGGCCGTCCGGGCCGCCGAAGCCGTTGGAAAAGGCCGCCCCGCCGCTGTAGCCGTGGCCGGTCTGGTCCAGCGCCAGCACGACATAGCCGCGCCGCGCGAACTCGATGGCGAAGCCGCTCTGGGTCTCGCGGCTGTTGATGTAGCCGTGCACGGCCAGCACGCCCGGCGCCGGTGTTTGGGGGGTCGCGTTCGGCGGAAGATAGAGCAGGCCGCTCATGGTCACGCCGCTGTCGCCCAGGAAGCGCACGTCCCGGATCTTGATCCCGCCGCTGGTCTGGATCGCGCCCGCCAGCGCCGCGCCGCCCAGGATCAGCGCCCAGCCGGCCAGAAACAGCAGCCATCCTCTACGCATCGTCGTTCCCCGCCCCGCCGCGCGGCGCATCGCCGTCACGGTCCTTGTCCGGGCAGCATCCGCTACACGGCGCCGATCGACAACCTCTGCCTCCCCGGCCGGCGCGGGCGCCCTTGCGATCACTTGAGAAAAACAGCGTCAGCCGCGCATTGCGAACAGCCCGGCACTTGGATATGAGAAGCGTCCCGCGACGCGGGGGTCCAGGAGACGTGCCCGAGTGGCCGAAGGGACTCGTTTGCTAAATGAGCGTACCCCAAAAGGGTACCGTGGGTTCGAATCCCACCGTCTCCGCCACCCCGCCTTCTAGCGATTTGATTTGTTTGATTAAACTTCGCTAGCGGAACTGTACTGACAAGTCAGGCCGCCTGGCCCGCAGAGCGCCCCTCCCCGTCCCACGTCAGGTGGCGCGGGTCGCTGCCGCCCGAGCGTAATCGGCCAGACCTCGCAGGGAGCGGAGGCTGGCTCTGGAAATCAAGTGAGTTTGCAGGTTGAACGTGTCGAAGATCGGCCGGTGACTGGAGAGGGAACGTCGAGCTGAGCCTTGCGACTTGAACCTCTGCTGTTTGCGTTCTCGTCGTCTGACTACGAGGTGCGCGTTCTCGGCCCGATTGTTCTCTCGCATCCCGCCAGCACCCCGACACTGAATTCAGGCCCCTGGTCAGCCGTCGATTGGCACACAGGATGGGCCGGCCGCCGCCGGCGCGGTGAGACGGGCGCAGTTCGCCGAGGGCATCACCGGGTGGGCCAGGTTCATCCTCAGCACGACGTCGACCCACTGGCCGGGCGCCAGGCTCACATTGCCCGTGCAGATGATCGGCGCGCTGGAGCCAGAACAACTCCATCCGGCCGGCAGCGGCGCGACGAGCACGGTCGCCCCGGGAGCCTGCGGCACGCCCTGGAAGTTCACGGAATCGGTGAAGGTGACCGGCCCCGAATAGACGTTCGGCCCGGTGTTCCCGATGCGGATTCGGAACACGCAGGGGTTGGTGATCCCCATCGGAGGACCACAATCCACATCGACGAACTTCTGGATCGACAGACTCGCGGCCGGCGGCTTTTCGCACACGAACCGATTGGTCACGGTGACCTCGTTCATCCCCGGGGCGAGCGTTAACTGGCCTGGCGAGATGGTCGGCGTCGCCCAGTGCCCCCCGCCGGTCGGACAGGGCGCGTAGGGAATGATCCCCGGCGGCGGCGTTTCCGTCGTGACGCAGACCGCCCCCACCGAACTGCCGGTGTATCCCGCCATCGGCGCGATGCCGTTCGCCGGAACATAGGTGGCGCCGCCGCCGGTCTGGTTCCCCAGGACGCAGGTGTGATTGACGGTGAAGGCATTGCCGAAGTTCAGTCCCGTCAACGGGAACCCTCCGCCCGGCGCAGTGCTCAACACCACCTTGCGGAAGCGAAGCTTCGTGGGGAGATAGTTGCCGAAGGCGATGTTCGTCGTCTGGCCGTTGACGACCGTGGCCGGCCTGTGCGGCGGATTGGGCCCGCCAGGATCGGAGTTGCTCCAGCCCGGTTGCGGCGCCTCAAAGGTCTGGTAGGCGCCCGGCGGCAGGCTGAAGCAGACCTGCCCATTGGCGGCGGTGATCCCCTGGGCGACGACCGCCCCGGCGCCGTTGCGGATGCTCATCTGCCAGCCGGCCATGGTCGCCTCGCCGGCGTCGTACTGACCATTGACGTTCAGGTCATTGTACTTGGTCACACAGATCTTCCCTATCGGCGGCGCGGTCTTGCGATTGCCGAAGGTGGCCAGGGAGACCTGACCCGCCGCCACGGCGACCACGGCCTGGGGCGGGGAACCGCCCGGAGTCGTGCTGACCCAGCCGGGCTTCATCGTCTCGGTGACGGTGTAGGTCCCGGGCGCCAGCGTCCTGGGCGTGCACCACTGGCCTTTGCTGTCCGTCGTGCTTCCCGACAAGGACCCTGAGGGGCCCGACAGGCTGAACTGCCATCCGCCGAGGTGCGGCTCCCCGGCCTGTCTCACACCATCGCCGTTCAGGTCGTTGAACTTGACCACGCAGACGCCGCCCGGCGTCGGCGGCGCCAGCCGGTTGCCGAAGGTGACCGTGGTGGTCTGGCCGCCGATGACGGCCGCCAGTGTCTGCGGCAGCGTTCCGCCCGGCGCGGTGCTGATCCAGCCGGGTTGCAGCGTCTCGGTGACCGAATAGGATCCCGGCGGATAGTTCTGCGGCGTGCACCACTGGCCTGTGCCGGCGGCGGTATAGCCCGACTGGGTTCCGTTCGGTCGCACGACGCTGAACTGCCAGCCACCCAGCAGCGGTTCGCCCGCCTGCTTCACACCGTCGCCGTTGAGGTCGTTGAACTTGACCACGCAGATGCGTCCGTAGGTCGGCGTCGTCTGCCGGTTGCCGAACAGCAGGTTGGTGGTCTGCCCTTCAACGATGGAGAAGATCTTGTACTTGTAGCCGCTGACGCCCGGCGTCGCCGGATCGGTGCCGATCCAGCCCGGAACGGGCGTTTCCAACACCATCTGGTTTGGTCCCGGCGGCAGATCCACGCAAACCATTCCCGAAGCGTCCGTGGTCAGGGTGACGTCCCACATGGTCGCGGAGCTGGTGAACTGGAACCGGAAGGTGAAGCCCGCCAGCGGCGGCTCGCCCGCGTCCCGCTGTCCGTTGCCGTTCAGGTCGTTGTACTTGGTGATGCAGGCCCGGCCGGCCTTGATGTTGCCGAAGTGGAGGTCGGCGCCGAGCGTGGGCGAGACCGAGGCCGTCTTGTCGTAGGGCGGGGACGCATTGGGCGGGCCGGCCGGATCGGTGGTCACCCATCCCAGCTGCACGACCTCGGCCACGGTATAGACGCCGGTCGGCAGATTGGCCGCGGAACACCAGCGGCCCTGGGCGTTGGTGACGGCGGTCGTGACCAGGGCGCCGGCGCTGTTGCGCACATCGAAGCTCCAGCCCGGCAGGAGCGGCTCGCCGGCGTCCCAGCGCCCGTTCCGGTTCAGGTCATGGTACTTGTTGACGCACAGCTGACGGGCCGCCGCCAGGGCGTTGCCGAAGGTCAGATTGACCGTGTTGCTCATGACCGCCGCCGTCCTCTGGGGCGCTGCGCCGCCGGGGGCGACGCTCGTCCATCCAGGTTGCAGGGTCTCGACAACGGTGTAGGCGCCGGCGGCCAGGGTGGCCGGGGTGCAGGCATTGCCGTTGGCCCCGGTGGTCAGGGTCAGGGGTCCTGAGGGCCCGGTGACCGTGAACTGCCAACCGGCCAGCACCGGGGCGCCGAAGCCTCCGGAGGCGTTGCCCATGTCGCGGTACTTGGTCACGCAGATCTTGCCGGTGGAGGGCGGGACGCGGTTGCCGAACTTCACGTTAGCGGTCTGGCCGGCGACCAGACTGAGCGTCTTGACCAGTGAGGAGCCGCCGGGATCGGTATTGAACCAGCCCGGCTGAGGGGTCTCCACCACCGACGCGGACCCGACCGCCAACGGCTGGGTGGTGCACCACAGCCCCTGGGCGTCGGTGACGCCGGAGTCGACCACCACGCCGGACGCGTTCTTCACGCTGAACGCCCAGCCCGGCAGGTCAGGCTCGCCGGCGTTGCGCGCGCCGTTGCCGTTCAGGTCATTGTATTTCGTCACGCAGATGCGGGGGGTGCGGTTGCCGAACTCGACGGTGGCCGCCTGTCCCGCCGCCAGGGTGACGGCCTTTGTCGGGCTGGCGCCGCCAGGGCTGGTGCTGATCCAGCCGGGCTTGGGCGTCTCGAAGATCGAATAGCCGCCCGCCGCCAGAACCGGCGGGGTGCAGTATTGACCCTGGGCGTTGGTCGTCCCGAACGCGATCATGGCTCCCGCGCTGGTTTTCACGCTGAAGATCCAGCCGGGCAGCAGCGGCTCGCCCGGGTCGCGGACCCCGTTGCCGTTCAGGTCGTGGTACTTGTTGACGCAGATGCTGGCGGTCGGAATCGGGGCGTCACAGACGAACTTGTTGGTCACCGTCACCAGGTTGGCGCCCGGCGCCATGGTCAGGGGGTGCGGCGATTTCACCGGTGTCGCCCAACGTCCCGTTCCGCTCGGACAGGGCGCCCAGGGGATCGGGCCCTGCGGCGGCGTTTCCGTGACCGTGCAGATCGCGCCCACCGGGATATTGATGTGGCCCGAGGTCGGGAGCGTCGCGCCGCCGGGCACATCGGTCACATTGGTATAGGCCACCCCGCCCAGCATGCAGCTGTGGAAGATCTCGAACATGTTGCCGAACATCAGGCCGGTGAGCGGATAGCCCCCACCCGGCGCGGTGCTCAACACGACCTTCCGGAATCGCAGCTGCGCACCGGACTGCGGCGAGGGCGGCGGCGGAGGTCCCGACGCAGTCGGCGGCGACGGCCGCCCCGGCCTGGGCGGCGTCCCTACGGCCGGGCCGCAACGATCGCCGGCGCAATTGCCGAACAGCACGATGACCGACCTGTTGTCCGGAAGGACGACGCTCTTGATATCGGGCGCGGGCGCGCCCGGCTCGGTGTTCACCCAACCGGCTCCCGACGCCTGCGAGACCTGATAGGCCCCGGGCTTCAGCCGCCCCTCGTTGCAGAATCGCCCCTTCGCGTCAGCCTGCCCCTGGGCGGCCGTTGCGCCCGCCGCGGACGTGATGGTGAAGCTCCAGCCCGGCAGAGGGCCCTCGCCCTTGTCGCGCGAGCCGTTGGCGTTGGCGTCGTTGTAGGTCTGGACGCAGATGATACCCCGCCGGGACCGGTCGTAGCCGTCCTTCAGCGCCAGCAGGCCGCCGACGATCTGGCTGACGTCGGGCCCGCTGTCCGGCCGCCCTCGGACGACGGGGATGTCGATCCGCACCTGCGCCAAGGCACCGATGCCCCACAGGCATAGACCCAGCGAGAAGCTCGCAAGAAGCAACCGTCTGAACGCCCGCATGATGTTTTGGCCCCGCCTGCCGCAAACAGGCGCGCAATTGGTTGTCAGAGTCAAACAACTCTAACGGACGGCAATCTCATCATCCGTCGAGTGAATATGCCGATGAGCAGTCGAGGTCGGGGGGGCGTTGAGTTTTTACTGCACTGATCCGCACATCACTGGCGCCTTCGCCCCCTTTTTTATCGCAGTGCGGAGATTGGATCTATGACTACGAGCGAGGACCGTTCAATCCCTCGAGTTTCCACAACGATATTGAAGAGGACCGGAGGCTGTTGTTAGCCAGCCGCGAGCGACGAAGGCCCCTGCCCCGGTTCATCGATCAGGCGGCGCCACTCTGGCGAGCGCACGCGGGTCAGTCGGACTGCGCGGGCGGCCGAATGGCCTCCATGAAGACCGCCTGAATCTCCATGAGCCGCCATTGCATCGCAATCTCCCGATAGGCGGCGGCGCTCGCGTCGTCGCCCTCGGCGGCGAGGCGTTCCATGGCTTCCGCCTTGAGACGAATGTCCGGGAGGTTCAGCATCAGCCTTCGCCCCCGCCGCTCGGGGGCGGCGCCAACAGGCGTGTGTGCAGAATCCGGACCGCCTCGTAGCACTCGCATGAGCGCTGTTCGAGACCGGGCCGATCGAGGATCTCGAGCTGTCCGCGACTGTAGCGGATCAGGCCGGCGTCCTTCAGCTGGCTCGCCGCGGCGCTGACCGTCGCGCGCTGAACGCCCAGCATGATCGCCAGGTAGTCCTGGGTGAGGGGCAGGACGCGGGCGCTGAGGCGATCCTGACTTTGCAGGATCCAGCGCGCCAGTCGGGCCCCGGTGTCATGCAGGGCGTTGCAGGCTACCGACTGCTCCTCCTGAGCGATGACCACCTGGGCGTAGCGGAGCAGCAGATCGTACAGGCCGGGGCTCTGGGCGGCGCGCTTGCGAAGCGCCTGGGCGGAAATGGAAATGCCCGAGCCGGCCAGCTGAACAAAGGTGCGGTTGGAGGAAACACCGCCGCTGAGGGCCGGCAGCAGCCCGACGGCGCTTTCGTAGCCCACGGTGGCGCATTCGACGCTGGCGCCATTCTTCATCACCGAGACGACAGAAAGTCCGGCGCTGCTGGGAAAGTGGGCCTCGCTCACCGGACCGGCGACTTCATAGAGCAACTCGCCCGGGCCCCAGGTCACTTCCCGCATGTCCGGGATCAATGACGCCACGTCGCTTTTTGAAAGAGCGGTTAGGATCTGATTCCGGAATATCACGCAGGCTCAACAATTCTGTCTATTGCCCACTATAGATGCTCTGCTGAATTTCCCTCAGTCAAAATTCCGCTTTGTCAAACCATTACTATATATCGCTATCTCTATACATAATCTTTCAAGATAGTTGATTAATATGTCAAATGATGACTTATTGGCGCCTCCTGAGCCTGACGCTCGGCTGGAGACCGTCATAGCCGCTTCGATTGCCCATTCTGGCGCTCCGCTTGCCCCGGATGCAGCCTGATGCAGACCAACAACAGGCTCCTGCGCTCGCTCGCCCCAGCCGACCACGAGGCGCTGGCCCGGCACATGCGCCCCATGACGTTCAAGCAGGGCGCTGTGCTCTACGAACCGGAAGACGTGGTGGACTGGGTCTATTTCCCCGAAGAGGGCCTGGTTTCCCTGCTGTCAGTGATGTTGTCGGGCACCGCCGTGGAGACCGCCGTTGTGGGCCGGGAGGGCGGTGTGGGCTTCCTGGAGGCCGTGGGCGCCGGCGTGACCTTCTCGAGGGCGCTCGTGCAGGTCGACCTGCTGGCGATGCGGGTTCCGGCGGCGGCCTATATCGAGGCCTATGACGCCAGCGCCGCCCTGCGACGCGTGGTTGGAAGCCATGTGGAGCTCAGTCTGGCCGAGGCGCGCCAGACCCTGGCCTGTCAGACACACCATTCTCACGAGCAGCGCCTGGCCTGGTGGCTTCTGGAGTGCCAGGACCGTATCGGCGGACATCCCTCCGTTCCGCTCAAGCAGGACTTCCTGGCGGCAATGCTCGGCGTGCAGCGTTCGACTGTTTCTCAGGTCGCGAGCGCGCTCAAGGCGGACGGCCTGATCGCCTACACCCGGGGGAACATCGAGATCCTGGACCGGGCCGGGCTGGAAGGTCGCTCATGCGAATGCTACGCGACCAACCAGCATTTCAGGCATCTGATCGAAACCGCGAAGCCCGCTCGGTAGTCCAGGGCGTCGGGAATGCCGCCCCCCGCGCGGAAATACCTCAAGTCGGCCAGCGACATAGTGCGGTGGAATTCGGGCGCCTGCCGTTGTAAGATGGAACATCGCGACTTCTCCTCGAAGCACAGTCGCGACTGAGAGATTCGCAGGTTGTCCCTGAGGCGCTCCCGCTCCGAAAGGACGTCCGAGTGAGCCCAGCCCAGTCCCAGTGCGGGGTCAGCGATGTCTCGCCCGATGAGCGACCCCGGACTGACGCGCCACGCGACGACCTGCTTCTCAGTCTGGCCTGGGCTATCGTCGGGTCTTCCGCCACGCCGCTCGTCCTGCTCGATGGCCAGCTCAACGTGGTTCTGGCAAGCACCTCCTTCTGTGACGCGTTCGAAATCGAACAGGACGCCGCCAAGGGGCGGTCATTTCTTGGGCTCGGTTCGGGGGAATGGGACGCCGCCGGGCTGCGCGCCCTGCTCGAGGACGTCGCCTCAGGGAGAGCGGAGGTGCCTGCGTTCGAGCTCAGCCTCTTTCGCGCGGGCAAGGCGCCGCGCCAACTGGTCCTCAACGCTCACAAGCTCGACTATGCCGACGCGGCCCAGGTCCGCCTGATCCTGGGCGTCGTCGACACGACCGAAGCGCGGAACGCCGCTCAGGTGAAGGACGATCAGCTTCGCGAGAAGGCGATTCTGCTGCAGGACGTCCGCCACCGGATCGCCAACAGTCTCCAGATCATCGCGGGCGTCCTCCTGCAGGCCGCGCGACAGGCCCAGTCCGAAGACGCGCGCAGCCATCTTCGCAACGCGCATAGTCGGGTGATGTCGGTAGCCGCCCTGGAGCGGCAGTTGTCCGCATCAACCCTCGGCCAGGTCGCCGCAAAGTCCTATCTCGCCCAACTCTGCACCAATATCGGCGCCTCGATGATCGAGGACCCTGATCGGATTCAGCTGGAGCTGGTGGTCGACGATAGCGTCCTGGAGCCCCAGATCTCGATCAGCCTTGGCTTGATCGTCACCGAACTGGTGATCAACGCGCTCAAACATGCCTTTCCCGACGGGCGAAAGGGAAAGGTGACCGTGAGCTATCGCTCGGAGGGCGGCCGGTGGGACCTCTCCGTGGCGGACGACGGCGTCGGCCGTCCCGCGCCGTCAGACCCTGAAACACACGGCCTCGGGACGATGATCGTCGCCGCCCTCGCCAAGCAGCTGCGGGCCAGTGTGGAGATCGCCGAGGACGTCCGCGGCGTCCGGACCTACGTTCGAGGCGCCTAGGTCGCATCGCGCTCAGCGCCGGTATAACCGGATCTGGTCGCCATCCGGGGACGGCGGCCGGGGCGCGCCCCTCTGCGGCGACATTGTCACAAAGATGCGGTACCCCCACGCCAGTCGCTGGAGTCGCCCGCCATGTCCCTGTCCCGCCGCGGATTCATCAGTACGTCCGCCGCCTCGCTGGCCTTTGCCGGTCTGGCCCGCGCGGAGGCCGCGTCGGAAGAAACCTACCGAAACGAGATCGAGGGCTACGGTCCGCTCCAGGCCGATCCGTTCGGGGTGCTCGACCTGCCGCAGGGCTTTTCCTACCGCATCCTGTCCCAGGCCGGAGACGCGATGAGCGACGGCCTGGTGGTCCCCTACAAGTTTGACGGGATGGGCTGTTTCGCGGCGGGCAAGGACAAGGTCACCCTTGTGCGCAACCACGAACTGAAGATCGGCGACGTCAACCACGGTCCGACCGGCGTAAAGGGTCGTCATGCCGACAAGCTCGACACCAGCAAGGCCTACGATCTCGATGCGGCCGGTCGGGCCTTGCCCGGCGGCACGACCACGCTGGTCTACAACCTCCGCACCGGGCAGGTGGAGCGCGAGCACCTCAGCCTGATCGGCACGGCGGTGAACTGCGCCGGCGGCGTCACGCCCTGGGGATCATGGCTGTCCTGCGAGGAAAACACCGCCCGCGCCGGTTCGGGCGGCAAGAAGGACCACGGCTGGGCCTTCGAGGTTCCGGCCAGCGCCCGGGGCCTGGTCGATCCCGTGCCGCTCAAGGCCATGGGCCGCTTCAAGCGCGAGGCCGCCTGCGTCGACCCGCGCACCGGCATCGTCTACATGACCGAGGATACGGCAGACAGCCTGCTCTACCGCTTCATCCCGGACGTCCCGGGCGAGCTGGTCAAGGGCGGTCGTCTCCAGGCGCTGGGCTTCGCCGATGCGCCGCAGGGCTGCGACACCCGCAACTGGAAGGGCGCCGTCGGCATGGTTCAGGGCGACTGGCGCAACGCCCGCTGGATCGACCTGGACGACCCCGAAAGCCCCGAGGATGACCTGCGCCTTCGCGGCGCCAAGGCAGGCGCGGCCGTGTTCGCCCGCGGCGAGGGCATCTTCTGGGGCGGCGGCGAACTCTACTTCACCTGCACCTCGGGCGGGGCCAAGGGGCTGGGGCAGATCATGCGCTACGTTCCCGGCCCGCGTGAGGGCCAGCCCGACGAAGGCGAGGCCCCCGGAAAGGCGCAGCTGTTCCTGGAGTCCACAGACGCCGCCGTGCTCGACTACGCCGACAACATCGCCATCGCGCCCTGGGGCGACATCATCGTTTGTGAGGACCGCTACTCGGACACCAAGCGCAACCACCTCAAGGGCGTCACGCAACAGGGCAAGGTCTATACGATCGGGCGCAACATGTTCCGCGAGAACGCCGAACTGGCCGGGGTCTGTTTCTCGCCGGACGGCTCGACCCTGTTCGTCAACATCTACTGGCCCGGGATCACCCTGGCGGTGACCGGACCCTGGGCGTCCCTGAAGGCCTGATCCAAGGGCTGATCCGCTGACGGACGTGACGGCGGTCGATGCGGGGGCGTCAGACCGAAGACAGACCGTCGTCGCCTGACGGCTCCGCCAAGGCGGCGAGAAAGTCGGCCAGCGGCGCCAGCATGGCCGGATTCAACGAATAGGCCGTCCGCGGCCCGTCCGCCTCGCCCAGAACGATCCCGGCCGCGCGCAGAATTCTCAGGTGCTCGGCGGTCGTAGACTGCGCCAGTCCGACCCGGTCGACGATGTCGCCGCCGGCGCAGCTGGCGTTGGCCTGCAGCAGGCGAACGATCCCGATCCTGGCCGGATGGCCCAGCGCCTTGGCCAGCAGCGCCAGGCGCTGCGGATCCTCCCCCGTCCGGGAGGAGCTCGACCGTTTTGGAGCGCCCCGCTTCATCGCCTGCGCCACGGTTCCAGCGCCTAGCCGAACCGGCCGGTCACGTAGTCCTGGGTCTGCGTGACGGTCGGATTGGTGAACATCTGCTCGGTTTCGCCGAACTCGACGAGGTTGCCCATGTGCATGAACGCCGTGTGCTTCGAGATCCGGGCGGCCTGGGCGAGATTGTGCGTGACGATCAGGATGGTGACGTCCTTCACCAGACTGTCCATCAGCTCTTCAATCTTCGCCGTGGCGATCGGATCCAGCGCCGAGGTCGGCTCGTCGAGCAGCAGCAGCTTGGGTTTGGGCGCCAGCGCCCGGGCGATGCAGAGCCGTTGCTGCTGGCCGCCGGACAGCTCGTAGGCCGGCTTGTTCAGACGGTCCTTCACCTCGTTCCAGATCGCGGCCTGGCGCAGCGCTTCCTCGACCCGGCCCTCGACCTCGGACTTGTTGCGGATGCCGCGGACGTACAGTCCGGCCGCCACGTTCTCGAAGATCGACTTGGGGAACGGGTTGGGCTTCTGGAAGACCATGCCGACGAGCAGTCTGACCAGGATCGGGTCGATGCCCCGCTCGACCAGATTGACGTTCTCCGGGGCCAGGTTGATCTGCCCTTCGTACCGGATGCCCGGATAGAGGTCGTGGATCCGGTTGAAGCAGCGCAGCAGCGTGCTCTTGCCGCAGCCGGACGGACCGATGATCGCGGTCACCTTGCGATCATAGATCGGCATGGTGACGCCGTTCAGGGCCTGGAACTTGCCGTACCAGAACTTGAGATCGCGAACGTCGGCGCGGATCGCGGCCGGGGTCTCGGACGTGGAGGCCTGGGTCATGGTCGGGTCGCCGGAACTGTCGCGAAGGAGGGTGGAGGCGCGCGAGGAGTCGCTCATGACTTGAGCCCCTTGCGCAGACGATAGCGGAGATAGATCGCAAAGCCGTTCATGATCAGCGTCATGCCCAGCAGCAGCACGCCCGTCGCCGCGGCGTTCTCGTGGAAGCCGGCCTGCGGCCGCGAGGTCCAGTTGAACATCTGGATCGGCATGACCGTGAACGGCGAGCTGAGCCAGTCGGCGTTCACGAACGGCGGCGCCGCCTGGATCGGGCTGGGCGGCAGGAAGGCGATAAAGGTCAGCGCGCCGATGGTGATGATCGGGGCCGTCTCACCGATGGCGCGCGACAGGCCGACGATGGCGCCGGTCAGGATGCCGGGGCGCGCCGAGGGCAGCACATAGCTCCAGACGACCTGCCAGCGATTGCAGCCCACGCCGTAGGCGCTTTCGCGAAGACCCGAGGGCACCGCCCTCACCGCTTCCCGGGTCGCGACGATGACGATCGGCAGGATCAAGAGGGCCAGCACCATGCCGCCGACCATGACCGTCTGGCCCAGGCCCAGGCCGTAGACGAAGAAGCCCAGCGCCAGCAGCCCGTAGATGATCGAGGGCACGCCCGCCAGATTGCTGACATTGATCTCGATGAGATCGCTCAGCCAGTTCTTGGCGGCGTATTCCTCGAGGTAGATTCCGGCGCCGACTCCCAGCGGGATCGCCAGCAGGGCAGTGACGAACATCACCAGCGTCGTGCCGACCCAGGCCGACAGGATGCCGGCCTCTGACGGCCGACGTGACGGGAAGTCGGTCAGGAACTGCGCGTTGATACGGCCCAGACCGTCCATCAGCAGATCGGCGACCAGCGTCGCCAGCATCGCCATGGCGAAGAACAGCACAATGATGCCCAGCACCGCGAAACCCAGGTCCTGCACCTTCGCCGTGGCGACGATGCGCCGCTCGCTCAAACCACCCGCCATCAGTAGGCCTCCCGGAACTTGCGGCGCAGGATGAAGCCGAGAACATTGAAGGCCAGGGTGATCACGAAGAGCACCAGGCCGGTGGCGAAGATGGTCGAGTAGGCCAGCGTGCCATGCGGCAGATCGCCAAGGCTCATCTGCACGATGTAGGCGGTGATTGTCGCGGCGCCTTCGCGGGGATCACCGGTCAGGTTGGGGTTCTGTCCGGCGGCGATGGCCACCACCATGGTCTCGCCGACCGCCCGGGCGAAGGCGAGCAGGTAGGCCGCGGTGACGCCGGAGAAGGCGCCCGGGATGACCACCGAGAAGGCGGTTCGCCAGCGGCTCATGCCGAGCGCGAACGCCCCCTCGCGAAGGGTCATGGGCACCGCCCGCATGGCGTCCTCGCTGATCGAGACCACATAGGGCAGGATCATGATGCCCATCACGAACCCGGGGATCAGCAGGTTGAATCCCGAGAGCCCGGGGATGAACTGCTTGGCCAGCGGCGTCAGGAAGAGCAGCGCGAAATAGCCGAAAACCACCGTCGGGACGGCGGCCAGCATCTCCAGGATGGGTTTGAGCACCTCACGCACGCGCGGCTGGGCGAACTCGCTCAGGTAAACCGAGAGGATCAGGCCCAGCGGGGTGGCCACCGCCATGGCGATGCCGGCCGCCCAGAGGGTGGCCGTGAGCAGGGGCAGGATACCATAGCGCGCGTTGGTGAAGGCGGGCGTCCATTGCGTGTCGGTCAGGAACGCAACCAGCGGAATCTGCCGGAAAAACATCCAGGATTCGGAGATCAGAACCCACAGGATCGCGCCGGTGATGACCACCGAGAGCGCCGCGCAGGCGAACAGGATGACCTGCATCACCCGGGCGAGCACGCGGCCGCGACGCAGGAAGCCGCTGTTCCTGAGTTCAGCGAAGGTAGTGCCTTGATCGACGGTCTGCGACACGTTCGTTCCTTGCGGAGGTGGGCCGGGGGCTCATCGCCCCCGGCCGCCTTTTCGAAGCGGTGCGCTACTTGCCGGCGTCGGAGAGCAGTTCGTCGATGGTCACGCCGACCTTCGAGCCGCCGTTGAAATAGCTGCCGGTCTTGCGGGCGTCGAACTTGGCCAGGGCCAGGCTGTAGGCCGCGGTCGGAAGCGGCACATAGCCGACTTCGGCGACCAGCTTCTCGCTTTCAGCCGGGCTGAAGGCGAACTTGATGAAGTCGCGCACGTGGGCGCGCTCATCGGCGTACTTCTTGTTGACGTAGAAGAAGAGCGGCCGCGACAGCGGCTGGTAGGACGCGTCGCGGGCGGCCTGGACCGACGGAGCGACGCAGGCGCCGTTGGCCTGACGGATCGGCACCGCGCGGATCTTGCCGGCGTTCTCGGTTACATAGGCCAGGCCCAGGTAGCCGAGCGAGCCGTTGTCGCCGCCGACACCGGTGATGGTGACGTTATCGTCTTCGGTGGCGGTGTAGTCGCCGCGCGAAGCGCCTTCCTCACCGTTGATGGCCTTGGTGAAGTAGTCGAACGTGCCGGAATCGGTGCCGGCGCCGAACAGCTTGATCGGTTCGGCCGGGAAGCTGGCGCGGACCTGGTTCCAGGTGGAAACCTTGCCCTGGGCCTCGGGGGCCCAGATCGTCTTCAGTTCAGCCACGGTCAGGCAGTCGACGAAGGTGTTCGTCGGATTGACGATGACCGCCAGGGCGTCGAGCGCCACCGGCAGCTCGATGAATTCCACGCCGTTCTGCTTGCAGAGCTCGACCTCTTCGGCCTTGATCGGCCGCGAGGCGCCGGAGATGTCGGTCTCGCCGCGGCAGAGCTTCTTGAAGCCGCCGCCCGTGCCGGACAGGCCGACGGTGACGCGGGTGCCGCTGGCCTTCTGGAACTCTTCGCCGAGGGCTTCGGAGATCGGGTAGACAGTGCTCGAACCATCGATGAGCACGACCACATTGCTATCCGCGCCGGCTTTCGCGGCGGGCGCGTTCTGATTGCAGGCGGTCAGGGCAAGGGCCGCGACTCCGCAGAGCACCAGCTTTTTCATCGTCATCCTCATCAGGCCGTTTGAACGTGGAGGTCCAGGCGAGACGGCCTCCTCAGGAGCAGGCGTCTAAGCCGTCGCGACTACAGTTTTGTGACATCGAGCGGCAATCGTCGATAAACGATGGAATATCAAGTTTCGCGGGGTTGTGCACGGGGCGCCGGTCGCCCCGGCGCGCCGTCTATTGTCACCTGCCCGCCGCTGTCCCATGCCGGATGCAACCTTCACCGCCGCCAGCCGCTTGGAGGGGCGATCGCCCCTCCCGCCTGCCCCGGGGCGGCAAGGGATTCTGACATGACCTTCCAGATCGAGGCGCGGTTGGTCTACCGCTTCGACCAGCGCTGCGAGGTGCTGCTGCTGCTCGAGGCGGCGCGGGGCGCCGATCAGGTGGTCCTGTCCGAAAGCCTGCGACTGGATCCGGCTGTCGAGGTCGCGCGACTGGATGATCCGGACACCGGCGAGCGGCGCGCGGTCTTCCTGGCCGAGGGCAGCGTGGAGATCCGCTACTCGGCGACGGTCGACGTCCTTCCACGACAGTCGCGGCTCGGCGAGGGACGAGTCGCCCCGGTCAGGGAACTGCCCGGCGAGGCGCTACGCTACCTGCGGCCCAGTCGTTACTGCCCGTCGGACCGGTTCGAGTCCTTCGTGGCGCGTGAATTCGGGGGTCTGGACAGCGACCGGCAGGTCATGGCCCTGCTGGCCTGGATCACCGACCACGTCGACTATCGCCCGGGCGTCAGCGACGTTGAGACCACGGCGCTGGACACCTTCGTCGATCGCGCCGGCGTTTGCCGGGACTTCACCCATCTGGCCATCTCCCTGTGCCGGGCGGCCGGCGTGCCAGCGCGGGCGGTCAGCGCCTACGCCTGGGGCCTGGAACCGCCGGACATGCACGCGGTCCTGGAGGTCTATCTGGGCGGACGATGGCAGCTGGTCGACCCGACCCGCCGGGCGCCCGTGGACGGCCTGGTGCGCGTGGCGACCGGTCTGGACGCCGCCGACATCGCCTTCATGACCATCTTCGGTCGCGGGGAGCACGTGGAACAGAGCTTTGGTATCGTCCAGACCGCCTAAGCCGCCGATCAGCCCCCCTACCCGTTTCGGGCTGCATCCACAGGGGTTTTCGTCGATTTCGGAGACCGGTGTTAACCGCCGCTTGAGGCGATAGCGTCATTGTCGGGGCATGTTGACCGCCCCCGCTCACAGCCCCAAGGAGCAAGGCCAGCCCGATGACGGCTGGGTCGCCGCCGTTCGCGCGGTGCGCAAAGGCATGTTCGAGGGGCTGGGTCCGCGCGCGGCGGCGCCGGGGGAAGACCCGCGGGACCGGCGGGGTCCGTTCCGGCCCGCACGGCTGACTCCCGTCCGCTCGCGGCTGGAGATGCAGCAGGTCACCCGCCTCTATGGTTGGGTCGACGCCGCCGCCGCCGCCGTCTTCGCGGCGCTGGTCACCCATATTGTCACCCCCGGGGGACTGCTGGCCGCCACCGTGGGCGAGATCCTGCCGCTGGCGGTGAGCTTCGCGATTCTGGTCTGGGCGCTCGGCGCCCTTGGCTGCTACGCCTTCGCCCACCGGGAGACCCTTCCCCGTCACCTGTTGCGCGTCCTGGCCGCGTTCGGGCTGACCGGCGTTCCGTTGATGGTCGGCGAGTTGCTGCTGCCGGGCGGGCGCAACTCCCTGCCCCTGCTCGCCCAATGGTTCGGGCCGGTCCTGGCCGGGCTGGGCCTGCTCCACATCGTCTGGTGGAACACGGTCCGGCGCTGGCGCCGGGACGGCAAGCTGACCCCCAACATCGTCATCGTCGGCGCCACCGACGCGGCCCGGAAGCTGATCGAGACGGCCCTGAAGACCCGCGAAGTGGCCGTGCTGGGCGTCTTCGATGATCGCCTCGGCCGCGCGCCCAAGGAAATCGGCGGCGTGCCGGTGCTGGGCGACACCAACGACCTGCTCGGCCACAAGGTGCTGCCCTACGTCGACCGCATCGTCATCGCGGTGAACCCGGCCGCCCAGACCCGGGTGCGCGAGATCATCGCCCGCCTGCGGGTGTTGCCCAACGACGTCAGCCTGGTGCTCGACTCCGGCGGCGAGGACGGCCGCGTCCGCGCACTGTCGCGTATCGCCGACGCCCAGCTGGCCCAGGTCTCCGGCGAGCCGGCCGACGTCCGCCGCGCCGTGGTCAAGCGCCTGCAGGACATCGCCGTCGGCTGGACCGCCCTGATCCTCGGCCTGCCGGTGATGGCGCTGGTCGCCATCGCCATCAAGCTGGACAGCCCCGGCCCGATCTTCTTCCGCCAGCGCCGCCACGGCTTCAACAACGAGGAAATTCTCGTCTGGAAGTTCCGGTCCATGCGCCAGGAAGCCGCCGACTTCGCCGCCGTGCAGCAGGTGCAGGCCGGCGACGACCGGGTGACCCGCGTCGGCCGCTTCATCCGCAAGACCAGCCTCGACGAGCTGCCGCAGCTGTTCAACGTCATCGGCGGCGAGATGTCGCTGGTCGGTCCCCGTCCCCACGCCGTGGGCATGAAGACCGGCCAGACCGAGTCCGCCCGCCTGGTCGCCGAATACGCCCACCGCCACCGCATGAAGCCCGGCATGACCGGCTGGGCGGCCATCAACGGCTCGCGCGGCCCCGTGGACAGCCCCGAGCTGGTCCGCCGCCGCGTGGCGCTCGACATCGAGTACATCGAGCGCCAGTCGTTCTGGTTCGACATCTACATCATGGCCATGACCATCCCCTGCCTGCTGGGCGACAGCGAGACGGTCCGGTAGGTCGATGTATCGCCGCGGCCTCCTCGGCTATCTGCCCGCCAACATCACCTCAGGGATCGTGGGCCTGCTCACCATCGTGGTGTTCACGCGCCTGATGACGCCCCAGCAGTACGGCGCCTACGCCCTGGCCATGACGGTGATGATCCTGGCCCACACGCTGCTTTTCACCTGGACCGAGGCGGCCATGGCCCGCTTCCAGGCCCGGGCGCGGGAACAGGGCGATGTCGCCGGCCACATGGCGACGATCTACCGGTCGTGGCTGCTGCTGGCGCTGGCCTTCCCGTCGGTCGCCGGCGTGGCGATCTGGATCGCGCCGATCAGCGACAGCCTGAAGGTGGCCGTGGCCGCCGGCCTGCTGGCGGTGGTCTTCCGCAGCCTGATCAAGCTTGTGCAGGAGCGTCGCCGCGCCGACGGCGAGGTCGGCGCGGCCTCGCTGCTGGACATGGCCCAGTCGGCCGGCGGGTTCGCGGCGGGCGTGGTCTACGTCGCCATCGGCTTTGGCGGCGGCGGTCCGCTGATGGGCATGGCCGTCGTGGCCATCCTCTGCCTGGTCTTCACCCTGCGCCGCGAGCTGACCTTGATGCAGGGCGGCAAGACCGACCGCGCCCGTCTGCGCGAATACGCCGGCTACGGCATGCCGGTGGCCCTCTCGCTGATCCTGGCCCTGGTCATTTCCTCCACCGACCGCTTCCTGTTGGCCGGCTACCTCCATGAGGAGGCGGTGGCCGTCTATCACGCGGGCTACAGCCTCGCGAACCGCACCCTGGACGTCATGTTCATCTGGCTGGGCATGGCCGGCGGCCCGGCCATGGTCCAGGCGCTGGAGCGTGGCGGCCGGACAGCGCTGGCCGAGACCGCGCGCGAGCAGTCGTCCTTCATGGTGCTGCTCACCCTGCCCGCCGCCGTCGGCGTCGCCCTGGTCGCCGGCCCGCTGGCCCAGGTGATGGTCGGCGAGGCGCTGGTCGAGGGCGCCGCGCACGTGACCCCATGGATCGCCGTCGGCGCCTTCTTCTCCGGCGTCACCACCTACTACCTGCACCAGGCCTTCACGCTCGGCCAGCGCACGAAGCTGCTGTCGGTCGCCATGACCATCCCGGCGGGCCTGAACCTGGCGCTGAACCTCGTCCTCATCCCGCGCTTCGGCATCGACGGCGCGATGTGGTCGACGGCGATCAGCTACGCCGTGGGAGCGCTCGCGTCCTGGGCGCTAGGCCGCCGGGCCATGCCGCTGCCGCTGCCGCTGGAAGCCCTGTGGAAGGGCGGCGCCGGCTGCGCGGCCATGGCGGTCGTGGTTCTGGCCATCCCGGACCTGAGCGGCATCCTGGAGCTGGCGCTGAAGGCCGGGGCCGGGGCCGTCGTCTACGGCCTGGTGGTCTTCGCCCTCGACGCGGCCGGGGCCCGCACCCGTCGCCACGAACTGCTGGCCAGCCTGCGGCCGGGAGCGGCGACATGACCGTCCAGCCGACCGAATGGACGATCGAGAGCAAGGCCTGGCGCGGCGCCGCCAAGCCGGCCCTGTCGGTCCTGATCCCGTTCTTCCGCGACGATCCGGTGCGGCTGCTGGCGGCGCTGGACGGCGCGACGGCGCCCGGGGTCGAGATCATTGTGCTCGACGACGGCTCCGGCGACGCCGATCTGGCTGCGCGCGTGGCCCAGGCCGTCGGGACCATGGCCCTGCCCGCCCGCTTCGTGCGGCTGTCGACCAACGAGGGGCGGTCCAAGGGCCGCAACCGCCTGGCCGGCCACGCCCGGGGCGGCCACATGCTGTTCCTCGACGCCGACATGCTGCCCGACCGGCCGAGCTTCCTGGCCGACTGGCTGGCCCTGGTCGCCGGCCGCAACCCGGCCGTCGCCTTCGGCGGCTTCTCGCTGGACCAGACGCCCAGGACCCGTGAGCACGCCCTGCACCGGGCCATGGCGCTGAAGAGCGACTGCCTGAGCGCCGCCATCCGCGCCGAGGCGCCGGAGAAGCACGTCTTCACCTCCAACCTGCTGGTCCGCCGCGACGTGTTCGAGGCCATCGGCTTTGACGAGGCCTTCACCGGCTGGGGCTGGGAGGACGTGGAATGGGCCATGCGGGTCGCCCGCGACCACCCCATCGTCCATGTCGACATCCCGGCCAGCCACCTGGGCCTGGACACCGCCGCGACCATCGCCCGCAAGTACGAGCAGTCGGCGGCCAACTTCGCCCGGGTCGTCGCCGGTCACCGGTCGGTGGTCGAGACCTATCCCAGCTACCGGGTCGCCCGGCTGCTGAAGCTTGTGCCGCTCAAGGGCCTGTGGCGGCCGGCGCTGAAGGCGGTCGCGGTCGCCGACCTCGCCCCCCTGCCCGCCCGGGACCTCTTCATGCGGCTCTACCGCGCCGCCCTCTACGCGGAGGCCGTCTGATGGAAGCCTACAGCGCTGACCGCTCCCTGAAGGGCAAGCTGCGCCGTCGCATCGCCCGGCTGGCCCAGCGCCGTCCGGTGCGCATGGCGCTGGAGCGGCCGATGATCAGCTTCACCTTCGACGACATGCCGGTGACCGCCGCTCTGGCCGGGGCGCGGGCGCTGGAGCAGCGCGGCGTGCGCGGCACCTACTACGTCTCCACGGGTCTGGCCGGACAGACCGGGCCGATGGGCGTCTACGCCCAGGCCGAGGACGCCCGGCGTCTGGCCGCCGCGGGCCACGAGATCGCCTGCCACACCTTCTCCCACCTCGATTGCGGCCAGGCCGACGCCGCCGCCATCGTCGGGGACGTGGACCGCAACTCCGAGGGGCTGAAGGCCTGGGGCGCGGCCTATACTGAAAGCTTCGCCTACCCCTACGGCGACGTCTCGATCCCGGCCAAGCGCGCTCTGGGCGGCCGTTTCCGCACCCTGCGCACGGTGCAGGCGGGCCTGGTCGAGGACGGCGCCGACGCCAACCAGCTGCCCGCCGTCGGCATCGAAGGCCCGGACGGCGAAGCCGCCGCGATGCAGTGGCTGGACCGGGCCGCCGAGCGGAAGGCGTGGCTGATCCTGTACACGCACGACGTTGCCGAGAGCCCGTCCGCCTGGGGCTGCACGCCCGAGGCGCTGGGCCATCTGGTCGATGCGGCGCTGGCGCGCGGGTTTGACGTGGTCACCGCCGCCGAGGGCGCGCGGAGGCTGGGGCTGTAGGCCTCCGTCCCGCTTCAATGCTGAAGCTGGAAGCGCTGAAGTCCCTCAAGTCCACCGTTGCGTTGGCGAAGTACCGAAATTCGATCCCATAGAAAGTAGCGAACCTTCTCGATCTGCGCGTATTTCTGCCCAACCTTTTGGATTGCAGCATAGCCGACAGTGGGTGCCCCCGGGACTGATAGACGGGCCTTTGCATCAAGTAGCACGCCATGACAGGCGTCCACTTGGTCGTTCAGCAAGTCGCGGAAATGGCCGACGACCCTACCCACCCCTAGAATGTATTCGCGAACGAGCGGAACAAGGTCAACACCCTCCTCTTTGCCGCGGGTGGCTATACGTTCAAGCGTTTCTCGGAATGCCGCCTGCTCTTCCTCTGGCCTGCCCCTTAGTGGCCTAAGTAAATCGATCTCGGCATAGGCTGAGATACTGTGGATCAAGCGCCAATTTTCCTCCGACGCCGCATTCGGATCGCGCCACTGATTGACGGAGATCGAACTGACGCTGCTGCCGAGATGCTGAGCGTGATTTCGAAGGCTCTCCATAACTCGGAAGCCATCAAGGTCGTGCCGAAGGTCGTTCTTAAGCCCTTCGACCCGATCCCGAAGTTCACGGCCACCAGTCTTTACGGCTCTCAGATCTACTTGGTCCAAAGTTGCCTTGCACGAGCTCAGGAGATTGCTCAAGAGGCGCGCGCATTCCCGCCGCATGTCGTGAAATGGCGTCTCGTCGGATGCCTCTCGAACCATATCCGTAACTAGCAAACGAACCAAACCGGCCTCGAAATCGATGTAGTTCGCAAGGCACGCATCATAGGCCTCCTCCAGAGACAGAACATGCGAGAGGAACTGACCTGCACGATTGATACGCTGGAACTCCTCATGTGATGAGGGCACCTCAAACTTACGACCACCCAGTAGCGCAAAGCCGAGCACGTACTCCCGAGCGTCGGAGGCACCATTTTCTGACGTCACAGCCATTCTGCTCCCCCGGCGCTGGGCCTCCCTACTCCCGATCCCCCCAGGCCAGCTTCACGGCCAGCGCCACGAAGATCGCCCACCTCAGGTCGTTGTAGCTGACGGCCACGCTCTCGGTCAGGCTGATGAGCGAGTAGATGACGATGAATGGCAGGGCCAGGTAGGCGCCCTTGTCGCGGAACACCGCCACCAGGGCCGCGACCAGCGTCTGGGCGTAGAACAGGCCCCAGGCGATCAGGCCGCCAAGGCCCATGCCCAGCCATTGCTCCAGCCAGCTGTTGTGGGCGTGCTGGGCCTTGAAGCCGGCCTCCTTGGTGATCCAGGCCAGCGGACCCCAGCCGCTCTTGTCGTCCCAGACGGCCGAGTAGCCGAAGCCCGTCCAGGGCCGCTCCTCGATCTGGCGCATGACGGCGGCCCAGATCTTGGTGCGGCCGGTCAGGGTCGCGTCCTTGCCCAGCAGCTCGAGGAAGACGTCGGCGGCGAACAGCAGGAAGGCGGCCAGCAGCGCCGCGCCCGTCACCGCCGCCCAGGTGGCCGCCACGCCCGACGCCGCGCCCCGGCGGCAGATCCAGACGAAGGCCAGCGCCGCGCCGCCCAGGCCCAGCGAGACCAGCGAGGTCTTCGACGTCGACAGCAGCACCAGCCCCAGCGCCAGCCCGGCCAGGGACCACCATAGCCACGCCCGTTTCGGGACCAGCAGCGCGGCGGCCCCGAAGATCGAGAAGGCCATGGCCATGTTGCCGCCGAGCGCGTTCTTCTCCATCCACACGCCGCGCCAGGCGCCCGGAAACAGCTCCGTCATCCTGCCGAACGGCAGCACAAGGCCGGCCACGAAGGACGCGACGGCCAGCAGACCCAACGTCGTGGCCATCACCTCGGCCATGGTCGCCCAGCGGAAGCGCACGGCCAGCACCACGCCGGTCAGGGTGGTGGCGAACAGAGCCACCAGACGGCGCACCGTGGCGTCCGGCGCGATCGACCAGACCACCGACAGGGCCGTCACCGCCATCAGGGCGATCAGGAACGGCTGGCGCAGCGTCGCCATCGCCGTGTCCCACGGCCGCATGGCCAGGATCGCCACTCCGGCGGCGTAAGCCGGAAGATAGGCGTTGCGGATCGCCGCCGAGCTGGCCGCGTCGAACCGGTTGCCGAAGATCGGCAGGATCCAGCCCTGGCTGTAGAGCAGCAGGCTCATCACCAGCATGCCGAAGGCCAGCACGTCCCAGACGTCGATGCGGTGCGCGGCCGGCGGCCCGGCCTCCCAGGAGGCGGCCGCCCAGGTCACGGCAGGATCCTGCGCAGGAAGGCCGGAGCCTCCACCCGGGCCCGGTTGAAGAACACGCCCGAGGGACGTCCGCCGGCGGCGGTGATGGCGTCGCGCAGCCGCGCCGGGGCGCTGACGTCCGGCTGGTCGGCCGAGACCACGAGCACGGTCTGGTCCATGAACGGCGCCACGGTCAGGGCCGCCTGCGACCGGTCGGCCGAGGGGCTGTCGACGATGATCAGGTCGGCATGACGCTTGAGGGTCTGCCAGTAGTCGCCGCTGGGCAGGATGTGGACCGCCTGCTTGCCGCGCAGCGCATCGGCGCGGAAGCGGGTGACCCAGAAGCGGTCGCCGCCGACCTGGTGGGCGACGAGGAACTTCGAGTCCGGCGCCAGCGTCCCGTCCGGCATGGGCGTCGGCGGCTGCACGGTGAAGAACACCCCGCCGTCCGGCGTCGCCGACACGGCCCTGCCCAACTCGCCGTACAGGTCCGGGCGGGCCGTGATGGCCGTATGCTGCGGCGAGCTGAACAGATCCAGGTCGACAAGCCAGACGGTGCGCCCGGCCCGGCGGGCGGCGAAGGTCGCCAGCTCGCGCGCCACGGTCGATGCCCCCTCGCCCCGCCGCGCCGCCACGAACTGGATGACGCGGGCGCGACCGGGCGCCGGCGGCCCGAGGGACGCCCAAAGCTCGGCAGCTTCAGCGCTCAAATCCACCATGGCTCGAATCGTTACGCGCCCAAGTCCGACAAGCTAACGCATGAAGGGGGCGGAGGAACCTGTCCCTCACCGCCCCTTGTACGCCGCCACGCCGAGCACCGGCATGTCCAGAGTGCGCGAGGCCGAGGCGGGGGTCGGCAGGCCGGGCCGCAGGAAGACCCGGATCAGGCCCGCGCACAGGGCCGAGAACGCTCCGAACAGGAACGCCAGCGCGAACACCGGCTTGCGCAGGCTCTCGCCCCGTGTCGGCGCCACGGCCCGGTCGACGATGCGGATGTTGTCGTTGGTCTCCGAGGCGATCTGTCGCGCCGCGTCGTCCTGGCGCTCCTTCACCGTGAAGTCGCGGACGCTGGACTGCAGCACATCGCGATCCATGCTCAGGGCCTGGAACTGCGGCTCGATGATCGCCAGCCGTTGCAGCTGGTCGGTCGCCTGCTGCGCCTGGCGGGTATAGGCGGCCAGCGACGTCCGCAGGGCGGCGACCTCGGCGGCGGTCTGGATGCGGTCGGTCTGCAGGGTCTGGTGGACGGGATTGACCCCGATGCGGCGGGCGCCATCAGTCTGGGTGCGGCCGGTGTTCATGCCGGCCTCAAGCTGGACGATCTGGGCCTCGACGTCCCTCACCGGCTGGGCGGTGGGCAGGTAGCGGGACAGCATCTCCTCCCGCTGCAGCCGCAGGGCCGCCAGCCGGGTGGCGGCGGCGGGGTCGATGTCGCGGAAGAGCCCGATCTCCGGCGAGACCTGGGTCAGTTGGCTGTCCAAGGTGGCCAGCCGGGCCTGCCGGTCCTGGAGCGTCACCTCGGCCATTTGCCGCTGGGTCTCGATCTGGCCGATCAGATTGGTCAGGGCATTCTTCTGGGCGTTGAAGTCGCCGATGTCGTTGGTGGTCAGGAAGTCCTGATAGGCGGCGTCGGCCTGCGCCAGCTGGTCCTCGAACAGCACCCGCTGGCGTTCCAGCACCGGCGAGGAAGGCTGGATCAACACCGAGCGGCGGTAGATCAGGTATTCCTCGAGCAGGGTGTTGACGGCCCGGGCGGCCATCTCGCCGCTGTCGTGCTCGAAGCCGATGCGGACGACGGGATTGTCCGGCGCCGAGCCGACCGACAGGTTCTTGCCGAAGTCCTCGACCGCCTTGGCCATCACCTGGGCCTTCCCGGCCGGCGGCGCGGCGGCATATTTCTCGCCCAGCTCGGGGTAGAGGGCGTCCAGGCCGATGCGGCGGATGGTCCGCTCCCGGAGTTGGGCGCTCATCAGGATCTCGACTTCCGACTGCACCAGCGAGTCGTTCTCCGGGACCGCCCCGCGGGCGGCGTCGCCGGCGCGCGGCTCGTAGACATATTCCTGGCCCAGCTGCACCAGGATGCTGGCCGAGGCGGGATAGGATTTCTTGAGCGTGAAGGCGTAGGCCCCGCCGACCCCGAAGATGACCAGGAAGATCACCAGCATCAGCCAGCGCTCGCGCCACAGCAGGGTGACGAAGTCGCTCGGCGCATAGCGCGGGCGCGAGGCCCAGCCGGAGCCGGCCATCGCCCGACCCGGCAGCGGGTCGTGCGGGAGCGTGCTCCAGGCGCTTTGCGTGCTCATGAGAATCTACGGACTCTGCGGCTTCTACCGGAGACGACCGTCGCGGAGCGCGATTAACACTCCGTTACCCCTTTTCCTTAACCTTTGGATCATGCGCGCAAACGCCCCGTCCCGAGCCGTCCTGCTGGCCTGCGCCGCCCTTCTGGCGGCGTCCCCGGCCATGGCCGCCCGGGCGCCTGGCTTCGCCAACATCGGCTACGCCGACTGGACCGAGCAGGAGCCGGAATACCGGTTCTATCCGGGCGACACGATCGACATCACCGTGCCCTCGGCGCCGGAGCTGGCGCGCCTCGGCGTCATCGTCCAGCCCGACGGCCGCATCACCATGCCGCTGGTCGCGCCGGTCATGGCCGCCGACCGGACCATCGCCGAGCTGCAGGCCGATCTGGGCCGCGCCTACGCCAGCCAGCTGCTGCGGCCGGAGGTCGTGATCCAGGTGAAGTCGGTGGGGGCGCTGAAGGTCTTTGTCGGCGGCGAGGTCGGCGCGCCGGGGGTGTTCGACATGCCTGGCGACATCAACAGCCTGCAGGCTGTCATCCAGGCCGGCGGATTTCGGCCCACCGCAAAGGTCGATCGCGTTGTGATCATTCGCCGCGGGCCCGGCGGGCGGGCGATGATGCGGACGGTCGACCTGAAGGGCGCGCTCAAGAACCCGGTCGGGGTCGATCTTGTGCCGCTGCGCCGCTTCGACATCGTCTATGTGCCGCGCAGCGGCGTGTCCGAAGCCGGACTGTGGGTCCAGCAGTGGTTCCGCGACCTGTCGCCGATCAACTTCGGCTTCAGCTACGCGATCAACGGCCAGAACGGGCAGTGATCGGGTCGGGGACAGTTTAAGGTGTCCCCGACAACAGCGGTCAGCCCTGGGCCAGCCACTGGCGCGCCTGGCGCTGGGCTTCGGCGACGTCCATCGGGTCCATCTCGGCGCTCAGTTCCTTGCGGTAGACCTTGGCCTCGAGCGATCCGCGCATGGCGGCCAGGTTGAACAGCATGTGGGCCGAGACGTAGTCGAGCGGCGCGCCGCCCTGACCGGTCGAATAGAGCAGCCCCATCCGGAACAGATCGTCACCCGACGAGTCCGGGCCCGGCAGCGGCATGGTCGCGGGAGCTTCGCTCTCGACGCTCGCAAGCATGGTCTTCTTCCCTTCAAACCCCGCTCCGGACGGTTCTGTCGCGGAGCCGATGTCGACAGGAAAATACCCCGGCGCTGAACATAGGGTTAACCGGGCCGAAGTCCTGTATTCAGAAGCGAATACAGGCTTCGTTCACCTGCGTTACTACGCGTAAAGCTGTGTCGCCGCCGGGTTAAGATACGCCCCGCGATCAGCCCTGGGCCGCCTGCAGCTTGTCGAGGGTCCGGGTCTCGAAATCCGACGCGTCGTGGCGTTCGGGCAGACAGCTGGCAGGATCGCCGAACACGCGGTTGACCATCCGGCCGCGCTTCACGGCCGGTCGGGCGCCGATCTGGTCGGCCCAGCGGTTGACGTGCTTGTAGTCCTGGACCTGCAGGAACTCGCCGGACTCGTAGAGCACGCCCTTGGCCAGGGCCCCGTACCAGGGCCAGACGGCGATGTCGGCGATCGTGTAGTCGCCGCCGGCCAGGTACTCGCTCTCGGCGAGGCGGCGGTCCAGCACGTCCATCTGGCGCTTCACCTCCATGGCGTAGCGGTCGATGGCGTACTCGATCTTGAACGGCGCGTAGGCGTAGAAATGGCCGAAGCCGCCGCCCAGGAACGGCGCGCTGCCCATTTGCCACATCAGCCAGGAGAGGCATTCGGCGCGGATCGCCGGGTCGGTGGGCAGGAACGCGCCGAACTTTTCGGCCAGGTGGATCAGGATGGCGCCCGACTCGAAGACCCGGATCGGCGTCTCGCCGCTGTGGTCCATCAGGGCCGGGATCTTGGAGTTGGGGTTGGCGGCGACGAAGCCGCTGGAGAACTGGTCACCCTCGTTGATCTTGATCAGCCAGGCGTCGTACTCGGCGCCGGCGTGGCCTTTGGCCAGCAGTTCCTCGAGCATGACGGTCACCTTCACGCCGTTGGGCGTGCCCAGCGAGTAGAGCTGCATCGGGTGCTTCCCGACCGGCAGGTCCTTGTCATGGGTCGGTCCGGCGATGGGCCGATTGATGTTGGCGAACCGGCCGCCGTTGTCCTTGTTCCAGGTCCAGACCTTGGGCGGGGTGTAGTCGGCTGTGTCGGTCATTGGATTGTGGCTCCGCCCATCGTTTTGATTGTGGACGCAAGATGGGGTCCGACGCCCTCCCCGCGCAAGGTCACGGAACCCGAAACCTGACGGACCCGTTCAGCCGGCGTTCAGGCCAGGCGATTCACCCTGTCCACTGTCGAGGGAACCCTGGCGGCAGGGCTGCGCCGCGGGACGACAACAAACGTTCGAGGAGACCTTCACCATGAAGCGTCTGATGATGACCCTGGCCGCCGTGGCCGCCGTCGCCGGCCCGATCGCGGCCAGCGCAACAGAAGCGGCCGCCCAGGACCGCGGCCGGTATGACCGGCGCGAGGATCGCTGGGATCGCCGGGAAGACCGCCGTGACCGCCGCGAGGATCGCCGGGACGCCCGCAGCGACGATGGACGCTGGGACCGGCGCGAAGATCGGTGGGACCGGCGTGAGGATCGCCGCGATCGGCGGGAAGACCGTTGGGACAGCCGGAGCCGCTGGGACCGTGGTCGCCATAACGGCTACTATTGGAACAACCGCTGGTACTACGGCCCGCCTCCGGCCACCTACTACGGCCGCCCGGGCTATCGTCCCGGGTACTACGCCTGGCGGCGCGGCGCCTATCTGCCGCCGTCCTACCGCGGCCGCGGCTATGTGGTCTACGACTACGGCCGCTACGGCCTGCGCCCGCCGCCGCGCGGCTATTACTGGTACCGGGACGGCAACGACTATCTGCTCGCCGCCCTGGCCACCGGCCTGATCCTGGACGTCATCATCAACCACTAGTCCAGCGACCCCAGACATGAAGAAGCCCCCGGAAGCGCTTGCTCCCGGGGGCTTTTTTCTGATCGGCCGCTATACCTCTAATCCTTGGGCGCCGGCGGGGCGGCCAGATCCCGGGCCATCGAGCGGGCGATGTCTTCCTGCTGGTCCGAGCCCCGTCGCGTGTCGCGGGTCGCGCCGTACAGGCCCTTCAGATAGGCCTTGTCCCACTCGGTCATGGCGGCGACCGGCTCGACGCCCGCCGCGCGGTCGGAGAACAGGTTGAGCACTGAGGACACGCCGGTGATCTCCGCCTCCGGATCGATTTGCGCCAGGGCGACCATGGCGATGTAGTCGGCAAGGCTCGAGGTCCGCAGCCGGCCCATCCGGGTCACGTCCATGACGATGATCACCCGGTCGAAGTCCTCGCGCGAGCCGGTGCGCAGCCGGCCGACCTCGCGAACCCGCACCTGGTCGCCCTTGCTGTACTGCTGGCCGTCGGCCGTCGTGCGCCGGGTCACGTGCCACCAGCGGACCGGCGCCTTTGAGGCCATGAAGGCCTCGAAGGACTTCTTCGACGCCCGGATGCCGTCGTCGTACTTGGCGAAGGCGTCGGGATATTCCTTGACCAGCTCCTTCGTCAGCTTGTCGGACTCGGCCGTGCCGAGGATGAGCATGTTGGGCTTGCAGCCGGGGTCGCCGACCTCCAGCCCGATCTCGACGGCGGAGGCAGCGATCCGGTCGATCAGCATCTGGGCGTACTGGGGCCGAAAACCCATGACGCCCGGGCAGACCTTGCGGTCCCAGCGCCCCAGGCGCTTGCTGCCGGTCTCGTCCGCCACGGTCGACACGAAGGCCTCGATGGCCTTCGTCTCCGGCGCCGGGCGGGCCGTCACCACCAGGCTGTCAACCGTGGTGCCCTCGTCATCGGGCGCGGCGCCCGGCTGCTGCGCCAGGAGCGTGATACTCAGCGCCGCAATGGACCAGATCGACATCGGCTACTCCCCCGGGAAACCCTGACGCACACACGCGTCCCCGAGCCTACCGCGATATCCGCCGGCAGGCTCGCCATCAAGTTAAGTCGGCGCAATGTGGTGGCGGCGCGGCCGCCACGCAAAAAGGGCCGGCGCGAGGCCGGCCCTTTTCACAACGGCGGGCGCGCGAGGCGCCGCGCAATCAATAACCGTCGGGCAGGTCATCCTCGGCCTCGATCTCCTTCTTGGAGACCTTCTTGTCCTTGACGGTGGCCTTGCCGAAGATCACCTCGACAACCTTGTCTTCGTAGAGCGGCGCGCGCAGCTGGGCTTGGGCGTTGGCGTTGGAGCGGAAGAACTCGAACACCTGCTGGGCCTGCTGGCCGTACTGCATGGCTTCGCGTTGCATGGCCTGCAGCAGCTCCGCGTCGGTGACCTGGACGTTCTCGCGGCGGCCGATCTCGGCCAGAACCAGGCCCAGGCGCACACGGCGCTCGGCGATCCGGCGGTACTCTTCCTTGAGCACGTCGTCGCTCTTGTCGGCGTCCTCGGGCGGCAGGTTGCCGGCGGCCTTGTCCTGCTCGACCTGTTGCCAGATGCCGGCGAACTCGGCGTCGACCATCTTCGGCGGCAAGTCGAAGACATGGCCCTTGTCCAGCTCGTCGAGCAGGGCGCGCTTGAGCTTGAAGCGGGACTGGTTGTCGTAACCCTGCTGCAGGTTCTTGCTCAGGGTCTCGCGCAGCGTCGCCAGGTCCGAGAGGCCCAGGCGCTTGGCCAGTTCGTCATCCGGCTCGGCATCGACCGGCGCGCGGACTTCATGAACCTTCACGGCGAACTCAGCGTCCTTACCGGCCAGCTCTTCGGATTGGTACGGGGTCGGGAAGGTCACCTTGACCACCACGTCGTCGCCCGGCTTGGCGCCGACCAGCTGGCCTTCGAAGCCCGGGATGAACTGGCCCGAGCCGAGCGTCAGCTCGAAGGCCTCGCCCTTGCCACCCGGAAACTCGACGCCGTCGACGCTGCCGACGAAGTCGATCAGCACCTGGTCGCCGTCCTTGGCCTTCAGCGACTTGCCGGTGCGCGGCGCGAAGGTCTTCGCCTGCTTGGCCAGATCGGCGAGGGCCTCGTCGACCTCCTTCTCGCTCGGGCTGTAGACCGGACGGGTCAGCTTGAGGCCAGCAATGTCGATCGGCTCGAAGTCGGGCATCAGCTCAAGCGACAGTTCGTAGGACAGGTCGACGCCGCCGGCGATGACCTTTTCCATGTCGGATTCGGGCTTCAGGTCGGGCTGCGAAGCGGGACGCAGCTTGTTGTCGTCCAGCACCTTCTGGGTGGTCTCGTTGAGCGCCTGCTCGATGATCTCGGCCATCAGCGCCTTGCCGTGGACGCGGCGGACGTGGGCCGGCGGGACCTTCCCCTTGCGGAAGCCCTTCAGGTTCATCTGCGGCGCGATCTCGGCGATCCGGGCGTCGAGGCGCTTGGCCAGCTCGCCGGCGGGAACAGTGACACCGTAAACGCGGCTCAGGCCTTCGCCAGACTTTTCAACGATCTGCATCGACATTCTTTGAGTCCCGGACGACCGGCCCCGGGGGCCGCTTCATCCGCCTTGGAGTGGAAACGGGTAACGCGCCCTGATCAGGGCGGCGCAAAGCGGTGGCTCTTATGTCACGCGGGCTTATTGCGGCCAAGTGCTTCTTGGTCCGCGCGCCGGGATGTCGCTTTGCTCTCGTTCGCCGGAGCCGCGGAGGACAGCCTGCTTCGCATCCGCCGCCGGGAATTGTCCTGCGAAGCCCGCAGGGCGAAGCAGGATGGTGCGGATGAGAGGACTCGAACCTCCACGCCTCGCGGCGCTGGAACCTAAATCCAGTGCGTCTACCAGTTCCGCCACATCCGCAGGTTCGCCGCTTCCCTACGGGATCGTCGGCGGCGACGCCAGAGGGCTGCGGCTCAGTCCTGGGCGGAGGCGTCGATCGCCTTGAGACGGGCGCGGGCCTGGCGCTGTTCCTCGGCGTAGTGCTCTCCGTCGCCGTATTCGGCGAAGTACGCATAGCGGGCGTGAGCGCCCAGGACCCGGCGTGCGTGCTTGATCGGGCACCAATACTGTTCGGTTCTCGCCGCCACCTCGCGAACGTAGGCGACGACCCCGTTGCCATAGGAACAGTAGGCGCAGTTGAGCTTTTCGATCAGGTTCAGATAGACCAGTGCGGACCGGTCGAAGACCACGTATCGGCTGCGTTTGACCTGCGGGATGCCGTACACCCGGAAGCAGACAGCCTGGTAGACCGAGACCCACAGGTCGAGGATCGCGAACGGCAAGATCAGTGAGTAGATCACCGGCGCGATAAGAACGACCAGCGGCCTGGCCCGAAACAGATAGCGCGCCAGACCGGTCTTCAATTCCCGGTGCCGACGGACGACTTCCGCCTCGAATCGGGCGCGCCCCTGCTCAAGTCCAAAGCGAAGACCGGACCTGGTCTTGGCGAACTCCTCCTCCAGTTCCTGCTCCAGTTCCTGGATGCGCTCGAGGATCGTGTCGACGCGATCGGTCATCGGGAGTGCCACCCTGGTCAGCCGGCCCGAAACGGACAAGGTCTGGCGATCAGTGTCAGTCGGTTCCGCAACCGCCGCTTTGATCTCCGACAGTTTTGCGCTTTGAAGAGCGCGACGATGTTGGGAGCCGACCGCCAATGACCGCCGAAGCCATCCTCGAGCCTCACCTGCCGATCATCGATCCGCACCATCACCTGTGGGACCGCCCGTCCCTGCCGCCGGCGCGGGAGGGCGGGCATGCGTTCGAGGACGTGGTTCGGCTGACGCCGCGCTACCTGCTGGACCAGTTGCGGGCCGACGCGGGCAGCGGCCACAACGTTGTCGGCACCGTCTACGTCCAGTGCGGCGCCTTCTATCGCGCTGACGCAGAGCCGGCGCTGGCCCCGGTCGGCGAGGTGGAGTTCGTCAACGGCGTGGCGGCGATGAGCGCCAGCGGCATCTACGGCCCCTTCCGCGCCTGCGCCGGGATCGTCGGCCACGCCGACCTGCTGCTCGGCGACGGCGTCGCGCGGGTGCTGGAGGCGGAAGTCGCCGCTGGCAACGGCCGCTTCCGGGGCATCCGCCACATGGTCGCCAGCGATCCTGATCCGGCCGTGCTCGGTCCCATGGCCCACACGCCCGGCGGACTGATGGCCGACAGCCGCTACCGCGAAGGCTTCGCGCGCCTCGGAGCCCTGGGCCTGACCTTCGACGCATGGCTGCTGGAGCCGCAGCTGCCGGAGCTGATCGCTCTGGCCCGGGCCTTCCCCGACCAGGACATTGTGCTGGACCACGTCGGCACGCCGCTGGGCATCGGCGCCTACGCCGGGCGACTGTCGGAGCGGTTCGACGTCTGGGCGGCCAACATCCGCGAGCTGGCGAAATCGCCGAAGGTGACCGTCAAGCTCGGCGGCTTGGCCATGCCGTTCGCCGGCTTCCCGGGCCTGGACGGCCGGGCCCGGCCGAGCTCGCAGGCGCTGGCCGACCTGTGGCGGCCGTACATCGAGACCTGCATCGCGGCGTTCGGCGCAGACCGCTGCATGTTCGAGAGCAACTTCCCGGTCGACCGCTGGGGCTGCGACTACGCCACCCTGTGGAACTCCTTCAAGCGCATCGCCGCCGGGGCGTCGGACAGCGAGAAGGCCGACCTGTTCGCCGGGACGGCGAAGCGGTTCTATCGATTGGGCTAGCGCGCCATCCAGGGCTTGGACTTGCCCGTCTGCTGCGCCGCCGCCTGCTGGCGCTGGAACCTGCCGCCGCGCGGTGCAGTGGGCTTGGCGGCGAGCGAGGCCTTCTTGAGGCGCAGCGCCTTCTGCATCGGCGTCTCGTCCGGCGGCGGGGGCTGATCGTCGGCCATGGCGAAGAGACTCCCAAGCGCCGCGACGCACGGCGAGAACCCGTGCTAGGCCTAGCACATGGCCGGAGCCGAGATCGAGATCGCCGGGGTCGAGAAGCGCTATGGCGGCCATGTCGCCCTGGCCGGCGTCAGCCTGACCATCCCCGCGGGTCAGTTCGTGGCCCTGGTCGGCCCCTCCGGCTCGGGCAAGACCACGCTGCTCAAGACCCTGAACCGCTTGATCACCCCCGACGCCGGCGCCATCCGGATCGGCGGCGAGGATATCGCCGAGGGGCCGCCGCATCTGCTGCGGCGGCGGATCGGCTACGTCTTCCAGGAAGTCGGCCTGTTTCCCCACCTGACCGTGGGCGAGAACATCGCCGCCACGCCGCGCCTGCTGGACTGGGCGCCCGACCGCATCGCCGCGCGGGTCGATGACCTGCTGGACCTGATCGCCCTGCCCGCCGCCATCGCCACCCGCGCGCCGTCCGAGCTTTCCGGCGGCCAGCGGCAGCGGGTCGGCGTCGCCCGCGCTCTAGCGGCGGAGCCGGGCATCCTGTTGATGGACGAGCCGTTCGGGGCGCTGGACCCGCTGACCCGCGACGCGCTGGGAACCGACGTCCGGACCCTGCACGAGCGGCTGGGCCTGACCACGGTCATGGTCACCCACGACATGGCCGAAGCGGTGCTGCTGGCTGACCGGATCGTGGTGCTGCGCGACGGCGCCGTGGTGGCGGACGGCGCGCCGGAGGACCTGGTCCGCGACGTCGCTGATCCGGGCGTGCGCGATCTGCTCGAGGCTCCGCGACGTCAGGCGCTGCGTCTGGCCGCGCGGCTGGGAGGCGGCGCATGAGCGAGGCCTTCGCCCTGCTGCCCGGCTACCTCGCCTGGCATGTGCTGCTCAGCGCCACGGCCCTGGTCCTGGGCGTCGCGATCAGCCTGCCGCTGGCGGTGGCCGCCAGCCGCAGTCCGCGCCTGCGCTGGCCGCTGCTGGCCTTCGCCGGCCTGATCCAGACCATTCCCAGCCTGGCCCTGCTGGCGCTGTTCTTCCCGCTGCTGCTCGCGGTCTCGAAGCTGACCGAGAGCGTGACCGGTCACGGCTTCTCGGCGCTGGGCTTCCTGCCGTCGCTGCTGGCCCTGACGCTGTACTCGATGCTGCCGATCCTGCGGACGGCGACGACCGGCCTCCTCGGCGTCGATCCGGCCGTGCGCGAGGCCGCCGACGGCGTGGGCATGACGCCGCGCCAGAAGCTGTGGCGGGTCGAGCTGCCGCTGGCCCTGCCGGTGATCATGGCCGGCGTCCGCACCGCCGCCGTCTGGACCATCGGCGCGGCGACCCTGTCGACGCCGGTCGGCCAGACGAGCCTTGGCAACTATATCTTCGCCGGCCTGCAGACCGAGAACTGGATCTTCGTGCTGTTCGGCTGCGCGGCGTCAGCCACGCTGGCCATCTGTGCCGACCAGCTTCTGGGCCTGATGGAATCGGGCGCCGCGCGGCGGGACCGGCGGCGCGTAATCGCCGGCGGGGCGGGGCTGCTGATCGGCGTCGCCATCGCCCTGCTGCCGCTGGTCAGCGTCGGCAAGGCAGCCGGCTACACGGTCGGGGCCAAGAACTTCTCCGAGCAGTACATCCTGGCCGAACTGATCGCCGGGCGGCTGGAGCGGGGCGGCGCGCACGTCAGCCGCAAGGAGGACCTGGGCAGCGCGGTGGCCTATCGCGCCCTCGCCGCCGGCGAGATCGACGTCTACGTCGACTACAGCGGCACCCTGTGGACAAACGTCCTGGGGCGGACCGACAATCCCGGTCGCGAGGCGGTGGTGGCCGAGCTGACAGAGCAGCTGAAGGCGCGGGACGGCGTCGTGGTGCTGGGCTCGCTGGGGTTCGAGAACGCCTACGCCTTCGCCATGCGCCGGGACCGGGCGGAAGCCTTGGGTGTGACGTCGCTCGCCGACCTCGCCCGCCTGTCGCCCCGGCTGAAGCTGGGCTCCGACATCGAGTTCCTGTCGCGCCCGGAATGGAAGGGCGTCGACGCCGCCTACGGCTTTTCCTTCGCCCGGGAAACCAGTTACCAGCCGACCTTCATGTACCGCGCCCTCGCCAGCGGCGACGTCGACGTCATCTCGGCCTTCTCGAGCGACGGCCGCATCGCCGCCGACGACCTGGTGGTCCTGACCGACCCCAAGGCCGCCCTGCCCCCGTACGACGCCGTGGTGCTGGTCTCGGGCAAGCGGGCGGGCGATCGGCGGCTGATGGCGGCGCTCGAGCCCCTCATCGGCAAGGTGAGCGTCGAGGCCATGCGCGCGGCGAACTACAGCGTCGACCGGGACACCGGGAAGCAGTCGCCAGCGGCGGCGGCGCGGGTCCTGGAAGCAAACCTCAGGCTCAAATAGCTCCGTTTCCCCGGCGAAGGCCGGTCAGGCTCGCGCCTTGTAAAGCTCTCCCAGCACCCCGACCGCCAGACCCGGCAGGTCTTCGGCGATCAGGCCGGGGCCGTGGCGGCGCGCGCATTCGGCGTGGATCCAGCTGCCCGCGCAGGCGGCCTCGAAGCTGTCCATGCCCTGGGCGATCAGGCCGGCGATGAAGCCGGCCAGGACATCGCCGCTGCCGGCGGTGGCCAGCCAGGGGGCCGGCGCGACGTTGACGGCGGCGCGGCCGTCCGGCGCGGCGATCACGGTGTCGGCGCCCTTGAGCAGGACGATGGCCCCGGCCCGCGCTGCCGCCTGCCGCGCCGCCTCGATCCGGTGCGGCCCGGCCTTAAGCAGGCCGGGAAACACCCGCTCGAACTCGCCGGGATGGGGGGTCAGGACATCGTCGCGATCCAGCGCCTTGAACAGGTCGGCCGGCTTGTCGCGGAACACCGTCAGGGCGTCGGCGTCGAGCACCAGGGCCGCGCCGGTGCGGGCCAGAGCCGAGACCCGGGCGCGGGTGTGCGGCGTGACGCCGGCGGCCGGGCCGATGACGACCGCGTCGGCGGCGTCTGCCGCTTCGATCAGTTCGGCGTCGCTTTCGAAGGCGCGCAGCATGATGGCCTCGAGGTGGGCGGCATTGACCGCCACGGCCGAGGGCGGCGACAGCACCGTCACCACGCCCGCGCCGATGCGCAGACCGCCGCGCGCCGCCAGCCGGGCCGCGCCCGTCGACGTCTGCTCCCCGCTGACCACCGCCAGCCGTCCTCGGGCGTGCTTGTGCGAGGCGGAGTCCGGCCAGGGAAAACGCTCCAACCACAGGGCCGGGCCGTTCTCCACGAGGGGCGACGGCGTCGCGCCCAGGCCGATGTCGGCGACCACGACCTCGCCGCAGGCGGCGCGGCCGGGCTCCAGCACATGGCCGACCTTCTTGCGATGGAAGGTGACGGTCAGGTCGGCGCGCACCGCCTGCCCGCCGAGGATCGCCCCGCTGTCGCCGGAAACGCCGCTGGGGACGTCTATGGCCACCACCCTGCCCTTCAGGGTCTGCGTGGCCTGGGCGAAGCGCGAGGCTTCGCCCGCCAGGGGCTTGCTGAGCCCTGCGCCGAACAGGGCGTCGACATAGAGCTCGGCCGGACGACCGGCGGCGCCCATCGGCCGGGTCTCGCCGCGCCATTTGCCGGCCATGGCTTTGGCGTCGGGCGTCGTCGGCGACCCGAAGGTCTCGACCCAGACCGTCCAGCCGCGCCGCTTCAGCAGCCGGGCCACGACATAGCCGTCGCCGCCGTTGTTGCCGGGGCCGCAGAGGACAGCGACCTTGCAGGGCTTGAACCGGGCGCGAATGGCCTCCGCCACCGCCGCGCCGGCGCGCTCCATCAGCACCAGGCCGGGGGTTCCGGCCGCGATGGCGACCTGGTCGGCGGCCGTCATCTCCGCGACGGTCAGGATCTCGGGCGCGGCCATGGCGACTCTTGTGACTAGAGGACTTGAGTCGAAGCTTCGCGCCCGCGGGCCACCAGGATCAAGGCGCCATCGCCCCTGATCTCGAAGGTCTGGATCGAGCAGTGGTCGGGACGGAAGCCCATCACCAGGTCATGCCCCTCGGCCGTCGAGACGGCGGCGTTGATGGCGACGTAGTGGCTGAACACGGCGGTCTTGGGATAGCCGGCCACGGCGGCGGCCACGCCGCGCCGCCAGGCGTCGTAGTCGAGATCGCCGACGATCTCGCCCCAGCGGCTGGCGAAGGCGTTGCGCAGCCAGGCGCCCCGATCGTCGTGACTGACCGTCGAGGGCGTCGGGATCTCGCCGACCATCGGGTCGATGACCAGCTCCACGCCGAGCGCGGCGGCGAAGGGCGCGGCCGTCTCGCGGCAGCGGCGCAGCGGCGAGGACACAACCTTCGTGGGCCGCTCGGGCTCGGGCAGCGCCAGCAGCGCCTCGGCGGCGGCATGCGCCTGCATCCGGCCCACATCGTCCAGGCCGGGATCGCCGTCGTCGTCCGAGTCGCCCCAGGTGGCGGCAGGCTTGCCGTGGCGGATCATGTACGTGCGAGTCATGCGCGGCCTTTCGGGGGCAGTTTAAGGTGTCCCTTGGGACACCTTAAACTGTCCCCTACGCTTTGATCAGTCCGGCGTGAACAGGTTCCGCTTGCCGTCCGGGTGGCGGCTGACCGTCCCCGTCCGGCCGACGCCCTCGCGTTCCTCGAAGCTCTTCAGGATCGCCTCGTCTTCCGGCAGCACGGCCATGAAGCGGTTGTCGTGCGAGTCGCGGCCGACGATGATGCCCATGTGGTAGCCGTCGCGGGTGTGGACGATGGTGTAGGTCTCCACCGTCGCCGGCCCCTGCGGATGCTCCTCGATGGCCGGGTGCGGCAGGGCGTCGATCTGGCGCTGGATGACCGCAGGGTCCTCCCGCTCCCAGACGCCCTCGACCGGCGTGGTCGAGTAGATGCCGGTCGACTGCTTGGTCAGGTACCAGCCATTGGCGGTGCACAGGCCCCAGCCGCCGGGCTTGTGGCGCAGCTTGTCCAGCATCGTGACCACCGAGTGCATGGCGTAGTTGTTCCCCGGGCCGCCGAAGTACGGCAGGCCGCCGGTCACCGTCAGGCCGCGCGGGTCGTCCAGCGACAGGCCCAGCGCCTCGGCGCCGACTTCCACCGCGATGGGGAAGCAGGAGTAGAGGTCGATGAAGTTCAGGTCGGCCGGTCCGATCCGCGCCATCTCGAACGCCCGCTTGCCGGTCAGCTCCATCGCCGGGCTGGAGTGGAAGTTCTGGCGGTCGATCGGGTGCCACAGGTCGCTGGCGTCGGCGCAGCCGTGCAGGAAGACCCACTTGTCCTCGGGTACGCCCAGCTCGCGGGCCTTCTTCACCGAGGCGATCAGCACGCCGGCCGACTGGTCGACCTCCATGATGGCGTTCAGATACTTCGGATAGGGGAAGCTGACCCAACGGTTCTGGCCGGTCACCTCGACCAGCTCGCTTTCGCTGCGCTCGGTCGGGAACCAGGCGTGCGGGTTGGCGGCGGCGACGCGGGTGAAGGGCGCGAACAGCTTGCCCAGCCGCTTCTGGTGATCGGGGATCGAGCGGCCGTCGCGGGCCCGCAGCGCGTTCTCGAACATCGGATAGACGTTGATCGGCCGGTTCAGGCCGTGGGCGTTCTCGTAGTCCGTTGTGCCCGGACGCGGGTCGCCCATGCGTTTGGGCTCATCGGAGATGCCGTAGGGATCGTCCCAGCCGGCGAAGCCCGCCCCGCCCTTGAGCCGCTTCATCAGCGAGCCGAGGAACTCGGCGCCGGCGGCCAGCACCAGGTCGTTTTCGCCCCGGGCGATTCGCTCGCAGGCGGTGTTGATCAGCTGCTGGGGGCTGTTGCCGCCCATGTGGGAATAGATCTCCCACGACGGCTCCGCCCCGACCGCGCGGGCGAAACTGGCCGGCGGGTTCTTCAGGCGCGGAAACGGCAGGTTCTGGAAGCCGCCCGGCGCATCGATGGTGAAGCCGACGATGGCGACGCCGTCGAGTTGCGAAAGCGTCGACGGATCCAGCCCGGCGTCGACAGCGGCGCGTTCCGCCGCGACTTTGAGCAGGTCCAGCGGCGAGGGCGATGTGTCGGCCGCGCCCCGGTAGGTGAATTGTCCGCCCCCGATGAGAACCGGCGTGTCGTCGCGCATCGTTCCACTCCCTCGAACCGCGTTTTGACCCTCGCTACCGCCTTCACGCGGCGGCAACCAAGGGGTTTGGGCGCATGCCCTTGTATTGGGCGCCGGGCGCCTGCTTTATAGGCGCCGCAAATCTTTCGCTGCAGCGCAGCGCACATGGCGCGGGTCCGCCCTTGAAGCGGCCACGCGGCGCGTGCTCCGTCCCGCCAACCGCCCGCCCAGAGGCCCGCATGAAGAAGATCGAAGCCATCATCAAGCCGTTCAAGCTCGATGAAGTGAAGGAGGCCCTGCAGGAGCTGGGCGTCCAGGGCATGACCGTGCTCGAGGCCAAGGGCTACGGGCGCCAGAAGGGCCACACCGAGCTCTATCGCGGGGCCGAGTACGTCGTCGACTTCCTGCCCAAGATTAAGATCGAGGTCGTGGTCGGCGACGACCAGCTGGCGGGCGCGCTGGAGGCCATCCAGAACGCCGCCCGCACCGGCCGCATCGGCGACGGCAAGATATTCGTGTCCGAGATCACCGACGTGATCCGGATCCGCACCGGAGAAAGCGGCGCGCTGGCCGTCTAGGCCGCCGCCTCAACAACAAGCCACCACCAAGCCGAGGGGATAAGGCACATGGGAAAGACCACCGCTAAGGACATTCTGGCGCAGATCAAGGACAAGGACGTCAAGTACGTCGACGTCCGCTTCACCGACGTTCGCGGCAAGATGCAGCACGTCACCTTCGACATCGACCTGGTCGACGAGGACTTCCTCGAGGACGGCACGATGTTCGACGGCTCGTCGATCGCCGGCTGGAAGGCCATCAACGAGTCCGACATGAAGCTGCGTCCGGACCTGGACAGCGCCTACATCGACCCGTTTTACCAGCAGACCACGCTGTGCCTGTTCTGCGACGTGGTGAACCCCGACGACGGCACCCCCTACAACCGTGACCCGCGCTCCATGGCCAAGACGGCCCTGGCCTATGTGAAGTCCTCGGGCGTGGGCGACACGGTCTTCTTCGGCCCGGAAGCCGAGTTCTTCATCTTCGACGACGTGAAGTGGTCCACCGACCCGCACAACACCGGCTACAGCTACGACTCGATCGAGCTGCCGACCAACACCGGCAAGTCCTATCCGGAAGGCAACATGGGCCACCGACCGGGGCCCAAGGGCGGCTACTTCCCGGTCAACCCGATCGATAGCGGCCAGGACCTGCGCGGCGAAATGCTGGAAGTCATGGGCCAGCTGGGCATGAAGCCGGAAAAGCACCACCACGAGGTGGCGCCCGCCCAGCACGAGCTCGGCCTGAAGTTCGACACCATGATCACCATGGCCGACCGTCTGCAGCTCTATAAGTACGTGATCCACAACGTGGCCCACGCCTACGGCAAAACGGCCACCTTCATGGCCAAGCCGATGTTCGCCGACAACGGCTCGGGCATGCACGTGCACCAGTCGATCTGGAACGACGGCAAGCCGCTGTTCGCCGGCGACCAGTACGCGGGCCTGAGCCAGATGTGCCTGTGGTACATCGGCGGCATCATCAAGCACGCCAAGGCCATCAACGCCTTCGCCAACTCCACCACCAACTCCTACAAGCGTCTGGTGCCCGGCTACGAAGCCCCGGTGAAGCTGGCCTACTCCAGCCGCAACCGCTCGGCCTCGATCCGCATCCCGCACGTCGACAGCCCCAAGGGCAAGCGCATCGAGTGCCGGTTCCCCGATCCCATGGGCAACCCGTACCTGACCTTCACCGCGCTGCTGATGGCGGGCCTCGACGGCATCGAGAACCGCATCGATCCGGGCGCGCCCGCTGACAAGAACCTCTACGATCTGCCGCCCCGCGAGCAGAAGAAGATCCCGGAAGTCTGCGGCTCGCTGCGTGAAGCTCTCGAGAACCTCGACAAGGACCGCGCCTTCCTCAAGAAGGGCGGCGTCATGGATGACGACTTCATCGACAGCTACATCGAGCTGAAGATGGAAGAGGTCATGCGCCTGCAGCTGCACCCGCACCCGGTCGAATTCGACATGTACTACAAGTGCTAGTCGGCCTGGGGACGGCTTCCGGCGCAGCCGGCAGCTGACCCCGACCTGGATCACGCGAAGGGCCGGAGAGCGATCTCCGGCCCTTTTGCGTTGGCGCCGAACCTCGCCTCACGCGTTGATGAGCCCATGCATCTCCCGCCTCGCACCACCGTCCTCGCCACCCCTCGCCTGATCCTCCGCCCCAGCCATGGCGGCGACGCCGCGCGGGCGTTCGAGATCCGCTCGGATCCGGCGGTGTCGAGGATGCTCAGCCTCGCGCGCTTCCCGCCGGCCCGGCACGAGACCGCAGACTGGTTCGCCGACCATCCCCGGGAGTGGGACGAGGGCCTGGCCTTTCGCTTCACAATCGAGCGCGAACGCCTGATGATCGGCCTCATCGACCTCGACGACGTGTCCGTGGACGGCCAGGAGGCCGAGATCGGCGTCTGGCTGGAGCGGGCCTGCTGGGGTCGGGGCTACGCCAGTGAGGCGGCGCGGGCGCTCGTCGACTGGGCGTTCGGACCGCTGGGCCTGCGCCGGATCCGGGCCGGCCATGCCGACGACAACGCCGGCTCGGCGCGCATGGTCGAGACCTTCGGCTTTCGGCACGTCGGGGACGTCGTCGTTCCGTCGTTGTCGCGCGGCGCGGAAGTGCTGCAGCGGCGCTACGTCCTGGAGCGGACCTGAGCCTTCAGGGCGAACCAGCAGACAAGACCGATGACCACGGTGACGCCCATCGTCGTCAGGTCCTCGTACAGCCGGGGCGTATCCATCCGCAGGTTGGAGATGACGCCTTCCTGGATCGAGTTTCCAGCGGCATGGGCCACGACCGCGGGCCAGAAGCTGCGGGCGGTGATCGTCAGCCAGGCCAGGAAGAAGGACATCGCCACTAGTTCGAGCGGGAAGATGACCAGCGCGCCGAGGATCGGCGTTTCAGGATAGTTGTAGCCCGCCAGTAACCCTGGCAGGTGCCAGAACGACCAGATCAGTCCCAGCACGGCAACGCCGCCGGTCAGGCCCAGTCGGTTGATAAGATGGCCCTGCAGGAAGGCTCGCCAGCCGAACTCCTCGCCGACCGCGACGACCGCGCTCATGGCCGCGAAGGCCAGGCCGGTGATGGCGATATTGGCCAGGAACAGCGGCCAGCCCTGCATGCCCGTCCCGAGGATCCAGGGACCATCGGTGATGCTGACGCCGTCGGCGGCGAAGGTGAACCAGCCCGACTGGCCCCAACCCATGGCCTGGACGACAGCCAGAACCGCGAAGGCGGTCAGGGTCGGCACGGCCACAGCGACCAGCATCAGCGGCCAGGCCGGCCAGGTCGGCTTCCAGAGCAGCCCCGCCCGCGCCGGCCTGTGAAAGAGCAGGAACGGGATGGCCGCCACGGTTGGGGCGAACATGGTGACCGCCAGCCAAGGCATGGCGGCGTCGGACTCGAGGTCGCCCCCGGTGATGCTTATGGCCGCGAACTGCAGGCCCCAGGCGATGGCGTAGGCGAGCAGCCAATAGAGGGCTATGGCGCGTCCGCGCATTGAAGATCTCCCTTGTTCGAAGTGGTCGGCGCTCAACGCGCCCGGGCGAGCGTCCGGACGGCGGCCAGCAGGATCAGGCGCCCCAGGACCCAGGCGGCGCCGAGCACCGCGACCGCCGCAGGTATCAGCCATGGACCGAGCAGGTCGCGGGCCATGGCCGGATCATCGATCGTGCCGACGAATCGGACCGTCGGGCCCCACCACAGCCCGGCGTGGACCGGGTCCTGAATCTCCATCACGGCGACGGTGACGGCCATCAGGCCGGCCATGCCCAGCATCAGCAACGCAACCCCGGCCAGGGCTGCGACCAGACTGCGATGCGCCCGTCGCGCCACGACCCCGATCAGGTCGCCCGATCGCTGCCCGCCGAGCGCCTGCGTCACGTCAGCGTCGTCGATGAAGCGACGGGCATAGGCTTCCGCCGAGCCGAAGCCGGCAAGCACGTCGGGCGCCGGGCGTCCCGCCGCGGTCGCCTCGTCCAGATGGGCCGCCGTCTCCGCCAGGATCTCCTCGCGGTCCCTGGCCGGCAAGGCGCCCAGCGCCCAGTTCAGCCGCCGCAGCCAGGCGGCGACGTCGCGGTCCTGTTTCGCGGCGCTCATGGCTCGCTCCTGTCGAGAAAGGCGGTCAGGGCGCGGCTCACGCGGCGCCATTCGGTTGTCTGCTGATCAAGCTCCAGACGACCCTGATCGGTGATCGCGTAGTATTTGCGCGGGCGGGCGCCGTCGGACTCCAGCCACCATTCGGCGCGCGCCAGCCCGGCCCGCTCCAGGCGGTGCAGCAGCGGATAGATGGTGCCTTCGGCGACATCCATGCCCGCGCCATCCCGCAGCCGGTCGAGGATTTCGAGGCCGTAGCAGGCCCGCTCCGCCAGCAGGCTGAGCAGCGCCAGCTCGGCCAGCCCCTTGAGCAGTTGGGCCTTGCGGTTCTCGGCCGCCGCTTCAGATCGTGCTTCGCCAGTCATCTTGCATTGCAAGATACATTGTCGCGCACGTCCGGCAAGTTAAGGGTGCGTAATGTCGGCGAACGAGGCGCCCGGCGGCCGGCCTAGGACCGGCACTCGCCCGGATGGGCGACGCTGACGCCCGCCGACGCGGCCGTGCAGGCGTTGCCGTAGGTCTTGCCGTCGGCGCCACAGACGGGGCGGTACTCGCGGGTGCAGACCTGCGGCCGCTTGAGGCAGACGCCGGCGCCGTCGGCGGCCCGCTGCATCTCCGGCGTCATTGAACAGTAGAGGCCGTCCTGGCACTGGAAGCCGGCGATGCCGCCGCACATGCCGCCCTCGGCGCGCGGCGCGCGGGGATCAGGCTGGGGCAGGCCGTCCGTCTGGCAGGCCGACAGCGTCAGGATCGCGGCGGCGGCGAGGGCGAGGGTGCGCAGGGTCATCACGGGCTCCGGAGGCGGTCTGTCAGCAGTACGCGCCGGCCGGCGAGAGGTTGCAAGCAGTGCCGACCCTGATCCTCCCCTTTGGGGGGAATTATATACGTGACAAAGCAGCGTTGATTTCGTAGAGTTCCTTCATCGAAGGACGCCTACGCCATGAACCTCACCGCACCGATCTTCACCGACGCCGACAAGGCCCGCGAACACCTCGAAGCCACCCGTTGGCCGCAAGGTCCGATCTGCCCGCATTGCGGCGTGGTCGATGAAGCGACGGCCCTGCAAGGTCGGGCGCACCGCGCTGGCCTCTACCAGTGCAACGCCTGCCGTGAGCAGTTCACCGTCACCGTTGGAACCGTGTTCGAACGTTCCAAGGTGCCGCTGAACAAGTGGCTGCTGGCGACCTACCTCATGTCGTCCAGCAAGAAGGGTATCTCGGCTCACCAGATCGGCCGCACCCTCGGCGTCACCTACAAGACCGCTTGGTTCATGTGCCACCGCATCCGCGAGGCCATGGGCGACAACGGCGCCCCGATGGGCGGCCAAGGCAAGGTCGTGGAAGCCGATGAGACCTACGTCGGCGGCAAGGAAACCAACAAGCACCTGTCCAAGCGCAAGCCGGGACAGATCGGCGGCGTCGGCAAGCAAGTCGTCTTTGCTCTGGTCGAACGTGGCGGGCGCGCTCGCTCGTTCCACGTCGCCAACGTCACCGGCAAGACCCTCGCCCCGATCCTGCGCACTCAGGTCCGCCGCGAGACCGCGCTGATGACCGATGAGGCTGGCCAGTACCGCAACGTCGGGACCGAGTTCGCCAGCCATGAGAAGGTCAACCACGGCAAAGACGAATACGTCCGTGGCAACGTCCACTCAAACACCGTGGAAGGCTTCTTCGCGATCCTGAAGCGCGGCGTGGTCGGCACCTTCCATCACGTTTCGGAAGCCCACCTCGCGCGCTACCTCGCCGAGTTCGACTTCCGCTATTCCAACCGCTCGGCGCTGGGCATCAACGACGCCATGCGCACTGACGAGCTGCTGCGCGGCATCGCTGGCAAGCGCCTGACCTATCGGCGGATTGGTCAAGCCGCGCACGCGTAAGCAGAAGGCGCGGAAGCTTCAGGCCATGCGCCGGAATCGACTCGACTCAAAAGGGTAGTTCGGCCCACCATGCCACTGTCGGAAGCGGACCCTCTTTGAGCAAAGAGGGCAACCGCCAAGGCGCACGTCGCACCTGACTTGTGTCAGCAGGGGTACAGCCGGGACGGCCAAGGCCCCTGTGAGGAGGATACCTCAGACCCAAGAAGGGAGCTCGGCGACGACTACCTGACGCGCTCCTAGGGCGACGATGGTGGGCCGATAACCACGAACGCCGGTCAAAGCGAAACGTGGATGCAGACCGCTTTCCTCACAACGGATCGGCGGCGCGCTGCGATCCGGAGGACCAACCTTGAAAAAGGCCAATCTCCGCATCGAAGTTTCAGTGAAGGTGAGCGTTGCGTCCTGCCTTTGGGCAATCGCAGCGATTATCGCAGCCTTCGGGCTCTGAGACAGGCGGGACCGGTTTACCGGTCCCGCTACTCTCCCCGCTTCGGCCTACCACGCTTACGCCCCGGCACCGGAGCGGACTTCTCATGCGGCTTCGGCGGCATCGCCGCGAGGTTGCCTAGCACCCGCTGAAACTCGGCTTCAGCGGCTTTGTCTTCAGCTTCAGAGGGCTTGTCGGTCATGGACACTCCGAAACGTCAGGCCCCGTCAGAGGGGTTCCTTGCGGCAGTCGGGACACTAACCCTCAATTGGGCAGCTATCGAGACCGCGCTCGATTTCATGACCGCGATTATTTTCCACGGCTACAAGCACGACAAAATGGAGCCTGGGATACCCCGTTCGCTGGAGCGGAAGCTCAAGTTCCTAAGGCGGGGCCTAAAACACCCCGCATTCAACGCATTCCAGGTGCGAGCAGACGCCTTGCTCTTGGACATTTTAGCCCAAAGAAACGACCGTCACGAACTGGTCCACGGGGCACTCTTGGAAGATCCACAGGGCGATGTCGTTCAAACGCTCCGGGTCAAGTATGAGCCCTGCGGCCACCGCCTTAGCATCCACACCGTAACGACCGCCGAAGTAGAGGCCGGAGCAGAGCGGGCGCGCACCCTGTCAGATAGATCAACCGCCCTCGCCGCGCGGGTCCTCGCCGCCGCAAGGCCCGATGAGCTTATTGACTATGCGTTCGGCGAGTTCGCCGGGTAGCTCGTCGCTTCCTTCGAACTTCCAAAGCTCCAAACGAACCCAGTCTATGAGCGCCGGCCTGTCAGGCTTTTCCATAACTGAATCAAGCCTGCTTTGTCACGTATATAATTCCCCCTTTGGGGGAGGTGGCTCGGCGAAGCCGAGACGGAGGGGGTTGTGGGACCAACGACAGACCCCCTCAGTCAGCCCTTCGGGCCGACAGCTCCCCCAGAGGGGAGCATCGAGACGGCGCTGGCCCCGCCCCGCCTACAGTCCCAACTTCGCCTTCAGGATCTCGTTGACGGCGGCCGGGTTGGCCTTGCCGCCGGTCTCCTTCATCACCTGGCCGACGAACCAGCCGATGGCCTGCGGCTTGTCCTTCACCGCGGCGGCCTTGTCGGGGTTGGCGGCGATCAGGGCGTCCACGGCGGTCTCGATGGCGCCGGTGTCGGTGATCTGCACCAGGCCGTGCTTCTCGACGATGGCGGCCGGAGCGCCCTCCCCGTCCCACATGTGCTCGAACACGGTGCGGGCGATCTTGCCGGAGATGGTGCCGTCCTCGATCAGCCCGACCAGGGCGCCGATGTCGGCGGCGCTGATCGGCGAGGCGGCGATCTCCAGCCCGTCCTTGCCGAGGCGCCCGAGCAGGTCGTTCAGCGTCCAGTTGGCGACCAGCTTGGCGTCGCGGCCCTTGGCGGCCTCCTCGAAGAAGGCGGCCACGTCGCCGTCGGAGGTCAGCACCGAGGCGTCGTAGGGCGACAGACCATAGGCGCTCATCAGCCGCGCCTTCTTGGCGTCGGGCAGTTCCGGCAGGCCGGCCTCGATGGCCTTGACCCAGGCGGGGTCGAGGACCAGCGGCAACAGGTCGGGATCGGGGAAGTAGCGGTAGTCGTGCGCCTCTTCCTTGGACCGCATCGAACGCGTCTCGTTCTTCGTCGGATCGTACAGGCGCGTCTCCTGATCGACCTTGCCGCCGTCCTCTAGGATCTCGATCTGGCGGCGGGCCTCGACGTTGATGGCCTGCTGGATGAAGCGGTAGGAGTTGACGTTCTTGATCTCGCAGCGCGTGCCCAGGTGGCTGAAGCTGCCCGTCTCGCGGAACTTCTCGTAGTCGCCCGGACGGCAGACCGAGACGTTGACGTCGGCGCGCAGGTTGCCCTTCTCCATGTCGCCGTCGCAGGTGCCCAGCGTGATCAGGATGGCCCGCAGCTTCTTGACGTAGGCGGCCGCGTCTTCGGGCGAGCGCATGTCCGGCTTGCTGACGATCTCCATCAGCGCCGTGCCCGAACGGTTGAGGTCGACGTAGGTCGCCTTCGGGTCCAGGTCGTGGATCGACTTGCCGGCGTCCTGCTCCAGGTGCAGCCGCTCGATGCGCACGGTGAAGCTGGACCCGTCGATGCGGTCGACGACGACCTCGCCCTCGCCGACGATCGGGAACTCGAACTGGCTGATCTGGTAGCCCTGCGGCAGGTCCGGATAGAAGTAGTTCTTGCGGTCGAAACGGCTTTTCAGATTGATCTGCGCCTTCAGGCCCAGCCCGGTCCGCACCGCCTGCTCGACGCAGTAGCGGTTCAGCACCGGCAGCATGCCCGGCATGGCGGCGTCGACCAGCGACACCTGCTCGTTGGGCCCGGCGCCGAAGCCGACGGCCGCGCCGCTGAACAGCTTGGAGTTGGACGCCACCTGGGCGTGAACCTCGAGCCCGAGGACGATTTCCCAGTCGCCGGTGCGGCCCTTGAGGGTGAAGGGAGGAGAGTCAGTCATGGCGTCGCCTATACACCTCTCCCGGAGGGAGAGGGAGGGGCCCGCGGGTGCATTCGGTCAACGAAATGCACCTCAGAGAAAGCCCGACCTTAGAGGGGCGCTATCGACAGCTCGCTCCACACGAAGAACGCAACAAGGGAAAGGAACACTAGATTTACGCTGACGCTGATTGAGGCCAGCGTACTGTCCCGTTCAATCACCGCCATATACATCTGAAAGCGATGCTCCCATTCCTTTTCATATAGGTAGGTATACATGTCGAACTGATCTCGCGTTTCTGGCTCGAAGCGCATTTCGCGCTCCACCTGATCAGCCTGCCGAAGCGACAAGCGCGCGTCGGCAGTCCAAGTCCAATAGAGATAAGGGACGATAATTGGCCATCCAGCCAAGATCAGCGCACGGGCCACGAGGTGCCGAGCCCATCTATATTTCTCGCGCGGCCACGTGCCTTCACGGCTACGCACCAAGAACCTGTACAAGCGCTCTAGCGTGTCGACCTCAAAGTCGGACAGTGCGAGCTCGTCCATGAAGTTTATGTCCTTCTGGAGCGTGATAGCTCGAAGGACCACGAACCCGGAGATCAAATAGAACGAAAAGACATCCTTGATCCAAAGCGGAATGTCGAACGGAAGCCACCCGAAAAGCAGATCAAACAGACCGTGAAATACGAACTTGTACCATTTGGCGACAATCGCCGGCAGCCCATGAAGCTCCACCGCGAGGCCATGCTGTAGAAGACTTGCGATGGTGAGCGTGGCGAGAACCACTCCCAACAGGAATGACGCTTGCTCCCAAGTCTTCTTGAGCATCCAACCACCCGCGCTAGCTAAACGGTCTTATGCTACCATGATTTGCGCGCTCGGCAGCGGCGGGGCCGCGTCATCAGTAGTTCGTCCTACCACCACCGCTCCGCCTTGGCCCGGAAGACCGCCGCCTTCTCCAGCGCGCCGGCGACCGAGAACACCGTGCCCTCGTCCAGCGCCCGGCCGATGACCTGCAGGCCCAGCGGCAGGCCGCCGCTGTCCAGGCCCGCCGGGACGCTGATCGACGGCAGGCCGGCGAGGTTGGTCGTCACCGTGAAGACGTCGTTCAGGTACATGGCGATCGGGTCGGCGTTGCGCTCGCCCAGCGCGAAGGCCGCCGACGGGGCCGTCGGGGTCAGCAGGGCGTCACAGGTCTCCCACGCCTTGTCGAAGTCGTCGGCGATGCGTCGGCGGACCTTCTGGGCCTTGAGGTAATAGGCGTCGTAGTAGCCGGCGCTCAGCACATAGGTGCCGATCAGGATGCGGCGCTTGACCTCCTGGCCGAAGCCCTCGGCGCGCGTGTTCTCGTAGATCTCGGTGAGGTTGCCGCCCTCGGCGCGCAGGCCGTAGCGCATGCCGTCGTAGCGGGCGAGGTTCGAGGACGCCTCGGCCGGGGCCACGATATAGTAGGCCGGCAGGGCGTATTTCGTATGGGGCAGCGAGACCTCGACGATCTCCGCCCCGGCCTCCTTCAGCCAGTCGATGCCGTCCTGCCACAGCTTCTCGATCTCGGCCGGCATGCCGTCGACGCGGTATTCCTTCGGCACGCCGATGCGCAGGCCCTTCACCGACTTGCCGACGTAGGGCGCCCAGTCGGGCGTCTCGACGTCGAGGCTGGTGGAGTCCTTGGGATCATGGCCGGCCATGCTGGTCAGCAGGATGGCGGCGTCCTCGACCGTCTTGGCGATCGGGCCGGCCTGGTCCAGTGAGCTGGCGAAGGCGACGATGCCCCAGCGCGAGCAGCGGCCGTAGGTCGGCTTGATGCCGACCGTGCCGGTGAAGGCGGCCGGCTGGCGGATCGAGCCGCCGGTGTCGGTCGCCGTGGCGCCCAGGCAGATGTCGGCCGCCACCGCCGCCGCCGAGCCGCCGGAAGAGCCGCCGGGGGTCAGGGCCTTGTTGCCACCGCCGGCCGACTTCCACGGGTTGATGACGTTGCCGAAGGCCGAGGTCTCGTTGGAAGAGCCCATGGCGAACTCGTCAAGGTTCAGCTTGCCCAGCATGACCGCGCCGTCGCCGAACAGGTTGGCGGTGACCGTGGACTCGTAGGTCGGCACGAAGTTGCCGAGGATCTTCGACGCGGCCGTCGAGCGGACGCCTTCGGTGCAGAACAGGTCCTTGATCCCCAGCGGCGCGCCTTCCAGCGCCCCGGCGTCGCCCGAGGCGATGCGGGCGTCGGAGGCGGCGGCCATGTCGAGCGCCTTGTCCGGCGTCTCGAGGATGAAGGCGTTCAGCGGCCGCGCGGCCTCGACGGCCGCGATGTGGGCCTTCGTGATCTCGACGGCGGAGAAGGATTTGCTCTTCAGGCCGTCGAGGGCGGCCTTGAGGGTGAGTTTGGTCAGTTCGGACATGGCTACTCGACCACCTTCGGCACGACATAGAAGCCGTCGGTGCTGCTGGGCGCATTGGAGAGGACCCGCGCGGCGTCGCCGCCGTCGGTGACGACGTCGTCGCGCAGCGCCAGGGTGGCGTGGACGACGCTGGTCAGAGGCTCGACGCCGTCGGTGTCGACCTCGGCCAGCTGCTCGATCCACTGCAGGATGCCGTTCAGTTCCTGGACGAGCGGCTCGATGCGCTCCTCGGGTTCGGCGATACGGGCGAGCCGGGCGACCTTGCGGACGGTCGCGGCGTCGATGGCCATCGTGGCCTCCTTTGTCTTGAACGCCGGGGTTACCCGCCCAAGGGGCGATATTGCAAGCTGTTCGCCCGCTTTCGCGCTAGAGACGGCGCAAATGCCTGTCCTCGACATCACCGACCTCGCCGCCGCCCTGCCGCAGTACGCCCCGCTCGTGGGGCTGGACCCGGGGGAGAAGACCATCGGCGTCGCCGTCTCCGACGTCACCCGCACGGTGGCGAGCCCCCTGCACACCATCGAGAAGACCAAGTTCACCCAGGACGCGGCGGCGCTGTTCAAGCTGATGGAGAGCCGCGGCGCGCTGGGCATCGTCATCGGCCTGCCGATGAACATGGACGGCAGTGAAGGCGCGCGGGCGCAGTCCAACCGGGCGCTCGCCCGCAACCTGTTGCGCCTCAAGGACCTGCCCATCGCCTTCTGGGACGAGCGGCTGTCGACGGCGGCGGTGACCCGGGTGCTGATCGACGAGCACGACGTCAACCGTAAGCGCAGGGCCGAGGTCGTCGACAAGATGGCCGCCGCCTGGATCCTCCAGGGCGCGCTCGAGCGCATGCGGAACGGCTGACCTGCGATGACCGCTATCCTGCTGGGCGTGCTGCCCGTCTTCGCGATGATCGCGCTCGGCTGGGCGCTGAAGGCCTCGAAGTTCATTCCCGAGCTCAGCTGGCCGCCGATCGAGCGGATCACCTACTTCGTCTTCTATCCCGGCTTCCTGATGCCGGCCGTCTGGAAGGCCGACTTCGGGGCGCTGTCGGCCGGGCCGCTGGCCTTCGGCACGGTAGGGGCCATCGGGCTGGTCGCCCTCGCGGTGCTGGCGGCCAGGCCCCTGATCCGCCTGCCGGACGCCAGCTACACCAGCGTCTTCCAGGGCTGCCTGCGCTGGAACACCTTCGTCTTCCTGCCGCTGGTGGCGGTGGTCTACGGCGCCGAGGGCGCGGGCCTGGGCGCGATGATCATGGGCGCCCTGATCCCGGCCATCAACGTCGTCTGCGTGCTGGTGATGGCCAAATGGGGCGAAGGCCAGGGCGGCGGCTGGCGAACGGCGCTGCTGGGCCTGGTCCGCAACCCGGTGCTGTGGGGCTGCGCGGTCGGGGCGCTGTTCAACGTGCTGAAGGTCCCGCAGCTGCCGGTGCTGATGAGCACGATCGACCTGCTGTCGAGCGCCGCCCTGACCATGGGGCTGGTGGTGGCCGGGGCCGGGCTGAACTTCGGCTATGTGCGCCGCAATCACCTGACCATCGTGGCGGTCAGCGCGGTGAAGCTGCTGGTGCTGCCGGTGCTGATGTGGGGCCTGACCCGTCTGGCCGGCGGCGACGAGACGGCCCAGGGCATCGCGCTGCTCGTCGGATCAGCCCCCGGCGCGGCGGCCTCCTACGTCCTGGCGCGGCAGATGGGCGGCGACGCGCCGCTGATGGCCGGCGTGGTGGCGTTCACGACAGCGGCCAGCCTGCTGACGATACCGGCGCTGCTGCTGGTGTTTCATCTGGCGTAGGGGGCGGCAAGCGCATTGCGTCCTTCGACACGCCGCTGCGCGGCTGCTCAGGATGACTGAGCTGGAAGGCTTCCCACCCTAGTCATGCTGAGCAGCGCTCGAAGAGCGCGTGTCGAAGCACGCAGTGATCCTAAAACGCGTCCCCGCGCCCCAACGGATCGGGCAGCGCCTCGCCGTCGGCGACGAAGCTCAGCGACACCGAGTTGATGCAGTAGCGCAGGCGGGTCGGCGGCGGGCCGTCGGGGAAGACGTGGCCCTGGTGGCTGCCGCAGCGGGCGCAGATCGTCTCGATGCGCAGCATGCCGTAGCTCGTGTCGCGCACCTCGCCGACGTGGGTCTCGTCCAGCGGGGCGTAGAAGCTGGGCCATCCGGTGCCGCTCTCGAACTTGGTCTCGAACCGGAACAGCGGCAGGCCGCACAGCCGGCAGCAGTAGGCGCCCGGGCGCTTTTCACCGAGCAGGCCGCCGCAGAACGGCGCCTCTGTGCCGTGGTGCAGCAGCACCTCGGCCTCTTCGCGGGTGAGGTCGGCTTCCAGACGCGAGCGTTCGGCGTCGGAGGGGGGCGTGAGGTCGAAACCCGAGGGAGACATGGTCATGCCGCCAATCTAGGGCGTGCAGGGCGCCGGGGAAAGCCGCCGTCCGGCGGTGGCGCCGCGACCGCCGCATGCGTATCTGTCTGGCAGACCGATCCGACGGAGGACACCGCATGCTCACCGCCACGACCCATTCCATCGCCGAACGCCCCACCACCCAGACGCTGGGCGTCGTCGCCGGAGAGGCGATCATCGGGGCCCACATCTTCAAGGACCTGTTCGCCGGCATTCGCGACATCGTCGGCGGCCGGGCCGGCAGCTACGAGGAGACCCTCCGCGAGGCGCGGCAGACGGCGACGCGCGAGATGGTCGAGGCCGCACAGCGCCTCGGAGCCGATGCGGTGGTCGGGGTCGACTACGACTACGAGACGATCGGCCAGAACGGCAGCATGCTGATGGTCTCGGCCACCGGCACGGCGGTGAAGCTGGGCTGACGCCCGCGCCGCCCTATCTGGCGGAGGATGACAGCCCCCTGCCCGCTTGAGAGTCTGCCCGCCGACGGCTGCGCCGTGGTCGTCGGCGCGGGCGGCGGCCTCGGCGCCGCGCTGGCCGAGGCGCTGGCGGCCAGCGGCCGGTTCAGCGCGGTCCACGCCCTGCGCCGGGCGGACCTGGACCTGGGGGACGAGGCGTCGATCGCCGCGGCGGCCGCCCGGCTGGACGCCCCGCCCCGGCTGGTCATCGTCGCCACCGGCCTGCTGCACGGCCAGGGCGTCGCGCCAGAGAAGGCCCTGCGCGCCGTCGATCCGGCCGCCCTCCTCAAGAGCTACGCCGTCAACGCGGTCGGGCCGGTGCTGGTCGCCAAGCATTTCACGCCGCTATTCCCGCGCGCCGGCAAGGCGGTTTTCGCGGCCCTGTCGGCCCGGGTCGGCAGCCTGGGCGACAACCGGCTGGGCGGCTGGCACGGCTACCGGGCGTCCAAGGCGGCGCTGAACATGCTGCTGCGCAATGTCGCCATCGAGCTGGCGCGGAGCCGACCCGAAGCGGTCTGCCTGGCCCTGCATCCCGGCACGGTCGACACCGGCCTCAGCGCCCCCTTCCAGGGCGGCGTCCCTTGCGAACGCCTGTTCACCCCGGCCTTCAGCGCCGCCCGTCTGCTGGAGGTCATCGATCATCGGGGGCCGGAGGACAGCGGCGGCGTCTTCGACTGGGCCGACGCGCCAGTGCCGTGGTGACGCTACGTCCGGTCCTGTCAGGCGTTGCCAAGCCCGCCCATGCGGTCTAACCCGCAGCGCAACAATCGTGCGCAAGGGACGACCGCAGGCCTATGTTCTCGAAGATTCTGATCGCCAACCGGGGTGAAATCGCGGTCCGGGTCATCAAGACCTGCCGCCGGATGGGGATCAAGACGGTCGTCGTCTACTCCGAAGCCGACGCCGACAGCCTGGCGGTCGAGATGGCCGACGAGGTCGTGTTCATCGGCCCGGCCCCGGCCAGCGAGTCCTATCTGGTCCAGGACAAGATCATCGCCGCCTGCAAGCAGACGGGCGCCCAGGCCGTGCACCCCGGCTTCGGCTTCCTCTCGGAGAACGCCAGCTTCGCCCAGCGCTGCGCCGACGAGGGCATTGTCTTCATCGGCCCCAACCCGGGCGCGATCAGCGCCATGGGCGACAAGATCGAATCCAAGAAGTTCGCCGAGAAGGCCGGCGTCAGCTGCGTGCCCGGCCACATCGGCGAGATCGACGACACCGCCCACGCCGTGAAGATCTCCGAGGAGATCGGCTATCCGGTGATGATCAAGGCCAGCGCCGGCGGCGGCGGCAAGGGCATCCGCGTCGCCCACAATCGCCGCGACGTCGAGGAAGGCTTCCCGGCCGTGAAGTCCGAGGCCAAGTCCAGCTTCGGCGACGACCGCATCTTCATCGAGAAGTTCATCACCAGCCCGCGCCACATCGAGATCCAGGTGCTGGGCGACAAGCACGGCAACGTCGTGCACCTGTTCGAGCGCGAATGCTCGATCCAGCGCCGCAACCAGAAGGTCATCGAGGAAGCGCCGAGCCCGCTGCTCGACGAGGCCACCCGCGCCGCCATGGGCGCCCAGGCCGTCGCCCTGGCCAAGGCCGTCAACTACGACAGCGCCGGCACGGTCGAGTTCGTGGCCGGCCAGGACAAGAGCTTCTACTTCCTGGAAATGAACACCCGCCTGCAGGTCGAGCACCCGGTCACCGAGCTGATCACGGGCCTCGACCTGGTCGAGCAGATGCTGCGAAGCGCCGCGGGCGAGGCCATGGCGTTCGGCCAGAAGGACCTGAAGATCAACGGCTGGGCCATCGAGAGCCGCATCTATGCCGAGGACCCCTACCGCAAGTTCCTGCCGTCCATTGGACGCCTGGTCCGCTACGATCCGCCGGTCGAGGGCCAGCATGAGGGCTACACCGTCCGCAACGACGCCGGCGTCCGCGAGGGCGACGAGATCTCGATGTACTACGACCCGATGATCTCCAAGCTCTGCACCTGGGCGCCGACGCGCCTGGCCGCCGTCGACGGCATGGCCCGGGCGCTGGAAGATTTCCACATCGAGGGGCTGGGCCAGAACATCCCGTTCCTGGCCGCCGTGATGGACCAGGAGCGGTTCCGCTCCGGCAAGCTTTCGACCAGCTACATCGTCGACGAGTTCCCGGACGGCTTTGACGGCACGACGCCGACCGCCTTCCAGATCGACGTCCTGACCGCCGCCGGCGTGGCCATGCACCGCGTCATGTCGGCCCGCGCCGGCTCGCCGGCCCGCAACGACTGGATGGTCTTCGTCGGCCACGCCAGCCGCGCCGTGGCGGTCGCCGATACCGGCGAAGGCCTGACCCTGACCCTGACCCTGGCCGAGGACGGCCGGGTGATGAACCTGACCGACGTCGTCTGGCGTCCGGGCAAGGCGCAGTTCCGCGGCCGGCTGGACGGCAAGGCCTTCACTGTCAACGTCGCCCCCGCCGCCGAGGGCTTCGTGATCCGCCACCGCGCCGCCAAGCAGAAGGTGCTGGTCCTCTCGCCGCGCTCGGCCGAGCTGCACGGCAAGATCCCGGAAAAGAAGGCCGCCGACACCAGCAAGATGATCATCTCGCCCATGCCGGGCCTGGTGGTCAGCATGGACGTCGAGGTCGGCCAGACCGTCCGCGAGGGCGAGGTCGTCTGCGTCATCGAGGCGATGAAGATGCAGAACATCATCCGCGCCGAACGCGAGGGCGTGGTGAAGGTCGTCTCCGCCAAGGGCGGCGACAGCGTCGCGGCCGACGAGGTGCTGGTCGAGTTCGGCTAGAGGTTGTAGCCTGCGCGAACCGATCGCGTTGGGGCCTTTCGCGAATGCTTCGATCTCTGCTGTCACTCGAAGGCCGGATCGGCCGCGAGAAGTACGTGACCTACGGACTGGCGATCCTCGTCGGGAAGCTCGCGCTCCTGGTGTTGATAATGCTCGTCGGGGGCCGCCTTGCCGCTCCGCTGGAGCCGAGCGGCGACTATCCGTCTGGGCGATGGACGTTCCTGGTCATTTTAGCCGTGCTGGATTCCCTCGCGCTCTGGCCCTTCATCGTTCTGAACGTCAGGCGCATGCACGACTTGGGCGTCAACGGCCGAGTTGTCGGCTGGACAGTCGTCGCGGCGACCGTGTTGGGGCTGATAGGCCTGCTGCCGCCTCCGGAGGCTCTGCCCGACTGGATCAAGGGGTTTCCGCCGATCCTGGGTTTCATGGTGATGGGAGAATATCTGCTTGGACTGAGCGTCACGCCTGGAATGAGCGGCCCCAACGCCTACGGCCCGGAGCCCAGGCGGTTCGGCGCCGCGCCGGCCTGACGGCCTGCAGGCGCCGGGCGCGCCGTCGAGATGGCGGCGGCGAACCGAGTCGCGGCCGACGAGGTGCTGGTCGAGTTCGGCTAGACGGTGCAAACTACCCCCGGTTGAGGGGGAAGCGCCGATGACGCTGCAGGACAAGTTGTTCGGGTTTCGGGGCCGCGTCCGGCGACAGGACTGGTGGTGGCTGGGCATCCTGGTCGGCATCGCCCAGATCGTGGTGATGTTCGCCCTCGCCTCGGTGATGTCGGTCGCCAATCTGGCGTCTTCGGCGACGCCGGTGACTCCGTTTGAGGCGCTGGCCGCGCTGCCGCTGTACGTTAGCCTCCCGATCCAGCTGGCCTTTCTGTGGCCCACCGTCGCGCTGTCGGTGCAGCGGTATCATGATCGCGACCGGTCGGCCTGGCCGCTGGTGGCCTACTACGTCGTCATCTACGGGGTGGACTTCATGCCGGGGTGGACGATGTCGTGGATATCGGGGCTCGACCCGTCTCTGCGGAACGCGCTGCTCATCGTTTGGGGGATCGCCGTCATCGTTCCGGCCGTGTGGTTTTTCATCGCCTTGGGCATTCTGGACGGTACGAAAGGTCCAAACCGCTTCGGGCCGTCTCCGAAGGGCGACCAGGGTGAGGAGGCTGTTCGGACGGCCACCACCTTCGACTGACGCCAAGGCGCCGCCTGGCGCCCGCCCCCGGCCGTGAACCATCCCTCCTCCACCGCGTTAAGTCCCTGAACCAGCCCGGGACTTCGCCATGGACGCCTCCACCCTCTACAGCTTCAGCGGCCGCGCCGGGCGGATGAGCTTCGCGCTGACGCAGATCGGCGTCTTCACCGCCACCTACGTCTTCACCTTCCTGATCATCGTGCTGACCGGCGCCGGCGACGAGACCCGTAGCGGTGTGACCCTGGCCGACCAGGTCGGGATCATGCTGGTCGCCTCGGTCTACTACCTCAACATGGCCTGGATCAGCCTGGCCGCCGCCGTGCGCCGCTGCCACGACCGGGGCCTGTCGGGCTGGATGCTGCTGTTCGTGATGCCGCCGATCCTGGGCCAGCTGTGGTTGGTGCTCAGCCTGATCACCGGCGAGGGCGAGGCCGGCCGCAATCGTCACGGCGTCCGCCGCCCGCCGTTCGCGCCGCTCCCGTCCGCGCCCGCCCTCGCCTGAGGCCGTTCCCCTCGGGCCGGAAGCACACTAGATAGGGTGCAGTCACACCGGACTCGGAGCGCACCCCCGCATGAGCGGCCAGATCGACTGGTTGGAGCTGTTCTTCTCCTCCACGGGCCGCGTCTCGCGCGGGCCGTTCATCATCGCCGCCGCCGTGCTGATCGTGCTGGCCCTGCTCTACAAGGCCGCGTTCGGGCCGACGGTGGAGCTGCTGACCGGCTGGTTCGTCTATCCGGCCCTGCTGTTCTCGGCCTGCTGCGTGCTGTCGCGGCGACTGCATGACCGCGGGCGGTCCGGCTGGCTGGCCGCGGTGGTCGTGCTGGCCCTGGCCCTGGCTTGGCCCACGCCCGACGGCCTGCTCGACTACGCCGCCTGCATCGTCATCCTGTGGGCCGTGGTCGAGCTGGGGGTCATGCCCGGCGAGCAGGGCGCCAACCGCTTCGGCCCCAATCCCGTCCGCACCGTCCAGGTCTAGGAGTAACCCCGACCATGCGTATCCTTCTCGCCGCCGCCCTGGCCGCCGCCATCGCCGCGCCGGCCTTCGCCGCCGATCCGGTTTCGCCGGAGGCCCAGGCCGGCGTCGACGCCGTCACCGCCACGATCAAGAGCGCCAAGAACGCCCGCTTCCGCAAGCTCAAGACGACCGCCGCCGGCGACGTCTGCGGCACGGTCAGCCCGAGCTCGGCGTCCCGCGACATCGAGTTCCTGTGGACCAAGTCCTCGGGCGAGATCTGGATCAATGAGGCGCCCCAGGAACCCCAGTCGGGGTTCGCCTACGGCGTCCCGAACCTGAAGCGCTCCACCGAACGCGCCGACTACAAGGTCTGGAAGGCCTGCCAGACGGGCTGATCCCCTCCCAATCCGTCATGACCCGGCCTGTCCGGACCACCCCTGAACACTGCGTTCGCGGTGCGTCCTTCGACACGCCGCTGCGCGGCTGCTCAGGATGACCAGGTAAGAAGGCTACCCACCGTAGTCATGCTGAGCAGCGCCGTCAGGCGCGTGTCGAAGCACGCAAGGCGTCCCGGCTTGCCATGCATGGGTAGCCCGATCGGCCGCTAGGCCGGGGACGCATCCTCGATCACCGGGCCGAACACCCGTACGAACGACGCCTTCAGCGCGGCGTCGGCTTCATCCATGCTCACCGGCAGGCCCAGGTCGACCAGGCTGGTGACGCCGTGCTGCGTCTGGCCGCAGGGCACGATGCCGTCGAAATGGGTGAGGTCCGGCTCCACGTTCAGGCTGATTCCGTGGAAGCTGACCCAGCGGCGCAGCTTGACCCCGATGGCGGCGATCTTGTCCTCGCGCGACCAGCCGGGGCCCTTGCGCTCGACCCAGACCCCGACGCGCCCCTCACGCAGCTCGCCCTCGACGTTGAAGGCGGCCAGGGCGTCGATGACCCAGGCTTCCAGCGCGCCGACGAAGGCCCGCACGTCCCGGCCCCGCGCGGTCAGGTCGAGCATCACATAGGCCACCCGCTGGCCGGGCCCGTGGTAGGTGTACTGCCCGCCCCGGCCGCTCTCGAACACCGGGAATCGATCCGGCTGCAGCAGGTCGGCGGCCTTCGCCGACACCCCGGCGGTGTAGAGCGGCGGATGCTCCAGCAGCCAGACCAGCTCCCCGGCGGTCCCCTCGGCGATGGCGGCGGCCCGCGCCTCCATGGCCGCCACCGCGTCCGGATACGGGACGGGCGTGGTCGACACCGCCCAGCCGGCGGGAATGCCGTCGGCGCGACCGAATAGCGCGGCCGGGCCGGCGGGATTTAACGGCTGATCAAGCATGCTGCCCGCAATGTGGCGTGTCGGCGCGAGTTGCGCGAGAGGGGCTGCGTTTTCGTGAGTCAGGTCAAAGCCGTCAACGTCGATATCGCGGTGCTTCTGGGCCGCTCGACCCTGCCGATGCAGCAGCTGCTGCGCATGGGCCGGGGCGCGGTGATTCCGCTCGACGCCAAGATCAACGACGAGGTCTGGATCCTGGCCAACAACCACCCGGTGGCCCGCGGCGAAATCCAGATCAACGACGACCGCATCAGCATCGCGGTGACCGGCCCGGCCGACGTCTACGACTTCATGGCCGGCGGCGGCTAGCGTCAGGCGCCGAAGGGCGCCGTGAGACTTTGCGTCCTTCGCGACGCGCTTCGCGCTCCTCAGGATGACGACGGTTGGTGGGCGGCCCTACAAAGCTCGTCAGGGTGAGGAGCGAGCTCTTGGGCGACCCCGGACTTGATCCGGGGGAACCCCGCACGACGGACTCACGGCTGCGCCGCCCGGGCGGGCGCGGCCCGAACAGGTTGGGGAGGACGGCGGAGCGCCACGGCTCCCGTCCGGGACCGTGGGGGTAGTTGGTTGTGTTTCGACGAGAACCTGACGCGCTCCGCCGCGGAGAGGCTTCGAGGGCTGAGCGCAATGGGCATTGTCCTCCCGCTCGCTTTCGCCTCGCCGGGGCTTCTACCTCCCGGCGCCCTGGCCGTTCCTCACGGCCAGGCCCGGCGGGCGGGGATCAACCGACGATCCCCGGACCCCGTGGTTCTTGCCCCGGCGAGCCTTGGGAGCGGGCCAGGGTCCACGGGCAAATCCCGCATCTCCGCATCCCACGTCGCCGTATCGGGCCGGATCCGTACGCCCTCCCCCGCGACGGGGACTTGCTGAGTATGCAGGCGGCCGGAGGGGTGGGGGATAGATTGTGTTCCATCCCCCTATCTCCGTCTCCCCGGCGAAGGCCGGGGTCCATGCGGGGCAAGGGCTGGAGCGTGTCGTGGATCCCGGCCTTCGCCGGGAAGACGGGGGATAGATGGGCCGCGGCGGCGCATCCCTCTCCACCCCTCTCCCAACAGGGAGAGGATAGAGGCGCCCTACCGCTTCTTGCCCAGCTCGGCGGCGATGTCCTTGGTGGCCTTGCCGACCTTGCGGTGGGCGGCGGCGATCTGGTCGCGGGTGACGCCCCAGCGCTTCATCCAGTACTCGACGGCCTGCCGCTCGGAGAGGTCGAGGCGGTCCTTGTCGATGAAGCCGCGCTTGTCCTTCAGTCCCGCCATGCCGCCGCTCCGTGATTTGCTCTGGGGGCCATTATCCCGGTAAGCCGGGTCCATGACCAGCCAGCCCAAGCTCCGCCGCCTCATCGACCTGCCCGGCATCGCCGACCTGGAGACCAAGGCGCTGATGAAGCCGGCCTGGGCCGAGCCGGAGGCCCGCGCCGAACACCCCGAGATCGACGCCTGCTCGATGGCCATCTTCGGGATCACGGCGGACGAGGCGGAAGCGGTAGAACGCCCCGCCGACTGGGACGACGTCGACCAATTGCCGCTGCGCGACCAGGTCGAGGCCTTCGAGGCGGCCGGCTGGGATGTCACCGAGCGCCGCAAGCCGCTGCGCATGCTGGGGCACTTCAACCAGCAACTCTGGCTGGCGATCCGCGGCGTGGCCGGGACCCTGCCCTTCGCCCCGGAGGACGAGACGACGATGACCGGCTGGGGCGCGTCCCTAGCCGCCGACGCCAAGGCCTTCAAGAAGCGCTAGAACCCTTCGACATTCGGTCGTTGGCGGCGTTGGCGCCCCGATCCTCCCCTCTGGGGGAGGTGGCTCGGCGGAGCCGAGACGGAGGGGGTCGGCCCGAAGGTCTATGACCCCCTCAGTCAGCCCTTCGGGCCGACAGCTCCCCCAGAGGGGAGCATCAAGGCGACTCAGCCGCTACTGGCCGCCGCCCAGCGGATCGGGCGGGCGAACCACGCGGCGGGCGCTGAAATGCTGGTTCTGCTGCTGCAGCCGGGTGACCTGGCTGCTCAGGTCGACGATATCGCCCTCGAGCTGGGCGATGCGCTGCTTGAGGTAGGTGTTCTCCCGCTGCAGCTTGCTGATGTCTTCGTCGGTCATCGGGATGGTCCTTGAGAGGCTGGAAGCGGTCATCGGGCGGCCAGCTGTTCCTGGCTGCGGATCACCGCGCGCAAGACCAGGGCCCGGCGGGCCGACACACCGCGGTCGGCCAGTTCGGCCCGCGCGCCGCGCAGAACCTCGCCGGCATAGCGCCCGCCAAGGGCCCAGGTTTCGGCGCGAACCTCGCGGTCGGACACCGATCCGGCGGTCAGGGCGTCAATCAGTCGCTTGAACAGGGTCATGGCGAGCCTCCGGCTCGGCGTATCGGGAATGGGCCCGGCGAGCGGCGCTCACAGGCGGATGAAGTCGATCACCTTGCAGCGCGCGTCCCAGGCCGGACCGTCGCCCAGGATGACCTCGGCGACCTCGACGTCATAGATCCCGGTCGGGCGGCTGAAGGTGTAGATATCCCCGACCACCAGCGGCCGGGCGGTCGTGGCGCGGATGGTGACCTCCATCGCCTGTTCCAGACGGCCGTAGGCGATCTCGTAGTCATGGGCGCCGAACGGGCCGGCGCCGCGCGGGTCGTCGTGGTCAGAGCCCGCCATGGCTCGCCTCGCACGATCCAGGCGCGACGTTCGCGGACAGGCAGATCGTACAAACGTCGGCCATGCTGCGAAGTCCTGCAGCGCCATCGAACAGGCGCTCATCGGGGATTGTATTCGGCGCCGGGATATTCAACCCGGGCCTGCGATTTTCTTACCACGATAAACGACTCATCGGGCGGTCTATTTGTCGAAGCCCCGCCAGATCACGACGCCCCGCGGGCGGGATCGTCGCGCCGGCGACGGTGCGACACAGCGATTCCCCGCGCCCCGGAAACCCATTAGACAGCGACCATGGCCTGGACCCGCACCTATGACGAGCCCGAACCCCAGCGGGTAAACCGCTGGCTGGCGCAGAGCGGCGTCTGCTCGCGGCGCGAGGCCGAGGCCCTGATCGCCCGCGGACTGGTCAGCATCGACGGCCAGACCGTCGAGGATGTCGGCCGCAAGATCCTGCCGGGCCAGACCCTGACCCTGGCCGACGTCGCCACGGCGGACCTGGGCGCGGCGATGACGCTGATGATCCACAAGCCGGTGGGCATCGTCTCCTCCCAGCCCGAGGGCGAACAGGTCCCGGCCGTCCGCCTGATCACCCGCGACAGCCTGTGGGGCGCCTCGCCGGCCATCCCGGGACGCGACAGCCGCCTGGCCCCGGTCGGCCGGCTGGACATGGACTCGCGCGGCCTGCTGATCCTGTCGGAGGACGGGGTGGTGGCCAAGGCGGTGATCGGCCCGGCCTCGGAGCTGGAGAAGGAATACCTGGTCACCGTCACCGGCCAGATCACCGAAGATCGGCTCGCCCTGCTGCGCCACGGACTGGCGCTGGACGGCCGACAGCTTCGCCCGGCGAAGGTGACGCAGGAGGGGCCCCGGACGCTGCGCTTCGTGCTGACCGAAGGGCGCAACCGGCAGATCCGCCGGATGTGCGAACTGGTCGACCTGTGGGTCGCCGACCTCTACCGCATCCGGGTCGGACCGCTGACGCTGGGCGACCTGCCCGAGGGCCGCTGGCGGCCGCTGACGGGCGACGAGCGCGCGGCGCTGATCAGGGGCGCCTGAGCGAGGCCAGCACGATCCCGGCCCCGATCAGGGCCACGCCCACCGCATGGAAGCCGTGGAAGGCCTCGCCCAGCAGGGCCACGGCCAGCACGCTGCCGAACACCGGCATCAGATGCATGAAATGCCCGGCCCGCCCCGCGCCCAGCAGCTCCACGCCGCGATTGAAGAACAGGTAGGCGAGGAAGGACGGGAACACCGCCACATAGGCCAGGCCCGCCAGCGCCTTTGGCGTCACCGTAAAGCCGCCCAGACGCGAGACCTCCCAGGCGTAGAGCGGGGCCAGCAGCAGGATCGACACCACGAAGGTCGCCCAGAGCAGGCTGAGCGGGTGCACCACCGGCTTGCGGCGCAGCAGCAGCGAGTAGCCGGCGTAGAGCAGCACCCCGACCAGGACCAGGCCGTCGCCGGGATGGATGTCCAGGTGCAGCAGATCCCAGGGCCGCCCCTGGGCGATGACCACCAGCACCCCGGCCAGAGACAGGACCACGCCCAGCGTCTGGGCAAGACCGGTCCGCTCGCGCAGGAAGACCAGCGCGAACAGCAGGATCAGCGGCGGGATGGCGGCCTGCATCAACAGGCTGTTCAGCGCCGTGGTCGTCTCCAGCCCGAGGTAGAGCAGCGCCCCGAACGAGGCCACGCCGCTGGCCGACAGCAGCAGCACCATGGGCCAGCGCCGGCGCAGCTGCGCGAAATCGGTCTTCAGGTGCGGCCAGGCGAAGGGCGTGATCAGCGCCGCCGCCAGCACCCAGCGCCAGAAGGACAGGCTCATCGGCGGCACGACCCCGGCCATGGCCCGCCCGGCGATCGAGTTGCCCGCCCAGAACAGCATGGTCAGGCACAGCAGCACCGGCGCGGCGCGCCACAGGCGGGACAACAGACTCATCCCGCCTGCATAGCCGGACGCGGCCAGCGGGTCAGTAGCCTGGCGGCGCGACGAAGCCGCCGAACTCGCGCTCCAGAAGGCCGGCGAAGGCGATCGGGGTGCGATCCTCCAGATACGGCCCGAGGATCTGGATGCCGATCGGCAGCCCGCCGCGCGACAGGCCGATGGGGGCGGCCGTGGCGGGCAGGCAGGCCAGGGTCGCCATCCCCGGCCAGGCCAGCTGGTCGAAGTAGCGCGTCCCCTCCCCGTTCAGCGTCAGCTTGCGCGCGCCCATGTCGGGGCTGGGATCGTGCGGGAAGGCCAGCGATCCGTGGGCGGGCGCCAGCACGACATCGAAGCCCTCGAACAGCCGCGCCCACTGACGGCGGACAGCCAGCTGGCCGTCGAGCAGGCCCATCCACTCGTGCGCCGAGGGCGAACGGGCGCCGGGCTGGCCGCGGGTCATGGCGACGTTGAGGATCGCGCCGTACAGCGTCTGGGCGTCCGCCAGGTCGGGCAGCAGGTCGGTGTGGCGGTCGACCCGCGCGCCGGCGTCCTCCAGCCGGTCGGCCAGCCCATGCAGCGCCGCGACGATCTCGTCATCGACCTTCGCCATCGGATGGGCGTCGAGAATGAGCACGCGGAAGTCGGCCAGACGCGCGTGGCGCGGCGGCCGGAGGGCCAGGTCGTAGCCCACGGCCTCCTCCGGCGACGGGCCCGCCAGCACGCCCAGCGCGAGATCGAGGTCGGCGGCGGTGCGCGCCATCGGTCCGACAACCGCCAGCGGCACGTCGGTCCCGTCGACGCCCGGCGGCGTATGTCCGCGCAACGGCACAAGGCCGTAGCTGGGCTTGTGGCCATAGACGCCGCAGAAGGCCGCCGGGACCCGGATCGAGCCGCCGATGTCGGAGCCGAACTCCAGCGGGACCAGGCCGGCCGCCAGGGCCGCGGCGCTGCCGCCGGACGAGCCGCCGGGCGTACGTGACAGGTCCCAGGGATTGTTGCTCCGGCCATAGACGGGATTGTCGCTCTGCCAGTCGGCCAGCATCGGCGGCACGTTGGTCTTGCCCACGATCACCGCCCCGGCCGCCTTCAGCCGGGCGACGCCGACCCCGTCGACCGGCGCCTTCGCCTCGCGCCACATCTCCATGCCCCAGGTGGTCGGCGTGCCGGTCAGCCAGTTGGCCTCCTTGATGGTCATCGGCACGCCCAGCAGCGGCCGGCGCTCGCCGCGCGCCAGGGCCGCGTCGGCCGCCCTGGCGGCGTCGCGGGCGCGGTCAAAGTCGCGGACCACCACGGCGTTGATCGCGCCGTCGCGGGCCTCGATACGGGCGATGGCCGCGTCGGCCAGCTCCAGCGCGCTGACCCGCCCGGCCGCGAGCGCGTCGACGAGCGTCGTCGCCGAGGCCTCGGCGAAGTCCTGCGTAAGCGTGTCGGACATGACCGCCTCCCTGTGTGTTTCTGTTCTGGTTGCCTGATCGTGACCCGCCGGGCGGATCGTTGTCCAGCCCGGCGAACGAGGGTCGGCCATCCTGCTGACAGGACGGTGGCGGCAGTCGTCGTCAGTTGCCCTCGGGCAGACGCGTCGTCATCGGCCCGTCCGGGTCGACCGGCGGACGCACCACCGGCGGCGGCGCGGGCCTGGGCGCGGGCGGCGGCGCGGCGACCACCGGCGGCGGGATCTCCAGCGGCGGCGGCGGAGCGGCGATCACCGGCGGGGGTGCAGCAGCGGCCGGCTGAGCCGCCGGCGGCGTTGCACGCAGGACCGGCGGCGTGACCGTCGGGAGCGCGGAGGGCGGCGGCGTCGCGGGCGGCGCGATCGCCAGCGGCGACGTCAGTACGGGGTCCAGGTCCTCGATCGGCGTCGGCGGCGCGCTGGCTGACGTCGTGGCCGGCGCAGGCGGCGGCGCGGCGTCAGCAACAGCCGGGGACGGACTGTCGACCGTCGCCGGGCGCGTCAGCACCCAGGCCGCGCCGGCCGCGACGACCAGAGTCAGGACGGCGGCGGCGGCCAGTAGAGGCAGGCGCCCCCGAAGGCGGCTGACCATCTCCACCACCGGCGCCGTCGCGCGCCCTTCGCCTGACGCGCCCAGGGCGGCCAGCGCCTCGGGCGTGAGCATCGGACGGACGCCGGTCGGGGCGGCCAGAGCCGGCGCTTCGGATCGCGGCGGCGCGGCAGTCGCCGGCGCCGGCGTCGACCGGGGTCTCGACGCCGGGCGTGGTTTGCGCCCCGCGACGCCCATGGGCATGGACTCCGGGCGAATGGTCGCTTGCGTCGGCCGGGGCGGGGGCGAACGTACGGGTTGAACCGGCGCGGCGGCCGGCGTCCGGGGCTGCGGCGCGGCGGGCGAGCCGGTCAGGATGCTGGACGGCCGTTCGGACGTCGGCCGCGGAGCCGGCACGGGCTGCGGATTTGTGTCCGGCGGCGGCGCCGGCATCCGGATCGGCTGGGCGCCCACCCTGGGCGCCTGCCCGATCCGGAAGGCGCCCTGCGCCTGGTTCCCCCAGGCTTTCTTGACGCCATAGGGGTTGGCCGGAGACTTGGCCGCGGGATCGGCCGGATCGTCCTTGGAAGGCGGCTCCATGTCTTGATCGTCTCCACGTCCGGGGCCGCGAATCTCGCCGCCGATCTGGACGCTTGTATGACGATCAGACCCGCGGCGACAGATTCGCCAAGACGGCGCTCCGGCCAGGCGCGCGGCCGCGTCAGGCGGTCAGGGCATCCTCGATGAAGTCCAGCCGGTCCTGGCCGAAGAACATCTCGTCGTCGATGAAGAAGGTCGGAGCGCCGAAGGCCCCGCGAGCCACCGCCGCTTCGGTGTTGCTCTTCAGCCGGTCCTTGGCCTCCGCAGACTCGGCGAGCGCCAGCAGCGCCGCCGGATCAAAGCCCGCGTCGGTCAGCACCGAGGCCAGGACCTCGGGGTCGCCCATGTTCTTGCGGCCCTTCCACATGGCGTCGAACAGAGTGTCGACGAGCCGGGGGAAGGCCTCCTCGCCCACCAGCCCGGCGGCCATCCGCATCAGGGTGATGGTGTTGATCGGGAAGTAGGGGTTCATGTTCAGCGGCACGCCGAACTTCCTGGCGAACCGGGCCATGTCGGCGCCCATATAGACGCCCTTGGCCGGCACCGCGACCGGCGAGGCGTTGCCCGTGGCCTTGAAGATGCCGCCGAGCAGCACCGGCACGTAGATCACCTCCGCCCCCGTCCTGGCGATCAGGTCCGGGATGCGCTTGTGCGCCAGATAGGTGGTCGGGCTGCCGACGTCGAACAGGAACTCGAGCGTCTTGGTCATCAGAAGGTCTCCATCCAGGGGCGCAGGTCCAGCTCGTGGGTCCAGGCGTCGCGGGGCTGGCTGTGCAGCATCCAGTAGGCGTCGGCGATGTGATCGGGGTTCAGGATGCCATCCTGGTCCTTCAGCGCATGGCGCTGCGGGAAGTTGGTGGCGATCCATTCGGTGTCGATGGCGCCGTCGATGATGGTGTGGGCGACATGGACGCCTTGCGGACCCAGCTCCCGCGCCAGGCTCTGGGCCAGGCCGCGCAGCGCGAACTTGGCGCCGGCGAAGGCGGCAAAGCCCTTGCCGCCGCGCAGGGAGGCCGTCGCGCCGGTGAACAGGATCGTGCCCCGGCCGCGCGGGACCATGTGCCGGGCCGCCTCGCGCCCGGTCAGGAAGCCGGCGAAGGCGGCCATCTCCCAGACCTTGCGATAGACGCGGGCGGTGGTGTCGCGGATGCCGAAATTGACGTTCGCGCCGATGTTGAAGACCACCGCCTCCAGCGGCGCGATGTCGGCTTCGATGCGCTCGAACAGCTCGACCATCGGCTCCTCGAGCCGGGCGTCGACGCCGAACGGATGCGCTTCCCCGCCCTCGGCGCGGATCTGCTCGGCGAGCGCGGCGAGGTTGTCGGCGTCGCGGCGCACGATGACGGCGGCCAGGCCTTCGCGCGCGAACCGCCGGGCGATGGCCCCGCCGGTGGCGTCTCCGGCCCCGATGACCAGCACGGACTTCTTCGACATTCGCGGCGCCTCCGTAGCGAGTTGCGAATAGAAACTTACTTTGCGCCGGTGTAAAGCCCCGCGTGCATCTCCCGCAGCAGCGCCTTCTGGACCTTGCCCATGGCGTTGCGCGGCAGGTCGTCGACGAACAGCACGCGTTTGGGCTGCTTGAACCGCGCCAGCCGGTCCTTCAGCGCGGCGATGACGGCCTCCTCGCTGAAGGCGCCCTTGCCGCCCGTGGCCACGACGGCGGTGACGCCCTCGCCCAGATCCGGGTGCGGCAGGCCGATGACGGCGCTCTCGACCACGCCGGGCAGCGCGTCGAGCTCTTCCTCGACCTCCTTGGGATAGACGTTGAAGCCGCCGGAGATGATCAGGTCCTTGCCGCGCCCGACGATGCTCACATAGCCGCGCGCGTCGATCGTTCCCAGGTCCCCGGTGATGAAGAAGCCGTCCGCGCGGAACTCGGCGGCGGTCTTCTCCGGCATGTTCCAGTAGCCGGCGAAGACGTTGGGCCCCTTTACCTCGATCATGCCGATCTCGCCCTGCCCCAGCGGCGCGCCCGTTTCCGGATCGGCGATGCGCAGGCTGACATCCGGCAGCGGGAAGCCGACCGTGCCGGCCACGCGGTCGCCGTCATAGGGGTTCGACGTGTTCATCCCCGTCTCGGTCATGCCGTAGCGCTCGAGGATCGCCGTCCCGGTGCGGTCGGACCATTCGCGGTGCACCTCGGCCAGCAGGGGCGCCGAGCCGCTAATGAACAGGCGCATGCCGCTGACGGCGTCGCGGGTCAGACCGGGCTGGGCCAGAAGGCGGGTGTAGAAGGTCGGCACGCCCATCAGCGCGGTGGCGCGGGGCATCAGAGACAGCGCCTCGGCCGCTTCGAACTTCGGCCGGAAGATCATCGACCCGCCGGCCATCAGCAGCACGTTGGTGGCCACGAACAGGCCGTGCACATGGTAGATCGGCAGGGCGTGGATCAGCACGTCCTTCGCCGTGAACTTCCACAGCTGCACCAGCGTCGCGGCGTTGCTGGCCAGGTTGCCGTGGGTGAGCATCGCCCCCTTCGACCGGCCCGTGGTGCCGGAGGTGTAGCAGATGGCGGCCAGATCGGTCGGCGCACGCTCCACGGTGGCGAAGGTCGACGGGCGGCTCTCGGCGATGTCGGTCAGGGTCCCCTGCCCGTGGGCGTCCAGGGTCGCGACCCTGGCGTCCATCGGGTCGATCAGCCCGGCGATCTCCTCCTCGACCAGCGGGTCGCAGACCACCAGCGAGGGGCCGGCGTCGCCGATGAAGTAGTCCAGCTCGCGGATCGTGTAGGCGGTGTTGAGCGGCAGGAAGACCGCCCCCGCCCGGATCGTCGCCAGGTAGAGGTAGAGGTTCTCCGGACTCTTCTCGACCTGCACCGCCACCCGGTCGCCGGTCTTCACCCCCAGCGCGCGCAGGGCGTGGGCATAGCGCGCCGTGTGGGCGTCGAGGTCGGCGTAGCGGTCGACCCGGCCGTCCGGGCGCTCGAGGAAGGGCGCGGAGGAGACGGCGTTGGCGGTGAGGGTGGTGAAGAGATTGGACATCGGCCTTGCGTGGTTCGCGACGCTCGCTTGAGGCTCGCTCCTCACCATGACGAGCTCTGTGCAGTCCACAAGAATTCGTCATCCTGAGGAGGCCCGAAGGGCCGTCGCGAAGGACGCATGGCGGCTAGGCCAGCATCCGCTCCAGCCCCGCCCGGTCCAGCACCGTGATCACGCCGTAGCCGCGGGTCACCCTGCCCTGCCCCTCCAGCGCGCCGAGCCAGCCGTTCACCGCCTTGCGGGTGACGCCGATCATCTCGGCGAGGTCGGCCTGGGAGACCGGGATCTCGCCGCCGGTCTGGGCGGACAGCTGCAGCAGGCGGGAGACCAGCCGCTCGCGGGGCTTGAGCGCCACGAACTCGGCCACCGCCTGGGCGTTGAGGCGCAGCTGGCCGTAGACCAGCGCCGACAGCGCCTCCCACAGGCCCGGATGGTCGGCGGCGACCTGGCGCAGCGCGCGGTCGCTGAGGGTGAACAGGGTGGAGGGCGTGGCGGCGATGGCGGTGACGATGCGCGGGCCGCCGCCGAAGGCGACGCTCTGGCCGATCATCGTGCCGGCCGGCAGCAGGCCGATCAGCGCCTCGCGGCCGCCCGGGGCCTGGCCGTAGACCTTGAGCGCGCCCTCGACGACGGCCAAGACCCCGGTCTCCTCGTCGCCCTCGCCGTGCATCCATTCGCCGGCGCCCCGGCGGGACAGACGCCCGGCGCGCAGCAGGGCGTCCCGCCGGTCGGCGGGCTGGCGGGCGAACCACGGGATGGCGGCCACCCGGGCGAGGCTGTCGTCGGTCATGGCCCACTGTAACCGAAGTGACAGTCAGGCCGCCAGAGGCGTGGCCTGATCCCGCCAACGACAAGGGAGACCGCCATGCTCGCCACCGCCCTCAGGATCGAACCGGCCGACGGCTGCGGCGCCTATGTGTCCGGCATGGACCTGGCGGGCGCCAGCGACGCCGACGTCGCCGCCATTCGCCAGGCGCTGTTCGACCACGGCGCCCTGTTCTTCCGCGGCCAGTCGATCAGCCCCGAGCAGCACATCGCGCTGGCCGAGCGTATCGCGCCGATCGACGTCAACCGCTTCTTCCCCGCCGCGCCCGGCTACCCGGTGATCGCCAAGGTCGAGAAGACCGCCGAGCAGACCACCAACATCGGCGGCGGCTGGCACACCGACCACAGCTACGACATCGCCCCGGCCATGGGCTCGGTGCTGGTCGCCCGCGATCTGCCCCCCAGCGGCGGCGACACCCTGTTCGCCGACATGTACGCGGCCTTCGACACCCTGGACGAGGACCTCAAGGCCCAGGTGCGCGGCCTGCGCGCGGTGCATGGCTCGGACCATGTGTTCGGCGAAAAGGGCGTCTACGCCCAGACCGACCAGCCGGAACTGGCCAAGGGCGGCGTCGAGACGCCGGAGACGGTGCATCCGGTGGTCATCAAGCACCCGGGCAGCGGCAAGGCGGTGCTCTACGTGAACCCCAGCTTCACCCTGCGCTTCGAGGGCCAGTCCCGCGAGGAGAGCCTGCCGCTACTGATGAAGCTCTACGCCCACGCCATGAACACCGCCCATGTCCATACGCTGGTCTGGGAGCCGGGCATGGTGGCCATCTGGGACAACCGCGCCACCTGGCATTTCGCCAAGAACGACTACCACGGCCACTATCGGCTGATGCACCGGATCACGCTGGCCGGGTGTGAGCTGGAGGCGGCTTAGGGGGTCAACCTAAGAGCGCCATTGAGCACCTCCCGTGCTACGTCTAGGCTTACCACGGGGGCGACTATGGATGTCTGGCACTGGCTCTTAGGGCATTCAGACGACCTGATGATGTGGCTCGGGCCGGTGGTGTTTCCGATGGCCATCCTCATCATGGTCCTGCCCTCGCTGATCGCCCAGACGCCGCACGCGCGATCGCAACGCCCGCCGATCCCAGCCTTTCCGCTGATGCCAGGGCAGCATTTTCGGCTACTGGCCTATGCCTTCAGTGGGGACGCTTGGCGGCATGGCAGTTTCTATCAGCAGGGTCTCCTTCTGCTGTTCCGTGCTGCAACGCTGGTTGGGTATGGCGCGATCGCTTTTTTGTTTGTGGTTATGGTGGCCGCTCAGATCCAGGCTGCGGAAGCCTACCCACCTCGATGATGGGAGCAGCGGGCTCTGCGATGCGCACGAGTTCGATTGCCGTTTCAGCCAGCACCAGCACTTGTACTTGGCTGGAACGCTGTCAGGAGCCGCAAGGGCGTCAGGGACAACGAAAAAGGGCGCGGCCTTTACGACCGCGCCCCTTCGCATTTCAGTCCGAAGGTGAGGCTCAGCCCGCCTTCTTCTCCGCGTAGATGACCAGCGGCTGGGCGCGGCCTTCGACGACCTCGGCGTTGACCACGACCTCCTCGACGCCCTCGTAGCTGGGCAGCTCGAACATGGTCTCCAGCAGGATGCCTTCCAGGATCGAGCGCAGGCCGCGGGCGCCGGTGCGGCGCAGGATGGCCTTGCGGGCCACCGCGTTCAGGGCGTCGTCGGTGAACTTCAGGCCGACGTTCTCCATCTCGAACAGGCGCGCGTACTGCTTGATCAGCGCGTTCTTCGGCTCGGTCAGGATCTTCACCAGGGCGACCTCGTCGAGGTCTTCCAGCGTGGCGATGACCGGCAGACGGCCGATGAACTCGGGGATCAGGCCAAAGCGCAGCAGATCGTCCGGCTCCACCTGGCGCAGGATTTCGCCGGTGCGGCGCTCTTCGGGATCGGCGACCTTGGCGCCGAAGCCGATCGAGGTGCCCTGGCCGCGGCTGGAGATGATCTTCTCCAGGCCCGCGAAGGCGCCGCCGACGATGAACAGGATGTTGGTGGTGTCGACCTGCAGGAACTCCTGCTGGGGATGCTTGCGCCCGCCCTGCGGCGGCACGGAGGCGACGGTGCCTTCCATGATCTTCAGCAGCGCCTGCTGGACGCCCTCGCCCGACACGTCGCGGGTGATCGAGGGATTGTCCGACTTGCGGCTGATCTTGTCGATTTCGTCGATGTAGACGATGCCGCGCTGGGCCCGCTCGACGTTGTAGTCGGCGGCCTGCAGCAGCTTCAGCACGATATTCTCGACGTCCTCGCCCACATAACCGGCTTCGGTCAGGGTCGTTGCGTCGGCCATCGTGAACGGCACGTCGATGATTCGGGCCAGGGTCTGGGCCAGCAGCGTCTTGCCCGAGCCCGTCGGGCCCACCAGCATGATGTTGGATTTGGCCAGTTCGACGTCGTTGTTCTTCGTCGCGTGGTTCAGGCGCTTGTAGTGGTTGTGCACCGCGACCGAGAGCACCTTCTTGGCGTGATCCTGCCCGATTACGTAATCGTCGAGGACTTCACGGATTTCCTTCGGAGTCGGGACACCGTCCTTGGACTTCACGAAGGCGATCTTGTGCTCTTCACGGATGATATCCATGCAGAGTTCGACGCATTCATCACAGATGAACACCGTCGGTCCGGCGATAAGCTTGCGCACCTCATGCTGACTCTTTCCGCAGAAAGAACAGTACAGGGTGCTCTTGGAATCGCCGCTGGCGGCCTTGGTCATCTGTCTTCTCACGCTCGGGCGGTCGTCCTGCGGACGAAATCGCCATCCCCACCGGAAGTTCCCTGCCAACCGGTCTTGCAGGATACACGCCGGGGGTTTTCCAATCCTTGACAATCCCCGATCCGCGCAGCGCGGACAAGGGGTCGGGCAATCACAGTGCGGACGTTTCGACGTCGGCGTTGTCCCGCCGCCGGCCGGTCCGGGTCCCCGCTCAGATGGGAACTGCCCCGTTCCGGCACAAGCGCGGGCTCTGGCGCGGGTCTTGCGAGCAGGCCCTTGCGACGTCTCGACAGTGTCACATCTGTCGGAATCGTGATCGAAACCAAGCCGCTCAGGGGGCGGGACCAAAGTGATAATGACACGCAGACCATCGATGCTGGCCCGGGGACTGACCGTGGCGCGGCCGATGATGGCCGATCCGCTGTCCGAAACGCCGATCGTGGCCTTCGATTTCGACGGCACCCTGACGGTGCGCGACAGTTTCACGGCCTTCCTGAAATGGCGCGCCGGGCCCGGCCGCTGGGCCGCCGGCTGCGCGAAACTGTTCCCGGATGGCGCCGCCTACCTGTTCCATCGCAACCGCGGGCGCATCAAGGCCGCCGCCGTGCGCGAATTCCTGGCCGGCGTCCCGCGCGAACAGCTGGAGAAGGAGGCCAAGGCCTTCGCCAACTACGCCTCGGCCACCCTGTTCCGCCCCGACGCCCTGGCCAACTGGCGGCGCTGGCAGCAGCGCGGCGCGCGGATGGTCATCGTCACCGCCTCGCCGGACATCATCGTCGCGCCGTTCGCCCGGGGCCTGGGCTGCGACAAGCTGATCGGCAGCGGCATCGCCTTCGACCAGGGCGACCGGGTGATCGGCACCCTGGCCGGCCCCAACTGCCGGGGCCCCGAAAAGGTCCGCCGCCTGCGCGAGGTCTACGGCGAGGACGTCCGCCTGACCGCCGCCTACGGCGACACCTCCGGCGACCGCGAGATGCTGAAGATCGCCGAGGAAAAGGGCTACCGGGTGTTCAAAGGGCGGCCTTAGGGCGGAAAGAAAAAGGCCCGGTGTTTCCACCAGGCCTTTCCGTAACTCAAACGCTTGAAACCCTTAGGCCGCGCCGGCTTCGCTGGCTTCGCGGGTCTCGTAGACGTGGTCGACGATGCCCCAGGCCTTGGCTTCCTCGGAGCTCATGAAGTGGTCGCGGTCGAGGGTCTGTTCGACCTCTTCCATCGTGCGGCCGGTGTGCTTCACGTAGATTTCGTTGAGGCGCTGCTTGGTCTTCAGGATGTCCTCGGCGTGGCGCATGATGTCGCTGGCCTGGCCGCGGAAGCCGCCGGAGGGCTGGTGGACCATGATGCGGGCGTTGGGCAGCGCGACGCGCTGGCCGGCGGCGCCGGCGCAGAGCAGCAGCGAGCCCATCGAGGCCGCCATGCCCATGCAGACCGTGGTCACCGGGCTCTTGATGTATTGCATGGTGTCGTAGATCGCCAGGCCGCTGGTCACCACGCCGCCCGGCGAGTTGATGTACATGCTGATCTCTTTCTTGGGGTTTTCGGACTCCAGGAAGAGCAGCTGGCTGCAGATCAGCGCGGACATGCCGTCCTCGACCGGTCCGGTCAGGAAGATGATCCGCTCCTTCAGCAGGCGCGAGAAGATGTCGAACGCGCGCTCGCCCCGGCTGGTCTGTTCGACCACCATCGGGACGAGATTCATCGCGGTGTGCATGTAGTCAGTCATGATTGGCCCTTCGCTAGGAAGCGTGTCGCGAATCATGCCGCGCCATCGCCGTTCATTCGATATCGGGCGGAGGTTAAGGGGATGCAAGTGACAGGACGCCCTTGCGCGCCTCGCCGCGAAGATTACCGGCTTGTAATCCGGGCCCGAATTGACCGCGTCCGGCAATTGGTCTGATCTCGGCGCCTTCAGTTCGGGACGGGGCAATGACACCCAGAATACGCGCGGCGCTGGCCGCTTCCGCCACGGCGGTCCTTATGGCCGCCTGCGCGACCACCGGCATGGCCGGATCCACGGGCGACAAGCCCGCCAAGGCCGAGAGCGGTCCGGCCAAGCCGGTTCGCGCAGGACTCGACCCGGCGGCGCGGCCTGACGCCTTCCCCAGCACCTACGCCGCCCTGCCCTCGCGGCCGACGGCGATCCGCGGGGCCACCATCCTGACCGCGACCGGCCAGCAGATCGCCGGCGGCGTGGTCTTCATGTCCGGCGGCAAGATCGTCTCGGTCGGCGGTCCCGACACCCCGATCCCGGCCGACGCCTACGTCATCGACGGGACCGGCAAGTGGGTGACCCCGGGCGTCATCGACGCCCACAGCCACCTGGGCGTCTACCCCTCCCCGTCGGTGGGCGCCCGCTCGGACGGCAACGAGGCCACCGACCCCAACACCGCCTACGTCTGGGCCGAGCACTCGATCTGGCCGCAGGACCCGGGCTTCAACCGCGCCCGGGCCGGCGGGGTGACGACGCTGCAGATCCTCCCCGGCTCGGCCAACCTGTTCGGCGGTCGCTCGGTCACCGTGCGCAACGTGCCTTCGGTCACCATGCAGGGCATGAAGTTCCCCGGCGCGCCCTACGGCGTGAAGATGGCCTGTGGCGAGAACCCCAAGCGGGTCTATGGCGGCAAGAGCCGCACGCCCTCGACCGCCATGGGCAACGTAGCCGGCTACCGCCGCGCCTGGATCGACGCGGCCGACTACGCCCGCCGCTGGGACGACTATCGCGCCAAGGTCGACAAGGGCGAGAAAGCCGATCCTCCCAAGCGCGACCTGACGCTGGACACGCTGGCCGGCGTGCTGCGCGGCGAAATCCTGGTGCAGAACCACTGCTACCGGGCCGACGAGATGGCGGTGATGATCGATATCGCCAAGGAGTTTGGCTACAGGATCACCATGTTCCACCACGCCAGCGAGGCCTACAAGCTGGGCGCGGTGCTGGCGAAAGAGGACATCTGCTTCGCCACCTGGGCCGACTGGCAGGGCTTCAAGATGGAGTCGCTGGACGGCATCGAGGCCAACGCTGCCATCGCCTACAAGGCCGGCGCCTGCACCGTCATCCACTCAGACGACGAGACCATGACCCAGCGGCTGAACCAGGAAGCCGCCCTGGCCATGGCCGCCGGCAACCGCATCGGCTTTGGCATCACCCGCGCCGAGGCCATCGCCTGGATCACCGCCAACCCGGCCAAGGCGCTGGGCATCGCCGACCAGACCGGCACGCTGGAGGCCGGCAAACGCGCCGACGTGGTGATCTGGAGCGCCGATCCGTTCAGCGTCTACGCCGTGGCCGAGCAGGTCTATGTCGACGGGGCCGTGGTCTACGACCGCAAGGACCCGCGTTACCAACCCAAGTCAGACTTCGAATTGGGCCGCCCGGGCGAAGGAGCCTTCCACTGATGAAACGCCTGCTCCTCGCCTCCATCGCCGCCCTGGCGCTGGCCACGACCGCCTCGGCCGAGACGGTCGCCATCATCAACGCCCGGCTGGAGACCGCCACGGCGGCCGGCGCGGTGCCCTCCGGGACCATCGTGCTCAAGGACGGCAAGATCGTCGCCGTCGGCGCGGGCGTCGCCGCGCCGGCCGGCGCCCGCGTCATCGACGCGAAGGGCGGCGTGGTCACCCCCGGGATGATCGCCCCCTCCTCCAACCTGACGGTGTCGGAGGTCGAGGCGGAATCGTCGACGCGCGACGACAGTTCCGGCAAACTCTCGGCCGGCTTCGACATCAGCTACGGCGTCAATCCGGACTCGGCGATGATCCCGCTGGCCCGCCAGACCGGCGTCACCCGGGCGGTGATCACGCCGGTGCTGGGCCGGGGCGGCGGCGGCCATGTCCATGACGGCGGGGCCGGCGACGGCCACGACGACTTCGCCGGCGGCGGCGGCGGCGGCGAAGGCGATCCCAAGATGTTCTCCGGCCAGGCCGCCGTGGTCGGCCTGGGGGCCGGCGACAGGGACCCGGTGATCAAGGCCCGCGTGGCCGTGGCGCTGGACCTGGGCCAGGCCGGGGCCCGCAACGCCGGCGGTTCGCGCGGCGCGGCCATCGTGCTGGTCAAGGCGGCCCTCGAGGACGCCCGCGCCTTCGCCCGCAACCGCTCCGCCTACGAGCGCGGCGGCACGCGCGAGTTCGGCCTGTCGCGCATCGACCTGGAAGCCCTGATCCCGGTGGTCGAGGGGCGCACGCCGCTGCTGATCCGCGTCCACCGCGCCGCCGACATCCGCCAGGCGCTGAAACTGGCCCGCGACGAGAAGATCAAGGTCATCCTCGAAGGCGTCGAGGAAGGCTGGATGGTCGCCGACGAGATCGCGGCGGCCGGCGTGCCGGTGCTGATCGATTCCCAGGCCAGCCTGCCCAGCCAGTTCGAGACGCTGGGCGCGCGCCTGGACAACGCCGCCCGCCTGCAGCGGGCCGGAGTCCAGGTCGCCATCATGGGCAGCCGCGACTTCAACAACCTGCGCCAGGCCCGGATCAACGCCGGCCTCGCGGTGGCCTACGGCCTGCCCCGCGAGGCGGCCATCGCCTCGATCACCGCCACGCCGGCGAAGATCTGGGGCCAGACCTCGGCCGGCACGCTGGAGGTGGGCAAGGACGCCGACGTGGTGCTGTGGAACGGCGATCCGCTGGAGACGTCCAGCTGGCCGCTGGCGGTGTTCATCGAGGGCGTCGAGCAGCCGCAGACCAGCCGCGCGTTCGAGCTGCGCGACCGCTACGCGACGCCGTCCACGAGCGGCTACCCGCCAGCCTATCAGTAGGGATGCAATGGGAGGGTGCGTTTGTCGCCCTCCCGCGTTATCCCAAGGGCAATGTCCAAGTCCCGCGCCCCGCGCACGCCCCGCACGCCCCGTCTCCCCCAGGGCCTCCCTGACCGTGAGACCCTGATCCGCTTCCTTCGCGACGCGGGCCAGGCGGAGAAGGCCGATATCGCCAAGGCCTTCGGGCTGAAGGGCGCCGACCGCCGCGCGCTGCGCGAGATGCTCAAGGGCCTGGAGGCCGAGGGCGCGCTGGGCAAGCGCGGCCGGCGCGGCTTCTCCGAGGCCGGGGCCTTCCCGCCGGTCGGCGTGGCCGACGTGGTCGAGCGCGACAACGACGGCGATCTCTATGTGAAGCTGGTCAAGGGCGGCGAGGATCTGCCGCTGATCCGGCTGGCCCCCGACCGCAACGAGGCCGTCACCGGCGCCCCGGGCGTGGGCGACCGCTGCCTGGTCCGCTTCGAGCGGCTGGAGACCGGCGAGACCGAGGCCCGGCTGATCAAGCGGCTCGGCCAGAGCGCCCACCGCATCCTGGGCGTCATCCGCAAGGGCAATCGCGAGGTCCGCGTCGAGCCGGTCGACCGCAAGTCCAAGGACGTGCTGCTGCTCGACATCCACGAGGCGCGCGACCTGAAGGACGGCGACCTCGTCCTGGCCCAGGTCCAGGTGCAGCCCGGCAGCCAGCGCTACGGCCCCAAGCGCGGCAAGCTGCTGGAGCGAATCGGCCGCGAGGACGAGCCCCGGGCGGCGTCTCTCATAGCCATCCACACCCACGGCATCCCGATGGGCTTCACCGCCCAGGCCGAAGCCGAGGCGGAAGCCGCCCAGGCCCCGACGCTGCAGGGCCGCGAGGATCTGCGCGACCTGCCGTTCATCACCATCGACCCGTCCGACGCCCGCGACCACGACGACGCCGTCTTCGCCCACCCCGACCCGGACGCGAAGAACCCCGGCGGCTGGATCGTCTGGGTGGCCATCGCCGACGTCGCCGCCTACGTCCGCCACGGCATGGCGCTGGACGAGGAGGCCCGCGAGAAGGGCAACAGCGTCTACTTCCCCGACCGGGTCGAGCCGATGCTGCCCGAGCGGCTGAGCAACGGCCTGTGCAGCCTGCGCGAGGGCGAGAACCGCGCCACCATGGCCGTGCGGATGGTGTTCAACAGCAACGGCAAGAAGACGAGCCACCGCTTCGTGCGCGGCCTGATGCGCTCGGCGGCCAAGCTCAGCTACGAACAGGCCCAGGCGGCCATCGACGGCGAGCCGGACGACAAGACCGGCCCGCTGGTCGACGGCGTGCTCAAGCCGCTGTGGACCGCCTATCGCCTGATGCTGAAGGGTCGCAACGCCCGCTCGCCGCTGGCCATCGAGAGCGACGAGCGCCGCATCGTCATCAGCGCCGAGGGCGAGGTCGCCTCGATCACCAAGCGCGCCTCGCTGGAGGCCCACCGGCTGATCGAGGAGATGATGATCCAGGCCAACGTCTCGGCCGCCGAGACGCTGGAGCAGAAGCGCTCGCCGCTGATCTACCGCATCCACGACACGCCCAGCCCCGAGAAGATGCAGGCGCTGACCGACTTCCTGCAGACGCTGGACATCCCCTGGAGCAAGGGCGAGGCGCCCAACACCCACCGCTTCAACAAACTGCTGGACGACACCCGCGAGGGGCCGCACGCCGACATCGTCAACGAGGTGGTGCTGCGCAGCCAGATGCAGGCGCAGTACAACGCCGAGAACATCGGCCACTTCGGGCTGAACCTGGGCAAGTACGCCCACTTCACCAGCCCGATCCGCCGCTACGCCGACCTGATCGTCCATCGCGGCCTGATCCGCGCGCTGGGCCTGGGCTCCGACGGCCTCACCGACGAGGACATCAAGCAGATCAAGGACACCGCCGAGCGGATCACCCACGCCGAGCGCCGGGCCATGGCCGCCGAGCGCGACGCCACCGACCGCTACGTCGCCGCCTTCCTGGCCGACAAGGTCGGGGCCGAGTTCGAGGGCCGGATCACCGGCGTCACGCGTTTCGGCCTGTTCGTGCGGCTGATCGACACCGGCGCCGACGGCCTGATCCCGGTCTCCTCGCTGGGCGACGAGTTCTTCGTCCACGACGACCGCAGCCACGCCCTGGTCGGCGAGCGCTCCGGCGCCCGCTGGCCGCTGGGCATGGCGGTGCAGGTCAAGCTGCGCGAGGCGACGCCGGTGACCGGCGGTCTGCTGTTCCAGATGCTCAGCGAGCCCGTAGCGGCCGATCCCAACGCGCCAAGGCCGAGGCTCGGCGTGCGCCGGCGCGGCGACTTCGGCAAGGACCCCGGCCGCGGCGGCCCCAAGCGCGGCGGCACGCCCAAGGGCGTGAAGAAGGGCAAGAGAAGGTAGGGCGGCGTCCTACCCCCTCGCCGTCATCGCTAGAGATCTTCGGGGCCCTGCGTCCTTCGACACGCCGCTTCGCGGCTGCTCAGGATGACTGAGTAAGAAGGCTACCCACCATAGTCATGCTGAGCAGCGGTCGCAGACCGCATGTCGAAGCACGCAAGGCGGTAGCCCCCTACTCCCGCCACTCCGCCATCACCGCGCCGGAGGCGTCCTCGAAGGCGATGCGCTCGAAGGTCACCGCATAGAGGCAGATCGGCTGATGGTCGGGCGTCTCGCTCCAGCAGCGAATGGACCGGCCGTCCGGGAAGGCGGCGATCTGTCCCTCGATCATCAGGCGATAGCCCCGGGCGCCGGCGGCGAGCGCGTTGGTCGGCCCCTTCTGGACGTACTCGTACGGCCGCCCGTCGCGGCGCGGCACGCGGGAGGCGCCGGCGTCGGAGAGGCGCACCAGACCCAGGCTCTGGCCGGCCGGCGCGGCCGGCTGGGCCACGGCCGGCGCCGGCGCCTCGCGGGTCGGCGGGCAGGTCTCCGTCAGCGTCCAGGGCCGCGGGATCCAGAATCCCTCGGCCTTCTCGATGCTGTCGGCCTGCGGCAGCGACCGGATCATCGGCAGGGTCGTCAGGTCGACCGAACGCGCCGTCAGCTTGACCGTGCCCCGCTCGGGGTCCTGCTCGAACCAGGCCTGGGCGGAGCCGGCGCCGGTCCGCGGCCCGGCGCAGCCGAACGGCAGCCTGATGCGGAAGGTCCGGCGGACCAGTGGGTCCACGCCGTCGGCCGGGGGCTCTCCCGCGGCATGGGCGGCGGCGGCGGCGCGCGCGCCCTCGATCAGGTCGACCCGGGACAGAACCGGCGGCGCCAAGGGCGTCAGGGGCGTTACAGTCTGGGGCGCAGGCGCGACCTCGGCCGGCGCCGGCTCGGGCGTCGGCTTTCGGCCAAACAGACCCAGCGCTGCGGCGAGCAGAAGACCCGCGACGATAACGGCGATAACGAGGGGCGCGATGAGACGCCGCTTGCGGACGGGGGCGCCCGGACTATTGTCGGCCATGGGCGTACACTAGAGGGGATCGACACCAGTTCAAAGTTCGCGCGGCGTATCGCGCGAGTTTTGGTCCATCGCCCGGCTCGGGCTCGCTCGGAACGCGCCCGCTCGAATGACCAGTCCCCAGATCATCGCCCTGGTCGTCCTCGTCGCGGTCGTCGTCGCCCTGATCCGGGGGAAGATCCGCCCGGACGTGGTCGCCCTGGCCGGCGCGGCCGTGCTGCTGGCCACCCGGACGATCCGACCCGTCGAGGTCCAGGGCGCCTTCGCCAGCCCCGCGATCATCACCCTCGCCTCACTGTTCGTGATCGCCTACGCGATGGAGCTGAGCGGCCTGCTGGGGCTGCTGATCCGCAAGACCATCGATCTCTGCGCCCGGCTCGGCGCGACGGGTCTGTGGATCGTGATCGGCCTGTCCGGCGCCGCATCCGCCCTGCTGAACAACACGCCGATCGTGGTGCTGGCCGCCCCGGTGGTGCGGGACGCCGCCGCCTCGATGGGCCTGTCGGCGCGGCGATTCCTGATCCCGCTGTCCTATGTGACCATCCTGGGCGGCGCCTGCACGCTGATCGGCACCTCGACCAACCTGCTGGTCAACGACATGGCCCGCAACGCCGGCCAGCCGGTTTTCAGCCTGTTCGAGATCACCCCGGTGGGCTTGATCATCGCCCTTGTCGGCGGGATCTACCTCTATCTGGTGGGGGGACGACTGCTCGGCGGCGAGGCGCCGGAAACCGGCGAGGCTGTATCGCCGGAAAAGGCGGCCGCAGCGGCCGGCGACGACCCGGCCGTCTTCCCGGCCGACCGTCCCTTCAGACCGCTTCAGGCCGGCCTGTCGCTGGCGGTCTTCGCCGGCGTGGTGCTGGTCGCCGCCATCGGCCTGGCCCCCATCGCGGCGGCGGCCTTCTCCGGGGCCGTGCTGCTGGTGGTGATGCGGGTGATCAGCGCCGAGGAAGCCTATCGCGGCCTGCGTCCGGAGATCCTGCTGCTGATCGCCGGCATGGTGGTCGTGGGCCTGTCGATGGAGGTCACGGGCCTGGCCTCGACGGCCACCGACGCCCTGACCGGCGTGGTCAACGCCCTGGGACCCTTGATGGCCCTGGCGCTGATCTACGGCGTCACCCTGTTCCTGACCGAGATCCTGTCCAACGCCGCGGTCGCCGTGCTGCTGACCCCGGTCGCGGTGGCGCTGGCCGAGAGTCTGGGGGTCAGCCCCCGCCCCTTCCTCGTCGCCGTGATGATGGCCGCCAGCGCCGCCTTCGCCACGCCGTTCGGCTATCAGACCAATGTTCTGGTCTACCAACTGGGCCGCTACAGCTACATGGACTTCGTCCGCATCGGGGTGCCGCTGAACCTGCTGACCTGGGTGGTCGGCGTGGCGGTGATCCCGCTGTTCTTCCCCTTCTGACGCGGCGAGCCCGGAGCGCGCGATGATCCTGGACCTGGACCACATCAACATCGCCACCGACAGGCTGGACGAGACCCGCGCCTTCTACGTCGATGTGCTGGGCCTGACCGAGCGGTGGCGGCCGGACTTCAGCTTCGACGGCCACTGGCTCTACGCGGGCGACCGACCGGTGGTGCACCTGATGACGCGGCCGACGTCCGGCGTCGGCTGCGACGCGGCGGCGCTGAGCCATGTCGCCTTCGCTGTCGACGACATCGCGGCGGTGAAGACGCGGCTTGACGGACTGGGCGTCGCCTACCGCGAGATCGGCGTGCCGGACGCGCCGATCCGGCAGCTGTTCCTGAACGATCCGAACGGCGTGACGATCGAGCTGAACTACCTGGGCGCCGCGACGGCGCGGGAGCGGTCGGCCGCCCTGCGCGACTGATACCGCCCGGGTGAGACTCTCGAGACATATACTGTCGAGACATAGCGAGACATTCGGCCCCAATGCGCGACATTGCCGGACCGATCCGGCGGGCCGTCGATCCTCCCCCGTGTCGCAGGGATCATACTGTCTGGATGAGACAGCGCGAACCACGACCGGACTCGTTGGAAACGCCCTGCCGGCAAGGCCTCGGACCCGCTCGCCGCGCGCCGGTGTGCGGCGTGGCCAGGGCGCTCTTCGGGTTCGATCGGCCGGGTCCATCCGCCTATCCGCCCGCCAGGACGCGCCGGGCCGACCCTCGCGCAATCGGTCTGAAGACACCGGAGACACTAGAGCGACGGCTTGAGCGTCCCCCGGCCACCAGGCTGGACGCTGGTTTGCGGTCCCGTGCTACGGTCTGCGCCTCACGAGGGGCCAACATGAACCGCATCGTCCTCGCCGCCGTCGCCGCGCTGCTTCTGGCCGCGCCGGCAGCCGCCAATGACTCCACAGCCGAGCTGGCCGCCGGCGGGCTGGTGCTGACCCGCACCGACGCCATCGTGATGAAGTCGGAGGACCTCTACATCTCCGCTGACGTGGTTCGGGTCCGATACGTGTTCGTCAATACCTCCGGCAAGGACGTCACCACCCGCGTGGCCTTCCCGATGCCCGACATCGGCGGGCCGGAGTTCTATTTCCACGACACCAACATCCCCGGCGGCGAGGACCCGGCCAACCTGCTAGCCTTCCGGACGCTGGTCGACGGCAAGGCCGTGAAGATGGCCGTCGAGCAGAAGGCGTTCGTCGGCGAGGTCGACCGCACCGCCTGGCTGACCGCGCGCGGCGTGCCGCTGGCCCTGCACGTCGACGGCATGATCGGCCGGCTGGACGCCCTGTCGGCCGCCGACCAGGAGGACGCCGTGCGGCTGGGCCTGGCCGTTCCCGACGAGTACGACGCCGGCAAGGGCTGGGAAAAGCACCTCAACCCCGCCTGGACCCTGAAGACCACCTTCCACTGGGAGCAGACCTTCCCGGCCGGGCGGGAGATCGTGGTCGAGCACAGCTACAAGCCGGCGACCGGCGGCTCGGTGGGGACCATTCTCAACGCAAAGGGGGTCACCTACGAAGATTTCATGGACATGCACTTCCGGTACTGCATCGACGAATCCTTTGTAGCGGGGGTGGAAAGGGCGCAGGGGACCGCCGACTACGCCCCCTTCACGGAGCAGCGCATCGCCTACGTCCTGAAGACCGGCGGCAACTGGGCAGGTCCCATCGGCGACTTCCGGATGGTCATCGACAAGGGCGACCCGGCCAACCTGGTCAGCTTCTGCGCCAGCGGCGTGAAGAAGATCGGGCCGACCACCTTCGAGGTGCGCAAGAGCAACTGGACGCCGGATCGGGACCTGTCGATCCTGATCCTCAAGCCGGTGGAGCCCTACGAATGACGTTGGGTCACGGTTTTCAGCCGCTGATGACGGGGCCTATGCTCAGCCCATGACCGGACCCGTGCTCGACCCCAACTACGATCCCCGCAGCGACGGGGCCATGCGCGAGAAGGGCGGCAAGACCGTCAAGCCGCGCCACGCCGCCACCCTGATCATCGTCCGCCGCGACGCGAAGAAGCCCCGCCTGCTGATGGGCCGTCGCCACGGCGGCCACAGCTTCATGCCCGACAAGTGGGTGTTTCCCGGCGGGCGGGTCGACCGGGGCGACTTCACCGCGCCGTCGGCCAATGAGCTGGACCCTGAGGTGAAGGCCAAGCTGATCCTCACCGCCCGCCACGACAGCCCGCAGCTGCCGCGCGCGCTGGGCCTGGCCGCCATCCGCGAAACCTTCGAGGAGGCCGGGCTGCTGCTGGCGAGGGAGGCGCCCGTGCGCCCCGGAGTCGGGGCCTGGCGGCCGTTCCTGGAGGCGGGCGCCCTGCCCGACCTGTCGGCGCTGCAATACGTCGCCCGCGCCATCACCCCGCCCTACCGGCCCAAGCGCTTCGACGCCCGCTTCTTCATGGCCGAGGCCGAGTCGCTGCTCAGCCTGGACCGCCGCCCCGACTGCGGCGAGCTCGACGAGATCGCCTGGGTCGACCTGGACGAGGCCCTGGCGCTGGACCTGCCCAACATCACCCGCTTCGTGGTCGCCGAGATCGCCGAGCGGCTGGCGTCCGGCCCGCGGCCGATCCCGTTCATGCGCTTCCTGAACGGCGCGCGCCGGCTGCAGCACCTGTGAGCGCCCCTCCCCCCGGCAAGGCCGTCCGTCCCCGCCACGCCGCCAGCCTGATCCTGCTGCGTCGCGAGCACGCCGGGCCCACGGTGCTGATGGGCCGGCGGCCGGCGAAGTCCCGCTTCGCGCCGGACGTCTTCGTGTTTCCGGGGGGCAAGCTGGATCGGGCCGACTTCGACCAGCCCGCGCTCAGCCCGCTGGCCGAGGACAGCGTCCGCCGCGCCGCCGCGCCGAGCCGCCTGGCCAACGCCCTGGCGACCGCCGCCATCCGTGAGACCGCCGAGGAGACCGGCCTGATCCTGCCGGCCGAACACGGCGCGCTGTCTGTCGCCGCCCGGGCCATCACGCCGACCGAGAGCCCGGTCCGCTTCCACGCCCGGTTTTTCATCGCCGACGCCGACCTGGCCGTCGGCGAGGCGGCGGAATCACCGGAGCTGGCCGACCTGGCCTGGCGGCCGCTGGACGAGGCTTTAAAGCTGCCGCTGTTCGACATCACCGAGGCGATCCTGCGATCGCTGGCGGCCGGGGATTCGCCGTTCCTGATGACCTACCGGCGCGGCAAGCCGCTGGTGAAGCCGCTGGGCTGATGTCAAAGCGGCTTCGACAGGTCGAACTCGACCCGGAAGAAGCGGTTCGGTCGGCGCAGCTCGTAGGCGTAGGTCTGGCCGGGATGGACCTCGACGGCCCAGACGTTGGTCACTGAGGCCGGGTTGCCCTTGCCCAGGAACAGGGTGCGGCTGAAGGCGTCGGCCGGGAATTCCTGGCGCGCCGCCGAGCCGGGGGTCTCGGTGTCGCCGCCGTACTGCGACAGCTCGTCCTCGGTCCCGTCGGTGTGGCGATGGTCGTGCTTGAGCCGCAGGCCCTCGGCGGTCCGCGCGATGACCCAGGTGCGGGAGCGGTCCTCGCCGACCGCGAAGGGGATGCGGACCTCGCTGTCGGTGCAGCCGGTGACCTGCATCACCAGCGGCTTGCCCGCAAAGTCGGCGTCCAGCGGGTCGGTGCTGACGACCCGCCCCGCGAAGCTCTTGCCGCACAGGGCCTGGAGCCGGTCGAAGAAGGCGTCGGCGGGGCGCGCGGCCGGGATCGTGGCGCAGGCCGACAGCAGAAGGGCCGCGACGGCGGCGAGCGGGCGAAGGGTCATCGCACGACCCTATCTGCGACAGACATTGACTTCCAGCGGGCGGTGAGTATTTTCCGCGCCTCTCAGTTTCGGCCCACGCGGCTACCGAAGGATTCCATCGATGGCCAAACCGGCTTCCATCAAGATCCGTCTGAACTCGTCGGCGGACACCGGCTTCTTCTACGTGACCAAGAAGAACGCCCGCACCAAGACCGAGAAGATGGTGCTCAAGAAGTACGACCCGATCGTGCGCAAGCACGTCGAGTTCAAGGAAGGCAAGATCAAGTAGGAGGCCTCAAGGCCCCTTCGGGATTTCCGTGAAGGCCGGCGCCCCTAGCGCCGGCCTTTCCTTTTGCCGGTGTCCGGGCGGGTACCAACGAAGGGCGGGCGCTTGCTGGGCAGGCTGAGCGCCAGGCCAGCGACAGAGGCGGCCAGCGCCGCCAGGGTCAGGATACGGCTCGTGGCCGGGAACGCACTCCACTCGCGGGGCCCCGGATGCAGGCCGGCCATCGGCTCGAACAGCGATCCCCACATCACGCCAACCGACAGCCCGAACGCGGCGCTCAGCAGGCGCCCCTTGACGCTGCCTTGGTCCTGGAGCGCGAGAACGCCGGCGCCCAGCAGCGCGATCCCGGCGGCGTAGTCGTCGAGCCAGAAGGGCGGCGCCTCCCAGCCCTGCCAGTTGCGCAGGATCGCGCTGATGATCGTCAGGGGTCCAAGAGCGATCGCGAGGGGCGCCGCTGCCTTACGCCAGCCGTAAATCATCGAAACGCCGCCCCATCGAGTTACTCAGGGTAAGCAATATCATTCGTTGTGTCGGATACCAGACACAAGCTGCGGAAGCTGGGCGCCCCGGGGCGCTTTTCTGTGGATATCAGGCCGCGCGCGCGATGACGCGATTTCGACCCGCCGCCTTGGCCTCATAGACCGCTTCATCGGCCCGCTTGAGCAGCAGTTCGGGCGTATCGCTCTCCCCGATCGTGCTGGAGACGCCGATCGAGATCGTCACAGTGAGCAGTTCGCCGCCGGAGACACGGAACGGCGAGCCGGCGACGTGCAGCCGGATGCGCTCGGCGACCCGTTCGGCGTCCTGCAACCGGGCGCCCGGCATGATCACCGTGAACTCCTCGCCGCCATATCGACAGGGCAGATCGATGGCCCGGACATTGGACGCCAGGCGAACCGCGAACTCGCGCAGCACCTCGTCGCCGATGTCGTGGCCGAAATTGTCGTTGATCTTCTTGAAGTGGTCGATGTCGATCATCAGGGCCGAAACCGGGTCACCGCCATGCATCGCCCGCTTCACCAGGGCGCCGAGCTGGCCCTCCATGTAGCGTCGGTTGTGCAGGCCGGTCAGCTGGTCGGTGACCGCCAGCTCCAGTGAATGATCGAGATTGTCGCGCAGGAAGTCGGTGTAGCGCTTGCGGCGGATCTGCGTCCGGGCCCGGGCCGCCATTTCCTGCGGGTCGATCGGCTTGGTTAGGATGTCGTTGACGCCGATCTCGAGCGCCTTGACCAGCCGGTGGCGTTCGTCAGGATCGACGATGGCCAGGATCGGCAGATGGCGCGTCGCCTCGTCCGAGCGGATGTTGGCGGCGAAGCGGAGGCCGTCGAAGCTGCGGGCCGTGGCGTTGACCACGATCAGGTCCACCGGCCCCCGCGCCGTCATGTGGGCCTTTTCCGGATCGGTCTCGGCCACCGGCCGGTGCTCCACCGACAGCTCGGCCATCAGGCGCTGGGCCTGGCGTTCATTGTCGTCCAGGACAAGCACCCGACCGCCCGTGCCGCCCAGGCGCGCCGCGGCCCCGGCGATGACGCCGATGCGCCGCCCGGAGGCCTCGCGGGCCCGCAGCTCGTCCAACACCTGCTTGAGGCGAGTCAGGCTGCGCACGCGGGCGAACAGCATCACGTCGTCGATCGGCTTGGTCAGGAACTCGTCGGCTCCGGCCTCCAGGCCGGTGATCCGGTCGGCCCGCCCGTCGAGGGCGGTCACCAGCACCACCGGGATGTGGCGGGTGATCGGGTCGTCCTTCAGCCGGCGACAGACCTCGAACCCGTCCATGCCGGGCATCATGACGTCCAGCAGCACGATGTCGGGCTTCTCGGAAGCGGCCAGCGCCAGCGCCGTGGGGCCGTCGCTGGCGGTCAGCACTTCGTAGTACTCCGCCGTCAGACGGGCCTCGAGCAGCTTCACGTTGGCTTCGATGTCGTCGACGACCAGGATCCGCGCGCTCATCGCCTGCCCTCTCCTAGTCCAACAGCCGCTTGATGGTGTCGAGGAAGTGCGACACCGAGATCGGCTTGGAAATATAGGCCTCGCAGCCGCCTTCGCGAATCCGCTCCTCATCGCCCTTCATGGCGAAGGCGGTAACGGCCACGACCGGGATATGGTTCAGCTCGTCGTCCTCTTTCAGCCATTTGGTGACCTCCAGTCCGGAGATCTCGGGCAGCTGGATATCCATGAGAATCAGGTCGGGCCGGTGCTCGCGCGCGATGGCGAGCGCCTGCAACCCTTCGCGCGTCTGAAGGGTTTCATACCCTTGCGCGTCGAGCAGGTCGTGGAAGAGCTTCATATTGAGCTCGTTATCCTCGACGATGAGGACCTTCTTGGCCATTTACGGACCTGAACCCCAGCCATCTGATGCGACGCGAAAACAAGCGACTCGCCGCGATTTCTCCGGTGCAGTAGTCCCTGAATATCCTTAAACCCGAGCTAACCTGATCTTGCCCCAGCCCCTGACCCTTTCCGACCTGTCCATCCACGCCGACGCGCCGCTGCTGATCGTCGACGTCGACGAGGTGCTGGCCCACTTCATGTCGGGGTTCGAACGGTACATCCGCCGCCATGGCTACGAGATGCGGATCGACCGTTTCGCGCTGTTCCAGAACATCTACCGCCCCGGCGAGACCGAGAGCCTGGACTTCGAAACCGGCAAGGCGCTGTTCGACGACTTCTTCCGCCACGGGGCCGGTGACCTGGATCCGGTGGAGGGCGCCGCCGACGCCCTGGCCACCCTGTCGACGCAGGCAGGCGTGGTGATCCTGACCAACGCCCCCGCCCACGCGCTGGAGTCGCGGACCGGCTGGCTGAGCACCCACGGGTTCGACTACCCGATGATCCTGCATTCCGGACTCAAGGGACCGACCATCCTGGAGATGAGCCGCCGCACATCGGGGCAGGCCTGCTTCATCGACGACCTGCTGCCCAACCTGGAGTCGTCGGCGGAGGCGGCGCCGGACGTGAAGCGCTTCCAGATCATCGCCGACACCCGCCTGCGGCCGTTGGCCCCGACCGCGCCGGACCGGCACGGCCTTCACGAGGACTGGACGACGCTGGGTCCGGCCCTTGAGGCGGCGATCCGGTGATCCGCATCGGCGTCGATTTCGGGGGCACCAAGATCGAGGCGGCGGCGCTGGGGCCTGACGGCGCCTTCCTGGCCCGCGTCCGCGCGCCAAATCCCGGCGACTATGACGAGGCCGTCCTTGCGGTCCGGGACCTGGTGCTCGAGGCCGAGCGCGAAGCCGGCGCCGCGAACGCCACCGTCGGCATGGGCATTCCCGGCTCGGTCTCGCCCGTCACCGGCCGGATTCGCAACGCCAACTCCACCTGGATGAACGATCGCCCGTTCAAGGAGGATGTCGAAGCGGCGCTGGGCCGGCCGATCCGGCTGCAGAACGACGCCAACTGCTTCGCCCTCTCGGAAGCCGTGGACGGGGCGGGCGCCGGCGCGAACGTCGTGTTCGGCGCCATCCTGGGCACCGGCTGCGGCGGCGGGGTGGTGGTCAAGGGACAGGCGCTCGAAGGTCGCAACGGCATCGCCGGCGAATGGGGGCACGGCCCCCTGCCCTGGTCCACCCGCGAAGAACACCAGGCCCACCAGTGCTGGTGCGGACGGACGGACTGTTTGGAAACCTGGGTGTCGGGGTCTGCCTTCCGCGAGGACTACGAGCGCAGCACGGGTCTCAAGGCCGACGGCCGCGCCATCATCGAGCGCGTTCAGGCCGGCGACGCGGCCGCCGCGGCCTGCCTGGACCGCTACATCGACCGCCTGGGCCGGGCGCTGGCGGCGATGTGCAACCTGCTCGACCCTGACGTCATCGTGCTGGGCGGCGGCATGTCCAATGTCGAGGCGCTCTATGATCGCGTCCCGCCGATCGTGGCCCACTACGCCTTCACCGACCGGTTCACCACGCCGATCGTCCAGGCGAAGTACGGCGACTCCTCCGGCGTGCGCGGCGCGGCCTGGCTGTGGCCGGCGGCCTGAGCCCTTCCGCCTCGGCGACGTAAGGCGGATACAGGGCGCATGAAGTCCCTCTGTCGCGACTGCTTCCGCACCGGAGACGACCAGCCGCGCCGCTGCCCGTCCTGCGGCTCGATGCGGGTCATCAGGCATGGGGAACTGGGCGCCCTCGGCATGGCCCACCTGGACTGCGACGCCTTCTACGCCTCGGTCGAAAAGCGTGACCGGCCGGAGCTGCGTGATGTCCCGCTGATCGTCGGCGGCGGGGTGCGAGGCGTGGTCACCACCTGCTGCTACATCGCCCGGATGAGCGGCGTGCGCTCGGCCATGCCGATGTTCAAGGCCACGCGACTGTGTCCGCAGGCCGTGATCCTCAAGCCCGACTTTCAGAAGTACCGCACCGAGAGCAAGCGCATCTTCAGCAAGGTCCGCGACCTGACGCCGCTGGTCCAGGGCCTGTCGCTGGACGAAGCCTGGATGGACCTGTCGGGCACCGAGCGGCTGCACGGCGCGCCGCCGGCCGTGACGCTGGCCAGGCTGCAGGCCGAGATCGAGGCGGAGATCGGCCTGACCGTCTCCATCGGCCTGGCCCCCAACAAGTTCCTGGCCAAGATCGCCTCGGACCTGGACAAGCCCCGCGGCTTCTCGGTGATCGGCAAGGCGGAGGCCGTCTCGTTCCTGGCCGGCAAGCCCGTCGGCATCATGCCCGGCGTCGGCCCGGTGATGGTCGCCAGCCTGGAGAAGGCCGGCTACCGCACGGTCGGCGACATCGCCGCGGCCGACCTGCGGGATCTGGCCGACCGCTTCGGCGCCCACGGCCTGCATCTGCACAAGCTGGCGCTGGGCCAGGACAGCCGCCCCGTGAACCCCAACGAGGCGCGCAAGACCATCAGCGCCGAGACCACCTTCAACAACGACCTCACCGCCGTCGAGGCGCTTGAGGACCGCCTCTGGCCGCTGTGCGAGAAAGTCGCGCGCCAGCTGCGGGCCGAGGGGATCGCCGGGCGGGTGGCGCACCTCAAGCTGCGGACGCCCGACTTCCGCATCGTCACCCGGCGCCGCACCCTGGCGGTGCCGACCCAGACGGCGCGGACGCTGTTCGGGGTGGCGCGGGAGCTGCTGGCGGCCGAGCCGCCGGGAACCGCCTATCGACTGATCGGCGCCGGGCTGTCGGACTTCGCCCCGGCGGACGAGGCCGGAGCGGACTTCTTTGCCGACGACGAACGCCGGGCGCTGCGCGGCGAGACCGCCGTCGACGCCCTGCGCGCCCGATTCGGCAAGACGGCGGTGGTGACCGGTCGCGCGCTACGCGGCGAGGACAGCGACTGACGCGACTCACCGGTCGTCGCGCCGCACGACTCGCCTCCTGGTGTCGCGAATGGACCGCTCCTGAGCCGCCGGCGGCGCGACTGTAGCCCCTCCAGGGCAGAATTCCTGATCACGAGCGCGCCAAAGCAGCGCATAGCGGGCCGTCGCCCCTTCCAAAGCGGCGGCGTTTCCATATCTAATCGACTGGAAGGCGGCCCTGTCCCGGGTCGCCGGGAATGGATGTTCATGGCGGAGAAGAAGTCAGGGGCCGGGCAGAACGGCGTGGGTTCGGCGGTGGTCACACAGACCCGTCCGAAAACCGCGAAGCCTTCCCTGTACCGCGTGCTTCTGCTGAACGACGACTACACGCCGATGGAATTCGTCGTGTACGTGCTTGAGCGCTTTTTCAACAAATCGCGCGAAGATGCGACCCGCATCATGCTCCACGTGCACCAGAATGGCGTCGGCGTCTGCGGCGTGTTCACCTACGAGGTCGCCGAGACCAAGGTCTCGCAGGTGATCGACTCCGCCCGTCGGCATCAGCATCCGCTTCAGTGCACTATGGAAAAGGATTGAGGAGCCCAGCTTGCCCTCGTTTTCGCGCAATCTCGAAGAGACCCTCCACCGCGCCGTGGCCTACGCCAACCAGCGTAAGCACGAGTATGCGACCCTGGAGCATCTGCTCCTGTCCTTGACGGACGACGAGGACGCGGCGGGGGTGATGAGCGCCTGCGACGTGGACCTGGCGGCCATCAAGAAGACGTTGACCGGCTATCTGGACACCGAGCTGCGCAGCCTGATCGTCGAGGACGGCGAGGACGCCAAGCCGACCGCCGGGTTCCAGCGGGTGATCCAGCGCGCCGTCATCCACGTCCAGTCCTCGGGCCGCGACGAGGTCACCGGGGCCAATGTGCTGGTCGCCGTGTTCTCCGAGCGCGAAAGCCATGCCGCCTACTTCCTGCAGGAGCAGGACATGACGCGGTACGACGCGGTGAACTACATCGCCCACGGCATCGCCAAGAAGGCCGGCGCCTCCGAGCCCAAGCAGGCCAAGGGGTCCAACACCGGCGAGGCCGACGAAGAGAAGGCCGCGGTGAAGACCGGCGGCGAGGCGCTGGAAGCCTACTGCGTCGACCTCAACGAGAAGGCCCGCCAGGGCAAGGTCGATCCGCTGATCGGCCGGATGGCCGAGGTCGAGCGCTGCATCCAGATCCTGTGCCGCAGGACCAAGAACAACCCGCTGCTGGTCGGCGACCCGGGCGTCGGCAAGACGGCCATCGCCGAGGGCCTGGCGCTCAAGATCGTCCGCCACCAGGTGCCGGAAGTGCTGGAAGGCGCGACCATCTTCTCGCTCGACATGGGCGCGCTGCTGGCCGGCACCCGCTACCGCGGCGACTTCGAGGAGCGGATCAAGCAGGTGGTCAAGGAGCTGGAGAACCACCCCAACGCCATCCTGTTCATCGACGAGATCCACACGGTGATCGGCGCCGGCGCGACCAGCGGCGGGGCGATGGACGCCTCGAACCTGCTCAAGCCCGCCCTGGCCAGCGGCACGCTGCGTTGCATGGGCTCGACGACCTACAAGGAGTTCCGCCAGCACTTCGAGAAGGACCGGGCCCTGGTGCGCCGGTTCCAGAAGATCGACGTGAACGAGCCGACGGTCGAAGACACCCTGAAAATCCTCAAGGGACTCAAGATCTACTACGAGGAATTTCACAAGCTGAAGTACACCAACGACGCCCTGAAGACGGCCGTGGACCTGTCGGCGAAGTACATCACCGACCGCAAGCTGCCGGACAAGGCGATCGACGTCATCGACGAGGCGGGCGCCGGCCAGATGCTGCTGCCCGAGGGCAAGCGCAAGAAGACCATCGGCGTGAAGGAGATCGAGGCCGTCGTCGCCAAGATCGCCCGCATCCCGCCCAAGTCGGTGTCCAAGACCGACACCGAGGCGCTGAAGGAACTGCAGAACGACCTCGAACGCGCCGTGTTCGGTCAGGCCGAGGCCATCGCGCAACTGTCCAGCGCCATGAAGATGGCCCGGGCCGGCCTGCGCGATCCGAACAAGCCGATCGGCTGCTACCTGTTCAGCGGTCCGACCGGCGTGGGCAAGACCGAGGCGGCCCGCCAGCTGGCGTCCACCCTCGGCATCGAGCTGCTGCGCTTCGACATGAGCGAGTACATGGAACGCCACACGGTCAGCCGCCTGATCGGCGCCCCTCCGGGCTACGTCGGCTATGACCAGGGCGGCCAGCTGACCGACGCGGTCGATCAGCATCCGCACGCCATCGTCCTGCTCGACGAGATCGAGAAGGCGCACCAGGACGTCTACAACATCCTGCTGCAGGTGATGGACAACGGCCAGCTGACCGACAGCAACGGCAAGAAGGTCGATTTCCGCAACGTGGTCCTGATCATGACCACCAACGCCGGCGCCGCCGACGCCCAGCGCCAGACCATCGGCTTTGGCCGCGGCCGGGCCGACGGGGAGAGCGACGAGGCCATCAAGCGCATCTTCACGCCGGAGTTCCGCAACCGTCTCGACGCCGTCGTGGCCTTCAAGCCGCTGACCCAGGAAATCATCCGCCAGGTCGTGCAGAAGTTCGTACTCCAGCTGGAAGCCCAGCTGGCCGACCGCAACGTGACCATCGAGACCAGCGACGAGGCGGCCGACTGGCTGGCCAAGAACGGCTTCGACGAGCTCTACGGCGCCCGGCCGCTCGCCCGGGTGATCCAGGAGCACATCAAGAAGCCGCTGGCCGACGACATCCTGTTCGGCAAGCTGGCCAAGGGCGGCCACGTCAAGGTCGTGCTCCGCGACGGCAAGATCGCCTTCGACTTCGACATCGACGGCGCCGGCCCGCGCGAACCGGGCGCTCCGGAAATCGAGGAGCCCGCACTCGCGGAATAGGCGCAACCTAGATCGGGTAAACCGCGCTGCAACAGGCTAGGCCTGACAGTCCTCGCCGCGAGCCAATCGTGGCGAGGTTGTCGGTTGACTATATTTCGGACCGCTCAGACAGAGCGGCATCCCCTGCTGCCCTTCGCGCTGCTCGCGACCTACATCGCCAGCGCCGCCTTCGCCTACACGCTGACCACGGGGTCAGGCGGGCTGGCGGTGATGTGGATCAACAACGGAGTGCTGGCCGGCGCACTGCTTCTGTTGCCGCGAATCCCGGCGATCCAGATCGCCATTCTCTGCACCATCACAGACTTTCTCGGGGCCGCCATCAGCGGCAGCCCACCGGCCCAGGCGCTGCTGATCGCCGGATGCGACCTCCTGGAAGCGTTCGCGGCGGCCGTGCTGGTGCGGCGCGTTGGCGGCGCCGCCCTTGACGTAACCATCCTCCACCGGTTTCGGCGCATCACCCTGCTGGCGGTGCTGCCGGCGACCGTGGCGGTCGCGACCCTGGGCTCAACCCTGTCGGCGACCCTGTTCGGAAACGATTTCGTTCACCTCTGGCTGGCCTGGGCCGCCGGAGACTTTCTCGGCATGATGCTGGGCCTGCCCGGCGTCCTGCTGCTGGCCCGGTTCCATCGGTTCAACCACAGCGGCTCCGCCGGCCCCTGGGAACGCTATGCCTGGATCGCCGCGGCCGTCGCCAGTGCGGCGGCCCTCTTTCATTTCGACCATCCCGCCCTGTACTACCTGTTCTTTCCTGTCGGCCTGCTGCTCGTACTCCGGCTCAGCCCGCCGTTCTCATTGCTCGCCATTCTGGCCTTCGCGATGGTCGCCGCGGGCGCCACCGTGACCGGCACTGGCGGATTTGCGTTCCTCTCCTCCGATATCTCCGGGCGGATCCTCTGGCTTCAGCTCTATCTGGCGTCCCTGCAGTTCAGCGCCCTGGTTCTGATCGGTGTCCTGTCGCAACGGATCCGCGCCCAGACCGCCTCCAGGCGCGCCCTCGCGACGGCGCGGGAGACCCGCAAGGAGGCCATCGAGGCCGCCGGCGCGAAGGGCCGCTTCCTCGCGGTGATGAGTCACGAAATGCGCACGCCGCTCAACGGCATCGCCGGGTACGCCCAGCTGCTCTCGGCCCGCACTGATCTGTCGGCCGACGTCCAGAAGCAGATCCGCACCATCAGCGATTCCAGCGAAGTTCTGCTGGGCCTCATCAGCGATGTTCTGGACTATTCCCGCAACGAGTCAGGCGGCCTGCAGCTGGTCGAACGACCGTTCAGGGCGAAGGATGTCATCGCCCGGGCGCTGGAGATTGTCCGGCCCTTGCTGGCGGGACGTGAGATCGAGCTGGTCATGAGCTCGAACATTCCGGACGATCTGGCCCACGTCGGCGATGAGCGGCGTCTGGCCCAGGTGCTGCTCAACCTGCTCGGCAACGCTGTGAAGTTTACAGAGCGGGGCCACATCACCGTCTCCGCCGAATGCCGGCCGACGCGGATCGGCGACGCCGACGCGCTGACCATCACCGTCCATGACACCGGCATCGGCATAGTGCCCGACAAGCTCGATCTGGTGTTCACGCCCTTCTCGCAGGCCGATGCGTCCGATCAGAGAAGCTACGCCGGCGCGGGTCTTGGCCTGACGATTTCCCGTTCGCTCATCGAACGGATGGGCGGCGCCATCGGGGTAGAAAGCCAGGTGGGCGTCGGCTCGCAGTTCTGGATCTCACTGACTTTGCCGCGCGCGCCTCTGGCGACGGCTTCAGCAAGCGAACACCCGGCCGTCGAGATGGACGACCGTCAGCTCCAGGTCCTGATCGTCGATGATCACCCCGTAAATCGTCAGGTCGCGACCCTGATGCTCGAGGCCGTCGGCATGGCGGTTTCGACCGCCGAGAACGGCGCCCTCGCGGTCGAGGCCGTGCAGTCGCGCGTCTACGACCTGGTGCTCATGGATCTGCACATGCCGGTGATGGATGGATTGAGCGCCTGCCGGGCCATCCGGGCGCTTGGCGGTCCCGTCGCTGCCGTACCGGTCATCGCCATGACCGCCGCGGCCATGCCCGAGGACATCGACCGCTGCCTGGCCGCCGGCATGAATGCGCACATCGCAAAGCCGATTCGGCAGGACGAGCTGATTCAGGTGGCCCTTCAGCAGCTGGCCGCCCGGGACTCCGCCGACGCCGACTGATCGCCCCTGGGAGAGGCCCCCCGAGCATCGATGCCGGGATCAGGCCGTGGAGGCACTTTCCTGGAGGGCCCGGGCCCGGCCCGCGGCGGCCTTCGCAGGCCTGGTGCGATCAGGAAGCCGGGCTCTCAGGACCTCAAGGCGCCAACGCTCGCGGAATGGATGGACAAATCAGGAACATTCGCTTAGGTTGTTCCCATGACGCCCTTCTCGTTCGATACGCTCGGCGCTTCGAAGCAGCTTCGGGAAGCGGGCATGCCGGAGGGCATGGCCGAGGCGGTGGTGTCGGTGTTCCAGCACGCGGCGATGACGCCGGACATCAGCCATCTGGCGACGAAGACCGATCTCGACGCCGTCAAGGCGGAGATGGCGACAAAGGCGGACCTGCTGGAACTTGAAGTCCGGATGATGGAGCGTCTTCGCCAACAAGGCTGGGCGATGCTCGGCGGAATGGCTGTGCTCCTCGCGATCTCCACGGCTATCGGGAAGCTGATCGCCTGATCTTCCGCCTTCGGCCCATTCGCCGCGCGAAGACGATTGAATCCGAACGCCAATCTCTCTAGCGCCTAGGGCATGCGCATCTTCGTGCCCGACATGGCGGAGCTGTTCGGCTGGCTGGAAAGCTCCGGCTGGACGTATGTCGTGCTGCGCAACGCGCCGGCCTTCGTCAGCGGCTATCCAGCGCCGGGATCCAAGGACGATGTCGACCTCCTCGTCGAGGACGCCGCCCTGGCCCCGATCAAGGCGAAGTACGGCAAGGTCCGTCGTCGCCAGGGTGTGAAGTGCGACTTCTATGACGTCAGCGGGACCGGCGAAGGGACCTACTGCGGCGAGGCCTACTACCCGCGCGCCCTAGCCGAACTGATGCTGAACGAACGCGAGCGGTTCGCCGACCGCTTCTTCGTGGCCGCGCCGAAGGGCTACCTGTACGGCCTCCTCTACCACATCGCCTACCAGAAGGCGGAGCGGTCGAAGATTCATATGGATGATCCGGAAAAGTCCGGTGATTCCAAGTATGTGCCGGAGCTTCTTGACCTTATGGAACGGTCGGGACTTCAGCTCCCGCTCACCCTCTCCGCCTTCGATGAGGCGCTCCACGCCGCCGGCCTGCAGCCGTCCTACCGGCAGCTGTCGGCCATTCTGGTCAACGACTTCTCCCGCGACGTGAAGAGCCCCTTCCTGGCCCGGGTCGCCGACAGGCCGGCGGGGGAGATGAACCTGTTCGTCATCCGCGAGATCGCGCTGAAGAAGGGTCTGGTCGACGCCATGGCCGAGCGCATCGGCGAACACTACGAGGTCATCGCCCAGACCGACATCCCCTGGCTGGTCCGGTGGCGGACCCGCAAGGGTATGCGCGGCGGCAAGTGGCGTCGCGGCGGCTATCCTGTCCGGGCCATGGTGGTCTTCGACCCCTCCCCGATTCCGACGAGCGAGGACGAGCGCAAGGTCCATCCGTTCGTGTTCAACGGCCGCCAGTTCATGAAGCGGGGCCTGCGGGACTGGTTCGCCCAGACCACCGGCCTGGACCCCTGGCACAATCCGCTGCATTCGACGGACAACGAGGCCGAGGCCATGGGCCACCTGCCGCTGTTCTTCTCACCGGCGGAAATCCAGGCCATCGAGCCCCGGCTGGCCGAGCTGCGGGGCGGCGACGCATGAGAGCGGCGAAGCGCTGGATCCGCGCCCAGTTCTGGGAATGGCGCATGCGGGACCGGCGCAACGAAGTCGCCGCGGAGTTGGCGAAGACCCTGGGCCTGCCCGGCCCGCCCCGGCTGGTGGAACGGGGCAACCTCGGCCACGACAGCAACTACAACGTCTTCTCCGGCGGCGAGCAGATCGGCGTGCTGCGGCTGGTCAATCCGCACAAGAAGCGCCCGGCGCCGGCGGCCGGAATGCCGTTCGAGATCGCCGGCCCCTCGATGCGCATCAAGCACGAGTTCGAGGTCTATGGCCGCGGCGCGGCATCGGGCCTGACGCCGACCCCGCTGTGGAAGGCGCCCGACGCCCTGTTCTGCCGTTTCCTGCCCTACCGGCCGCTGATGTCCTGGGTGAAGGAGACCCCGTCGATCTGGCCGCTGCTGATCGAGGGCAGCGCCGCCCTGCACCGGCTGCATGTCGAGACCGGCCTCAGCCACATGGACGCCTCGCTCGGCAACGTGCTGGCCAACGACGACCGCTCGGTCCATGCCCTGGTCGACTTCGAGTACCTGCCCGCCGAGGGCGTGAGTTTCGCCGAGCAGAAGATCTACGACCACCTGCGTCTGGTCCATTCGAGCTGGAAGTTCATCCGCCCCGCCGAGCGCCACGCCTTCGGCGACTGGCTGGCGCAGTTCGAGGGCTATCTGGACGACGAGATGCGGGCCGCATCGCTGGGCCGCATCGCGCCGGCGCTGGAGAACCTGCTGAACGACGATGCCTGGCGCGCCGCGCTGACCCGGCTGTTCCCGACGAGCCGCTGAACGGGCTTGCGCCGCGACGCCCGCAGGCCCGATGCTGTGTTCCCGCCTCCGGAGAAGATCATGAAATACCGCAAGCTCGGCGCGAGCGACCTGAACGTCTCTGAAATCTCCCTCGGCTCCTGGCTGACCTACGGCGTCGGGGTCGAGGCGGACAACGCCCGGGCCTGCGTGGACCGCGCGTTCGAGCTGGGGATCAACTTCATCGACACGGCCAACGTCTATGGGCGCGGCTCGGCTGAGACGGTGCTGGGCGAGACGCTGGCCGGCCGGCCGCGCGACAGCTACATCCTGGCCACCAAGCTGTGGGGCGACATGGGCGGCGGCGACAAGGGCCTGTCCCGCGCCCAGGTCCACAAGCAGATCGACGCCTCGCTGACGCGCCTGAGGACCGACTACGTCGACCTCTACCAGTGCCACCGCTACGATCCGGAGACGCCGCTGGAAGAGACCATGGAGGCGCTGAGCGAGATCGTCCGCGCCGGCAAGGTCCGCTGGATCGGCTTCAGCGAATGGGCGCCGGAGCAGATCGAGGCGGCCTTTGCCATTCCGGGCGTCGAGCGGTTCGTCTCCAGCCAGCCGCAGTACTCGATCCTGTGGCGGCGGCCGGAGAAGGCGGTGATCCCGATCTGCGCCGCCAACGGTGTCTCGCAGATCGTCTGGTCGCCGCTGGCCCAGGGCGTCCTCTCCGGCAAGTACGATCCCGACAGCGCCCCGCCGGCCGACTCCCGCGCCGCCAGCGACAGCATGTCGGGCGCCATCGGCGGCTGGATGCGCCGCGAGGTGCTGGAAGCGGTTCAGCAGATGAAGCCGATCGCCGCCGAGGCCGGCTGCACCCTCGCCCAGTTCGCGCTGGCCTGGGTGCTGCGCGAGCCGAACGTGGCCTCGGCCATCGTCGGCGCCAGCCGTCCGTCCCAGCTGGACGACAACGCCGCCGCCGTGGACCTGGTCATCGACCCGGCCCTGTTCGCCAGGGCCGAGGCGATCGCCGACACGATTCCCCGTCGCTAGCCCGCGAGAAGCGCCGCCTTCGCCAGATCCTTGGGCCGTCCAAAGAGGCGGAACAGGTCGATCTGCGCCTGACGGTCCGGGATGTTTACCGCGCCGCCGGCGAGAGAGACGGCCACAACCGGCGGGATCGCCACCGGCGTCCAGCGGCCGGCCTGCATGAGCAGCAGGTCCCCCATCACCTCGACCCGGCCGTCGCCGAAGGCATAGCCGGAGAAGCGGGAACGGAAGACCTCGCCGCTGGTCGGCCTGTAGGCTCGGTCGCGCCAGACGGCCCACGCCGTCTCCAGCGTCGCCGCGCCGGCCGCTGTGGTCATGATGTCGAGGTCGGGACAATCGGCGACCGGCGCGCCGGCGATCATCATCGCGGCGCTGCCGATCACGCACCAGGGCTCGGAAAGGCCGGACAGCGCCGGATCAAGCTCGGCCAGCAGCCGCTCGAGATCGGCGAGCGTCACCCCTCCAGCGCCGCCGATATCTGCGCGGCCAGGGCTCTGAGCTCCTCGACGTCGGCCATGCCCTCGGCGTGGCGGCCCAGCGGCACGCCCTCCCAGCGCGGGATGATGTGGACGTGCAGATGGAACACGGTCTGGCCGGCCGGGGCGCCGTTGAACTGCGTCACCACGATGCCGTCGGGCTTCAGCGCCGCGTTCACGGCCCGCGCCACCTTCTGCACCCCGCCGATCACCCGGCCCAGGGTCTTGGGCTCGGCGTCGAGCAGGTTGCGCGCCTTCGAGGTCTTCGAGATGACCAGCACGTGCCCCCTGGCCTGCGGGAAGACGTCCATGAAGGCCAGGATCTCCGCGTCCTCGTAGACCTTCACCGCGGGCATCTCGCCGCGCACGATCTTCGCGAAGATGTTGCCGTCGTCGTAGGCGCCGTCGAGGCTCATGGCCGGTCTCCGTTGGATGCTGCCTGCTCCTACCCCAGGCGGAGGGGAGCGCAAGCCCGCGTGGCCTCGCCCTACCCCGCCTTGAACGGCGAATACTCTTCGGCCAGCCAGTCCATCTCCTGGCGCACCGCCGTCCGCTCCTGGTCGAGATAGCGGCGCACCGGCTCGCGCAGGGCCGGGTCGGCGATCCAGTGGGCGCTGTAGACCTCGGCCGGCAGGTAGCCGCGGGCGATCTTGTGCTGGCCCTGGGCGCCGGCCTCGACACGCGGCAGGCCAAGGGCGATCGCGTGCTCGATGGCCTGGTAGTAACAGAGCTCGAAATGCAGGAAGGGGATGTTCTCGACGCAGCCCCAGTTGCGGCCGAACAGGCAGTCGCCGCCGATCAGGTTCAGCGCCCCGGCCACCCAGCGGCCGTTCCTGCGCGCCATGACCAGCAGCACCTGGTCGGCCATCCGCGCGCCCAGCATCGAGAAGAAGGCGCGGTTCAGGTAGGGGCTGCCCCACTTCCGCCCGCCGGTGTCCTGGTAGAAGTCGTAGAAGGCGTCCCAGTGGGCTTCGGTCAGGGTCGCGCCGGTCAGGGCGACGATCTCGTCGACGCCGGCCCGGGCGTCGCGGCGCTCGCGACGGATGGTCTTGCGGCGGCCCGACGACAGGGCGGCCAGGAAATCCTCGAACGTGCCGTAGCGGTTGTTGAACCAGTGGTACTGCTGGTCCTGGCGCGGCAGCAGGCCGGCGTCGGTCAGGAACCGCCAGTCCTCGCGGTCGGGGAAGGTCACGTGCAGGCCGGAGGCGCCCAGCCGCTCGCACAGGGTCAGGGCCCCGCCCAGCAGCGTCCGCCGCCCCTCGTCCGGGTCGATGTCCGGCCGCACCAGCAGGCGCGGCCCTGTCACCGGCGAGAACGGCGCGGCGCACTGCAGCTTGGGATAGTAGCGCCCCCCTGCCCGCTCGTAGGCGTCGGCCCAGGACCAGTCGAAGACGTATTCGCCCTGGCTGTGGCTCTTCAGATAGAGCGGCATGACCGCCGCTACGCGGCCGGCCTCGTCCTCGACGCTCAGGTGATGCGGCGCCCAGCCGGTGCGGTCGCTGACGCTGCCGGACTGCTCCAGGGCGTCCAGGAAGTCGAAGGCGACGAACGGATTGTACCCGGCGCCCGCCGGCGCGCAGGCGTCCCAGTCCGCCCGCTCAAGCTCGGCGATTCGGCGATGGATGCGGACGGCGGGCTTGAGGGGGATGGTCACGGCAAGACCAAGATAGGCGGCGTCGCAGCCGTGGCAAACGCCGAACGCGGGGGCGTTGCACATTCGTCAGTGTCGGCGGCGGCGCTGTGCGGGGTTCGCGACGCGCTTCGCGCTCCTCACCCTGACGAACTCAGTAGAGCCCACCAATCTTCGTCATCCTGAGGAGCGGCCGCAGGCCGCGTCGCGAAGGACGCACGACGTCACAGCATCCTTCGACACGCCGCTTCGCGGCTGCTCAGGATGACTGGCTTGGAAGGCTACCGACCTTAGGCATGCTGAGCAGCGCCGAAGGCGCATGTCGAAGCACGCACGGCGCAAATCCGCCTAAGCCTCGAACCCCTCGAAGATCACGTTGTCGACGTGCGGGCGGAGCCGTTCGACTTCCTTTTCGGTGCGCACCGTCCAGGCGACGATCGGCATGCCCTGGTCGCGGAAGGTCTGCGCCCGGTCCCAGGGCAGCATGCCGCGCTCCAGCGCCAGGAAGTCCGGGCGGGCGATCTCGATCTGCTCGAGGTTGGCCATCGACTTGCGGATCTCCGGCGACAGGTGCCGGGCGCCGTCGTCGTTCCATTGATAGCTGTCCATCCCGCGCAGGATCTGCGGATGGTGATCGGCGAACCAGGCGTGGCTGTAGGGATTGAACCCGATCACGCAGGTGGGGCCGTTGTGGTCGAGCAGCACTTCGCTGACCCGCTTCTCCAGGGGGCCGACCTCGCCGAACGGCGTCTTCAGCTCGATATGGACCATCGCGCGGTGGCCGACCTCGACCAGGACCTCCGCCAGGGTCGGGATGCCCTCGTCCGTGCCCTTCAGGCGCAGGTCGCGCAGGTCGTGCAGCGCGCGGTCCGAGAGCTTGCCCTCGGCGCCGGTCATCCGCTCCAGCCCGTAGTCGTGGAACACCACCGCCTCGCCGTCGGCGGTGATCTGGACATCGAGCTCGATGGCGTAGCCGCGGGCGCAGGCGGCCTGGAAGGCGCCCAGCGAGTTCTCCGGCGCGCCGTCGGGCGTCCACAGGCCGCGGTGGGCGATCGCCGGGCCGAACAGAAGCTCCCAGGCTTCTCCGAAGGCGGCGGGTTCGGGACGGGCCTTGGACTTCATCACGCGATCTCCACCACGGCGTCGACCTCGACCGCGAAGTTGCGCGGCAGGCGGTAGACGCCGACCGCCGAGCGGGCGTGACGCCCGGCTTCGCCGAACGCCTCGACCATGACGTCGGAGCAGCCGTTCACGACGCTCGGGATGTCGAAGAAGTCGGGGCCGGCCTGGACGAACCCGCCCAGCTTGACCACCCGGACCACGCGGTCGAGGTCGCCGTCGCAGGCGGCCCGCATCTGGGCCAGCAGGTTGATGCCGCACAGGCGCGCGGCGCGCTGGGCGGTTTCCAGGTCGACGGCCTCGCCGACAACGCCGGTGATGCCGCCCGAGGCGTCCAGCGACACCTGGCCTGAAATGTGGACGAGATTGCCGCTACGCACGAACGGCACATAGTTGGCAATCGGGGCGACCGGACTGGGCAGAGTGATGCCGGCGGCGGCGAGGCGTTGTTCGACCTTGGACATGCCGCGCTTCTAGCCCGCGTCGACGACGGACGGAAGCGGACGCGAAAAAGGCCCGGGTTGGGGAACCCGGGCCTTCACGCGAACTTGACCGGCGGTCTGGGGGGAGAGGGCGCCGGTCCTACGCGTCCGCTTACTTCGCGGCTTGCAGCTTTTCGACGGTCGCGGTGACGCGCTCGTTGAGCGGCTTGACCGAGTCCTTCACCGACGCGGCGACGACTTCGCCCATCTTCGAGGCTTCGGCGAGATAGCCTTCCATCGCGGCCTTGACCCAGGCGGTCTGCAGCTCGACGGCTTCCTGCACGCTCTTGGCGCCGGCCAGCGCCTTGGCGGCGGCGACCTGGTCTTCCATGGACTTCTTGGAGAAGGCCATGACCTGCGCGCCGAGGGCTTCAGCGCCCTTGGTGGCGGCGGTGACCGAAGCGACGACGGCTTCGAGGTTCTTCTTGGAGTAGCTGTTCACTTCGTTGAGGGTCGCCAGCGACTTCTCGACGTTGTCCTTGAACGCCTGGTTGCCGGCGGTGGTGAACTGCTCGACGGTGGTCTTCAGGGTTTCGGCGCCAGTGGCCATCGGTAGTCTCCTTGTGGAGGTCGGGGAGGACCTGGAGAGAAGGGGTGAAGCGCCGAATCCATCGCCGCCTCTGGAGCGTGTTGTCTCATGCTGCAGTGCAGCAGTCAACGACTTTTTGTGCAGTGCACAATAACCGGCGACGGGCCTTGCCCCCCTGCCCCGCGACCACCCGCCGCAACCGGGCCGCGGTTCGCTCAACAGTTGTTTACTTTGGCGAAAGACGACAGCATGCATGCTAATCAGGCAGCCCGAGGGGACCTTCGGGGGCGTCCCTTGTCAGCCATTTCGACGGACGAAGCATGTTCCAGCCCGGCCGCCGCGCTTATCTCGCACTCGCCCTGTTCGCCAGTCTGGCGGCCGGCTTAGTCACGCCCAGCCTCGCGCAGGCCCAGGTCCCCTACCTGTCCATTCCGGCCAGCGAGCCCAAGTACGCGGCGATCGTGGTTGACGCCAACACCGGCGAGGTCCTGTACGCCAAGCGCGCCGACAGCCCCCGCTATCCCGCCTCGATCACCAAGATCATGACCATGTATCTGGTCATGGAGGCGATGTCCGAGGGCCGGGTGAAGCCGACCGACATGGTCACCATCTCCGCCCGCGCCGCCTCGCAGCCGCCGACCAAGCTGGGCGTCGCCGCCGGCGACCAGGTCAGCGTGGATGATGCGCTCAAGGCGCTGGCCACCCGTTCGGCCAACGACATGGCCGTAGCTCTGGCCGAACACATCGCCGGCACCGAGCAACGCTTCGCCGCCCTGATGACCCTGCGCGGCCAGGAACTGGGCATGGGCAACACGCGGTTCGTGAACGCGTCGGGTCTCCCCGACAGCCGCCAGATCTCCAGCGCCCGGGACATCGCCATCATGTCGCGCGCCGTGATGCGCGATTTCCCGCAGTACTACGGCTACTTCAGCATCAAGTCCTTCACCTTCCGGGGTCGGGTGATCACGAGCCACAACCGCCTGATGGGCCAGTTCGCCGGCATGGACGGGCTGAAGACCGGCTACATCAACGCCTCGGGCTTCAACCTCGCCGCCTCGGCCGTGCGCGACGGGCGCCGGCTGATCGCGGTCGTGCTCGGCGGCCGCTCCACCGCCACCCGCGACGACCATGTCGAGGACCTGCTGCTGACCGGGTTTGACGTGCTCAAGCGCCGCTCGCTCGGCGAGAGCATCACCGTCGCCCAGTCCATGTTCGAGCCCGTGATGGAGGGTCCGGTGATCCGGCCGCCGACCGCCATGGGCGACTCCGGCGAAACCGGCGGCCTGCGGGTCGTGCTGACCGATGGTCCGGCCCCCGCCTACCCGATGACGGTCCAGCGCTCGATGGCCCCGATCGCCGATCCGGTGACCAAGCCGACGCCGGTCAAGAAGGCCGCGCCCAAGAAGCCCCGCGGCCGGTACGTGGTGCAGGCCGGCGCCTTCAAGTCCAAGGATCAGGCCCGCCAGCAGCTGAAGCTGATCCAGCGGCGCTTCGCCTCCAGCTTCTCGGAAGCGGAAGCCGAGATCGGCGGCGCGGTGGGCGGCTACTTCCGGGTGCGGTTCGAAGGCATGACCGCCGACGCCGCCCGCGCCGCCTGCAAGACCCTCAAGGCCAAGAAGCAGGCCTGCATGGTCATCGCGCCTTAGGTCTGAGGCATTCTCAGCAAACGGGTTCTGCCTCGCCCGGATGCTCCCCTATGGGGGAGCTGTCGGCCCGAAGGGCTGACTGAGGGGGTCGCTGGACCGCTTGGCAAGAACCCCCTCCGTCTCGGCTTCGCCGAGCCACCTCTCCCAACGGGGAGGATCAAGGGCGCAGGCCGCCCTCACCTCCATGAAGGTCGACCGGCCCTGACCTCTACTTCTTCAGCAGCGTATCCCGCGCCGCGTTGAGGCGCGCGGCCAGGCCGCTGGTGCCGCCGGCGTCCGGGTGCACCGCACGGATCAGCCGGCCGTAGGCGGCCTGGATCTCCTCACGCGTGGCGCCCTCCCCGACACCGAGAATCTCGCGGGCCTCGACCACGGCCGGATCGCTCCGCCCCGACACCGCCGTCTCGCTCACGCCGCGGCGGCCGGTGAACACCAGGCCCATGCCCAGCGCCGCCAGGATCGAGCCCGCGACATAGCCGCCGCGCAGGGCGACGAAGGCCCCGCCGACCAGGGCGGCGGCGCCGAAGACGGCCGACAGGATGCGCAGCTCGCGCTTCTGCAGCAGCGGACGCGCCCGGCGCCCGGCCCAGACGAGCAGGCCGAACAGAGCGACGCCGATCAGGATGTAGATCATGGCGGCGCTTGTAGCCCGGCCGCTACTCGGCGGCGAGCAAACGTTCGCCGGTCCAGGCCGACAGCCCGACCGCGTGCAGCAGGGCGCGCAGCTCCTGGCGGGCGGCGACGTGGGTCAGCGACACCGGAATCGGCCGCACCTTGGGCGACAGGTCGGCGACCGTCAGGCCGAACGGGAACAGCTCGCGGTAGATGACCCGGTCGCGCAGGCCAGAGCCGACCCGGAAGCCGACCCGTTTGGCCAGGGCCGTCAGTCGGTCGTCGATACGCTTGCGGTTGCGGGCTTCGACGCTGGCCAGACGGTTGCGCAGCACGACCCAGTCGAGCGGCGCGCGCTGGCCGGCCAGGGCGCGGGCCTTGCGGGCCTCCCAGACGATCTCGGAATACAGGCCGGGCTTCTGCAGCTCCAGCGTCACCGGATCGACGTGGCCCAGCATGTCGAAGTCGACGAAGCTGTCGTTCATCGGGGTGACGACCATGTCGGCATGGGCGTGGGCGGTGCGCGACAGGGCGGTGTTGCCGCCCGGCGTGTCGATGATCACGAACTCGGCGTCCTGGCGGGCGCGGTCGAAGGCCTCGTGGAAGCGCTCGACCTGCTCGTCGTCCGGCGCGCGGGCCAGGGCGACCCCGTCCTCGGCCGGGTGACGGGCCAGCGGCTGGGGCAGGACGACGCCGTTCGAGGCGCTCCACAGCTGGCGGTTGGCGAAGAACCGCCCTGTCGAGGACTGGCGCAGGTCCAGGTCGATCACCGCGACGGAGGCGCCGCCGTGCAGCAGGCCGGTGGCGAGGTGGACGGCGATGGTCGACTTGCCGGCGCCGCCCTTCTCGTTACCGATGACAATGACATGTGGCTGGGTGGTGGCCATCTCGTGGTCCCCGAATCTTGAGCCGACTCAGCGTCGGATTTCAGCCGACGAGACACCCGTATGGTTACCGCTGCAATCGTACCGGGACGATTTGTCCACAGGCGGCTTGTCACGGGGGAAGGCCGCGCGATAAGCCGCGCGCCATGACACAGCCCGCCCTCCCCGTCGTCCGCACCGTCGCCGACCTGCGCGCCCAGGTCTCCGCCTGGAAGCGCGAGGGTCTGCGCGTGGCCATGGTCCCGACCATGGGCGCGCTGCACGAGGGGCATCTTTCGCTGGTCCGGCTGGGCAACCAGAAGGCCGACCGCACCGTGGCCTCGATCTTCGTCAACCCGGCCCAGTTCGCGCCGCACGAGGACTTCGACGCCTATCCGCGCGGCGAGGACCGCGACAGCGCCCTGCTGGCCGCCGCCGGCTGCGCGCTGCTGTTCGCCCCGACCGTGGGCGAGATGTATCCCGAAGGCTTCGCGACCACCGTCAACGTCGCCACCGGGGTCTCCGAACCGCTGGAGGGCGTGTCGCGGCCGCACTTCTTCGGCGGGGTGGCCACGGTGGTCGCCAAGCTGCTGAACCAGTGCCGGCCGGACGTCGCGATCTTCGGCGAGAAGGACTACCAGCAGCTGCTGGTCATCAAGCGCATGGCCCGCGACCTGGACCTGGGCGTCGAGATCCTCGGCGGGCCGACCAGCCGCGAGGCCGACGACCTGGCCATGTCCTCGCGCAACGCCTACCTCACGCCCGAGGAACGCGAGGCCGCCGCCGCCCTGCCCGCGGCGATGGCCGCCGCCGTCGGATGGCTGCGCGAAGGCCAGCCCGCCGACGGCGTCGAGGGCCGGGTCAAGGCCATCCTGGGCGAGGCCGGGTTCGGCAAGGTCGACTATGTCGAGGTCCGCGACGGCGAGACGCTGGAGCGGCTGGGCCCGGGATCGGTCGGCGAAGGCGCGCGGGTGTTCGTGGCGGCGTGGATGGGCAGGACGCGGCTGATCGACAACTGGGGGGTTTGAGGCGGTGCGTCCTTCGCGACGCTCGCTTGCAGCTCGCTCCTCAGGATGACGAGCTCAGAGACGCTTCCACAATCTTCGTCATGCTGAGGAGCGCGTAGCGCGTCGCGAAGCACGCAAGGCCCCTACCACGCCCCCAGCTCCCGAAGCTGCCTCGCCAGATCCTGCGGCACCGCCTCGCCCTCGGCGGTGGCCAGATCCGGCGGCGCGTCCCCGGCCTCGAGGTAGCGCCAGCCCTGGAAGGCGCGGCGCGGCTGCGGGGCGGTCTCGATGAGGTCGGGCTTGAGGTAGATGCGGCAGGGCTGCGGTCCGCCCTCCTGCGTGACGATCTCGTCGATCGCCTGCCGGACCAGCACCTGGCCCTTGATCACCCAGTAGAGCGAGCCGCCGTCCAGCAGTTCGGCCGCCCGCTTGGGCGTCTGGCGCGTTGGCGCCACCGAGCGATGGCCCTGCGCGGCCCGGTGCGTCCGCCAGGCCCGCAGGTCCGCGACGCTGTCGATGCCGACACAGAGCTTGATCAGGTGGAGAGGCATGGGTGCTGCTTACCCCCTTCCCCCATCCGAATTCAAACCGTCATGCCCCGACTTGTTCGGGCCACCCATGAACACGGCCTTCAAAGGGTGCACGGCGAAGGCTCGGATCTTCGCCGTTCTTCATCACGCATGGGTGGCCCGAACAAGTTGGGCCATGACGACGGGGGGACGTCGGTCATGCGACCTGGCTGCGGATCTAAACTTGAACCGCTTCCAGCCTCACCAGCACCACGCCCTCGCTGACCTGCCCGCCGGCCTCGGCGGAGAGCTCGGCGACGACGCCGTCGAACGGCGCGGCCAGGGCGTGCTCCATCTTCATGGCCTCCAGCACCAGCAGGGTCTGGCCCTTGGTCACTGTGTCCCCGGCCTTGACGGAGACGGAGACGATCTTGCCCGGCATGGGGGAGATGACGGCGCCGTCGGACTCGCCTGCCTCCCCGCCCGCGTGGGCCGTGGGACGGCGGAAGGAGAACGCCTCACCCATTTCGAAGACCACGACCTCGTCATCATCGACGACCAGCAGGTCCTCGGGAAACAGGTCGACATCCAGAAGGTCCGTCTCGAAGGCGGTTCCGCCGCTCTCGATGGTCATCTTGCGGCGCGGCGCGGCGTTCAGGCGAAATCCGCTCGCGCCGTCCAGCGGCGACCACGGAGTCGGCTCATCGTCCCGGGACTGCAGCTCGGCGAGCGCCGTCGCGCCGATGCCGGCGATGACCGCGGTCGGGCGTCCCTCCCCCAGCAGGGCATCGAGTCGCCGCTCGATGAAGCCCGTATCCACGTCCCCGCCGACGAAGTCCGGATGGGCGGCGCAGCGGGCGAGGAAGGCGGCGTTCGTCTTCACCGGCCAGACCTCCACCGACCCGCAGGCGTCGGCCAGGGCCTCGGCGGCCGCCGCTCGCGTGGCCCCATGGGCGATCAGCTTGGCGATCATCGGGTCGTAGAAGGGGCTGACCTCGCCGCCCTCCTCGACCGCGCTGTCGACGCGGACCTCATCTTGCGGCAGCCGGAAATGGGTCAGCGGCCCCGTGCTGGGCAGGAACCCCGTCGCCGGGTTCTCCGCGTAGAGCCGCGCCTCCATCGCCCAGCCGTCCAGCGTGATCTCGTCCTGGGTCAGCGGCAGCGGCTCGCCGGACGCGACGCGCAGTTGCCATTCGACCAGGTCCTGGCCGGTGACCATCTCGGTGACCGGGTGCTCGACCTGCAGCCGGGTGTTCATTTCCATGAACCAGATGCGGTCGGCGCGCAGGCCCTCGCTGGCGTCGGCGATGAACTCGACCGTGCCGGCGCCCTCGTAGCTGACGGCGCGGGCGGCCTTGACGGCAGCGTCGCAGACGGCGGCGCGGGTCGCGGCGTCCATGCCCGGGGCCGGGGCCTCCTCGATGACCTTCTGGTGGCGGCGCTGCAGCGAGCAGTCGCGCTCATAGAGGTGGACGACATTGCCGTGGCTGTCGCCGAACACCTGCACCTCGATGTGGCGCGGGCGGGTGACGTACTTCTCGAGCAGCACCCTGTCGTCGCCGAAGCTGGCGGCGGCCTCGCGCCGACACGACGCGAGCGCGGCGAGGAAGTCGCCCTCCGCCTCGACCTTGCGCATGCCCTTGCCGCCGCCGCCGGCCACGGCCTTGATCAGTACCGGAAAGCCGATGGCGGCCGCTTCCTTCGCAAGACGGTCTTCCGACTGGTCGTCGCCGAGATAGCCCGGGGTGCAGGGCACGCCGGCGGCGATCATCAGGCTCTTGGCGGCGTCCTTCAGGCCCATGGCGTTGATGGCGGCCGGCGGCGGGCCGACCCAGATCAGGCCCGCGTCCTTCACCGCCTGGGCGAAGGCGGCGTTCTCGCTCAGAAAGCCGTAGCCGGGGTGGATGGCCTGGGCCCCCGTCTGTTTCGCCGCCGCCAGGATCTTCTCGGCGACAAGATAACTCTCGCGCGCCGGCGCCGGGCCGATCAGCACCGCCTCGTCGGCCTCTGCCACGTGCGGAGCCCTGGCGTCGGCTTCCGAATAGACGGCCACCGTCCGCACCCCGAGCTTGCGCGCGGTGCGGATGATGCGGCGGGCGATCTCGCCCCGGTTGGCGATGAGCAGGCTTTCGATCATGCGTCCGGGCCTACAGCGCCCAGCCCGGCTTGCGCTTGTCGAGGAAGGCGCGGACGCCCTCCTGCCCTTCCTCGCTCGCGCGGCGGTCGGCGATCAGCTTGGCGGTCTCCTCGAGCAGTTCCTGGTCCAGCGGCAGGCCGGCGATGTCGTCGACCAGCGCCTTGGAGGCGGCCACGGCGCCGGGGGCGCAGGCCATGATCTCGGTCGACAGCCGCTCCATGGCGTCGTCCAGGTCGGCGGCCGAGCCGACCACCTCGTCGACCAGGCCAATCTTCTCGGCGAAGGCGGCGTCGAAAATCCGGCCGGTGGCGAACAGGCTCTTGGCCCGGCGCGGCCCGATGGCGGCGACCACGTGCGGGCTGATGGTCGCGGCGACCAGGCCCAGCTTGACCTCGGAGAAGGAGAACTTCGCGTCCGGCGCGGCGACGGCGTAGTCGCAGGCGGCGACCAGGCCGGCGCCGCCGCCGAAGGCCGGGCCCTCGACCAGCGCCACGGTGAGCTGCGGCAGTTCGCGCAGGGCCAGCAGCATCTCGGCCAGCAGCATGGCGTCGGCGCGGTTCTCCGACACCGTCCAGTCGGCGGCCGAGCGCATCCACTCCAGGTCCGCCCCGGCGCTGAACGCGCCGCCGGCCCCACGCAGGAAGACGATGCGAACGCCGTCGGCGTCCTTCAGCGTGTCAAAATGCTGGCTCAGGGCGGCGATCACCTCGGCGTTGAAGGCGTTCTTTCTGTCCGGCCGGTTGATCGTGATGACGGCCACGCCCGAGGGGCTGGCGTCGAGTTCCACCAGCGGGCTGAGCGCGTCGGTGTCGGTCAGCTCGACGAGAGGGTCGGCGATGGGATTGGTCATGGGGGAAACTCCTGGGCCTACATCCTGAACACGCCAAAGGTCGTGTCGGGTACAGGCGCGTTCAAACTTGCCGAGATTGCCAGACCCAGGACGTCGCGGGTCTGCGCTGGATCAATCACCCCGTCGTCCCACATTCGGGCGGTGGCGTAGTAGGGGTTGCCTTCGTCCTCGTACTTCTGGCGCACGGGCGCCTTGAAGGCTTCGGCCTCTTCCGGCGTCCACTTGTCGACGTCGCGGTGGACGGTGGCCAGCACGCTGGCGGCCTGCTCGCCGCCCATGACGCTGATGCGGCTGTTGGGCCAGGTGAACAGGAAGCGCGGGCTGTAGGCGCGGCCGCACATGCCGTAGTTGCCGGCCCCGAAGCTGCCGCCGATCAGGACGGTGAACTTGGGGACGTTGGCGGATGCGACGGCGGTGACCATCTTGGCCCCGTCCTTGGCGATGCCGCCGGCCTCGTACTTGCCGCCGACCATGAAGCCGGAGATGTTCTGCAGAAACACCAGCGGAATCCGGCGCTTGCAGGCAAGTTCTATGAAGTGTGCGGCCTTCAGGGCGGCCTCGCTGAACAGAACGCCGTTGTTGGCCAGGATGGCGACCGGATAGCCCCAGATGCGGGCGAAGCCGGTGACCAGGGTCGTGCCGTACAGGGGCTTGAACTCGTCGAACTCGCTGCCGTCCACGATGCGGGCGATGACCTCGCGCACGTCGTAGGGGGCGCGGACGTCGGCCGGAACGATGCCGTAGATGTCCTTCGGGTCGAACACCGGGGGCTTCGGCTCGCGGACGTCGATGTCCAGCGTCTTGACCGTGTTCAGGTTGCCGATGATCGAGCGGACGATCTCCAGCGCGTGCTCGTCGTTGGCGGCGACATGGTCGACGACGCCGCTGCGCCGGCCGTGGACGTCGGCGCCGCCAAGGTCCGTCGCCGAGATGACCTCGCCCGTGGCGGCCTTCACCAGCGGCGGGCCGGCCAGGAAGATGGTGCCCTGGCTCTCCTCGCCGGCGCCGCGCACGATCACCGTCTCGTCGCTCATGGCCGGCACATAGGCGCCGCCGGCCGTGCAGGAGCCCATCACGCAGGCGATCTGGGCGATGCCCTCGGCGCTCATCCGGGCCTGGTTGTAGAAGATGCGGCCGAAGTGGTCGCGGTCGGGGAAAACCTCGGCCTGGTGCGGCAGGTTCGCGCCGCCGCTGTCGACCAGATAGACGCAGGGCAGCCGGTTCTGCAGCGCGATCTCCTGCGCCCGCAGGTGCTTCTTGACCGTCATCGGATAGTAGGTGCCGCCCTTCACCGTGGCGTCGTTGGCGACGATCATCACCTCGCGGCCGGACACCCGGCCGATGCCGGTGATGATGCCGGCGCCCGGGATATCGTCCTTGCCGTAGACCTCATGGGCGGCCAGCTGGCCGATCTCCAGGAAGGGCGAGCCGGGGTCCAGCAGCCGCTCGACCCGCTCTCGCGGCAGCAGCTTGCCCCGGGCCGTGTGGCGCTCGCGGGAGCGCTCGTCGCCGCCCAGCGCGGCGCGGGCGACGTGCTGGTGAAGCTCTTCCGCGAGGGCCGTGTTGACCGCAAGATTCTTGCGGAAGGCCTCCGAGTTGGGATCGACGGTCGTGCTCAGCTTCGGCATGGCCGAGGCATAGCCTGTTCTTTCCGACGTCGGAAGCAGCCGCGCCTTTCCGCAGGGACGGAAACTGGAGTCGCGTCGAGCGCTGAAGGGCGTGTAGCCTGCCGCAGGCGCTTGGCGGAGGGCGGCGATGCGGTTTCTGAAGGCTCTGGGAGCAGGCTTGCTGGCGGCCGTCGCGGTCGCCGCCCTGATGGGCTTCGGCGCGCTGGAGGGCTGGGGGCGCAAGCCGCTGGCGCCGGCCGGCGACAGCGCCGCGTTCGCCGCCGCCGCCACGGAGAGGCTCAAGGCCGAGTCGAAGGGCAACGCGGCCTTCATCCTGGTGGAGGACGGGCGGCCCGTCGGCGAGGCGTTCTTGTCCAAGGGTGCGCCGGTGGATCGCAATACGCAGTTCCAGGTGGCGTCATTGAGCAAATGGGCCACGGCGTGGGGCGTGATGACCCTGGTCGAACAGGGCAAGATCGACCTCGACGCGCCTGTCTCCCGCTACCTGACCCGCTGGAAGCTGCCCCCCGGCGAGTTCGACAACGACAAGGTGACAGTCCGGCGCCTGCTGAGCCACACCGCCGGCCTGACCGACGGACTGGGCTACGGCGGCTTCGAGCCCGGCAAGCCCGTCCAGAGCCTGGAGCAGTCGCTGACCCGGGCGGCCGACGCCTCGCCCGGCCGCGACGGCGCCACGAAGGTCGGCAAGACGACGGGCGACTTCGCCTACTCGGGCGGCGGCTACACCCTGTTGCAGCTGCTCATCGAGGAGGTCTCCGGCCGGCCGTTCAACAGCTACATGACCGAGACCGTTTTCCAGCCGCTGGGCATGACCCGTTCGACCTACATCCTGGAGGCCGAGCCGACGAACCTGGCTGAGTTCTATGATGTCGACGGATCACGGGCGATCCACTACCGCTTCACCGCCCTGGCCGCGGCGTCCCTCTACACCTCCGCCGCCGATCTCAGCCGCCTCATCGCCGCCCATACGCCCGGGGCGAACGGAGAGCCGGCCGGGCGCGGAGTCCTGAAGCCGGAAACCCTCGCCGCCATGCGCAAGCCTCACGCCCGGCAGTTCGGCGCGGACATCTGGGGACTGGGCGTGATCCTCTACGCCCCTTACGAGAGCGACTTCGTGATCGGCCATGACGGCAGCAACACCCCGGCGATCAACACCACGGCTCGGGTCAACCCGGCCACCGGCGACGGCATCGTCATCCTGGAGTCCGGGAACACCCAACTGGCCTCGGCGCTGGGCGGGGAATGGGTGTTCTGGAAAACCGGCTATGTCGACACCGTTACGGTCCTTCTGGAGGCCAGGGCGACGCTGCTGCGGATCGCCGCCGGCGCCGGCGCGGCCTTCCTGGCAGCCTTCCTCCTGGTCTGGCGCCTGACCCGGCACGGCGCCTCTTCCCGGTGACAATCAGCCACTGCCCCCGGCGAACGCGGGCCATCGAAACGACTCACCGCCCGCGCTAGCCTGCCGCCGTGGGGCCCAATGATCGACCGTGAGAACGACACCGCGCTGGAGAGGCTGTTCGCGCAGGAACGGCTGACCGGCGCCGCGCGCTGGTTCTCGCTGCCGGGCGGCGCCCACCTCTATGCAGCCGGAGATCCGTCAAGCGAGCTCTACCTGCTCAAGGCCGGACGGCTGGGCGCCTTCCGCAAGGAAGAGGGCCAGGAGCGGCAGTTCCTGGGCGTCATCCGGCCCGGCGAGCCGGCCGGGGAGATGGCGCTGATCGCCGGCGCCCCCCACTCGGGCCAGGTGGTGGCGCTGCGGGACTCCGAGATCCTCGCCCTGTCGCGCGAGGACTTCTTCGCCGCCGCCGAGGCCGACCCGGCGGTCATGACCGAGCTGGCCAAGCTGATGATCCTGCGCATGCGCCAGGCGACCGGCGCGGCGGCCAGCCACGGTGATCCCACGGTGTTCGGCTTCATCCCCGCCGACAATGGCCGCAAGATCCGGCCGCTGGTCGAGAAGATCGCGCTTTGCATCGCGCGGCTGGGCTATTCGGTGACCGTCGTCGGGGCCGAGGCCACCCACGCCCCGACCGAATGGTTCTCCAACACCGAGGCCGACTACGACTACGTCCTGTACGCCGCCGAGTTCGGCGAGACGGCGTGGAAGCCGCTGGTCGGCCGGCAGGTGGACCGGCTGTTCCGCATCGGGCGGGGCGACCGGCCGCCGCCGGCCGTGTTCGAGAGCCACGCCTCCGAACCGCTGCAGGAACAGCAGCTGGTCGACCTGATCCTGGTCCAGAAGGCCGACTGCCGCCGGCCGACCGGCTCGCCCGCCTGGCTCACCGCCACCGGCGCGGCGCGGCTGTTTCACATCAAGGACGGCCAGCAGTCGGACCTGGAGCGGCTGGCGCGGGTGCTGACCGGGCGCTCGGTTGGCCTGGTGCTGTCCGGCGGCGGCGCGCGGGCCTACGCCCACATCGGCGCCATCAAGGCGCTGCGCGAACGCAATGTGCCGATCGACTTCGTCGGCGGCGCCTCGATGGGGGCGGTGATCGCGGCCGGGGTCGCCATGGGCTGGGAGGAGGCGGAGATGGACGCCCGCATCCGCGCCGCCTTCGTCGACTCCAGTCCGCTGGACGACATCGCCTTCCCGCTGATCGCCATGACCCTGGGCGAGAAGGTCCGCCACCGCCTGCGGGACCACTTCGACGAGGTCGATATCGCCGACCTGTGGCTGCCGTTCTTCTGCGTGTCGTCGAACCTGACCACCGGCGCCTATCACCTGCACCGGATGGGCGTCCTGCGCACGGCCTTGCGGGCGACCATCGCCCTGCCCGGCGTGATGCCGCCGGCCATCGACGGCGACGACGTGCTGGTCGACGGCGCGATCATGAAGAACTTCCCGACCGATGTGATGCGCTCGATGCACCTGGGACCGGTGGTCGGGGTCGACGTCACGCGGGGCCGCAGCATCACCGCCGACGACGTCGCCCGCCCCGCCTCCGTCTGGCGCTGGATCCTGTCGGGCGACTGGCGCAAGGGTCCGCCGATCGTGGCCCTGCTGATGCGCACCGCCACCGTCTCCACCGGCCGCGAGATCACCGCCTCGCGCCAGGCCACCGACCTGTTGATCCTGCCCAACGTCGAGGGCGTCGACCTGCGCGACTGGAAGGCCTACGACTCGACCATCGCCATGGGCCACAAGGCCGCGCTGGCGGTGCTGGACGCGCTGACGCACCCGGTGACCGACCTGCGCCGCCGGCGTTAGCGACGCCTCCCTCAAGCCTCTGTCCGACGAGCGTTGATGACGACCGATACGGCCGCCGAGCCCTCCAGTCCCTTCGACACCGCCCGGGCGCTTCGGCTGGCCTGGCGATCGCTGGCGGCGCGGGCCCCGACCGTCATCGGGGTGATGCTGGCGGTGGTCGTGGGGCCGGAAATCGCGGCCTTCTCGGCCATCTATCTGGCTGACGGCGAGGGCGGGAGCTACCAGATCGCCAGCACGGTTGTCGGTCTGACCGGCGGTTGCCTGGCGACGGCGACGATCACCTACCTGCTGCTCGTCGAGCTCGCGGGCGAGCGGGTCACATGGCTGGACAGCCTGCGGGTCGGCGGCCGCGCATTCCTGGGCGTGACGGGCGTTTCCGTTATCGTGGCGATCGGCACGATGCTGGGCATTGTCCTGCTGGTCGTCCCCGGGCTCTTCGTACTGGTCTGCTGCTTCGTCGCCATCCCCTACCGCGTCGCCAACGGTCCGGGGGTGATGGACGCGATCAAGTTCAGCACCGCGCTGACCAAGGGCTCTCGCTGGCGGCTGTTCGGGCTGTTTCTGATCAACCTCCTGATCCACGGCGCCCTCGCCGGCGTGGCCTGGGGGCTGCAGACGGCAGCGGGCTCCGCCGCGGGAGAAACCGCCCTGGTTCCGGTCAGCTTTGTCGTCGGGCCGGTCGCGGATGGTCTCAAGAACCTGAGCACCATAGCCATCACCGCGGCGGCCTATCACGAGTTGGTTCATCGCGGTCGCGACGCCGTCACCCGCACCGCGAACGTCTTCGACTAGCGACGCACCGCGACCATGAAAAGCCGCGGGAACGGGAACAGGGTCACGCCGTCCTCGCGGGCGGGGAAAGCCTGCGCGATCCGGTCCCGGAAGGCGTCGAGGAAGGCCTCGCGCAGCGCCGGATCGGTCAGCACGTCGAGATAGGGCCTCAGCGCCGTGCCGCGCGTCCATTCCACCACCGGATCCTCGCCCTCCAGCGCGTGGAGATAGGTGGTGGTCCACAGGTCGATCTCGCCGCACAGCGGGGCCAGCCAGCCGTAGTAGTCGTCCATCGACGGCGTGGGGCGGATGAGCCGCGCCGAGGCGGTCAGCGAGGCCCAGGCCCCCTCCTCCGCCGTTTCGCGCAGGATGCGGTGATGCTGCGTCTCGAAGGCCATCGGCATCTGGCAGGCGAAGACGCCGCCGCTGGCCAGGCCGGCCGCCAGGCGCGGGAAAAGCTGGTCGTGGTCCGGCAGCCACTGCAAGGCGGCGTTGCTGAAGATCAGGTCCGGCGCCACGTCCGGGGCCCAGCCCTCGACCCCGGCCAGCACCCAGTCGACGTCGGCGGCGCGGCGGCGGGCGGCGGCCAGCATGTCAGGACTGGAATCCAGGCCGTGGACCCTGGCCCCCGGATGCCGGGCGGCCAGCAGCGCGGCGTGCTCGCCGGTCCCGCAGCCCAGGTCCCAGATCTCGTGGAAGTCATGCGGCGGGATCTGGACCATCAGGTCCAGGGCGGGACGGTCGCGGTAGGTCTTGTACCGCTCGTAGACGTCGGGATCCCAACTCGGCATGAACCTCGCCTACACCTGTTTGCTCCGGCCGGTCATCGTGCATTCATGCGCGAACTGCCAAAAGACCGCCACGTACCGCACACAAGACACAGGCCCATGAAGACGATCCGTATCCTCGCCTCGCTCGCCGCCGCCGGCCTGCTCGCCGCTCCCGCCGTGGCCCAGGAGACGACGACCATCCAGCCGGGATGGTGGGAGAGCACCAACACGCTCAACTTCATCATCAAGGACGTGGACCGCGAGCGTCGCTGCATCACGCCGGCCGACGTCGACAAGGTGATGTCCGGCCGCATCAACCGCCACTACACCTGCACCTATCCGGAAAAGCGGGTCAGCGGCGGCAAGATGTTCTTCAAGGGCACCTGCGTCGACAAGCGCGGCCGCAAGGTCAACGTGACAGCCACCGGGACCTATACGGCCACCGCGTTCACCCTCAGCGCCGACCTGTCGGGCAAGGTCGCCGGCGTGCCGGTCTCCGCGCGGGCCAGCACCACCGCCAAACGGCTGGGCGATGTCTGCCCGATGAAGGTCCAGAAGCTCAAGTGACCTGAAAAACGCACCTGACGGCAAGTTGTCGCGGCCCGCGAAATCGGGGTTTGCGACTCGAAAAACCGGACCCATATTGAAGGTCCTGTTCAACAGCTGAAAGGAGGTGACCACGTGTCTCATCGTATGAGCCCTCGGTCGCAACGCATGACCTGGTCTTCCGCCAAGGCGGAGGTCAGCGCCTGATCAGCGCGGAAGCGCCTTCAGGCTGAGTGGAAGCCGGTCAGCCGCCCGGAAGGCGCTTCACCCAAAGTGGCAGCGCATCTCGGACGCGAAACCGCTTCGCACTTTTGCTGGATGCGCTGCGTTACTGCCGCGACCGCGGCAAGACGATGGAACGGCCGCCGGGGCGCCCCGGCGGCCGTTCGCATTTCTGGACAAAGGTTCACTGGGCGCTTGCCGCCGCCCGTGGTGTCCTGCCTTCGGGGAGGACCGGCCATGATCGCGGGCACACGCAGGACCCTGATGCTCGGCGCGGGCGCAAGCCTGCTGGCGCCGCCGGCCTTCGCGGCCGAGCCGACCTTGGCCGACGACGGTTACTTCGAGATCTGGGAAGACGTGGGCCCCGGGGTGGCGGTGATCCGCCAGGCCAGACCGTTCCACCTGCAGCCGATCGGCAACGTCACCGTGATCGAGCAGTCCGACGGTCTGGTGCTCGTCGATAGCGGCGGCTCACCAGGCTCGGGCAGGCGCATCGTCGCGCTGCTCCGCAGGAGCCGCCCCGGCCGTCCGGTGAAGGCGGTGATCCTGACCCATTGGCACGGCGACCACCCGCTGGGCCTTGGCGAAATCCTCAAGGCCTGGCCGAACGTCCGAACCATCGCCACAGCGGCGACCAGGGCGCACCTCTCCGATCCGAAGACCCTGAACACCCCCGCCGCGCCGGACCCCGAGGCCAACGCGAAGATGGTCGCGCAATACAGGGGCTTCGCCGCCTACTGCCGCGAGATGGCGGCCAAGGCGGAGACCGAGGCAGACAGGGCCGGCTGGGCCGCCGGCGCGCGGCTGTTTCCACAGTATGCCGCCGACATGGACGGCGCCGTGACCCTGGCCCCGACGGAGAGCTTCACCGACCGCCTGCTCATCGAGGACGCCTACGCGCCGGTCGAGGCGTGGTTCCTGGGCCGCGCCAACACCGACGGGGACGCGGTGGTCTGGCTGCCCCGGCAAAAGGTGCTGGTCACCGGCGACGTCCTGGTGGCGCCGATCCCGTTCGGGTTCGGCAGCTATCCGACCGACTGGCTGGCGGTGCTGGAGAGGCTGCGCGGCTTCGGCGCCGGGACCTTGATCCCAGGGCATGGCGCGCCGATGCGGGACGAGGGCTATCTGCTGCGGGTCAGGGCGCTGATCGAAACGGCGCGCGACCAGGTGGTGGCCTCTGTCGCCAAGGGACTCGACGCCAAGGAGGCCCGCGCCGCCGTGAACCTCGACCTCCAGGCGGCGGCGTTCACCGGTGGTGATCCCTGGCTGAAGCGCTGGTTCGACAGTTATTTCACCGATCCGTTCGTCGCCTCCGCCTGGAAGGAGGCGAAAGGCGAGCCGATCGTGCAGTCGCTGGGCGGCTGACGCGCGTCAGGCGGCCCGGCGGATGGCCGGCGCCTCCCGCAGTGGGGTCGGCGCCACGGCCGAAGCCGGGGCCGGCATGGCCGGCGCGCCCTCGAACATGCGGTTGGCGAAGGTGCTGATCGTCCAGCCCTCCCCCTCGCGGCGCACCACCAGCTGCGGCCGCGAGCGGACCTGAAAGGCGGCGCCGTCGACCTCGAAGTCGAGATGCTGCTCCAGGTCGATGGCCACCGCCCAGTCGCCCATCGGCTCGGCGGCCATCAGGCGGTAGGTGATGACGCTGACCGCGTAGACGCCGGTGAACAGCGTCGCGTGGGCCGCCTCGATGGCGTCGCGCCCCCGGCATGAGCCGTCAAGCATGGCGCCGAACTCGGCGGAGCGATCGAAACAGGCGGCGAAGGCGACAGCGTCCTTGCGGTTCCAGGCCGCTTCCAGCGCGGTGATCAGGTCGTGAATGTCACAGGTCATGACCCCGAAATACCGAGGCTCACCGACCGCCGGCCAGTTAAACCGGGGTCATGACTCATTGTTCATCGGCGGCCGCTCAGAAGCCAACGCAGGCCTGTCTCTGGACCAGCATCACGGACTCCTGCCGGAAGCGCTTGCGATAGGCGTCGCGGATCGCGTCGAGCCTCGCGTACTCGCCGTCCTCGCCCGACAGGACGATCAGGACCCCCTTGGACGGCTCGCGGACAACCACGCCGTCCTCGCCCTTCCACTGGCCGACGACGTCGCTCACCGACAGCCCGTTCGGGAAGCGCGGCGTGATCTCGTCATCGATGAACTTCGCCCAGTCGGCGTCCGAGACGCCGAGCGAGGCGCCGATGTTGCGGCCGAAGTAGAGGTCGACTGTGGTCTTCGGCTCAAGGCCGGACCGGCATATCGTCGCCTCTTCGTCGATGTCGACGCTGACGCAGCCGGCCAGCAGCAGGGCGACCGCCAGTCCGCCGAGCGCCCTCACCCCCCGACCAGCTCCCGGCCGATCAGGAACCGGCGGATCTCGTTGGTCCCCGCCCCGATGTCGTAGAGCTTGGCGTCGCGCAGGTAGCGCTCGACCGGCCATTCCCTTGTGTAGCCCGCCCCGCCGAGCGCCTGGATGGCCTCGTTGGCGACCTTCATGGCGTTCTCGCTGGCCAGCAGGATGGCGCCGGCGGCGTCGAAGCGGGTGGTCTTGCCGGCGTCGCAGGCCCGGGCGACGGCGTAGACGTAGGCGCGGGCGCTGTTCAGCGCGACGTACATGTCCGCCACCTTGCCCTGCATCAGCTGGAACGAGCCGATGGCCTTGCCGAACTGCTTGCGGTCGCGGACGTAGGGCAGGACGACGTCCAGGCAGGCCTGCATGATGCCCAGCGGACCGGCCGACAGCACGGCGCGCTCATAGTCGAGGCCGCTCATCAGCACGCCGACGCCGCCGTTCTCGGGGCCCATGATGTTCTCTTCAGGAACCTCGCAGTCCTCGAAGACCAGCTCGGCGGTGTCGGACCCGCGCATGCCCATCTTGTCGAGCTTCTTCGAGACGCTGAAGCCCTTCATCCCCTTCTCGATCAGGAAGGCGGTGATGCCGCGGCTGCCCTCTTCGGGGCTTGTCTTGGCGTAGACCACCAGGGTGTCGGCGTGCGGGGCGTTGGTGATCCAGAACTTTGTCCCGTTGAGCACGAACCGGTCGCCGCGGCGGTCGGCGCGCAGCTTCATCGAGACCACGTCGGAGCCCGAGCCGGCCTCGCTCATGGCCAACGAGCCGACATGCTCGCCGCTGATCAGCTTGGGCAGGTAGCGGCGCTTCTGTTCCGGACTGGCCCAGCGGCGGATCTGGTTGACGCACAGATTGGAGTGGGCGCCGTAGCTGAGGCCGATCGAGGCCGAGGCCCGGCTGATCTCCTCCATGGCGACGACATGCTCGAGGTAGCCCAGGCCCAGGCCGCCGAACTCTTCCTCGACGGTGATGCCATGCAGGCCGAGCTCGCCCATCTCGGGCCACAGCTCGCGGGGGAAATGGTTGTCGCGGTCGATCATCGCCGCCATCGGGGCGATGCGGTCAGCGGCGAAGCGCGCAGTGGTTTCGCGAATGGCGTCGGCGGTCTCGCCGAGGCCGAAATCCATGGAAGGTCCGGTCATGCGGGGGGAATTAGCACGCTCAAACCGGGTCGGCACGCATGATCATTGCGGCCGGCGGACGCAATGGCGCCCCGCGGACCGCCCGATCCGCGGGGCGCCGCCGGCTCCCCCAAGCCGGCTGCACGTGCGATCAGGCCTGGGCCCGCTCGCCGTTCTCTTCAGCCTCCTCGACGTCGTCTTCGTCGTCGAAGGGGGCGCCCGCCAGGCCGTCCAGCCAGCGCCAGGCGGCGAAGCCGGCCATGACGATGCCGGTCAGACCCGCGCCCCAGCTGATCACCAGCGGGTTCAGCAGGCCCTCGCCGCCGTTGGCGTTGAGGCCCCAGGCCACACCGCCGGCGAACAGGGCCATGCCGCCCAGGCCGAGACCCAACAGCGGCAGGCCCTGGATGCGGGCCGGCTCGGTCGGAGTCTCGAAAGCGAACTCGCCGCCCAGCTCGGCCATCTCGTCCTCGCGGACGAGACGGCGGATGTAGTCCTCATTGACCAGCGGCCGGGTAGCCCCGCCCTGATGGACAGGCTCGGCGAAGGTCACGTCGAACAGGCCGGGCGCCGACTCGTTGGCCGGCTCGGGCAGGTCGATGCGGAAGGCGTCGTCCGACACGGTCTCGACCGCGGCTTCCGGGGCCGGCGTCAGGGTGAAGCCGACGTCGCCGTTGACCACCGCCAGCACCGGGCCCGGCGACGGGGTCGGCTCGGGTTGCGGCAGCTCGACCACGGTCATCACCGGCTCGAAGACCGCCTCCGATTCCTGCGACTGGCCGAGGGTGACGATGTCGGCCGTGTCGTCGGAGAACGGCGCGTCCGGCGCGTCTTCATCGATGACGGGCGGCGGCGCGGGTTCCAGGTCTTGAAGGGCCACGACCGGCGCTTCCGGTTCGGGCTGGGGCTCCGGCTCGACCTCGACCTCGACCATCCGCGGCGCCTGGGGCGCATCGGCGGCGGAGTCGGGCATCAGCTGTTCAAGGGCGGCGCCCACACCGGCCGCGGCGATTTCGGTCGCCAGCGGCGCGGCGTGCGGTTCGACGGGAGGAGCCGTCGGCCGCGGGGCGTTGGTTTCGTCACGCTCGACGACGACTCGGTCGCCGACGGTCGAGGTCTTCAGGGCCGTCGGGGTCTCGCGCGGACTGGCCGCGACGACGTCATAGTCGACCTTGGGGCGCAGCACCGGCGACGGGGCCGGGATCCAGCCGCTGGCCGGGGTCAGGAACAGGGTCTTCTCGGCCGAACGGCGGCGGACCAGGGCGTCGATGACGATGCGTTCGCCCTCGAAGTCGGCCTTGCGCCACATCTCCATGGCGCAGGCGGCCTGCAGCAGCTGGCCCTCGTTGACCCGGCGCAGCACCGACGAGCGGCGGAAGTTGTCCACCCCGACGTTGAAGGCGAAGCAGCAGAGGGCGTCGAACTGGTTCTGCGTCAGCGGCGTGTAGCTGTGCTCGTTCACCGCGTGGGCGACGTTGATCAGATCGTACATCAGCAGGGCTTCAGCGTCGGACTCCGACACCTCGGCGCCTTCGCGGGCGGTCAGGGTGTGGCCGTAGCCGATCGTCCAGCGTCCGTCGGGAAGCTGGGCAGCCTTGCGTCGGTAGCCTTCGAACGACTTGATCAGTTCGATGGCGGCGCGTGAGACCTGGTGGCGGGATTTCATCGGCCTGTTGATCCGAAATGAGACAGAGGCGGTTGCGTTCCATCCCACTCCCGCAAGAGGGATGCCGAAGCGCAGCTGAACTCCCCCTGAACGGGAATGCGCGCAGGATCAGGGCCGAAGTTCGGCGATCAGAGCAGGATCAGCGCGGCGAGTCCGAGGAAGGACAGGAAGCCCATGAAGTCGGTGACGAAGGTGACGAACACCGATGAGGACACCGCCGGGTCGCGCTCGAGCTTGTCGAGGGCCAGCGGCACCAGGATTCCGGCCAGGGCGGCCATGAACAGATTGATCACCAGGGCCAGGCCGATGGTCAGGCACAGCATGGGGTCCCGGAAGAAGACGTAGGTGGCCACGCCCATGATCACCGCCAGCACGCCGCCGTTGACCAGGCCCACCGCCATCTCCCGCAGGATGATGCGCACCGCGTTGGAGGCGTTCAGCTCGCGGCTGGCCAGCGCGCGCACGGCCACCGCCAGGGTCTGGGTGCCGGCGTTGCCGCCCAGCGAGGCCACCACCGGCATCAGGATGGCCAGGGTGACCAGCTTGGCGATCTCGGCCTGGAAGGCGCCGATGACGCTGGCGGCGGCGGCGGCGGTCAGGGTGTTGACCACCAGCCACGGCAGGCGTGACCGGGCCACGTCCCAGACGCCGGCGTCGCGGCCGGCGTCGGACACGCCGGCCAGGGCCAGGATGTCTTCCTCGCCCTCGTCCTGGATGACGCCGACGATGTCGTCGACGGTGATCTGGCCGACCAGCCGGCCGCCGGCGTCGACCACCGGGGCGCTGATCAGGTGGTATTTGTTGAAGGTGTAGCCGACCTCCTCCTGGTCCATGTCGACGGTGATCTCGGTCACCGGCTCCATGATCTCGGCCAGGCTGGTCTCGCGCGGGGCCCGCAGCAGCTGGCTGATCGCCGCCGCGCCGATCGGGCGGTAGGCGGGATCGACGATATAGACGTCGAAGAAGAGCTCCGGCAGGTCGTCGCCGGCGGTGCGGACATGGTCGATGGTCTGGCCGACCGTCCAGAACTGCGGCGCGGCCAGCACCTCGCGCTGCATCAGGCGGCCGGCGGTCTCGTCCTCGTAGGCCAGGGTCTGTTCGATGGCCGCCCGGTCGGTCTCGTCCATGGCGGCGAGCACCTGGGCGCGCTTTTCGCCCTCCAGGTCGTCGACGACGTCGGCGGCATCATCCGAATCGAGCTCCTCCAGCGCCCGGGCGAGCGCCGTGGGGTGGACGGTGTCGAGCACCTCCTCGCGCAGGTTCTCGTCCAGCTCCGACAGCACCTCGGCCAGGGTCTCGGAGTTGAGGCAGGGGATGATCTCCTCGCGGTAGTCCGCGTTGAGGAAGCCCATCAGGTCGGCGACGTCCTCGGAGCGCAGCGCGCCGACCAGCTCGCGCAGACGCTCGGCGTCGCCGCGGTCGGCGGCGTCGATGACCATGTCGACGTATTCTGGATTGAGGGCGTAGTCGTCGCCGAGGGCGAGGTCTTCGAGGTCCTCCGGGCGCTCGCCGTCTTCGACGAAGCGCCCGTGGGATTTGCCCCTCTCGTTCAGGTCGGCGTCTTCCCGGGACATGTCGGGGCCTCCTGTACGAGTTGTCGGGCCTAAAGCGTTTTAGGCCCCTGATTCACTGGTGCGGTCGAGAAGACTCGAACTTCCACTCCGGTTAAGGAACAGCGACCTCAACGCTGCGCGTCTACCAATTCCGCCACGACCGCCCGTGGTGAGGCGCGGGGGTTAGCAAAAGCCGGACGCGATGGGAAGAGCCGTGTTGCGCCATGTGTCCGCCGCGGGCCTTTCGTCGCGTCCGAACAAGAGATGTTGGCGGAATCTTCCCGCTCCCCTAGAAGAACGGCTCATGACGACATTGGCTCCGGGTATCGACGAGGTCCGCGCACGGACCTTCCCCTTTCCGCGCCGCCATTTCCTTTCCGCGCTGGATCTGAACGTCGTCGAGGCGAACGCCCTGCTCGACCTGGCCGACACCTTCGTCGACCTCAATCGCCAGACCACCAAGAAGCTGGACCTGCTCAAGGGCCGCACCCTGGTGAACATGTTCTTCGAGAACTCCACCCGCACCCAGGCCAGCTTCGAGCTGGCGGGCAAGCGGCTGGGCGCCGACACCATGAACATGAGCGTCAAGACCTCGTCGGTGGCCAAGGGCGAGACCCTGATCGACACGGCGGTGACCCTGAACGCCATGCGGCCGGACCTGCTGGTCGTGCGCCACGCCTCGTCGGGCGCCGCCGCCCTGCTCTCCCAGAAGGTCGGCTGCAGCGTGATCAACGCCGGCGACGGCCAGCACGAGCATCCGACCCAGGCGCTGCTGGACGCGCTGTCCATGCGCCGCGCCTTCGGTAGCCTGGCGGGCCTGACCGTGGCGATCTGCGGCGACGTCATGCACAGCCGGGTGGCCCGGTCGAACGTCAACCTGCTGGGCGTGCTGGGCGCGGAAGTGCGGCTGGTCGGCCCGCCGACCCTGATGCCGGCCGGCGCAGACCGCTGGGGCGTCAAGGTGTTCCACGACCTCGAACAGGGCATCGCCGGAGCCGACGTGGTGATGATGCTGCGCCTGCAGCTGGAGCGGATGCAGGGCGCGATGGTCCCCTCGACCCGCGAGTATTTCCGCTACTGGGGCCTGGACCGCGAGAAGCTCAAGGCCGCAGCGGGCGGCGTGAAGGTCATGCACCCCGGCCCGATGAACCGCGGCGTGGAGATCGATTCGGACGTCGCCGACGATCCGGCGATCAGCCTGATCCAGGACCAGGTCGAGATGGGCGTCGCCGCCCGCATGGCCGTGCTGGCCGCCCTCTCCGCGCGACTGGACAACGACCGATGAGCCGCGCCCGCCCCTTCGCCTTCAACAACGCCCGCCTGGTCGATCCGGAGACCGGCTACGACGGTCCGGGCGCGGTCGTGGTGTCCGGCGGCGTCATCGCCGACATCGCCCGGGGACGGGACTTCACCGACCTGTCGCCGGACGTCCGGGTCATCGACTGCAACGGCGGTATGCTGGCGCCAGGCCTGGTGGACCTGCGGGTCAAGACCGGCGAGCCGGGGGCCGAGACCAAGGAAACCCTGCGCTCGGCCGCCCAGGCGGCGGCGGCCGGGGGCGTGACCTCGATCGTCGTGCAGCCCGACACCGACCCGGCCGTGGACGATCCCTCGGTCGTCGACTTCATCCTGCGCCGGGCCCAGGACATCGAGAGCTGCCACATCCATGCCGCCGGCGCGGCGACCAAGGGCCTGTGCGGCGAGCAGATGGCCGAGATCGGCCTGATGCGCGACGCCGGGGCCCGCTACATCACCGACGTCGACCGGCCGATCATCGACTCCAAGGTCATGCGGCGCATCCTGTCCTACGCCGCCTCGTTCGGCATGGCCCTGGCCCACCGGCCGCAGGATCCCTGGCTCAGCAAGGGCGCGGCGGCCACCGAGGGCGAGTTCGCCTCCCGCCTGGGCCTGCCGTCCGCCCCGGCGGCGTCCGAGCGCATCGGCCTGGAGCGCGACCTGGCGCTGGCCGAGCTGTCGGGCGGCCGGCTGCTGGTCGACCAGATCACCTGCGGCGCGGCGCTGGAGGCGCTGGCCCGCGCCAAGGGCCGGGGCGTCAACGCCGTCGCCACCGCCTCGATCAACCATCTGAGCTTCAACGAGCTCGACATCGGCGACTACCGCACCTTCGCCCGCATGGACCCGCCGCTGCGGGCCGAGGACGACCGCCAGGCGCTGATCGAGGCGCTGGCCAGCGGCCTGGTCGACATCGTCGTCTCCGCCCACGCGCCGGCTCCCGCCGAGGACAAGCGCCTGCCGTTCGACGAGGCGGCGCCCGGCGGGGTTGGGCTGGAGACCCTGCTGCCGGCCCTGCTGTCGCTGCATCATGACGGACGCCTGCCGCTGGTCGACCTGATGCGGACCGTGACCCTGGCTCCCGCCCAGTTCCTGGGCCTGCCGACCGGCCGCCTGGCCTCCGGCGCGCCGGCCGACCTGGTGTTGTGCGACCTGAACGCGCCGGTGATCATCGACGCCGACAAGCTGGTGTCGAAGTCCAAGAACTCGCCCTTCGACGGCCGTCGCCTGCAGGGCCAGGTCGTCATGACCGTCTGCGGCGGGCAAATCGTTCACCGGCTCGCCGAGTAGGCAGCCGCCGCCACCGTGATTTGCGCGCGGCTCACGCGCCAGCGATGATCGCCTGAGTCAACGCCCCTCGGCGTTGAGCGGATTCCACAAGAACAACTTTTGCGGTATTAGGGGCGGGACATGGAAGATCTGGCGCAAACCGTCTGGCTGACGCTCGGGCTGATCGTCGTGGGGGGCTACCTCCTCGGCTCGATCCCGTTCGGCATGATCGCCACGCGGCTGGGCGGCGCGGGCGACATCCGCAAGATCGGATCGGGCAACATCGGGGCGACCAACGTCCTGCGCTCGGGCCGCAAGGATCTGGCCGCCATCACCCTGATCGGCGACGCCGGCAAGGGCGTGGTCGCGGTGCTGCTGGCCCGCTGGCTGACCAACGACACCCCGGCCATGGTCGCCATCGCCGGTGGGGCGGCCTTCGTCGGCCACCTGTTCCCAGTCTGGCTGAAGTTCAACGGCGGCAAGGGCGTCGCCACCTTCTACGGCGTTCTGCTGACCGCCGCCTGGCCGGTGGGCGTGCTGGCGGCGCTGGCCTGGCTGGCGATGGCGGCCCTGTTCCGCATCTCCTCGCTGGCCGCCCTGACGGCCGCCGCCCTCGCGCCGCTGTTCGCCTTCGCCACGGACCAGCCCTATCCGATCGTCCTTCTGAGCGCCTTCATGGCCGTGCTGATCTTCATCCGCCACCACCAGAACATCTCCCGCCTACTCAAGGGCCAGGAGCCGAAGATCGGGGGCAAGAAGGACGCCGCCCCGTCACCCGACACGCCGTGACGGCCGCGCCGCCGACCGACGAAGAGCGTCTGGCCTGGCTGCGGCTGGCAAGGACGCCCAACGTCGGACCGGTGGCCTTCGATCATCTGCTGGACCGCTTCGGCTCGGCCCGGGCCGCGCTCGACGCCCTGCCCCGCCTGGTCCAGCGCGGCGCGGTTCCGCAACCGCCCTCCGCCGACGAGGCCCGCCGCGAACTGGCGGCCGGCGACCGCCTCGGCGCCCGGCTCATTCTCGCCTGCGAAGCCGACTTCCCGCCTCTGCTGGCCGCCCTCGACCCGCCGCCGCCGCTGATCTGGGTGCTGGGCGATCCGGACGTCCTCGCGCGTTCGGCCGTCGGCGTGGTCGGAGCCCGTGTCGCCTCGGCGGCCGGCCAGCGCTTGGCCCGGACCCTGGCCGTCGACCTTGGCAAGGCGGGGCTGGTCGTGGTGTCGGGTCTGGCGCGCGGCATCGACGGCGCCGCCCACGAGGGGGGACTGGAGACCGGCACGGTCGCGGTGCTGGGGGGAGGCGTGGGCGACATCTATCCCCCGGAGCACGCTGACCTCCACGCCCGAATCGCCGCGCGCGGAGCCATCGTCTCCGAGAGCCCGCCCGACCACCGCGCCCAGGCCCGCGACTTCCCGCGTCGCAACCGCCTGATCAGCGGCCTGTCGCGGGCCGTGGTGGTGGTCGAGGCCGAGCTGAAGTCCGGCTCGTTGATCACCGCCCGTCTCGCCGCCGAACAGGGGCGCGAGGTGCTGGCCGTGCCCGGATCGCCGCTGGATCCCAGGGCGCGCGGCACGAACGACCTGCTGCGCCAGGGCGCGGCGGTCTGCGAGGGGGTCGAGGATGTGCTCCGGGTCCTTGAGGGGCTGGGCGGCCTGCGCGAGCCCGAGCGCCGCACCTGGCGCGGGCCGGTCGCCGCGGAGCCGGACGCGGCGCTGCAGGACCGGCTGGCCGACCTGCTGTCGCCCACGCCGGTCTCACCCGATGATCTGGTCCGGGCGGCGGGCGCCCCGGCTCCGGCCGTGTTCGCGGCCCTGGTCGAGCTGTCCCTGGCCGGGCGGGCCGTGTTCGGTCCCGACGGGATGGTCTCCAGGGGGTGAACAGCAAAAAGGCGACCCTTTCGGATCGCCTTTCGCCGCTTCAACTGAACCGCGCAGGCCCCTACCGGGATCCTGGAAGCATCGCGGGGCCCCACGCCCTGACGGTCCGTCGCCGGCCCGTCGTCGAGCGCACTATCGGGCCCGATCTTTTGGCGCGCAACGCGCCATAACGTGTCCGCCGCACTTCCGCCGGCGCCTGTGTTCCGCAAACCACGGTCGGCGGCGCCGCTGAATGGTCACAATCGCGGCTTGGGACGGCCATACGAAGCAGTGAGATTGCCAGCGTCGGTCGATCGCATCCGGTCCGGATCCTGAACAGCCCCCCCAGCCCCCCGTATCGGGCGCCGGTCGGCCGACACCCTCCCCCTTCAATCTGGTTCCTTACGCGCGCCCGGCGGCGCCGAAGCCCGCTGATCCGCGCACCTGAACAGGCGCCGCGCTGCGATTCAGGGTGGACGAAACCGCGCCAAGTTGACATTGCCCCTGCCCCGCCCCCACTTTCCGCGCTCGCTCGGCAGGCGATACCGCCCGCCGACTCTCCTGATCATTCCCGGAAAAGCATGCACGTCGTCGTCGTCGAGAGCCCGGCCAAGGCCAAGACCATCAACAAGTACCTGGGCTCGGGCTACAAGGTTCTCGCCTCGTACGGCCACGTCCGCGACCTGCCCTCCAAGGACGGTTCGGTGCTGCCGGACGACGACTTCTCGATGAGCTGGGAGGTCGACGCCAAGTCGGCCAAGCGGATCAGCGACATCGTCGACGCCGTCAAGGGCGCGGACACCCTGTATCTCGCCACCGACCCCGACCGCGAGGGCGAGGCGATCAGCTGGCACCTGCTGGAAGTCCTGCAGAAGAAGAAGGCGCTCAAGGACGTGAAGGTCCAGCGCGCGACCTTCAACGCCATCACCAAGACCGCCGTGCTCGACGCCATCGCTAACCCGCGCCAGATCGACATGGAGCTGGTCGAGGCCTATCTGGCCCGCCGGGCGCTGGACTACCTCGTGGGCTTCACCCTTTCGCCAGTGCTGTGGCGCAAGCTGCCGGGCAGCCGCTCGGCCGGCCGTGTGCAGTCGGTCAGCCTGCGGCTGATCGTCGACCGCGAGCTCGAGATCGAGCGCTTCCGGACCCAGGAATACTGGACCGTCGAGGCCGACGTCGCCGCCGGCGCCGATCCGTTCGTGGCGCGCCTGGCCAAGCACGAGGGCAAGAAGCTCACCAAGTTCGACCTGGGCAACGAAGCCTCGGCCCAGGCCGCCCAGGCCGCCGTGCAGGCAGCGACCTTCAAGGTGCATTCGGTCGAAAAGAAGCCGGCGAAACGCACGCCGCCGCCGCCGTTCACCACCTCGACCCTGCAGCAGGAAGCCTCGCGCAAGCTCGGCTTCTCGGCCCAGCGCACCATGCAGGCGGCCCAGAAGCTGTACGAGGGCATCGACATCGGCGGCGAGACCGTCGGCCTGATCACCTACATGCGGACCGATGGCGTCCAGTCGGCGCCCGAGGCGCTGGACGAGGCCCGCAAGGTCATCGCCGGCCTGTACGGCAAGGACTACGTCCCCGAGACCGCCCGCCACTACAAGACCAAGGCCAAGAACGCCCAGGAGGCGCACGAAGCCATCCGTCCGACCTCGCTGGAGCGCAATCCCGGCTCCCTGCGGCTAGAAAGCGACCTTGGCCGGCTCTACGAGCTGGTCTGGAAGCGGATGATCGCCTCGCAGATGGAAGCGGCGCGCATCGAGAAGACCACGGTCGAGATCGAGAGCAGCGACGGCCAGACCGGCCTGCGCGCCACCGGCCAGGTGATCCAGTTCCCCGGCTACCTCGCCGTCTACGAAGAGGGCCGCGACGACGCGGAAGATGAGGACAGCGCCCGCCTGCCGGTGATCAACGAGGGCGCCGACGCCCGCGTCCTCCGCGCCAGGGCCGACCAGCACTTCACTGAACCGCCCCCGCGCTATTCGGAAGCCAGCCTGGTCAAGAAGATGGAAGAGCTCGGCATCGGCCGGCCCTCGACCTACGCCTCGATCCTGACCGTGCTGCGCGACCGCGCCTATGTCCGGGTGGAGAAGCAGCGCTTCATCCCCGAGGACAAGGGCCGGCTGGTCACCGCCTTCCTGGAAGAGTTCTTCAAACGCTACGTCGAGTACGACTTCACCGCCGCGCTGGAAGAAAAGCTCGACCTGGTCAGCGACGGCAAACTCGACTGGAAGGAGTTCCTGCGCGACTTCTGGAAGGACTTCCACGCCGCCGTCGGCGAGATCGCCGAACTGCGCGTCACCCATGTGCTGGACGCCCTCAACGAGGCGCTCGGCCCGCACATCTTCCCGGCCAAGGCCGACGGGTCCGACCCGCGCCTCTGCCCGACCTGCAACGTCGGCCAGCTGAGCCTGAAGACCGGCAAGTTCGGCGCCTTTATCGGCTGCTCCAACTATCCGGAATGCCGCTTCACCCGCCCCATCGCCCAGCCTGACGGCGAGGGCGACGCCGCCGAGGGCGACCGCGAGCTGGGGGTGAACCCCCGGACCAGCCAGCCAGTCTGGCTCAAGAACGGCCGCTTCGGCCACTACGTCGAGGAAACCCCGGCCGAGGGCGACAAGCCCAAGCGATCCAGCCTGCCCAAGGGCTGGCCGCCGGCGGCCATGGACATCGACAAGGCCCTGCGCCTGCTCGAACTGCCGCGCGAGGTCGGGATGCACCCCGAGGACGGCAAGCCGATCACCGCGGGCCTCGGCCGCTACGGCCCGTTCGTGCTGCACGAGGGAACCTACGCCAACCTCGAGAGCATCGACGAGGTGTTCGAGGTCGGTCTCAACCGCGCCGTGACCGTGCTGGCCGAGAAGCGGGCCGGCGGCGGCAAGGGCGGCCGGGCGACGGCCGCCGCGCTGAAGGACCTGGGCGCCCACCCCGAGGACGGCCAGGCGATCAAGATCCTGTCCGGCCGCTTCGGCCCCTACATCAAGCACGGCGCCACCAACGCCAACGTCCCGCGCGGCAAGGAGCCGACGGAGATCACGCTCGAGGAGGCCGTGGCCCTGCTGGCCGAACGCGCGGCCAAGGGCGGCGGCAAGAAGAAGCCGGTGAAGAAGGCGGCGGCCCCCAAGGCCAAGGCCGAGAAGGCGCCGACCGCGGCGGCGAAGAAGAAGCCGGCCGCCAAGAAGAAGGCCCCGGCCAAGGCCAAGGCGACCAAGGCGGCGGCGGAGTAACCCTCCCCGCCTCTGTCCCTCAGCCCGTCGGCGGCAGGGCGCGCTTGATTCCGCGCGTGAAGCCGCTGGGGAAGACCGTCAGATGGTCCTCGCCGTCGATGATGGCCGAGGTGATCGTCAGGCCCGGATAGCCGCGCGCCTTCAGCACCTGCTCGAACCGGCGCGTGTCGCCGACCATATCGGTGTCAGCATAGCGCGCATCGCCCGGCTTCACCGTCTCGAACGCGCCGATGTAGAGGAAGACGTTCGCCGGCAGGTCTTTGTTGGCGGCGGCATAGCGTTGCTCCACGTCGAACATGTGCCGCTTGTCGAACCACAGCGACGGGCTGCCCAGGATGTAGTGGCTGAACGTCGTCGGCCGGGTGAACAGGACGTGGGCGCCCAGCAGTCCGCCATAGGAATGGCCCATGTAGACGCGGCGCTTCGGATCGGTCCGGAAGCGGCCGTCGACGAAGGGCAGCACCTGGGTGCGGACGTAGTCCGCATAGGCCGCGCCGCCGCCGTGAACGTGGCCCTTGGGTGAACTCGACGGGCCATTGGGCGTGAAGGTGTAGTCGCGTCGGCGGCTCTTCATCGGATCATCGCCCTCGGCATAGGAGAGGCCGACCAGGATGAAATCCTCCAGCCCCTCGCCGCCGCCGCCGACGCGGCGCGAGATGCTGCCGATCAGGGGAAAGGCGTAGGCGGCGTCGGTGACATAGACCACCGGATAGCGACGGCCGGGCTCCTTGCCGTAGGACGCCGGCAGGCCGACGAAGACCTCGTAGCTGCGCCCGGAGACGGGGTCAGGAACGGACCAGACCTGGGTTCCCTCGAGTTGGTAGGGCCGCCCGTCGGTCTCGACCGGCGCGGAGGTCTGCGACCGGGTCGGCTCCGAGCAGGCCGCCAGGATCAGGGTGGCGGCCAGCGCCGACGTCATCGCCTTCATGGAATCGCCCCGTTCAATCCGCCTGTCGGGGCATGACCCTAAGACTGAATGTGACGCTCGCTGGGCAGGCCGCGACCATCGCCCTCTTGCCCTCGCTCACCCCTTGGCCGCATACCCCTTCGTTCCCGAATCGTTCGATGCTGTCGCTTCAATGACCTCCCCTGCCCTTCCCCTGTTCGGCGATGATGACGACGCGCTGAAGCCCGTGCCGGCCAGCCCGCTGGCGACGCCGCACGAGCCGCGTCCCGACCCGAAGGCTGTGACCTCCGCCAAGGCCGCTGAGCGCGCCGCGCCGGCACCCTCCGGCGCCTACGACGCCAGCGCCATCGAGGTGCTGGAAGGTCTGGAGCCGGTGCGGATGCGGCCGGGCATGTACATCGGCGGCACCGACGAGCGGGCGCTGCACCACCTGTTCGCCGAGATCCTCGACAACTCGATGGACGAGGCCGTCGCCGGCCACGCCAAGATCATCGAGGTTTCGCTCGACGCCGAAGGCTATCTGACGGTCAAGGACGACGGCCGCGGCATGCCGGTCGATCCGCATCCCAAGCATCCGGGCAAGTCGGCGCTGGAAGTGATCATGACCGTCCTGCACGCGGGCGGGAAGTTCAGCGGCAAGGCCTACGAGACCTCCGGCGGCCTGCACGGCGTCGGCGCCAGCGTGGTCAACGCCCTGTCGTCCGAGCTGGAAGTCACCGTCTGGCGCGACGGCTTCGAACACCGCCAGGCCTTCTCGCGCGGCAAGCCGGTCGGTGGCCTCGTTCAGGTCGGCCCGTCCCGCAAGAAGGGCACCCAGGTCCGCTTCCTGCCCGACACCCAGATCTTCGGCGACAGCCTGGTGTTCAAGCCGGCGCGGCTCTACCGGATGGCCCGGTCGAAGGCCTACCTGTTCCGCGGCGTGCAGATCAAATGGTCCTGCGACCCCTCGCGTATCCACGACCAGACGCCGCCCGAGGCGGTCTTCCACTTCCCCAACGGCCTGGCCGACTTCCTGACCGAGCGGACCAAGGGCGTGTCGACCGTCACCGAGACCGCCTTCAGCGGCCGGATCGAGCGGACCGGCGAGGCCGGGGCCGTGGAGTGGGCCGTGACCTGGACGCCGCAGGGCTTTGGCGAGGCCGACGGCTTCATGCAGTCCTACTGCAACACCGTGCCCACGCCCGAAGGCGGCACCCACGAGGCCGGCTTCCGCGCCGCCCTGACCAAGGGCCTCAAGGCCTATGCCGAGATGGTCAACGAGAAGCGCGCCGGCATCATCACCGCCGACGACGTGATCGCCAACGCCGGCGCCCTGATCAGCGTCTTCATCCGCAATCCCGAATTCCAGGGCCAGACCAAGGAGCGGCTGTCGTCGTCCGACGCCCAGCGCCTGGTCGAGACCGCCCTGCGCGACCCGTTCGACCACTGGCTGACCGCCTCGCCCAAGGCGGCCCGCGCCCTGCTCGATTTTGTCGTGGAGCGCGCCGAGGAGCGCCTGAAGCGCCGCAAGGACAAGGAAGTTTCCCGCGCCTCGGCGACCCGCAAGCTGCGGCTGCCCGGCAAGCTGGCCGACTGTTCCGGCTCGGCCATGGACGGCAGCGAACTGTTCCTGGTCGAGGGCGACAGCGCCGGCGGCTCGGCCAAGCAGGCGCGCGACCGCCGCACCCAGGCCATCCTGCCCCTGCGCGGCAAGATCCTGAACGTGGCCAGCGCCACCGGCGAAAAGCTGATGGGCAACAAGGAGCTGGCCGACCTGATGCTGGCCCTGGGCGTCCAGGGCGGCAGCAAGTACCGCGAGGACGACCTCCGCTACGACCGCATCATCATCATGACCGACGCCGACGTCGACGGCGCCCACATCGCATCCCTGCTGATCACCTTCTTCTACCGGACGATGCCGGAGATGGTGCGGGGCGGGAAACTGTTCCTGGCCATGCCGCCGCTCTACCGGATCAGCGACGGCAAGAAGTCGGCCTACGCCCGCGACGACGCCCACAAGGACGAGCTGCTGGCCACAGTGTTCAAGGGCAAGAAGCCCGAGATCGGCCGCTTCAAGGGCCTGGGCGAGATGATGCCCGCCCAGCTCAAGGAAACCACCATGGACCCGGCCAAGCGCACGCTGGCCCGGGTGACCCTGCCCCGCGACGAAGGCCACGTCGAGGACCTGGTCGAGACGCTCATGGGCCGCAAGCCCGAGCTCCGCTTCCGGTTCATTCAGGAAAACGCCGAGTTCGCGGCGGCGGACGTCGATATCTGATCAGATTTCGACAGGCAAAAAGCCACAACAGACCGCATCTGTGGAAATCTATGCTTGCCCTGAATTCAATATAGCTCATTCCCCTGGGGACCGATCGCACCCGATCCGGGGCTGTTCACATCCTCATCAAGCTTTCTTGACCGGAACGCTACGCCGTCTCGCGGGTTATCCAGATAAGCTGGCGGCCATAAGTCAGCCCGCCGGCGTATCCAAGGGGCAATGGAATGCTGAATACCGACTTCGAGCGACCGTCTCCGGCGGTGGGGGCGAGCCCTCCCATGCCGGGATGCGATCAGACGGCGCTCTTCCTCGACTTGGACGGAACCCTGGCGCCTATCGAGGCGACGCCGGACGCGGTGGTGGCGGACCGCCATCGGACCGCGCTGCTGAGACGACTCGTTGAGCGGTTCGACGGCCGGGTGGCCATCCTGAGCGGACGATCCATCGCCGAGGTCGACCGAATCCTCGACGGCGCGGTGACCAACGTCGCCGGCGTGCACGGGCTGGAACGCCGGACGCCTGCCGGGCCGGAGATCGCCATGCCGCCGCACCCCGCGCTGGGTCGCGTCGAGGAAACGCTGGCCTGTTTCGCCAAGGGGCAGCGTGGCCTGCTGGTCGAAAGCAAGGCCCGTTCCGTGGCTCTCCACTATCGCGGCCACCCGCCGGCCGAGGAGGCCTGCATAGACATAGGCCGGCGGATGGCGGCCATCCACGGCCTGCAGGTCCAGGAGGGTCGGATGGTCGTCGAACTCCGCACGCCCGGGCCGGACAAGGGCGACAGCCTGCGGCTGTTCATGGCGCAGGCACCCTTCGCCGACGCCACCCCCGTTATGGTCGGCGACGACATGACCGACGAGCACGCGTTCGAGGCCGCCGCCGACCTGGGGGGCTGGAGCGTTCTGGTCGGCGACCCCCGGCCTACAGCCGCGCTGTATCGACTGCCCGACCCCGCCGCCGTCCTGGCCTGGCTGGAGGAGGCCGCGTCGTGAGCCGCCTGATCGTGGTCTCCAATCGTGTCAGCCTGCCGCGCGAAACGGGCGGCGGTTCCGTTGGCGGCCTGGCCGCGGCGCTGGGTGCGGCGCTGCGCGAGCATCAGGGTGTCTGGTTCGGCTGGAGCGGTGAGACGACGCCCCAATACACCGGCCAGATCGCCATGGAGCGCGTCGGCGACGTCACCCTGGCCCGGGTCGATCTCGAGCCCGTGGATGTCGATGAATACTACAACGGCTACGCCAACAAGACGCTGTGGCCGCTGTTTCACGACCGCATCGATCTGACCGCCTACGAGCGCCCCTTCGACGCCGGCTATGCGCGGGTCAACGCCCGCTTCGCCCAGGCGCTAGCCGCGCTGATCGGCCCCGATGACCTGATCTGGGTGCACGACTACCACCTGGCCCCCCTGGCGCGGGAGCTGCGGGCGCTGGGGGTGAAGAACCGGATCGGCTTCTTCCTGCACATTCCCTGGCCGGCGCGACAGCTGTTGGTGACCCTGCCCGGTCACCGGAAGCTGGTCGAGGCGCTGTTCCACTACGACGTGGTCGGCTTCCAGACCGAGGACAACCTGTCGGCCTTCACCGGCTATCTGGTCAACGAGATCGGCGTCGCGCCGCCCGACGACTCCGGGGTCGTGGCGGCCTTCGGCCGGCGAACGAGGGTTGGCGCGTTCCCGATCGGCATCAAGCCCGACGATTTCTCCGAGGGCGCCCTCTCGCCCGGCGGACGGGAGTCCTTCGCCCGCATGCAGGAGTCGATGGCGGGGCGCAAGATGATCGTCGGCGTCGACCGCCTGGACTACTCCAAGGGGCTGGAAGAGCGCTTCCTCGCCTACGAGCAGTTCCTGGCGACGCACGAGGCCCAGCGGGAAAAGGTCTTCATGCTCGAGATCGCCACCCTCAGCCGCGACGCCGTCGAGGCCTACCAGGACCTGCGCGGGCGGCTCGACGCGATCGCCGGGCGGATCAACGGCGCCTACGGGACCATGGACTGGGTTCCGCTGCGCTACGTCAACACCGGCTATCGGCAGGACGAACTGGCCGGCATCTACCGCGCCGCCGGCGTGGGGCTGGTCACGCCGCTGCGGGACGGCATGAACCTGGTGGCGAAGGAATACGTCGCGTCGCAGGATCCGGAGGACCCCGGGGTGCTGATCCTGTCACGCTTCGCCGGCGCCGCCGCCCAGATGGGCTCGGCGCTGATCGTCAATCCGTACGACCGGGACGAGGTGGCGGGCGCGATCCAGCGCGCCCTCACCATGGGCTACGCCGAGCGCCGGCGTCGCTGGGAAAAGCTGATGGAAAACGTCGTGTCCGAAGACATAGCGGCCTGGCGGGAGTCGTTCGTGGAGGCCCTGAAGGGCGAAACACGGACAACCCCCGCCCGTCTGGCCAACGACGCGGCCTGACCAGGCCGCTTGACCGGACGTGTGCCTAGCGGCCGGCCTGGATGGTGACGGTCACCGGCGCGCCGCCCTGGCCCGTCGACTGCCAGCTTTCGCCGACGTCCTTGCTCACGGTCTTGGAGCAGGACGGCGGCGTCGGCTCGGGCGAGGCCTGGGTGAAGCAGGTCTGGCTGCCCGAGATCGCCCAGGTGCCGGCGCTTTCACCCGCCGGGCTGCTGCCGGTATAGGTGCCGTCCTCGTTGACATAGAGGTTCACCGTCGTGCCGTCGCCATAGGTGATCACCACGGTATTGCCGTAGGCGGTCGCCATGGGGTCGGCGAGCGCCGGACCGGCCAGCATTGCGGCGGCGAGCGCCACGGTCGCAAGAAGTCGCATATTTGAGTTTCCCACCCGATGTGTTGTCGCAGGCTCGCTTCCTGAGCGAGCGCGGGCAGGCTAACCAGAAAAACAGCGTTCCGTTAACCCTTCTTGGGTCGATCAGGGCAGCGCGCCCCGCCCGGCGGTCAGGGTGTGCCGCACGGGCTCACCCTTGAGGCCCTTGGCCATCCAGCTGGCGCCGACGCCGCCACCGGTCGGCGGGATGATGGTGCAGAAGGAGAGCGGCACGAAGAACGGACGCTTCTGGGTCATGCAGACCTTCCCGCCCTTCATTTCCCAGGCCCCGCCGGTGCGCTGGCCGTTGGCGCGTTGCGCGTCATAGGTGCCGTTGGGGTGCAGCCAGAGGCGGGTCGTCTTGCCGTCCGGATAGACGCTGACGATGGTGTTGTTGAAGGCAGGGGTCAGGACGTCAGGGGGCGGAGACGCGGCGAGCGCCGCGCCCATGAGCGCGCCGGCGATCAACTGTGCTGACATCGGCTTCCTCCCTCGGCGGAATGAGCAGACACTTCATCACATATCCTTTGTGAAAACGTCATCAAACTTCTCGCGTCCGGGGAGCCGTGAGTCGTCGCGCCTATTGACGTGATCACGCCCGCCCGCCATTCGGCCCGGACCCATGGACTCCCCGCCCCCTCACCGTTCGTCGATCGACAGCCTTCAGGCCGGACGGGCCTTCGCGGCGCTGGCCGTTCTGCTGTTCCACGTCGAGCTGACCCTGGCCCTGCCCCAGTACCTGGGCCGGGACACCTTTCCGGTCTTCCGGTCGGGCTATTCGGGGGTGCATTTCTTCTTCGTGCTCAGCGGCTTCGTGATCCTGATGGCGCACGGCCGCGACATCGGCCGGCCGGGCCGCGCGCTCACCTACGCCTGGAAGCGGGTGCGGCGGATCTATCCGCCGCTGTGGGTGGCGCTGTTGATCGCCATCCCCGCCATGCTGATGCTGCCCTTGCTCAACAACGGGGTCGGCTTCACGGCGCTGGACGTGTTGTCGGCGATCGCCCTGGCGCCGGCGACCCACGACCCGGTCCTGTCGGTGATCTGGACGTTGCGGCACGAGGCGCTGTTCTACGCGGTCTTCGGCCTCATCCTGCTGTGGCCGAGGGTCGGGCTGGCCGTGGCGGCGGTCTGGATGGTTCTGTCTGCGACGCTGCCCTGGTTCGGGATAGACGGCTGGCTGCGGTTCTTCTTCACCAGCCAGCACCTGCTGTTCGCGTTCGGGGCGGCCGCCTTCCTGCTGTACCAGCGCGGCCGGGTCCCGTGGCCCGGCGTGATGATGGGCGTCGGCCTGCTGCTGTTCGCCGCGACCTGGGCGATCCCGCTGATGAAGCTGCCGTTGAACGGCATCATCGGCAACTGGACCTTCGGGCTGGGCGCGGCCCTGGCGGTGCTGGGGGCGGCTAGCCTGGAGCGCGCAGGCAGACTGTCGGTCCCGCGCTCGCTGTCCTTCCTCGGCGAGGCGTCCTACGCCATCTACCTGGCGCATGCGCCGGTGGTGTACGCGGCGACCGCCGGGGCGCTGGCGATGGCGCCGCAACTCCGCCAGGCGCCCGTTCTGCTGTTCGTGCTGGTCACCGCCGCCGCTCTCGCGGCAGGCGTCGCCTTCCATCTCTGGCTCGAACGTCCCCTGCTGGACCGACTGCCGCACACGCCGCCGCGCCGCCCGGCGGACAAGCCGGCGACGACCGCCGCACCCTAGGCAACGCAAGGCTTTCGTTGACTTTTCGGGGTTTGTGGCTATTACACCGCAAGCTCCGGGCAGGTCTGGCGAATCCGCGCCGCCCGCTCGCCCAATGATCCGGGCGGCTCGGCGCTTTCAGTTTAAGCGAGACATGACCGAATTTTCCCAGCTGGGGCTTAGCGCCTCCACACTCAAGGCAGTGGCCGATACCGGCTACACGACGGCCACTCCGATCCAGGAACAGGCCATCCCGGTGGCCCTCGCCGGCCGCGACGTCCTGGGCATCGCCCAGACCGGCACCGGCAAGACGGCGGCCTTCACCCTGCCGATGATCGACCGGCTCTCGGCCGGCCGCGCCCGCGCCCGCATGCCGCGCGCCCTCGTTCTGGCCCCCACCCGCGAGCTGGCCGACCAGGTCGCCAGCAGCTTCGAGAAGTACGCCAAGGGCACCCGCCTCTCGTGGGTCCTTCTGATCGGCGGCGTGTCGATGAACGACCAGGTGTCCGCCCTCGACAAGGGCGTCGACGTGCTGATCGCTACGCCGGGCCGCCTGCTCGATCTGTTCGAGCGCAGCAAGATCCTGCTGACCGGCGTGCAGATGATGGTCGTCGACGAAGCCGACCGCATGCTCGACATGGGCTTCATCCCGGACATCGAGCGCATCTTCAAACTGACCCCGCCGAAGAAGCAGACCCTGTTCTTCAGCGCGACCATGCCGCCGGAAATCACCCGGCTGACCAAGCAGTTCCTCAATGATCCGACCCGGATCGAGGTCTCCCGCCCGGCCACCACCGGCGAGAACATCACCCAGTTCCTGGCCCGCATCCCGTCGAACGATCCCAAGGCCAAGCGCACCGCCCTGCGCAGCCTGATCGACCGTAGCGAAATCCAGAACGGCATCGTCTTCTGCAATCGCAAGAGCGAGGTCGATATCGTCGCCAAGTCGCTGCGCACGCACGGCTATGACGCCGGCGCCATCCACGGCGACCTCGACCAGGCGACCCGGATGAAGACGCTGGACAGCTTCCGCAAGGGCGAGCTGAAGCTGCTTTGCGCCTCGGACGTCGCCGCCCGCGGCCTGGACATCCCGGCCGTGAGCCACGTGTTCAACTACGACGTCCCCCATCACGCCGACGACTATGTGCACCGCATCGGCCGCACCGGTCGGGCGGGTCGCAAGGGCGAGACGTTCATGATCGTCACCCCGGCCGACGACCGCAACCTCGACAAGGTCATCAAGCTGACCGGCAAGATGCCCGAGGAAGCGCTGTTCGAGGGCATCGACTGGTCGACGCTCAAGACCGAGCAACGGCACAAGGACGCCGCCAAGAAGGACCGCGAACGCAGCCGCAGCCGCAGCGACCGTCCTGGCCGTGGTCGTCCGGAGTCGGAGACCTCGGTGGTCTCCATGAAGGCGATCACCACGTCCGACGCCAGCGAAGCCGCCGCCGCCCGCCCGGCTCGTCCCGCCAAGGCGCCTGCGTCGCCCGTCGTCGAAGCCGAAGCCGCAAAGGCCGAGAAGCCCTCCCGCCGCCGTCGCGCTCCGCGCGGCGAGAGCGTGGAAGGGGTCGAACCCGTGGCCGTCGCGGCTGACGTCGTGGACGTCGCCGCCGCGTCCGCGCCGGCCGAGGTCCGCGAGGAACGCCCGCGCCGCGACGAGCGGCCGCGTCGTGAGGATCGCCCCCGCCGTGAAGACCGCCCGCGCACCGAGGAGCGCCCCCGCCCGGCGGAAGCGCCGCGCCGCGAGGACCGTCCCGTCGCCGCCGAGGGGCGTGACCGGGATCGGGACCGTCGCCCGGCCCGTGGCCGTGACGACGACCGCCGCGACAGCCATCACCGCCGCGACCGTGACGACGACGGCGGCCGGGTGGTCGGGTTCGGCAATGACCTGCCGGCCTTCATGACCCGCGCCACGCCGCTGACGCCCGTCGCCGGCGACGAATAGGTCCGGGGCCGGTCAGCGCCGGCCTTGAAGCCACAACGAAAAAGGGCGCGGCCGGGAGGCCGCGCCCTTTGTCGTTCGGGGACAGACCCTGCCCCTACTGGGCCAGGAGGCTGTCGCAGTTGTCAGCCGCGGCCTGCACCTGCTCGGGCGGAAGTTTGTCGAGGCGCGCTTCCTCGGCCCGGCGCTCCTGCTGGCTGGCGCGGCTGTCGGCCGGCGTCAGGTCCGTGCGGGTAGCGAGCGCCAGCGACATTTTCTCGCGGGCGGAGTCGAGCTTGGCGATGCGCTTCTTGACCGCGGGAGACGTGGTGTCGCCCTCAAGCTGGCCGGCCGCGACCTCGTAGGCGGCGATACAGCGGGCCTGCGCCTTGAAGTCCGGCGCCGCGCTGGCGGAGCAGGCGGCGGTCGCGGCGAGAATGAAGCCCATAAGGGCGGCGGTACGCATTTCAAACTCCTGTTCCGGGTCCGGATGGACCCGTGGCGACATATCGTGCGTCGCCATCACGGCTTCAATACGACGTTCCGCCTGACGCCAGGATGAACGGCGGGGTCGCCCCCGCCGACGCGCCTGATCAGCGCTTCACCTGTCCGCCCAGCATCTTGCGGATGGCGGGACCGTAGGGCGGGCGCATGGCGACCAGCGGACCGATGTCCTTCTTGATCTGGGTGTAGATCGCCTTGCGGTGACTGAACTCCAGAAAGCCGTCATGGCCGTGATAGCTGCCCATGCCCGAGGGGCCGACGCCGCCGAACGGCAGCTCTTCCTGGGCCACGTGCATGATCACGTCGTTGACGGTCACCCCGCCGCTGGTGGTGTTGGCCAGCACATTGGCCTTCTCCGCCTCGTCGGTCCCGAACCAGTACAGGCCAAGCGGACGCTCGTGGGCGTTGATGTAGTCCACGGCGTCCTGCGCCGTCTTGTAGGTCTTCACCGGCAGCACCGGGCCGAAGATCTCCTCCTGCATCACCTTCATGTCGTCGGTGGGATTGAGGATGAGGGTCGGCGGGATCTTGCGGTGTTCCTGCTGGCTGAAGTCCTCGCCAGCCGGGTTGATCTCGACGATCTCCGCGCCCATGGCCCGGGCCTCGTCGATATAGCCCTTGATGCGCTCGTAGTGACGCTCGGCGATCACGGCGGTGTAGTCGGGATTGTCCTTCAGGGTCGGGAACATGCGGCCGACTGCGCCCTGGGCCTCCTTCACGAACTCGGCGACCTTGCTCTCCGGAGCCAGGACGTAGTCCGGCGCCAGACAGATCTGGCCGGCGTTGAGGGTCTTGCCGTTCATGATCCGCGCGGCGGCGGTGGCGATGTCGGCGCTCTCCGACAGGATCACCGGGCTCTTGCCGCCCAGTTCCAGCGTCAGGGGCACCAGGTTCTCGGCGGCGGCGCGCATGACGTGGCGGGCGATGGAGGTCGCGCCGGTGAAGATCATGTGGTCGAACGGCAGCCCAGCGAAGGCCTGACCAACCTCGGGTCCGCCGGTGATCACGGCGATCTCTTCCTCGCTGAACACGCTGCCGAACATCGTCTTCATCAGTTCGGACGTGGCGGGGGTGAACTCGGACGGCTTGATCATGGCGCGGTTGCCCGCCGCGATGATCCCGGCCAGCGGCGCGAAGGTCAGGTTCACCGGGAAGTTCCAGGGGCTGATGACCCCGACCACGCCCTTGGGCTGGTAGACGACCTGCGCCTTGGCCCCGAAGAGACCCAGGATGGCGGGTGTGGTCTTGCGCTTCTGGCCTTGCATCCATTTGCGAAGGTGATCCTTCGCATGCTTCAGCGGGCCGATGGAGCCGCTGACGTCGGTCAGCAGGGTCGCCTCACGCGAACGGTTGCCGAAGTCGGCGTTGATGGCGTCCTGGATGTCCTTCGAATGGTCAACCAGCAGGCCGATGCAGCGGTCCAGGCGCTCGATGCGCTGCTCGGCCGTCGGCGCGCCATCACGAAGATGCGCGGCCTTCTGCCGGTCGAGAATGGCAAGCATTGCGGCCTTTTGGCCGTCGGCGCCGAGCGTGGCGTGAGCGTTCATCCAGGGTCCCTCCGGGAGGCCGGGCTGCTCCCGGCTCAGGTAATCGGCGATCAGAATGACGGCTCGGCGCGCCGGCCGCAAGCGAACCACGTTCTGCGCCTTAACCAGTCATTGGGGCCTTCGACGCTAGGCTCGTCCATCTACAGTCCACGACCGCTCCAGAAGGGATCGGTCTGGTCCAGGGGGAATACGCGAATGTCCGCCGACTTCGAAACCAAGATGCGGGGTCCCGAAGCCTACAAGGTCGCCCATGAGACGCTCGACGTCATGGAGCGCCACGCGGTGTGGCCGACTCCGCTGAACTTCGAGCTCTGGTCGCACTTCGTGGCTGATCCGACCGGCGAGCTGGCGCGCGAGCTCAATCGCCTGATTCTTTCGGGCGAGCCGATGACCGAGACGGTCAGCGAGGAACTGGCCGCGGCCTACCTGCCCAAGGCCCGCCTGAACGAACAGATCCGCGACGCCGGGGATCAGCTGTCCAAGGAACTGGCCGCTGTTTCGACCGCGATCCGCGAGGCGCAGAAGTCCAATGAGTCGTACGGCCAGACGCTGGCCAGCGCCGGCAAGGGCCTGACCGACGCCAAGGACGCCACCCAGATCAAGGCGATGGTCGATTCCCTGTCGACCGCGACCCGCCGGGTGCAGAAGGAAAACAAGTCGCTCGAGAAGCGGCTGGCCGAGTCGACCAGCGAGGTCCAGCGCCTGCGCGAGCACCTGGAGCAGGTTCGCCGCGACGCCACCACCGACGGCCTGACCAACCTGGCCAATCGCAAGGCGTTCGACGACGAGTTCGCCCGCGCCTGCGCCGAGGCCGACGAGAACGGGTCGGTCCTGACCGTCGCCGTACTCGATATCGACCACTTCAAGAACTTCAACGACACCTGGGGTCACCAGACCGGCGACCAGGTCATCCGCTATGTCGCCAGCGTCATCGGCCGCCTGGGCTGCACGCCGCGCTTCTCGGCCCGCTACGGCGGCGAGGAATTCGCGATGATCTTCCCCGGCGAGGAAGCCGCCGTCGTCGAGAGCTGCCTGGAGGAAATCCGCGAGGAAGTGGCTTCGCGCATGCTCAAGCGTCGCTCGACCAACGAGGACCTCGGGACGGTCACCATCTCGTCGGGTCTCGCCACCCGCCGCGAGGGCGAAAGCGGCATCTGCGTGATGGAACGGGCCGACGCGGCGCTCTACGCCTCCAAGCGCAGCGGCCGCAACCGGGTCACCAACGGCGAACTGATCCCTGTGGCGGCCTGATCCAGGCGGCCATTGCCCTGACCCGGGAGCCGTGCGAGACCTTCGGTATCCGAAGGAGCGCCCTGCTCATGTGTGAACGCATCCGCTGAGACCCAGCCACGGCTGGTCGTCCGCACCCCACAGCCCGGCGGCCTTCCGCCGGGCTTGTGACGTCTTCACACACATCCCCGGGCCCTCATGTCCCAGATCAATGATCACGCGATCCGTCGCGCGACCCTTCACTACGCCATCCAGGCCTTCGCCTCCGCGGCCGGCGGCATCTTCATGCTGGTCTTCCTGCTGAAGGCCGGCGTCTCCGTCCCCGTGGCCCTGCTCTACCAGGCCGGCATCGTCGGCGGGCGCTTTCTCATCCGGCCGGCCGTGCTGCCGCTGGCCATCCGGTTCGGGGTCAAGCCGCTGCTGATCGCCGGCACCCTGCTGTCGGCGGCGACCTACCTGTTCATCGGCCAGATCCAGGGGCCGGGCTGGCCGCTGGTCGCCCTCTGCGCGTTCAGCGCGCTCGGCTATCTGCTCTACTGGCTGTGCTTCCATGCCTATTTCGCCGCGCTGGGCGATCCGGACCGCCGGGGCGGGCAGGTGGGGATGCGGGAGGCGATCGTGGCGGGCGTGGGCGTCGTGGCCCCGCTGCTCGGCGCCTGGGGGCTGACAACGGTCGGCGGCCCAATCACCTTCGCCTTGGTCGCCGCGATCATGGCGTCAGCCGCCCTGCCCCTGATCGGCGCGCCGGATGTCGTGGTGGCCGCCAAGGCGCCCGAGCACTACCGCGTGCCCAGAACCGGCCTTGGACTGATGGTCGGCGACGGCTTCATGGCGGCCGGTTTCCACTTCACCTGGCTGATCGCGCTGTTCGTCAGCCTCGGCGAGAGCTTCGCGGCCTTCGGCGGCGCGGCGGCGGCGGCGGCGCTGACCGGCGCGGTGGGCGGACTGGCTCTCGGCCGGGCGATCGATTCAGGCCATGGCCGGCGAGCCGTGGCTGTCGCCTACGCCTGCGTGGCCATCGTCGTCCTGGCCCGCGCCTTCAGCCTGGGGACGCCGTGGCTGGCGGTGCTGGCCAACGCGGCCGGCGGCCTGCTCACGGCCATCGTCATCCCGGTGCTGATGACGCCGGTCTACAACCTGTCGAAGGCCTCGCGCTGCACCTTGCGCTTTCACGTCGCCACCGAGGGGGCCTGGGACCTGGGCTGCTTCACCGGCTGCCTCGCCGCGGCGGGCCTGGCGGCGCTGGGGCTGCCGCTGTCGATCCCGATCCTGACCGCCCTGCTGCCGGCCGCCGGGCTGGTCGTGCTGCTGTTCCGATACTACGGCCGGCGACCCGCCTGATTTTCCGTTGGCGTTCCGCCGCGTTAAAGGCGCTAGCGTCTCGCCAAACAAGCATCAGGGAGGATGTTCGCGTGGACTATACCAAGATCAAGGTCGAAGTGACCGACGGCGTGGCCGTGATCACGCTCAACGACCCGGGCACCATGAACGCCGCCGGCCTGGACCTGGCCAGCGAGCTCTCCCACGCCTTCAGCAACATCGCGGCCGGCAATGTGAAGGCCCGCGCCATCGTGCTGACCGGCGAAGGCCGCGGCTTCTGCTCGGGCGCCAATCTGGCGGGCGGCGGGGCCACCGCCCGTGAACTGGACGTCGACGGCAAGCCCGACGCCGGCCGGGCGCTCGAGACCACCTACAACCCGCTGGTCACCCAGATGCGCGACTGTCCGCTGCCGGTGGTCACCGCCGTCAACGGCGCGGCGGCCGGCGTCGGCTGCTCGCTGGCCCTGCTCGGCGACCTGATCGTGGCGGGCGAGAGCGCCTACTTCCTGCAGGCCTTCCGCCGCATCGGCCTGGTGCCAGACGGCGGCTCGACCTACCTGCTGCCGCGCGCCATCGGCCGCGCCCGCGCCATGGAAATGGCCCTGCTCGGCGAGAAGATCGGCGCCGCCAAGGCGCTGGAGTGGGGTCTGGTCAACCGGGTCGTCCCCGACGCCGACCTGCGCTCGACGGCCATCGAACTGGCGAAGGAACTGGCCAACGGCCCGGCTTCGCTCGGCGCCATCCGCAAGCTGATCTGGGAAAGCCTCGACACCGACTGGACCGGCCAGCTGCAGGCCGAGCGCAATGCCCAGAAGATCGCCGGCAAGTCCGAGGACTTCATCGAGGGCGTCAGCGCCTTCCTGCAGAAGCGCGTCGCGGCGTTCAAGGGACGCTGAGTTTCGGGGACAGTTTAAGGTGTCCCTTGGGACACCTTAAACTGTCCCCTACCCTTGCTACCCATCCCAGGGGCCGGGCCCAATGTCATCGCGCATCGCCCGGCCCTTCTTCGTCTTCGGCTTGCGGGCCCGCCAGGCGGCCTCGAGCCCCAGCCGGGCCCAGCGCACGGCTTCATCGGGATCATCCAGCGCCCGCTCCGGCAGCGACCAGTAGTGCAGGATGCCCGTGCGACCATCCTTCATGGCGTAGGTGAAGGGCGCGCTGCCCTCGGCGTCAAAGGCGGCGCGGTTGTCGTCATCGACCTTCAGATACAGCGTCTCGCCGAACACCAGGGCGAAGGCGGCGTCGTCGACCGACAGGCTGGCCCCGCCGAACATCTTCTTGACCCGCAGGCGGCCGAGGCCGGCCAGCAGCTCCTCCAGATGCGCCAGAAACTCCGGGCTGACCGCCATCACCGCTCCATGTGAGCATTTGCTCATTGCGCGTCGCGACCGAATGTGAGCAAATGCTCACACAAGGAGTCGCCCCGCATGTCCGCCAAGCCTCGCATCGAGCGCGCCGCACTGGAAGTCTTCGTCCGCGACGGCGTCGACGGCGCCACCACCCGCGCCATCGCCACGCAGGCCGGGGTGTCCGAGGGCGCCCTCTACCGCCACTACCGGTCCAAGGACGAGCTGGCGATCACGCTGTTCATGACCGTCCATCGCCGCCTCTCCGGCCTGATCGAGGAGAGCGCGGCGAGCGCGACGGGCATCAAGGCCAAGGCCGCCGCCATCGTGGCCGCCTACTGCCAGGTGGCCGACGAGGACTGGCTGACCTTCAGCTTCCACCTGACCCAGATTCACCGCTTCATCCCCTACTACCAGGAGGACGGCCGCGACCCGGTGTCGGTGGTCGAGGCGGTGATCAAGCAGGCGATGATCAGCGCCGAGCTGCCGCCGGCCGATCCGCGCGTGCTGGCCGCCATGGCCATCGGGGTGATCACCCAGACCGCCCAGAACAAGGCCTACGGCCGGATCGGCGACGATCCGCTGTCGGCCCACGCCCTGCTCATGACCGCGGCCGTCCAGGCCGTCCTCTTCGCCCGCTAGGACCGCAAGCGATGACCCTGCGCAACCGTCTCTTCAACGGCTACTACTGGCTGCTGTCGATCGTCTACGGCCTCAGCGCCGCCCTCCTGGCGCTGGCGCCGGGCCGGGCGCCGATGACCGGCGCGATCAAGCTCTATACCCGCCGCATGCTGTGGGCGATGGACGCCCTGGCCGGCATCAAGGTCGACCTGCGCGGGCAGGAGAAGCTGCCGCAGGGCGCCTTCATCATCGCCGCCAAGCACCACAGCTGGGGCGACGGCTTCGTGATGTTCGCCAATGTGCCGAACCTCAGCTTCGTCACCGGCGACCACATGGAGCGCTTCCCGCTGGTCGGGGCCATCCTGCGCAAGTTCGGGGCGATCATCGTCGACAACTGCGGCGGACCCGAAGCCCGCAAGGCGCTGTCGGAAAGCGCCGCCCAGGTCGCGAAGGAGGGCCGTCGCATCCTGATCTATCCGGAAGGCAACCTGGCCAAGCCCGGCGAGCGGTTCCGCTACCGCACCGGCGTCTACTACATGAGCCGCGACTTCGACCTGCCGGTGGTGCCGGTGGCGACCAACCTGGGGCTGTTCTGGGAGCAGCAGTCGGCGGTGAAGACGCCCGGGAGGGCGACCATCGAGTTCCTCGACCCGATCCCCACGGGCCTGGAGCGCGGCGAGTTCCTCAGCCGGCTGGAAGCGGTCGTCGAAGGCCGCACCCAGGAACTGATCGCCATGGCCACCGGCGAGCCGGTGCGGGAGTCGGTGCTGGTCCCGGCGCCGGACGAGGTTCGGAAGGCGCAGGCGGCGGCGAAGGAAGCGGCGTGATGATCCGGGCGACGAGCGATGGCTTCATCCGTCGGCTCGTCCCTACCTACGTGATTGCCAGCTTGGGTATGATCGGCGCTCTCGAAACACTCGGAATCTCAATGCCGGCAGTGAGCGAAGCGCGCGATGCTTCACCGGAGTGGCTCTATACGGTGATCGGCGTCGGCGTCCTCGTCTCGCCAGTCCTGTGGCTCCTCGCGGTCGGACTGCTGTTCCAGCGCTTCGGCTGGCGAGCAGCTTGGGCTGTGCCCGGTGGCGTCGGGCTAGCCGCTCCAGTCCTTTTGCTGGTGCTGGGCCTCGCGTGTGGCCTGCGGGGGGCCTGCCTCTAGCCCTTGGCCGCCACGATCGTCACGCTCTCGCCGCAGCCGCACGCATCCGTCTCGTTGGGATTGCGGAACACGAACTTCGAGCTCAGCCGGCTGACCTCGTAGTCGATCTCGGCGCCGATCAGGAACAGCACCGCCTTGGGATCGATCAGGATGGTGACGCCGTGATCCTCGATCACCTCGTCCAGCGGATCGGCGGCTTCAGCGTATTCGAGGATGTACTCGGACCCGGCGCAGCCGCCGTTCTTCACCCCCACGCGCAGGCCGGCGTAGGGCTTCTCGGGCTCCTCAAGCGCCTTTCGGGCCATGATCTCCTTCACGCGCTCGGCGGCGGCGTCGCTGAGGGTGACGACCTTGGGACGCGGGCGGCGGGTGCGCGGGGCTGTGACTTGCGGTTCCATGATCAGAACATGTTCAGTTGCAGCTTGGCCTCGTCGCTCATGCGCGAGGGGTCCCAGGGCGGGTCGAAGACCAGGTCGACGGTGCAGGACTTCAGGCCCGGGATCTCCATGACCGCGTCCTCGACCCAGCCCGGCATCTCGCCGGCCACCGGGCAGCCCGGCGCGGTCAGGGTCATGTCGATCTTGACCTCGCGGTCGTCGGAGACGTCGACCTTGTAGATCAGGCCCAGCTCGTAGATGTCGACCGGGATCTCCGGGTCGAACACGGTCTTCAGCTGCTCGACCAGCCGGTCGGTCAGCGCGTCCAGTTCCGCCTGGGGAATGGCGGACGGCGCCTGGGTCTCTGGTGCGGTCTCGGTCATGAAGGTCTCAGGCAAAGAAGCTGCGGGCCTTGACCAGCGCGTCCACGAACGCGTCGGCCTCGGCCTCTGTATTATATAGGGCGAAGGAGGCCCGGGCGCTCGACGTGACGCCGAACCGGGTCATCAGGGGCTCGGCGCAGTGGGTCCCGGCGCGAACCGCCACCCCCTGCTTGTCGAGGATCTGGGCGATGTCGTGGGCATGGGCGCCCTCGACGGTGAAGCTGAGGATGGCGCCCTTGCCCGGGGCCGTTCCCAGGATGCGCAGCCAGTTGGCGCCGTCGAGCCGTTCGACGGCGCGATCGTAGAGGCGGCGCTCGTGGGCGGCGATCGCCTCGCGGTCCAGGCCCGTCAGCCACTCCAGCGCCGCGCCGAGCGCGATGGCCTCGAGGATCGGCGGGGTGCCGGCCTCGAACCGCATCGGCGGCTCGGCGTAGGTGATGCGGTCCTCGGAGACCGTGCCGATCATCTCGCCGCCACCCTGGTAGGGCGGCAGGTCGGCGAGGACTTCGGCCTTGCCGTACAGCACGCCGATGCCGGTCGGGCCGTAGAGCTTGTGGCCGGTGGCGACGTAGAAGTCGACGTCCAGCGCCTTGACGTCCACGGCCATGTGGACCGCGCCCTGGCAGCCGTCGACCAGCACCAGCGCCCCGGCGGCATGGGCCGCGTCGGTCAGCTCGCGCACCGGATTGATCGTGCCCAGCACGTTGGACATGTGGGTGAAGGCGACCAGCCGGGTCTTCTCGTTGATCATCGCCTTGGCGGCGTCGAGGTCGAGCGAGCCGTCCTCGAGCACCGGCGCGAACCGCAGCACCACGCCCTTGCGCTCGCGCAGCAGGTGCCAGGGCACGATGTTGGAGTGGTGCTCCATCTGGGTGATCAGGATCTCGTCGCCAGCGACCAGCCGCTGGCCGAACGACGAGGCCACCAGGTTCATCGCCTCGGTGCCGCCCTTGGTGAAGATCACTTCGGTGGTGGCGCAGCCCAGGAAGCGCGCGACGGTTTCCCGCGCCTTTTCATAGGCATCCGTCGTTTCATTGGCGAGCGTATGCAGGCCGCGGTGGACGTTGGCGTAGCTGCCCTCCATCGCCCGCGTCATCGCCTCGATCACCGCCCGCGGCTTCTGGGCCGAGGCGGCGTTGTCCAGATAGACCAGCGGCTTGCCGTTCACCTGACGGGACAGGATCGGGAACTGGGCGCGGATGGCCTCGGGGTCAAACAGGGTCATTCACCCCTCCCCAACTGCTCGGCCACCCAGGCCGCCGTGATCTCGCGCGCGCCCTCGTGCTCGATGCGGTCGACGACCTCGCCGACGAAGGCCTGGGTCAGCATGGCCCGGGCGACCTCGAACGGCATGCCGCGTTGCCGGGCGTAGAACAGCGCGTTCTCGTCCAGCGCCCCGACCGTGTTGCCGTGCGCGCACTGGACGTCGTCGGCGAAGATCAGCAGCTCGGGCTTGGCGTCGATCTCGGCCTTGTCGGAGAGGATCAGCGCGTGGTGGCCCATGCGGGCGTCGGTCTGGTCAGCGCCGCGCTCGACCACGATACGCCCCTGGAACACGCCCCGCGCCTGGCCGTCGACGACGCCCTTGGTCAGCTGGCTGGTGACGCCGCCGAGGCCGCTGTGCGTTACGACGGAAGTTGTGTCCGCATGTCTTTGATCATGCAGCAGATAGGCGCCGTCGAGCCGCACGGTGACGCCCTGCCCCGGATGGCTGACCCGGGTCTCGATCCGCTGGCGGCGGGCCCCGGAGGTCAGGACGGTCTGGGCGTAGGACGCGCCGGGGGCGAGCTTCACAGTGGCGGTAGAGACCGTGACGCTGGTCGGGCCGTCGGCGGCCAGGACGATGCGTTCAAGCCGGCCGCCCTCGGCGACCTCGATGTCGAGCGCGATATCCGACACCGCGCCGTCGGCCAGCGCCTCATAGCTCTCCAGCAGGGTCAGGGTCTGGCCGGCGCGGACAGCCACCAGCACCGTCGTCGCGATCGAACCCGCCTCGGCGGCTACGAAACGCAGCTGGGCGACCGGGCTGTCGGGGCCACCCTCGATGTGCGTGAAGCCTTCGACGAAGCCGTTCGGCACAAGGAACAGGTCGCCGCCGAGCGCCGCGAACGGACCCTCCGTGGTCACGTCCACATGGTCCGGCGTCGGCGGCAGCGTCCGCAGCAGCCCGCGCAGGTCCGTCCAGCGCCAGTCCTCGTCGCGGCGCGACGGGAGCTGGGTGAGGTCGCCGGTGGCGATGGCGGCGGCGAGGCTCACCTGGTCACCGCCTTGCGTGCTTCGACACGCGCCCTGCGGGCGCTGCTCAGCATGACGTGATGGGTTGGCCTTCCAGATACGTCATCCTGAGCAGCCGCGAAGCGGCGTGTCGAAGGACGCAATGAGGTTGCAACGAACATTACGCCGCCACCTGCGCGTACTTGTCGTAGCCTTCGCGCTCCAGCTCCAGCGCCAGCTCCGGTCCACCGCTCGCCACGATCCGCCCGGCGCTCAGCACATGGACGCGGTCGGGTTTGATGTAGTCGAGCAGGCGCTGGTAGTGGGTGATGACCAGCATGGCGCGGTCGGGGCTGCGCATGGCGTTGACGCCCTCGGACACGATGCGCAGGGCGTCGATGTCCAGGCCGCTGTCGGTCTCGTCGAGGATGAGGAAGCGCGGCGACAGCATCGCCATCTGGAAGATCTCCATCCGCTTCTTCTCGCCGCCCGAGAAGCCGACGTTCAGCGCCCGCTTGAGCATATCGAAGTCGATCTTCAGCGCCGCGGCTTTTTCGCGGGCCAGCTTGAGGAATTGCGGGGCGCTGATCTCGTCCTCGCCGCGCGCCTTGCGCTGGGCGTTGAGCGCCGTGCGGATGAAGGTCAGGGCCGGAACCCCCGGAATTTCCAGCGGATACTGGAACGACAGGAACATCCCCTTGGCCGCCCGCTCGTTGGGCTCCAGCGCGAAGATGTCCTCGCCGTCCAGCGTCGCCGTCCCGCCGGTGACCTCATAGCCCTGCCGGCCGGTCAGCACGTAGCTGAGCGTCGACTTGCCGGCCCCGTTCGGCCCCATGATGGCGTGCACCTCGCCGGCCGGAACGTCGAGCGTCAGCCCGTTGAGGATCGGCTTGTCGGCGACCGTGGCGTGGAGGTTGGTGATGCTAAGCATTGAATTGCGTGATCTTTTCGTAGGTCGCAACCGCAAAATCGGTCGAATATCCGGTGAGCGTAGGGGCTTCCCACGAATGGTCAGCGCTATAGGCGGCTAGATAGAGCAGGTCGGTCAGCAGCGTCCGCTCATCAGCGTCGCTCTCGATTTGCCCGCTGAGAAGCAGGGCGCTTCGATGCGGCAAGTCGCTGGCAACCGGATTGACCCACGCGCCCCATCCGGCATGCACCGCGAGGTCCTGTGCATAGCGGTACTGCTCAGACGTCAAACCGAACTTCGGAAGCGGAGCGAGGAATTCGAGCCGATTGCCGAACGGGTCGAAGATGAAGATGCGCTCGACATCGGCGATCTCGTCGTTGGCCTTGGTCTCGTAACCGGCCGTCGCGGCGCGCTCCGCGAGACCCGCGACGTCATCCACCACAAACGCCACATGCGCCTTCACATTGGCGCGGAAGTCCTGCTCGACGCCGAGGTGGACCTTCACGGCGCCCTCGAACCAGCAGCCACCCCGGCCGGCCAGTTCCACCGGCTTCGGCACCTCGGTCAGGCCCAGCAGCGCGCCGTAGAACGGGCGCGCCTGGTCCTCGCCCCCGACGGGGATGGCGATCTGCACATGATCGATGGCGCGGAGCATCAGGCGTAGTCCTCAGCGTCCGCCTGGTCCGCCAAGGCCTTCGCCTCGGCGTCGGACAGGCCAGCGGCCCGGGCCAGCGCCCTGTAGCGGCGCTCATGCAGAACGCCGCCGACGATTGCAGCGGGAAGCCCAATGGCAAGCGCCGCTACGCCAGCCGAAACGGGCAGATGAGGCTGCGTGGCGCCCAGCCAAGTATGAAGGAGGGTAGCGAGACCGCCGGCGATGGCCAGCATTCCGCCGCCGCTCAGCACTCCCGGCAGCCCGGACATGTCGATTGCCGCGCGCTTGAGCCGGATGGTGGTCTCCTGGGAGAGCGTCACCCCACGCTCCCTTCCAACGAGATCGCCACCAGCTTCTGCGCTTCCACCGCGAACTCCATCGGGAGCTCCTGCAGGACCTCCCGCACGAAGCCGTTGACCAGCAGGGCGACGGCCGACTCGGTGTCGAGGCCCCGTTGCTGGCAGTAGAAGAGCTGGTCATCGGACAGCCGCGTCGTGGTCGCCTCGTGCTCGAATACGCTCTGGCCGTTGCGGGCCTCGATGTAGGGCACGGTGTGGGCGGCGCAGTCCTTGCCGATCAGCAGGCTGTCGCACTGGGTGAAGTTGCGCGATCCGACGGCTTTGGGGTGGGCCGAAACCAGCCCCCGATAGGTGTTGGACGACTTGCCCGCAGAGATGCCCTTGGAAATGATCCGCGAGCGGGTGTTGGCGCCCAGGTGGATCATCTTCGTGCCGGTGTCGGCCTGCTGGTGACCGTTGGTCACGGCGATCGAGTAGAACTCGCCCGAGCTGCCCTCCCCGCGCAGGATGCAGGACGGGTATTTCCAGGTGATCGCCGAGCCGGTCTCGACCTGGGTCCAGCTGACCTTGGCCCGCGCCTCGCGACAGTCGGCCCGCTTGGTGACGAAGTTGTAGATGCCGCCCTTGCCGGTGACCGGATCGCCCGGGTACCAGTTCTGCACCGTCGAGTACTTGATCTCGGCGTCTTCGAGGATGACCAGCTCGACCACGGCGGCGTGCAGCTGGTTCTCGTCGCGCATCGGGGCGGTGCAGCCCTCGAGGTAGGAGCAGTAGCTGCCCTTGTCGGCGATGATCAGCGTCCGCTCGAACTGGCCGCTGTCCTTGGCGTTGATGCGGAAATAGGTCGACAGCTCCATCGGGCAGCGCACGCCCGGCGGGATGTAGACGAAGCTGCCGTCGCTGAAGACGGCGCTGTTGAGGCAGGCGAAGTAGTTGTCGCTGACCGGCACCACCGAGCCGAGGTACTTCTTCACCAGCTCCGGGTGCTCGCGGATCGCCTCGCTGATCGGGCAGAAGATCACCCCGACGGCGGCCAGCTCCTTCTTGAAGGTGGTGACAACGCTGACGCTGTCGAACACCGCGTCGACCGCATAGCGCGGCGCGCCCTGCACCCCGGCCAGAACCTCCTGCTCGCGCAGGGGAATGCCCAGCTTCTTGTAGGTCTCCAGGATGTCCGGATCGACCTCGTCCAGGCTCATCGGCCCGGCCTTCTGGGACGGGGCGGCGTAGTAGTAGGAGTCCTGGTAGTCGATCTTCGGATAGTGGACCTTGGCCCACTCCGGTTCCTCCAGCGCCAGCCAGCGCTCGAAGGCGTCGAGGCGCCACTGCAGCATCCACTCCGGCTCGTCCTTCTTGGCCGAGATGAAGCGCACGATGTCGGCGTTCAGGCCCTTGGGGGCGAAGTCCTGCTCGATGTCGGTGACGAAGCCGTGCTGGTACTTCTCCAGCTCGGCGACCGCAGCGACCGTTTCCTTGACCGCAGCCATCAGGCCACTTCCTTCCTGCGCGAGATATGCCGCGCGTACAGTTCCAGCCAGGCGTCGCCGGCCGAGATCCAATCGTCTTCCGTGGTGTTCCAGCCCCCACTGATACGCACGGCGAAGGGCGCCAGATCGGCGCGGCCCATGGCGGCGACCACATCGCTGGGCTTCATCTTGCCCGAGGAGCAGGCCGGGCCGGCGCTGATCGCGACCCCGGACAGGTCCATGCCCATGACCTGCATCTGGGCGTCGAAGCCCTGGGCGGCGAATCCGAGCGTCTGGGGCAGGCGCGCGGCGGCCTTGCCGAGGATGACCGCGCCGGCGCCTTCGACCCGCGCCTGCAGGGCGTCGCGCCAGGGCGCCTGGGCGGCGATGGCGGGCAGGTCGCGGACGGCGGCGTCGGCGGCCGCGCCGAAGCCTGCGATGCCGCTGAGGTTTTCCGCCCCGGCGCGGCGGCCGCGCTCCTGCCCGCCGCCGTGCAGGCGTCGGACCAGTGTCGCCCGCGTGCCGGCCACCAGAGCGCCGGAGCCAAACGGCCCGCCGATCTTGTGCGCGGCCAGGGCCAGGGTGTCGGCCCCCAGGGCCGTGAAATCGATGGCGATCTTGCCCGCCGCCTGCACCGCGTCGACGTGAAGCCAGCCGCCGGCCTCGCGGACCAGGGCCGAGGCTTCCGCGACAGGCTGGATGACGCCGGTCTCGTTGTTGGCCAGCATCAGGCAGACCAGCGGCTTGCCGCCCTTGCCCAGCTCAGCCTTCAGCCACTCCAGGTCGGCGACGCCGTTGGCGTCCACCGGCCAGACAGCGACCGGCACGCCGGCGGCGCGAACATTCTCGGCGACGGCGCCGTGCTCTGTCGCGCCGAGGATAATGCGGTCATGGTCGGCGGCCACGGCGCTCTCGATGGCCAGGGCGTTGGATTCGGTGCCGCCGCTGGTGAAGGTCACCGAGCCGGGAACCACGCCGACCAGCGCCGCCACCTGCCCGCGCGCCGTCTCGATCAGCGAACGGGCGGCGCGGCCGGCCGCGTGGACAGACGAGGGATTGCCGCAGACGTCCAGCGCGCGGAGAACCGCGGCCTTCGCCTCGGGGCGGACAGGGCTGGTGGCGTTGTGGTCCAGGTAGATCACGCCGCCTCCGATACGCCGGGCCGCAGCTTGCCGGCCAGCACGTCGGCCAGCGAGACAGACGCCAGGTAGTTGTGCAGCTGGCGGCCCATCTCTTCCCACAGGTCGTGGGTCATGCAGCGCTCGCCGCCCATCATGCAGCCCTTGCCGCCGAGCTTGGCGCATCGGGTGGCGCGCAGCGGCTCGTCGACGGCCAGCACGATGTCGGCGATGCACGTCTCATGGGCCGTCAGCGCCAGGCGATAGCCGCCGCCCGGCCCACGCACGCTCTTGACCAGCCCGCGCCGGCGCAGGCGGGCGAACAGCTGCTCCAGGTAGGACAGCGAAATCTGCTGGCGGGCGGCGATATCGGCCAGCGACACGGCGCGCACGGTCTCGTCCGCGTCCTGCCGTCCGGCGAGGTCGGTCATGGCCATCACGGCGTAGCGACCCTTGGTGGACAGGCGCATGGCGAGATTCCTTGGCATCCGGCGGGCGGCCTGTGCTAAAGCCGCGCCTCGCGCGAGCCGGGGAAGCCCGACCGCACAAGGCGGATTTAGGAAAACCAAGCGGAATGGTCAAGTATTCTGACCCCGCTTTGGCCAAGAACAGGAGCCCGGGATGCCCGAGGTTGTTCTGACCGGCGCGGCCGGACGGATCGAAGGTCGCTACTCCCCCGGCAAGCGTGAGAACGCGCCGATCGCCCTGATCCTGCACCCGCACCCCCGCGCGGGCGGGCACATGAACCATCCGGTGTCGGTGCAACTGTACCACCTGTTCATGAAGCGCGGCTTCTCGGTGCTGCGCTTCAACTTCCGCGGCGTGGGCCGCAGCCAGGGCGAGTTCGACGCCGGCATCGGCGAGCTGGCCGACGCGGCGACCGCGCTGGACTGGCTGCAGGCGACCAACCCGCAGGCCAGCCAGTTCTGGGTCGCCGGCTACAGCTTCGGCGCCTACATCGGCATGCAGCTGCTGATGCGCCGGCCGGAGACCGACGGCTTCATCAGCGTCTCGCCCCCGACCAACATGTACGACTTCAGCTTCCTGGCCCCCTGCCCGGCCTCGGGCCTGATCCTGCATGGCCAGGCCGACACCATCGTGCCGCCGGTCGAGGTGGAGCGGGTCGTCTCCAAGCTGCGCACCCAGAAGGGCATCGTCATCGACTACGAACTGGTCGAGGGCGCCAACCACTTCTGGGCCGAGAAGCTGTCCGCCGTCGAAGGCCATGTCGGCGACTACCTCGACAAGCGCCTGGAAGCCGACCCGGCCTGATCGTCCGAAGATCTGATCCGTAGAAAGTAGAGCCATGCGTCTGGAAGCAGTACCCGTCGGCGCCAACGCGCCGCACGAGGTCAATGTCGTGATCGAGGTCCCGATCGGCGGCGAGCCCATCAAGTACGAGATGCACAAGGAGTCGGGGGCCCTGATGGTCGACCGGTTCCTGTACACGGCGATGCGCTACCCCGGGAACTACGGCTTCATCCCGCACACCCTGTCGGACGATGGCGACCCCTGCGACGTCATCGTGGCCAACACCCGCGCCATCGTGCCGGGCGCGATCATGAGCTGCCGCATCGTCGGGGTGATGATCATGGAGGACGAGGCCGGCGGCGACGAGAAGCTGATCGCCGTGCCGTCCAGCAAGCTGACCAAACGCTACGAGACCGTCCAGAACTACACCGATCTGCCGCAGATCACGCTCGACCAGATCGAGCACTTCTTCGCCCACTACAAGGATCTGGAGCCCGGCAAGTGGGTCAAGATCGTCCGCTGGGGCGACGCGGCGGAAGCCCAGCAGATGGTCATGGACGGCATCGAACGGGCGAAGGCGGCGAAGTAGCCGTGCCCGCGTCGGTCACTTTCGGCATCCTGCTGGTCGTGGCGGGGGTGATCATCGCCAAGACGGCCGCGTGGGGCCTGTTCCAGCGCAAGGTGATGAAACAGGGCGACGGGTTTCTCGCGCGTCGGGCCGGCGCCCTGTTCCTGGTAGCGGCCGCGACCGTCGCGGCGGCCGTCTGGATGCTTGTCGCGCGCCCGTTCTGACGCGGCTCAGGCCCCCAGCAAGGCCCCGATCTTCAGCACCGTGTTCCAGTTGCGTCCCGTGGCCACCGCCTTCACCGCCTTGCGGTTCAGCACCTCGGCCGCCTTCGACTGGCCCATGCCCTCGCCGAAATACGCATAGACCTGCCGCTCGACGGCCGCGAGCTTCTCGTGCGGCAGAAGCACGGCGCGGACGGCGTCGAGCGCCTCGCCCGGCATGGCGGCGCGGCCGACGGTGAGCAGGGTGCGCGAAGGTTCGGCCTGCGCTTCCTTCGGGAACGGGCAGGCGTCGGTGATCGCGCGCCACTGGCTCGCGTCGCGGACCAGGTAGCTGGTCTTCAGACCCAGCCGCTTTTCGGTCTCGGCTTCCAGATGCGCCTCCAGCGCCGCCTCGGCCTCGCCGCCGGCCCGGAACACGACGTTGCCGCTCTGCAGCAGGGTCTTCACATCGGTGAAGCCGAGCGCCTCGACCATGGCCTTCAGGTCGGCCATCGCGATCTTCCTATTCCCGCCGACGTTGACGCCGCGCAGCAGGGCGATGCGCATCGGCATTTCAGTAGATCAGGAACGGCCGGCGGGACTCTTCCCACGCCGCCTCGTCCGGCGTGGTGATCGCGTCCAGGTCGCCCGGCGCCGCTTCGCTGTCGTCGACCCATTCGCGCAGGCCGGGGCCGCCGTTGATAACATCGATGGCCAGCTTGTCGAACACGTACTCGTAAGGGAAGTCGCGCCACAGGTCGTAGTCGGGCCAGAGCTTTCGGATCGCCTTGAAGCCCAGCGCCTGCACCCGCCAGGGCTTGAACGCCGTGTGGTCGTAGCTCGGATCCTCGACGTGGACTTGCACGCCGTTGTTCAGCACCCCGACATGCTTGTGGAAGGTCGGCTGGAACCAGATGTCGCGCAGGCGGCATCCGTTCAGCCACTGCGGGGCCAGCAACCGCATGGTGTCGATCACCTTGCGGGCGTTGATGTCCGGCGCGCCGAACAGCTCCAGCGGCCGGGTGGTGCCGCGGCCTTCGCTCAGCGTCGTGCCCTCCAGCATCACCGTGCCGGCGTAGGCGCGGGCCATCGACAGGTTGGGAGCGTTGGGGCTGGGGTTGATCCAGGCCCGCTCGCCCAGCGGCCAGCCGAAGCCGGGCCCGGCGGCAGGGTCGTAACCCTCCATCTCGATGACCCGGTACTCGACGTCGAGTTTGTAGTGGTCGATGAACCAGCGGCCGAGTTCGCCCAGGGTCAGGCCATGGCGCATCGGCATCGGTCCGGCGCCGACGAAGCTTTCCCAGCCCGGCAGCAGGGTCAGCCCCTCGACCGGCCGGCCGGCGGGGTTGGGGCGGTCCAGAACCCAGACTTCCTTGCCGTGCTCGGCGGCCGCTTCCAGCACATAGAGCAGCGTGGTGATGAAGGTGTAGATGCGGCAGCCCAGGTCCTGCATGTCGACCAACAGCACATCGAACGTGCCCATCGCCTGGCCGGTCGGTCGCCGCGTCTCGCCGTAGAGGCTGAACACCGGGAACCCATGGACCGGGTCGGTGAAGTCCGGCGACTCCATCATGTTGTCCTGCAGATCGCCGCGCATGCCGTGCTGCGGCCCGAAGGCGGCGCTGACGGTGATGTCCGGGCAGGCGATCAGCGCGTCGATCGAGTGGGTCAGGTCGGCCGTCACCGAGGCCGGATGGGCCAGCAGCGCCACGCGCTTGCCGGCCAGCGCCTTGCGCAGCTCGGGCTCGGAGATCAGGCGGTCGATGCCGAACTTCATGCGGACTCCAGCGGCGGCAGGTCGAGCGCGAACGCGTCGGGATGGTGGAAGTCAGGCTTACCCGGCGCATGGGCCAGCGCCCAGTAGGACTTGGCCCCGGAGGCCTCCTCGATGACGGCGGAGAGGCCGAGGCGCCAGGGTCGGTCCACAGGCAGGCCCAGGCGGTCGAGGTCCAGCGTCGCGGCCAGGGTGAAGGTCTTACCGTCACCGCCGCGCGCCAGGTCGCGCAGCTCCACACCCGCGTGCGGCTCCATCCCCAGCCGGTACCCCGAGAAGCCATAGGCCGCCCATTGCCCGGAGGGCGACAGGTTGAACTCGTGGTAACCGCCCCGTCCGTCGGCGATGAAGGCCTCGAAGCAGGTGGAGCGCCAAAGCTCGTCGGCGCGGGACCGGCGCACCCAGGCGGGAAGAACCAGCCGGCCGATGTCGCCCGTCCCCTCGAAGCGCAGCGCTAAACCCTGAGGCCGAGGGCGCGTGACCTCAACCTCGATCCGGTCGAGCGCCTCGCACGGCGTGTCGGGGTGTGGCGTCAGGCGCACGGTCATGACCCCTTCGATAGCGGCCGGTTGACGCCGGTCAACCGTGCAGGCATCTGACCGCCCATGATCGCCAAGGCCGCCCTCGCCGCCCTCTATTACGCCCGCTCGTTCTGACGAGCGGCGTTGCGATCGCATGCCGCCCACCTTCCGGCGGCATGTGACTCATCTGATCCAGCACACGGCCGCCGGTCCCCTTTCAGGAGACCTGACGATGCTGTTGACCTTGAACCCCTCCCCGCCCGGCATGCTAGAGCCGTCCGCGCAAGGAGACTCCGTACCGATGACCGCCGACGCCGCCTTCAAGTCCACCTTCCTGCGCACGCTCCGGGACCGGGGATTCATCCACCAGATCACCCATCCGGATGAGCTGGACGAGGCCTGCGCGACGGGGACCATCGCCGCCTACATCGGCTTTGACGCCACCGCGCCAAGCCTGCACGTCGGCAGCCTGATCCAGATCATGATGCTGCGCCGCCTGCAGCAAGCCGGCCACAAGCCGATCGTCCTGATGGGCGGCGGCACCACCAAGGTCGGCGATCCCACCGGCAAGGACGAGTCGCGCAAGCTGCTCAGCGAAGCCGACATCCAGGCCAACATCGCCTCGATCAAGACGGTGTTCGCCAAGTTCCTGACCTTCGGCGACGGGCCCACCGACGCGGTCATGGTCGACAACGACGAATGGCTGAGCAAGTTCGGCTACGTCCAGTTCCTGCGCGACTACGGTGTGCACTTCACGGTCAACCGCATGCTGGCCTTCGACTCGGTCAAGCAGCGGCTCGAGCGCGAACAGCCGATGACCTTCCTCGAGTTCAACTACATGCTGATGCAGTCGGTGGACTTCCTGGAGCTGTCGCGGTCGCGCAGCTGCCTGCTGCAGATGGGCGGGTCCGACCAGTGGGGCAACATCCTGAACGGGGTGGAGCTGATCCGCCGCGTCGATCACAAGCCGGCCTTCGGCCTGACGACCCCGCTGCTGTCGACCGCCTCCGGCGCCAAGATGGGCAAGACGGCCCAGGGCGCGGTGTGGCTGAACGCCGACATGCGGTCGCCGTACGACTACTGGCAGTTCTGGCGCAACGCCGAGGACGCCGACGTCGGCCGCTTCCTGAAGCTGTTCACCGACATGCCGCTGGACGACGTGGCGCGCTACGAGGCGATGCAGGGCGCGGCGATCAACGAGGCCAAGAAGGCCCTGGCCGACGCGGCCACCACCATGCTGCACGGCGCCGAAGCGGCGAAGGCCGCGCGGGACGCCGCGGAGAAGGCCTTCGAGCAGGGGGCGCTTTCGGCCGACCTGCCGACGGTCGAACTGCCGGCGACATCGGTGCTGGGGGCGACCCTGGCGGCGGTGGCCGTGGACGCCGGTCTCTGCGCCTCGCGCGGTGAGGCCCGGCGCCTCGCCCAAGGCGGCGGCCTGCGCCTCAACGACGTGCAGGAGGCCAACGGCGACCGCGTGCTGGCTGAGGGCGATGTCGTGGACGGCGTGATCAAGCTGAGCCAGGGCAAGAAGAAGATCGTGCTGGTCAGGCCGGTCTGAGCAACCCCGCTGTCATCCCGGACGCCCGAAGGGCGATCCGGGACCCGGGCGGCGGCGTATCGATGCTGGGTCCCGGCCCCCCTTCGGGTGACCGGGATGACAACGGATTGTGGAGACCACGATGCTGAACGAAGGCGACAAGGCCCCTGAATTCGACCTGCCGACCGACAGCGGGCGGGTGTCGCTGGCGGCTCTGAAGGGCAAGACCGTGGTCCTGTTCTTCTATCCGAAGGACGACACCCCAGGCTGCACCACCGAATCCGTCGGCTTTTCGCAGGCCAGGGCGGACTTCGAGGCGGCCGGCGCCGTGGTGGTCGGCGTCTCCAAGGACACCGCCGCCAAGCACGGGAAATTCCGCGCCAAGCATGGCCTGACCGTCGAGCTGGGCTCCGACGCCGACAGCGACGTGATCGAGCGCTACGGCGCCTGGGTCGAGAAGAAGCTCTATGGCCGCGAGTATATGGGCATCGACCGTTCGACCTTCCTGATCGACGGCGAAGGCTTGATCCGCCGCGTCTGGCGCAAGGTGAAGGTGCCGGGCCATGTCCAGCAGGTGCTCGAGGCCGCCCAGGCGTTAAGGTAAAGCGTCGGCGACGTCATTCCGCCGCGGAGCGAGTAGTGACCGAAGAGTAACCCCGACTGTTGCCTAAAGGCCGCGCCCGGCTCTGAATAATCGCCGCAGGCGAGCGAAGGTGACGCTTCCTGTGGCGGAAGTCATCCGATGTGGTTAACCCTCGATCTGTAGAGCTTGGAATCAAGGCATCGTGCACACCTGTGGCGCGAAGCCCCTTGCGCGTTTCCCGATCTTCACGGCATATCGCCGAAACCGAAAAAATCGGGTTCGGGGGCTATGGCTGTAACGCGCGTACGGCGACTTCGACGGGTTCTGGAAGAGCTCTTCCCGGAAAGGCATCTCTACATCCGCTCGGGTGGCGAGATGCGCGGCTTCGTCCTCTCGACGGGCAAGCAGATGATGGGGGCCGGCCTGATCGCCGCCGCCGCCTTGTGGATGGGCGTCTCCACCGCCGCCATGATGGTCAGCGCGCTGTCGGTCAGCGCCGCCGACCAGGAACTGATCAAGCAGCAGCGCTACTGGGAGCGGATCACCGCCGACCGCCAGGCGCGCCTCAACAGCGCCATCGCCCAGCTGTCGACCACCAACGGCTCGTTCGACGAGTTGGCCGGCTCGGTGGAAAGCCGCCACGCGGCGCTGGCCGAGCTGCTCAAGGAGTTCAAGGGCGCGCCCGGCGCCCAGGCCGCCCTGGCCCCGGCCAAGCCGCGCCTGAACGCCACCACCCCGGTGCAGCGCATCCAGAACACCCTGATCGACCAGGAGCGCATGATCGACGCCGCCGAGGGCTATGCCCGCAGCCGCGCCGAACGCCTGCGCCTGGCCTTCCGCCTCGCCGGTCTCGACCCGACCAGCTATCGCGGACGCGGCGGCGCGCTCGGCGGCCCGCTGATCGAGGCCAAGGATCCGCGCGCCCTGGCCGTCGTGCTGGATGTGGACGAAAGCTTCGCCCTGCGCATCCAGCGCGCGGCCAACAACATGTCCGACATGCGGGTGCTGGCCGAGGCCGCCAAGCGCCTGCCCTTCTACCGCCCGACCAGCGCCGCGGCGCAGACGTCCAGCTACGGCGTGCGGCTCGACCCCTTCACCCGCCGTCCGGCGTTCCATTCCGGGCTCGACTTCGCCGGCCCCAACTTCACGCCCATCTACGCCACCGCGCCGGGCGTCGTGTCCTTCGCCGGCGTCCGCTCGGGCTACGGCAACACCGTGGAGATCGACCACGGCAACGGTTTCAAGACCCGATACGCTCACCTTGCCGGCTTCAGCGTGTCCGTGGGTCAGCGCGTGGCGGTTGGCCAGCGTATTGCATCGATGGGTTCGACTGGCCGTTCGACTGGCCCACATTTGCACTACGAAGTGTGGGTCAACGGCCGAGCTCAGAACCCGAACCGTTTCTTGAAGGCCGGCGAATATGTTCAGCAAACCGACTAAGCACCCGTCCAAGACTCCCGTGCAGGCGACCCCCGTGGCCGCCGCGCCGGCCCCTGTCGCGCCCGAGGGCCCCAAGGCCCGTCCGCGCGTCGCATCCCTTATCAGCGACGGGATTACCATCGAAGGCGGGGTCACCGGCGACGGTGAACTGCAGATCGACGGCACCGTCCGCGGCGACGTCCGCGTCGGTCGTCTGACCGTCGGCGACACCGGCCACATCGAGGGCTCGGTCTACGCCGAGGCCGCCGAGGTCCGGGGCCGCGTCATCGGCTCGGTCACCGCCAAGCAGGTGCGTCTTTATGGGACATCCTACGTCGACGGCGACATCACCCACGAGCAGCTGGCGATGGAAACCGGCGCCTTCTTCCAGGGCCGCAGCCTGAAGTTCCAGCGCCCGGCCGCCCCGCAGCACGCCCCGGCGCCGCAGCCGGTGTCGACCGCGCCCTCGGCGCCCAGCGACCCCTTCGCCGCGCCGCCCAAGCCGCACGGCTAGATCTTCGACGACTCCTCATCGTCCGAAAACCGTGCGGGGGCATGGGCGGCGACGCCCGTGCCCCCGTTGCGTTGGGGGACATGCACTTCAGAGCGTGTCCCCATCAGCTTCGACGCCCTGCGTCCTTCGCGACGCGCCCCTGCGGGGCGCTCCTCAGGATGACGAAGGTTGAAAAGGGGGACAGTCACTCATTTCCGACGGCGGAAGCGAAGGCGTGCACGGGAAATGAGTGACTGTCCCCCTTTTAGCCCGGTGCTTGGACTCCTTGCGCGGACAAGGATGAAGGCGAACTCGCAGGCTCATCACTGATCGCCTGCGTGTCCCTCTCCACCATGCTTCGCATGGTCCCCCTCTCCCAACAGGGAGAGGATAGATTACAGCGGGATGTTGTCGTGCTTCTTCCACGGGTTGGCGAGCTGCTTGCCGCGCAGGCTCTTCAGGGCCCGGGCGATGCGCCGACGCGTGCCGTGGGGCTTGATGACGTCGTCGATGTAGCCGCGGCTGGCGGCGACGAACGGGTTGGCGAAGCGGTCCTTGTACTCGGCTTCCCGCTCGGCCAGCTTCTCGGGGTCGTTCATCTCGGCGCGGAAGATGATCTCCACCGCCCCCTTGGCGCCCATGACCGCGATCTCGGCGGTCGGCCAGGCGTAGTTGACGTCGCCGCGCAGGTGCTTGGAGCTCATCACGTCATAGGCGCCGCCGTAGGCCTTGCGGGTGATGACGGTGACCTTGGGCACCGTCGCCTCGGCGTAGGCGAACAGCAGCTTGGCGCCGTGCTTGATCAGGCCGCCGTACTCCTGCTTGGTCCCCGGCATGAAGCCCGGGACGTCGACCAGGGTGATGATCGGAATGTTGAAGGCGTCGCAGAAGCGCACGAACCGGGCGGCCTTGCGGCTGGAGTCGATGTCCAGCACCCCGGCCAGCACCTGCGGCTGGTTGGCGACGATGCCGACGCTCTCGCCATCGATCCGGGCGAAGCCGCAGATGATATTCTTGGCCCATTCGCTTGAAATTTCGAAGAAATCCGCCTCGTCCACGATCTTGAGGATCAGCTCCTTCATGTCGTAGGGCTTGTTGGGATTGGCCGGGACCAGGGTGTCCAGGCTCATCTCGTCGCGGGTGGCGTCGTCGAAGCTTTCGCGGACCGGCGCCTTGTCGCGGTTGGAGGACGGCAGGAAGTCGACCAGCCGGCGGACCTGGGTCAGGGCCTCCAGGTCGTTCTCGAATGCGCCCTCGGCGACGCCCGACTTGGCCGCGTGGACCCGGGCGCCGCCCAGCTCCTCGGCGGTGACGATCTCGTTGGTCACCGTCTTCACGACGTCGGGACCGGTCACGAACATGTAGCTCGTGTCCTTCACCATGAAGATGAAGTCGGTCATGGCCGGGGAGTAGACGTCGCCGCCGGCGCAGGGGCCCATGATGACGCTGATCTGCGGCACCACGCCCGAGGACAGCACGTTCTCCATGAAGATGTCGGCATAGCCGGCGAGGCTGTCGACCCCTTCCTGGATGCGGGCGCCGCCGGCGTCGAACAGGCCGATGATCGGCGCGCCGACCCGGGCGGCCGCGCGCTGCACCTTGACGATCTTCTGGGCGTGGGCGCCGCTCAGCGAGCCGCCGAACACCGTGAAGTCCTTGGAGAAGACGTAGACGACCTTGCCGTTGATCGTGCCCCAGCCGGTGACGACGCCATCGCCGGGGATGCGCTGGTCCTGCATGCCGAAGTCGTGGCTGCGGTGCTCGACGAACATGTCGTACTCCTCGAAGGAGCCTTCATCGAGCAGCAGGTCGATCCGCTCGCGCGCCGTCAGCTTGCCCTTGGCGTGCTGGCTGGCGACCCGCTTCTCGCCGCCGCCGGCCCGCGCCTGATCGCGCCGCTTCTCAAGCTCTTCCAGGATGTGCTTCACGCCGTCGTCCCCCTTACAAGGTCTGGCACGGGTTAAAGCCGTGACGGGGGCATGACAAGGCGTTGATTTGCCTGACGCAGCGGGAGGCGATCGCCAGAGCCCGCCGACGTCGGCGCGGTGGACAACGGCCTGCGCCATTGATTCTCCCCTCTGGGGGAGGTGGCTCGCCGAAGGCGAGACGGAGGGGGTCCTCTAACGGCTCAAGGCCCCCTCAGTCAGCCCTTCGGGCCGACAGCTCCCCCAGAGGGGAGCATCGAGGCCGCGCCGACCTGCGCCCATGGTCTCATGGCGATTGAATCGGATCCAGCGCCCGGAACCAGCGCTCCAGCAGCAGCGCCTCCTCGAGCCGGGCGGCGGTGCGGTCGGCGGCCTCGTAGTCGACGCCCCAGCGCTCCTCCTGCCAGGCCTCGTCCAGCCGGGCGATGTCGTGGGCGCCCTGCCCGTCCAGCCGGCCCCGCTGCAGCGCCAGCGCCAGGACGGCGGAGCCCAGCAGGCTGGAGGCGTTCGCCAACGCCGTAAGGCCGAAGTGGTCCAGATCGAGCGCCAGCGCCCTGGCCCGGGCCAGCGAGCCCTCCGGCTGGGCGCGATGGATGATGCCGCTGACCGCCGTCAGCCGCAGGCCCAGGGCCTCGTCGGCCCAGCCCAGCATCGGGTCCCAGGCCAGGCTCTGGGCGTCGACCAACCCGGCCGGCGACTCGGCGCGATAGCAGAGCAGATCTGATCCGGCGTAGCGGGCGATCTCGTCGGCCACCTCCTCGCGCACGGCGGCGACCCGGTCGATGGCCGTGGCGGCCAGCCGCTGGGCCGGCATGCGCAGGGTGTCGATCTCGACGGCCTGGGCGTCCCAGTCCGCCGCGACCAGCGCCGCCAGCGCCGGGGTCGGCAGCACGACCTTGCGTCCCGACGGCGTTTTCGGCGCGCGGCCGTCGAGCAGCACGCCCCAGCCGCCCTCGGTCTCGCCGACCGTCACCGCCTTGTAGAAGCGCCTGGGCTTCTGAACGCCGTCGCCCTTGCCGGTCACTGGAGTATCCTTCGATGGTCGTGGCGCGACGGACAGGCCGCCGCACGGCGTTGAAGTGACCGAACGGCCCCGCAGTTTCAAGGATGCGCCGACAGCGCCCCTGCCCTGCAACGACATTGGAACCCTACCGCCGGCTCGAGCGTCCGCCCTTTTTCGCGAAGGGGTCGGGATCAGCCTCGTGCGCGTCGAAGCCGAAGCGCTGGAAGCCTTCCTTCATCTCGGGGCTGAGCGGCGCCTCGACGGCGATCATGCCGGCCGAGGGATGGGGGAGGACCAGCCGGCGGGCGTGGAGCTGAAGCTGCAGCCCCTGCGACAGCGCCGCGCTCTTCTCGTCGCCGTATTTGGGATCGCCCAGGATCGGGTGGCCAATGGCCAGCATGTGGGCGCGCAGCTGGTGGGTGCGGCCGGTGTGCGGGCGCAGGGCCATCCAGCTGACCCGGGGGCCGGCGCGACTGATGGTGACGAACTCGGTCTCGGCCGCCTCGCCCTTGGGGTCCTTGGCGTCGGTCGGCACGATCATCTCGCGATCGTTGATGCCCTTCTTGGCCAGCGGGATATCGATGATCCCCTCGGTCGGGTGGGGCGTGCCGACGACCAGCGCCCAGTAGGTCTTCTGGGCCTTGCGCCGGGCGAAGGCGCCCGACAGCTTGGCGGCGGCGGCCGGGGTCTTGCCCAGCACCAGCACGCCGGAGGTGTCGCGGTCGAGACGGTGGACCAGCCGGGGCCGCTGCAGCCCCTCACCCCAGGCCGACAGCAGCTTGTCGACATGGTGGGTGGTCTTGGTGCCGCCCTGCACCGCCAGGCCGGCCGGCTTGTTGAGGATCAGGACGTCCTCGTCCTCGTAGAGCACCAGCGAGCGGGCGAAAGCGATGTCGCGCGGCGACAGGGCCTTCTTCGTATCGCCGCCGGGGGTGGGCGCGTCGGGCAGCGGCGGTACGCGCACCTGCTGACCGGCCTGCAGCCGCGTGTCGGCCTTGGCCCGGGCGCCGTCGACGCGGATCTGGCCCGAACGGGCCAGCTTCTGGATCTGGATCTGGGTCAGGTGCGGCCAGCGGCGACGGAACCAGCGGTCCAGCCGCACGCCATCCTCGCCGGCCTCGCCGACGTCCACGAACAAGGTTTTGACTTCGCGCGGGGTCATGCGGCCAACAGCTTTCGCGCCAGCATCATGCCGGCGAACAGCGCCGCCACCGAGGCGACGACCGAGAGGGTTGAATAGGCGAAGGCCGACGGCCACTCGCGGCGCTCGATCATCAGCGCGACCTCCAGCGAGAAGGCCGAGAAGGTGGTGAAGCCGCCCAGCGCCCCGACGCCCAGCAGCAGCCGCCAGCGCTCCTGGTCCGCCCCGCCCCGCAGCGCCAGCACCGTGACCAGCGCGCCCATGGCCAAGCCGCCCAGGACATTCACCGCCAGGGTGCCGTAAGGCCAGGCCCCGCCCAGCAGGCGCAGGGCCTGTGTCCCGGCCAGATAGCGGGCCACGGCGCCGATCGCTCCGCCGGCGGCCACGAGAAGCAGTTTGTCCATGCGCCCTTATGCGACGATGCGGCGCCCGGCGCAAAGCGCGCGTCTCAACACACCGTTAAGTCGAATAACCCAGAATGGGCAACCTTGTCCCGTGGCTTGCTCATGAGCACTTCCGTCAGTCCGCCCGATCGCCTCAACGCCGCCGACATCGCCGCCGTGCTGGATCGATTCGGCGGTCAGGATCTCTTGGCGCGGGGCGCGGTGAACATCCTCAGTCTGGCCGCGATCCGCGAGCGGGCCAACGACCGCTGGCCCCGCCGCCGGCCGGACGTTTGGGCCTACACCGAACGCAAGCTGGCCGAGCACCTGACCTTCCAGGACCTGTCGCAGCGGGTCGGCGAGACCGATTACCTGATCGCCATGACCAGCGAGGACGGCATGGCCGCCCAGGCCATGACGTTGAAGGTGCTGGAGGAGGTGCTGCTGCACTTCCTGGGCGCCGCCGAACAGGGCGACCTGCGCGTGCGGGCCGTCACCGGCCTGTCCGGGGGCGAGGTGTCCTGCGCGCCGCTCGATCCCAGCGCCATCCTCAATGCCCGCAAGGCCGCGTCCGCCCCGACGGCAGCGGTGGAGCCCGCGCCCGACATCGATCCGGCCGAGGAAAAGCGCCGCAACCCGCACATGTTCGCCACCGGGTCGGGGCTGACGCTGCGCATCGACTTCGCGGTCGAGGCGGTGATCAGCCTGCGCCACGCGGTCCCGGCGGCGCTGCGCATCGAGCCGACGGTGACCGAGACGGTCAGCGGCCGGGTGATCCCGACCCGGGCCTTCATCAAGCTGTCGGACGGCGACCTGGCGATCATCGACCAGGCGACGCTCCATTATGCCGGCCTCTACCTGCCGCGCGTCGAAGCGCCGGCCGCCCGGCCTCTGATCGTGCCGGTGTCGTTCCGGACCATGGCCGCCAACAAGGGCCGGCAGGCGCTGATCGCCAGCGCCGCCGAGGCGCAGGGACGGATGAAGCGGGGCCTGTTGATCGAACTGGTCGACGTGGATCGGGGAACGCCCCAGGGTCGGCTGATCGAGGTCTGCGGCCTGCTGCGCACCCTGTGCCGGGGCGTCTTCGCCCGGGTGCAGTCGAACCGCGACGAGATGGCGCTGTTCAGGGAGGCCCGGCTGGCGGGCGTGACGCTGGACGCGGCGGAATTCGTGGGCGACGACGCCCGGCTGGCCGCCGCGATGCTCGACCTGGGCCGGCAGGCCAGGGGGCAGACGCCGCTGATCGCCGTCCAGGGCCTGGCCTCGCATGTGATGTTCGCCGTCGCGGAGACGGCGGGGCTGACCCATGCGTCGCTGCGCAATGCGCCATCGACCCTGGCGACGGCGGCGGCCTGACGCCCGCTACCGCCCCTCGCCCCGGCCGATGACCCGGACGATGTCGCGGGCGTCGTAGACGTCGCGACCCTTTGGGACCGGTCCCTTCCCGGCCATGACCTCCAGGGTGCGCGAGAAGGCCGGGCCGCCGGACAGGTCGAAGCTCGTCCCGACCCCGACACTGACGCCGCTGCTTCGGCGCCAGCCGCCGCCCCCGGAGCCGACGCCCACGCTCACCCGCGGCCGTCCGCCGGATCCCGCGCCGATCGTGCGGTCCTGACGGTCGACGACCCGGAACCAGTCATAGCCGTCACGCAGCGCGACCTCGGCCGCCCGCAGCAACGCGTAGTCGGCCACCTGGGCCATCGGCGCGCCGCCGCCGCCGGTGTAGGTGACCCGGTAGCGGCCCGTCTCGATCCGGTAATCGCTGAACCCGACGCTGGTCGGCGCGCCCGTCGACGGGGCGTAGACGGTGGGCGTGGCGCAGGCCGCGAGGCTCAGGGTCGCGGCGGCGATGATCAAGGCGCGTTTCATGGGTCCGGTCCTCCGACCTGACTAAGCTGCGCCCGCCCCGTTGGTTCCGGCAAGACCCAGCAGGCCGACCAGCGCCGCCATGTCGTCGGGCATTGGCGCCTCGACCGTGGCGGTCTGGCCGTCCGGGTGCGGGTAGCTGAGCTTCACCGCATGCAGCATCAGGCGCGGGACCGGATGGCCGCCGACCGTCAGGGCCCCGCCGTAGCGCACATCGCCGACGATCGGACGGCCAAGGCTCGCCATGTGCACGCGCAGCTGATGCATGCGGCCGGTCTCCGGCGACAGCTCCATCAGCGCCGCCTCGGGCGTGGCGGCCAGGGTGCGGTAGCGGGTCTTCGCGCTCTCGGCATCGGGGTGTTCCGGCTCGGTGACGCGCATATAGGCCTCGCGGCCGATGCTCTCGCGGCGCAGGGCGGCGTCGATCACCCCGCCCTTCGGCGAGGGCGCGCCGGGGGCGACGATGGCCAGGTAGGTTTTCCGAAAACGCTTGGCGATCATGGCCTTGCCGAGAAAACTTGCGGCCGGCTTGGTGCGGGCGGTCAGGATGACGCCGCTGGTGTCGCGGTCCAGGCGGTGCACCAGGCGCGGCCGGTTTCCGCCCGCCGTGGCGAAGGCCCACAGCAGCTCGTCCAGCGTATTGGCGTTGATCCGCCCGCCCTGGCTGGACAGCCCCGGCGGCTTGTTCAGCGCGATGACGTGGAGGTCCTGATGGATCACCAGACCGCGCGTGAAGGCGATCTCCTCGGGCGTGAGGGTGATCGGGGTCTCGTGGGCTTTGACCTTGCGCGGGGGACGGGGGCTCATCCGCCCCTCCCCTTCCGCATCGCCGCCCAACGGTCCAGCCGCTCCTTGACCTTGCCTTCGTGCCCCTCGCCCTTCGGCTTGTAGAACGACCGCCGGTCCATCCCGTCCGGGAAGTAGTTCTGGCCCGAGAAGCCTTCCTCGGTGTCGGGATCGTAGGCGTAGCCCTTGCCGTAGCCGAGGTCCTTCATCAGCCGCGTCGGGGCGTTGAGGATGTGGGCGGGCGGGGTCAGGGAGCCGGTTTCCCGCGCCGCCTTCCGCGCCGCGCCGAAGGCCTTGTAGACGGCGTTGGACTTGGGCGCGCAGGCCATGTGCACGCAGGCCTGGGCCAGGGCCAGCTCGCCCTCGGGGCTGCCCATGAAGTCGTAGGCGTCCTTGGCGGCGTTGCAGAGCAACAGGCTCATGGGGTCGGCGGCGCCGATGTCCTCGCTGGCCATGCGGGTCAGGCGGCGGGCGATGAACAGCGGGTCCTCGCCGCCCTCCAGCATCCGGGCCAGCCAGTAGAGGGCCGCGTCCGGGTCGCTGCCGCGCACCGACTTATGGAGCGCGCTGATGAGGTTGTAGTGCTCCTCGCGATCCTTGTCGTAGGCCGGGCTGCGCTTCTGAAGCACCTCGCCCAGCTCGGCCGGGGTCAGGGGCTTGGGCGCGCCGATGGCCAGCAGGGTCTCGGCCAGGGTCAGCAGGTAGCGGCCGTCGCCGTCGGCCATGGCGATCATCGCCTCGCGGGCGGCGGGGTCCAGGGGCAGCGCCCGGCCCTCCTCCGCCTCGGCCCGGGCCAGCAGGCTCTCCAGCGCCGCCTCGTCCAGCCGGCGCAGCACATAGACCTGGCTGCGGGACAGCAGGGCGCCGTTGAGCTCGAAACTGGGGTTCTCCGTCGTCGCCCCAACGAGGGTGACCACCCCCTCCTCCACGAACGGCAGGAAGCCGTCCTGCTGGGCGCGGTTGAAGCGGTGGATCTCGTCGACGAACAGCAGGGTCGACTGGCCGGCGGCGCGGCGCATCTTCGCCTGCTCGAAGGCCTTCTTCAGGTCGGCGACGCCGGAGAAGACGGCGCTGATCTGCTGGAACTCATAGCCCGCCGCCTTGGCCAGCAGCCGGGCGATGGTGGTCTTGCCGGTGCCCGGCGGGCCCCAGAGGATCATCGAGCCCAGACGGCCGTTGGCGATCATTCGGCGGATGGGGCCAGCCTCGCCCAGCAGGTGCTCCTGGCCGACCACCTCGTCGATGGTGCGCGGCCGCAGCCGTTCGGCAAGGGGCGCGGGAGCATGGGGCGTCAGCCCGGCGGCTTCAAACAGATCGCTCATCGTGGGTGGGTGTAGCACGGCAGGCGACGGTGGGGACTGCTTCCGGCATCGCCGGCAGCTGTCCCTGACAGGGCAGCGCAGGATCGGGGACAGCTACCGATGTCCCAAACGGGACACCGGAAGCAGTCCCCACGCCCTAAGCCCGGAACGACGCCGTGATCCGGCGGCCGCCGCGCTCGATGGTCACCTGCCAGACCCGGACCTTTGCGGTCAGGGCGGTAGCCAGGTCGCCGGTGGTGCGGATCTCGCGGCCGTTGACGGCGCGGACGATGTCGCCGGGCTGCAGGCCGATGCCCTGGGCCGGGCCGGTGGCCACCCGCAGCACGATCACGCCGCGACCGGCGAACGGGTCGGCGCCGATCTCGTCGGCCACGGCCGGGGACAGGTTCGCCACCGTCGCGCCGGAGAAGGGGTTGGAGCCCTGGATGACCCGCTCCTCGCGGGCCGGGGTGGCGGGCGCAGGCTCGGCCCGGGCGCTCAGCGACACCTCGCGGCCGTCGCGCAGCACCGTCAGCGGCACGGTCTCGCCGATGCGCCGCGCGCCGAACAGATAGATGGCCGCGCCTTCATCGGCGACCGGCTGGCCGGCGATGGTCACCAGAATGTCGCCCTGCTGGACACCGGCGCGGGCGGCCGAGCTGCCCGGCCAGACGTCGGTGACGGCCGCGCCGCGCGGGGCGCTCATCCCCAGGCTGCGGGCGATGTCGCCGGTGACGGTCATGGCCTTGACGCCCAGCCAGGGCCGCACGACCGCCTGGCTGCCGCCCAGGGCCGCGCCGACGACCTGGCGGGCCATGGCGGCCGGAATGGCGAAGCCGACGCCGGAGGACGTCCCTGACCGCGAGAGGATGGCGGTGTTCACCCCGATCAGGTCGCCGTCCATGTCGACCAGCGGCCCGCCGGAGTTGCCCGGATTGATGGCCGCGTCGGTCTGGATGAAGAAGCCGTAGTCGGTGATGCCGGTGTTGGAGCGCGCAGTGGCCGAGACGATGCCGTTGGTCACCGTCTGCCCGACGCCGAACGGGTTGCCGATGGCCAGCACCAGGTCGCCGACCTCCAGCGCCTCCTGGTCGTCGATGGCGATGACCGGCAGCTTCTCGCGCCCGACGTCGATCTTCAGCACGGCCAGGTCCGACTTGGGATCGGCCAGCAGAACCTTCGCCGCGAACTCGCGCTTGTCGGCGAGCTGGACCATGACCTCGTCGGCGCCCTCGATGTTGTGGTTGTTGGTCAGGATGACGCCGTCCTCGCGAACGATGGCGCCGCTGCCCAGCGACTGGGCGATCCGCTCGCGCGGCACGCCGCCGCCGATGAACATGTCCCAGAAGGGATCCACCCGCTGGCGGACGACGCGCTTGCTGCTGACATTCACCACGGCAGGGGCGGCCCGCTTCACCACCGGGGCGAAGGAGCTCTTCATGGCCGCGGCGCTGGTCGGCGCGACCCGGGTCGGCTGCGGCATCGGCGGTTGCTGGGCCTGTGACTTCGAGGCCGGATCGGAACAGGCGGCCACCAGGGCCAAAACAGGAATAATCAGTTTCGCGGCGTGCATGAGGTCTTTCAGGTCAAGGTTGCCCCGGTCCCAAATCCATCGGGGATTTCGGGCGTATTGATGGCATGAAGGACTTCAGAGGGCCTGCGGTTCCTTCACCGGTCCCCTGCCGACCATCGTTCCGAAGACGAAGGCCAACGCCAGCAAGCCCGAGGCGACCAGGATCGCCATGCCCGGCACCTGAAAGCCGGCGTGGCGGATCGACCAGGCGAAGATGTTGCCAAACAGCAGCGGCCCGGCGATCGAGGCGATCCCCTGCAGCGCCTGGTTGGCGCCCTGCAGCTGCCCCTGGGCCTGGGGTTCGACGCGCCGGCTCATCAGGCCCATCAGGCCGGGCGTCATCAGGCCCATCAGCGCGAAGACCGGCATGCCGGCCAGGTACCAGGCGGTGGTCGGGGCCAGCCCGTAGATGGCGAAGCCCGCCGAGCCGAAGAAGGCGCCGACGAGCAGCGCACCGCGCTCGCCGATACGCTTCACGGCCGGCCCGACCAGCAGGACCTGCACGATGATGCCCAGGATCCCGGTGATGGCCATGGTCATGCCCATGAAACCGGTGGTCCAGCCGTAGCGATAGCCGCTGTAGAGCACGAAGATGCTGGGCAGGACCGTATGGGCCAGCTGGAAGAGGAACAGCACCGACGCCAGTCCGACCAGGCCCTGGTGGGACCGCAGCAGCCGCAGCGACCCGATCGGGTTCGCCTTGCCCCAGTCGAACCGGCTCGCCCGCCGCTCGACCGGCAGGGACTCGGGCAGGACCAGCAGGCCGTAGACGAAATTGACCAGCGTCAGCGCCGCGGCGACGAAAAACGGCAGGCGCAGGCTGAACTCGCCCAGGTAGCCGCCCAGCACCGGACCGAACAGGAAGCCGATGCTGAACGCCGAGCCCATCCAGCCGAAGACCTTGGCGCGGTCCTGGGGCGGCGTGACGTCGGCGACATAGGCGTTGGCGGTCGAGAAGCTCGCCGCCGTCATGCCGTTGAGGATCCGGCCGACCAGCAGCCAGCCCAGGGTCGGCGCCAGCGCCATGAACAGGAAGTCGACGCCGAGGCCCAGGATCGACAACAGCAGCACCGGCCTGCGGCCGTAGCGGTCCGACAGCATGCCCAGGATCGGACCGATGACGAACTGCATCGTGCCCCAGACGACGGCAAACACGACGTTCCATTCGGAGGCCGCGGCCGTGTCCCCGCCGGTGAACTGCTTGATGAGATTAGGCAGGATCGGGATCATGATCCCGAACGAGATGCTGTTCATCACCGACGAGGCGAAGATGAAGCCGAAGGCGGCCCTGCGGCCCTTCGGCGCCGCCTGGTGTTGGTCGGTCATGCCTGCTCCCCGGCGGCAATCAGCTTTTTCGGCGCGACGCCGCGCCATGCCAGCCTGACGAGATCGGCCAGCTTGGCCTCGTCCATGCGCCCGATGTCGAGCTGCGTCCAGCCGCCCTTGTCCCAGTTTCCGAGCGAGACGATGGCCCCGGGATCTGTCTCCTGGAGCGACTCCTTGACCAGCGGCGGTAGCTTTAGAACGACCTTGTGAACACCGTCCTCGCCCACCAGCGGCAGCGTTGAGAAGATCTTGCCCCGCACCCGGAACGAGGCCCGGTCGAAGTGCGGATGCTCCTGCGCCTCGGGCAGCGACAGGGCGAGGCTGCGGATGTCGTCGTGGGTCATGGCTGCCCGGGCTCCATGCGTCCTTCGCGACGCGAACCTGACGGTCCGCTCCTCAGGATGACGAAACCAGTAGATCGCCCCCGACATTCGTCATGGTGAGGAGCGAGCCTCCGGCGAGCGTCGCGAACCACGCAACTCATTCCACATGCTCCGCCAGCCGCTCCAGGAGCACGCGCCACCATTCGCCGTGGCGGGCCTGGAATACCGTCAGCGGGAAGCCGTGGCGGGCGACGTGGGCCTGGGGCACGCTGTCCCAGCCGGTGTGGGTGACGGTCACCCGCGTCTCGTCATCGCCCACCGCCTCGAAGGTCACCTCCACCTCCGTGGCCATGTCCGGCGTGAAGGTCGCCTGTCGCCAGCCGACCACCAGCCGCGCGCCCCGCTCCCAGACGCTGACCTTGCCGATCTCGAAGACCTTGCCGCCGTCGCGGGTCTCGACCAGGCGCCGCGCGCCCTGCCCGTCATCCTCGAACGACAGCACCCCCGGCGCGCGCGGGGTGAAGGCGAACAGGGCGTTGGGCGTCCACCAGGCGCCGATCTCGGCGGTGAAGGCCTCGAAAGCGCGGGCCGGGCTGGCGCGGACCCGCAGGGCGACGACGACGCGGCTGGCCACTAGATTTTTCCTTTGGACGGCGCCGCGCCCGGGGAGCCGCCCTCCACGTGCGACTTGAACGCCAGCAGCTGGGCCGACCACATCCGTTCGGTCTCTTCCAGCCAGCGCAACAGATGGACCATCGGCTCGGGCCTCAGCTGGTAGACGCGCACGCGGGCGTCGAAGTCGGGGCTGGTTTCCTCGACCAGGCCGCAGCGACGCAGGGTGCGCAGATGGCGGCTCATGGCCGGCGGCGTGAGTCCGGTCGCCTCGGCCAGTTCGCCGGCCCGTCGCGGCCGCTCGCGCAGCAGCTCCACGACCCGCCGGCGATGCGGATCGGCCAGGGCCGCCAGGGTCTCGTCGAGCCGCGCGGCGGTGGTCATCATTCCTTGTGGACCGTGGTTTTCAGGCCCATGTCGGCCGCGTCCCACTGGTCCGGCGACATCACCTGCACCGTCTGGCTGACGGTCCAGATGTGGCCCTCCGGGTCTTTGCAGCGATAGGTGCGGTCGCCGTAGAATTGCGTCTCCGGCTGCGCGATGATCGTCATCCCGGCCGCGCGGGCCCGCTCGCAGTGGGCGTCGACCGTCCCCTGCCCCTCCGGCACCTGGATATGGACCGTCTGGGTCATCAGGCCGTTGATCGAGGCGGGACTGCGGTGCTCGTCGGTCCATTCGTTGCCGACCATCACCAGGCTGTCGCCGTAGCGCATCTGCGAATGGGCGAGGTTCCCCTGCTCGTCCTCGATCAGCAGCGTCAGCTCGAAGCCGAAGGCCGCTTCGAGGAACGTCAGGGCCGCCTTGGGGTCCTTGTAGACGACAGCGGAAGACAGGGCGGGATGCGTGGCCATGGCGGACTCCGTTGCTATGATCGACAATATTTAACTCATATTGCAATTATATCGTCAAGCCCGACGGTGCGGGGCCGCTTGGCGGCGCGCGCGACGCTGGTCATAGTCCCGGCATGTCGCGGATCGAGACCGGGGACGGACAGACCGGATGACCCAATGAGTATCGCCCTCGAGGCCGTCGACGTCGGCAAAACGTTCGGCGCGGTCAAGGCGCTGGATGCGCTGTCGCTGCGGATCCCGAAAGGCGGAGTCTACGGCATCCTCGGGCCGAACGGGGCCGGCAAGAGCACCCTGTTCCGCATCGTGCTGGGCCTGGTCCGGCCGACCACCGGCGAGGCTCGGCTGCTCGGCGCCGCGGCCGGCGACATCAAGGCCTTGCGGCGGATCGGCGCCGTCATCGAGACCCCCCGCTTCCTGCCCTGGCTGACGGCGCGCGACACCCTGAAGGTGCTGGCGCTGGAGTCCGGCGAGGGCAAACCCGACATCGACGGCTGGCTGGACCGCGTGGGCCTGACCGAGGCGGCCGACCGCACCGTGCACGGCTTCTCGGTCGGCATGAAGCAGCGGCTGGCGCTGGCCGCCGCCCTGCTGACCCGGCCCGAGGTGGTGATCCTCGACGAGCCGACCAGCGGCATGGATCCGGCCGGCATCCTGGAGATCCGGGCGCTGATCCGCGAGCTGGCCGACAGGGACGGCGTCACCGTCATCCTGGCCAGCCACCAACTGGACGAGGTTCAGCGGGTGTGCGACCGCGTCGCCTTCCTCGACCGGGGCAGGCTCGTGCGCGAGGGCTCGGTCAGCGAACTGACTGCCGTCCATGAACTGCTGCGGCTGACGGTCTCGCCGGTCGACAAGGCGTTGGCGGTGCTGGGCGACAAGGGGCGTGTCGACGGCGACGCGGTGCTGGCCGCTGTCGAACGCGCCGCCGCGCCGGGCCTCATCAAGGCGCTGGTCAAGGCCGGCGTCGACATCACCGAGGCGCGCTGGATCGGCGGAGACCTCGAGACCGTGTTCCTCAGCCTGACGGGAGAGACCGATGCTGGCTGACGCCTTCGCCGCCGAGCGGCTGCGCCTGGGCAAGGCGCGCGGTCTGCTGTTCTGGGGCTTCCTGTTCGTCCCGATCGTGTCGCTGGCGTTCGGCCTGCTGGGCACGCTGATCACCGTGGCGACGCGGCGCGCCCCCACCGACCCCGGCCTGGCCTTCGCGGCCAACGACCTGGCCAAGGCGGCGTCCGAGGCGATGACGCAGACCGACCTCATTCCGGTGCAGCTGTTCTTCATGCTGGCCGCCGCCGCGCTGGTGGCTGACGACTATCGCTGGGAAACTTGGCGGCTGATCACCCCGCGCAACACGCGGGCCAGCCTGCTGCTGGCCAAGCTGATGACCTTCGGCGTCGGCGCGGCGGGCGCCATCCTGCTGCTGGCGGTCCTGTCCATGGTCAGCGCGTTGATCGACGGCCTGGTCACCGGCGACGGCTTCACCAGCACCTACAGCTTCACCACCGACCTTGTCCGCCTGGGCGGCAGCTTCGCGACCTCGTGGCTGGAGCTGATGGCTATGGCGGCGCTCGCCATGCTGCTGACCGTGCTGACTCGCAACGCCATCCCGGCGGTGATCGGCTCCATCGGCCTGTGGCTGGTGCAACTGGTGATCATCGACCGGATCACAAAGGGCCTGACCGGCCCGCCGGGGGTGCTCGACTACGCCTTCCTGCCGGCCTTCAGCGCCGACGTCCTGCGCACCGCCCTGCTGGCCGGCGCGCCGCCGGACTCACAGCCCGCGCTCTGGCCGCTGGCCTTCCTGGCGCTGGCCGTGTGGGGCGCCGGCTTCGCGGCCCTTGCTGTCCTGGCCTTCCGCCGACAGGACCTGACGCGGGAGTAGAACAGGAGTGGAACATTCCCCTCCGGCATGCTAGGATTGTGCCATGGAAAGCGATGACGACCATCAACTGAGCGAGGCTGGCGTTCCGTTCATGACGGAAGCGGAGATCGCCGCTGACCGTGCGCTGATCGCCGAGGCGATGGCGGACCTGGAAGCGGGCCGGTGCGTGCCTCACGAAGAGGTCGCCGCCTGGCTCAAGACCTGGGGAACGGGCAAGCGCGTCCCGCCGCCCAAGTCGTGGTTCAGGTAATCTGGTCGCCCCGCGCCTGGCGCGATCTTGACGACATCCAGGGCTATGTGGCGTTCGACAAGCCCAACGCCGCCGAGCAACTGGCGGAACGCCTGTGGGAGGCGGGCGAAAGCCTCTCCGCCTTCCCCGACAGGGGGCGGTTGATCGCGTCAGGTGTCCGCGAACTGACCCATGTTCGCCCCTACCTGATCCGGTACGTCCGCTTCGGGCAGAGGGTGGTGATCATCGAAGTCCGCCATACCGCCCGCCGGCCCCTGCCCTGACGCGCAATGCAAAAGGCCCCGGATCGCTCCGGGGCCTTTCGTCAATCTGGACGGTGGCGTGAAGCCTATTCGTCGCCGCCGAAGCTTTCCTGGACCGGACCGGAGTCCTTGCCCTTTTCGCTCACGTCGCGGTCGACGAACTCGATGACGGCCATCGGGGCGTTGTCGCCGTGGCGGAAGCCGGCCTTCAGCACGCGGATGTAGCCGCCATTGCGGTCCTTGTAGCGCGGGCCGAGCACGGCGAAGAGCTTGCCGACCTGTTCGATATCGCGGACCTGGCTGATCGCCTGACGACGGGCGTGCAGGTCGCCGCGCTTGCCCAGCGTGATCAGCTTCTCGACGATGGGACGCAGTTCCTTCGCCTTGGGCAGGGTGGTGACGATCTGCTCGTGCTTGATCAGCGAGGCCGACATGTTCGCGAACATGGCGAGGCGGTGGCTGGTCGTACGACCCAGTTTACGGTGTGCTTTACCGTGACGCATTTTGTCTCTCCTGGGCGCTTGGCCCGCAGTGTCATCACCAATCCCGGCGCAGCTCCCTGCCGGGTCAGAACGAAAGCGCCGGGGCCCTCGACCGCAGATGCGGCGTCAGCGGGCCCCGAACCTGCCCGTGAAGGCCGGTCCGGGAGACAGCGCGGAAGCGAACTAGATCTGGTCTTCGAACTTCTTGGCCAGGTCTTCGATGTTTTCGGGCGGCCAGTTGGGCACGTCCATGCCGAGATGCAGGTTCATGCCCGCGAGCACTTCCTTGATCTCGTTCAGCGACTTGCGGCCGAAGTTCGGGGTGCGGAGCATCTCCGCCTCGGTCTTCTGGATCAGGTCGCCGATGTAGACGATGTTGTCGTTCTTCAGGCAGTTGGCCGAACGGACCGACAGCTCCAGCTCGTCGACCTTCTTCAGCAGCGCCGGGTTGAACGGCAGCTCCGGCTTCGACTCACCGTCCGTCTTGGCCTTGGGCTCTTCGAAGGTGATGAAGATCTGCAGCTGGTCCTGGAGGATGCGGGCGGCGTAGGCCACCGCGTCCACCGGGCCCACAGCGCCGTTGGTTTCGATTTCCAGCACGAGCTTGTCGTAGTCGAGCGACTGACCCTGGCGGGTCGGCTCGACGCGGTAGGCGACGCGCTTGACCGGGCTGTAGAGGGCGTCGACGGCGATCAGGCCGATCGGGGCGTCCTCGGGACGGTTCTTCTCGGCCGGGACGTAGCCCTTGCCGTTGTTGACCGTGAACTCCATGCGGACTTCCGCGCCGTCGTCCAGCGTGCAGAGCACGTGGTCGCCGTTGAGGATCTCGATGTCCGACGGGGCGTCGATCTGGCTGGCGGTGACCACGCCGGGGCCCTTGGCGCGCAGGGTCATGCGCTTGGGGCCTTCGGAGTGCAGGCGCAGGGCCAGCTGCTTGATGTTCAGGACGATGTCGACGACGTCCTCACGGACGCCTTCCAGCGACGAGAACTCGTGCACCACGCCGTCAATCTGCACCGCCGTGACGGCGGCGCCTTGCAGCGAGGAGAGGAGCACACGACGAAGGGCGTTGCCGAGCGTCACCCCGAAACCGCGCTCCAGAGGCTCGGCGACGATGCGGGCCTTGCGGCTCGCGTCGACGCCGGCTTCGATCAGCGGCTTTTCCGGTTTGGTGAGCTCGTTCCAGTTTCTTTCGATCACGGGCGGGTGTCCTTGGAACGCGGATTCGCCGGCCGCGAAACGCGTGGCCGGCGAAGGGATGGTCGAATTGTCTTACTCAGACGCGCCGGCGCTTGGGGGGCCGGCAGCCGTTATGCGGAATGGGGGTCACATCACGGATGGTGGTGATCGTCATGCCGACCGACTGCAGGGCGCGCAGGGCCGACTCACGGCCCGAACCCGGACCGGAGACGTTCACTTCAAGGGTCTTAACACCGTGCTCGGCGGCCTTCTTGCCGGCGTCTTCGGCGGCCATCTGGGCGGCGTAGGGCGTCGACTTGCGCGAGCCCTTGAAGCCCATCATGCCGGCGCTCGACCAGGAGATGGTGTTCCCCTGGGCGTCGGTGATGGTGATCATGGTGTTGTTGAACGAGGCGTTCACGTGCGCCACGCCCGACGTGATGTTCTTGCGTTCGCGCTTTTTGACGCGAGCCGGTTCCTTGGCCATCGAGGCTCTCTCTTACTTCTTCTTGCCGGCGATCGGCTTGGCCGGACCCTTGCGGGTGCGGGCGTTCGTGTGCGTGCGCTGACCACGGACCGGCAGGCCCTTGCGGTGACGCAGGCCGCGGTAGCAGGCCAGGTCCATCAGGCGCTTGATGTTGACCGAGGTCTCACGACGCAGGTCGCCCTCGACCGTGAAGTCCTTGTCGATGGCTTCGCGGATCTGGAGCACCTCGGCGTCCGTCAGCGCGTTAACGCGGCGGGCGTCCTCGATGCCGACCTTGGCGACGATCTCCTTGGCGGATTTCGGGCCGATGCCGTGAATGTACTGAAGCGCGATGACTACGCGCTTGTTCGTCGGAATGTTGACGCCTGCGATACGGGCCAAGTCTTATCTCTCTAACCTTGCCGCGCCTCACGGGGCGCATGCGCATAACCAAACGCGACACGCGCACCGGCCCTCAGCTTGCACTTTGAGCCGACGCGGGAGTCGCGCCTTTCGCGGAAGCGCACCGTTATAGGGATCGTTGCGCTTCCGTCAATGGCGGATCGGTCGTTTTACGGACCAACCCAGTTCTCGTAGATGACCGCCGAAGTCGTTGCCTGTCCGGCGGGTAGTTCGTGTTCGGGTCGTTCAGAATCGCGCCTGGTGATCCATCACCGACGGGACCGCCGGATCTGGACAGGCTCTAGGCCTCGACTGTCTCCAGAGAGGCCTGGATGGCTTGTGAGACGGTATCGGGCGAGCCCATGCCGTCCACCGCCCGCAGCTTCCCCTGGCCCTCGTAGTAGGGCAGCAGCGGGGCCGTCTGGGCGTTGTAGGCGGCGAGGCGCGTCTTGAACGTCTCGGGATTGTCGTCGGCCCGGCCCTGTTCCTCGAATCGGCCGGTGACCCGCGCGAGCAGGGCCGGTTCATCGACGAGCAGGCGGATGACGGTGTCGATTCGGGCGCCGCGGCCGCCGAGCATGGCGTCCAGCGCCTCGGCCTGGGCCACCGTGCGCGGGAAGCCGTCGAAGATGGCGCCGCCGGCGGCCTCGGTCTCCGGCAGCCGCTCCTCGATCAGCGCGATGACGATCTCGTCGGAGACCAGGTCGCCGCGGGCCAGGACGTCCTTAACCCGTTCACCGAGCTCGGAGCCGGACGCGATCGCGGCGCGCAGCATGTCGCCGGTCGAAAGCTGGACCATGCCGCGCGTCTCGACCAGGCGCTTGGCCTGGGTGCCCTTGCCGCTCCCCGGCGGGCCGAACAGGATCAGGTTCATTCCAGCTCTCCCCTCGCCCGGCTCTTGCGGCCGGGCTTGTCTCTCGACTCTAGCGCTTGCCGCCGCGCAGCTTCGACTTCTTGATCAGGCCTTCGTACTGGTGCGCCAGCAGGTGGGACTGGATCTGCGCGACCGTGTCCATGGTCACCGAGACCACGATCAGGATCGAGGTGCCGCCGAGCGCCATGGCCGTGGCCGGGGCGTTCATGAAGGTGACCATCATCTCGGGCAGCAGGCAGACCAGCGCGATATAGCCGGCGCCGATCACCGTCAGGCGGGTCAGGACGAAGTCCAGATACTCCGCCGTCCGCTTGCCAGGCCGGATGCCCGGCATGAAGCCGCCGTACTTGCGCAGGTTCTCGGCCGTCTCCTCGGGATTGAACACGATGGAGGTGTAGAAGAAGCAGAAGAAGATGATCAGGGCGGCGTAGAGCGCCATGAACAGCGGACGGCCGTGCTGAAGCTGGGCCAGCACCGGCTGCATCGTCTGCATCCACTCCGGCGGATTGGCCTGGCCGGCCATCATGGTGATCACCGTCGTCGGCAGCAGCAGCAGCGACGAGGCGAAGATCGGCGGGATGACGCCGGCGGTGTTGACCTTCAGCGGCAGGAACGAGGACTCGCCGCCGACCATCCGGTTGCCCTGCTGACGCTTGGGATACTGGATGAGCAGCCGGCGCTGCGAGCGCTCCATGAAGACGATGAACAGCACCACGGCGATGGCCATGCCGAGCAGGCCGAACAGCACCAGCGGCGAGATCGAGCCGACCTGGGCCTGCTGGAACAGCTGCCAGACGCTGCGCGGCAGCACCGCGACGATGCCGGCGAAGATCAGCAGGCTGATGCCGTTGCCGACGCCGCGGCTGGTGATCTGCTCACCCAGCCACATCAGGAACATGGTGCCGCCGGTCAGAGTGACGACCGTCGAGGCGATGAAGAAGGGCCCCGGGTCCAGCGCCACCGACTGCATGCCCAGCGCCGTGCCGAACGACTGGAACAGCGCCAGCACGACGGTCAGGTAGCGGGTGTACTGGTTGAGCTGCTTGCGCCCCGCCTCCCCGCCTTCCTTCTTCAGCTTCTCCCACGGCGGATAGACCGTCTGGAGCAGCTGAACGATGATCGAGGCCGAGATGTAGGGCATCACGTTCAGGGCGAAGATGGCCATCCGCTCGACGGCGCCGCCCGAGAACATGTTGAACATTCCCAGGATGCCCTGGCTGTTCTGCTGGAACTGCGCGGCGAACTGCACCGCGTCGATGCCCGGGATCGGGACATAGGTTCCAAGACGATAGATGACGAGCGCGATCAGGGTGAACCCGATGCGCTTCTGCAGCTCCGTCGCCCTTTGGAAGGCGCCGAAGTTAAGGTTGGCGGCTAGCTGCTCGGCGGCCGAGGCCATGGACTTCCCCGCGACTCATCAATGAGCGACACAGATAGGGTCGGCGCCGGGGGTTGTCACCCGGCGCGCGACCTTCTGGCGCTTAGGCTTCCGCTTCGACCTTGGCCGGGCGGGTCACGGTGATCTTGCCACCGGCCTTTTCAACGGCGGCCTTGGCGGCTTCCGAAGCGCGGTAGACGGTGATCTCGATCTTCGAGGTCAGTTCGCCCTTGCCGAGCAGGCTGACGCCGTCCTTCTTGCGACGGATGACGCCGGCCTTCAGCAGCGCGTCGGCGTCGATGGCCTTCTTGGCGTCGAGCTTCCCGGCGGCGATCGCCTGCTCGATGCGCCAGAAGTTCACTTCCGCGAACTCCTTGGCGAAGGGGTTGTTGAAGCCGCGCTTGGGCATGCGCATGTGCAGCGGCATCTGGCCGCCTTCGAAACCGGCGATGGCGACGCCGCTGCGCGCCTTCTGGCCCTTCACACCGCGACCGGCGGTCTTGCCCTTGCCCGAACCCGGGCCGCGGCCGACGCGCATGCGGTTCTTGGTGGAGCCTTCGCGCGGGGCGATTTCGTTGAGTTTCGTCATGGTGTGCCTCTCCTTGGAGATCTGGCGCCAGGACCAGGCGATCCCGACTCGGCTTTGCAAAAATAGAGTCCGCCCGTCCTGCGGTTCGCGGGACGGGCGGCGCTCTGTAGCGGGTTTAGTCGACCACTTCCACCATGTGGGCGACCTTGGCGATCATCCCACGGATGGAGGGGGTGTCCTCGAGCACGCGGGTGCGTCCCACGCGGTTGAGGCCCAGGCCCTGCAGAGTGGCGCGCTGGTCCGACTTGCGGCGGATCGGGCTCGCCGTCTGGCGGACGGTGACAGTCTTCTTCTCGGCCATCGGTTAGCCCTCGATCGCGTCCGGCGCCGAAGCGCCGTCGGCCCGGCGGCCCAGGATGTCGCCGACCTTCTTGCCGCGCTTGGCGGCGATCTGGCGAGGCGAGCTCTGGGCCTTCAGCGCTTCAAACGTCGCGCGGACCATGTTGTAGGGGTTGGACGAGCCGCTGGACTTGCCGACGACGTCCTGGACGCCGAGGGTTTCCAGAACAGCGCGCATCGGACCGCCGGCGATGACGCCGGTGCCCGGAGGCGCCGCGCGGACCATCACCTTGCCGGCGCCCCAACGGCCGTTGCCGTCGTGGTGCAGCGTGCGGGATTCGCGCAGCGGAACGCGGATCATCGACTTCTTGGCCTCTTCGGTCGCCTTGCGGATGGCTTCCGGCACTTCACGCGCCTTGCCATGACCGAAGCCGACGCGGCCCTTCTGGTCGCCGACGACCATCAGAGCGGCGAAGCTGAAGCGACGACCACCCTTCACGGTGGCGGCGACGCGGTTGATGTGGACCAGCTTCTCGACGATATCGCTGTCGGGACCATCGGCCTGGGGAGCGTTGCGGTCACGGCGATCACGGCGATCGCCGCCACCACCGCCACGGGGTTCACGAGCCATCTGGGCGCTCCTTAGAAGTTCAGGCCGGCTTCACGCGCGGCATCCGCCAGCGCCTTCACCCGACCGTGATAGATGTAGCCGCCACGATCGAAGACGACGTCCTTGACGCCCTTCTCGATAGCGCGCTCGGCGACGAGCTTGCCGACCAGGGCCGCGGCGTCCTTGTCCGCGCCCTTGCTCGTCTTCTCGCCTTCCAGCGAAGAAGCCGAAGCCAGGGTCACGCCACGTTCGTCGTCGATGATCTGGGCGTAGATGTTCTTGCTCGAGCGGAAGACCGACAGGCGCGGACGACCGTTCGACAGCGCCTTGAGGCGCGTACGCGTGCGCTGGGCGCGGCGCGTGTGGGATTCGCGAGGAGAGAGCGCCATGACTACTTCTTCTTGCCTTCCTTGCGGCGAACCTTCTCGCCGGCGTAGCGGACGCCCTTGCCCTTGTAGGGCTCCGGCGGACGGATACGGCGGATCTTGGCCGCGGTTTCACCGACCAGTTGCTTGTCGATGCCGGCGATCTTGATCTCGGTCTGCTTGGGCACGACGAAGGTGATGCCCGACGGCGCCGGGAAGTCCACTTCGTGGCTGAAGCCGAGTTGCATCGACAGGGCAGAACCCTTGAGGGCGGCGCGATAACCGACGCCGACCAGTTCGAGGGTCTCTTCGTAGCCCTGGCTGACGCCGACCACCATGTTGTTCACCAGAGTGCGCGACAGGCCCCACATCCCGCGAGCGCGGGTGGAGTCGTTGCGCGGCGAGAGCGTCAGCTCCGCGCCTTCCAGCGTGATCTCGATATCTTCCGAAACGGTCCAGGAAAGGTTCCCCTTGGGGCCCTTCACCGCGACCGTCTGGCCGTCGATGGTGACGGTCACCCCGGAGGGGATCGCCACGATTTTCTTTCCGATACGGCTCATATCAGTACACCCGGCAGAGGACTTCGCCGCCGACGTTAGCGTCGCGGGCGGCGGTGTCCGACATCACGCCTTGGGGCGTCGACAGGATCGAGATGCCCAGGCCGTTCTTCACCGGCTTGAGGTCCTTGATCGAGGAGTAGACGCGGCGGCCCGGCTTGGAGACGCGGCGGATCTCGACGATCACGGGCTCGTTGTCGAAGTACTTGAGCTCGATCTCGAATTCGGGGAACGCACCGGGCTTCTCGACCAGCGAGTAGCCGCGGATGTAGCCTTCCATCGCCAGGACATCGAGGACGCGCGCGCGCATCTTCGAAGCCGGAGTGGAAACCTTCGCCCGCTTGCGCATGGCGGCGTTCTTGATGCGGGCGATCATATCGCCAATGGGGTCGTTGACCATCTGACCCTCCCTTACCAGCTCGACTTGACGAGGCCGGGGATCAACCCGGCCGAGCCAAGCTCGCGCAGGGCGATCCGGCTCATCTTCAGCTTGCGATAGTAGGCGCGCGGGCGCCCCGTCACTTCGCACCGATTACGGATGCGGTTGGCGGCGGAGTTGCGCGGCAGCTTCGCGAGCTTAAGCCGGGCTTCGAAACGTTCTTCGAGCGGAAGAGCCTCGTTGTTGGCAGTCGCCTTGAGCGCGGCGCGCTTGCTGGCGAGTTGCTTGACGAGCTTCTTGACCATCTCGTTGCGGTTGACGGCGCTTTTCTTGGCCATGTGTGTGTCCTCTTCCCGCTCTAGACGTTGTTGAACGGGAACTGGAATTCCTTGAGAAGCGCGCGCGCTTCGTCATCGGTCTTCGCAGTGGTGGCGACAACGATATCCATGCCCCAGACCTGGTCGATCTGGTCATAGTTGATCTCCGGGAACACGATGTGTTCCTTAAGGCCCATGGCGTAGTTGCCACGGCCGTCGAAGCTGTTGCCGTTCAGGCCGCGGAAATCCTTCACGCGCGGAAGCGCGATCGTGATCAGGCGGTCCAGGAATTCATACATCCGGTCGGCGCGCAGGGTGACCTTGGCGCCGATGGTCATGCCTTCACGGATCTTGAATTGGGCGACCGAGTTGCGGGCCTTGGTCGCGATGGGCTTCTGGCCGGCGATCGCGCCCAGATCCTTCATCGCGGCGACGGCCTTCTTGGAGTCCGCCACGGCTTCGCCGATGCCCATGTTCAGGACGATCTTGTCCAGCTTGGGGACCTGCATCTCGTTGGTGTACCCGAACTTTTCCTTCATCGCGGCGCGGATGCGCTCGCGATAAACGGTCTTAAGCCGGGGCTCGTAAGCTTTATCAGCCATTGATGACCTCACCCGTGGTCTTGGCGAAACGGACCTTCTTTTCGCCTTCCATGCGGAAGCCGACGCGGGTCGGTTTGCCCTTGGAGTCGACCAGCGCCACGTTCGAGACGTGAAGCGGGGCTTCCTTGTGCTTGATGCCGCCCTGCGGATCCGCCTGGGTCGGCTTGGTGTGGCGCTGGACCATGTTCAGGCCCGAGACGACGACGCGGTCTTCTTTCGGAATCACGCGCGCGACGTCGCCGGACTTGCCCTTGTCCTTGCCGGTCAGGATGACGACGCGGTCGCCCTTCTTGATCTTAGCGGACATTAGAGGACCTCCGGCGCGAGCGAGATGATCTTCATGTGGTTCTTGGCGCGCAGTTCACGGGGAACCGGGCCGAAGATCCGCGTGCCGATCGGCTCGCTCGACTTGTTGACGATCACCGCCGCGTTCTTGTCGAACCGGATGACCGAACCGTCCTTGCGCTTGATGGCCGAGGACGTGCGGACCACGATGGCCTGCAGCACGTCACCCTTCTTCACGCGGCCGCGCGGGATGGCTTCTTTGACGGAGACGACAATCTTGTCCCCGACGTGGGCGTAGCGACGCTTGGCGCCGCCCAGCACCTTGATGCACATGACCCGGCGAGCGCCCGAATTATCGGCGACTTCCAGGTTAGTTTGCATCTGGATCATGGCTTAACCTTCCAGATTCTTTTAGGCCGAAGCCTTGGGAAGGACTTCCCAGGTCTTCAGCTTGGACTTCGGCGCGCACTCGACGATCTTGGCGGTGTCCCCGGCCTGATAGGCATTGGACTCGTCGTGAGCGTGATACTTCTTCGACCGGCGGACGGTCTTTTTCAGCAGCGGGTGCAGGAAGGTCCGTTCGACCTTCACGATCACCGTCTTGTCGCCCTTGTCGGAGACGACAACGCCTTCGAGAATACGTTTCGGCATAATCGTTCTCCTCTACGCGGCTTTCTTGGCGCGCAGCACGGTCTTGATCCGCGCTATATCCTTGCGGATCTCGTTCACGCGGTGGGTCTTTTCCACCTGGCCCGTGGCGGCCTGGAAGCGCAGGTTGAACTGCTCTTTCTTCAGGTTCAGCAGGGCTTCGGCGAGCTGGTCGGGCGTCATGCCCCGAACATCATCAATCTTCATCTTCAGTGCTCCGCGGCCACGGCGTCACCGATACGGGTGACGATGCGCGTCTTGATCGGCAGCTTCGCGGCGCCGAGCTTCAGAGCGTCACGGGCGATGTCGTCGGCGACGCCGTCGATCTCGAACATGATACGGCCCGGGTGAACGCGAGCGGCCCAGTAGTCGACGGCGCCCTTGCCCTTACCCATGCGGACTTCGGCCGGCTTGTCGGTGACCGGCAGGTCCGGGAAGATGCGGATCCAGACGCGGCCCTGGCGCTTCATGTGGCGGGTGATCGCGCGGCGGGCCGCTTCGATCTGACGCGCCGTGATGCGTTCCGGCTCAACAGCCTTGAGGCCGTAGGAACCGAAGTTCAGCAGGGTGCCGCCCTTGGCGGTGCCGTGGATGCGGCCCTTGAAGGCCTTCCGGTACTTGGTTTTCTTAGGTGACAGCATGACGGTTAGCCCTCAGCTCCCCGACCGCGGTCGCGGCGCGGGCCGCGGGGTCCACGATCGTCACGATCACGACCGCCGCCTTCGCCGGCCGGGCCGGATTCGGTGGCCAGACGCTTGTCCAGCGCCATCGGGTCGTGTTCCAGCACTTCGCCTTTGAAGATCCAGGTCTTCACGCCGATGATGCCGTAGGTGGTCTTGGCTTCCGCGAAACCGTAGTCGATGTCCGCGCGCAGGGTGTGCAGCGGAACGCGACCTTCGCGGTACCATTCCATCCGCGCGATTTCAGCGCCGCCCAGGCGACCCGAAACGTTGATCCGAACGCCCTTGGCGCCCAGACGCATGGTCGACTGCATGGTGCGCTTCATGGCGCGACGGAAGGCGACGCGGCGCTCGAGCTGCTGGGCGATGTTCTCGGCCACCAGCTGGGCGTCGGTCTCGGGCTTGCGGACTTCGACGATGTTCAGGTGAACCTCGCCGTCGGTCATCGCCGACAGATCCTTGCGGAGCTTGTCGATGTCGGCGCCCTTCTTGCCGATGATCACGCCGGGGCGCGCGGCATAGATGGTCACGCGGCACTTCTTGTGCGGACGCTCGATCACGATGCGCGAGATGCCGGCCGCGCCGAGGCGCTTCTTCAGCTCCTTGCGGACCTTGATGTCCTCGTGCAGCAGGCGACCGTAGTCCTTGCCGTCGGCGAACCAGCGGCTGTCCCACGTGCGGTTGATGCCGAGCCGAAGCCCGACCGGATTGACTTTCTGACCCATCAGGCGGCCTCACCCAGTTCGCGGACCACGATGGTGATCTCGCTGAACGGCTTCTCGATGCGCGAAGACCGGCCGCGGGCGCGGGCCGAAAAACGCTTCATAATCAGGTTCTTGCCCACGAACGCTTCGGCCACGACCAGGGAGTCGATATCCAGGTTGTGGTTGTTCTCGGCGTTCGAGATGGCGCTGTAGAGCGCCTTGCGGACGTCCTTGGCGATGCGCTTGTGGCTGAACTCGAGTTCGTTCAGCGCACGTTGCACCTTCAGGCCGCGGATCGACTGGGCCACGAGGTTCAGCTTCCGGGCCGAGGTGCGCAGGGTGCGCAGCTTGGCCTGGACTTCGGTCACGGGCAGTCGACGTTCGGTCTTGGACTTGCTCATGGCCTACTTCCTCTTGGCTTTCTTGTCCGCCGCGTGGCCCGGGAAGTTACGGGTCGGGGCGAACTCGCCGAGCTTGTGGCCGACCATGTCTTCCGACACGGACACGGGCACATGCTTGAGACCATTGTGGACGCCGAAGGTCAGGCCGACGAACTGCGGCATGATCGTCGAACGACGCGACCAGGTCTTGATGACATCTTTGCGGCCGCTGCCTTGAGCGGTCTCTGCCTTCTTCAGCAGATAACCGTCGACGAACGGGCCCTTCCAGACTGAGCGGGTCATGGCTTAACGGCCCTTCTTCGCTTTGTGGCGCGACCGGATAATGAACTTATCCGTGGCCTTGTTGCTGCGGGTCTTGGCGCCCTTGGTCGGCTTGCCGGCCGGGGTCACCGGGTGGCGGCCGCCCGAGGTGCGGCCTTCGCCGCCGCCGTGCGGGTGGTCGACCGGGTTCATGGCGACGCCGCGAACGTGCGGACGGAAGCCCATGTGGCGGACGCGACCGGCCTTGCCCAGAACCTGGTTCATGTGATCCGGGTTCGAGACGGCGCCGACCGTGGCCATGCAGCTGTCCTGCACCATGCGCAGTTCGCCGGAGCCGAGACGGATCTGGGCGTAGCCCCCGTCACGGCCCACGAGCTGGGCGTAGGCGCCGGCCGAGCGGGCGATCTGGCCGCCCTTCTGGGGCTTCAGCTCGACGTTGTGAACGATCGTGCCGATCGGCAGACCGCTCAGCGGGGCGGCGTTGCCCGGCTTCACGTCGACCTTCTCGGAGGCGATGATCGTATCGCCGGCCTTGAGGCGTTGCGGGGCCAGGATGTAGGCCAGCTCGCCGTCTTCGTACTTGATCAGCGCGATGAAGGCGGTGCGGTTGGGGTCGTACTCGAGACGCTCGACCGTGGCCGGAACGTTCCACTTACGACGCTTGAAGTCGACCAGGCGGTAAAGGCGCTTGGCGCCGCCGCCACGGAAACGGACCGCGATACGGCCGTTGCCGCCGCGACCGCCCGACTTGGTCAGGCCCTCGACGAGCGCCTTGACCGGCTTGCCCTTGTGGAGCTCGCTGCGGTCGATCAGGACCAGACCGCGACGGCCCGGGGAGGTCGGATTGAATTGCTTCAGAGCCATCTGTCTCTAGAGCCCCGTGGTGATGTCGATCGACTGGCCATCGGCCAGCGTCACGATCGCTTTCTTGACGTCGGAACGACGACCCGGGCGACCACGGAAGCGCTTGGTCTTGCCCTTGACGTTGAGGGTGTTGACCTTGGTCACGGTGACCTTGAACAGCGCTTCGACCGCCGAGGCGATCTCGTCCTTCGTGGCGTCATCCGCGACCTGGAACACGACCTTGTTCTGTTCAGACAGAATGGTCGCCTTTTCCGTGATCACGGGGGCCAGAATGGTGTCGTAATGGCGAGCGGTTGCGGACATTACGCGGCTTCCTTCTCAGCGAAGCGGGCCGAGATGCCCTCGATGGCCGACTTGGTCAGGACCAGGGTCCCGCGGCGCAGCACGTCGTAGACGTTCAGGCCGGCGTTCGGCAGCACATCGATGTTCGGAATGTTGCGGGCGGCCAGCTTGAAGTTGGCGTCCACTTCCGGACCAGCGATGATCAGGGCGTTCTTCAGACCGATGTTGTCGAAGGTGGCGCGCAGGGCGGCCGTCTTCGGCTCCGTCAGTTCCGCGGCGTCGATGACGACAAGCGAGCCGGCCTTGGCCTTGGAAGACAGCGCATGGCGCAGGGCCAGGGCGCGGATCTTCTTGTTCAGACCAAACTCGTGGCTGCGGACGACAGGGCCGTGGGCCTTGGCGCCGCCGACGAACTGGGCCGCACGGCGCGAACCGTGACGGGCGCCGCCGGTGCCCTTCTGCTTGTACATCTTCTTGCCCGTACGAGAGACCTCGTTGCGGACCTGGATCTTGTGGTTCCCGGAGCGGCGCTTGGCCAGCTGCCAGGTGACGACGCGCTGAAGGATGTCCCCGCGGATTTCGTCGATGCCGAAGATGGCGTCGTCGAGATCGACCGAACCGGCCTTCGCGCCGTCAAGCTTGATGACGTCGAGTTTCATTATTCAGCGCCCTCTTGCGTCGCTTCGGCAGCCGGAGCGTCCGTCGCGGGGGCTTCCTCGACCGCCGGCTCTTCAGCGGCGGCGACCGGCGACTGGCCGGCCTTGCGGAAGGCGCCCGGACGCGGCAGGTCGGCCGGAGCGGCCTTCTTGATCGCGTCGCGAACCTTCACGAAGGAACCCTCGGCGCCCGGAACGGCGCCCTTGATCAGGATGAGGCCGCGCTCGACGTCCACCTTCCAGACCGTGAGGTTCATGGTGGTGACGGTTTCCTGACCCAGGTGGCCGGCCATCTTCTTGCCGGCGAAGGTCTTGCCCGGATCCTGACGCTGGCCGGTCGAACCGTGAGCCCGGTGCGAGACCGAGACACCGTGCGTGGCGCGCATGCCGCCGAAGTTCCAGCGCTTCATGGCGCCGGCGAAGCCCTTACCGACGGTCACGCCCTGGATGTCGACCTTCTGGCCGGCCAGGAAGTGATCGGCGGTGAGCTCGGCGCCCACGTCGATCAGGGCGCCCTCTTCAACGCGGAACTCGGCGACGACGCGGCGGGGCTCGACCTGAGCCTTGGCGAAGTGGCCGCGCATCGCGTTGGGCGTGTTCTTCGGCTTCTTGGCGCCAGCGCCGAGCTGGAGGGCGGTGTAGCCATCCTTCTCGACGGTGCGCTGGGCGGTGACGACACAGCCTTCGAGGCTGAGCACCGTGACCGGAACGTGCTGGCCGGTTTCATCGAAGAAGCGGGTCATGCCCAGCTTCTTGGCGAGAACACCGGTGCGTTGTGCGGGGAGAGTCATTGAGTATCGGCCCCCTACAGCTTGATCTCGACATCGACGCCGGCCGACAGGTCGAGCTTCATCAGCGCGTCCACGGTTTGCGGGGTCGGGTCGACGATATCCAGCACGCGCTTGTGCGTGCGGATTTCGAACTGTTCGCGCGACTTCTTGTCGACGTGCGGCGAACGGTTGACGGTGAATTTCTCAATGAGCGTGGGCAGGGGGATCGGCCCCCTGACGGTGGCGCCCGTGCGCTTGGCCGTGTTCACGATCTCGCGTGTGGAATGATCCAGCACGCGGTGATCGAAGGCCTTGAGCCGGATGCGGATGTTCTGACGATCCATATCGCTCGTGTTTCCCAAAGGGCTCCCAGAAGGGCGGCGCCCGCGTGCCTAGACATTTCAAAGACCAACCCGGACAACCCGCCCCTTGTGGGGGAAAGAAGCCCGAACACGCGACGTCCGCAAAACGAATGTGGCCCACGCGGACATCCGCGAGGACCTGGTCCCCAACCGCGATTTTCCTTTATGGGAAAGCCATAGGTCGGTTCGTTCCGCGGACCGCGTCTGCACCGAAGTGCACAGCCGGTCCAACAGAGGCGCGGTCTTTACGTCAGCGACTCGGGAAGGTCAAGCGCGCCGGGCCGTTTGGACCGAACATAGTGGGCGAAGACACGGTCCGATTAATTCGCATCCATAATCGCAACCCGCCCTTGCGACGACTCCGGCGAGTCCATACCTGCCCCCTCCCCGATCGGCCGAAGACGCCGACGGTTCAATCACAAGGGGATACCCAACTATGAAACTCCGTATGTTCGCCACGGCCGCCGTTGCCGTTGTCGCCCTCTCCACCCCGGCCTTCGCCCAGGAGGCCACCGGCTCCGTCGGCGTCAGCGCCTCTCAGGTCGAAGTTGAAGTCGGCGGCCTCGAAGTCGACGGCCAGGCCTACGCCATCGACGGCTCGGTCGCCTTCAAGGCCTCCGAAGCCTGGACCGTGACCCTGCAGGGCGTGGGCGCGACCACCGACGGCGACCTGGGCGATGATGAGTCGTTCAGCGCCGGCGCCGCCCTCACCTACGCCGGCGCCGACTGGCGCGTCGGTCCGGCGGTCTCCTACGCCGACCTCGGCTCGGAAGGCCTCTGGACCGTCAGCGGCGTCGCCCAGAAGTACTTCGACACCGTCACCCTGTCGGGCGCCGTCTCCTACGGCAACATCGACGACATCGACGCCGACATCTGGTCGGTCGGCGGTGAAGCCCGCTTCTTCGTCAGCGACAACTTCCGCATCGACGCCGGCCTGGCCTACGCCTCGGCCGACGTCGCGGGCGTCGACGTCGACGGCTGGAACCTGGGCCTCGACGGCGAGTACCAGTTCGCCGGCACGCCCTGGAGCCTGACGGGCGGCTACTCGCACGCCAATGTCGACGACGCGGACCTGGACGCCGACACCTTCACGGTCGGCTTCCGCTACTCGTTCGGCGGCGACCTCAAGGCCCGCGACCGTTCGGGCGCGGACCTGGGCGCCGGCGGCAACCCGTTCGCCTCGGCGTTCTAAACCCCTGCGGAGCGGTCGCCGAAAGGCGGCCGCTCACCTCGCCGGACCCGCCCTCCTCCCCGGACCATGGCGGGTCATGCGAAAAGCCCCGGAACCTCGCGGTTCCGGGGCTTTTTTGTATGCCCTCTGGCTGAAAGGCGGCGGAACCCCGCCGGCTGGGCGCCCTTGGAGGGACGGCGCCAAGGCGGCGGCGGGCGAACCCGCGCCCGGACCGGTCGTGAACGACGAAGACACGACAGGTCCGTGGGGTCCCGCTCAGGCACACCCTAGGCGCATGCCGGCCACTCCCCATCCCCTGTTCGGGGGGGCGAGACCGGCCGGATTAGTCCTCGTCCTCGATCGTGAACGGGCCAACCGTGACAGCGCCGGAGCCGACGACGCTCTTCTTGACCTCGCCGCTGACGCTGGCCACCCGGACGTCGCCCGAGCCGGCCACCCGGGCCGTGACGGTGGTCGCGGCGCCGGCGAAGCGGACGTCGCCGGAGCCGGCGATGCTGACCGATACCGCGCCCGCCCGGCCGCCGCGGATCAGCGTATCGCCCGAGCCGGCAAGGCTGACATCCACGTCCCCGTTCACCGAAGCCACGTCCGCGTCGCCCGAACCCATGATGCGCACCGCAAGCCCGCCGCCGACGGGCCCGGACTTCAGGTCGCCCGAACCGGCGACGCTGACGTCCAGCCTGCCGCCCACGGCGGTCGTGGAGACGTCGCCCGAGCCGGCGATGTTAATGTCGGCGGCGCCGGAGCTGCCCGCCTTCACGTCGCCCGAGCCGGCCAGGTTGATGCTCATCGCGCCGTCGACATTGGCCACCGTCCAGTCACCGCAGCCGGCGTTGGAGAGCTTGAGCGAGGTGCTGCGGCCGACACTGCCGAAGACAGCCCCGCCGGCGCCGACACTGGCGTCCATCGGGACCTGGATGACGACCTGCGGCATGTCTTCCCAGGCGACCCGACCGACGCGGGCCACATCGACGCTCGCCACGCCGTTGATCGCGCGGCAGTTGCGGATCCGGCCCCGGCCGAACGGTCCATCCAGGTCGCCGTCGACGATGGTCTTGTCGCCCTCGACCCGTACGGTCAGCGGCAGCGAGGCGTTGGTGGTGCTGAACGACACCTTCACATCGGACCGGGCCTCGGGGATGACCACGACACGGGCCACCGCGTCCTTGATCTCCACCCGCGTCTCGGCGGCGGTTGCGGCGGTCGCCGCCAGAAACGCCGCGCTCGCGACGCCGAAAGCCAGAACTGCGCGCATTGTTGATCTCCCCGAATGCGTGATGGGGGGACGCTAGGACCGCGGGGCGGCCAAGGCAGCTTAATTCGCGGTCATGACAGAGGCTTCATCTGGCGCGGGGCGACCTAGGCCGCAGCCCGCTTGTCGCCACCCAGTTCGAAGCTGCGCTCGTAGTCCTTGATCTTGTTCTCGACCAGGTTGGCCTTCTTCATGGCCAGCGAGGCGGCCCAGAGGGCGGCGCGAGCGGCCATGGGGGTGCGCCCCATCGGGGCGGGGGTGACGCCCCACCGGCGGCGCAGGACGCCGTTGGCGTAGTGGGCGCCGCGCGTCATCCGCGTGTCCCAGGTCTGGAAGTCCAGCGACATCGAGACATTGAACACGTCCAGGTTCTCGACCCGGTGCGGCGCGTACAGGGGCCAGGTCAGGGCCTGGCCGGCCTCGAGGTCGAAGACCTGGGCGTCAGCGTCGTACGCCTTGCGGTAGGTCAGCTCCTCGGTGGTGGTGCGCATGATCACCTGCTCCATCTCGGCCTGGGGCAGGTGTTTCTCGTCGGGCGGATAGACGAACAGCCGCTTGCGGCCGCGCAGGTGGAACAGCATCACCCCGGCGGCGTCGAAGTGGTAGGGCACCTTGGTGCCCGGCGAGGACAGGATCAGCTGGCCGGTGGTCTTGATCGTCCTGATCCCCAGCTCGCGCATATTGGCCTGGAAGGCGGCGTGGATGGGGTTCCAAAGGTCGGGATGGGCGTCCTGCACGTCGCGCAGGTTCACCCACAGCCGCCCGGCCTTGATCTCGGCCAGGATGGTCGCGCCGTCGGCCCGTCCGCGGGCGCCGGTCTCGAGGCTGACCTGGCCCTCGTCGTCATAGCTGTAGCTGTTGATGTCGAAGAGCTCTTCCGGGTAGCGGTCGAGCAGCGCCGCGAGCGCCTCATCGGTGGCGAGACCGAGCTGGTCGACCTGGTGCGGAAAGGCGCGGGGTTCGAGCGGCAGGGGCATCTTCTCGTCCTTCTAGAGAATGAGCATCGCGCCCAGGGCGCTGACAGCGGACTGGGGACGGGTCTTGTTGATCGCCGCCGCCGCGGCCGAGGCGATGCCCCGCGCGCGGCCCGCGACGGTGGTCTCGCAGGCGTCGATGGAGGCCCAGCGGCGGCGGACGCTGAGGCCCAGGCCCGCGCTGGCGAAGCGCTCGCCGGCCGCCAGGGCCGCGTCGGCGCCGGCCATGGAGAAGGCGGCGGCCATGGCGCCCGCGAAACCCTGGCGATGGGCGACGCCTTCCAGCACCGCCTGCGACCGGTTGCAGAAGTACTTCTTGTAAGGCTCGCCCTCGAACCCGTAGTCGAACACCTTGAAGCCCTCGGCCGCGCCCTGCCGCATGGTCTCCAGGCTGAGCAGGATGCCGGGGGAATAGCGCGCGACCGAAACCTCGTAGGCCGGGAACCAGAAATGGTAGTGCGCGGCGGCGTGCAGCCCGTACTCGAAGGCCACCGGCTCGCCGCCGGCCTCAAGCACCGCCAGCCGGGCGCCGAAACCCTCGACCTGCGTATCGGCCAGCAGGGCGCGGAGCAGGTCGGCGGTCCAGCCGCAGGCGAAGATGTCGTGCAGGCGCGAGCGACGGTACTGGTCGCTCTTCAGCGCGATCAGGCGATCCAGCAGCGCCGGGTCGCGTCCGTCCACGCGGACCTGGACGTCGCCATGGTCGCGCTCGAGCGAGCGGCGGGCGCGGTCCTTGTCCTTGAAGTACTTGTGCCACTCGGCGCGGCGGCCGGCGTCATAGGCCGCCCAGCCGTCCGACAGGTCGGCCTGCAGGGTCCGGCGGGCGATGACGCCCTCCCCGGCCGCGCCCGGGCCGCTCCAGCCGGTCACGCCCAGCGAGGCGGCGCCGATCAGGTCCGGAACAGCTTCGAGCGGAACATCCAGACCCGGCTCGGTGATCACCGCGTGATAGTCGTTGAGCGGCGCGCCGATCGGCTGGGCCGCGCCGCCGCGACGCTGGTGCGGGAAGAAGCCGACCACCCGGCCCCGGCGGTGCAGGATCGACACCACGGCGCCGGGCGCGACCTCGCCGGCGATCTGGGTGAAGCGCGGATGGAAATAGGGCGAGGCGAAGCGCGGGTCGGCGGCGACGAACGACGCCCACAGATCGAGCTCGTCCGGCGACAGTTCCGTCGGCGTCACCGTCTCAATGGTCAGATCGCGTCCCAATCCGGAACCCCTCAAGCCTTCTGCCCGGTTTGGTCGCAAGATCCGTTCCAGACGGAACAGGCGACCGAACGCCGTGACATACGCCCGGCGGGCCTAAGGTTCTCTTTATGGGAACGGCGTTATTCGACTCGCTGTCCGAGCATGTTGCCCGGCGGGGAATAGCGGCAGACCAGATAGTCCTGGGTGCGGCTGCTGCCCCGCGCGCAGCCGATCGCCGTCGTGCCGCGCCAGATGGCCTGTGTATAATGCCCCACGTCCTGCCAGCGGCCGGTGCGGCTGACGTCCGGAAAGACGCCGACGCGATAGTCGGCGGCCTCGGCGAACCAGCTGCGCATCAGGACGGCGTCGGAGAACCAGCCGCGCGCGCCCATCGACAGGTTCTCGCCCTGCCCCCGCCGGATCTCCCAGGGCGAATGCTCCATGCGGTCGCGACGGCCCAGCTCCCGCGCCCAGGCGGCGGCGGCGGCGGCCAGTTTCGGATCCCAGACAAGCGGCGGCGCCCCGACCTGCTCACGGGCCTCGTTGTGCAGGGCCAGAGCGGTCTCGCGCAGGCTCGGGGCCTGGGCGTGGGCCGGCGGGGCGACGAGGAGGACCAGGGCGAGGGCGAGCGCGCGATGCATTAGCGGCAGGATGCCTCAACGATCAGGGCGGAACCACGGCGTACTGGTGCCCGGGACTGCTTCCGGCGCCAGCCGGTAGCTGTCCCTCAACAGTGCTCGATGGTGTCGAGGGACAGCTACGCTTCGCGAAGCCGTCCCGGACCCCAGGCCGTAACGCCGTGCGTCCTTCCCCCGGATCAAGTCCGGGGTCGCCAAGGGCTCGCGCCTCAGGATGACGAGGTCTGTGGACCGCCACCCCCCTCGTCATGCTGAGGAGCGGCGCAGCCGCGTCGCGAAGCACGCAACGCCTCACAGCGCGCAAGAAAAAGCCCCCCGGCGTTGCCGCCGGAGGGCTTGATCGTGTCAGTCAGCTGTCGCTGATCGGTGAGTAGGTCCTACTCGACGATCTTGGCGACGACGCCGGCGCCGACCGTGCGGCCGCCTTCGCGGATGGCGAAGCGCAGGCCCTGGTCCATGGCGATCGGGGTGATCAGCTCGACGTCCAGCTCGGCGTTGTCGCCCGGCATGATCATTTCCACGCCTTCGCGCAGCTTGATGATCCCGGTCACGTCCGTCGTGCGGAAGTAGAACTGCGGACGGTAGTTGGTGAAGAACGGCGTGTGACGGCCACCCTCTTCCTTGGTCAGGATGTAGGCTTCGGCCACGAACTTGGTGTGCGGCGTGATCGAGCCGGGCTTGCAGAGAACCTGGCCGCGCTCGACGTCTTCACGCTTGGTGCCGCGCAGCAGCACGCCGACGTTGTCGCCCGCCTGGCCCTGGTCCAGCAGCTTGCGGAACATTTCCACGCCCGTGCAGGTCGTCTTCTGAACCGGACGGATGCCGACGATCTCGACTTCCTCGCCGACCTTCACGATGCCCTTCTCGATACGGCCCGTGACCACGGTGCCGCGGCCCGAGATCGAGAACACGTCTTCCACCGGCATCAGGAACGGCAGGTCGACCGGACGGTCCGGCTGCGGGATGTAGGTGTCCACCGCGACCATCAGCGCCAGGATGGCGTCCTCGCCGATCGCCGGATCACGACCTTCAACCGCCGCCAGGGCCGAGCCCTTGACGATCGGAATGTCGTCGCCCGGGAACTGGTAGCTCGACAGAAGTTCGCGAACTTCCATCTCGACCAGCTCGAGCAGCTCTTCGTCGTCGACCATGTCGACCTTGTTCATGAACACCACCAGGGCGGGCACGCCGACCTGGCGGGCCAGCAGGATGTGCTCGCGGGTCTGCGGCATCGGGCCGTCAGCGGCCGACACCACCAGGATCGCGCCGTCCATCTGCGCCGCGCCCGTGATCATGTTCTTCACGTAGTCGGCGTGGCCGGGGCAGTCGACGTGGGCGTAGTGACGGTTGGCCGTCTCGTATTCCACGTGCGCGGTGTTGATCGTGATGCCGCGGGCCTTCTCTTCCGGCGCCGCATCGATGTCCGCGTAGTTCTTCGCCGTCGCGCCACCGGACTTCGCCAGCGTGATCGTGATCGCAGCCGTCAGCGTCGTCTTGCCATGGTCAACGTGACCAATCGTGCCGATGTTGCAGTGCGGCTTGTTACGTTCAAACTTTTCCTTGGCCATGTTCTCTACCTTGGGGCTGGCGGCGTATGTGAATAGGAGACTGGAGCGGGTAGCCGGGATCGAACCGGCATCCTCAGCTTGGAAGGCTGCTGCACTACCATTGTGCTATACCCGCGCCTTCCGGCGGGATCGCCATAGTCTCCTGCTTCAGTTCGAGGTCCCGGCGCCGGGGACTGAGCTCATCGCGCGTGGTGGGGGAAGTAGGACTCGAACCTACGAAGCTTTCGCAGCGGATTTACAGTCCGCCCCCTTTGCCGCTCGGGACATTCCCCCTCGCGCGATGGTGCTCTTTCCTTGGCGGCCAGCCCCTTCGCGGCTAAGCGAAGCGACCTGGGCCCCAAATCGGAGCGCGTCTTATAGTGTCCTCGTCTGATGAACGCAACGACCGGAAAAAAGGCTTTCGGCATCGACCGGAAAAGTCCGGAAAGCCGCGCCCGCAAAGGGTTTCCGCCACGGACGGGAAGGACTGGCTGTGGGGTGTGCACGCCGTCGAGGCCGCGCTCGCCAACCCCGCGCGACCCGCGCCGCGCCGACTTCTGGCCACCGAAGACCGCGCCCGGGCGCTGAGTCGGCGCTTCCCGGGGACCCGGATCGAGACGGTCGAAGGCCACGAAATCGGCCGTCAGCTGCCGCAGGGCGCCGTCCATCAGGGCCTGGCGCTGAAAATCGATCCGCCCGAAACGCTCTCTATAGAAGACATCGGGTCGCCGGCCGACGGCGTGCTGGTCATGCTCGACCAGCTGACCGATCCGCAGAACGTCGGGGCGATCTTCCGGTCGGCGGCGGCGTTCGGCGCCAGGGGCATGATCCTGCAGGATCGCCACGCACCGGCGTTATCCGGCGCCCTGGCCAAGGCCGCCGCCGGCGCCGTCGACCGGCTGCCGCACGCGATTGTCGTTAATCTTTCACGGGCGCTGGAACAGCTCTCCGAAATGGGCTGGCGGATCGTCGGTCTGGACGGCGCCTCCGACGTCGATCTGGACGTCGCGCTGGACGGCGCCCCGACGGTGCTGGTCATGGGATCGGAGGGGGAAGGCTTGCGCCGCCTGGTGTCGGAGCACTGCGACGTGCTGGCGCGCATCCCGATGCCCGGCGGGTTCGAGAGCCTGAACGTGTCCAACGCCGCCGCCATCGCCCTGTACGAGGCTGCCCGAAAGCGCGGCTGAATTCCCCCCTCAGGTGAACCTGTTACGTGAATCTGAATTAACGGTTTTGATTTCGTCGCCAAGGCGTGGTTCTCTTCGCGCTTCTTAGTGAGCGGGGGCAAATTCGACCCCGTTTTCTTCGGCATGGGATCGGGGGTTCCGATGTTGAACGGCCTTGTGCGTCTGTCGGCGTGCGTTGCGTCAGGCGTGGCTTTTCTCGCTTTGACCGGATGTGGCGGAGGGCAGCCGGATGACGGCTATGCCGGTCCGCCTCCGGCTGCCTATGACCGTGGAAGCGCCTCGCCCGTGCTGATGGGCTCGACGCCCTCGGCGCGGCCGGCTGACGACGCCGGTCTGGCTGGCGGCCTGGGCTCCGGAATGGCCCCTGTCCCCAACCCCGGCGACCTGTCAAAGGCCGACCGCGTCCGTTACTACGGCCACAAGTACGACCATCTGCCCGAACCCAAGGGCCCCATCGCCAAGGGCGACGCGGCCGCGCCGTCCTATCCGCTCATCGTGCGGCGCCGGGCCGACGGCTCGCTTGAAATCTCGATGCGGCCGATCGCCAACCCCGAGGACATGTCGGCGGCCGAGCGCCGTCGCGTCTACGGCAACCGCTACGCCCCGCGCCCGACCGTCGGCTGGTCGCCCCGCCGCCTGTGGCGCGGAGACGCTGCCCCCAAACCGGCTGCGAAGGTCGCCGTCGCTCCCGCCAAGCCCGCCTTCGTCAAACCGGCGCCCAAGCCCGTCGTGGCGGCTCCCGTCAAACCTGTGGTGGCCGCGGCCCCCGTCGCCAAGCCGACCGCGCCGCTGAAGACCGCGCCGATCGTGGCGCCCGCCGCCATCGCCCCGGCCGCAAAGCCGGCGCCCAAGGCGACGCCGGCCGAACAGCTCAGCGCCGCGGTGCGTCCTGAAGTCATGAAGGGCGCCGTCCTGACAGTGCCGGAAGGCCTGGCCAAGGGCGAGGAGTCCAAGGTTTCCCTCGCCCTGCCCGCCAACCTGATGGACGTCATCAAGCGGGAAGCCGCCAAGCTGGGCCTGGGCAAGGCCGCGCGGAAGGCCGAGGTGTCCGCCAGCCTGACCGGCGAGGGCTATGAAATCAGCCCCGCCGGCGCCCAGACAAAGCCGCTGAAGTCCGGCGAGGCCGCGCGCTTCGACTGGAACGTCAAGCCCGGCGCCGGCGACAAGGCCCCGCTGAAGGCCACCGTCGACGGCACGCTGACCGGCGACAAGAAGGCGAAGACGACCTTCTCGCTCGCCTCGCTCGAACAGGCCGTGGCGCCCGTGGTCGAAGACGCCAAGGCCGCCGCCAAGGGCTTCAAGCTTCCGTCCTTCTCGCTGCCCAAGCTGTCGCTCAAGTCCCTGGCCATCCCCGGCATGAAGCCGGTGACCCTGCCTGGCGTGGGCGCGGTGCCGTCCGAGAAACTGGTCGGCGCGGGCTTGGCTCTGCTGGCCTTGCTGCTGGTCATCGCCATGGCCCGCAACGCCAGCGCTTCGCGCGCCCGGTCAGAGCGCCGTCGCAAGTTCCGCACCATGCAGGACTACGGGCGGGTCGAAGCCGATCCCGAGCCCGCCCACGCCTCGGTCTCGCAGCCCTACGTCAATCCGATGATCGCCGCGGCGGGCGGCGCCGTCGCTGGCGCGGCGGTGTCCCACGCCGCTCACGACGATCATCACGGCCATGACGGCCATGGCCACGACGCCCATGCCCATGACGATCATGGCCATGGCGCCCACGCCGCCGACGGCCATCATGACGACCACGGCCACGGCGCCGATCACGGCCACGGCCACGACGCCCACCCCGTCGCCCACCATCCCGAGCCGGCGCACGGCCATGACGACCATGGCCACGACGCCCATGCCCATGACGATCATGGTCATGGCGGCCACGCCGCTGACGGCCATCACGACGACCACGGCCATGACGACCACGGCCACGCAAAAGACCATCACCACCCGGAACCCGCCCACGCCTGAGGCGGGAGCCGGTCGTCATTGAAAAATCACAGCCGACGGCCTCTTGAACGAGGCCGTCGGCTGTCGCATTGAGGCGGCATGCTCGAACAATTCTCCGGCCCCCTCATCGCCCTCGGGCAAGTCCTGATGATCGACCTGGTCCTGGCCGGCGACAACGCCGTGGCCGTGGGCCTGGCCGCCGCCGGCCTGGCGGAGAAAGACCGCAAGAAGGCCATCCTCTGGGGTCTGGTCGCGGCCGTGACCATGCGGATCGGCTTCGCGCTGATCACCACCCAGCTGCTGGGCATCATCGGCCTTCTGTTCGCCGGCGGCCTGCTGCTGCTCTGGGTCTGCTGGCGGATGTGGCGCGAGCTGAGCCATCAGGCCGAGCCAGAAGAGGCCGACGCCGAGGCGGTGCTCGACACCGACCCGACAACCCAGCCGCGCGCCGGGACCAAGCCCAAGACCTTCCGCCAGGCCTTCACCCAGATTCTGATCGCCGACCTGTCGATGTCGCTGGACAACGTGCTGGCCGTGGCCGGCGCTGCCCGCGAGCACCCGTTCATCCTGGTCTTCGGCCTGCTTCTGTCGATCGCGCTGATGGGCGTGGCGGCGACCTACATCGCCAAGCTGCTGCACCGCTATCGCTGGATCGGCTACATCGGCCTGATCGCGGTGCTCTATGTGGCTCTGAACATGATGTGGGAAGGCCACCGCCAGATCGTCGCCCGTGCCCTCCAGGTCGACTCCTACAACGCCGTGATGCCCGGCTTCGCCGACATCAAGGCCAAGGAACTGGGCCATAGTTGCAGGGTCGAAAAGGCTGGGACAGTGCGCGATACCTGTCTGGAACAGATACCCGGCGCCGCCGAAGCCGCGGCAGCGGAAAAGCCCGGCGGACATTAGGGCCCGGACTACACCGCTCATCCCCGCCTACGCGGGATGAGCGGATTTGGGCTCACCGCCCCCGCAGCCACCCCGTGATCGCCAGCCGGTCGTCGCCGGCGAATAGCGACACCTGCGAAACGGAATGCAGCGCCGGGACCTTCAGGAGGTTCAGGCTGTTGAAGTTCGGCAGGAAGGCCTCGGCCACGTGGCCGTCGTCGCCGTGGAACATCAACAGGCCGCCCCACTCGATCTTCCAGCGGGGCGTCAGGTTCATCACATAGGCGAAGTAGCGGTTCTTGCCCTCGACGCCATCGTCATGCGCGGTCAGGAAGTGGCCGCGGCGGTAGCGGGTGACCTGAGCGTCGGCGAAGGCGATTCGCGACTCGCCGGTGATCTCTCGCATGGCTCCAAGGAACGCCTCGCTGTTGGCGAAATCGACCCAGGCCTTCCAGACGCCGTCCAGCCGGCCGGCCTGGTCCAGATCCCAGAGCGGGTGGTTGTCGTACAGGTAGTGGAAGCGCTCCGTCGCCGCCTCCTGGGCGGCGCGCCCCATGTCGGTGCGTTGGGCGGGGGTCAGCCCCTCCAGCCAGGCGGCCGGCAGGTCGACATGGCCCTTGCCTCCCAGGGTGACCGTCTGGAACGGCGTCCGGAGCGTGGCCTCGTCCCGCAGCATCGCCGCCGAGGCCTTCTCCAGCAGATCGGGAATCTGCACCCGTCCGGTCGCGGCCAGCCGCGCGGCGAGGGCGGCGCGGTCGGCCGCCGTGCGGGATCGCAGGACGGGCCGGGCCGGGGTCATGCGTCCGCGCCTCCGAAGCGCTGCGTCCACTCGGCGATCTGCTCGTCGGCGATCTTGGCGAACAGCACCGGCGGCACGCCGACCGCCCTGCCCGGCTCAAGCCGCGTGAGCTCGGCCCTAGCGTCGGTCGACGGCCAGACCGGCGGCCAGGCCTCGCCGAACGACTCGACGATCTTCTCCGCGGCGAACGGAATGAAGGGCGCCGACACCCGGCCGTAGAGGGCCGACAGGTTCAGGGCCGTGCGCACGACGACGGCGGCGCGCTGCGGATCGGTCTTGATCGCCGTCCAGGGCGCGGCCTCCTGCAGGTACTCATTGCCGAGCACCCACAGCTGGCGCACCGCCTGAGCGGCCTTGCGCAGCTCGATGGCCTCCATCTGGGCGGTCAGTTCGGCGAGCTGGGCCGAGACGTCGGCGAACAGCTTCTCTTCCAGCGGGCCGAGCTCGCCGCCCTCGGGGACGCGGCCCTCGAACTTGCTCTCGTTGAACTTGCCGATCCGGTTGACGAAGTTGCCCAGCACGTTGGCCAGGTCGCTGTTGATGGTCTGGGCGAAATGTTCCCAGGTGAAGGCGGTGTCGGAGCCCTCCGGCGCATTGGCGGTCAGGTACCAGCGCCACAGGTCAGGCGGCAGCAGCTCCAGGGCCGCGTCCATGAACACGCCGCGCTTGCCGCTGGTCGAAAACTTGCCGCCGTACCAGTTCAGCCAGTTGAAGGCCTTGAGCCTGTCGACCGTCTTCCACGGCTCCTCGCTGCCCAGGATCGTGGCCGGGAAGCTGACAGTGTGGAAGGCGACGTTGTCCTTGCCCATGAACTGGACGTACTCGACGTCGGCGGCGCCCTCGTCGGTCCGCCACCAGCGCTTCCAGTCGGCGCCGGTCGCCTCGGACCATTCGACGGTGGAGCCGATGTATTCGATGGGGGCGTCGAACCAGACGTAGAAGACCTTGTTCTCGAACCCGGGACGCGGCGCGCCGTTCTGCGTCACCGGGATGCCCCACTCCAGGTCGCGGGTGATGCCCCGGTCGAGCAGGCCCTCGTCCAGGTGCTTGTAGGCGATGCCGCGCGTCAGCGCCGGCCAGTCGGCGGACTTGCTGTCCACCCAGGCGCGGATGCGGTCCTGAAGCTTGCTCTGCAGCAGGTAGAGGTGGCGGGTGTCGCGCACCTCGATGTTCCGCGAGCCGCTGACCGAGGAGTAGGGATTGATCAGGTCGATCGGGTCCAGCAGCGAGCCGCAGTTGTCGCACTGGTCGCCGCGCGCCTTCTCGAACCCGCACTTCGGGCAGGTCCCCTCGACGTAGCGGTCCGGCAGGAAGCGCTTGTCGTCGATGGAATAGACCATCTTGTCGACCCGCTCCTCGATCAGGCCCTGCTTCTCCAGCGCCTCGCAGAAATGCTGGGTAAGGCGGTGGTTGGGCGCATTGGAGCTGCGCCCGAACCAGTCCCAGGACATGCCGAAGGCGGCGGCAAGGTCGCGCTGGATGATGTGGTGCTCGTCGCAATAGGTCCGCACGTCCTGTCCCCGCTCGGCGGCGGCCAGCTCGGCCGGCGTGCCATGCTCGTCGGTGGCGCAGATGTAGAGGGTCTCGTGTCCTTGGGCCCGCTTGAACCGCGCGAACACATCGGCCGGCAGCATCGAGCCGGCCAGGTTGCCCAGGTGCTTGATCCCGTTGATGTACGGCAGGGCGGACGTGATGAGAATACGAGCCATGGCGGCCGATATAGAGGGGCCCGCGCACAAGCGGAAGCGCCCCGCGACACGCCGTCCGGTATCGCCGTTCGGCGAAGCGGCATAACCTTGCGGCACTCGGCGACCGAGCCGGCGAATTTCCGGACCGGTCCTGCGGCAAAATCGGAGGTCTTCGCATGAAGGATGTGAACTGGATCGGCGTGCTCGCCGCGCTGGCGGCCAGCCAGGCCATCGGCCTTGTCTGGTACGAAATGCTGTTCTCGGCGCAGTGGATGGGGCTGACCGGGATCGCGGTCTCTGAGAGCGAAGGCTCCTTCGCCATGGCGCTGGGGGCTGTGCAGAACCTTGTTGTCGCCATCGGCCTCGGCTGGCTGGTCGCGCGGACCGGTATGACCGGCTGGGTCGGCGGCGCGACGGCGGGCCTGATCGCCTGCATCTTCTTCGGGCTGGCGACCATGTCCCTGCGGTTCATCTACGGCGACGACAACCCCGGCCTGATCCCCATCGACGGCGGTTACATGCTGATCCAGTACGTGGTCAGCGGGGCGCTGGTCGGGGGTGTGAGGCTGGGCAAGACGGCGACGGCCTGAGACCTGGAGCCCTTCCCCGCGTGGGGAAGGGCTTTTCCCCGGGCGCGCAGGCCGTATAACGAACCTTGGGTTTCGCGGGAGGTAGGGATGTCGCTCTTCAAGGGTCACACACGGCGCTGGGCCATGCTCGCCATGGGGGCCGCGGCCCTGGCGCTGGCCGCCTGCGGCGGGCCCAAGCAGGACACCCTGCACATCTACAACTGGTCGGATTACATCGACCCGGCGCTGCTGGAAGAGTTCACCAAGGAAACCGGCATCAAGGTCGTCTACGACACCTTCGATTCCAACGAGATGCTCGAGACCAAGGTGCTGACCGGCTCGACCGGCTACGACATCGTCGCGCCGTCCAACCACAACCTGCCGCGCTACATCACCGCCAAGGCCATCGCGCCGCTCGATTTCGCCAAGCTGCCGAACCGCAAGAACCTGTGGCCCGAGCTGATGCAGCGGATGGAGCCCTTCGACCCGGGCGCGAAGTACAACGTGCCCTACATGTGGGGCACCATGGGCATCGGCTACAACACCGCCGAGATCGCCAAGCGCCTGCCCGGCGTGACCATCGACAGCTGGGACGTGGTCTTCAAGCCGGAGAACCTGGCCAAGCTGAAGGACTGCGGCGTCTACTTCCTCGATGCGTCCGAGGACATGTACGCGGTGGCCCTGAACTACCTGGGCAAGGACCCCAACTCCAAGGTCGTGGCCGACTATGAGGCGGCCACCGAAATGCTGCTGGCCCTGCGGCCGCACATCACCAAGTTCCACTCCTCGGAGTACATCAACGCCCTGGCCAACGGCGACGCCTGCGTCGTCATCGGCTACAGCGGCGACATCCTGCAGGCCGCCGACCGGGCCGAGGAAGCGGGGCGCGGCGTCGAGATCGCCTACGCCATCCCCAAGGAAGGCAGCCAGGTCTGGTTCGACGTGTTCGCGATCCCGGCCGACGCGCCCAACCCCGAGGCCGCCTACAAGTTCCTCGACTTCATGCTGCGGCCGGAGGTCATCGCCAAGGCGTCCAACTACACCGCCTACGCCAACGCCAATTCGGCCGCGACGCCGCTGGTGGATGAGGAGCTGCGCAGCGATCCGAACGTCTATCCGACGCCGGAAGTGTTCGGCCGCCTGTTCGTCACCACGACCAAGGACCAGGCCCTGGTCCGCGAGGTCAACCGCCTCTGGACCAAGGTGATGAGCGGTCAATGAGCCGCCCGCCGGCGGCCGGCCGGGCCGGCAAACCCGCCAAACCCCCTGAAGTAAAAGGGGGCGGACGGCGCCTGAACATCGGCGCCGTTCGCTCGACCTTCGCGCCCTGGAACGACCCCGACGCCGTGCCGCTGGTGCGGTTCGAGGGCGTGACCAAGCGGTTCGGCGCCCACACCGCGGTCGATAACGTATCGCTGGACATCTACCCGGGCGAGTTCTTCGCGCTGCTCGGCCCGTCAGGCTGCGGCAAGACCACGCTGATGCGGATGCTGGCCGGGTTCGAGACGCTGGACGCCGGCCGCATCACCCTGGCCGGCCAGGACCTGGCCGGCGTGCCGCCGCACCAGCGGCCGGTGAACATGATGTTCCAGAGCTATGCGCTGTTCCCGCACCTGACGGTCGAGCAGAACATCGCCTTTGGCCTCAAGCAGGAAGGCCTGCCCCGCGCCGAGATCGCCGCCCGGGTGCTGGAGATGCTGGAGCTGGTCAAGCTGACGCCGTTCGCGCGGCGCAAGCCCGACCAGCTGTCGGGCGGCCAGAAGCAGCGCGTCGCCCTGGCCCGCGCCGTGGCCCGCAAGCCCAAGATGCTGCTGCTGGACGAGCCGCTGGGCGCGCTGGACAAGAAGCTGCGCGAGGAGACCCAGTTCGAGCTCATGGACCTGCAGGTCGAGCTGGGCGTGACCTTCCTGATCGTCACCCACGACCAGGAGGAGGCCATGGTCATGGCCGACCGCATCGCCGTGATGGGCGAGGGCCGCACGGTCCAGGTCGGCCGACCCGAAGAGATCTACGAGACCCCCTCCTCCCGCTATGTGGCCGAGTTCCTCGGCGACGTGAACCTGTTCGAGACGCGGGTGGAAGCCATCGAGCATCCGATGGCCCACCTTGAAGCGAAAGAGGCCAAGGCCGGCTTCTACGTGCTCGACGACGACTGCCCCGGCCCCGGCTCGACCGTCTGGCTGGCCGTGCGGCCCGAGAAGATGCGCATCAGCCTGGACCCGCCCGCCGAGGGCGCCCGCAACGTACTGGCCGGCGAGATCTGGGACATCGGCTACACCGGCGACTGGACCAACTACATCGTCGAGCTGCCGGGCGAGAAGCTGGTCCGGGTGGCCCGCGCCAACAGCCAGCGCTTCGTCGAGCGGCCGATCGGCTGGGACGACAAGGTCTGGGTCAGCTTCGACCCCGACGCCGGCGTGGTGCTGACCTCGTGAGGGGCGCGGAGAGGCCTTGCGTGGTTCGCGACGCGCTGCGCGCTCCTCACCATGACGAGCGTTTTTGCGGCCCGCCCACCTTCGTCATCCTGAGGAGCGATCTCTTCGGATCGCGTCGCGAAGGACGCACCGCGTGACAGGCCGCCCCCGCTCACGCGCCGTCATCCTCCCCGCCATCTGGCTGGGGGTGCTGTTCGCCTTCCCGTTCCTGCTGGTGTTCAAGCTGTCGCTGTCGGACACGGCGCTGGCCATTCCGCCCTATGCTCCGCAGCTCGACTGGGGCGGCGGACTGGCGGCCATCAAGGCCTTCCTCGGCGCCCTGGACTTCGAGATGTACGCCCGGCTGACCAGCGACCGGCTGTACCTGGACGCCTATCTGACCAGCCTGAAGTTCGCGGCCGGCGGCACGCTGATCGCGCTGCTGGTCGGCTATCCGATGGCCTACGGCATGGCCCGCTGCAAGCCAGGGACGCGCAACATCCTCTTGATGCTGGTCATCCTGCCGTTCTGGACCAGCTTCCTGATCCGGGTTTACGCCTGGGTCGGGATCCTCAAGCCCGAGGGTCTGCTGAACGTGTTCCTGGGGATGCTGGGCCTGGACCCCGTCAGCCTGCTCTACACCCCGACCGCCGTGCAGATCGGGCTGGTCTACAGCTACCTGCCGTTCATGGTGCTGCCGCTCTATGCGGCGCTGGAGCGGATGGACCACACGCTGCTGGAGGCCGCCGCCGACCTCGGATCACCGCCCTGGAAGAGCTTCTGGCAGGTCACCTGGCCGCTCTCGATCCCCGGCGTGGTGGCCGGCTGCCTGCTGTGCTTCATCCCGATGGTCGGCGAGTTCGTGATCCCCGACCTGCTGGGCGGCCCCGGCTCGCTGATGATCGGCCGCTCGATCTGGATGGAGTTCTTCGCCAACCGCGACTGGCCCTTCGCCAGCGCCGTGGCGATCATCCTCTTGTTCACCCTGGTCCTGCCCATCGTCCTCTACCAGCGCCAGCAGGCGCGGGCCCTGGAGGCGGGACGATGAGGGGCCCGGCCGCATTGCGTCCTTCGCGACGCGATCCTGACGGATCGCTCCTCAGGATGACGAACTCAGTAGAACCAACCCACCTTCGTCATGGTGAGGAGCGAGCGCTTTGCGAGCGTCGCGAACCACGCAAGGCCCGGGAACCTCACCATGCGTAGGGGCCCCTCCTGGTTCAACCTGGTCTCGATCACGCTGGGCTTTGCGTTCCTGTACCTGCCGATCGTGCTGCTGGTCGCCTGGTCGTTCAACGCCAGCAAGCTGGTCACCGTCTGGGGCGGCTTCTCGACCAAATGGTACGCGGCCCTGCTGCAGGACGAGCAGCTGCTGGCCGCCGCCTGGGTGACGGTGCGGGTCGGGCTGCTGTCGGCCACCCTCGCGACGGTGTTGGGCACCCTGGCGGCCATCGCCCTGGTGCGCGGCGGCCGGTTCCGGGGCCGGACGATGTTCTCGGGCATGGTCTACGCCCCGCTGGTCATGCCCGAGGTGATCATGGGCTTGGCGCTGCTGCTGCTGTTCGTCGCCCTGCGTTTCGACCGCGGCTTCTGGACGGTGATGCTGGCCCACACCACCTTCACCCTCTCCTATGTGGCCGTGGTGGTGCATTCGCGCCTCGTCACCTTCGACCGCGCGCTGGAGGAGGCCGCCCAGGACCTGGGCTGCACGCCGGCCCAGTCGTTCATGAAGGTGACCCTGCCCAACATCTTCCCGGCCGTGCTGGCCGGCTGGATGCTGGCCTTCACCCTGTCGCTGGACGACCTGGTCATCGCCAGCTTCACCAGCGGCCCGGGCGCCACCACCCTGCCGATGCGGATCTACAGCCAGGTGCGGCTTGGCGTGACGCCGGAGATCAACGCCGTCTGCACCCTGCTGATCGCCGTGGTCGCGACCGGCATCATCATCTTCTCACTGACCCAGAAGTGGCGGACTGGCGCAACGGCGCGCGCTGCGGCATAAGCCGCCGGTTCGCCCGGCGCGAACAGCCATGGGCCGGCTTAGCTCAGATGGTAGAGCAGCGGTTTTGTAAACCGAAGGTCGCGGGTTCGATTCCTGCAGCCGGCACCAGACTCCGACGGCAGATCAAGGCTTCAGGCCCGCGATGTCAGCGTCCAGATAATCGCGTCGATGTCGGCGAACAGGCGCTTGAGGAAGTGCGGCATGGCGGGGGTCTCCCGTTGGTTCCAGTCTGCCCGTTAACGATTTGCGCCGATTCGCGTTCCCGCGTGAAAGAACAACGAAATCCCGAAGGCTCCCGTTTCCGTGACCACACTGCCCGCCATCACCATCTTCATAGACGCCGACGCCTGTCCGGTGAAGGACGAGACCTACAAGGTGGCCGCCCGCTACGGCCTGAAAACCTTCGTGGTCTCCAACAGCTTCATGCAGATTCCGGCCTCGCCGCTGATCGAGCGGGTGGTCGTCGACGCCGGTCCCGACATCGCCGACGACTGGATCGCCGAGCGGGCCGTGGCCGGCGATATCGTGGTGACCAACGACATCCCGCTGGCCGACCGCGTGCTGAAGTCGGGGGCGGCCGCGATAAAGCCCAACGGCCAGCCGTTCACGCACGACTCCATCGGCTCGGCCCTCGCCCAGCGGTCGATCATGGAGCACATCCGCTCGACCGGAGAGATCACCGGCGGGCCCCGCCCCTTCGACCGGGCCGACCGCTCGCGGTTCCTGCAGGCCCTGGACACGGCGATCCAGGCATCGCGGCGGCGACGGCCATGATCGAGATTCCCCACAACATCGCCCTGGACGAGGCCGAACTGGAGTTCAGCTTCATCCGCGCCTCGGGCCCCGGCGGCCAGAACGTCAACAAGGTGGCGACCGCGGTGCAGATGCGGTTCGACGCGCGGCTGTCGCCATCGCTGCCCAACGACGTCAGCACCCGCCTGCAGAAGCTGGCCGGGTCGCGGCTGACCAACGACGGCGTGATCGTCATCACCGCCAACCGCTTCCGCACCCAGGAGCGGAACAAGGCCGACGCCATCGACCGGCTGGTCGAACTGATCGCCAAGGCGGCGGAGCCGCCCCCGCCGCCCCGCAAGAAGACCAAGCCCTCGAAGGCCGCCAAGGCAAAACGGGTCGACACCAAGGTCCGGCGCGGCGCCATCAAGGCGATGCGAGGCCGTCCGGGCTCGGCCGATTGAGGTTCGGGACAATTCGTCACGCCGAACAATGTTATTTTTCGACCGTCCAGCGACCGTGCGCCATTGAATCATGGGCGCGGCGGAGTAGCTTGAGGAGCAAGGATCCGACAATGGGGACAGGGATGCGTCGCGTAGCTTCAGGACTGGTGATTGTTTCGGCCGCGGCTGTTCTGGCGGCTTGCGGCCAGCCCGCGGCGCCGGAGGGTGGCGCGGCGGCGACGACCTCGGCGGCGGCGACCCCGGCCGCGACGCCGACCGCGCCGGTCGACCCCGCCAAGGCCGCTCTGCTGGCCAGCCTGCCCGCCCCCTACAACACCGGCGACCTGGCGAACGGCCAGCAGCAGTTCCAGCTCTGCCGCTCCTGTCACACCATCACCGAGGGCGGGGCCAACATGACCGGCCCCAACCTCTACGGCCTCTTCGGACGCACGGCCGGCACGGTGGAGAAGTTCCGCTATTCCGAACCGGTAAAGGCCGCGGGCTTCGCCTGGGACGCCGAGAAGCTGAACCAGTGGCTGGCCGATCCGCGCGGCTTCCTGCCGGGCAACCGCATGTCGTTCATGGGCGTCAAGGACGCCAAGGATCGCACGGACCTGATCGCCTACCTGAAGGTCGAAACCGGATACAAGCCGGGAGGCTGATCGGAGGCGAATGGGCGACCGAAAGGCCCTCCTGACGCGGCTGTACACGGCGTTCAACGACAGGGATGTCGCGACGCTCGTCGGGGGAATGCACCCGGATGTCAGCTGGCCCAACTTCCTGGAAGGTGGGCGGGTCGAGGGGCGCGACGCCCTCGCCCGCTACTGGGCAGGGCAGTTCTCGATCGTGACGCCCGAAGCCTCGCCCCTCGACATGCACGAACTCCCCGACGGGCGGATCGTCGTGCGCCTGCACTACGTCATCAAGGCGACCGAGGGCGGCGGCGTCTGGACCGACGAGATCACCAGCAACACCTTCACTTTCGAAGGTGATGAAGTCATCCGGATGGAGTGGGGCGCGCCGGAGGACGGCGACCCGGACGCGACCGACGCCCTGGTGATCGCCCTCTTCGACGCGTTCAACACCAGGGACCTGGATGCCGCCAGGGCCGTCATCCACCCGGATGCTGACTGGCAGGACGTCTTCAGCGAGGGCCGGTTGCACGGACAAGACCAGATTCTCGCCATGTGGTCCGAGCAGTTCCAGCGGTTTTCCCCGGAGTGTTTCCTGATCGAGATGACCGCCCTGCCCGGTGGCCGGCGTCGCGTCCGGACCAACCATGTCGTGCGTAATCTCGATGGGAAGGTCTTCACCGATGAGGAGGCCACGATGACCTACGAGTTCAAGGACGGACTGATCTCGCGCATCGACTGGAGCGCCTGAAGCGGCCGACCCGGCCTTCGTTCACGGCCCCATGGCACAAGGAGACTGCGCAGCATGCCAAACGGGCGAACGACAGTCCGTCAGCTGTGGCGACACCTGAACGCGCGTGATTTCGAGAGGGCCGGCGCATTGCTGCACCCCGCCGTCGACTGGGCCAGCATCCTGGAGGGCGGGCGGCTGAGCGGACCGGAGCCGGTGGTGGCCTACTGGCGGCGCATGATGGACTACATCCAGCCGGAGTCGGCGATCGTGAGCTTCGAGAATCGTCCCGACGGCCGCCTCGCCGCCCGTATGCGCCACGCCCTCCGCCGTCCCGGAGGCGGCCTCTGGACGGAGGAGGACGTCATCCAGGTCTTCAGCTTCCAGGACGGTCTCATCGTTCGGATGGACGAGGAGTGAAGCGGCTTCAGACCAGCAGGTCGGCGCAGGCGTCCAGGATGGCGTCGGCGTCGAGGCGGTACTTCGCGTACAGGTCCGGCAGATCGCCCGACTGCCCGAAGGTCTCCATGCCCAGCGCCCGCACCGGCTGGCCCCGCACCGCGCCGAGCCAGGACAGGGCGGCCGGCGAGCCGTCGATGACTGTCACCAGCTGAGCGTCGCGCGACAGGGCGCCCAGCAGGGTCTCGGCCGTCGAGGTCCGGGCCGCTCCGCCCGTCCAGCGGGCCCGGCCGGCGGCGGTCCAGTCGGCGTGCAGCACGTCGGGCGAGGTCACTGCCAGCAGGCCCGCGCCGGGTTCGTCCTCCAGCAGCTGCTCGAAGGCCGCCAAGGCCTCGGGCGCGATGGCCCCGCAGTAGACCAGCGCCAGCCGTGCGTGGGGCGCCGGGGCCTTGAGCCAGTAACCGCCGGCCACGACCCCGGCCTTCCACGCCTCATCCGCGCGCGCCGGCTGCTCGATGACCCGGGTCGACAGGCGCAGATAGGTCGCGCCGCCGTCATCGGCCTGGATGCGCTCGAAGGCGTGGGCCATCAGCACGGCGGTCTCGTCGGCGAAGGCGGGCTCGTAGCTGTCCAGTCCCGGCTGGCTCATGCCGATCAGCGGCGTGCCGATCGACTGGTGCGCGCCGCCCTCCGGCCCGAGCGTCAGGCCGCTGGGCGTCGCCACCAGCAGGAAGCGGGCGTCCTGGTAGCAGGCGTAGTTGAGGGCATCGAGGCCCCGGGCGATGAAGGGGTCGTACAGCGTCCCGACCGGGAACAGCCGCTCGCCGAACAGCGGCGCGGACAGGCCCAGCGCCGCCAGGGCGATGAACAGGTTGTTCTCGGCGATGCCCAGCTCGATGTGCTGGCCGGTCTCGCCCATGGTCCAGACCTGGGCCGAGGGGATGCGGTGGCGCTTGAAGACGTCCTCGTGGGCCCGGCGGTGAAACACGCCGCGCCGGTTCACGAAGCCGCCCAGGTTGGTCGAAACGGTGACGTCCGGCGAGGTGGTCACCACCCGGCCGGCGAACTGGTCCTGGCCCTTGGCGATCTCGAACATCACCTTGCCGAAGGCGGCCTGGGTCGACTGTTCGCCGCCGCCGTCGACGGCCTTGAGCAGGGTTTCGGCCGAGGGCGTGGCGACGCGTTCGGCATGGCGGCGGCCATCCTTGCGGGCGGCGAAGGGCGCGGTCTCGACCAGGCGACGGACGGCCTTCAGCTCATTGTCGGCGAGGCCGGAGAGCATGTCCCACTCCTCGCCCTCGACGACACCGAGGCGCGACCGCACTTCGGCGATCTGGGTCGGGGTCATCAGGCCGCTGTGGTTGTCCTTGTGCCCCGCGAACGGCAGCCGCCAGCCCTTGACCGTGTAGGCGATGATGAAGCGGGGGGCGTCGTCCCGGGCGGCGGTCTCGAAGGCCTCCAGGATGGTTTCCAGGCAATGGCCGCCCAGTTCGGTCATGACCAGGGCCAGCTCCTCGTCCGGGTAGGCGGCGATCAGCTTCAGCGCCGCCTCGTCGCCGGCCAGATCGGCCGTCAGCCGCTCGCGCCAGGCGCCGCCGCCCTGGTAGGTCAGGGCCGAATAGAGGTCGTTGGGCGCGTTCTCGATCCAGGCCTGCAGTGCCGCGCCGCCGGGACGGGCGAAGGCCTCGCGCTGGCGCTTGGACCACTTCAGCGTCACCACCGTCCAGCCGGCCGCCTCGAAGATCTCGCCGTAGCGGGTGAACATGCGGTCGGACGTCGTCGCGTCCAGGCTCTGGCGGTTGTAGTCGACGATCCACCAGGTGTTGCGGACGTCGTGTTTGCAGGCCTCGATCAGGGCCTCGTAGATGTTGCCCTCGTCCAGCTCAGCGTCGCCCAACAGGCTGATCATACGGCCCATGGCGTCCGGCTTCACCGCCCCGCGCGCGGCCAGATAGTCCTGGGTCAGGCTGGCGAAGGCGGTCATGGCCACGCCCAGCCCGACCGAGCCGGTGGAGAAGTCGACGTCGTCGATGTCCTTGGTCCGCGAGGGATAGGACTGCGCCCCGCCCAGCGACCGGAACCGCTGCAACTGGTTGATGGTCTGGCGTCCGTACAGGTGCTGGATGGCGTGGAACACCGGGCTGGCGTGCGGCTTGACCGCCACCCGGTCCTGCGGTCGCAGGGCAGCGAAGTAGAGCGCCGTCATCAGCGTCGTCATCGAGGCGCAGGACGCCTGGTGGCCGCCGACCTTCAGGCCGTCGCGGCTGTCACGCAGGTGGTTGGCATTGTGGATCGTCCAGCTGGCCAGCCAGAGAACCCGTTCCTCGATTCGCCGCAAAAGCGCGATGTCCTTGCCGCGAACGGCGAAACCGGCGTCGTCCATGTCCATCCCGGAGCAGTTTACGGGCGATCCCTGCCCTGCGCCGACTTGTAGGCGGTTGTGATCGAGACCGCCAGATGCCGGCGCCGCGCTCGACATGGGCGCCCAAACGCCTTTGGATGCCGGTCAACGACAGAACACAGGGGAACGCCAATGCCGCAGGCACAGGCCAACGGGCTGACCATTGAATACGACATCACCGGCCCCGACGACGCCGAGCCGGTCCTGCTCATCATGGGCCTGGGGGCCCAGATGACCCGCTGGCCGCAGGGGTTCCTCGACGAGCTGGCCTCACGCGGCCTGCGGGTGATCCGCTTCGACAACCGTGACGTCGGCCTGACCACGCGGATCGACGCCGCCGGCCCCGCCGACATGCCGGCGATCATCACCGCCCTGATGGAGGGGCGCGCGCCGCCGGTGGCCTACACCCTGTCCGACATGGCGTCGGACGCGGTTGGACTGCTGGACGCCCTGGACATCGGCCGCGCCCACATCGTCGGCGCCTCCCTGGGCGGCATGGTCGCCCAGCTGGTGGCCGCCGATCACGGGGATCGGGTGCTGTCGCTGACCTCGATCATGTCCACGACCGGCAACCGCGCCCTGCCGCCGCCGGCGCCGGAGGCCATCGCCGTGCTGAACAATCGCGGGCCCGACCCGCTGGTGGATCTGGAAGGCTATCTCGACCACGCCGTCAAAGGCGCGCTCGTCGTGGGCTCCCCCGGCTTCCCGGCGACGCCCGAGGACATCCGCCAGCGCTCGCTCGCCGACTTCCACCGCAACTACTATCCGGCCGGGTTCGGCCGTCAGTACGCGGCGGCCATGGCCTGCCCCGACCGTCGCCCCAAGCTGGCGACGATCACTGCGCCGACGGTTGTGGTCCACGGCGCCGCCGATCCGCTGGTGCCGCTGGCCGGCGGCAAGGACACAGCCGAGAACATCCCCGGCGCCGAGCTGGTCGTCATCGAGGGCATGGGCCACGACGTGCCCGCGCCCCTGTACGCCGCTATCGCCGACGGCGTCCTGCGGGCGGTTGAGCGGTCCAAGGCGACCGTCGGCTGATCTACTGCGCGGGCGCGGTTCCAGCCGCGCCTTCGTCTTCCTCGAAGGCCTCGATCTGCCGCGCCGTCCACTCCGGCGACTTCGTGAACCGCGCCAGCAGGTTGTAGAACACCGGCACGACGAACACCGTCAGCATGGTGGCAAAGATCGCGCCGAAGAAGATCGTCACCCCGATCGTCTGGCGGCTGGCCGCGCCGGCCCCCTGCCACAGCATCAGCGGCAGAGCGCCGAAGGCGGCGGTGATCGAGGTCATCACGATCGGGCGCAGGCGCAGAACGGCCGACTCGATGACGGCATCGCGGATCGACCGGCCCTCATCGCGCAACTGGTTGGCGAACTCGACGATCAGGATGCCGTTCTTGGCCGCCACCCCGATCAGGATGATCAATCCGATCTGGCTGTAGGTGTTGATCGTCTGGTCAGTCAGCAGCAGCCCGAACAGCCCGCCCAGCGCCGCCAGCGGCACGGTCAGCATGATCACCGCCGGGTGGATCCAGCTCTCGAACTGCGCGGCCAGCACCAGGAACACCAGCAGCAGCGCCATCCCGAACGCCAGCGACACCGCGCCGGAGGCTTCCAGATAGTCCTTGGCCTGACCGCCCCAGGTGTAGCTGACCCCCGGGTTGGGGTTCTTGGCGGCCTCTTCCTGCAGGAAGGCCACCGCGTCGGCGACCGTGTAGCCGGGGGCCAGCTGGGCGGTCAGCTCGATCGAGCGCTGGCGGTCGGTCCGCTCGCGGTCGGGCGTGTCGCCGCGCAGCTCCGTGGTCACCACCGACGACAGCGGGATCAGCGTACCGGAGGTGGTCCGCACGTAGAGGGTATTGAGGTCGTCCAGCGTACGGCGCTTCTCCAGGTCGGTCTGGACGATGACGTCGTACTCCTGACCGCCCTTGATGTAGGTCGTCACCCGGCGGGAGCCGAACATCGTCTCCAGCGCCCGACCGACGGCCTGGGGCGTGACGCCGAGCGCGGCGGCCTTCTCACGGTCGATCTCCACCGACAGGCGCGGCGCGGTCGGCTCGTAGTCGAGGCGAGGCCGCGAGAAGCCGGGATTGGCCTGCATGGCGTCGCGGATCGGCTCCAGCCAGCGGGCGATCTGCTCGTAGTCGTTGCCGAGGCCGATCAGGTCGACGTTTGTGCCGCCGCCCTGCCCGCCGCCGCGCTGGAAGGCGCCGCGCACGCTGGCCACGGCCCGAACGCCGGTAATGCCCGAAAGCGTCTTGTTGAGCTCGGCTGCGACTTCGTCGGAGGTCTTGGTCCGCTCGCCCCATTCGCCCATGACGATGACGCCGTTGGCGGTGTTGAACTGGGTGGCGCCGAAGCGGGGAATGCTGAGGATGTACCGCGCGGCCTCGCCGTCGGCCTTGTACTTCTCCATCACGGCCTCGACCCGGGCGGCGGCCTGCTGGGTGTAGTCGAAGCCGGCGCCTTCGGGGCCGGAAATGCTGATGTCGACGCGGCCACGGTCCTCGGCCGGCACCAGTTCCTGCGGCAGGGTGATGAACAGGAAGGCCGCCAGGCCCGCCAGGACGGCCACCAGAACGCCGGCCCCGATGGAGGCCACGCGACGCCCCAGAAGCATCTCCAGCGAATTGCGATAACTGCTCTTCACCTTGTCGACCACGAAGTCGACGCGGCGGGCCATCCAGCCCTCGCCCGAGGCGGGGCGCAGCAGCTTGGACGCCAGCATCGGCGACAGCGACAGGGCCAGGAAGGCCGAGAAAGCCACGGCCGCGGCGATGGCGACGGCCAGCTCCACGAACAGCCGTCCGATGTAGCCGGGCAGGAACATCAGCGGCGCGAACACGGCGATCAGCACGGCGGTGGTGGCGATGACGGCGAAGAACACCTGTCGCGCGCCGCGCGTGGCGGCCACGACAGGCGGCTCGCCGTCATCGACCCGCCGCTGGATGTTCTCGACCACCACGATGGCGTCATCGACCACCAGGCCGACGGACAGCACCAGCGCCAGCAGGGTCAGCAGATTCAGGGAGAAGCCCAGCGGGGCCAGGACGATGAAGGTCGCCAGCAGGCAGATCGGGGCGACGATCGAGGGAATGATCGCGGCCCGCCAGCTGCCCAGGAACAGCAGGTTCACCAGCGCCACCAGGGCGATGGAGATGCCCATCGTGACCCACACCTCGCGGATCGCCTCGGCCGTGAACTGGGACGAGTCGACGGCGATGATCAGCTCCGTGCCGGCCGGCAGGGTCTTGTTGATCGTCTCGACTTCCTTCGTCGCCGCCTTGGCGATGGCCAGGTCGTTGGCCTGGGACTGCCGGGTCAGGACGATGCCGATCTGGTCGACGCCGTTGCCGCGGAACACACGACGCGGCTCGGCTGCCCCCTCCTCGACCCGGGCGATGTCGCCCAGGCGGGTGACATAGGCGTCGCTGGACGCGCCGGTCTGGGCGCGCAGCGGCAGGCGGGCGAAGTCAGCGGGCTTGGCGTAGCCGCGGTTGACCCGGATGGTGAAGTCCTTGGCGGCGCCTTCCAGCGCCCCGGCCGGCAGTTCGACGTTCTGGCTGCCCAGCGCGGTCTCGACATCCTCGACCGTGACCCCGCGCGCCGCCATGGCATCGGCGTCAAGCCACACCCGCATGGCGTAGACCGGACCGTTCAGGCCGACGTTCGCGACGCCGGGAATGGTCGACAGGCGCTCGATGAGGAAGCGGTCGGCGTAGTCGGCCAGCTGGATCGAGCTCAGCGTCGTCGACGCCATGTTCAGGATGATGATCGGCGCGGAGTCCGCATTCGCCTTGGCGATCTGCGGCGGATCGGCCTGGTCCGGCAGCTGGTTGACCACCCGGCTGGCGGCGTCGCGCACGTCGTTGGCCGCCGACTCCAGGTCGGTGTCCAGCGTGAAGGTGATGTTGATCTGGCTGCGGCCGTCGCGGCTCGACGAGTTTACCCGGTCGATGCCCTGGATGCCGGACACCTGACGCTCGAGCACCTGGGTGATCCGCTCCTCGACGATTTCCGCCGAGGCGCCGCGGTAGGTGGTGGAGATCGACACCACGGGGGGATCGACGCTCGGCAGCTCGCGGATCGGCGTGCTGAGGAAGGCGGCCAGCCCGATGACCACCAGGATGATGGCCGCGACGGCGGCGAAGACCGGACGCTTTACCGAAAGATCCGACAGCATCAGCGGGGAGCCCGCTGCGCGCCGCCGGCCGGGGCCGCGGCGCCGGGGCGGACGGGCTGACCGTCCTGGATGCGGTTTAGACCATCGGCCACGATGCGGTCACCGGCCTTCAAGCCGCCGCGCACCTCGACAAACCCGTCCTGGCTGACGCCGGTGTCGACGGCCTGCTTGCGAGCCGCCAGCCCCTCGCCCCGCGCGGCGATGACGAAGACATAGGCCTGATCGCCCTCGAACTGCACCGCCGCCTCCGGCACGGCCAGCGCGTCGCGGCCGCCGTGCGAGATGCTCACCCGCATCAGCATGCCGGGCTTGATGCGTCCGGAAGGGTTGGGAAATTCGGCCCGGGCGGTGATGGCGCGGGTGGCGGCGTCGATGCGGCTGTCCAGCCTGGCGATGCGTCCCTGGAACGCGTCGTCGGCGTAGGCGTCGGGACGGGCCACGATCGGCGAGCCCTCGCGCAGCACCGGCAGGTAGCGATCGGGGACCTCGAAATCCACACGCACGACCGCCGCGTCGTCTAGCGACACGATGGGCGACCCGGGGCTGATCAGCGATCCCGGCGCGACGTCGGTCAGGCCGACCACGCCGGAAAAGGGCGCGCGGATCACGCGGTCCAGCTTGCGGGCGTTGGCGGCCTTCACGCCGGCGCGGGCGGTCTCCAGCGCTGACAGGTACTGTTCGGCCGTGGCGCGCGGCGCGATGCCCTGGTCGGCCAGCGACTTCCAGCGGGCGTAGTCGCGCTCGGCCTGGTTCAGGCGCGCCTGGGCCTCGATCAGCCCGGCGTCTTCCTCGCCGGCCTTCAGCTCGACGAGAACCTGGCCCTGGCCGACCCGTTGGCCGTCGCGGAAACGGACCGCGGTGATCAGTTCGGTGGTGTTGGAGGTGATGGTCACCGACTGGCGGCCCTTGGCCACGCCCAGGACCTCAATGCGGTCGATGAACGGCCTGCTGGTCACCGTGACCTGCGACACCGCCGCCGCCCGCCCGCCCGCGCCGCCGCCGGGTCCGCCCTGGCCCTTGGGCTGGGCCGTAGCGAGCTTGATTGCTCCGCCGACGACCAGCAGACCGAGCAGGGCCGCCGCGACGAAGAGGAAAAAATGCCGGCGGATCACGGGATACGACTCTCCTGGCCGGTGAGTCCGGCGCGACATGACGGCACATATAGGGTCATTTCCCTGAGCGTAAACCGGATTGAGGTAGCGCGCGCATGACCCAACATTGCAGCGCCGAAACAATCAGAAGCGGCGCCACAGAGCCAGGACCGGCCCATCCTCGACGGGGCCTGCCTTTCCGGCCACCGAGCCCCGCCACCCGGCCTGCAGGCTCCAGTCGTTCCAATGCCTCACGGCCGACACCTCGACCTTGACCCAGGACGGCTCGGCGTCGGTCCAGCCAGCGTAGGTCTGGCCCAGCAGCAGCCACCGGGCGGACGGCGCGTAGCCGACGGTCAGGTCGAGTCGGGTCTCGTCGGGCAGGCCGGCGCGGGCGATTTTCGCCGCCTGCCCTTCCACAAACAGCGCGCCGTCGCCGACCGGGTAGGACCGCCCCGCCAGCAGCCGCACCTCGCCGGCCGCCTCGCCCGCGCCCGGCGGCGCATACCCCGCGTTGCGCCCCTCGCCGGGTGCGATGCCGCCGACATAGAGACTGATCGCCGTCCGCTCATCCCTGAACAGCGCGTAGCGCAGCCCCAGCTCGGCCGGGCCGCGTCCTTCGTAGGCAAGGCCCGCTTCCTCGCCGCGCGACCAGGCGGCCTTGCCCTGCAGTGTGATGCGTCGAGTCAGCCCGTATTCGACATGTAGACTGGCGGTTTCGTCGGTGCGGTCGACCCAGTCGTAGCGGCGGCCGTCAACATCCCAGGCGTCGTCCGCCTCGGCCCGCTCGTACTTGAGGATGGCCAGGGTCTCGCCCGGCTCGAGCGGCCAGGCGCCGGCGCGAGCCTGGCCACAAACGCAGACCGCCGCGAGCACGAGGCCCGCGGCGGTCGCAAAATGCTGTCGGTCGAAAAACCCTAGGCGTCGTAGCCTGGCAGGTTGCGATCCAGCTGACGCAGGCAGCCCGCCCAGGCGAGGTTGCCAGTCACGCCGATGCCGCCGGCGGTTTGTCCGCGAACCACGGTCTGGGCCGCCTCCGGCGCGATCAGCACGCCGTCCCGTCCCGCCGAGAGCGCCATCACCTGCTGTCGACACGCCCGCTCCAGGAAGAACATGCTCGTCCAGCACGACGCCGCGGTCGGTCCCGCGGCCAGGGTGCCGTGGTTGCGCAGCAGCATCAGGGACTTGTCGCCCAAGTCAGCCACAAGTCGCTCGCGCTCGTCAAGGTTGAGAGCGATTCCCTCATAGTCGTGGTAGGCGAGCTGGGCCATCACGGCGAGCGCGTTCTGCGAGATCGGCAGCAGGCCGTCCTTCTGCGCGGCCACCGCCACGCCCTGGTCGGTGTGCAGGTGCATGACGAACATCGCGTCCTCGCGGGCCGCGTGCACCGCCGAGTGGATGGTGAAGCCCGCCGGATTGATGAAGTAGGGTGTCTCCTGCAGCGCGTTGCCGTCGAGGTCGATCTTGACCAGCGAGCTGGCGGTGATCTCGTCGAAGAACATGCCGTAGGGATTGATCAGGAAGTGGTGCTCCGGCCCCGGGATCCGGGCGGAGATGTGGGTGTAGATCATGTCGTCCCACCCGTGCAGCGCCACCAGGCGGTAGAGGGCGGCCAGATCGACCCGCGCCTTCCACTCTTCCTCGCTGACCTTGCCCTTGAGCGAGATCACGCCCGTCATCGAACCGTCGGCCATGGCGTTTCTCCTCCCGCGCCTTCTCTTTGTCCCAGAGTCGCGCCGGGCCGCCCCGGCGTCAAGCTTTCCGCCGCTTGCGGACCGGCCCCGGGCGCGCCAAGCTGATCGCTGTTCACGGACGCGACAGACGTCCGGATGGGAGGGCTCCTGAAATGACCGAACTGACCCGCCGCGGCCTGCTGGCCGCCACCGCCGCGACCGCCGCCGTTGCGCCGCTCGCCGCTAACGCCAAGCCGGCCGCACCGGCAGCGGCGTCCTGGACACCGGACGCGACCACGGTCGCCTCTATGATCCGCAACAAGGAGATCAGCGCGGTCGAAGCGGTGGAAGCCGCCATCCGCCGGTCGGAGGCCCTGCAGCCGAAGCTGAACTTCATGGTCAACTCCGACTACGACCGCGCCCTCGACGCGGCGAAGAAGGGCGGCCAGACCGGGCCGTTCGCCGGGGTGCCCTTCCTGATCAAGGACCTCAACGACTACGCCGGCACACCGACCCGCAACGGCTCGGGCGGGTATCGCGGCGCGGCGCCCGCCGCGGCCAGCGAACCCTGGGTCGAGGCGGCGCTTCGGGCCGGCCTGATTCCGATCGGCAAGTCTGCCTCACCGGAGTTCGGCTATCTGCCGACCACCGAACCCCTCGCCTACGGTCCGACGCGCAATCCCTGGAACACCAGCCGCTCGACAGGCGGATCGTCCGGCGGATCGGCGGCGGCCACGGCGGCCGGCGTGGTGCCGATGGCCCACGCGACCGACGGCGGCGGCTCGATCCGCATCCCGGCCGCCAACTGCGGCCTGTTCGGCTTCAAGCCCTCGCGCGGCCGGCTGATCGGCAACACCGACATGCGGGTCATCGCCCTTTCGGTCGGCCACGTGGACAGCCTGTCGGTCCGCGACTCGGCGGCGATGTTCGCGGCCACGGAACGCACCGAGAAGGGCGCGCCCTTCAAGCCCATCGGCCTCATCCGCAAGCCGCTGCGCAAGCGGCTGCGCATCGGCGTGCTGAGTGTCAGCGGCAATGGCCGCGAGCCCGACGCCGAGGTCCGCGCCGGGCTCGACGGGGCGGTGAAGCTGCTCGAAGGCCTGGGGCATCGGGTCAGCGAGACGAAATGGCCGATCGACTCGGCGCGCTTTGGCCAGGACTTCCTGACCCTGTGGTCGGCCGGCGCGGCGATGGACATGGCGGCGATGGCCAAGATGCTCGGCCGCGCCCCCGACGCGGCCATGGCCGAGCCCTTCTCGCTGGGCATGGCGGAGCTGATCGCCAAGGCGCCCGAGGGCGCGGTCGACGCGGCCATCGGCCGGCTGGCGGCGGACTCGGCGGCGTACGCCACCTGGTTCGACGACCTGGACGTCATCGTCTCGCCGGTGCTGACCAAGCCACCGGCGCCGCTGGGCTATGTGTCCGGCGACGTGCCGTTCGCCGAGCTGTCGGCGCGTCTGACCGACTACGTCGGCTACACCCCGCTGCACAACGTCGCCGGCGCCCCGGCCATGAGCGTGCCGCTGCACTGGACCGCCGACGGCCTGCCGGTGGGCGTCCACTTCGCGGCCAAGGCCGGGAATGACGCGCTGCTGTTCGCGCTGGCCTACCAGCTGGAGGCGGGCCAGCCCTGGGCGCAGCGGAAGCCGGGGGTGAGCGCTTAACACTGGCAGGGACAGACACCCGCAGGTGTCTGTCCCGAACAGCCTACCCCTCGACGAACACCTTCTTCAGCTCGTTCTTGAGGATCTTGCCGTTGGCGTTGCGCGGCAGGGTCTCGTGCCAGAACTCGACGCGGACCGGCACCTTGAAGGCGGCCAGGCGGTCGGCGACGAAGGCGCGGAGCTCCTGTTCGGTAGCGTGGGCGCCCTCCTTGAGGGTCACCACCGCCGCCGGCTCCTCGCCGAGCGTCTTGTGCGGGATACCGACCAGGGCGGCGTCCATGACGGCGGGGTGGTCGTAGAGGACGTTCTCGACCTCGATGCAGTAGATGTTCTCGCCGCCCCGGATCAGCATGTCCTTGGCCCGGTCGATGATGAAGCAGAAGCCTTCCTCGTCCAGGCGCGCCAGGTCGCCGGTCTTCACCCAGCCGTCGACGAAGGTCTGGGCCGTGGCTTCCGGCTTGTTCCAGTAGCCCTTCACCACCTGCGGGCCCTTGCACCACAGCTCGCCGACCGCCCCGATGGGCAGTTCGACGTGCGGCTCCTCGACCGACATGATCTTCAGGTCGGTGACCGGCACGGCCGGGCCGCAGCTGTCGGGACGGTTCTGGTAGTCCTCGGCGGAGTTGGAGGTGGCGGTGGCCGAGGTCTCGGTCATGCCCCAGCCGTTGCCGGCGTGGGACTTGGGCCAGATCTCCTTGATCTTGCGGACCAGCTCGGGCGCCGAGGGCGCGCCGCCGTAGGCCATGCTCTCAAGGGAGCTGAGATCGTACTTCTCGCGGGCCGGGTGCTCGATCAGCTGCCAGGCGATGGTCGGCACGCCGCCGGCCGACGTCAGCCGCTCGCGCTCGATGACCTGCATGGCCTGCTCGGGGTCCCACTTGCGCATCATCGCCAGCTTGGCGCCGGCGAACAGCGTCGGGTTCAGAACCGCGAAGCAGCCGGTGGCGTGGAAGAACGGCACGCTGAGCAGCGAGCCCTTCTGCGGCAGGGTGGGGTCGGGGGCCGGCGGCTGCTCGCCGCGGCGCAGGAAGGCCCGCGCGCCGGCGCACAGGGCCGACATGATGTTGGAGTTGACGTTGCGATGGGTGGCCAGGGCGCCCTTGGGCTTACCGGTCGTGCCCGAGGTGTAGAAGATCGTCGCGTCGTCGTCCTGTTCGATCGGGGTCGTCGGCAGCGGCTGGTCCGGCAGGCTGGCCCAGCTGTTGGGACCGCCGATGCTGTCTTCCATCTTGGTCACGAACGGGTGGGCCACCTCGTCGACCATACGGCTGACGAAGACGTGCTCCAGGTCGGGGCAGTTGGGGAAGTGCTCGGCCAGACGGTCGAAACGCTCGGCGTCGACGATGCAGATCTTGCTGCCGGAATCGGTCAGCCCGTACTCCAGCTCGGGGCCGGTCCACCAGGCGTTCAGCGGGGTGAGGATCGCGCCCAGGCTGATGCCGGCGTAGAAGGCCACCGGCCATTCCGGCAGGTTGCGCATGACGATGGCGATGCGGTCGCCCTTCTTGACGCCCTTGGCCTCCAGCACCTTGGCGAAAGCCGCGACTGCGCGGTGGAAGGCCTCGAACGAGACGCGCTCGTCCTCATGCACCAGGAAGATCTTCTCGCCGTGGGCGCGGCCGATGGTGACCACGTCCCGCAGGGTTGGCGGGGCGTTCTTCCAGACCCGGGTCTTGATGCCCCGGATCTCGACCTCTTCCATCTCGGTGGGCATGCCCGGCGCCGTCAGGATGGCGTAGGCCTGCCGCACGGACATGGCGGGCCAGGACGGATTGGACGCGGCGGCGTCGGTCATGCGCGGAACCTCCCAAGGGGTACTGAAAACGGACTCGGCGCTCTGCGGCGGCCTTGCGTCGTCAAAAGCACACAGCGGGCGTCGGCGCAAACATCTGTTTGACCTAGCGGGAAGTCCCGAGCTTTGGCGCAATGAAATCAAGGAAGGCGCGGGCTTTGCGGGGCAATTCTTTCGCCGCCCACAGGGCGTGCAGGTCGAGGGGCGGACCGCTCCAGCCGTCCATGACGCGGATGAGCCGCCCCTGCGCCAGCGGCGCCTCCACCGCGAACGACGGCAGCAGCGCCACGCCCAGCCCCTGGGCCGCGAGGTCGACCACCGCCTCGCCGGAACTGGCCCGGGTCTCGCCGCGCACCTCAATATCGACCGTGCGGCGACCGTCGCTCAGCGACCACAGCCGGCCGTAGGCGACGCCGGCGAAGTCGATGGTCGGGCGATCCGACAGATCATCGGGCTTCAGCAGAGCCGACCCGCCGGGCGCCGCGACCAGCACCCGCTCGTAGGCGCCCAGCCGCCGGGCGGTCAGGCGACTGTCCTCCAGCGCGCCCAGCCGGAAGGTCAGGTCCACCGCCTCGGCCACCGGATCGACCCGGTCGTCCTTGAGCACAAAGTCCAGCCGCATCTGCGGATGGGCGTCCAGGAAGGCGGCGGCATGCGGGATCAGTTCGGCGCGACCGAAGGCGACCGACGCGGCGATGCGGAGCAGGCCGGCGGGAGCCCGGTCCAGCCCCTTGACCGCCGCCTCCAGCCCCTCGGCCTCTGCCAGCAGCGCCCTGGCCCGCTCCAGCGCCAGCCGCCCGGCTTCGGTCAGCACCAGCCGGCGGGTGGTGCGGGTGAACAGCCGGGCGCCGAGCCGAGCCTCAAGCGCGTCAAGCAGGCGACTGGCCGCAGGTTGGCCGAGCCCCATCTCCCGCGCCGCCCGCGAGATGGCGCCGGTGTCCGCCGCGCGGACGAACAGGCGATAGGCGTCAAGACGATCCACTCATGCGAATATTGCATATCGATGCTGTAAAACGACAACGTTATCGCGAACGCGACATCAGCCGATGGTCCCGCCATGGCTGATTTCCCGCTGCACACCCGCGCCACCGCGCCCTTCGCCTCCAAGCCGATCATGGAGGAGGCTAATCGCACGCTGGGCTATGTGCCCAACCTCGTCGCCCAGATGGCCGAGGCCCCTGCCCTGCTCGAAGGCTACGCCGCGCTGTCGGCCATCTTCCGCAAGACCGACTTCACCCCAACCGAACAGGCGTTGATCCTGCTGGCCGTCTCGGTGGAGCACGACAGTCACTACTGCACCCCGGCCCACACGGTCAGGGCTCGGGACACCGAGCTGGACGAGGCGTCCATCGCCGCCGTCCGGGCGCGCCGCCCCCTGACGGACGCGCGGCTGGAGGCGCTCAGGGTTTTCACGGTCAAAATGATCCGCGAGCGCGGCTTCGTCGCCGACGCCGACCTGGAGGCCTTCATGGCCGCCGGGTTCACCCGCGCCAACGCCCTGGAGATCATCCTGGCCATCGGGCTGAAGACGCTGAGCAACTACGTCAACCACATCGCCGAGACCCCGCTCGACCCGCCGCTCGTCGCCGACGCCTTCGCGGCCGGCCGACGCGCGGCCTGACCAGAGGCCCCCGACATGAAAGCCGCCCTGCTCGCCATGACCCTGATCGCCTGCGTCGCGCCCGCGGCGCCTGCCCTGGCCGCCAAGCCGCCGGTCTACACCGCCCCGCTCTCGGACGTGGCGGCCGGCGGCTATGACGTGGTCGCCTACTTCACCCAAGGCGCGCCGGTGAAGGGCGACAAGGCCTTCTCGACGACCTGGAAGGGCGCGACCTGGCAGTTCGCTTCCGCCGCCAACCTCGCGAAATTCAAGGCCAATCCGGCCGCCTACGCGCCTCAGTACGGCGGCTACTGTGCCTGGGCCGTGGCCCAGGGCTACACGGCCAAGGGTGATCCCCGGAACTGGAAGATCGTCGGCGGCAAGCTGTACCTGAACTACAACGCCGAGATTCAGAGCCGATGGAGCAAGGACATCCCGGGCTTCATCCGCAAGGGCGACGGCAACTGGCCGTCGGTCCTGGGCCAGTAGGGCGGGGCAGATGAAGCGCTATCTCAGATACGTTCCCGACCTGATGGCCGTGTTCATGGCGGTCATCTTCCTGGACAGCCTGCGGTTCAAGTTCACCGACCATCCCAACACCCAGGAGATCTTCGGCCGCCTGGATGGCTGGGCTGGCGCGCTGGGCGCGGCCGGACTGTTCGCCCACACCGGCCTGTTCTCGCAGTATGTGATCGGGACGATCGAGCTTCTGGCCGCGATGCTGCTGGTCGTCGGCCTGCACCCGCGCTTCAAACATCTGCAGGCCGGCGGGGCGCTGGCCGGGCTGCTGGTGATGACCGGCGCGGTGAGCTTCCACCTGTTCACGCCGCTGGGGATCGATCCCAACAGCGACGGGGCCGGCCTGTTCATCGCCGCCTGCCTGAACCTGGCCTTCGCGGCCCTGCTGCTGGGCCTGTTCCGGCGGGAGGCGCTGGTGGAACTGCTACGCCGAGTGGCGAAGGTGTTTGAACCTTCGCGCCCCTAACCTTGGTTCGACAGGTCCAGGACCGTGGGATTGAACATGTTACGGACCTCGACGGTCTGCAGCAGGTCGTTGTTGCGGTAGAGCCTGAAACTCGCCGGCTGCATGAAGGTCTTCTCGAACCGGGCGAAACCCTGACGCGATGGCGGACCGGCGCGGGCGCGCAGGACCTGCGCCCCATCCGGCCCGGTGACCGTCTCGGCGATCACATTGACCCCGGCCAGGGTGAACGACGCCGGTTCCGACGCCTGCCGCTCGCCGTCGATGACCGTCTCGGCCACGACGCTGAAGATCACCCGTTCTAACGCCATGGTTCCCGCTCCTGTTACGCGACCGCCGCGAGGCGGCCCAGCGCCGCTTCCAGCTTGGCCCGGGCGGCCTGCGCCTCGGCCAGCTTTTCGCGGTTCTCCTCGATGACCTCTTCCTTGGCCTTGGCCAGGAAGTCCGGATTGCCGAGCTTGCGGTTGACCCGGTCGATGTCGGCGTCGTGGCCGGCGATTTCCTTGGTCAGGCGCGCGCGCTCGGCGGTCAGGTCGATGAAGTCGGCGATGGCCAGGGCGGCGGTCGCCTCCCCGGTCACGAACGGCACGGAGCCGGCCGGCGCCTCGCCCGGCGCGGCGCTGTCGAGACGGGCCAGGGTCAGCAGCAGGTCGCGGTGGCGCTCCAACCGGGCCAGGGTCTCGGGACCGGCCCCGCTGAGGGTCAGCGGCACGCGGGCGCCTGGCGGCACGTTCATCTCGGCGCGGATCGAGCGGATCTCGGTGACCAGATCGACCAGCCAGCCGATCTCCGCCTCGGCGCCGGCGTCGACCCAGGCCTCGTCATAAGACGGCCAGCGCTGGGCGATCAGCAGGCCGGCGCGGGCGGGACCGCCCTCCTCCGCCGTCTTCGCCCACAGCTCCTCGGTGATGAAGGGCATGACCGGGTGCAGCAGGATCAGGATCTGATCCAGCGTCCAGGCGACCATGGCCCGCGTCTCGGCCTTGGCCGCCTCGTCGGTCCCGTTGAGGATCGGCTTGGCCAGCTCCAGGTACCAGTCGCAGTAGACGTTCCAGATGAAGCGGTAGAGCGCGGCGGTGGCGCCGTCGAAGCCGCAGCCTTCCAGTGCGGCGGTGACCTGCGCGGCGGTCTTGACCAGCTCGCCCCGGACCCATTTGTTGATCGTCTGCTGGACGGTCGCCGGGTCGAAGCCCTCGACGCGGACGCACTCGTTCATCTGGGTGAAGCGGGTGGCGTTCCACAGCTTGGTGCCGAAATTGCGATAGCCTTCAATACGCTGCGGCGACAGCTTGATGTCGCGCGCCTGGCCGGACATCGAGGTCAGCGTGAAACGCAGGGCGTCGCAGCCGTAACTGTCGATGAGCTCCAGCGGGTCCATGACGTTGCCCTTGGACTTGCTCATCTTGGCGCCGGAGGCGTCCCGCACCAGGGCGTTGATGACCACCCGCTGGAACGGAACCTGGCCGGTGAAGTGCAGGCCCATCATCATCATCCGGGCGACCCAGAAGAAGATGATGTCGAAGCCGGTGACCAGGGTGTGGGTCGGATAGAACCGCGCCAGGTCGGACGTCTGCTCCGGCCAGCCCATGGTCGAGAACGGCCACAGGCCGGACGAGAACCAGGTGTCGAGGACGTCTTCGTCATGCCAGACGGCGACAGCGTCGCCCTTCCCGCCCGGCGCGTTCTCGAGATTGAAGCGCAGCGCCTCCTCGCGGGTGTCGAAGGTGCGGATCTCGCGGCCGTAGTAGGCGCGGGCCAGCGCCAGCGCCTCATCCTCGGACTCGGCGACAAAGGGTTCGAGAGGGTCCAGCGACCAGGCCCCGTCCTCGAACTTCGGGCCCAGCCACGCCGGAATCCGGTGTCCCCACCACAGCTGGCGGGACACACACCACGGCTGGATGTTCCGCATCCACTCGAAGTAGGTCTTGTCCCAGTTCTTCGGCTCGAAGACCGTGTCGCCGTTCTCGACGGCCGCGATGGCGGGTTTGGCTAGGGTGGCCGCGTCGACGTACCACTGGTCGGTCAGCCAGGGTTCGATGACCACGCCCGAGCGATCGCCGTGCGGCACCATGTGGCGGGTCTTCTCGATGGCCTTGAGCAGCTCGGCCTGCTCGAAGCGCTCGATGATCATCTTGCGGACCACGAAGCGGTCAACGCCGATGAACTCGGCCGGGACCGGACCGGTCACCTTGCCAAAGGCGTCGAGGATGTTGATCGCCTCCAGCCCGTGGCGCTTGCCGACCTCGAAGTCGTTGAAGTCGTGGGCCGGGGTGATCTTCACCGCGCCCGAGCCCTTGGTTGGGTCGGCGTACTCGTCGGCGACAATCGGGATGGAGCGGCCGACGACAGGCAGCTTCACGGTCTTGCCGATCAGGCCCTGGTAGCGCGCGTCGTCCGGGTGAACGGCCACGGCCGTGTCGCCCAGCATGGTTTCGGGCCGGGTGGTGGCGACGACGATGTAGTCGCGCATCTCCCACTCGGTGGCCTTGCCGTCCTCGTCGAAGGCGACGGGGTATTGATAGGTGACGCCGTCTTCCAACGGATAGGCGAAGTGCCAGTAGGCGCCGTCGACCTCCTTCTGCTCGACCTCGAGGTCGGAGATGGCGGTCTGGAAGTGCGGATCCCAGTTCACCAGCCGCTTGTCGCGGTAGATCAGGCCGTCCTTGTAGAGCTGGACGAAGACCTTGCGCACGGCGGCCGACAGCCCCTCGTCCAGGGTGAAGCGCTCGCGCGACCAGTCGCAGCTGGCGCCCAGGCGGCGCAGCTGGTTCTGGATCGTGCCGCTGCTCTGGGCCTTCCATTCCCAGATCCGCTCGACGAAGGCCTCCCGGCCCATCTCGCGGCGGCCGACGTTGCCCTGTTCGGCCAGCTGGCGTTCGACGACCATCTGGGTGGCGATGCCGGCGTGATCGGTGCCGGGCAGCCACAGCGCCGCCTTGCCGCGCATGCGCTGGAAGCGGATCAGCACGTCCTGCAGCGTGTTGTTCAGCGCGTGGCCGATGTGCAGGCTGCCGGTGACGTTGGGCGGCGGGATGACGATGCTGAACGGCTCGGCGTTCGGATCATCGGTCGGGGCGAAGGCGCCGGACTCTTCCCAGGCCGCGTACAGGCGCGGCTCGACGGTCTTGGGGTCGAAGGTCTTTTCAAGCATCGGATGTCGCTAATGAAAACGGCGGCTCCGCGAGAGCGGGCCGCCGGTCTCTATCAAAGGTGATCGGGAACGCGAAGCGGCAAGGCTGGCCCTGCGGCCAGCCCTTATGGCTTAGCGGAATACTCGTTCGAGCTTTTCGCGCAGGACGGCGCGGACGATCTCGTCGAGGTTCTCGTCGGCCCACTGCTTCAGCTGCGGTTCGAGAATGACCCGCACCAGCTCGGTGATGGTCATGTCGCCGTGGATGCGGATGTCGCCGGTCGGGACGAAGGACGCGGCGGCCGGGGCCGGATCGGCCATGAAGGCGGGTTCCGGCTCGGGCTCGGGTTCCGGCTCCCAGGCGGGCTCCGGCTCGGCTCGCGGCGGGGCGGCGTAGACGTCGAGATCGCCCACCGTCTGTACGTCGCCGACCGGATCGACCGGATCGGTCAGCTCCAGGACGTCGTCATCATCCTCTTCCGGCGCGATCGGCGCGGGGGCTGGCGAGGCCAGGATGGGTTCGGGCTGGGGTTCGGGTTCCGCGGAGGGCGCGGGCGGGGCATCGTCCTCGGAGATGATACGGCGGATGGAGGCGAGAATCTCCTCCATCGTCGGTTCCTGGGCGGTCTGATCGGACATGGGCGAGCCGTACCTGAGCGAGGCGATTCCAAGTGCTAGCGTAAGCGCGCGTCGGCGATCCTGCAAACGCGCATCGTGGTGAACACCGCGAACGCGCCCCTCGCGGGCCTTCTATTTCGCGGTGGCGACCGGCGCGTCGGCCGGCGGCCGCGAAATCATCGGGCCGCCGATGCGGTCGACCGCCTCGACAACCGGCTCCCACGGCACCCAGCCCCAGCTGGCGTTGACGCGATTGGCGTTCAGGACCGGGTCGTAGGTCTGGACGTCCGGGATCAGGTAGCGGGCCTCGAGCTTGCCCATCGCGGCGAGCAGGCTGGCCGAGGCGACGTATTCGTCGCGACGGGCGTTGACCAGCGCCAGTTCGGCGTTGCGGAGCTCCTGCTCGGCGTTGAGCACGTCCAGGGTGGTGCGCAGGCCGACCTGGGCCTCCTGGCGAACGCCCTCGAAGGCGATTCGGGTGGCGCGGACCTGCTCCTCGTTGGCGACGAGGTTGGCCCGGGCGCCGACCAGGCTGTTCCAGGCCTGGGACACGGTGCGCAGCGCGGCGCGGCGGGCTTCCTCGATGGCCATCTGGTCAGCGCGGTTGCGCTCGGTCGCGGCGCGGACGCCGGAACTGATCAGGCCGCCGGTGAACAGCGGCACGCGGACGGTCACCGACCCGGCGACGCTCTGGTCGTAGTTCTCGAACTGACCGCCAAAGCCCGGCGAGTCGTAGCCGACGCTGCCGGAGGCCGAGACGGTCGGCCGACGTTCGGCGCGGGCGGCGGCCAGGCGCGCGGCGCTGGCGCGTTCGCCGTACTCGGCGGCCAGCACCTGCGGATTGGCCTCCTCGGCGGCGACGAAGGCCTCGTCGACCGTGGTCGGCAGCAGGCCCTCGAGCGACGGCTCGGCGGCGAGGTCGCCGGGGTTCTGGCCGACGACGGCGGCGTAGGAGGCGCGGCTGATCGCCAGCTGGGCCTGGGCGCTGGAGAAGGACGCCCTGGCGCCGGCGAAGCGGGCCTCGGCCTGGGCGACGTCGGTGCGGGTGATCTCGCCGACCTCGAAGCGCGCGCGCGCTTCGTCGAGCTGGCGTTGCAGAACGGCGACGTTATCGGTGGCGATGCGCAGGCGCTCCTGGTCGCGACGCACGTCGACATAGGCGGTGATGACGGTCTGGAGGACCTGGGCCTCGACGCCGCGCAGGCCTTCGCGGCCGGTCAGCACGTCGGCGCGAGCGGCGGAGATGTCGGAGGACACCCGCCCGCCGGTGTAGAGCGGCTGGCTGACGGAGAGGCCGGCGCCGCTGGAGCGGCTGGTCGGCGTGCCGGCGTTGCTGTCTGTGACCTCGGTGTCGCGCCAGCTGGCGTCAGCCGAGAGGCTGAGGCTGGGGCGCAGGCCCGTGCGCGCCTGGACGACGCTTTCGTCCAGCGCCCGCTGGCTGGCCCGCTGGCCCTGCAGGGTTGGGTTGGTCTGGTAGGCGAGCGCAATGGCGTCCGCCAGCGTCTCGGCCTGCGCCGGGGCCGAAAGACCGGCCAGAAGCCCGACGCTGCAAACGGCGGCGAGAAGGCCCGCCCGACGACTCTTCGACATTGTTTATCCCCGCGGACTCACGACGCAAGCGAGCCCTTATATGATCGCCTGTAATCTCTGCCGCCAGAGGCGGCGAGTTAAGCTTTTTTCACGCGCCCTTTGCGGGCATGTTTCAGTCTCGTCGAACTAGAAGGCGAAACCGTGAACGGGCTCGAAGCCGGCCAGCCAGGGCGGCGTGGCTTCGAAGATGGGCCGGGCGCCAACGCCATCCTCGGCGCGGACATAGATCGTCGCCTTGCCGGCCGGACCGGCGCGCTCGATCACGCCCAGCCGACCGCCAGGGGCAAGCGCTGCGGTCCAGGCGTCCGGCGCCTTCGCAACGGCGCCCTCGATGATGATCAGATCGTAGCCGGCGCCGGTCACGGCGGTCAGGTCTTCGCCGTCGATGCGATCGACGTTGAGGCCCATGGTTTCCAGCACCAGCGCGGCATAGGGGGCGGCGATGGCCAGCGCGCGGTCGCCGGCGGCGGGGCGCAGCGCCTGCAGCAGCTTGGACACGTCGCGCGGCCGCAGCAGCCAGCGGCCCGGCGCATACTCGACCTCGGTGTCGGCGTAGGCCGCGAAGCCCTTGTCGGCGGGAACCACCGATTCCCGGGGCGCGACGCCGATGGCGTCCTGCAGGGCCCAGTCCGTCACATCGGCGGGACGCACCTGGCTGTCGAGCATGTTGAGCCGGGCGGCGGCGAAGTCGGCGCTCATTCGATCCTCTGAGAATCCGGGGACGACGGGAGTTTGTCAGGCGGCTTATAGGTCCGCCGACGACTTCAAGGCAATGCGACCATGCGAAGCCATTGAAACGCGGGGGCCGCTCTGATAGCCATCCCGCCCTCCCGACGCGTCCGCCCGCGTCGACGAGCGTGAGGCCTGGTGGCGGAGTGGTTACGCAGAGGACTGCAAATCCTTGCACCCCGGTTCGATTCCGGGCCAGGCCTCCATCCTGCTTCGCGCTCCGCGCTTCGCAGGACAAGTCCCGACCTATCATTTGAAGCAGGATGCCCTGCGAAGCTTTAGCGAAGCAGGGCGGCCACGCCTCTGAACCCCTTCGCTCTCAAATCCCTTGCGTCTGTCGCGACGTAAGCGGCCATCCTCGTCGCAAACGAGGATACGCCCGATGGAAGCCACCGCACCGACCGTCCGCGACGTCGTCGCCGCCCACCGGTTCGACAACGACCGGCTGGAGGCCTGGCTGGCGCCGCGCATCGAGGGCTTCGGCGCGGCGATGCGGGTGCAGCAGTTCCAGGGCGGGGCGTCAAACCCGACCTTCCTGCTGACCACCGACGGGCCCGACGGGCCGCTGCGCTATGTGTTGCGCAAGAAGCCGCCGGGCGTGCTGCTGGCCAGCGCCCACCAGGTCGACCGCGAGTACCGGGTGATGAAGGCGCTGGAGGGCCATGTGCCGGTGCCGCGCATGCGGGTTCTGTGTGACGACGAGAGCATCATCGGCACCGGCTTCTATGTGATGGACTACCTGGAGGGCCGCATCTTCCGCGACGCCACGCTGCCGGGTCTGGCGCCCGCCGAGCGCGCGGCGATCTATGACGAGCTGAACGCCGTGCTGGCCCGCCTGCACGCGGTCGACCACGAGGCCGTGGGCCTGGGCGACTACGGCAAGGCCGGCGGCTATTTCGAGCGCCAGATCGGCCGCTGGACCAAACAGTACCGGGGCGCCGAAAGCGAGCCTATCCCGGAGATGGAGGCCCTGATCGAGAAGCTGCCGGCGCGGATACCGGCCGACGATTCGGTCAGCATCGCCCACGGCGACTACCGGCTCGAGAACGTGATGTTCCACCCAACCGAGCCGAAGCTGATCGCGGTGCTCGACTGGGAGCTGTCGACCATCGGCCACCCGCTGGCGGACCTGGCCTACAACGGCTTCCTGTGGCGCTCGCACTCCCCGTCCTGGGGCAGCCTGGACGGCGTCGACTTCGCGACCAGCGGCATTCCCACCGAGGCGGCCTATGTCGAGGCCTACTGCCGGCGCACCGGCCGCGGCGCGATCGAGGGCTGGCCCTTCTACATGGCCTTCTCGATCTTCCGCCTCGCCTCGATCTCGCAGGGCGTCTACCGCCGGGTGCTGGCCGGCAACGCCGCCAGCGACCGCCCGGCGGAGAACGGCACGCCGCATCTGGCCCGCCAGGCGCTGGAGATCCTCGATGCCGGCTGATCGGCGCGACCGGCCCGCTCATTTTGTGGTCATGCCCGCTTGCGCCCACCGGCGACCACGGCTATGACCCGCCCTCCTGAGAAACCTGATCCGCGGTAGCTCAGTGGTAGAGCAGCCGGCTGTTAACCGGCTGGTCGTAGGTTCGAATCCTACCCGCGGAGCCAGGTGTCCCCTTCCGGACATCGCCATCCAGACCGCTCGCCATCCGGCGGGACGCGTCGATGCGCGAGTCGGGGTATCCTTCGCCTCATGTCCGCGACCGGATTCATCGTGTTCGACACCACCATCGGCGCCTGCGCCCTCGTCTGGGGCGAGGCGGGGATCGTCGGGGCGTTCCTGCCGGAGGCGGACGCGGCGGCGCTGCGGGCGCGGGTCGCCCGGCGCTTCGCCGGAGCCGTGGAGGCCCCTCCCCCGCCGGCCGCCGCGCAGGCCGTGGCCGGTGTCGTCGCGCTGCTGGCCGGAGAGAAGCGCGACCTCGCCGACGTTCCGCTCGACTTCAGCGCCTGCACGGACTTCCAGCGTCGCGTCTATGCCGTGGTCCGCGCCATCCCGCCCGGCCAGACCCTGACCTACGGCGAGGTCGCCGCCGCGATGGGCGAGCCGCGCGAGGCGGCCCGGGCCGTCGGCGAGGCCATGGGCCGCAACCCGGTCCCGATCCTCATGCCCTGCCACCGCGTGCTCGGCGCCAGCGGCAAACCCGGCGGCTTCTCCGCGCCCGGCGGCGTCGAGACCAAGCTGAAGATGCTGCAGATCGAGGGCGCAACGGTGGGCGAGACGCCGGCGCTGTTCGGGGACCTGCCGCTGGCTGTGCGGCCGCGCCAAGGGACTGCTTCCGTCGATAGACGGTAGCTGTCGCCGAATCTGCGCAGGATCGGGGACAGCTACCGATGTCCCTGAAGGGACACCAGAAGCAGTCCCCTAAACCGCCACCGTGTAGTTCAGCGCCAGCCGGCCGCCATCGGGGTAGATGGTCTGCCCCGTCATGTAACTCGCGTCGTCGCTGGCCAGGAACACGGCCACGCGGCCGATCTCGCTCGGCTCGCCGAAGCGCTTGAGCGGCGTGCGGGCCAGGACGCCCTTCTTCGCGGCCTCGTCCTTCAGCACGCCCTTGAGGATGTCGGTGGCGATGGTGCCCGGGCCGATGGCGTTGACGCGGATGCCGTGGTCGGCCAGGCCCAGCGCCATGGTCTTGGTCAGCTGGTTGATGGCGCCCTTGGAGGTCACGTAGGGAACCTGCCCCGGGATCGCCAGCACGGCGTTGATCGAGCTCATGTTGATGATCACGCCCGGCTTGCCGGCGGCGACCAGAGCCTGGGCCACGGCCTGGCTGATGACGAAGACGGCGCGGACGTTGACGGCCAGCACGGCGTCGAAGTCCTCCAGCGTGGTGGTGAGGATGTCGCCGGCCCTCAGGATGCCGGCGTTGTTGACCAGCACGTCGATGACGCCCAGCGCCTCGCCCGCCTCGGCCACCGCGGCGCGGGCCGCATCGGCGTCAGAGACATCGCAGGCGATGGCCAGGGTCCGCACGCCGGTCTCGGCGGCGATGGCCTCGGCGGCGCGCTTCACCCCGGCGGCGTCGACATCGAGCAGCGCCACATCCGCCCCCTCGCGGGCCATCTCCTGGGCGCAGGCCAGGCCGATGCCGTTGGCGGCGCCGGTGACCAGGGCGCGACGGCCCTTGAGCCGCATCACCAGGCTCCGACGTTGGGCATCGAGGCCCAGGGCTCGGCCGGCGGCAGGTTCGGGCCCTTCTGCAACAGCTCGATGGAGATGTTGTCGGGTGAGCGGACGAAGGCCATGTGGCCGTCGCGCGGCGGCCGGTTGATGGTCACCCCGCCGTCCAGGAGCCGCTGGCAGGTCGCGTAGATGTCGTCGACCGCATAGGCCAGGTGGCCGAAGTTGCGGCCGCCCTGGTAGTCCTCGGTGTCCCAGTTGTACGTCAGTTCGACGGTCGGCGCGCGCTTCTCGCGGGCGGCCTCGACGTCATCGGGCGCGGCCAGGAAGACCAGCGTGAACCGGCCGCCGGCGTTGTCGAAGCGCGACACCTCGGCCAGGCCCAGCTTGTTGACATAGAAGTCCAGCGAGGCGTCGAGGTCCTTCACCCGGACCATGGTGTGCAGGTAGCGCATGAGCGGACTCCTTCAGTGTGGCGATTCAGAAATTCGCCGGTGGTTTGTGGCGGGCTCAGAGCGAATTTCTGAATCTCCCGCCACACTGACAACTATATGTTCCTAGTGTGATTTCTGGATTTGAAGTTCACCACGATGCCCAACCGAAAAGCTGGTGAACTTCAAATCCATCACACTAGGTGACTTTGGCGCGGACGCGGTAGACGGGGTCGTCATAGGCCCGCGAGGCGACGACTTCCACCAGCAGATCGGCGGCGCGGGCGACCTGCGCGTACGAAAGCGGCAGCGGCGAGAGGCCGAACCGCATGACGTCCGGGTCGCGGAAATCGCCGACCACGCCGCGGGCGATCAGGGCCTGGACGATGGCGTAGGCGTCAGGGTGGCGGAAGGCGACATGGCCGCCGCGCGCCTGGCCGTCCGCCGGACTGATCAGGTCCAGCGTCTCGCCGACCCGTTCGATGAACAGGTCGCCCAACGCCCGGGCCTTGGCGGCGATCGCCGGAGCCCCGGCCGCGGCGGAGATCGCGACGCCGCCCTCCAGGGCCGCCAGGCTGAGGATCGGCGGTGTGCCGCAGGCGAAGCGCGCCACCCCCGGCGCCGGCTGGTAGTCGTCGACGAAGGCGAACGGCGCGGCGTGGCCCATCCAGCCCGACAGCGGCGAGACCAGCGCCGCCTGGTGGCGACGCGCCACGAACAGGAAGCCCGGCGCCCCCGGCCCGCCGTTGAGGTATTTGTAGCCGCAGCCGACGGCGAGGTCCGCGCCGCAGCCGTTCAGGTCGACCTCGATGATCCCAGCGCTGTGGCTCAGGTCCCAGATGACCAGTGCGCCGACGGCATGCGCCGCCTTGGTCAGGCGGGCCATGTCGCGCACGGCGGCGGTCTTGTAGTGGACATGGCAGAGGACCAGCACCGCCACGTCCTCGCTCAGCGCCGCCTCGATGTCGCCGGTCTCGTGCAGCTCCAGCCGGTGGTCGCCGCCCAGGGTCCTGACCGCGCCCTCGAGCATGTAGAGGTCGGTGGGGAAGTCGCCGGGCTCGCTCAGCACCACCTTGCGGCCAGGGCGGGCCTGCATCGCCGCGACGGCAAGCTTGTAGAGGTTGGCGGAGGTGGAGTCGGCGACAATGACCTCGCCAAGGGCCGCGCCGATCAGGCCGGCGATGGCGTCGCCGACGCGGTGCGGCAGGCCGATCCAGTCGTGGCTGTTCCAGCCGCGCACGAGGCTCTGGCCCCATTCCCGGCCGACAACATCGGCCAGTCGGTCGCGCGTCGCCACCGGCAATGGACCAAGCGAGTTGCCGCAGAGATAGATCAATCCATCTTGCGACACGAAGGCGTCGCGGAACCCGGTCAGTGGGTCGTGAGTGTCTTGCAGCAACGGATCCGGGGAAATGGTCATGTCTGCCTTATCTGTCGCAGACCGCGGTGAAACCAACCCACAAAAACGGAACATTTCCGGAATTTCATTTGCGAAGCACAAGCGTTTTCAGCATATGGACACTGTTCAGATAGGCTCCCCGGGGTGGGTTCGCGGACGCGTATGTGCGCGCCGGACCACGGGTTGCGCTCCGGGGTCGTAGATGAAGATCAAACAATCGTACCTGTTCGCCGGCGCCATCGCCGGCGCCGTGATTCTGTTCTTTATCATCGGCGGAATCGTCACCTCGCTGGGCAGCGACGACAAGAAGGCCGCGGCCGCCGCGGCCAAGACCGAGAAGGTCGCCGATCCGCTCGTTCAGGTGTCCACGGTCCCGCAGGCGCTGCGCCCCTATGTGGTGTCGGTGCGCGGTCGCACCGAGGCCAACCGCACGGTCATCGTCCGCGCGGAGACCGCCGGCCCCGTCGCCGCAACGCCGGCGCGCGAGGGCGCGTTCGTGTCGCGCGGCGCCGTTCTCTGCCGCATCTCCACCGACGCCCGCCAGGCCACGCTGGACCAGGCCCGCGCCCTGCTGCGCACCCGCCAGCTCGAGAAGGAAGCCTCCGACCGCCTCGCCGCGCAGGGCTACCGGTCGCAGACCCAGGTGCTGCAGGCGCAGGCCAATCTCGACGGTGCCACCGCCCAGGTTCGCCAGGCCGAGGTGCTGCTCGACCAGGTCAACATCCGCGCGCCGTTCAGCGGCGTGTTCGACCGCCGCGACGCCGAGATCGGGACCTACCTGGCCCCGGGCGGCGCCTGCGGCACCATGATCCAGCTCGATCCGATGGTCATCGTCACGGACGTGGCTGAACGCGACGTGGGCGGCATCCGCGTCGGCGCGACCGCGACCGCGACCCTGGTCTCCGGCGAGATCCTGTCCGGCCGCGTGCGCCTGGTGGCCCGCGACGCCGACCCGGCCACCCGCACCTACCGGGTCGAGATCGAGGCCCCCAACCCCGGCGGACGCGCCCGGGCCGGCCTGTCGGCGGAGGTGAAGATCAACACCGGTTCGGGCCCTGCCCATCTGGTGCCGACCACCACCCTGGTGCTGGACTCCGCCGGCCGCCAGGGCGTGCGCTACGTCATCGCCGGCGACCGGGTGGCCTTCGCGCCGGTCACCGTGCTCGACGAAACGCCGGAAGGCGTGTGGATCACCGGCCTGACCGGCGACGCCCGCGTCATCACCGCCGGCCAGTCCTATGTGTCCGAAGGCCAGAAGGTTCGCGTCCCGGCGAAGTAGCCGGAGCGTGATGGGAGAAGCGAACAGATGAGCGACGCCCCGCATGAAGGCCCCGCCAAGCGCGGCCTGATGGACGGCCTGATCGACGGCGCCATCGTCCGGCGGAAGGTCGTGCTCGGCATCGCCGCCATCGCCACCTTCTTCGGCCTGATCACCTACCTGAACCTGCCGCGGGAGTCCGAGCCGGACATCACCGTGCCGTTCGTGATGATCCAGGTGCCCTATCCCGGAGTCTCTCCCGAGGACTCCGAGCGCCTGCTCGTGCGGCCGCTGGAGCGCGAACTGCAGTCCCTGGAGGGGCTGAAGGAGATGAACGGCGTCGCCATGCAGAACGCGGCGATGATCTATCTCGAGTTCGAGGTGAACTTCAACAAAGACAAGGTGTTGCAGGACGTCCGCGCCAAGGTCGACATGGCCCGCGGCCGGTTCCCGCCAGACGCCGAGGAGCCCTTCATCCAGGAGGCCAACGTCAGCGACGATCCCTTCATCGGGATCATGCTCTTCGGTCAGGCCCCGGAACGCACTCTCTATCAGACCGCCCGCGAGCTGCAGGACCGCTACGACGCCCTGCCCGGCGTGCTGCGCACCGAGCTGAGCGGCGGCCGCGAAGAGTTCATGGAAGTGACCATCGACCCGGCCCGGATGGAGGCGGCCAACGTCACCGCGCCGGAGCTGGCGCAGGTCATCGCCCGCAACAACCAGCTCGTCCCGGCCGGCAACCTGCAGACCGACCAGGGCAAGTTCGCGGTCAAGGTGCCGGGCGTGGTCGAGGACCCGGCCGACATCCTGGCCCTGCCGATCAAGCGCAGCGGCGACCGGCTGATCACCATCGGCGACATCGGCGAGGTTCGGCGGACCTTCAAGGAGCCGACCCGGATTTCACGCTTCAACGGTCAGCCGGCCTTTTCCATCGACGTGGTCAAGAGGTCGGGCGCCAACATCCTGGAGTCGGTGAAGGACGTCCGGAAGATCACCGCCGAGGAACAGGCGCGCTGGAAGGCCGCCGGCCTGAACACCATCCAGGTGGACTACACCTTCGACGAAAGCGAGTTCATCGAGCGCAGCCTGACCATCCTGGAAAGCGGGCTGATCATCGCCACCATCCTGGTGATGATCATCATCGTCGCCAGCCTGGGCGTGCGTCAGGGCCTGATGGTCGGCATGTCGATCCCGATCTGCTTCATGATCGGCTTCCTGCTGCTCAAGGCCTTCGGCCTGACGCTGAACCAGATGGTGATGTTCGGCCTGGTTCTGGCGGTGGGGATTCTCGTCGACGGCGGCATCGTCGTGGTCGAGTACGCCGACCGCAAGATGGCCGAGGGCATGGACCGGCAGAAGGCGTTCGCCGCCGCCGGCAAGCGCATGTTCTGGCCCGTCGTAAACGGCACCCTGACGACGCTCTGCGCCTTCATCCCGTTCCTGTTCTGGAACTCGATCGCCGGGAAGTTCATGAGCTTCCTGCCGATCACCCTGATGATGGTGCTCAGCGCCTCGATCTTCGTGGCCCTGATCTTCACCCCGGCGCTCGGCTCGGTCTTCGGCCGCAAGGCGGGCGTCGACGAGGAACACCTGGCCGAGATCGAGAAGTCCGAACGGGGCGACCCGCGCGAGATGAACGGCTTCATGGGCTGGTACGCCCGCACCCTGTGGGCGGCCGGTCACCACCCGATCCGCGTCACCATCGCCGCCATCGTCATCGTCGTCGGCATCATCTTCGCCTTCGCCTCGAAGGAGCACCGGACCGAGTTCTTCCTGGACGAGGATCCCGAGTTCGTCAGCGTCTGGGTCAAGGCGCGCGGCAACCTCGCCGCCCCGGCCGCCGATCTGCTGGTGCGGCGCGTCGAGGAGCGTCTGCAGGGCGTGAAGGGCATCGACAGCGTCTATGTCAGCTCCGGCCGCTTCTCCGGCGGCGGCGGCTTCGGCGCGCCGCCCAACGACGCTGTCGGCCGCATCTCGGTCGACTTCGCCGACTTCGAGGAGCGCAAGGAGCTGGGCCTGCGCGGCAAGGACATCGAGGCCGAGATCCGCAAGCGCGTCGCCGACGTGCCCGGCGTGCTGGTCGAGGTGCGCCTGCCGCAGAACGGTCCGCCGCAGGGCAAGGACGTCCAGGTCGAGCTGCGCGGCTCCAACCCCGACGCCCTCCAGGCGGCCGCGGACATGGTCAAGGCCCGCATGGCCGGCGACCGGCAACTGATCGAGCAGGAGGACAACCGCGCCTCGCCCGGCATCGAGTGGAACGTCAGCGTCGACCGCGAGGCCGCCGGCCGCTACGGCGTCGACGTGCTCAGCGTCGGCCAGGCTATCCAGTTCGTCACCGACGGCGTGCTGGTCGGCCGCTTCCGACCCGACGACGCCGAGGACGAGCTCGACATCCGCCTGCGCTTCACGCCGGAGAGCCGCAACCTTGCCGCCTTCCAGAACCTGAAGATCAGCACGCCGATGGGCGCTGTCCCGGCCAGCTACCTGATCAAGCAGACGCCCGGCCAGCAGGTCACCTCGATCCAGCGTCGCGACGGCCAGCGCCTGGTGGTCATCCAGGCCAACGCCGCCCCGAACGTCGCCGCCAACGTGAAGATCGCCGAGATGAAGCAGTGGCTGGAGAAGGCCCCGCTCGACCCGTCCGTCCGCTGGAAGTTCACCGGCGCGGACGAGGAAGGCGCCGAGGCGGCTGTGTTCTTCATGACCGCCATGGCGGCGGCCCTGTTCATGATGGGCATCATCCTGCTGTGGCAGTTCAACAGCTTCTACGGGATCTTCGTCACGCTCTCGGCGGTGATCCTGTCGACGGTCGGCGTGCTGCTTGGGGTGGTCGTCAACCTGTTCGGCACCTTCGAGTACATCTCGGTGCTGATGCTGGGGACCGGGATCGTCGCCCTGGCCGGGGTCGTGGTCGGCCACAACATCGTGCTGGTCGACACCTTCTACCAGCTGCGCCGGCAGGGCTATGCGGCCGACGAGGCCGCCATGCGCGCCGCGGTCCAGCGATTCCGGCCGGTCATGCTGACCACGGTGGTGACGGTCATCGGCCTGCTGCCGCTGATGTTCCAGCTGCACCCCAACTTCCGCGGGGCGCACATGGAGTACAAGGCGCCGGGCTCGGAATGGTGGGTGCAGCTGTCGGGCTCGGTGGTCTGGGGGCTCAGCTTCTCGACCCTGCTGACGCTGTTCATCACCCCGGCCGCCCTGGCCGCGCCGGGCACGCTGGCCCGCCGCTTCGGCAACATCTACAGCCTGCTGCGGCACGGCCAGCGCTGGAGCGACCGCCGTCGCCACGGCGACGCGGTGCGCCGCACCGACGATCTCGACACGCCCCTGCCGAGAGCGGCGGAGTAGATCGGGAGGGGACATGTACCGTCTTCGGTACGTGTCCCCCCGCCCGCTACTTCCCGCGGGTCTGGCGCTTCCAAAGGCCCGCGTATTCGCCGCCGGCGGCCAGCAGGTCGGCGTGGGCGCCGCGCTCGACGATGCGGCCCTTCTTCAGCACCAGGATCTCATCGGCGTCGACGATGGTTGACAGCCGGTGGGCGACGACCAGGGTCGTGCGGCCCCGCCGGGCCTTGCGCAACGTCTGCTGGATCGCCGCCTCGGTGCGGGAGTCCAGCGCGCTGGTCGCCTCGTCGAGGATCAACACCCGCGGATCGGCCAGCAGGGCGCGGGCCAGTCCGACCCGCTGGCGCTCGCCGCCCGACAGCTTCAGACCGCGCTCGCCGACCTTGGTCGCCAGCCCGTCGGGCAGCGAGCCGATGAAGCCCGACAGCTCCGCCGCCTCTGCCGCCGCGGCGACCTCCTCCGGAGAGGCGCCCGGGCGGCCGAAGGCGATGTTGGCTTCGAGCGTGTCGTTGAACAGCGCCACGTCCTGCGGCACCAGGGCCACAGCCCCGCGCAGGGCCGCCATCTTCAGGTCGCGCAGGTCGACGCCGTCGATGGTCACCCGGCCTTCCTGCGGGTCGATCATCCGCATGGCCAGCCGCACCATGGTGGTCTTGCCGGCCCCCGAGGGTCCGACCAGGGCCACGGTGGTTCCCGGCGCGGCGACGAAGCTGACGTCGCCCAGCCCCTCGGACCGGGCGTCGTGGCGATAGCTGACGGCCTCGAAGGCCACCGCCCCGCCCGCGCCCTCGGCGGCCGGCGGCAGGGCCACGGCGTCGGGCTTCTCGGCCACGTCCGGCGACTGGCGGCGCAGGTCGAGCATGGCCTCCATGTCGATGAAGGACTGGCGGATTTCGCGATAGGCGAAGCCCAGGATATTGAGCGGGCCGTAGAGGTTGATCAGGATCAGGATGGCGGCGGTGACATCCCCCGGACCCAGCCGGCCCGCCGCCGCCTCGAAGCCCGCCATCACCGCCATCACCGCCAGGCCGACGCTCATGATCGCCGACTGCCCGACGTTGAGCAGAGTCAGGCTGTTGGTCGCGGTCACCTGGGCCTGGCCGTACAGGGCCAGAGCCTTGGCGTAGTCGTCGACGGCCCGGGTCTCGGCGCCGAACGCCTTGACCGTCTCGTAGTTGATCAGGGCGTCGACCGCGCGTCCGGCGGCTTCGGAGTCGGCCTCGTTCAGTGCGCGCCGGTGGGCGATCCGCCAGTCGGAGATGACGAAGGTGACAACCACATAGACCAGCACCGTGACCACGGCGGTCAGGGCGAAGCGCCAGTCATAGGCCGCGCCCAGCACCACGGCGGCGATGATCAGCTCGATCAGCGTCGGGCCCAGGTTGAAGACCAGGGCTCGCAACAGAAAGTCCATCGACCGCGCGCCCCGGTCGATCACCCGCGACAGCGAGCCGGTGCGCTTGGTCTGATGGTAGTCGATCGACAGCGACAGGGCGTGGGCGAAGGTCTCGGACGCGGCGCGGGCCTGGGCGGCCTGGGCCACCGGCGTGAAGATGGCGTCGCGCAGCTGCGGCGCGGCGGCCGACAGGAAGCGGATGCCGGCCCAGCCCAGCGCCAGGGCGGCGAAGGCGGCGCTGACCTGCATGGCCGCGCCCTGCCCGGCGGTCAGGCGGTTGACGGCCGCCCCCAGCAGCAGCGGCGCCAGCACGCCGGCCACCTTGCCGGCCAGGGTCAGGCTCAGCGACGCGGTCAGTCGCCAGCGCAGGCCCGGCGCCTTCGAGCGCAGCACCAGGCCGATCAGGTCGGCCAGGGCGGTGAACGGCTTGACCGGGGTGGCCGGCTCGGGCGACGGCGGTCGGGCCTCGCGGACGGCGAAGGCGCGCATCAGCCGCGCCGTTCGGTGAGCAGGGTCGTCTGCACGCCCCCGCCGGGGGTGCGCCAGTCGATGCGCCAGCCGCCGCCCGCCGGGGTGGCGCGGAACACCGCCTCGCCCAGCGGTTCGGGGCGACGGATGCCGACGGTCACCGAATCCTCGCCCCCCTCGCCCGACACCTCGAACTCGTGCTCGCCCTGCGGCAGCGGCCGCACGAGGACGATCGAGAAGCGGCCGCCCTCGGAGACCATCGCCGTGCCGCCGGCGTTTCGGTCGACGCGCAGGCCGAGGTCGGCGCGCGGCGTCCCCATGCCCGACACCACCGCGCCGCCGTCGCGGTCGAAGTCAATGGCCAGGATGCGCGGCGGCCGCGACCCGGCGGCCAGCACCCGGGCTCCGCCGCCGGAGCGCAGCTCCGCCGCCCGGCCGTCCGGGGTCAGCAGCAGATAGCCCTCGGCGTTCACCTTGCGCTGTCCGTCGAGCATGAACAGGCCGTAGAGCACGACCTCGCCCGGCGTCGGGGCGACGACGGTCCAGCGCCCTTCGCCGTCGGCGACGGCGGACAGGGTCTCGCCGGTCGGGGTGCCCAGCATGACCCGGGCCCCGGGCGCGGCCTGGCCGGACAGGCGCACGCCGTCTGGCGCCGCGACCGCCTCCGCCACGGCCGGCGCGGCCAGGTAGCGCGTCTCGGCGGCCGGCGGCGCCTTTGGCTGGGCGGCCTTCCACGGCGGCTGCCGGCTCTCGCCGCAGGCCGAGAGCAGCAGGACGGGCACAAGGCCCGACAAGGCGACCACGCGAAACGACACGACTCTTGAAACCCCTCGGTCAAAATCCGATCATGGACACATCGTACGACCACGGCGCGCCCGCAAGCGCGCCTTTTTCATCCCCGGAGATCGCCAGAACATGACCAACCCGCCCGGACGCCTGGATTCGGTCTGCGTCTACTGCGGTTCGTCCAACGACGCCGACCCGGCGTTCCTGCAGGCGGCCTACGAGATCGGCGGCGATATCGCCCGCGCCGGCCTGAAATTCGTCTACGGCGGCGGCGGCGTTGGGCTGATGGGCGCCTCGGCCCGGGGGGCCCATGACTCGAAGGGCAAGGTGCTGGGCATCATCCCCGAGTTCCTGACGGGCCGCGAGCAGCCGTTCGACGACGTCGAGACCATCGTCGTGCAGTCGATGCACGAGCGGAAGATGATGCTGTTCGAGGAATCGGACGGCTTCATCGTGCTGCCCGGCGGCATCGGCACCCTGGAGGAGATCGTCGAGCTGCTGTCCTGGCAGCGGCTGGGCCTGCACGACAAGCCGGTGATCTTCTACAACCCGCGCGGCTTCTGGAATTCGCTGTTCGAGATGTTCGACCACACCATCCGCGAGAAGCTGTCGCCGCCCGATTTCGCGCGGGCCTGGCGGTCGGTGGACAAGGCGCAGGACGTTGTTCCCGCGCTGCGTTCCATGGCCGTGGAACGCGACGCCGACGCGGTGCATCCCGACACGGGCCGCTTGACCTAAGGAAAAGGGGGACAGTCACTCATTTCCGACGGCGGAAGCGAAGGCGTGCCCTGGAAATGAGTGACTGTCCCCCTTTTCTTGCGTCCTTCGCGACGCGCCCTGCGGGCGCTCCTCAGGATGACGAAGGTTGGTGGGTGGCCCTACAGACTTCGTCAGGGTGAGGCGCGCGAAGCGCGTCGCGAACCCCGCACGGCTTCGCCGCCTCACGGGCTCGCGCCGGTGAAGGTGGGGAGGGGGCGGAGCGCCGGGCCTTCGCCCGGCATAGGGGTAGTTTTGGGCCGTTTCGACGAAGGTCAGCGCTCCGCGTGGTCGTTCTCCCGCAGGCCCGGGACGCGCGGAGCTGTTCACCCCTTTTTCCCGGACTCTCCCCGCCCGGCCTCTCCAGACGGCTCGAATTGCTGCCCACGAACGGGCAGGCGCGCACACCAGCGCACGCCTGGAACGGAGGCTTACGTCCCCTCCGCCTGGTCCCGCTCGACCACTCCCCGTCGCCGTATCGGGCCGGATCCGTACGCCCTCCCCCGCGACGGGGACAGGTGAAGGATACGGGCGGTGAAGCTGACGGGGATAGAATTGAGTTATCCCCCTAGTTCCGTCCCCCCGGCGAAGGCCGGGGCCCATGCGGGGCAAGGGCTGGAGCGGTTTCATGGATCCCGGCCTTCGCCGGGAAGACGGGGGATAGGTAGGGACAGACACCAAAGTGTCTGTCCCTAAAGCGCCGCCTCGATGGCCGCCTTGATCTCGGGGTCCTGCGGGTCGGTGCGGGGGCCGAAGACGTTGATCAGGGTCCCGTCCTTGCCCACGAGCAGCTTGTGGAAGTTCCACACCGGCTCGGCCGGCTCGCCGACCTGCGCCACCGCCCATTTGTAGAAGGGGTGGGCGTCATCGCCCTTCACATCGACCTTGGCCGTCATCGGGAAGTCGACGCCGAAGGTGGTGCGGCAGAACTGCGCGATCTCTTCCTCCGTCCCCGGCTCCTGGCCCATGAACTGGTTGCAGGGCACGCCGAGCACGACCAGGCCCTGGTCGCGATAGGCGCTGTAGAGCGTCTCCAGCCCGTCATACTGCGGCGTCAGCCCGCACTTGCTGGCCACGTTCACCACCAGCACGACCTTGTCCTTGAAGCTCGACATCGGCAGCGCCGCGCCGTCGATCGCGGTGAAGGCGTGGTCGTGGGCGGTGGTCATGGCAGGGGCTCCAGGCTGTATCATCACGACTAGATCACGCCGCAAAGGGCCGCGGAAGCCGGGCCTCTCCCCCTTTTGGAGGGAAACCGCGCAGCATGGCCTCGGCCGGAAACTGGAGGTGTCCCTACTTGGCGCCGTCACGGATCAAACGGCGCGGTTCTCCGTTCAACCCCGTGATTGTCCTCCAGGACGCTCATGGGTTCCGGCGTGGCTTGTCCACGCCCGAAGCCATCCACAAAACAATGGAGCACGTAATGCGCCTCGCCCTGATCCTCACCGTATCGGCCGCCAGCCTCGCGCTGATGGCCTGTTCCGAGAAGACCGAAAACCACGCTGCAGAAGCCGCCGATCAGGCGGGCGCCGCCACGGCCTCGGCCGCCGCCGATACGGCCGCGAACGCTGACGCGGCAGCCGACAACGCCGCGGCCGCCGCCGATCAGGCAGCCGACAACACGGCCGCCGCCGCCGGCACGGCGGAGCGAAAGGCTGACGCCGCCGCCGACGCGGCCGCCCGCACCCAGTAACGCTTGCTCAGCTCCCGGCGCGTTCGCGTCGGGGGTTTTGCTTTAGAACCCGCCCGCCTGCTCCACCGCCAGCCCCAGGTCCAGCGCCCTCGCCGCCTCTTCGCCGGTGACCACCGGCCGCGGCGACAGCCCTCGCACCGCCGCCACGAAACCGCCGACGCTCGTGCCCAGCGGGTCGCGGCCGGCCGGGGTTTCGGTGAAGGCCTCGTTCAGCGGGAACGGGGTGGTGTTGGTGAAGGCGCGGGTGATGAAGTCGATCTCCAGCGTGCCTGACGGATAGACGATCTTCATCGTCCGCTCGCGGGCCTCGGCGCGGCGGCTGGCGGTGAACACGGCGGTGAAGCCGTCGTCGAAGGTCGCCTCGGCGGTGACCTCGTCGCCGTCGCCGTCGGCCTCGACCGTCAGCGGCTCGGCGTCGGTCAGCGACAGGGCCAGGTCGATGTCGTGGATCATCAGGTCGAGCACCACCGACACGTCCTTGCTGCGGATCGAGGGCGTGCCCTTGCGCACCGCTTCCAGCCGCAGCGGCTTTTCCGGGATGTCGAGCAGGCCCATGGCTTGGGAGACGACCCGCTCCTGGTGACCGCAGGCCAGCACCACGCCCTGTTTCGCCGCCTCGGCGATCAGGGCGTCGGCGTCCTCCAGCGTCGTGGCCAGCGGCTTTTCGACATAGACCGAGCGGCCGGCCTTCAGCGCCTGCAGCGCCGCGCCCGCATGGGTCGTGGCCGGCGAGGCCACCGTGATGATGTCGCAGGCGGCGATCAGGTCGGCGAGGTCGCCGAAGGCTTCCGCCCCCAGGGCGCCCGCCATCTCGAAGCAGCGCTCGGGATGGATGTCGAAGATGCCGACGAGCTGGACGCCCTCCATCTCCGCGTATTTCTTGGCGTGGTAGCCGCCGAAGACGCCCGATCCGACGACGCCGGCCTTGAGAACCTTTTCCATGGCTCCGCTTCTAACCAGATTTGCGGGGTCGCGCGACGGCTTCCGCAAGGTTACGAAAGGGTCTAAACAATCGTTTGAAAATACGTCGTAAACCGGGAGAGACCACCATGACCACCTCGCGCGAGATCCGCCTCAAGAGCCGGCCCGTGGGCACGCCCGTCGCCGAAAACTTCGAGCTGGCCAGCGTCGAGCTGCCCGCGCCCGGCGCCGGCGAGGTGCAGGTGCGCAATCACTGGATGACCGTCGACCCCTACATGCGCGGCCGCATGAACGACGTGAAGAGCTACAGCCCGCCGTTCGCGCTGGGCGAAGCCATGCAGGGCGGCGCCGTGGGCGAGGTCATCGCCTCCAACGATCCGTCGCTGAAGGTCGGTGACCTGGTGCAGTCGATGTACGGCTGGCGCGAGGCGTTCAACGCCCCGGCCGGCGCGGTGCAGAAGCTCGACACCTTCGGCCTGCCGCCCCAGGCCTTCCTCGGCGTGGCCGGCATGCCCGGCATGACCGCCTGGGTGGGCCTCCTGAAGATCGCGGCGATGAAGGACGGCGACGTCGTCTTCGTGTCGGGCGCCGCCGGCGCGGTCGGCCAGATCGTCGTGCAGATCGCCAAGATCAAGGGCAACACCGTCATCGGCTCCTGCGGCGGGGCCGACAAGGTCGCCTACCTGAAGTCGATCGGCTGCGACGAGGTCATCGACTACAAGGCCGAGAAGGACCTGACGGCGGCCCTTAACCGCGTCGCGCCCAAGGGCATCGACGTCTATTTCGAGAACGTCGGCGGCGAGCACATGGACGCGGCCCTGGCCGCCGCCCGCCCCTTCGCCCGCTTCGCCCTCTGCGGCATGATCAGCCAGTACAATTCGACCGGCGAGATGTACGGCGTGAAGAACCTGATCCAGGCGGTCGGCAAGAGCATCCGGCTGGAGGGCTTCATCGTCTCCAACAGCTTCCAGCACCTGCCCGAGTTCCTGAAGGACATGTCCGGCTGGATCCAGGGCGGCAAGGTCCAGTGGAAGGAGACCATCGACGAGGGCATCGAGAACGCCCCCGGCGCCTTCCTCAAGCTGTTCCGCGGCGAGAACACCGGCAAGATGCTGGTCAAGCTGAGCTGAGGCCCTGCGTGCTTCGACACGCGCCTGCGGCGCTGCTCAGCATGACTTGGGAGGGTAGCCTTCCAACATAGTCATCCTGAGCAGCCGCGAAGCGGCGTGTCGAAGGACGCACGGCGATCACGATCCGTCATGTTGTGCGCCGCGCCGCTTCCTCCGGCGCGTGAGCGGGGCTACAAGCGCCGCCATTCGCCCTGGAGTGCCTGCCGTGTCGCGCCTGTTCAGCGCCTATGTGATGATCGACTGGAGCGCCGCCGCCGCGCCGCGCCAGGGCAAGGACTCCATCTGGATCGGCGTCATCAAGCGCGACATCCGGTTCCGTCCGACCTTCGAGGCCTTCAACCCCGCCACCCGCGACGCGGCGATGGTGCAGCTGCGCGACATCCTCGCCGACCTCGGTCGTCGGGGCGAGCGGGCGCTGGTCGGCGTCGACTTCGCGCTGGGCTACCCCGAGGGGACCGCCGCGCTGCTGAAGGTCAAGGGCGAGGACTGGGCCGGCCTGTGGGCCTTCCTGGCCAAGGACGTCGTCGACAAGCCGACCAACGTCAACAACCGCTTCCAGGTCGCCGCCAAGATGAACCGGCTGATGACCGACCAGCCCTGGCCGTTCTGGGGCTGCCCGGCCAACGACGCCCAGCGCTGGCTGTCGACGACGAAGCCCGACTACGACCGCGCCGGCCTGCCCGCCGACCTGCGCCGCGCCGACCTGGCCACGAAGGGCAAGGGGAAGGCCGGCGCCAAGAGCGTCTGGCAGATCTTCGGCAACGGCACGGTCGGCAGCCAGGCCATCACCGGCATCCCGCGCGTCAAGGCGCTGGCCGACGCGCTGGGCGACAAGGCCCGTGTCTGGCCGTTCCAGACCGGCTGGAAGCCGCTCAAGGACGCCGACCTCGAGGGCGTCGACGCCGTCTTCGCCGAGGTCTACCCGGCGCTGGGCGAGGTCCGCCCCGAACCCGGCGAGGTGCCCGACCGCGCCCAGGTCCGCGCGCTGTGCGAACACTTCCTGCGCCTGGACGAGGCCGGCAAGCTGGGCGCCGAGTTCGGCCCGAAGGGCGAGGCCTCCGAGGCCGACATCGCCGCCGTCGAGCGCGAAGAGGGCTGGATCCTCGGCGCCTGATGGCGCCTCCCTCCCCTTCATGGGGAGGGACAGACCTGCGCAGCAGGTCAGGGTGGGGCAAGGGATGGCCGCCTTCGACGTCAGGTGAGGATCGCTACTCGCCCCACCCGTCTCGTCTCGCTGCGCTCGCCGAGCCACCCTCCCCACAAGGGGGAGGGAGATTCGACGTCAGCCCGCCTCCCGCATCCCCTCGCGGCCGTGCTTCAGGCGCTCGGCGACCAGGAAGGCCAGCTCCAGCGCCTGTTCGCCGTTGAGGCGCGGGTCGCAGTGGGTGTGGTAGCGGTCGCCCAGCTCGCCCTCGGTCAGGGCGCGGGCCCCGCCGATGCATTCGGTGACGTTCTGGCCGGTCATCTCCAGGTGCACGCCGCCGGGGTGGACGCCCTCGGCCTCGGCCACGTCGACGAAGCCCTTCACCTCCTGCAGGATCCGGTCGAACGGCCGGGTCTTGTAGCCGGTGTTGGCCTTCAGGGTGTTGCCGTGCATCGGGTCGGTCGACCAGATCACGCTGCGGCCGGCCCGCTTGGTCGCCTGCATCAGGCGCGGCAGCCGCTCATGCACCTTGTCGGCGCCGAAGCGGCCGATCAGGGTCAGGCGGCCCGGCTCGTTGGCCGGGTTCAGCACATCGACCAGCCGCAGCAGGTCGTCGGGCTCCAGCGTCGGGCCGACCTTGACGCCGATGGGGTTCTTCACGCCGCGCATGTACTCGACATGCGCGCCGTCCAGCTGGCGGGTGCGCTCGCCGATCCACAGCATGTGGGCGCTGGTGTCGTACCAGTCGCCGCTGGTGCTATCGATCCGCGTCATCGCCTCCTCGAAGCCCAGCAGCAGGGCCTCGTGGCTGGTGAAGAACTCCACCTGCTTCATGCCCGGATGGGTCTCGGGCGTGACGCCGATGGCCGCCATGAAGGCCAGGCTCTCGCTGATCTTGTCGGACAGTTCGCGGTAGCGCGCGCCCTGCGGGCTGTCGGCGACGAAGCCCAGGGTCCAGCGGTGGATGTTGTGCAGGTCGGCATAGCCGCCGGTCGCGAAGGCGCGCAGCAGGTTCAGCGTCGCCGCCGACTGGCCGTAGGCCTTCAGCAGCCGCTCGGGGTCGGGCGCCCGCTCGGCCGGATCGAAGGCCATGCCGTTGATGTTGTCGCCGCGGTAGGACGGCAGCGTCACCCCGTCGATGGTCTCGATCGGCTCGGAGCGCGGCTTGGCGAACTGGCCGGCGATGCGGCCGACCTTCACCACCGGCTTGCCGCCGGAGAAGGTCAGCACCACCGCCATCTGCAGGATCAAGCGGAAGGTGTCGCGGATGTTGTCCGCATGGAATTCCTTGAAGCTCTCGGCGCAGTCGCCGCCCTGCAGCAGGAAGGCGTCGCCGCGCGCCACGTCGCCCAGCAGCGACTTCAGACGCCGCGCCTCGCCGGCGAACACCAGCGGCGGCATCCGGCGAAGATCGCCTTCCACGCGCTCGACGACGGCCTGATCCGGATAGTCGGTCGGCACGTGCTTGGCGGGCTTTGCTCTCCAGGACGACGGGGTCCAGCGCTCGGTCATGGTCTCAAACTCTAAAATGGGACGCGGTTCTTACCCTAGAGCCGCTCCGAAGGCAAAATTATGCGCCTGCGAGGCGTGAATGTCGCATGAAGGGGTATGGTCGTGCGTGAAGGTTGCGGGTGAAACGACCCTGGAGTGGGAGATAGGGGCCTGGCCGGGCGCAGGGAAGTCCGTCAGTGCAGACTGTCTCGATGTCACGGTTCGCCCTCCCTCCGGCGCCCGAGAGCACCGATGTGACACGCGCCAGGAGTCCAGTGTCGGACCCTTTCCAGTCGCGTGGATGGAAGGGCAGGAGTTCTTATTAAAACAGAGACTTGCCGGCTTGACCTCAAGGCCGCAAGTCCGCTGGGCCGGCGGCCGCGCGACGCCCGGGAAGGCCTGCGGGACGCGGGACCGTGCCGACGGACTGGGGGGCGATTGCCCCCCATTGTCTCGCTTTGTCTCGGGACGATCTGTCTCCAGAGTCTCGCACATGGCCCACGCGGGTCCGGCCCCAAGGGTGGTTATCGCACCTTCCCCAGCGTGATAAACCGCCGGCCCCAAGCGCGCCGTCAGGCGCGCCGGAACGGCTTGCGTGAGGAAGAGCATAGATGAGCAAGGTGCTTGTTATCGGCGCCGGCGGCGTGGGTTCGGTCGCCGTCCACAAGATGGCCATGAACGCGGACATCTTCTCGCACATCACGCTGGCGAGCCGCACCAGGTCGAAGTGCGACGCCATCGCCGCCTCGGTCAGGCAGCGGACCGGCGTGACCATCGACACGGCGCAGCTCGACGCCGACGACGTCCAGGCGACCGTGGCGCTGCTCAACGCCGTCAAGCCCGCCCTCGTGGTCAACCTCGCCCTGCCCTATCAGGACCTGAACATCATGGACGCCTGCCTCGAGGCGGGCGTGAACTACCTCGATACGGCCAACTACGAGCCGCGTGAGGAGGCGAAGTTCGAATACAGCTGGCAGTGGGCCTACCAGGACCGCTTCCGGGACGCCGGGCTGATGGCCCTGCTTGGCAGCGGCTTCGACCCCGGCGTGACCTCGGTGTTCGCGACGTACGCCAGGAAGCACCTGCTCGATCGCATCGACACGCTCGACATCCTCGACTGCAACGGCGGCGACACCGGCCTGCCGTTCGCCACCAACTTCAATCCCGAGATCAACCTGCGCGAAGTGACCGCGCCGTCGCGGCACTGGGAGAACGGTCAGTGGATCGAAGGCCCGGCGCTGAGCCACAAGCAGGTGTTCGACTTCGACCGGGTCGGCGAGAAGAACATGTACCTCATGTACCATGAGGAGCTGGAGTCGCTGGCCAAGTTCTATCCCGAGATTAAGCGCATCCGCTTCTGGATGACCTTCGGCGATTCCTATCTCAAGCACCTGGACGTGCTGGAAAACATCGGCATGACCCGCATCGCGCCGATGATGTTCCAGGGCCGGGAGATCATCCCGATCGAGTTCCTCAAGGCGCTGCTGCCCGAGCCGGCGTCGCTGGGCCCGATCACCCGGGGCAAGACCAACATCGGGGTGATCGCCACCGGCGAAAAGGACGGCAAGGCCAGGACCGTCTACGTCAATAACGTCTGCGATCACGAGGAGGCCTACGCCGAGACCGGCAACCAGGCGGTCAGCTACACCACCGGCGTTCCGGCGATGATCGGCGCCGCCCTGATGCTGACCGGCCAGTGGAAGGGCGCGGGCGTCTTCAACATGGAACAGCTCGATCCCGACCCGTTCATGGACATGCTGAACCGGCACGGCCTGCCGTGGAAGGTTCGCGACCTGGACGCCCCGCTGGCCTTCTGATGGAAACCCAGGCGGGCGATCCCGGCGCCTTCGCGCGCTTCGACCTCGGCCGCGTGCCATCGCCCTGCTTCGTCGTCGACGAGCAGGCGGTGCGCCGCAATCTGGCGGTGCTCAAGGACGTCGGCGACCGGGGCGGCGCCCGGGTGCTGCTGGCCCTGAAGGCCTTCTCGATGTGGTCGCTGGCGGACGTGGTGGGCGAGTACCTCGACGGGACCTGCGCCTCTGGCCTGTGGGAGGCGCGGCTGGCCCGCGAGCACTACCACGGCCACCTGACCACCTATTCGCCGGCCTACAAACGCGAGGACCTGCCCGAGATCCTGCGGCTGTCGGACTCGGTGATCTTCAACGCCCCCGACCAGATCGGGCGCTTCGCCGACGTGATCGCCGCCGCGCGCGCGGGGGGCGAGGTCTTCGACATCGGCCTGCGCCTCAATCCCGAGCACAGCGTGGGAGAGGTGGCCCGGTACGACCCCTGCCAGGCCGGCTCGCGGCTTGGCTTTCCGGTCACCCAGCTGCGGCCGGAGCATCTGGACGGCGTCGACGGCCTGCATATCCACGCCCTGTGCGAGCAGAACTTTGAGCCGCTGCGCCGGATCTGGGCGTCGCTGGAGCCGAGGCTGGAGGCCGTCCTGCCGCGGCTGAAGTGGCTGAACCTCGGCGGCGGCCACCACATCACCCGCGCCGACTATCAGCGCGAGGACCTGGTCGCCCTGCTGCGCGGGATCACCGAGCGGCATGGGGTGGAGGTCTATCTGGAGCCGGGCGAGGCCGTCGCCCTGGATGCCGGGATCCTGGTCGGCGAGGTGCTCGACACGTTCGACAACGGCGTCCCGGTCGCCATCACCGACATCTCGGCGACCTGCCACATGCCCGACGTCATCGAGGCGCCCTACCGCCCGGCCCTGCTGAACGAGAGCGACGCCGGCGTCACGGTCCGCCTCGGCGGCCCCTCCTGCCTGGCCGGCGACATCATCGGCGACTACCGCTTCGACTTGGCCCCGGCCCCGGGAACGCGCATCGCCTTCCTCGACCAGGCCCACTATTCGATGGTCAAGACCAACACCTTCAACGGCGTGCCCCTGCCCGCGATCGCGCTGTGGGACAGCGCCTCGGACGCGCTGAGACTGGTGCGGACGTTCGGCTACGAGACCTTCCGGGATCGGCTGTCGTAGGGAGAGGCGGTGCGGGGCGCGCGGAACAGCGTGTGAGCCACCTCTCCCCACGAAGCCAAGGAACCTTCCCCTTGGCCATCCGCTGATCACGGATGGGGCCAAGGACGTGATTTCCGATCTGGAACAGCTGAACGACGCCACGGTCGTCAATATCGGCGGGTCGATCCTGACCGTTGGCGGGCTGGTGAGCGGGGGCGTGATTCTGCTGGTCGCCATCCTCGTGTCATGGCTGGTGACGCGGGGCATTCAACGGATTCGACTGAAGGCCCAGCGGACCGCCCAGGCGCTCTACCTGCTCGAGAAGTTGGCCGGCTACGCCATCATCCTCGTCGGCGTGGCGGCGGGCCTGTCGGCGGCGGGTGTGAACCTCTCGTCCCTGGCGGTGTTCGCGGGGGCCCTCGGCATCGGCGTCGGCCTGGGGCTGCAGGGCGTCGTCAAGGAGTTCGTGTCGGGCATCTTCCTGATCTTCGATCGCATGGTGTCGGTCGGAGACTATGTCGAACTGGACAGCGGCACGCGGGGCGCGATCGCCGAGATCGGGCCGCGCGCCACGCGGATCCGAACCAACGACAACGTCAACGTCATCATCCCCAACTCCCATCTGATCGAGGGCCCAGTCACCAACTGGACGCTGAAGGGCGACACGCGGCGCATCCACATCCCGTTCTCGGTCGCCTATGGCGCGGCGCGCGGCGAGGTGCGCGAAGCAGTGCTGGAGGCGGCCCGGACCTCCCCCTTCACCCTGCCCGAGACCGAGCAGCGCAAGAGCCAGGTCTGGCTGGTCGGCTTTGGCGACAGCAGCCTGAACTTCGAGCTGCTGGTCTGGCCGACGCCCGAGGCCGTCAAACGCCCCGCCGCCATGCACGCCGCCTACACCTGGGCCATCGCCGACGCGCTCGACGCGGCCGGCATCGAGATTCCCTTCCCGCAGACCGACCTGCGCATCCGCAGCATCCTGGGCCGTGAAGGCGACGACGGCCTCGCCGCGCTCGGCATGGGCGACAGGGCCTCCGCCGCCCGCGTCGCGTCGCCGCAACGCGAGGACCCGGCCCTGCCCGCCCCGACCGTCAACGACGCGGCCGCCGACCTGCTGACGCCGTCGACCGATCCGATGGAAGGGCCGGAGCGGTAGAGGGGGAGGAGATACGGCCGGATCCAGCTCGCCGCTGCATGCCCAAAGTGTCCACCATGTCCCCGAGCACCTGTCAGCCATGTCCCCGGTCCGTACAGTGGCGAGGCCCCCTTGGCGGGTCGCGGGTGCGACGAAGGTCGGTAGTTCGGGCGCCGGGCCTGACGCAACATTGGTCTACGGTTCCGCCATAGACGCTTCCGGCTCATGGCCGCGCCCGGTCAACATGTAGAGCGTGGCGATCAAGGCGATCATCGAGAGGGCGATGGCCGGACTGCGCCAATCTCCCTCCAGAACCCGCCCCACGATCATCACAAGGCAGACAACGACCCCACCCAGCGGCACGATCGTCGGCGCGTTGAACGATCCAGCGAGATTGCCTTCTCGGTGCTTGAGCACGACCAGGGCGCCATTCACGAGCATGAAGACAAACAGGAGCAACAGGACCGTAGCGCCGGCAAGTTGGGTGATGTCGCCCGCGAACTGCAAGGCGATGACGGGAACCAGCAGAACCGCAATGGCGACATGAGGTGTCCGCGTGCGCGGGTGCACCCGCCCAAGCAGCCCTGGCAGGAGGCCTTGTCGGGACATCCCGTACAACAGCCGGGACGCCATCACGTAGTTGACCAGCGCCGTGTTGGCGACGGCGACGATCGTGATGAAGGTGAATCCGATGGCGGGGAACCACGGCGCCGCGCGTTCAATGACAAGGGCGAGTGGCCCCGGCGCGGCGGCCAGATCGCGCCATGGCACCACGGAAACCGCGGTGATCGAGACTGCGATATAGATCGCTGATGCGACCAGCATCGCCCCGATCAGGGCAATCGGGATCGTGCGTTCAGGGCGTTCAACCTCTTCGGCCACGTTGATCATGTCCTCGAACCCCAGGAACGAGAAAAAGGTCAGAATCGAGCCCTGCAGGACGAGACCCGCCGTGATGGCGCCCGATGGGTTGCTCTTCAGGATCGGCGTTTCCAGCAGATCCGCGTGACCCCAGAAGCGCAGTCCGACGGCGACGATCAGAAGCAAGCCAAGCGTCTCGATCACCGTGCAGGCCGCGTTGGCCCACAGGGACTCGGTGATGCCACGAAAGACGATGGCGCCGAGCAGCAACAGAAATCCGACGGAGATCAGGATGACTTCCGCAGGGGCTCCCGCGATGGAGAAGCCCAGGTTCCAGCTGAGAAGCAGGTCAACATTTTCGGCGACGACTTTCGCCTGGGTGGCGATGGAGCCCAGACCCGAGGACACAATCGCCAGTCCGATCAGATAGCTGAGCCAAGGCTTCCGGTAAGCCCGCTGCGCCGCGTAGGCGGCCCCGCCCGCCTTTGGATAGCGCGATGCGATCGACGCGTAGCTGACGCCCGTCAACAGGGCGGCGACCATCGCAACCAGAAAGGCGATCCAGACGGCGCCGCCCATGACGCCGGCGGCCTTGCCGATCAGGCCGTAGATGCCAGCCCCCAGCATCGAGCCGACCCCGAGGAGGGTGAGCTGCGCGGGTCCGATGGCCCGCTTGAGAGACGGCGTCTGGGACGCGACGCTCACGATGACCAGTCCAGCATCCGGATATCCAAGTCTCTCCGTCTTCAGCGCACTAGCCGTACTGACGGCTGTCCACATGAACTGGTGCGCCGCCTAGGTCGAACCCGGTCCCTTCTGATCTGGAAAAGAAGGGGGACACAAACTCATTGCGGGGGAAGAACGTGTGTGTCCCCACCTCCCCCGCTACTTGTCGGCGATCGCTTCCCCGCCCTTCTCTTCCTCGAGCAGCGCGGCGTTGGCCGCGGTCGCGGAAAGGCGGACCTGGTTGCCTTCGACGTCGGCGATGAGACCGGCGGAGATGTAGTGGTGGTGATCGCCGTGTGAGCCGCTGTCGGCGCGGGTCAGCTTGATGCGACCGTCTTCGACCTTGTCCACCGTGCCGAGGTGGACGCCGTCGGCGCCGATGACGTCCATATGTTCCTTGATCGCGGTCAGATCGGTCATCAGGTGGTCCTCGTTGATGGGTCGCTCCACCATCAACGGCCTGGCCGGACGCCTGTTCCGACGCATCCTTGCAGCGGCGGCAGATGGCGCACGCGGGACATGCCGCCGCCCCTCCGCGATCACCCCCTTCGCGACCGTGGAGGCCGTCCAAACGGGAGCGTGGCTGCATTCCGGCGGAGATCGAGTGTGTGTCCCTGTTTCGACCCGGCCCTTCCTGGCTGTCTGGATCAGTTGACAATATATAACAGCGCTTATATATCGACGACATGGCTCCTTCGTCGCCCACCCTCGGCACGCTCGTGCGACACCTGATCGAACTGATCGATGGTGACGTGGAGGCCGCCTATGCGGCCTCGGGGCTGACCTGGCGACCGCGCTATACCCCCGTGCTCCGCGCCCTGATGACCATCGGCCCGACGTCTATCAAGGCCCTGGCGAGAGAGATCGGGATCAGCCACTCGGCGGTCAGCCAGACGGTTTCACAGATGACCAGGGACGGGCTGGTGGCGTTGAGGCCGGGCGCCGACGCCCGCGAGCGGATCGTGACCCTGACGCCGAAGACCGAAGCGATGATTCCAGCCCTCCAGCGCCAGTGGTCCGCCACCAACGCCGCGGCCGCCCAACTGGACGCCGAGCTTTCTGCGCCGCTTTCCGAAGTCCTCGGCGAAGCGATCGCCGCCCTGAACCAACGCCCTTTCCGCGAGCGCATCACGGCTGCGGCCGAGGCGCACGCCTCACCCGAGCTTTCCTGAGCCCATCGCACAACCGGAGCCCCCATGCGTTCGAAGCTGATTTCGGCTGCCCGGATGGCGTATGCCTCCGGCCGAGCCACGGGTCTGCAGCCACTCGAGCTCGGCGACCGCCGTTTCCTGCATCCTGGACCGCTGCGCTGGCTGAGGGCGACCGGCTGGGCGCTGGCGCTGTTCTTCCTGGTCGCCATGACCGCCTTTTCGACCGGGGAGATGCTGAGCGACTGGTGGCCAAAGGCATCGGGACCCGCGCAACTCGCCGCTCATGTCGCGTCGGCGCTCGTGGGCCTTGGAGTCTACGCCCTGGCGGTGTGGCTTGCCGAGGGACGGCGACCGTCCGAGATCGCGTTGCGCCCCCTTCTGCCGCAGCTCGGCGTCGGTCTGCTGATCGGCGCGACCATGTTCGCCGCCGTGATGGCCATCATGGCGGTGTTCGGCCTCTATGACATCCGCGGCCTGGGCGCCGCCCCGGCCTGGACCGCCGCGGCCAAGGCCATCCAGTCGGGCGTGGTCGAGGAAATCATGCTCCGCGCCGTGCTGCTGCGCCTGTTGTGGAGAGCGTTCGGCCCCTGGGTCGCCTTTACCGTCACGGCCGCCCTGTTCGGCCTCGGCCACCTGCCCAATCCGAACGCGACCCTGTTCGCGGCCGTCTGCATCGCGCTTGAGGCCGGGATCATGCTGGGCGCCTTCTACGCGCTGACCGGCCGGCTCTGGATGTCGATCGGCGTCCACGCCGCCTGGAACTTCACCCAGGGCTACCTGTTCGGCGCTTCCGTATCCGGGGGCGACTTCGGGCCGGCGATCGCCAGCAGCACGGCCCACGCAGGCTTCCCCGACTGGCTGACCGGCGGCGCCTTCGGGCCCGAGGCCTCGCTGCCGGGCGTGATCGTCTGCACCGCTGTCGGGCTCGTGGCGACCTGGATGGCATGGCGCGCGGGGCAGTTCGCGAACCGCTAGGCCAGATCGCCCCCAGCCCCTCCCCCTACCCCACAGCCCCGAGGTCCGCCGGCAGGTACTTCTCGCGCATGGTGACCAGTTCCTCCGCCGCCGTGGGGTGAACCGCGCAGGTGGAGTCCCACTGCTGCTTCGTCACGCCCATCTTCACGGCGATGGCGGCCATCTGGATCATCTCCGGAGCGTCGGGGCCGACGATGTGGACGCCGACGACCTGCTGGGTGTCGGCGCGGACCAACAGCTTCATCAGGGTGCGCTCCTCGCCGCCGTAGAAGGTGACCTTCATCGGGCGGAAGACGGCGCGGTAGACGTCGATCTGGCCGAAGGCCTTGCGCGCCTCGCCCTCGCCCAGGCCGACGGTGCCGATCGGCGGCTGGGAGAAGACCGCCGTGGCGATGGTGTCGTGGTCGAAGGTGGTCGGGTGGCCCCGGAACTCGGTCTCGGCGAAGGCGGCGCCCTCGCGGATGGCGACGGGAGTCAGGTTCATGCGGTCGGTGACGTCGCCCACGGCCCAGATGCTGTCGACATTGGTCTTCGAGTACGCATCGACCTTGACCGCGCCGCGGTCGTTCAGAGCGACGCCGGCGTTTTCGAGGCCCAGGCCCGCGACATAGGGCTCGCGGCCGGTGGCGAACATCACCTGCTCGGTGGTGAAGGTCATGCCGTTGTTCAGGGTGCTGACGATGCCGGCTTCGGTCTTCTCCAGGCTGTCGTGCTCGCAGCCGAGGACGACCTTGATCCCCCGCCGCTCCAGCTCGCCGGCTAGGTGGGCGCGGACGTCGTCGTCGAAGCCGCGCAGGATGTTGGGGCCGCGGTAGAGCAGCGTCACCTGGCTGCCCAGGCCGGCGAAGATGCCGGCGAACTCCACGGCGATATAGCCGCCACCGACCACCAGGATACTCTCCGGCAGCCTGTCGAGATGGAAGGCCTCGTTGGAGGTGATGGCGTGCTCGATGCCCGGCAGGTCCGGGACCGTGACCCGGCCGCCGGTGGCGATCAGGATCTTTTCGGCGGTCACCGTGCGGTCCTCGCCGACGATTTCGACGGTGTGGGCGTCCTTGACCACCGCCCGCCTGTGGATCAGCTCGGCGCCGGCCTTCTGCAGGTTGGTGACATAGATGCCCGACAGGCGCGCGACCTCGATCTCCATCGCCTGGCGGAAGGTCGGCCAGTCGAAGGTCGGCTCCGGCACGGTCCAGCCGAAGCCGCGGGCGGTCTTAACCTGGTTGGAGAACTCGCTGGCGTAGACCATGAACTTCTTGGGCACGCAGCCGCGGATCACGCAGGTGCCGCCGACGCGGTGCTCCTCGGCCACGGCGACCTTCGCGCCGCTCATCGCCGCCAGCCGCGAGGCCCGCACCCCGCCCGATCCGGCGCCGATAACGAAGAGGTCGTAGTCGTACTTAGCCATGGAGTGTCTCCGTCTTCCCGGCGAAGGCCGGGATCCACGGGGACGCCCATCGGCCGCTCGAGATGTGTCTTGGACCCCGGCCTGCGCCGGGGACACGGGGCATATGGGTTCAGGGAACGAGCTTGACCACCCCGTCGTCGGTTCCGATCAGCGCCTCGTCGGCGAGGTCGAGGAACAGGCCGTGGTCGACCACGCCGGTGACGCTCTTCAGCGCCGCCGCCAGGGCGGCCGGATCGGCGATGACGCCCGAGGCCATGTCGTAGATGACATTGCCGCCGTCGGTGACGACCACGCCCCGGTCGGCGGTGCGCAGGCGGGGCGGCGGCAGGTCGAACTCGGCGGCGATGTCAGCCAGCCGCCGGCCGGTGTGAGGATGGCCGAAACGCACCACCTCGATCGGCAGCGGGAACCTGCCCAGCGCCTTCACGTGCTTGGCGGCGTCGGCGATGACCACGCAGCGCACCGAGGCCTCCCAGACCAGCTTCTCGCGCAGCAGCGCCGCGCCGCCGCCCTTGATCAGCGACAGGCCCGGTCCGATCTCGTCGGCGCCGTCGACGGTCAGGTCTATGGACTTCACGTCGTCCAGGCTGGCCAGGCTCATGCCCAGCTCGCGGGCCAGGTTGGCGGTGGCTTCGGAGGTGGGGACGCCGCGGACGTCGAGGCCCCGCGCCGCCAGCGCCTTGACGAACCAGGCCGCCGTCGAGCCGGTGCCCAGCCCCACCACCATGCCGGACTCGACCAGCTGTGCGGCGGCTTCGCCGGAGATACGTTTCTGGTCGTCGGCGGTCATGGGGCTCTGTCCGGGCGGCTGCTTCAGCGCTGTTTAGCACCCCTCGCGGACGGGGAAAGCGCCGTGCCGTCGCCCCCCGGCCGATCGGACATGCCGCGATGCAGCGCGATATAGAGACTCCCTATGCTGCGGTGCGATTTAATCAATTTCCCTTATCGACGAGTCGCGCCTATTCCGAACGCCTCGCCATTCACGGAGTGCGGCATGTCCCTCATCAACACCGAAATCAAACCCTTCACCGCCCAGGCTTACAAGGGCGGCAAGTTCGTCGAGGTCAGCGACGCCGACCTGCGCGGCAAGTGGTCGATCGTGTTCTTCTACCCGGCCGACTTCACCTTCGTCTGCCCGACCGAGCTGGAAGACCTGGAAGACAACTACGACACGTTCCAGAAGATGGGCGTCGAGGTCTACTCGGTCTCCACCGACACCCACTTCTCGCACAAGGCCTGGCACGACAGCTCGCCCGCCATCGGCAAGATCCGCTACACCATGGTCGGCGACCCGGCCGGCGTTGTGACCAACAACTTCGGCATGATGCGCGAAGGCCAGGGCCTGGCTGACCGCGGCACCTTCCTGGTCGACCCGCAAGGCGTCATCCAGTTCATGGAAGTCACCGCCGAGGGCATCGGCCGCAACGCCGCCGAGCTGCTGCGCAAGGTCAAGGCCGCCCAGTACGTCGCCTCGCACCCGGGCGAAGTCTGCCCGGCCAAGTGGGAAGAAGGCGAGAAGACCCTCGCGCCTTCGCTCGACCTCGTCGGCAAGATCTAACGACCACGCCTACCCCGGCCGGGGGGCCGCGCCACTCCCGAGTTTCAAAGTCCCCCGGAGCCGACATGTTGGACGCCGCCCTCAAGACCCAGCTGACCGCCTATCTGCAGAACCTGCGCGAGCCGATCACGCTGGTCGCGACGCTCGGCGAGGGCCAGGGCTCCACGGACATGCTGGCGCTGCTGAACGATGTCGCGTCGACCTCCGACAAGGTCAGCCTGGACCTGACCGGCGCTGACGCGCGCACGCCGTCCTTCGCCATCACCCGCGCCGCCGGCGACGCCGACGTCCGCTTCGCCGGCCTGCCGCTGGGCCATGAGTTCACCTCGCTGGTGCTGGCCCTGCTGCACGTCGGCGGCCACCCGCCGCGCATCGAGGCCGAGCTGGTCGAGCAGATCCGCGCCCTGGAGGGGCCGTTCCGCTTCGAAACCTACTTCTCCCAGTCCTGCCAGAACTGCCCCGACGTGGTGCAGGCGCTGAACACCATGGCGGCGCTGAACCCCGGCATCAGCCACGTGGCCATCGACGGCGCCCTGTTCCAGGCCGAGGTCGAGGCCCGCCAGGTCATGGCCGTGCCGACCATCCTGCTGAACGGCGAGGCCTTCGGACAGGGCCGCATGAGCCTGGAGCAGATCCTGGCCAAGCTCGACACCGGCGCGGCCGCCCGCGACGCCGAGAAGCTGAAGGCCAAGGACCCGTTCGAGGTGCTGATCATCGGCGGCGGCCCGGCCGGCGCGGCCTCGGCCATCTACGCCGCCCGCAAGGGCATCCGCACGGGCCTCGTGGCCGAGCGCTTCGGCGGCCAGGTGCTCGACACCATGGCCATCGAGAACTTCATCTCCGTGCCGCACACCGAGGGGCCCAAGCTGGTCTCCGGCCTCGAGCAGCACGTGAAGGACTACGACGTCGACGTCATGAACCTGCAGAAGGCCGTCAAGCTGGTCCCGGCGACCACGCCCGGCGGGCTGGTCACGGTCGAGCTGGAGAACGGCGCGCGCCTGGCCTCCCGGACCGTGATCCTCGCCACCGGCGCCCGCTGGCGGCAGATGGGCGTGCCCGGCGAGGAAGAGTACCGCAACAAGGGCGTCGCCTACTGCCCGCACTGTGACGGCCCGCTGTTCAAGGGCAAGCGCGTGGCGGTGATCGGCGGCGGCAACAGCGGCGTCGAGGCGGCCATCGACCTGGCCGGCATCGTCGCCCACGTCACCCTGATCGAGTTCGACAGCCAGCTGCGCGCCGACGCGGTGCTGCAACGCAAGCTGGCCAGTCTGCCCAACGTCACCGTCCTGACCTCGGCCCTGACCACCGAGGTCCACGGCGACGGGGCGAAGGTGAACGGCCTGACCTGGAAGGACCGGACGACCGACGAGACGCATCGCCTCGATCTGGAAGGCATCTTCGTGCAGATCGGCCTGGTCCCCAACACCGAGTGGCTGAAGGACAGCGTGGCCCTGTCGCCGCGCGGCGAGATCGAGGTCGACCAGCGCGGCGCGACCTCGATCCCGGGCGTGTTCGCGGCGGGCGATGCGACGACGACGCCCTTCAAGCAGATCGTCATCGCCATGGGCGAGGGCTCCAAGGCGGCGCTGTCGGCCTTTGACTACCTGATCCGCCAGCCGCTGGCCGAGACGGCCCAGGCCGCCTAGGAGGCCGCGCGCGAGCGGCTGAGGAACAGCACGGTCGAGCCGCCCAGGCTGCTCACCGTCAGCACGTTCAGGTCGCCGGCCAGCACCGCCGCCTTCGTCGCGGCCTTGTCGTCGAACGACAGGGCCGTGCGCGCGCCGCCGGCCTGGCGGAAGGCGTGGAAGGCGACGCCGAGCACCGAGCGCGACACCGGCACCCCGACCCACCGGCGCCCGGCGGCCATCGCCGCCTCGTCCTTGCCCTTGACCCCGACTCCGCAGGCGGCGGTCGCCGAGGCCGGCAGGCCGTCGCGCGGCTTGCCCGCGCCCCGGCCGGTGATGACGAAGAACTCCCGCCCACCGACCGTCTTCTCGAAGGCCCTCACCTCCTTGAGATTGCCGACCTTCGGCGTCTTCTTCGCCGGCGCGAAGCCCTGATCGGCGGCCCGCGCGATAGCGGCGGAGGGATCAGGGACCGAGCCGCAGATCGACCGGAAGTAGCCGAACAGGCCGGCGTCCTCGGCGCTGGCCGGCGCGGCCGCCAGCAGGGCGAGGGACAGCACGGTGGCGATGACGATGCGCATGGACTCTGCATGCCACGCCCGGCCCGGCGCGGCTACCCGCGGGGCCTCACCCGTCCCGTGTCCCCGGCGAAGGCCGGGGTCCATGGAGGAGCTTCAGAACACAGACTGCGATCCTGGACCATGGATCCCGGCCTTCGCCGGGAAGACGGGAGTGTTTCGGTGCGGCGCGGTTCGTCACCGCTTGAAGCTGGTGGGGACACACACTGAAGTGCATGTCCCCGGCCGGGGGCTACCCCTTCTTCCGCGCCAGCTTCATCGCCCGGAACCTGGCCGCCCAGCCGGGCTTTTCGAGCTGGATCGAGCGCTCCAGCCCCAGGGCGTCGGCGTCGACGCTCTTGGTGATCACGCTGCCCGAGCCGGTGTAGGCGCCCGCGCCGATGGTCACGGGGGCGACGAGGGAGGAGTTGGAGCCGATGAAGGCCCCCTCCCCCACATGGGTCTCGAACTTGTCGAAGCCGTCGTAGTTGCAGAAGATCGTGCCGGCCCCGATGTTGGCGCCCGCCCCGACCGTGCCGTCGCCCAGGTAGGACAGGTGGTTGGCCTTGGCGCCCTTGCCGACCTTGACCTTCTTGACCTCGACGAAGTTGCCGATGTGGGCGTCCTCGCCGATGTCGGCGCCGGGCCGCAGCCGGGCGTAGGGGCCGACGATGGCGCCGGAGCGGACAACGGCCCCCTCCAGATGGCTGAAGGCCCGGATCACCGCGCCGCTCTCGACGCTGACGCCGGGGCCGAACACCAGGTTGGGCTCCAGCACCACGCCGCCGGCGACCCTGGTGTCGAAGCAGAGGAACACCGTCTCCGGCGCGACCATGGTCACCCCGTCGGCCATGAGCGCCGCACGAGCGCGGGCCTGCCACAGGGCCTCCGCGCGGGCGACGCCGGTCTGATCGTCGGCGCCCATGACGGCGGTCTCCGACGCGGTGGCGACGCCGACCCGCTTGCCGGCCGCGTTAGCGATGCCGACGATGGAGGTGATGTAGTACTCGGCCTTGACGTTGTCGTTGTCGACGGCGGCGAGCCAGTCGAACAGCGGCCCGGCGGCGGCGGCCAGCATGCCGCTGTAGCAGACCCTCACCGCCTTCTCCTCGGGGCTGGCGTCGCGCGCCTCGACGATGCGCAGCAGGCGACCGTCGGCGTCCTGGATCATCCGGCCGTACAGCGCCGGGTCGGCGGCCTCGAAGGCCAGCATGACCAGGTCATCGCCCGCCGCGCGGCGCTCGAACAGAGGCGCCAGGTCTTCGGCGGTCAGCAGCGGGCAGTCGGCATTGGTAACCAGCACGTCGCCGTCGAAGCCGGCCAGGGCGTCCCTGGCGCAGAGCACCGCGTGGGCGGTGCCCAGCGGCGGGTCCTGGATGGCGACGGCGGCCTCGCCCAGGCGCTTCCTGACATGCTCGGCCACCGCCGGGCTGTGGGTCCCGCAGACCACCACCACACGCTCGCAGCCGGCCGCCTGCACCGCGTCGATGGCGCGGTCGAGCATGGTGCGGCCGCCCACCTTGTGGAGCACCTTGGGCGTCGGGGATTTCATTCGCGTCCCCTGGCCGGCGGCCATGATCACGGCGGCGCGTGCGGTCATCGTTGCGACTCTTCAAAGCGTTGCATTGGCCTCGGGTTTAGCCGAAAGCCCTGAGCAATGCATGACCCCGTGACCGACCTTTCCGGCTGGACCCTCGCCTTCGACCTCGACGGCACGCTGGTCGACACCGCGCCCGACCTGCTGGGGGCGCTGAACGTCATCCTCGTCGAGCAGGGCATGACGCCGGCGCCGATGACCGCCGTGCGGCAGCTGGTCGGCCACGGGCTGCGGGGCATGCTGCTCCGCGCCTTCGCCATGGCCGACCTGACCATCAGCGAGGCGCGGATCGCGGAGCTCCGCCCCCGAATAGTCGAGGTCTACAGGGGCCGCATCGCCCAGGAGAGCCGGCCCTTCCCCGGTTGCCTGGCGGCGCTGGCCGACCTGCGGGCGCGCGGCGCGGCGCTGGCGGTCTGCACCAACAAGCCCGAGGGACTGGCCCGACTGCTGCTCGACCAGCTTGAGATGACAGCCTGTTTCGGCGCCATCGTCGGCGGCGACACCCTGCCCGTCCAGAAGCCGGATCCCGCCCCGCTGCTGGAGGCGATCGCCCGCTGCGGCGGCGACCCGGCCCGCGCAATCCTGGTCGGCGACGCCTCGCCGGACACCGGCGCGGCGAAGGCGGCGGGCATCCCCTGCGTGGTCTGCGCCTTCGGCTACAACGACCTACCCCCGGCCGAGCTGGGCGGCGATGTGGTCGTTGATCACTTCGACGCACTGGCCGGAGCGATCGCCGACCTCGTGGCGTCTTGCCGTGCGCGGCCCGAGTCGCTATAGACGCCGCCTCCCGGGCCGAGAGCCCCAGAGCGGATGCGTAGCTCAGCGGGAGAGCACCTCGTTCACACCGAGGGGGTCACAGGTTCAATCCCTGTCGCATCCACCATCCTGCTTCGCGCTACGCGCTTCGCAGGACAAGTCCCGAATAGTGATGCGAAGCAGAATGCCCTGCGTAGCCTTGGCGAAGAAGGGCCGCTGTCTCATGGCTCAGCCTGCTCCGCCGGCGCGGCGACCGGTCCCGGCTCCATGGGCGTCGCGATCGCCACCGGCGGCGCGCCGTCCGGCGTCACGGTGTATCGCTCGCCGTCGATGATCAGATCGTCGAGCGCGGGCGCGGCCGCGCTGATCCTGCCCTTGCGGATGGCCTCGACGAGCGCCGCGTCGCTCTTGCGGTCCGGCCGCCAGAGCGCGGCTTCGCCAAGGAAGCGCCACTTGCCCTCGACGCGGCCGTGAACCCAGCCGCGCGCGCGATTGATGATCACCACCTCCTCGACGCCGTCCCGCGTCAGATCCAGCAGGGCGGCCTGGCATTCGTCGCGGCCCAGGGTGCAGGACCGCTGCTGGTCCCGCGCCCATTGCTGGGCGAAGAAGTCTTCCGGCAGCGTGCGCCCCGCCGGCCAGATCACCGGCAGGTGTCCGGCGTCGAGCAGCACCGCGTCCGGCGCGTCGCCGCGGCGTTCGGTTTCCGCCAGCGCGGCGGCGGCGCGCTTGCCGACCTCGCCGCCTCGCCCCTTCAGCGTGACCAGCGCCTCGCGCCCGTAGCGTCCACTGTCGAAGCGCAGGAACTGGTAGTCGAGCGTCTCCGGCGTCACCGCCCCTGACTCCAGCCGTCCCATCTGGTTGCCCACCGACAGCCGCGCCGGATCGGCCAGCGGGCTGAAGAGGGCCAGCAGCAGGGCCAGCGACACGAAGGCGGCGACGATGTTGGTGATCTCCAGCCGTCGCATCCAGCGCCCCGGCCGCACCGCCGCGACCAGATAGCCGACGGCGTAGACCAGGCCGGCGACAACGCAGGCCACCGCGACGATGCGATCCGGCGTCAGGCCGTACTGGCCGATGCGCAGCCACAGGGCGTAGGCGGCCAGCACGATCATCGGGGCCAGCAGCACCCCGGCCAGCCGCCCGCTCCAGCGCAGGACCGGCGGCACGGGGCTGTCCGGCTCGCCGTCCTGATAGGCGGCGTTGGTCAGCACGATCAGCACGGCCATGGCGCTGAGCAGGATCGCCGCCCCGCTGCGCGTGCCCCACAGGGCGTCCAGGCCGGTGAACGGCAGGGCCAGCAGGAAGGCGGTCGCCAGCACCACCAGGATCGGCAGCAGCCACGCCAACAGGGTCAGGGCCACCGTGCGGATGCCGCGGATCAGCCCGGCGCGGACGTCGGTCAGGTGCACGGCGGCGGCGAACATCGTGGCCGTGGCGGGAATCGCGAACCAGGACTTCTGCAGCAGCTCGCCGACCGCCTTGATGCCGATCAGGTCGAACATCGCCCCGCCCAGGAACAGGATCAGCCAGAAGACGCCGACGAAGGCGAGCGACAGGACCAGCTGCACGCCGTGCTTCCAGGCGATCTCGAAGTAGCGGGGAAAGGGCGCGATGAACCGGCGCTCGGCGTCGGCGCCCTCGACGAGGTGGTGGGCGATGAACAGGCCGGCGGCGCCGAAGATCATCAGCTGCGGCGAGACCCACGGATCGTTCAGCGTCTCGAATCGCCGCGCCAGATCGTGTGCGCCCAGCGCCGCCAGCACCGCCGCCGATCCGGCCGCCCAGAGCGCCAGCGTCCGCGCGCGCAGCGCGCCCAGGCCGCCGACCAGAACGAACGGCAGGAACACCGCGACCATGATCAGCGCGCCGAACAGCGGCGGCGCCGTCGCCGGCCAGACCTTCTGGTCCCCCGCTTCGTTCAGCGCCCAGATAATGAGGCCGGCGAGGAAGCCGATGGCCACCCGGATGGCCCCTAGCCGTCGCGGGGGCGGCCGAAGATCGTGCGGACTGTCAGACATGATCGTCTCCCGGCGTTCGCGCGGACACTCACCCATGCCCGCCCCGCTGGCAATCGTCGCTGCAACGCGCGAACGCTTTGCGCATTGCAGTATGGCGTGGCAGTTTCGCGCCGGACGATGGAGCCGCCGACGCGCCTATGAGCAAACCCGCCGACTTCAAGCTCCAGGAGGGCGAACACGGCGCCACCGCGTTCCTGTCCGGCGACTGGACGGCTGAATCGCTTGACGACGCCGGTCGACGACTGGCCGAAATCCTGCTCGGATCCAAGGCCGTCAGTCTCGATCTCAGCGGCGTGCGGCGCTGCGACACCGCCGGCGCCTACGCCATCGTCCGCGCCACGGACGGGCGAATCAGCGCTGGCAAACTCATCGCGCGGCCGGAACAGACCCGCCTGCTGGACCTGGTCAGCGACGCCGTCCAGGTCGAGCCCAGCCCGCCGATTGTCCAGCGCGGGTTCTATGACCTTTCGGTGCGGATCGGTCGGGGCGTCTTCCACCTGGCCGGCGAGGCGTTGGAAACCTTCGCCTTCATCGGCCGCGTGCTGGTGGCGGCCGGGCGCGGCCTGGCCATGCCGCACAAGGTCCGCTGGGCGCCCATCGTCACCCTGTGCGAGCGCGCGGGCCTGGACGCCCTGCCCATCGTCGCGGTGACCACCTTCTTCATCGGGGCGGTGATCGCCCTGCTGGGCATCAATGTCCTGCGCGAGTTCGGCGCCTCGATCTTCGTGGTCGAGATGATCGGGATCGCGGTGCTTCGCGAGTTCGGCGTGGTCATCACCGCCGTGCTTCTGGCCGGCCGCTCGGCCTCCGCCTTCACCGCCGAGATCGGCGCCATGAAGATGCGGCAGGAGATCGACGCCATGCGCGTCATGGGGGTCGACCCGTTCGAGGCGCTGGTGCTGCCCCGGTTCGTCGCCCTGCAGCTGACCATGCCGCTGCTGACCTTCGTCGCCGACCTGGCGGGCCTGATGGGAGGCCTGATGGTTTCCTGGATGGTCCTGGACCTGTCCCCGACCTTCTTCCTGCAACGCATCGTCGACAATGTCGGCCTGACCCACTTCATTGTCGGCCTGGTCAAGGTGCCGGTCATGGCGGCGGTCATCGCCGGCATCGGATCGCGGCAGGGCATGGAGGTCGGCGGCGACGTCGTTTCGCTCGGCCAGCGGGTCACGGCATCCGTGGTCCACGCCATCTTCTCGATCATCCTGATCGACGCCATCTTCGCGCTGATCTTCATGGAGCTCGACTTCTGATGGTCGAGCCGCGCCCCGAATTCGTCGATCTGAACGAGGACGGCCTCGACGACAACGCGCCGCCCATCGAGGTCATCGATCTGATCTCGCAGTTTGGCGACAACGTTGTCCACGACCACCTGAACCTGACCGTGAAACGCGGCGAGGTCCTGGGGGTGGTCGGCGGCTCCGGCAGCGGCAAGTCGGTGCTGCTCAACACGATCATCGGCCTCAAGAAGCCCGACGGCGGCACAATCCGCATGTTCGGCCACGACGTGAACGACGCCTCGCGCAAGGAGATGAAGGCGATCGAGCGCAGTTCCGGCGTGCTGTTCCAGCAGGGAGCGCTGTTCTCGGCCCTGACCGTCAAGGAGAACGTCGCCGCGCCGATGTTCGAGCACACCGACCTGTCCAAGGCCGAGATCTATGACCTTGCGGAGCTCAAGATCGCCCTCTCCGGCCTGCCGCCACGCGCCGGGGCGCTGAAGCCCGCCGAGCTGTCAGGCGGGATGATCAAGCGCGCCGCCCTGGCCCGGGCGCTGGCGCTGGACCCGCAGATGCTGTTCCTGGACGAGCCGACGTCCGGCCTCGATCCGATCGGCGCGGGCGCGTTCGATGAGCTTATCGCCGACCTGTCGCACAGCCTCGGCCTGACGGTGTTCATGATCACCCACGATCTCGACAGCCTGTATACGATCACCGACCGGGTCGCTGTGATCGCCGACAAGAAGGTGACGGCCGTGGCTCCGGTCCACGAGTTGGAGCTTTCCGACCACCCGTGGATACGGGATTACTTCATGGGTCCGCGCGGTCGCGCCGCCCAGAGCGCCAGAATGAAGGCGGGACAGAAGGTCTGATGGAAAGAAACGCCAACTACGCCCTGGTCGGCATCGCCTCGATCCTGCTCTTCGTGGGCGCGATCGTGTTCGGCGTCTGGCTGGCGCGCTTCGCCGTCAACCGGGACTACGACGTGTATGACATCCTGTTCTTCGGCCCCGTACGCGGGCTGTCGGAAGGCGGCGAGGTCCACTTCAACGGCATCAAGGTCGGCGAGGTGACCAAACTGGAGCTCGACAGCCGCGATCCCAATCGCGTCATCGCCAAGATCCGCGTGACCTCCGACGTGCCCATCCGCGAGGACTCCTCGGCCACCCTCGAACCGCAGGGCATCACCGGTGTGAACTATGTCCAGATCACCGCCGGCACGCCCAGCAAGCGCTTGCTGAAGGATACAGTGCCCTCGGGCGAAATCCCGGTCATCCGAAGCCAGAACAGCGCCCTGTCCGACCTACTGCAGGGCGGCGGCACGGTGCTGACCCGAACGATCGAGGCGCTGGACCGGGTCAACAAGGTGCTCTCGGACGAGAACGTAAAGACCTTCACCGCGGCGCTGAACGACGTCCAGGCCATCACCGCCGAAGCCCGCGAGCGCAAGGCGATCATCGCCGACGCCCAGAAGGCGCTGCAGAACATCGACGCCGCCGCCCTGGAGATCGGCGAACTCAGCCGTTCGACCAAGACCCTGGTCGATACCGACGGCAAGCGCACGCTCGCCGAGCTGGCGGACGCGGCCGAGGAGCTGAAGGCCGCCACCAAGGACGCCCGGGGCATGATCGGGCGACTGGAGGGGCCGACGACGGACTTCGCCACCACCGGCCTGCCGCAGCTGACGCGGGCCGTCTCGACGCTGCAGTCGGCCGCCGAGTCGCTGGACCGGCTGGTGGGCGACATTGAACAGAACCCGCAGGGCGTGGTCGCCAAGCCGCCCGCCAAGGAAGTGGAGGTCCAGCCGTGAACCGCCGTATCGCCGTCATGGTTCTGGCGCTGGCCGCCGTCGGGCTCTCGGGCTGCATCAGCCTGTTCCCCAAGGCCGAGCCGTCGCAGCTCTACCGGTTGCAGGCCAGTGTCGAGCCGCTCGCCGCGCCCGCGGGCGAGCCCTATGGCGTGTTGCGCCTGAGCACCGGCTTCCCCCGCGCCTCGGCCGGCGACCGCATCCTGACCGTCAACCCGGGCGGCGAGGCCGCCTATATCGCCGGCGCCCGTTGGGTCTCCCCCGCCGTCGTGATGTTCGACGAGCAGACCGTTCAGGCCTTCCAGGCCGGCGGCCGCGCGCGGCTCATCACCCGCGGCGACGTGGTCAAGGTCGACTACACCCTCAAGCTCGACGTCCAGAGCTTCGAGACCGTCTATGACCAGGGCCCCAAGGCGGCCCCGGCCATCCTCGTTTCGGTGCGCGGCGTGATCACCCGGTCCGGCGACCGCTCCCTTGTCGGCGACCGGACCTTCACCGCCCGGATCCGGGCTGGCGACAACCGCGTCAGCGCCATCGTGCCGGCCTATGACAAGGCGCTCAGCCAGGTGCTCGGCGAGGTCGTCGGCTGGGTGAACGGGGTGGATACGAGCGGGGGGTAGAGG
>JASJPM010000007.1:513914-547403 GCA_031426695.1 Caulobacter sp.
GCCCCCCCCCCCCCTGTTTTCCCCGTCTTCCCGGCGACCCGGAGGGCGGCGCGGAGCGCCAACGCCGGGATCCATGAACCGCGCTGAGCCCTTGCCCCGCATGGACCCCGGCCTTCGCCGGGGACACGGAAATGGGGAGATACTTTAGTCCGCTCGCGACCTATCCAAGACGTTGAGAAGGTCCGCTTGGTGTAGCCGCCAAAAGGGTTATCCTCGGGCGAATGACCGTTCTCGACGAGGTGTGCGCGTCCGCAGCAGGCTTGTACGGAGAGCCTGTGCTCAGGATCGCCATCGACGGCGTCGACGGCGTCGGCAAGACGACGTTTGCTGATCAACTTGGCCAAGCGCTAGTGAGATGCGGGCGTCAGGTGATCAGATCATCCGCCGATGGCTTCCACAATCCGAGGGCAGTTCGCCATCGCCTTGGCCGCGGATCGCCGGAGGGCTTCTATCGCGACTCCTACGACTATGTTTCCCTACGGGAGAACTTGCTCGTTCCGCTCTCGCCAGGTGGCTCTCGACAGTACCGCGAAGCGGTTTTTGACCACCTCACCGATAGCGCTGTGTCTGCGCCTTGGCGGACCGCGCCTGAGAACGCGATCCTCGTGTTCGACGGACTCTTCCTGCATCGGCCAGAACTCGCGGAATACTGGGATTTCAGCGTGTTTCTAGATGCGCCCTTCGAAGTGACCGTTCCACGGGGCGCATCACGGGGTGAAGGTTTCGGCGATCCTGATCCGCGAGCGCCGTCCAATCAGCGCTACGTCGAGGGCAACCAAATGTACTTCGATGAAGCCCAGCCCAAGAGCCGCGCCACGGTAGTGGTGAACTGTGCCGAGCTTGGGGCTCCTTCCGTCGTGACGTGGCGGCGATAGAGCCGCATAGACGACGGGCGTTGGAGGGCTAGCTAACCACCCATCTCAGACACTCGCCTGACCCGCCTCTGGAACGGGAGCTACCCCACCCCGAACAGCGCCCTCAGGTACGGGTTCAGCAACCGCCCCTCCGGGTCGAGTTCGCGCCGCACCTCGAGGAACTCGTCCCAGCGCGGGTACAGCGCCGCCAGTTGCGCGCCCTTGAGGCTGTGCAGCTTGCCCCAGTGCGGGCGGCCGCCGTTGCGCAGGAAGACCGGCTCGATCAGGTCGAACAGCAGCCGGTAGTCGTCCTTGTAGTGGGCGTGGACCGCGATGGAGCCCCTCTCTCCGCCTTGAAAAGGCGACAGCAGCGCGTCGTCGGGCGCGATGCGGCGCGCCTCGATCGGGAAGAAGACGTCGGGCCGTTCCTTCTCGATCAGCGCCACCACCTCGGCCAGGACCTTCAGATGGACCTCCGCCGGCAGGTGGTACTCCATCTCGTTGAACCGCACCGGCCGCTCCGTCGACAGCAGCTTCCAGCCCTCGTCGACCACCGTCTCCGGTTCGGTCCCGCCCAGCAGCGCCTTCGCCGCCGCCTTGCGCATGCCGGTGGAGAAGCCGAGCAGGTTGCGCAGGCTGCGCAGCACCTCGAGGAAGGCGTCGTCCTGGCTGGGCGCGCGCACCGTGGCCGCTTCGTCGGTCTCGTCGTGGGTGATGTTGGCGGCCAGCCCCGTAAAGGGCACGGCGTAGAACTCGAAGTTGCGGTGCTTCGCCCACCGCGCCTCGGCCCTGGCCAGCGACTCCTCCAGCGGCTCGACCCAGACCTGGCGCTTGAGCCGGCGGTTGGCGGTGGTGTTCAGGGTGGCGCGGGTGATGACGCCGAGGGCCCCCAGCGACACCTGCGCCGCGGCGAGAACATCCGGACGCCGGCTGGCGTCGGCCTCGATCACCTTGCCGGTCGCCGTCACCAGCGTCAGGGCGGTGACATCGCCGTGGATGGCCTTCAGCGTGCGGCCGGTGCCGTGGGTGGCCGTGCCCAGCGCGCCGCCCAGCGACTGCTTGTTGATGTCGGGCAGATTGGCCATCGCCCGGCCCTTCTCCGCCAACGCGGGGCCCAGGGCGCCCAGCCGCGTGCCGGCCATCACCTGCGCCCTGTCGCCGTCCCAGCCGGTGATCCCGCTCATGGCGTCCAGGGTGACCAGGGTCCCGTCGGTCGGGATCAGGCCGGTGAAGCTGTGGCCGGAGCCGACGACGCGCACCGGCGCCGGCGCGGCCTTCATGGCGGCCGACAGTTCGCCCTCGTCCTTGGGCGCGAGGCGCTGGGCCGGATAGCTGTGCTGGATGCCCGACCAGTTGCGCCACAGGACCTTGCCGTCCTTCGTGGACGGCGGCGACGGCGGCTCGGGCTTCTCGCGATTGGCCACGGCGATAGCCCCCGCCCCGCCGCCGACCACGGCCACGCCGGCGCCGCCGGCGATCAGCGCTGTGCGCCTGGAAATCATCGAAAGTCCCCCGCTATTTCGCGGAGTCTTCGCGCCCCGCCATGAATCGTATGAGGGCCTTGAAATCGTCCGGCGTGCAAGACGCGCACTGGCCGCCGGCCGGCATGGCGTTGAAGCCCTGGATGGTGTGGTCGAGCAGCACAGTCTCGCCCTGCTTCCAGCGCGGGTCCCAGGCGGCCCGGTCGCGAACCTGCGGCGCCAGGTTGCCCGGCATGGCGTGGCAGGCCTTGCAGGACGTCTCGTAGAGCCCGGCCAGCCGCGTGTCGGCGGGCGTCAGGGCCATGACCTGCTCGGGCGTCAGGGCGGGCGGCGGCGGGGCGCCGCAGGCCGTGAGGGTCAGCGCCGCGGCCAGTGCGCCGACATGCCTTGCGTGGTTCGCGACGCGGCCCGAGAGCCGCTCCTCACCATGACGAGGTTTGTTGCGATCCCCGACATTCGTCATCCTGAGGAGCGCTAAGCGCGTCGCGAAGGACGCAAAAACGTCGTGCCGGCCCATACCCCCTACCCCTCGACCCCGTGAATCCGCTTGGCCGCCGTCAGCGTGTTCTGCAGCAGGCAGGCGATGGTCATTGGGCCCACACCGCCCGGCACCGGGGTGATCCAGCCGGCGACCTCGACCGCTTCCTTGAAGGCGACGTCGCCGACCAGCCGCGTCTTGCCCTCGGCGGCCCGCACCGGATCCAGCGACGGCAGGCGGGTGATGCCCACATCGATGACCGCCGCGCCCGGCTTGATCCAGTCGCCGCGCACCATCTCGGCGCGGCCAGCGGCGGCCACCAGGATGTCGGCCTCGCGGCAGACGGCGGGCAGATCAACGGTGCGGCTGTGGGCGATGGTGACGGTGCAGTCGGCGTCGACGAGCAGCTGGGCCATCGGCCGGCCCATCAGATTGGAGCGGCCGATCACCACCGCCCGCTTGCCGCGCAGGTCCCCCAGGGCGTCCCTCAGCAGCATCATGCAGCCGACCGGCGTGCAGGAGGTCAGGGCCGGCAGGCCGCTCGCCAGGCGACCGGCGTTGGTGACGGTCAGACCGTCGACGTCCTTGTCCGGCGAGATGCGGGCGACGATGCGGTCCTGGCTCAGATGGTCCGGCACCGGAAACTGCACCAGGATGCCATGGATGGCGGGATCGGCGTTCAGCCGGTCGACCAGCGCGAACAGGTCCGCCTCGGCGGTGTCGGCGGGCAGGCGATGCGTTTCGGAGTGCATCCCGGCCTCGAGCGTCTGGATGCCCTTGTTGCGGACATAGGTCTGGCTGGCCGGATCCTCGCCGACCAGCACCACCGCCAGGCCCGGCGTGACGCCGTGCGCGGCCTTCAAGTCGGCGACCTCGACCGCGATGCGCTCGCGCAGGTTCGCCGCGAAAAGCTTGCCGTCGATGATCGTCGCCTGGGCCATGCCGCATCCTCCGGAACAGGAGCCCGCCCTACCCGTTCAGTCGCCTGTGCGCAATCGGAGCCACGCCGCCATGAGCCCCAGGATAGCCTTCACCCGGTTCGCCAACGCCACCGCGCAGTTCACCGGCAAGCCGGTCGCCTTCGTCACCTGCGTCCTGCTGGTGGTGGTCTGGGCGGTGAGCGGTCCCCTGTTCGGCTTCTCCGACACCTGGCAGCTGGTGATCAACACCTCGACCACCATTATCACCTTCCTGATGGTGTTCCTGATCCAGAGCACCCAGAACCGCGACAACGCCGCCCTGCAGGCCAAGCTCGACGAGCTCATCAAGATGAGCGACGCCGACAACGCCTTCATCGGCATCGAGCACCTGACCGACGAGGAACTGCAGGCGATCCTCGAGAAGGTGGAGAAGGACGCGCACACGCTGCATGCCGAGAAGGACAAGCGCGACCGCAAGGAGGGCGGGCGACCGGCAAGGGCGACCCGCAAGTCGCCGGCCAAGGCGCGCTCCGCCTAGCCTTCGCCCACGGGCATGCTATGCGAGGTCATGGCCTCCTCCCGCCCCAACAGCGCCGACGTCGTGCTCGTGGGCGGAGGCTTGGCCAACGGCCTGATCGCGCTGCGCCTGAAGGCGCTGAAGCCCGACCTGAAGGTGCTGATCCTCGAGCGGGGTGAAGCCCTGGGCGGCCATCACACCTGGAGCCACTTCGCCACCGATGTCAGCGCCGCCATCGGCGCCTGGCTTAAGCCCCTGATCGTGCATCGCTGGGACGGCTACGAGGTCCGCTTTCCCGGCCATTGCCGCGCCCTGACCACGCCCTATCTGGCCATCACGTCGGACCGGTTCCACGAGGTGGTTGCAGCAGCGATGGGGGAGGACTGCTGGACCGGCGTCGACGTCGCCGACCTCGACGAGAGCCGCGTGACCCTGGCCGATGGCCGGGTGATCGAGGCCGACTGCGTCATCGACGGTCGCGGCCCACGGACCAGCCCGGCGCTGGCGCTGGGCTGGCAGAAGTTCGTCGGGCTGGAGGTCGAGCTGACCGCCCCTCACGGCCTGGATCGCCCCATCATCATGGACGCCACGGTCGACCAGCTGGACGGCTATCGTTTCCTCTACAGCCTGCCCTTCTCGCCGACCCGACTGCTGATCGAGGACACCCGCTACAGCGACGGGGCCGACCTCGACCGTGTGGCGCTGCGCGCCGACATCGCCGCCTACGCGGCCTCGCAGGGCTGGACCATCGCGCGGGTCGTGCGCGAGGAGAACGGCATCCTGCCCATCGCGCTCGCCGGCGACATCGCCGCCCACTGGCGCGAGACCCGCCTGCCGCAGGTCGGCCTGCGCGCCGCGCTGTTCCAGCCGATCACCGGCTATTCCCTGCCCGACGCCGCGCGGCTGGCCGACGAGATCGCCGCCCTCCCCGACCTGACCAGCGCCACGGTCCGCGCCTGCGTCGAGGGGCGGTCGAAGCAGCGCTGGCATGAGCGCGCCTACTACCGCCTTCTGAACCGCATGCTGTTCAAGGCCGCCCGGCCCGGCCGCCGCTATGTCGTGCTGGAGCGCTTCTACCGCCTGTCTCAGGGTCTGGTGGAGCGGTTCTACGCCGGCCGGATCACGCTGGCCGACAAGGCCCGCATCCTGATAGGCAAGCCGCCGGTGCCGATACCGGCGGCGATCGCCGTGCTGTCCGAACGATCGGTATTCCCAAGGGGCGTAGACGTATGAGCAAGCCGCGCGCGGCCGTTATCGGTTCCGGATTCGGCGGCCTGGCGCTGGCCATCCGACTGCAGTCGGCCGGGATCGACGTCACGGTGTTCGAGCGCCGCGACAAGCCGGGCGGCCGCGCCTACGTCTGGGAGGACGAGGGCTTCATCTTCGACGCCGGCCCCACGGTCATCACCGACCCGGGCTGCCTCAAGGAGCTGTTCACCCTCAGCGGTCGCAAGATCGAGGACTACGTCGAGCTGTTGCCGGTGAACCCCTTCTACCGCCTGGTCTGGGAGGACGGCGACGTCTTTGACTATGTCAACGACCAGGCCGAGCTGGACCGGCAGATCGCCGCGCGCAATCCCGCTGACGTCGAGGGCTATCGCCGGTTCCACGCCTATTCCGAGGAGCTCTATCAGAAGGGCTATGTCGAGCTGGGCGCCGTGCCGTTCCTCGACTTCGGCAGCATGATCGCCGCGGCCCCGGCCCTCATGAAGCTGCAGGCCTGGCGCAGCGTCTATGACAAGGTCTCGAGCTATGTGAAGGACGAACACGTGCGCCAGGCGCTGTCGTTCCACAGCCTGCTGGTGGGCGGAAGCCCGTTCGCGACCTCCTCCATCTACGCCCTGATCCATGCGCTGGAGCGGCGCGGCGGGGTGTGGTTCCCGCGCGGCGGCACCGGGGCCCTGATCCGGGGTCTGGTGACGCTGTTCGAGGAGCTGGGCGGCAAGATCGAACTCAATTCGCCGATCTCGAAGATCACCACGGCCGGCGGCCGGGTGACCGGCGTGATCCGCCACGATGGGGAGTTCGAGGCCTTCGACACCGTCGCCTCCAACGCCGACATCATGCACACCTATCGCGAGCTGCTGGTCGACGATCCCCGGGGCAAGGCGGCCAGCAAGGCGCTGGAGAAGAAGCGCTGGAGCCCATCGCTGTTCGTCATCTACTTCGGGCTCAAGGCCGAGCACCCGCAGATCCGACACCACACGATCTGCTTCGGTCCGCGCTATCGCGAGCTGATCGGCGACATCTACAACAAGGACACGCTGTCGGAGGACTTCTCCCTCTATCTGCACAATCCCTGCGCCACCGACCCCGGCATGGCGCCGCCCGGGGGCAGCGCCTTCTACGTCCTGTCGGTCGTGCCCAATCTGGAAACCGCCGACGTCGACTGGGCGAGCGAAGGTGAAGCTTATCGTGACAAGATCCTGAAATACCTCGAGGATCGGTACATTCCAAATCTGGCGCGCGACCTTGTCACCTGCCGCATCTTCACCCCGGACGACTTCACCAGCGAACTGAACGCCTGGAACGGCGCGGCCTTCTCGCTGGAGCCGATCCTCACCCAGAGCGCCTGGTTCCGGACCCACAACCGCGACGACAAGATTCCCAACCTCTACTTCGTCGGGGCGGGCACCCATCCGGGCGCGGGCATCCCGGGGGTCGTGGGGTCGGCCAAGGCGACGGCGGGCCTGATGATCCCGGACCTGCAGCTGTGACCGACCTCGCCGCCGCCAGCCGCGAGACCATCCAGAAGGGCTCTCAGAGCTTCGCGGCGGCCGCGGCCCTGTTCGATCCGCAGACCCGGGCGGACGCGGAGATGCTCTACGCCTGGTGCCGGCACTGCGACGACGTCATCGACGGCCAGACCCTGGGCCATGAGCGCGAGGCGCTGGCGCCGGACGAGGTGCAGCGGCGGCTGGACGGCCTCTACGCCCAGACTCGCGCCGCCCTCGCCGGCGAGCCGACCGACGACCCGGCCTTCGCCGCCTTCCGCGAAGTGGCCAGAAGACGAGCGATTCCAGAGCAGTACGCGATAGAGCTCATAGACGGCTTCGCCATGGACGTCGCCGGCCGGCGCTACGAGACGATCGAGGACACCCTCGACTACTGCTGGCACGTGGCCGGGGTGGTCGGGGCGATGATGGCCATCGTCATGGGCGTGAAGCCGGGCGACCTGACCACCCTGCGCCGGGCCCAGGACCTGGGCCTGGCCTTCCAGCTGACCAACATCGCCCGCGACATCGTCGAGGACGCGGAGAACGGCCGGGTCTACCTGCCCGCCGACTGGCTGGCCCAGGCGGGGGTGCCGGAAGGCGCCATCGCCGATCCAGCCCACCGCACGGCCATAACCGGGCTGGCCAAGCGCCTCGTCGACGCCGCCGAGCCCTACTACGCCTCGGCCCGCTGGGGTCTGCGCGGCCTGCCCTTCCGCTCGGCCTGGGCGGTGGCGGCGGCGTTGGGCGTCTATCGCGAGATCGGCGTGAAGGTGGTGAAGCGCGGCGCGACGGCCTGGGACGAGCGGGTCTCGACCAGCACCGGGGAGAAGGTGATGCTGGCGCTGGGCGGCGGGCTGATGGCGGCGCGCGGCGCGACGCTGGACCGCTGGCGCAAGGGGCCGGCGCGGCCGGCGCTGTGGTCGAAGATCTGAGAAGATGGCGGACGTCAGCATCGGCGTCGATCTCGTCTCGCGGCTCGTTGCCGGGCGGTTCCCGGCATGGGCCGACCTGCCGCTGACGCCGATCGCCTCTGCCGGTACGGACACCGTCATCTTCCGGCTGGGCGAGGCGATGGCCGTGCGCCTGCCGCGCGATGCCGACGCGGCGGAGGCCATCGCCAAGGAACAGACATGGCTGCCGAGACTCGGCGACAGGCTGCCCCTCGACCACCCCACGCCCCTCGGGCTGGGCGACCCCGCCGATAGCTACCCCTGGCGATGGGGCGTCTGCCGTTGGGTCGAGGGCCGGGACGCCGTCAGCATGTCGATCGCCGACGACGCCGGATCGGCCCGGGCCCTGGGCAGGTTCCTGACGGCCCTGCGCGGCGCGGACGCGGCCGACGGCCCGCGGGCCGGACCCGCGAACAACTATCGCGGCGTCGCCTTGCGCCATCTCGACCAGCGGGTCCGCGAATGTCTTGTCCAGCTCGAGGACGACATCGATACGGCCCAGGCGACGCGGGTCTGGGAAGCCGGCCTGTCCGCGGCGATCCACGACTGCCCGCGCGTCTGGATTCATGGCGACCTGCACCCCGGCAATCTGGTGGTTCGCGGCGGGCGACTGGCAGGCGTGATCGACTTCGGTCTGATGGGCGTCGGCGATCCGGCGGTGGACCTGATGGCGGGCTGGACGGTGTTCGACGCGGACGTGCGCGAGACATTCCTGGAGGCGGCCGGCGCAGGCACCGCCGCGCGAGCGCGCGCGCGAGCCTGGGCGCTCTACGCCGGGGCCATCGCCCTGCCCTTCTATCGGAACAGCAATCCAACGCTGGCGGGTATCAGCCGGCGAACGCTGGGGCGGGTCCTGGAGGAACCCTAGGCCTCCACGCCCCGCGCCCTCAGCTGTTCCTTCAGCTTCCGCACGGGCGGAGCCATCAGGAAGCCGTAGGAGACGCAGCCGTCCTTGGTGTTCACCGCATGATGGAAGCGGTGCGCCTGGATCAGGCGCTTCCAGTAGGCCGACCGCGCCTTGGGCATCGGCCAGCGGCGGTGCACCAATCCGTCGTGGAACAGGAAGTAGACCGCGCCATAGGCGGTGATGCCGATGCCGATCGGCAGCATGAAGGTCAGGTCGGTGTTGACGCCCAGCCAGATGCCGATAATGGCCGGCGCGGCGAAGACCACGGCGAACAGGTCGTTGAGCTCGAAGGCGCCCTGGCGCGGCTCGTGGTGGCTCTTGTGCCAGACCCACATGAAGCCGTGCATGACATAGCGGTGGGTGAACCAGGCGAAGCCTTCCATGAAGGCGAACGCGGCCAGGATCAGGCCCGCGAAGATGACGACGTCCAGCATGTCCGCCTTCTAGCGAATGCGCCTCGCCGCCAGATGGGCGAGGACCAGTCCGGCGGCGCCGACGCCGCCCAGTACGATCCACGCCATATACACCGATCCGATCCCGCCGTCGCGCCAGAGGATCGCCTGATAGGCCTCGATCGCCCAGGCGTGAGGCGTGCCCCAGCCCAGCGTCTGCAGCCAGGGCGGCATCAGGAACCGGGGCACCATGCTGCCGCCCACCGCCGCGAGGATGAGGATCACGAAGGTCGAAAGCATCTGCGCCTGCTCGCGCGTCTTGCAGAAGGTGACGATGGCCATGGCCAGGCCCGCCGCGCAGGCCGCCACCAGCAGGGTCGTGACCAGCCACATCGGCAGATGACCGAGCACGGGCACCTGGTAGATGACCTGGGCTGTGGCGAAAATCGCGATCGCCTGCAGCAGGCCCTGGCCCAGCAGGAAGACGAACTTGCCGTTGATGACCGGTCCCATGCCGGCCGCGCCGGCCAGGATACGGTCGGCGACGCCCGAGCGCCGTTCGTCGATCAGGCTGAGCGCGCCCTGCATGGCCGAGAACAGCGCGAACAGGATGGTCACCGCCCCGGCGTAGTAGGCGATCGTGCCACCGCCCTTCCTGGCGCCGGCGATGTCTTCCCGGGCGAACAGGCCGGTCCTGGCCTCCCCCGTCGGCGGCGCCTTGGCCAGCGCGTCCAGCGTTCGCGCGGCGTTGGCCTGCTGCCGGGGCGTCAGGCCGCCGAAGCTCGGCGCGGTCTCGGCCAGGGTGCGGGCCAGCAGCACGTCCGGCATCACGCGCCCCATGGCCTGCTGCACACGGGCCATGGTCAGCGGCGCGGCGACGGCGCGGCTGGCGTCGGAGACGATCAGCACCGGCCGGGTCTCCAGCCCGGGGTCGGCGCGGATGATAAGCCCGGCGTCGGCCCGGCCGGCGCGGACAAGCCGCCGGACCTCGTCGCCGGTCGCCACGTCATCGGCCCGCAGGTCCGCATCGTCGACGAGGGCCGACAGCAGGCGACGGGAGTCGACCGTCCGGGCCTCGTCGGCCACGGCCAGCTTCAGCTTGATGTCCTCGCCGGTCGCGCCGGAGAAGACGGCCGAGAAGATCAGGAACACCAGCGGCGGCAGCAAGAAGGTCATCACCAGCGCGCCGCGGTCGCGCCACAGCTCCAAGGCCATGACACGGAACATCGCGAAGGTCATGCGGCCCGGCTCCAGTCAGCGACCAGGGCGAACAGGTTCTGCAGCGAGGGCTGCCGCACCCGGATCTCGCGCGGTTCCAGCCCGGCCCTGCGCAGCCGCGTGTCGAGCCGTCCGGCGGTCGCATAGCCGCCCGGGTCGAGTTTGCTCCAGACGCTGGTCCGGCCCTGCCGCTCGAGGCCCTCGCCGGCCATCAGGATCTCCCCGGCGCTGTCGGGCTCCAGGGTGAGGTGGACCAGGATCTCCATCTCCTGACCGAAGGCCTGTTCGATCAGCGCCCGCGGGGCGCCCTCCATGATCTTGCGGCCCTCGCGCAGGAACCCGACGCGATCCGCCAGGCCTCCGGCCTGCTCCAGGTCATGGGTGACGATCAGCACCGAGACCCCGGTGTCGCGCAGATTCCGGATCACCGTGTCGAGGGCCTCCCTGGCGTCCTGGTCCACACCGACGGTGGGCTCGTCGAGAATCAGCAGCGCCGGGCGGTGCATGATGGCCGCGCCGATGTTCACCCGACGCTTGTAGCCGCCCGACAGATGCTTCACCGGCACATTCTCGCGGTCGACGGTTCGCGTCAGCAGCAGCGCCCGCTGCACCGCCTCGCGCAGCGCCTTGCCCTTCACGCCGGCGAGGCGGCCGAAGGTCTCCAGGTTCTCCCGGACCGTCAGATGGCCGTACAGCGCGATCTCCTGCGGCACCAGGCCGAGGGAGGCCCGGGCAGAGGCCGTGGTGAACGGGTCCTCGCCGTTGATGGCGATCTCGCCGCCCGACAACTTCAGGCGGCCGCAGATGGCGCCGACCAGGGTCGACTTGCCCGCGCCGTTGGGGCCCAGCAACGCGTAGATCTCGCCCGGCCGCAGGGCCAGGTCGATGCCGCGCAGCACCTTGCGCGTTCCGTACTGGTGCTCGGCGCGCCAGACGTTGAGGATGGGTCTGTCGGTCACGCGGCGGCTTTCCGGGCCTCGAACAGGCCGAACGCGTAGCGCGCCAGCAGGCCCGTGCATCCGGCCCGGGCCAGCGCGGCCTCGGCCGCTTCCAGGTGGGCGCCGACGGCCGCCGCCGCCCCTTGCGGACCCAGGACCGTCACCAGAGTCGCCATGTCGGCGTCCTTGCCCAGATCCTTGCCGGCCTCGGCGATGAGGGCGGCGTCGATCAGATCATCGTGGATCTGGAACGCCAGGCCCAGGTGGCGGGCGAATTCACCGACGGCGGTGACGACCGCTTGGGACGTCCCGGCGATCAGGGCCCCCGCCTCGGCCGCGGCGACCATCAGGACGCCGGTCTTGCGGTGGTTCAGAAGATCGATGTCGTCCGGCGTCCGGGCATGATCGCGGTCGTTCAGGTCCAGGGCCTGGCCGGAAACCAGCCCCTCGAAGCCGACCGAGCCCGCGAGGCGGCGGAGCAGTTCTCCCCGGGCCGCCTCGGGCAGCCGGGCGTCGCCGGCGATCACGCCGAAAGCATGGTTGAGCAGGCCGACGGCCGCCAGGATGGCTGTCGCCTCGTCAAACGCGCGGTGAGTCGTCGCCCGTCCCCGTCGCAGCGCGGCGTCGTCCATCGAGGGCAGATCATCGAGGATCAGTGACGCGGCGTGCACCATCTCGAACGCGCAGGCCGCGTCGAGCGCCGCCAGCGGCTCGGCCCCGAACTCGCGGGCGGTCAGCAGGGTCAGCATGGGCCGGAAGCGCTTGCCCGGCGACAGCGCCGCATATCGGGCCGCCTCGGCCAGCCGGGCGGGCCGCGCGTTGTGATCGGGCAACAGGTCCGCGAGCCGTCGATCCACGGCGGCGCGAAGCTGTTCGATCACGGCGGAGTCGTCTTCCATGCCCTTGCCGTAGATGGCCGTCCCCCGAAGCGGGCAGGGCATTTGACGGGGGCGGTCATCGACCGTCAACCGACGATCGTCAAGGCCGCCATGCAGGGTCAGGCGGCGTGGGCCTCGCCCCACTCGCTCCAGCCCAGAATACGGGGCGTGCCGGGCAGGTACATGCGGTCGGAACGATCGATGGCGAAACCACTCCGGGCGATGGAGTCGGTGATCGGGCGGGTCAGGTGGCAGCCGCCGGCAATGGCCTTCCACGCCGGCTCGATGCGCCGCTGCCAGGCCGCCACGCCGGCGTCCGGCGCCAGGCCGTGCTCGGCGTAGAGAAAGCGGCCGCCGGGCTTGAGCACCCGCTTCGCCTCGGCCAGCGCCTTCTCCGGCGACTGCACCGAGCAGAGGGTGAAGGTGCAGACCACGCAGTCGAAGCTGCCCGACTCGAACGGCAGATCCTCGGCAATCCCCTCGCGGATCTCGACCTGAAGACCGTCGGCGCGCGGCGCGGTCATGGCCCGCTCACGCAATTCGTCGGACGGATCGACCCCGGACACGCTCTGGACCTTGGCCGGGTCGTAGTAGCGCAGGTTCAGGCCGCCGCCGATGCCCAGCTCCAGCACCTTGCCGGTCGCCTTGGGCACCACCTTCTCGCGCTGCTTCATGATCGGCTTGCTGGCGCAGGCGCAGCCGATCAACCGCGGCATGATGTGACGATCCCAGAAGCCGGTCATTGGCGTGCCTTGTTCAGTCGATCATTCATGAGTCGCTGTATCTCTTCGACGCTCAGCGTCCAACGGCACGGAAGGCAGGCCGCTTCGTTACGCTTGACCACAAACCCGGGCAGGACTGTGTCTTCGCGGGGCGTCCAGGACAGCCAGGCCGCTCGCGGGGGGATTCTGGCCGGAACCGTCTCGACGTCGCGCCAGGAAATCACCCGCGCCTTGGCCATCGAAGGCTCGATTGTAAATCCCTCGTCGCCGAGCGTGAGCTTAATGGGCTTTACGATGAGAGCGAGCGACACAAACATCCCAGCCGCCTGCAGTAGGATCGAGGCGCCAACGACGACCAGCGGCAGGACTTCCCACGCGGGACCAAGCACCGTGCTGACGAGTCCGCAGGTGCTCACCAGCAGCACGAACGACGGCCAGACTCTCCTACCCTTGATGATGGTGTCGCCGCTCATGTCTGCCCCCGCAACCACTTCGCCACCGCCCAGGCGTGGCTGTCGTGGCGCAGGCGGCGCACCGCCTCGTCCGGATCCAGCCAGACCAATTCGTGGTCATCCTCGATCTTCAGCGTCGCATCCTTGGCCTCAACCGTCACGCGAAAGATCGACCCGCGGTTGTTCACCGCCTGACCGTCGGACTTCTCGAAATACTGGGCGAAGGCCGTGACCGGTTCGCCGACCGAGATGACCAGGCCGGTCTCCTCGCCGAACTCGCGGACCAGGGCGGCGATCTCGTCCTCGCCCGGATCGACCGCGCCGCCGGGCAGGTCCAGCCAGTCCCCTCCGGCAGCGGGCCGAATGCGGACCAGTGCGATCTGGCCGTCGCGTTCGGCGATCCCGAAGGCCGCCGGGCGGGGCGTGTGGGTCTTGCCCGGCGTCGGGACCCCGAACTGCAGCATCAGTCGACGCCGACCAGCGACTCGTAGGGATCGACCTTGCCGGCCTCGACGTCGGCGACGCTGATCACCGGCCAACCTACTTTCGTGGTGGCGCTGTCACGCCAGGCCAGCACGATCAGGTCACGCAGCTCCGAGGCGCCGGCGCCGAATCGCTCGGCCGCGAACTCCGCGCCCTTGGGTTGCCCCGGGCGGAACGCGCCCTCGCCCCACATGCGATAGAGCGGAACGACGAAGGTGTTGGTGCGGCCGATGTAGCCGAGGACCCGCTTCTCGATCGGACACTTGCAGTCGGCGAACGGGACCATGGCCGCGCGGGCCATGTCGGCTGTCACCGCGCCCTTGACGAAGTCGCCCTCGAACGGGCCGTGGATCTTCTCGGCCGTGAAGCCCTGCGGGTTGGGCTGCACCGACCAGCCGTTGTAGTGGACCGAGGTGTGCAGCGGCTGGGCGCCGTCGCCGACGTAGTGGGCGAGGTTCCCGAGGCTGGCGAACAGCAGCTTCTCGCGGCGGATCCGGTCGCGCTTGTACCAGGCCTTGCGCGCGCCCCTGGAGGCCTTCTCGCCGGCCTTGGCGACCCGCCAGTAGCCGAAGTCGCGGACCAGCTGCTGATAACCGTCGATCACCGCGTACTGCAGGTAGCCGGCCTTCCAGCTGTCCGTGCCGGCGGCCTGCAGCGCCTTCTCATAGTCGGCCCGGGTCGGCTGGAGGTCGGTGAACAGCGGCCCGCCCAGCACCTTGCCCTCGTCGTCAATGTCGACGAAGTGCGCCGCGTCGCGGTTGGTCCCGTGGATACGGCCCGAGCCCTTGGAGCGGTCCGGCTCGCGGGCCAGCTCGCCCAGTTCCTCGGCAGCCTGCCGGCCGCGCAGGAAGGCCGGGACCTCGTCGGGCAGGGCCTGCACCGCCAGGACGCCGATCATCCGGTGGCCGGCAGAGCCCCAGGTGGCGGCGACCGTCGGCGCGAGCAACAGGCCGGCGGCGAGCGCCAGGGCGGACAGACGAACGGAAAGACGCATGACGGGCTCCAGAGTCAGACCGTCAGCTGATGCCCAGCGCGGCCTCTACGCGCGCCACCCAGGCGGACGTCCGCGGAAAATCCGCCAGATCGAAGCCGCCCTCGTGCGCCACGCGGGTATAGGCGACCAATGAGACGTCGGCGAGACTGACATTGTCGCCGACCAGGAAGGGCGTGTCCTCCAGTCCATCCTCGAGCCGCTGCAGCGCCGCCCGGCCGCGCTCGACCAGCTTCGGGTCCAGGTCTTCGCGGGGCTTGCCCAGATAGGCCATCTGGAAGCGGGCCACGGCGACATAGGGCTCGTGGCTGTACTGTTCCCAGAACAACCACTCGAACATCTTCGCCCGGTCGTACGGATCGGCGGGAATCAGCGCCGAGCCTTCGGCCAGATGCACGATAATGGCGTTGGACTGCGCCAGCGCCCTGCCGTCGGGCAGGATTACAAGCGGCACTTGCCCGGCCGGATTCAGCGCCAGGAAATCCGGCGTCCGGGTCTGCGCGCGCAGCACGTCCAGTTCCAGCCAACGATATGGAATCGCGAGCTTTTCAGCCGTCCACTTGACCTTGAGGCAGTTGCCGGATTTGCCGTCGCCGTAGATCGTCAAGGTCATGCGACCCTCCTTCCGATTGAGCCCCACGGGTTGTTACACGCGGCGGATGCGGGTAGAAGCCGCCTCCACGACGAGAAACAAACAGGGGGGCGCGCTTGAAACGCATCCTGCCATGCCTCGCGGCCCTTGCGATCGGGTTGCTTACTCCGGCCGCGAATGCCCGGTCGAACGCCCCTGTGGACCCCATCGGGGACCTCATCCAGGACTCGCTGGAACAAGCCGCTGTACGGACTCCGTCCGCCGCCGACCGCGCCTTTCAGACCCTGCGCGACCTCGCCCCGGACTGGATGCTGAAGGCGACCCTCTATCACACCGGCGCCGCCGGCGTGGGCGGCCGCGACTCGCTGGGTTGCCCGACCGTGGCGATGCGCACGGCGGCCACCGACCGCACCCTCGTCCCCCGCCGGACCATTCTGTACATCAAGGAAACCGTGGGGATGCCGATGCCGGACGGCTCGGTCCATGACGGCTACTGGTACGCTTCCGACGTCGGCGGCGCGGTGAAGGGCAACCGCATCGATCTGTTCACCGGCCACAGCCGGGCCTCCATGGGCCCGATGATGAAGCTGAACCTCAAGACGGTGACCGTGTCGCGCGTGGGGACTTTCGAGGGCTGCCCCAAGCCGGTCGTCCAAGTGGCGATGCGCTGACGTGATCATCGTCACCGGCGACATCCTGGCGAAACCTGACACGCTGGACGCCCTGATCGCCGTCTGCATCGCCCATTCGCGCCGGTCCCGCGCCGAACCGGGCTGCGTCAGCCATGACTCGTACATCGACACCGAGAACCCCCTGCGCATCTTCTTCTTCGAGCAGTGGTCGGACATGGCAGCCCTCAAGGCCCATTTCGATGTTCCGGACTCCAACGACTTCATTCGCCAGGTCCGCTCCCTGTCCGCGGGCGGCTCGAAGGGGCCGCAAATCCTCGAAGTCCGCTAGCGCGCGGCGACATGCGCCCGCTTCCCGCCGTCATGGCCCGACTCGTTCGGGCCACCCGTGCGTGGTGAGCGTGGTGGTTGTCCGAAGCGTCAGCGTTCAATCTCGGCCGTCCATGTTCACGGGTGGCCCGAACACGTCGGGCCATGACGGAGTATTGGTGCAACCGCAATCGAAGAGTCTGGCGCGACCCTAGATCCCGCCGCCGACGTTCGGGGCGGCCGGCGCCCGGGCGACGTGGATGCCGCACTCGGTCTTGTCCTGGCCCGCCCAGCGGCCGGCGCGGACGTCCTGGCCCTCTTCGACCGGATTGGTGCAGGGCCAGCAGCCGATCGACGGGAAGCCCTGGGCGACCAGCGGATGGGTCGGCAGGTCGTGCTCGGCGACGTAGGCGTCGAGGTCTTCCTTCGTCCAGTTGGCCAGCGGATTGAACTTCAGCTGATGCTCGGCCTGCTCGACCACCGACAGGCGAAGCCGGTCGCCGCCGTGAAAGCGCTTGCGGCCGGTCAGCCAGGCGTCGAAGCCGCCCAGCGCCTTGTCCAGCGGGATCACCTTGCGAATGTTGCAGCAGGCGTCGGTGTCGGTCTTCCACAGGTCCGACTTGGGGTCATGGACCGCGATATCGGCGAAGGTCGGGCGCAGGTCGCGCACGTCTTTCAGGCCAAGGCGGGCGGCCAGCTGCTTGCGGTAGTCCAGCGTCTGGCCAAACAGCATACCGGTGTCGAGGAACAGGACCGGGATGTCCTTGCTGACCTGGCTGGCCAGATGCAGCAGCACCGCCGACTCCGCCCCGAACGAAGACACCAGGGCCAGCCTGTCGCCGAACTCGGCGTACGCGGCCTCGATCACGGTTCGGGGATGGGCGTTGCGCAGTTCGGCGTCGAGCCGGGCGGCGCGGGTGTCCAGGGTGCGGTCAAGCTGGTCGAAGGCCATGTTAAGCGCGCTCCTCGAAGACTGGCGCCCGCGCGTCGGCCCCGCGCTGGTAGACATGCCGGAACCGCCCGGCCGCGTGCGCCCACTCCGCCGGCGTCGAGCCGTCGGCGGGCGCGAAACTGTCAAATCCGCAGCGGACCATGAAGCCGGCCTGCTCACGCAGGACGTCGCCCACCGCCCTCACCTCTCCGGTGAAGCCCAGCCGCTGACGCAGCAGCCGGGCGGAGGTGTAGGCGCGGCCGTCGCGGTACTTGGGGAACACCAGCGCCACCAGGGCCAGACGCGGCAGGTCGTAGGCCAGGGTCTCGACCTCCTCGTCCGACTGGATCCGCACCCCGACCTTGCGGCCGGCGGAGATCAGGGCGTCGCCCTCGGCCTGGAAGCGGGCCAGCGACAGGATCACCGGCCCATCAGGGGTGACGTCCTCGTCGGCGACGTCGGTGAAGACGTCCTCGGCCGCCTCGTAGCGGCCCTCGATCAGCCTAATGAGCGTCGGCATAGACAGCCTCCTTGAAGGGGGCCATGCCCGCGCGGCGGACAGTGTCGAGGAAGCGCTCCTCGCCCTGGCGGATGGAGAGGTAGGTGTCGACCAGCGCCTCGATGGCGTCCGGCACCTTCTCGGCCGACATGCCCGGGCCGAGGATCTGGGCCAGGGAGGCGTCCTCCTGGCCCGAACCGCCGAGGCTGAGCTGGTAGAATTCCTCGCCCTTCTTGTCGACGCCCAAGATGCCGATGTTGCCGACATGATGGTGGCCGCAGGCGTTGATGCAGCCGCTGATCTTGATCTTCAGCTCGCCGATCAGTTCGGCGCGGTCGGCGTCCTCGAAGCGCTGGGCGATCGACTGGGCGATCGGAATGGCGCGGGCGTTGGCCAGCGCGCAGTAGTCCAGCCCCGGGCAGGCGATGATGTCGCTGATCAGCCCGATGTTCGGGGTCGCCAGGCCGGCCGCCTGCAGCGCCGCGAACACCGTCGGCAGGTCGTCCAGCTTCACATGCGGCAGGACGAGGTTCTGCTCGTGAGTGACGCGGATGTCGTCCAGGCTGTAGCGCTGGGCCAGGTCGGCGACGACGTCCATCTGCTCGGCCGAGGCGTCGCCCGGCGTGGCGTGGTGGGCCTTCAGCGAGATCTCGACGATCGCGTAGCCGGCCTTCTTGTGTGGCTTGACGTTGTTGCGCGCGAAACGGGCGAACGCGGGGTCGGCGGCCTTGGCGGCGTCGAACGCCGCGGAGGTCGCCGGCAGGGCCTCGAAGTTCAGCGGCGTGAAGGCGCCGCGAATGCGGGCCAGCTCGGTGTCCGGCGCGTCGGCCAGGGCGGAGTCGAGCTTTGACCACTCCTCCTCGACCTGGCGGGCGAACTCGTCCCGGCCCAGAGCGGCGACCAGGATCTTGATCCGGGCCTTGTAGATGTTGTCCCGGCGGCCGTGGCGATTGTAGACGCGCAGGACGGCTTCCAGATAGCTGAGCAGCCGGCCGACGGGCAGATGCTCGCGGATCGTCGGGCCGATGTAGGGCGTGCGCCCCTGGCCGCCGCCGACGATGACCTCGAAGCCCAGCTCGCCGGCGCGATTCCGACGCAGGACCAGGCCGATGTCGTGGACGCGGGCCGCCGTGCGGTCCTTGGCCGCCGCCGTGACGGCGATCTTGAACTTGCGCGGCAGGAACGAAAATTCCGGGTGCAGGGTCGACCACTGGCGGATCAGCTCCGACCAGACGCGCGGATCGTCGATCTCCTCGGCCGTGGCCCCGGCGAAGGGGTCGGCGGTGGTGTTGCGGATGCAGTTGCCGCTGGTCTGGATGGCGTGCAGGTCAACGTCGGCCAGCTGGTCGAGAATGTCCGGCGCCTGGCCCAGCTTGATCCAGTTGAACTGGATGTTCTGGCGGGTGGTGAAGTGGCCGTAGCCCTTGTCATAGGTGCGGGCGATATGGGCCAGCCGGCGCATCTGGCGGCTGTCCAGCGAGCCGTAGGGCACGGCGACCCGCAGCATGTAGGCGTGCAGCTGCAGGTACAGACCGTTCATCAGCCGCAGGGGCTTGAACTGGTCCTCGGTGATCGAACCGGCCAGCCGGCGGCCGACCTGCTCGCGGAACTCGTTGGCGCGGTCGGCCAGGAATTCCTTGTCGATGGCGTCGTAGCGATACATGGGCGGCTACTTCCTGCGGATCAGGTCGACACGGCCGGTCGAGCGAGCCGCGCCCGTGGCGGCGAGGATGGCCTCGACTCCGGCGCCGCCCTCGGCCTGCTTGCCGTGCGTGGGTTCGTTGGTGGGGCCGAGCGCCCGCAGGCGCTCGCGATAGCTGACCGGAGCCCAGCCGCCGGGCGCCTCGACGATGTCGATCAGATAGGGCTCGACGATCACCCGCGACTGGGCGAGCGCCGCCTGCACGGCCTCGGGGCCGGCCGCGTCGTCATCGGCGAAGAACTGGGCGTCGGCGAAGCGCTCGATCCATTGACCGGACTTCCAGAACACGACCTCGCCATCGATCAGGCGGTTGGCGGTGAGGGCTTTCATTGGGCGCGTCCTTGCGTGGTTCGCGACGCTCGCCCGAGGGCTCGCTCCTCACCATGACGAACTCTGTGCAGCCCCTCCCCTTCGTCATCCTGAGGAGCCGACGACGTCGGCGTCGCGAAGGACGCAGGACCGGTCTGCGATGACGCCAGCGCCATCGCCTCGCCGACGATCAGCAGGGCGGGGCCTCTCAGGCCCTCGGCCGTCGCGGCAAGCGCGCCCAGCGTGGTGCGATGGCGTTGCTCGTCGGCGCGGCTGGCGTTGACGACGATCAGCGCCGGCGTCGCGCCGTCGCGGCCGGCGGCCATCAGACGCTCGCCGATCAGGCCGGCGGTGGTCAGGCCCATGTAGATGACGACGGTCTGGTTGGCCCTGGCCAGCGCGGTCCAGTCGAGGTCGGGATCGCCGTGGGCGGCGTGGCCGGTCACGAAGGTCACGGCCTGGGCCATCCCGCGATGGGTCAGCGGCGCGCCGGCGCCGGCCGAGGCGGCCAGGGCGGCGGTCACGCCGGGCACGACCTCGCAGGTCACGCCGGCGGCGCGGCATTCTTCCAGCTCTTCTCCGCCACGACCGAAGATGAAGGGATCGCCGCCCTTCAGGCGCACCACGGTCAGCCCCTGAAGCGCGAAGGCGACCAGCAGACGGTTGATGTCGTCCTGCGGCAGGGTGTGGCGGCTCTTGCGCTTGGCGACGTCGATCAGGCGGGCCGAGGCCGGCGCCAGCGACAGAATCTCTTCGGAGACCAGGCCGTCGTGGACGATGACGTCGGCGGCGGCGATCAGTCGCGCGGCCTTCAGGGTCAACAGGTCCGGGTCGCCGGGACCCGCGCCGACCAGCCAGACGCGACCGGCGACAGCCGCCTTGCCCGCCCCGTCGAGGGCGACCAGACGCTTGGGTTTTGAAGGGGTCGGCCGGGCCATCTAACTTTCAGTTTCTCTACAAACACAATGGGGATTAAATCCCGGGAATCGGAGCGGGGTGAACCATCGGCCCACCCCGCTTCCTGTCCGTTGACGAAAAGGGCCGATACGCCATCGGACCATTGCAAACTGGGTTCGGCGGACCCAGATCGCAATCCAAGACTTCTGCCGGGGGCCTCAGTTATTCTCATGGAACGGTCGATCGAGCGCCGCAGGTTGCCGCCGCTGAACGCCCTGAGGGCGTTCGAGGCCGCCGCGCGCCACCTCAACTTCAGCCGCGCCGCCGACGAACTGTCGGTGACGCCCGGCGCCGTCAGCCAGCAGATCCAGAACCTTGAGGACTATGTCGGCGCGGCGCTGTTCAAGCGCACGCCCAAGGGCCTGCTGCTGACCGACGCCGCGCAGACCGCCCTGCCCGCCCTGCGCGAGGCCTTCGACCGCCTGGCCGAGGCCGCCAGCCTGCTGACCGCCGCCGTCGACGGCCGCCGCCTGACCCTCACCGCCGCCCCGTCCTTCGCCGCCAAATGGCTGGTGCCCCGCCTTGGCCGCTTCGAGGAAGCCCAGCCGCAGGTCGACGTCTGGCTCAGCGCCGGCATGGAGGTGGTCGACTTCGCCAGCGGCGAGATCGACCTGGCCATCCGCTACGGCGGCGGGCGCTATCCCGGTCTGGAGGTCACCCGCCTGCTCAGCGAGACGGTGATCCCGGTGATCAGCCCGGCCCTGCTCGCCCAGAACCCGATCAACGAGCCGGCCGATCTGGCCAACCACATCCTGCTGCACGACGGCTCGCCCGACGCCGACGATTCCTGCCCCGACTGGGCCATGTGGCTGGCGGCGCGCGGGGTGAAAAACGTCGACGGCGCGCGGGGGCCCCGCTTCAACCAGTCCAGCCTGGTCATCGAGGCCGCCGCCAACGGTCGCGGCGTGGCCCTGGCCAAACGGACCCTGGCGCAGGCTGACCTCGACGCCGGACGCCTGGTGACGCCGTTTCAGATCGCCACCGCCGTGGACTTCGCCTATTACGTCGTCCATCCCAAGACCAAGGGACGGCTGCCGCAGGTAAAGGCGTTCGTCTCCTGGCTCACCGAGGAGGCCGCGGCCCATGAGGCCGCCCTCCAGACCATGGACAACGGTTCCGGTATCTGACGTGGCCAAAGATGTTTTGAACGCGACCGCTGATGAGCGCGTCGCCCCCGCCGACTGCACCACCATGGCCGAGGTCCGCCAGGGCGTCGACGCCCTGGACCGCCTGCTGGTGACCATCATCGCCGAGCGTCAGGGCTACATGGACGCCGCCGCCCGCATCAAGGCCGACCGCAGCGTCGTCCACGACCGCGCGCGCATCGAGGACGTGGTGACCAAGGTCCGCGCCGCCGCCCGCGAGGCCGGCCTGTCGGAAGCCATCGCCGAGCCGGTCTGGCGCACGATGATCGACCGCTGCATCGCCTATGAGTTCAGCGTCTGGGACAGGACGCGGAAGGACTAGCTTTCCGGGTAGCGGAGGGCGGCCTCGAAGTCCTCGCCGCGGCGGAAGATGCCGACGATCCTGATCAAGTCCGTGGCGACGCCGTAGGCCACAAGCACTTTCCGGTCGAAGGCCAGGGTCCTGATCCCGGGTGCGATATCTTCACGCGCCCGACCGAGAAGCGGAAAGTCCGCCAAGATCGCCAGCCTCGCCTGCAGGTCCAGCACGATCCTGAACGCGGATTCGTCTGACGCACCCCCGGCGATCTCCAGAAACATCGCCCAGAGCCGAGACTGGGCGCGCGCCGAGTAGACGACGCGCCGCCTCATCGCTTTAGCCCCCCTTGCGGCGCTCCGCATACAGCCGCTCGAAGTTCGCGCGCACCTCTTCCGCCGGAATGCCGCGTTCCGGATGCGCCTTCATCTCGTCGTACGTCGCCACAACTTCGGTTCTCAGCCACCGCTCGACCGCCTCATCGCGCGCCTCGAGGGCGCGGAGACCTTCACGAATGACTTCACTCTCGCTCGCATAGTCGCCAGAAGCAACCTTTGCGCGCACCGCGTCGGCCATTTCAACCGGAAGGGTGATGCTCATCTGACGGGTGGTGCGCACGGGGACCTCCAACGATAGGATTTAATCCTATCACAGGGTCTCGAAGCCGGCCTACCCCTTCAGCGACCGCAGCGCCTGTTCGTGGCGGTAGGCGGCGATGTCGAACAGGGCCGCGTCGAGCGCGGCGTGAACGTCGGGCAGCAGGCCGGGCCCCTCGGCCTCGGCGCGGGCGCAGGCCTCGCCCAGCGCATGGGCCCCGACCCCGCGCGCCGCGCCCTTCACCGTGTGCAGGGCGTCGCGCCAGCCTTCGGAGGCCGAATCGAGCATCGGCGACCACATCTGGGCCTGCTGCTCGAACAGCGCCAGGACCTCGTCGATCACGCCCGTGTCGCCCGCCGCGAAGCCTTCCAGATAGGGAAAATCCACGGCTCCGGTGATGTCTCGTCTGGCCATGCTTATCGCCCTTGCGTCCCCGGTCTTTTCGCGTATGTTCCGCGCCCTCGCCGCCAGTCACCGCAAGGGGCTGGAGCCGCGACGGGTGCATAGCTCAGTTGGTAGAGCAGCTGACTCTTAATCAGCGGGTCGTAGGTTCGAATCCTACTGCACCCACCATCACAAATCGTTGAGATTGAACAACTTCCCTTCGGGGGTACCGGACTCCATTTGTTCAGTTGGGAGTTCGGTTGGGAGTTTTTGTTCTCGATTCGAGCTTGCGGATTGCCGACTCGGCTAGGCCGCCGTCGCGTTTCAGGTAGTGCGCGTCCAGAATCGCACCCACGTCCCGGAGGCTATGGCCGGTAATCGTGGCGATCTCAGCTTCGCTGCAGCCCGCCAATGCGAGGCGCGTAACGGCCGTCCCCCGCAGATCGTGGAACGTGACGTCAGTGACTTTCGCGGTCGCGCACGCTTTCCGCCACGAGGCGCGGAAGCCGGACTCTGTCCAAGGTGTGCCGCGTTCGGTCGTCAGGATCGTGACCGCGTCCTTTTTGACCTTCGCCGCAGCATCTAGCGCGGCTTTCAGCGGCGCCCCTACCGGGATCACGATGCGTGCGCCCGTCTTCTGCTGACGCAATCGGATGGCGCTTCCGTCATAGGCGGTCCAGGTGAGCCGCAGGAGGTCCCCTTGCCTCTGCCCGGTCCAGAGCGCCAGCGTTAGGGCTAGGTGCAGGTGTGCCGGCGCGAGTTTGAGGAAGCGGGCTTCATCATCGTCGGTCCAGATGGTTTCGCTTCGGTTGGAGCGATAGAGCCGCCCGGGACGCTCCAATGGATTCATCGTCGTCAGCCCGCGATTGTAGGCCCACGACAAGGCGCGAGCGAAAACCGCAAAGCGGTAGTCGGCATTGCGGCGAGACGTGATCGCTAGACGGTCCCGCCAGGCCAGAAACTCCCCGCGCGTGCGCCGATCGCTCAAGGCGCTTAGGGGAAAGTCGCCATACTCGGCCGCGATCTTTTTCAGGTGCTTCGCGTAGTCGGCGCGGGACCTATCCGCGAGCGCGGCAAACTCGCCGCTCGATTGGTAGGCGTCCAGGATCTTTGAGAGGACTTCGGCCGCGGGAATCCGTCGCGAGACGGCTTCGCTGTATGCCTGCATGAACTCCGGACAGCCCGGCTTGCCGGGAAGGCGCGGGCCGCCCTTCCACGCATAGTAGTAGGTAACGGACGTCCCGTCCGCGAGGCGCTTCTTGACCCGGTTCAGTCCCTTGAGTCTGACGCGCATCGCTTCGCCTTCCACTGGTCAAAAGGATCACTTGAGGGTGCGGGACCTAGCGCCCGATGCAACAGCTTGATTGTGCCGTCCGGGCCGATCTCGGTCGCCACAACGTCAAGCCCTACCGCGCGCGCGGCTTTGACCGCGCGGGTAATGTCTGCCTGACGAAATGTGGCGACCGTTCGGGCCATGGTTAGAAGCCCGTGAGCCGGATCCGGGCCGAAGCCGACGGATTGGCCGAAGCCTTCACGGCAATGCCGACCTTCGTATTTCCGGAACTCGTCTTGTTCACGAGCTCGGTGGCGGAGTCGTAGTAGACGACATCGCCGACGGAGATTGCGAGCGCTGACACCTTGGGAAGGTCGAAAACGCCCGTCGTCTTCACGTCGACGGAGTCGCCGCTTTCTGCGTCGCCGGCGGCAATGCCGACAATCGAGCCGGAGACCACAACGCCGCCGCTGGTCACGTCGGCCGGTGCAGGAATGGTGATCGTGTCACCGGGTTGAACGAAGTTTTTCATGGTCAAAGACCTTTCGAAGTCGAGAATCTGATGATGCGCGGCGCGTCGCCTGACGTGAGCTTTGCAATCTCCCGGTCGATCGCCGCGATTGCGCGCGCCATGTCCCGCTCGCTGGCGTAGGTGACTTCCTCGCCGTTCGAGTCGCGGAAGCTCCGGAGGGAGCTCGCGCGCGCCTTCATGAGGTCAGCGCGCGCGGATTGCAGTTGCTCGAGCGTCATGACTAAGCGCCCGGGTTACGGTAGGCGCCGCGCCAGTCGGTCGCGCCGCAGCCGAAGTCGAGAACGATCCGGAACTCACGGCCCAGCGTTTCCCATCCGTCCCGCGAACTCATTTGCGGGCCTTGGGCGCTGCTGAGGTAGGCGTACTCCAGGCACGGCACGCTCGCCGGGTCGGCGAAAACGTACCAGTCGCCGGGAGTGAGCCGGGGTTCCACTAGGAGAGTCAGACGGCCGGCGAACGGATTCTGTTCAGCAACGGTCGCCGCGGCCAGGGCGGCGAGGAGTTGTTCGGCCGTCGTTTCGAGGTCCGGCGCCACGAGGAGGAACTTCGGCGCGACATTGATCGGCGAGACGCCGTCCAGTCCGCGTTGAGTCCGCATCGCGAGGCGCGCGGCGTTCAGGGTGGCGACGCTCGGAGCGGCCCCGCTCGCGGCGAGGTTTCCGTGATCGGCGTGAAACAGCGCCTTGCCGTCTTCCATGGTCGGGCCGACGCCTGACGCCTGAGTCAGCAGCGAAAACAGTTGATCCGCTTCAGTCTCGGCAGCGGCCCGACCCATCGCAGCCGACCAGTCCCCCATGACGCCCAGATCGTCATTGATCAGAGCCTTGCGGGTCAGCGAGAAAGTCCCGCCGAAAGTCTTCAGGCTGTAGGACGCGACCGCTTCACCCGTCGTCATGCTGGTGATTTCACCGGACTCGGTGACTTCGTTCAGCTTGGCGAAGTCGCCAGTCTTCAGGGTCGACATGGGTCGGAAGTCGGCGGCCGTCCGTTGACGGGCGATCGCCTTTAGGGGCGATTGCGCAGCCTGATAGGCGCCAGCGAGAACGCGATTGCCGGCGCCGGTCAGCAGTTCCGGAAAGTCGCTGGTCGAGTGCATCGCACGCGTGAGCAGTTCTTCGCGCGAGAAGCCGACGGCCGCCGCACCCGAACGCGTCAGCGCGTCGCGGGCATAGTCGGCCAGCGTGAAGTTCATGAAGGGGCGCGCCGCGTCAGTCGGAGCCCCGCCGCTCATTCGGGCGGTGAGTGCGTCGACCTGTCGGGTTCGGATCGTCTCCGGATCGTCGGCGGAGCTCACGACCTGAGTCCGGATGACCGGCGAGCGGTTGCGCATCGCTTCGAAGGCGGCCGAGCGGACGACCGTGAGGTCGGCGCCGCCGTCGATCTGTTCGTCCGCCCATTCCGGCGAAAGGCCGGCCTGTCGCGCGATCGTTCGGATTTCGGCACGGGTTTGCAGTTCGGGCGGAGTTGCCACTTGGATAGGCTCCGCCGTGGGTAGGTCGCTCATATCGAGACTCCTGATTATGGCGGAATGGTCCGCCGGGACTGGGACCAGGCTGACTTCGCTAAGAGTCCACGCCCGGGCCGTTTTCACGCGGTCAGCGCCACGGGAGGCGGCGGTTTCCTCCCATTGCGAGACCGTGTAACCGATGCTGACTCCCGTCACGTCGCCGCGTTCGATCGCGTCCAGGGCGGCGGGGTCTGAGATTTTCAGCGTTGCCAGGATCGCGCCCGGCTCAAACCAGACGTTCGCCACATGGCCCTTCACGTCCGCAATCGACCGTTGATTGTGGGAATCCAGAACGGGGAGGTTTGGACGAACCGTGACGGCCGACTCGTTGACGTCGAGTCTCTCCACAAAGCCGCGACGGCCCACGGCCGCCCCGGTGGCAATAACAGCGTCGACCGTTCGCGCTTCTCGATCGAGACTTCGCGGCGCCAGGGGTATCGAGCGCGTTTCAAGCTGCAGGGTCGGCATTGTCGCCTCCGCTTTGGGTTTGAACGGCGGCGGGTTCAGTAAGGCCAAGGCGCGCCTCCCGGGCGCGGTCGGCTGCAATCTCGCGGTCGAGACGTTCGACGGAGTAGCCAAGCGCCGCGACGGCTTGGCGGCGGCTCATTAGGAGCCCGTCGATAGCTTCGCGGGTGGCGGCAATGTCTTTCGCCGGATCCACCCACGGCTGCGCAGGCGGGAAGTAGTCCGCGGCGAGGGCGTCAGCAGGATCGCCACTCACGTCCAGGCGTCCAGAGAGAATGAGCGACGTCACGGCACGCTCGAAGACGGGGCGGACAAGCTGGGGAATGAGCGTCTGAAATTGAATGGCTTCCACGCGCTGGCGGAACGCCACGAGAGACGCGCGAAGGCTGCTGTAGTTCGCGTTCCGAAGGTCGCCGTCGACCAAGTGAGCGGGAACGCCGAGTCCGGCCGCAATCGCGCGGATCTCGTGACTCAGCAGCTCGCCGACCTGTTGAACTTGTGCCGGCGTGGAAAATTTTACGTCGAATCCGCTCGGCAGCACACGGACTGTACCGGGCTCCAAGCCTTCGTTCATCACGCTACCGATTTGGTCGTCACCGAACGGAAGGGCGCCGGTCCCGTTCAGGTCGGTCAAAAAGCCCGCGTGCAACGCGGCGACGCGGACCCCCACGGCGAGCGCGTCCTCGATTCCGTCCAGTTCGCGGAGTCTCAGTAGAACCGGCGCCAGCCATGAAACGCCGCGAACCTGCCCCGCGCCGGCCGGTCGCATGATGTGAAGCATATCGGCAGCGGGGACGCGGACGGTCTCCGCCGTGGTCCCGAAAATCTCATTGGGCCGGTGCGCGAAGACTCGATACGCGACACGGCGACCGTATGCGTCAAACTCGACTCCCGCGACCGTCCGTCCGCCATTGGGAAGCTCGCGCGTGTCGGATTCGTCGACCATTTCGGCCGGGATCACGCGAAGGCGAAGGCCGTCAGCGTCGGTCGCCATATGTACGAACGCTTCGCCGTCGACCACGAGGGCGCGAGCGACCTGACTCTGAATCCCCGCGAGGTCCGTCAGCCCGTCCGCGTCGCATTCCCGCGACCAGGCGTCTATCGCGTTGTCGATTTCCGTTCGGACGCCTTCGTCGGGATGCGCAGACGCGGCGAGAATGCCGGCGCCGACCAGGGCGGATTCCCATGCCGCGACGCCGTTCGCCGCATAGGCGTTGTTCGCGGTGACGTGGCGAGCGCGCGCCCGGATGACCGGCGCCGCAGCCGTCGTTTCCGCAACGTGCCGGCCGAAGTACTCACGCGCCGACGGCCAGCGACGGCCCCCGGCGGCAGCATCGAACGCTCGCGTTTGGGCGCGAGGGGTCGGCTTTGCGGAACGGAAAAGCGACGGCCAGCGCATGGCTAGTCGGCCTTCAGAGGGGGCAGCCCTTGAAAGAGCGCCGACAGGTCCAGAGTGACAGTCAAGAATTGCGGGCCGAGAAACGCGGTATCGTCGCCCTTCAGGTCCTCTAGATGAGCCGCAAGCGGGAGCACGACGGCCGCCCATTCCTTGATCCAGAGGGAATGCGCGTTCAGGTGCCGACGACGTAGAGCGAGAATCCAACGCTCCCCGAGAGACGCACCCTCAATCGCTTCAGTCAGCGCCGATCGGAGATTCGCACCCGACTCCTCCACTCGGAGCCTGTCGGGCATGTGCCTTCCGAACAGCGTCTGAAGCTCGTCAGGGGGGCTGTTGAGCGCCCGAGAGATTTCCCGCAGCGGCTCACCTTCCGTGATCAGATCGGAGACCTCTGAGAAGATTCGCGCCTCGTACAGGGCCTCAATCGGAAAACCCTGAGTCCCGCGGCGATCGATTGTCCGACCTTGCGTGAGAAGGCCGCGCGTCGCCATGTTGCGCACTTGGCGGAGCGTCAGCGTTGGGTCTCGGTTCGCGTCGTGCGCGACCAGTTCGTTTGCGATGTCGACCAAGGTGAGGGTCATCGTATCTCTCCCATTCGCGACGATACCTACCAACCTATCAGTCACTTGTCAAATCGTCAGAGATGCGCTACAAGGCGCTTGGTTGAGGTAATTGCGGGGGACGCTCCTCCCCCCGCGACCAGATCGGCCGGCCGGCGTGGTGTCCCCTCGCCGGCATGCTTGGGGCGGTCCACGGGGGTGGCCGCCCCAAGCGCCCCCGCTGCGAGAGACCCCATGCCCAGGCGCAAGTTTTCAGATCACGTCGAACTCAAGCCGCTGTTGTACGGGCCGATTGGGCGTTTTCCTGAAATCCGCCGACGCGACATGAAGCGGCTAGGGATTCGGGTGCTCAAAATCAAACCGACTGCGCGAGACTGGCGACGTATTGAATGCGTGACTAAAGAAGATGCGCAGAAGCTAATTGCAATCTTCAACAGCATTCCAATTTAGAATTGGATAATTTCAACACACTGACGCAGAGACTCGCGTTTCGACTCGTGATTTACTTGTCTCATCGCAGAGAGAAGGAGATTTCGCGATGAATACTGATTTTGCTGAAACCGCCGTTGTTGTCCCGACCGAACTTGTCCTCCCGCCGCATTGGCGCGGCGAGGAGATTGGCCAGCCGGATTCCCGTGCTCGCCCGGCTGTTTGGAAAAGTCCGAATGGGTGGCGCTGGGGTTACGAGACGGACGTTGGCCAATGCCTGGTCTCGGCAGACGGCGTGGCTCCCCTGGCCGAAGCAACCGAAAGGGCGCAGCGCGTTACAGCGGAGGCGTGTCTTTAGGCACGCTAGAGAAGCCTATTTGGGAGGGTGGCTCGCAGGCCTGCGCCGCCGCTCCATCAAACGCACGAGAAACTCTGTCAAATCTCGATCGAGAAACACAAGCTGCAGATAGAATGCCGCCAGTCGTTCCCGATCCCAAACTGAGACTTTGCCGTTTCGCTTAATCTTCGCGATTTGCGGGCGGGGTGGGTTGTGTTTGGTCGTCACAACCGACACCGACCCATCTGCCCCGGTCACGACGCTAACTGACTGCGCATCGATCTTGATCATGCCGTGAGCGAGCTCGGCCCGCTCATCGGCCGCCGCAACTATTCGTTTGCCAAGCGCCCTAAACTCGATCGCCAACTCTGTTTCCGACGGTGGAATGGCTTCCTGAATGGCGTCGATCTTGGCTGACAGTTGTTTGATGACTTTCCTGAAAACCCGGAACGCCGCGGCTTCGGGCTCAATCAAGCAAGCGAACAGATGCGGCAGTGAGTCCTCGATTTTCTGGAACTCAATCGCGCACATTCCCACGTCCGCGAATAGGTCGCGGTAGTGCTCGTTCGGGTAGATGATCGGACCGCTAGTCATATCGAAATCCCCCAGCCCATCGGGACCTAACCACGAGACTCGGCTTGGCGACAGCGGCAGGGGTCGAAAGCTCCTCCGCTCGCCTTTCCGGCATCACGCCGACAAGCGCCCGCGCGGCCAATGCGTAAACGGTCCCGTCCAGCCCTTCAGCCACGCGCCCCGGGATCCGTTCGAACCGCCGAACCGGCATGCCGCGGACGTATCTGACGACGCGGCGCTCTGACGTCAGTTCCTCATAGAACCGCGGTGGCAGACGATCGCTGAATCGGATGGTCTCGCCGCGCTGCAGGCGGTTCATGAGCGACGCCTTCAGCCCGTCGACGCCGACAAGGATGAGCGTCACATTCTTCGCCTTGGACCGCTCGGCCGGCGGTCGCCCGAACCCGGCAACCCCCTTCCCCGCGAAGATCCGTCGACCAAGGCGCGGTCGGGCGAAGTCATAGACCTGTTGCGTCACGCCGCCGTCGCCCGAGTCGATGATCGCCGCATCAACGCGCAGCGTCCCGCCGTTCGGATGGGGCCAAGTCGTCTTCAACGCTTCGTCGAGCTCGCGCCAGGTGGTGTCATCCGTCGGCGATCCCCAGACCACGTTTTGCGACAGAATCCACGCCTTCCCCTCCCGGTCGTGACCGACGAAGACGAGCTCTAGGCGATCGTCCTGAACGTCGACCCCGACCGTGACGAACAGCAGTTCCGGCGGAATGGCGTCGAGCCCGAACGGCTCCGCCTTCGCCGCTAACGCCGCCTCATCCAGCGCGTCGGCGGACTCACGCCACCCCTGCCCCAGGATCGTGTTGACGAAGGTCTGAAGCTGGTCCGGGTGGTCCTTAACCGCGAGAAACTCGGCCGCGAGCTTGCCCCAAGCCGCATTCGGCAGGGACGAAATTAGTGCGTTGGTCCGAAAACCCGCGTGCCCCTTCACGTCCGGCGCCGTTGCTCGCCATTGGCCGGCGGCGACCATTTCGGCCTTGTGGCGCTCCGAAACGAGTTCGCGACAGTGCGGGCAGCGGAAGGCCGCCGTTTCGGGCCGATCGGGTTCCCATTCGATCATGCCCCACATGATTTCAGTGAAGGCACCGCAGGACGGGCAAGGGACTTCGAAAACGCGCTGGTCCGATCGCGCATAAGCGCGAAGCACGTTCGATGTCTCCTCGATCGTCGGAGTCGAGCCGACGATGATTTTTCGATTTGCGAAACTCAGGGTTCGGCGCTCCGCCAACGCCAGGGGCGAGCCTTCCGCCGTCGGTTCCATGGCGTCGACTTCGTCACAGAGAAGGACTCGGACGTTGTGCCGGCGGAGGTTCCGCGGCGACTTGGCGGCGACGACCTTCAGAGACCCGCCCGGGAAGCGGCGCGACAAAAGCGTGTTGCGGCCGCCTTCATCTAGGTCCCCAGACAGCAGCGCGCCGACGTCGGGCATAGCCTCGAAGATCGGCTCGAGGTCGCTGACCATATAATCGCGGCAGTCGGCTTCAGTCGGGAGAAGCGCCAGGATCGGCGACGGCTCATTGGCGACGAATGACGCGATGGCGCCGGAAAGCAGAGTCGTGAAGCCGACGCGAACCGGCTTCACGATGCTCACGCGTTCAAGCTCTGGATCCGTGATCGCGTCGGCGATCTCGCGCTGATGGGGCCACAAACGGACGCGCCCGGGGAGGGAGGACACCCCCTCCGGAAGCCGCATCTCGCGCTCAATCCAATCGCTCAACTTCAGACGAGGCGGAGGGCGGAGCGTCGCCAGGGAGCGGCGAGCTACCTCTGCCATGGTCGGGGATAGGTCAGCCTCCATCGGCCGCCTCCCCCAATGCATCCCGGATTTCGAGATCGATTTCGGAAAGGTCTCGCGGCGACAGGTGCGGGAGACGAGTCCCCAGCCGCGAGGGGACCGCCAACATTTCAGCGCGGACGCGGCGAAGGATGAGCGACCACGCCCCTTCCACTTCGGCCGCCGGCACTAGTTCGCGGCGGGCTGCAGCATTCTGCGCAGCCAGCTTGTCGGCGCGCTCGCGTTCCGTACGGAGTTTCTCCGCCTTGATCTCCGCATCCAGATTCGGAGCCTTGCCAGTGACCAGGGAGCGCAGCCATTGGACGTAGGCGCGCACCGCCTCGTCGCGGACGTACCGCGCCCGTCCAGCGCCCGGAATCACGCCTTCCTGCCGAAGCTCGCGCACCCGGCGCGGGGTCAGGTCCAGGAGGGTCGCCAAGTCGCCTTCGCTGATCACCGTCGCGGGCTTGGTCGGCCCCACGGGTGCGGACGTCAGCAGATCGTCGATTTCATCGACAGTCATTGGCGGAACCAATCGTCGAAAATTTTTGCATTGCTTGAAATGCCGCGCTCAGCGGCCCCCCGATCGAGGGGTGCAGGGAAGGACCCGCGACCCCGCCGGACAGGACAGGACACCCCTTAAGGGGTGTGTCCGTGTCTGTCCGGTATCCGGCCCGGACATGTCCGGCGAATGTCCGTGTCTGTCCGGCTTGTCCGGTAGAGGGAGCGTGCATCACGGCAACTCCTCGAACAGGTCGGAAAGATCGCTCGATAGACCGCACAACCCGCTCACGTCGGTATGCACAACCCCTTCTCTGACAAGGGATTGGTAGGCTCGCGCGAACGCCTTGGTCCTACTCTCCGCGTTGTCTGACGCTGAGACCTGCCGACCTGAGACGCACGCCTGACGCCAGTCCGACTCGGACACCCGGACAAAACCGGACATGTCCGGCGAATGTCCGGGTCTGTCCGCCATAAGGCGCTTCAGGACGTCCAGGGCAGCCTTCGCCGCGGCCGGCAACCTTGGGGCGCGAGGGATTTCTGCGCCGCTCAACTCGTCGACAAGCGCCGCCGTGATGTCGTCGCCGTCCTCGTCGACGCCAAGCGCCACAGTTGAGATACGGAAGGCGATAGCCCGATCGCAGGTGCCATTGCGGTTCTTCGTCAGCGTCGCCCGAACCGCTCCGAACTCGTCTTTCTTCACGTGCAAGGCGAAGTCCAAGGCGCCGTTGAGGAGACTGTGCCCGCGCGGCGTGGCGCCTTCGGCCTTGGTATCGTGATGCACGAGAATGACCGCAGCGCCGGATTCCGCGAGGCCGCGAGCGATGTCAAACGGCGCGCAAAAGTGACCCCCGATCGGCGTCCAAGATTGACCCCTCTG